>NZ_LXOV01000016.1:0-316905 GCF_025331195.1 Mycolicibacterium llatzerense | reverse complement strand
GGCCCACCACGTCAACACCGACTGGCGCGACGACGGACCCACCGACATCACCAACCTCACCCTGGCCTGCGGCCCCGACAACCGCCTCGCCGACACCGGCGGCTGGACCACCACCATGGGCCCCAACGGAAGAGCCCACTGGACCCCACCACCACTCCTGGACGTCGGCCAACCCCGAACAAACCACTACCACCACCCGACGCTCTACCCACCGGAGAGCGGAGACGCCGACGGCGACGGCGATGGTGAATCAGACAGTCCCGCAAGCTAACCCGGCACCCAGTGCTGCACGGCACCCGAGCCGTGGGGCGGAGCCATCGCGCCACGGCCAGCGAGCGACGGGCTGGAAGCGGCGGCCGGCGAACGGTGGGCGGTGAGCTTGCGCCCAACTTGGCCGCCCTCAGGACTATCGACGACTAGGAATCAGCAGATGCGCCCTTACCTGGCTTGCTGCCCGAGCTCGACTTCTTGTTGCGCGACAGCGACTTTCCAGTGTCGGACGTTACGGTGTCGGACTTTCCGGCGTCACTCTTCCCACCACCCGAACTCGCGCCGGCACCATTACCGCGGACGCCGGGGCCGTTCAGCTGACTCGGAGCCGGCGGGCGTCCTTGCGCCTTGCCGTGGTCGGCCTCGTCGGCGGTGGCAGTGGCGGCCGTCGGCACCACGCCCGCCGGCTTCTGACGCTTCGGCATGAAACCACTGGGCACCTTGACGGGGGCCTTCACCACGTTGGCACCCACATCGGTACCGGCTACGGGTGCTGCGCCTTTCGCGGCTCCAGCGGGACCAGCCACGGCCGCGGTGGGCGCAATGGTTTTCGCGGCGGCCGGGCTCGCCGCCAGGGGCAGCAGGCCGAGCAAGGGCGCGAAGAACTGCTGCACCGTCTGGACGACGTACATGATCGGCGCCACCACGAAGATGCCGAAGAAGATCGCGCCGAACAGGACGAACGGACCTACGACCGCGTTGTTGACCAGTGGACCGACGAACGACCAGAAGGCCGACGAGATCGCCGAGCCGATATCGGAGATGATCGGGATCCCCGCCAGAGGCACCGGCGCGGCCGCAAGCGGTGTGGGTCCGGTCGGTGCGGTGGACGTCGCGGCGAGCGGCATCGGTTTGCCACGCTGACCGCCGACGGACGGCCCACTGGCCGGCACCACTGCCACACGGGCTCCCATTTGCGCAGCCGCGGTGATGAATTGGTCCAGCGCGGCCCATTGCGCCGACATCGAGGTATTCGCCGACATCGAGGTATTCACAGCCGCTACCCGGGCAGCACTGATGGCGACCGCGGGATCACGCCCCGGAGGGGCCGCACCCACAAAGCCAACCACCACGATCACGGCAGTGACGACCGCGACAAGACCGTTCAGACGAGCCACACAACGAGAGCCGCCGTTGACCATTGCGCACTCCTTCCGTGAAGGAGCGTCAGAACCACGGCAGCACCAACGCTCACCGCCGATAATTATCTACAACGTCAATACTCACGGCATCAGCCATCTGACGGATATTCGCTGAACTTGGGACCGGGTTCAGTAAGTCATCTCAGCTGTACCAGACACCCGGCGACATCACTTTGCCAGCAACTCGGCATGCATATCTTCCAGTGCAACGCCTTTGGTCTCACGAACCCACTTGGCGACGAAGACCAGCGACAGCAGAGCGCACAGCGCGTAGAAGCCGTATGCGACGCCGAGCGTGTTGCGCAGTTCGGGGAAGCTGACAGTGATCGCCCAGTTGGCGACCCACTGGCCGGCCGCGGCCAGACCCAGCGCCGCGGCACGGATGCGGTTGGGGAACATCTCCCCCAGCAGCACCCACACCACCGGCCCCCAGGACATGCCGAACGCGACCACGAACAGGTTGGCGGCGATCAGGGCGACGGGCCCTTCGATGCCACCCAACTGCGGAACACCGTTCACCTGCGGGGCGGTGCCGAAGATGATCGCCATGGTGGCCAGCGTCAGCGTCATCCCGGCCGAACCGATGAGCAGCAGTGGTTTGCGGCCGATCTTGTCGATCAGCATGATCGCGATGACCGTTGTCAGGATGTTCACCACCGAGGTGATGACGGTGATGACGAACGACGAGCTCTCGTCGAAACCGACGGCCTCCCACAGCACGTTCGAGTAGTAGAAGATCACGTTGATGCCCACGAACTGCTGGAACACCGACAGCGCCAGACCGACCCAGACAACGCCGTAAAGACTCAAGGGTCCGCCGCCGGGCTTGCACATGTCACGCCAGGTGGGCTTCGACTCGGACTCGAGCGTCTGCTGGATGCGATCGATGGTGATCTCCAGGTTCTTCTCCCCCAGCAACATGGTGAGCACCTTGCGGGCTTCAGGAATCCGGTGTGTGGCAACGAGATAACGCGGCGATTCGGGAATCGTGAAGGCCAGCAGGCCGTACACCACAGCGGGGATGGCCATCAGGATGAACATCCAGCGCCAAGCCTCGAGACCCAGCCACAGCACGCTGCTCGCGCCGCCGGCCAAGTGCGCCAGCAGCGCGTCGACCGCCAGCGACAGGAAGATGCCGCTGACGATGGCCAGTTGCTGCAGGGACCCGAGCCGACCACGGATGCTCGTCGGCGATGTTTCGGCGATGTAGGCCGGCGCGATCACCGACGCGATGCCCACGCCAAGGCCACCGACAATGCGGAACGCGACCAGTATCTCGATGCTGGTCGCCACGCCGGCCCCGATTGCGCTGACAAAGAACAGCAGCGCGGCCAGCTTCATCACGGTGAGTCGACCCACGCGGTCCGCCAGCCGCCCGGCCGTCATGGCGCCCACTGCCGCACCGAGCAGCGCCGAGGCGACGGCAATGCCCAAGGCCTGGTCGCCGATGTCGAAGTACTGCTGAATCGACTTCACCGCACCGTTGATGACGGCGCTGTCGTAGCCGAAGAGCAAACCGCCCAGCGCCGCTACCGACGCGATGCGCACGGCACTGCGGCCGGAGTCGAACTCTTCGTCATCGAAGATCGCCGATGTGTCGTCGCCGATCGGACCATGGGACATCGGACGTCCTTTCGCAGCGCTGCGTGGTGTGCGTCAACGATCGCACAGCAGACCCCACTACCGGACCAGAACTAGCGGCTACGAACACATTTCGGTGTAGATGTCACGAAGGTCCGCGACCCCGAGCCCGGCCAGCGTTTCGATGTGCCGGCGGCGTGGCCCGTCGGGCACTGCGACGTCGTTGGGCACCACGAGCACGACGCAGCCCGCGGCATCCGCCGACTGCGCACCGGTCACCGAATCCTCGATCGCCAGGCAGTCCTGCGGCACGACCCCGAGCAGTTCGGCGGCGCGCTGGTACGGAGCCGGATGCGGCTTACCGTCGGGCACCTCGTCGCCGCAGACGGTGACCGTAAAGTAGTGACTACCAATGGTTTTCAGCGCCTGTTCGGTCAGCGTGCGCCGGGTGTTGGTCACGAGCGCCAGCGGAATCTCACTGGCCGCCAGCGTTTCCAACAACTCCTGCGCACCGGGCCGCCAGGGCAGCCCCTGCTCGAACAGCTCACCGGTGTAGTCGTGCAGCCAGTCCGCGGACTCGGCCATGGATTCCGGGGTCGGGTCCAGGCCGAGGTCGTCGTACACGATGCGCATGACGTTCTCCGCCGAGCCACCGACCGTCGTCTCCCGCACCGCGTCGGTCAGCACCCCGCCCTTTTGGGCGTAGAAGGCGTGCATCGCGACGTCCCACAGCTTTTCGGAGTCGACGAGCGTGCCGTCCATGTCGAAGAGCACAGCTTTGAGCGTTGGGCGGGCGAAGCTGGGGCGGGAGATGGGTATCAGTCCTCCGGGTTGTAGCCGAGGTTGGGTGCCAGCCAGCGCTCGGCTTCTTTCAGCGTCCAGCCCTTACGTCGTGCGTAGTCGGCGACCTGGTCCTGGGCCAGCCGGCCGACCACGAAGTACTGCGACTGCGGGTGCGAGAAGTACCAGCCACTGACGGCCGCGCCGGGCCACATCGCCATCGACTCGGTCAGCTCGATGCCGGCCCGTTCCTGGACGTCCATCAGCTCCCAGAGCGTCGCCTTCTCGGTGTGCTCGGGGCAGGCCGGATAGCCGGGCGCCGGGCGGATGCCGACGTACTTCTCCCCGATGAGCGCCTCGTTGTCCAGCTGCTCGTCGGGCTGGTATCCCCAGAACTCCTCGCGAACCCGCTGGTGCATCCGTTCGGCGAATGCCTCGGCCAATCGGTCGGCGATGGACTCCAGCAGGATGGCGCTGTAGTCGTCGATGGCGGCCTTGAACTCCATGATCTTGTCCTGGCTGCCGAGCCCGGCGGTGACCGCGAACGCGCCGACGTAGTCGGCCAAACCGGTGTCCTTGGGCGCGATGAAGTCACCCAACGACTTGTTCGGGATGCCGGCGCGGTGCTCGCCCTGCTGGCGCAGGTTGTGCAGCGTGGTGAGCACCTCGGACCGCGATTCGTCGGTGTAGACCTGGATGTCGTCGCCGACCGCGTTCGCCGGGAAGAAACCGATCACGCCGTTGGCGCGCAGCCACTTCTCCTTGATCAGGGTGTCGAGCATCTCCTGGGCATCGTCGTACAACTTGCGGGCGGCCTCACCCGACGCCGGGTTGTTGAGGATGTCGGGGAACTTGCCCTTCATCTCCCAGGCGTTGAAGAACGGCTGCCAGTCGATGTACTCGCGCAGTTCGGCCAGGTCGTAGTCGAGAAACTCCCGAACGCCGACGCCCTGGGCGGGCACCGGCGGCGTGTAGCCGTCCCACTCGATCGGCGTCCGGTTGGCGCGGGCTTTCTCCAACGTGAGCATCGGCCGCTCGTGCTTCTGGGCGTGCCGTTCGCGCAGGGCCGCGTAGTCCTTCTCGGTGGCCTCCATCAGAGCGGGACGCTGCTTGTCGTCGAGCAGCGCGGCCGCCACCGGCACCGAGCGGGACGCGTCCTTGACCCAGACCACCGGGCCGCTGCGGCGCGGCGAAATCTTCACGGCCGTATGGGCACGCGAGGTCGTGGCGCCACCGATCAGCAGCGGGATCTCCAGGCCTTCGCGTTCCATCTCGACGGCGAAGTTGACCATCTCGTCGAGGGACGGGGTGATCAGGCCGGACAGCCCGATGATGTCGGCCTTGTGCTCCTTGGCGGCGTCCAGGATCTTCTGGGCGGGCACCATCACACCGAGGTCGACCACGGTGTAGTTGTTGCACTGCAAGACAACCCCGACGATGTTCTTGCCGATGTCGTGGACATCGCCCTTCACGGTCGCCATCACGATGGTGCCGTTGGTCGTCTCGGCGTCACCCGGCTGCTTCTCCGCCTCGATGTACGGCAGCAGATAGGCGACGGCCTTCTTCATCACGCGGGCCGACTTCACGACCTGGGGCAGGAACATCTTGCCCGCGCCGAACAGATCGCCGACGACGTTCATGCCGTCCATCAGCGGGCCCTCGATCACCTCGATCGGGCGACCTCCCGCGGCGGAGATTTCGGCGCGCAGTTCCTCGGTGTCGGCGTCGACGTCCGCGTCGATGCCCTTGACCAGCGCGTGCGTGATCCGCTCGCGGACCGGGAGGCTGCGCCACTCCGCCGCCTTGGGGTCCTCGGTCTTCTCCGACTTGTTGAACCGTTCGGCGATCTCCAGCAGCCGCTCGGCCGCGTCCTCGCGACGGTTCAGCACGACGTCCTCGATGCGGTCCCGCAGCTCGGGGTCGATCGAGTCATACGGCACCAGCGCACCGGCGTTGACGATGCCCATGTCCAGGCCGGCCTTGATGGCGTGGAACAGGAACACCGCGTGAATGGCCTCGCGGACGGGGTTGTTGCCGCGGAACGAGAACGACACGTTCGAGATGCCGCCGGAGATGTGCACGCCGGGCAGGTTCTCCTTGATCCAGGCGCACGCCTCGATGAAGTCGATGCCGTAGGTCGCGTGCTCCTCGATACCCGTCGCCAATGCGAAGCAGTTCGGGTCGAAGATGATGTCCTCGGCCGGGAAGCCGACCTCTTCGGTCAGGATCCGGTACGCACGCCCGCAGATCTCCTTGCGGCGCTCCAGGTTATCGGCCTGCCCCTGCTCGTCGAAGGCCATCACGACGACGGCGGCACCGTACTTGCGGCACAGCCGGGCCTCGCGGATGAACTTCTCCTCGCCCTCCTTCATGGAGATCGAGTTGACGATCGGCTTGCCCTGCACGTTCTTCAGGCCCGCCTCGATGACCTCCCACTTGGAGGAGTCGATCATCACGGGAACGCGGCTGATGTCCGGTTCGGCCGCGATCAGCTTGGTGAACCGGTCCATCGCGGCGATGCCGTCGATCATGCCCTCGTCCATGTTGATATCGATGACCTGCGCACCGACCTCGACCTGCTGCAGGGCGACCGACAGGGCGGTGTCGTAGTCCTCGGCCTTGATGAGGTTGCGGAACCGCGCGGAGCCGGTGATGTTGGTGCGCTCACCGATGTTCACGAACAGCGAGTCTTCGGTGATGTTGAGGGGCTCCAGGCCCGACAGCCGGGTGGCCACGGGGATCTCGGGCAGCTCGCGGGGCGCCTTGCCTTCGACGACCCTGGCGATCTCGGCGATGTGCGGCGGCGCCGTGCCGCAGCAACCGCCCACCAGGTTGACCAGGCCGGCCTCGGCGAACTCCTCGATGTAGCCGGCCTGCCGCTCCGGCGACTCGTCGTACTCGCCAAAGGCGTTGGGCAGACCCGCATTCGGGTAGCAGGAGACGAACGTGTCCGCGATCCGCGCCACCTCGGCGATGTACGGCCTCATCTCGGGTGCACCCAGGGCGCAGTTGAGGCCGACGGCGAGGGGCCTGGCGTGCCGGATCGCATTCCAGAACGCCTCGGTGACCTGACCGGACAACGTTCGTCCGGACGCGTCGGTGATGGTGCCCGAGATGATCAACGGCCAGCGGCGGCCGCGCTGCTCGAAGAGCGTCTCGACGGCGAACACCGCGGCCTTGGCGTTGAGCGAGTCGAAGATCGTCTCGATGATGAGAATGTCGGAGCCGCCGTCGACCAGGCCGTTGGCAGCCTCCAGGTACGCGGTGACCAGCTGGTCGTACGAGACATTGCGCGCGCCCGGATCGTTGACGTCGGGCGAGATCGACGCGGTGCGCGTCGTCGGGCCCAGCGCGCCGGCGACGTAGCGCGGCTTCTCCGGGGTGCTGAACTCGTCGGCGGCCTCGCGCGCCAGGGCGGCGCCCGCGTAGTTCAGCTCGTAGGCGAACGCCTCCATGCCGTAGTCGGCGAGCGAGACCGCGTTTGCGTTGAACGTGTTGGTCTCCAGGATGTCCGCGCCCGCTTCGAGGTACTCGCGGTGGATGCCTTCGATGATCTGCGGCTGCGTCAGGGTGAGCAGGTCGTTGTTGCCGATGAGGTCACTCGGCCAGTCCTTGAACCGCTCGCCGCGGTAGCCGGCCTCGTCGGGCCGGTCCCGCTGGATCGCCGTGCCCATGGCGCCGTCGATGACCATGATCCGCTGACCCAGCGCAGCCGTGAGTTCGTCGGTGCAGTCGGGGCGGATGTTCGGCACGAAAGTCTTCACCGGGGCGGCAGTCACATGCGTTCCTTCCATTGCGGAAGGCGTCCTTAACTCTGCCGAGCGTGGCGGATACCGGGCCGACCGGATTCCGTTGCAACGCCTCTCGACGCCAAAGAGTCTACGTCGTCAGCTGACAGACGTTCGGACGCCCACGTTGGACAGTTGTTTGTCCAGTGCAGTCACATCAACATGGTAGGCCGGACTACCAAACCGGTTTGCCGGCCCGACCCGCCCCGGGGTAGCGCTCGCAGGTGCCCATAAGGGCTTACGCTGGCGTTGTGAGCCCCGCCGACCGGCCCCTCCTCCAGGGACTTGACCTGCCCGAACTGCACGATGCCGTCGTCGTCGCGGCATTCGAGGGGTGGAATGACGCGGGGGACGCCGCCAGTGACGCCCTCGAGCACCTCGATGCCATGTGGGAGGCCCGGACCCTCGTCGAGATCGACGATGAGAGCTACTACGACTACCAGGTGAATCGTCCCGTGATCCGCCAGGTGGACGGCGTCACGCGCGAGCTGGTGTGGCCGTCGATGAGCATCTCGCACTGCCGCCCGCCGGGTTCGGATCGAGACGTGGTGCTGATGCACGGCGTCGAGCCGAACATGCGGTGGCGCACCTTCTGTGCCGAGCTGCTGGCGATCCTGGACAAGCTCAACGTGCACACCGTCGTCATCTTGGGAGCGCTGCTCGCCGACACCCCGCACACCCGCCCGGTGCCGGTGTCCGGCGCGGCGTACTCAGCCGATTCTGCCAAGTTCTTCGGGCTCGAAGAGACCCGCTACGAGGGACCGACCGGCATCGCCGGGGTTTTCCAGGACGCCTGCGTGCAGGCCGGCATCCCGGCCGTCACGTTCTGGGCGGCGGTGCCGCACTACGTGTCAGCGCCCCCGTGCCCCAAGGCCACCGTCGCGCTGCTGCGTCGTGTCGAAGACGCCCTCGACGTCGAGGTGCCCCTCGGCGACCTGCCTGCGCAGGCCGAGGAGTGGGAGCTGTCGGTCACCGAGATGACGGCCGACGACGAGGAGATCGCCGAATACGTGCAATCTCTCGAGGAACGCGGCGACGCCGAGGTCGACATGAACGAGGCACTCGGCAAGATCGACGGCGACGCCCTGGCCGCCGAGTTCGAGCGGTACCTGAAGCGCAGAGGTCGTTAGACCGCCGAGCGGCCAGTCATGACACGCAAATCGGGCAAATGCGTGCAATAGATGGCCACTCGGCGAGGTTCTAAGCCCGAATTGGCTTCGGGGCCTTCCACGTACCGTCGAGCGCTTCGGGTTTGGGCCAGTACAGCCGGATCGCGATGACGAACGGCCCGGCCGGGGCCGGCAGCCAGTTGGCTTCGCGGGCCGGTCCCGGTGACTTGTTCTGCAGATTCAGCGTGATGCCGCCGTCCGGATCCTTGATCAGGGTGGGCAACATGGCCGAGTTGATCAGGTACCGGTTGATGGGGTTGGGCACCAGCAGGCTCTGCGGCAGCTCGTACATCGTCACCGACCAGAAGGCGTTGACCGGCGGCAGCTGCCCGGGGGCGAACCGCAGGGTGTAGTTGTTCGCACCGATCAGCGGCGCGCCGGTGCTGTCGTTCGCCGCCCCCGGATAGATCGCCTCGGCCGCGGTGTTGCCGTAGATGCCGAGCACCGCGCCGGCCATCCGGTACAGGTAGTTGCCCTTGAGATCGGTTGCGGTACCGAACAATTGGGCCGACGTCACCTCGTCGGTGTCGAACTTGTCCTTTTTGAACGTGTTGAACGCCGCCCACGCGTCGGCCATGCCGTCCTCGACGGCCTTGCGGTTCTCGGGTGTCAGCTGGTCTGCCTGGAAGGTGCCGTCGGGACCGATGCCGATGGTGGCGAAGCGTTGCCGCATGACCTCCTCGGCAGGTTGCGCCGGCGCGAACTTCATTGCGAAGTTGAGGATTTCGAAGAACTTCGGCGACGTGCGCTCATCTTGCGCGGACAGCGGGGCGACGAAGTCGATGGGCGGTGCGGGCGGTGGCGGCGGCTGCTTGAGGAACCCAGACAACGGGGTCACCTGGTAACCGGCCTGAATCTTCTTGACGTTCTCGATGTCGGTCGGCCCGAACAGCTGGGTGCGGTACAGCACGAACGCCAGCTCGGTCGAGCTGCGGATCACCCGCTCGATGCCCGGCGGCGTCGCACCGTGCCAATTCGGGCCGGCCAGCAGGTATTTGCCTGCGCCGTTACCGGTGGCGCGGCTGCCGACGTACGCGATGTTGTAGGTGTAGCCGTCGACGAACTGCAGCGAGTAGTAGCGCCCGGCCTCGACCGGCGGGACGCTCAGCACCAACGGCTCGGCACGCAGGTCGGCACCGAGGAACGAGTACGGCGTGTCGGAGTTGGGCGTCTGGATCGCCTTGTCCTCCGGCGTGTAGACACGTGCGGTGTTGTGGATCTCGTTCCAGGCGCCCTTGTATTCGGGCCCGGCCTTGTCGGCGAAGTACGAGTACTGGACCCGGTAGTTGTCGACCATCGGAAATCCGTATGTGTAAGCGGATTTCGCGATGGCCCGCACCTGGTCCGGCGTCGGCGGCTGCGGCGCCGAGGGACCCGACGACTCGCGGCCGGAGCAGCCGGTGGCCGACAACAGCAGGGCCGCCAGGCAGAGGTAGACGATGCCGACCCGCACCGTCATCCCTTACTGAATTGCTCGGCCTGAGCGCTGGACGAGCGGCCCAGAGCGGCCACCTCGGCGTCCATCCGGGGCAGCAGGTCGGGCACGAACTTGGCCACCGGCACCTCACCGATGCGCGTCGCCAGCAGCGGCCGCAGCCAGCGCAGCGCGCCGACCCAGCCGGGGCAGTTCACCCGGGTCTTGCGTCCCTCGATACCGGCGACGAAGGCCTCGCCGCACTTGTCGACCGACGTCGTCTTGCTGATGGGCCACGGCAGCTTCGTCAGCATCTCGGCGAACGTCGACAGGTCGGACTTCGAGTCGCGAACCATGGCGGTGTCGATCCAGGACATGTGCGCCGAACCGACGTCGACGCCGCGGTACCCGACCTCGAGACGCAGCGCGTTGGCGAAGTGCTCGACGGCGGCCTTGGACGCGTTGTACGGCGCCAGGCCCGGCGCAGCGGTGTACGCGGCCAGGGACGACACGATCAGCACGTAGCCGCGGCGGTCGAGGACCGACGGCAGCGTGGCGCGCACGGTGTGGAACACCCCGAGCACGTTGATGTCGAGCAGCCGCTTGAAGGCCTCGGGGTCGACCTGCAGCACCGAGCCGTAGGTGGCGATGCCGGCGTTCGCCATCACCACGTCGATACCGCCGAACCGCTCGACGGCAGCGTCGGCCGCCGCCTGCATCGACGACAGGTCGCGCACGTCGGCGACCACGGTCAGGACATCGTCACCGAGCGTGGCGGCGGTGGCGTCCAGCGCTGCCGCGTCGACGTCGGTAAGTACCAGCTTGGCGCCCTTACGGTGCAACCGGCGGGCCACCTCGGCCCCGACCCCCGCAGCACCACCGGTGATGAAGACGACTTTTCCGTACACAGAACCCATGGTGGCAAAACGTACCCGCACGGGGAAGTGACTAGAGGGTCACCCCGAGCAGCGCGTCGATGGCGTCGGCCACCAACCGCGGCGAGGCCGGGTCGTGACCGCCGTACTCGAGCGCATCCGTCGACCAACCATCAAGGGCAGCAAGGACTTTCGGGGTATCCAGGTCGTCGGCCAGATACCGGCGCACCCGGGCGAGCAGATCGGTGGCATCGGGCCCGGCGGGCAGCGCGGTGGCCGCCCGCCAGCGCTGCAGCCGCGCCTCGGCTGTGCTGAGCACCTCAGGGCTCCAGAAGCGGTCGGCGCGGTAGTGCCCGGCCATCAAACCCAGCCGGATGGCGCCCGGGTCGACGCCGTCGGCCCGCAGCCGTGACACCAGCACCAGGTTGCCGCGGCTCTTGCTCATCTTGTGGCCGTCCCAGCCGATCATCCCGCCGTGCACGTAGTGCCGGGCGAAACGCCGCTCCCCCGTTACCGATTCGGCGTGTGCGGCGGAGAACTCGTGGTGCGGGAAGGTCAGGTCGCTGCCGCCGCCCTGGATGTCCAGGCCGGGACCGACGCGGTTCAGCGCGATCGCGGCGCACTCGATGTGCCAGCCCGGCCGGCCCGCGCCGAAGGGCGACGGCCAACTCGGCTCGCCGGGTCGCTGCACCCGCCACAGCAGGGCGTCCAGTTGACTGGCCTTGCCGGCGCGGTCGGGGTCGCCGCCGCGTTCGCCGAACAGCGCCAGCATGGTGTCGCGGTCATAGCCGGACTCGTAGCCGAACTGCGTGGTGGCGTCGGCCCGGAAGTAGACGTCGGGGTACTCGGGGTCGTCGACGACGTACGCCGCGCCGGAGGCCAGCAGCTTCTCGACGAGCTCGACGACCTCGGAGATCGACTCGATAGCGCCGACGTAGTCGTGCGGCGGCAGCACCCGCAGCGCCGTCATGTCCTGCCGGAACAGCTCGGTCTCGCGGTCGCCGAGGGCGCGCCAGTCGATGCCGTCGCGCGCGGCCCGCTCGAACAGCGGGTCGTCGACGTCGGTGACGTTCTGCACGTACTGGACGTCGTGACCGGAGTCGAGCCAGTACCGGTGCACCAGGTCGAAGGTCAGATAGGTGGCGGCGTGACCGAGGTGCGTGGCGTCGTACGGGGTGATCCCACAGACGTACATGGTGGCCTTCGGACCAGCAGAGACCGGCCGGACCTGACGGTCGGCGGTGTCATAGAGCCGGAGTTCGGGGCCGCGGCCCGGCAGGTTCGGGACGCTGGGCGCCAGCCACGATCGCATGACATCGACTCTAGGGTGTGTCCGCAGACACGGTCACTTCAGGAGCCTTCAGGACACCTGGCGCACGGCGTCGAGCAGGGTGTCGGCGAACTCGGGGCGGCACATGACGAAGTCCGGCAGGTACGGATCGGGCCGGTTGTATCGCAGCGGCGAGCCGTCCAGGCGCGACGCGAACAGCCCCGCCGCCTGCACCACGCCCGCCGGGGCGGCCGAGTCCCATTCCCACTGCCCGCCGGCGTGCACGTAGGCGTCGACGTCGCCGCGCACCACCGCCATCGCCTTGGCACCGGCCGAGCCGATGCCGACGAGCTCCATGTCGAGCACATCGCGCAGCCACCACACCACGGCCGGGGGCCGGTAGGTACTGGTGGCGACGCGGATGGGGCCGGGACGACGCGGCGGCGGGCCGATCACGGTGTCGGTGCGGTGCACCTCACCGTGATCGGGCAGCGCGACGGCCGCGTCGGTGATGGACCCGTGCTGGCTGCCATCGCGCTGCCACAGCGCGATGTGAACCGCCCAGTCCGGCCGGCCCCGGCCGAATTCGCGGGTGCCGTCGACCGGATCGACGATCCACACCCGGTCCGAGCGCAGCCGGACCAGGTCGTCGGCGGCCTCCTCCGACAGGATGGCGTCGTCGGGGCGGGCCGTGCGCAGCCGATCGAGGATCAGCGTGTTGGCGTGCCGGTCACCGGCCGCGCCGAGGGTGTATGGATCGTGGGAGCCGAGCCGGTCGCGCACCGACAGCAGGAACTCACCTGCCTCCTGTGCGACCTCGGCGGCCAGCGCGACATCGGAGCGCGCCCTGCCACTGTCCTCCATGCCCATGAGTATCACCGAGGCCGACGTCACAGCTGAAATCGCCTATTCACAGGCACGTTGCAGGTTGCTGGCAGGCCCTGCCGAAATACGGCTCATAACATCTGGACAACTATTTACGCGAGAGCCATTAAGGAGGACGCCATGAACGTGGCAAAGACGTTCGGATTCGTCGGGGTCGCTGCGGGCATCGCGCTCGGTGCCTACGGCACGGCCCATGCCCCCGCTCCGGCCGTGGCACCCATTGCCTCGTCAGGGCATGGCGCCTCGACGGGCGAGTACACCCAGCCGTCCGTCGCCGACATGAACTTCGGCGCCACCGCGACGCCGACGACACCCAGTTCCGTCGAGGCCGTCACCGTCGCCGCCCCGCCGGTGAAGGCCAAGCCGTACTCCGGCTGAGCCGACAACAGGCGCGAAAAGGGCTCCGGGAGATTCCCGGAGCCCTTTTCTCGTAATACGTTTCGCGTAATGCGTTGTTGCGCGCCTACTTCGGGGTCGCGCCTGGCGCACGGACCACCATGGGCACGGCCGGGAAGTACGACGCCATCTCCGACCGTGAGCGGCGCAGCGCCGCAGTGCCGTAGCCACGGTGGCGGTAGACGGGGTGCACCCAGATGCGGACGTTCACCTCTCCGTTGAGCAGCTCACCGAACACCATGGCGACCTTGTCACCGTTGTCTTCGGCCACGAGCCACACGGCCTCCTCGGCCGAGACGCGGGAGACGGCGGCCTTGATCTCCTCGTCCAGATCGCCGGCCGCGCGGCCCGAACCGTCGCCGGCCGCACCGACGTCGGTGGTCCGCGTCGCGAAGATGTCGCGGTCCTGGGCCGCCGAGAACTGGCGCAGGATCAGGTCGTCCCCGAAGCTGGCCGGGCGGTCCTTCACTGCGAACGACAGCTGCGAGTTCAGGTCTTCGAGTTCGTCGGCAATCCGCTTGCGGGCGTCTTTGGTCAACAGATCAAAAGACATCGCCATGACCTGCTCGCCGCCGACATGCGAGGTTTCCAGCAGTTTGGCGATGGCATCAACGGCAGCGGCCTTGTTATCGGCTTCGACGATGACGTCGAGCACCTCGTGCCGACGGTCGAGGGCCTTCTGCAGGGCATCGGTGATTTCGCGGCGGGCTGCGGCCCGGTCGTGGTCGGTCATGGCGACGAGCCTAGAGCACTACCGAGCGGTAGGGCTGCCGAAATCGCTACGCAAATCGCTACCTGTGTGCAAACTGCGATCAAAAGGCCGGCCACGGGATCGGGCGATGCCGATCGGGTGTGGGCATGATCGGATTACCAAGCAGCTCAACAACTCTCGCTTGTAACGCGGCGATCTCATGACGGGTCAGGTGCGGGCCCAGCTCAGCGGCGAGACCGTCGCGCAAGGCGTCCCGCAACGCGGCGACGGCAGCGAGCACCTCGTCGTCGATCGGCTTTCCGGCCCAGCCCCACAGCACGGTCCGCAGCTTGTCCTCGGTGTGCAAGCTGACTCCGTGGTCGACGCCGTACACCTGACCGTCGGCGCCGGCCAGCACGTGACCGCCCTTGCGGTCGGCGTTGTTGATCAGCACGTCGAACACCGCCAGCCGGTGCAACCGGGCGTCGTCGGCGTGCACCAGCACCACCTCGTCGCCCTTGTGGTCGTAGGCACGCAGGATCGGCAGGTACCCGGCCGGCACGTGGCCGGCCGGAACCAGGTCGACGAGGTCCGGGCCGGGCGCGGGTTCGGTCTCGCTGAGCGCGTCACCGGGTTGGTCGATCCAGCGCTGCACCATGCCCGGCCCTGCCGGCCCGTCACGAATAATGGTGTGTGGCACCAGGTTCCAACCCAGGGCGTCGGACACCAGATAGGCCGCCAACTCCCGGCCGGCCAGTGTGCCGTCGGGGAAATCCCACAGTGGGGCCTCCCCGGAGATGGGTTTGTACACGCAGTGCAGCTCTGCGCCGTCCAGCTCCGCCTCGCACAGGAACGTGGCGTTGCTGGCCGACCTGATGCGCCCGAGTGCGGTCAGCCGGCCCTGCTGCAGGACCTGACGTAGCTCATTCTTCGGGTTCATCGCCGGCACCCAGCACGCCGCGTCGATACCCGTTGGTGCGCACGCAGATATGTCCTTCGGGATCGAGCGGCTCTTCGCACAGCGGGCACGGCGGCCGACCGGCGGAGATCACCCGATTCGAGCGGTTCGCGAAATCCCGGGCCGACTGCGGACTCAGGAACACCCGCACGGCGTCCGGACCGTCCTCGGCGTCGTCGAGCACCACCGAGGCATCGAATTCCGAGTCGGTGACCGCCAGCAGTTCCACCACCACGGTCTGAGCTTCGGAGTCCCAGCCGAGGCCCATGGTGCCCACTCGAAACTCGGCGTCCACCGGCATGACGAGTGGGTTCAGGTCGGTCACCTCGCCGGTGTCGGGCGGGATCGGGGTGCCGAACCGGCGGTTGATCTCGACCAGCAGCGCGGAGATACGTTCGGCCAGGACAGCGACTTGTTGCTTCTCGAGCATGACCGAGACGACCCGCTGATCGTGCACGGCTTGCAGGTAGAACGTCCGGTTACCAGGCTGCCCAACGGTCCCGGCCACGAAGCGGTCGGGAGAGCGGAAGACGTGGATTGCGCGGGCCATGGCACCTTTCAAAATACCGGTTCACCGGTCTAGTCGGTCGAGCCGCCGACGGTCGCGTCGTGTGTCGGCGCGGCATCGTCGGGCTTGCCCGGCTGGTCGGGTTTGGGTCGCAGCGACGAGCTGAGGTCCGCGCCGGTGTGGTTGACGTGCAGGACGAATGGCCGGTGCGGTGTGTAGCGGATGACGCTCATCGAGGCGGGATCGGCGACGATCCGTTGGAAGCCATCGAGGTGCACGCCGAGGGCGTCGGCCAGTACCGCCTTTATGACGTCGCCGTGGGTACAGGCGATCCACAGGGTGTCGCCGTCGTGCTCCTCGGCCAGGGCCCGGTCGATCTCACGGACCGCCGCGACGGCGCGCGACTGCACCTGCGCCAGCCCTTCGCCGTCCGGGAACACCGCGGCGCTGGGCTGCTGCTGGATGACGGGCCACAGCGGCTCCTTGACCAGATCGGCGATCTTGCTGCCCGTCCAGCTGCCGTAGTCGACCTCGGTCAGCCGGCCGTCGACGCGCGGTTCCACGCCGAGCGCGGCGGCCAGCGGGGCAACGGTGTTCTGGCAGCGCAGCAGCGGCGACCGGACGATGGCCTTGACCGGCAGCTCGCCGATCCTGTCGACGAGGCCCTGGGCCTGTGCGCGCCCCTTGTCGTCGAGGTCCACACCCTCGGACCGCCCGGCGACCCGGAAGGGAACCAGATGACCGTCATCCTCCTGCGGCACGGGCGGTCCACGTCCAACACCGCCCACACGCTGGCCGGCCGGTCCGAGGGTGTGGACCTCGACGACAAGGGGCGCGCACAGGCCCAGGGCCTCGTCGACAGGATCGGCGAGCTGCCGGTCAAGGCCATCGTCCGGTCGCCGCTGCTGCGCTGCCAGAACACCGTTGCCCCGCTGGCCGCCGCGCTCGGCGTGGAACCGCGCGTCGACGGCCGGCTGACCGAGGTCGACTACGGCAGCTGGACGGGCAGCAAGATCGCCGATCTGGTCAAGGAGCCGCTGTGGCCCGTCATCCAGCAGCAGCCCAGCGCCGCGGTGTCCTGGTTCCTGAAATTCCTGGTGCGGCACAGCATGTACTGGTTCGTCGGCTACCGCATCGTCCTGGGTGTGACGGTGCCGAGCAGCGCCAGCACCGTCACACCCAGGACGATGCGGTAGCCGACGAACCAGTACATGCTGTGCCGCACCAGGAATTTCAGGAACCAGGACACCGCGGCGTAGCCGACCACGAACGCGATCGCGATGGCCACGGCCAGCTGGGCGCCGGTGGCGCTCATGCCCTCGGTGACGGGCTTGAAGGCGTCGGGCAGCGAGAACAGTCCGGAGGCCAGCACCGCAGGGATGGCGAGCAGGAAGCCGAAGCGCGCCGCAAGCTCCCGGTTCATGCCGAGGAACAGGCCGGCGCTGATCGTCGCGCCGGACCGGGACACGCCGGGCACCAGTGCCAGGCACTGCGCGAGGCCGACGATGACACTGTCCTTCCACGTCAGCTGCTCGACGTCGCGGGTCTGCTTACCGACGTACTCGGCGAGCGCGATCACCGCGGAGAACACGATCATGGCGGTGGCGATGACCCACAGATTGCGGGCGCCAGAACGGATCTGGTCTTTGAACAGCAGGCCAAGGACGCAGATCGGGATGGTGCCGATGATCACCCACCAGCCCAGCCAGTAGTCGGCGGTGCGGCGGGCGGCGTCGGTCAGGCCGCTGAACCAGGCGGTGAGGATGCGCCAGATGTCCTTGGCGAAATAGATCAGCACCGCGGCCTCGGTCCCCAGCTGGGTGACGGCGGTGAACGACGCCCCCGCATCACCGGAGAAGAACACCCGGGACGCGATGGCCAGATGGCCCGACGACGACACCGGCAGAAACTCGGTGAGCCCCTGCAGGACGGCCAGCACGATCGTCTGCCACCAGCTCATAGCTGCCACGTCAGTCACGCCGACGACCGTACCGTGAGCGGCGGACGCAGGCTTTAGTGGTTGCGCTGCACCGGTTGTGCGTCGGCGACGGCGTCCCGGACGGCGGCGGCGAGGCTGCGCTCGTCGTGCACGTCGACGTGAGCCAGGCTTCGCGAGGACACCGCGACGACGTCCTCTTCCTGGGGCACCGGACCCGACAAACGCGGCCGGTAGATCTCGACAATCAGCATGCGCTTGTCATCAAGGCGAAACGAAAAACTCCGGCCATCGCCGACTTGGCCAAACCCGCTGGCCCGCAGACCAGTCGAAAGGTCTTCGATAGCAAAATTACCGTTGGCAAGATCGCCGTCGGTGGCAATGCTCATGGCTCCGACCATACCCCTCCGGTACGCGACGTACCCGCCGGACGAAGATAATTGACGCCAATATATTTGCCTAGACTGGAAATTTGCCCCGCCCCCGCCGCCCGCCGACCGAAAGACAGGCCGTGCCAATGGATCACCGTCCCATTAATTGTCGGCGACGTGAATATTGGGGCTCTGCAACGAGGTTCGCCGCGGCCGCTCTGACCATCGGGGCGCTGGCGGCCTGCTCGTCGCATCCGGCCGATGCACCGCCGCCCACCATCACGCCCGCGCGCGCCGCGGTGTCCCCCGCGGTCAGCGGCGTGCCCGACGGCGTGGTCCACACGCTCCCCGGTCCCGGCACCGGCGCGGCCTTCGACGCGGCGACGTCGTCGCTGGTGGTGCTGGGCACCGACGGCACGGGACGCCCGGTGGCGACTGTCCCCGGCACCCCGCCGGTGGTACTGCCGACGACCGCGACAGGCGTGACGGGCGACGGCGCCGGCACGGCGTTCCTGTCCACCCGCGGCGGCTACCTGCGCCTCGACATCGGCAAGCGCACCGTGCAGCCGATCGCGGTCGACGGCCAGTCGGGCACCGACTTCACCTCGATCGCCCGGCGGGCCGACGGGAAACTGGCGCTGGGCACCGCGGACGGGGCGGTACTCATCGTCGACGGCACTGCGGTGAAGTCCCGGATGAAGGCCTTCGCCCGCGTGGACGGTCTTGCCGCGCAAGGCAATACCGTCGTCGTCCTGGACCGCGGCCAGACCTCGGTGACCGAGGTGAACGCGGACGGCACCGACGTCGCGCAGGCGCTGCGCGCCGGTGAGGGTGCCACCACGCTGGCCGCCGACCCTGCCGGGCGGGTGCTGGTGGCCGACACCCGCGGCGACGGCCTGCTGGTGTTCGGCACCACGCCGCTGATGCTGCGCCAGCAGGCGCCGGTCCGGGGCGCGCCGTTCGGCCTGGTCGGCACGTCGAAACTCGCCTGGGTTTCACAGACCGCGACAAACGGCGTGGTTGGTTACGATCTTTCGACTGGCATCCCCGTGGAGAAAGTCCGATATCGCACCGTGCAGCAGCCCGACGTCCTCGCCTTCGACGAACGCACCGGCACCTTGTTCGTGGTGTCGGGATCGGGCGCCGGGGTGCAGGTGATCGCGAACGCCGCCGCGGGGCCACAGGCGGGCGGGCGCTAAATGCACCGGGGGCGGATGCCGGCAGCGTGGGCGGAGGACTTGTCCGACGACTACGAATGGATTCCGCTCCGGCTGCCCCCGGAAGTAACCAGACTGTCGGCGTCCATCCGGCTGTCGATCGAGGCCGAATATCGTGGGTGGGAGTTGACCCGGGTACGCCTGTACACCGACGGTTCGCGCCGGGTGCTGCTGCGCCGCCGCAAGATCAGGGCGAGCGAAGCGACGGGAAATGCGCCCGATAGGTTGGCGCCGCCCGATCAGCCGGCAATGTGAGGAGCTGTTGATGTATCGCGCCCTGCGCTGGGTGTTCTTCCGGGTGCCCCCGGAACGGATTCATACCTGGGTGTTCGCGCTGCTGCGCGTGGCGACCGGGCTCGCCGTCGGCCGCCGGCTGCTGGGCCGCTGGCTCACGCCGTCGGATCCGGTGTTGGAGACCACGGTGTTCGGCGTGACCTTCCCGGGCCCGGTGGGCCTGGCGGCCGGCTTCGACAAGAACGGCAGCGGCATCAACGCCTGGGGCCCACTGGGTTTCGGCTACGCCGAGGTCGGCACCGTCACCGCGCAGGCGCAGCCGGGCAATCCGGCGCCGCGGCTGTTCCGGCTCGCCGAGGACCGCGCGCTGCTGAACCGGATGGGCTTCAACAACCACGGTGCCGGCGAGCTCGCCATCCGGCTGACCCGCAGCCAGTCGACCGTGCCGATCGGGGTGAACATCGGCAAGACCAAGGTCACCCCGCCCGAGCATGCCGTTGACGACTACGCCGAGAGCGCCCGCCTGTGCGGGCCGCTGGCCGACTTCGTGGTGGTCAACGTCAGCTCGCCGAACACGCCCGGGCTGCGTGACCTGCAGGCCGTGGCGTCGCTGCGGCCGATCCTGGCCGCCGTGCGCGCCGAGACCACCAAGCCCGTGCTGGTGAAGATCGCGCCCGACCTGTCCGACGACGACGTCGACGAGATCGCCGACCTGGCCGTCGAATTGGGGCTGGCCGGCATCGTCGCGACCAACACCACGATTTCCAGGGAGGGGCTGCTGACCCCCGGCGTCGCCGAGCTGGGCGCGGGTGGCGTGTCCGGCCCGCCGGTGGCCGCGCGGTCACTGGAGGTGCTGCGGCGGCTGCACAAGCGGGTCGGCGGCCAACTGGTGCTGATCAGCGTCGGCGGCATCGAGACCGCCGACGACGCGTGGGAGCGCATCATCGCCGGCGCCTCGTTGGTGCAGGGCTACACCGGCTTCATCTACGGCGGTGGCTTGTGGGCCAAGCACATTCACGACGGCGTCGCCGCGCGGCTGAAGGCCGGCGGCTTCGCGTCGC
Source organism: Mycolicibacterium llatzerense (assembly GCF_025331195.1). Lineage (NCBI taxonomy): Bacteria > Bacillati > Actinomycetota > Actinomycetes > Mycobacteriales > Mycobacteriaceae > Mycobacterium > Mycolicibacterium llatzerense. Next base: position 296,359 of record NZ_LXOV01000016.1, on the reverse strand, counting down.
TGGCGGACGCGGTGGGCTCGGGAGCCTGATCCCGCACGGCTGAGCGCCGATGCGCTGACGCCGAGGTGCCGAACCAGCGTTGGCTCGATCGCGACAGCACGCTCTGCTCGCTGTAGCCGAGCAACCCGGCCAGCTGTCCCAGCGGGATATCGGTGCTGCGGAGATAGCGGTCGGCCTCCTCGCGGCGCACCTGGTCGACGAGTGCGGCAAACGACGTGGCCTGCGTCTCCAGTTGGCGCTGCAGGGTGCGCGGATGCACCGCAAGATGCTGCGCGACCAGGTCGAGGGTCAGGCCGCCGGTGGGCAGCATCCGGCGGATCAGCAGCCGCACCGGTTCGGCGGTCTGTGAATCGGCCGGTACCGCGATGGTGTTGAGGTAGTCCCGCACGACGTCGTGCACCGCGCCGTCGGCCGCCAGCGGCCGGGCAAGCACCGACCTCGGGAAGCGAAACCCGGTGTCGGGCTGGGCAAAACGCACCGGGCACCCGAAATACCTGGCGTAGTTCTGCGGGCTGGTCAGCGGCTCGTGGCGGAAGTGCACCGCCGCCGGAGTGAAGTCCGGACCTGTCAGCAGCCGGAACACCTGCAGCGCGACGCCGAGGGCGAGCTCGGCCGCCTGTCGGTGCGCGATGGAGTGGGGTACCGCGAGGCGCCAGTCGAACCGGGCATGACGTGCCGCCGGTTGCGCGTCGATGGTTGCCGTCAGGGCCGGGCTGTAGACGGACATGTACTGGTCGATGGCCTCGAGCGCGGCACCGACGGTCGCCGCGGTCCGGGCGGCGATCCCAACCGGGCCGAGGATATCCAGGCCCTGGCGCAGCGCCAGCTGCCTGCCGAAGTCGGGCGTCGCGGTCATCGTGGCCGCGGTCTCCAGGGTGGTGACGACGCTGCGGTAGTTGATGAAGCTGTCCTGGTCGCCGACCGCCTCGATCGGGATGTGGCTCAGGGCGAGCAGGGGCGCGGGGTCTTCACCGAGTTCCCGGACGAGTTCCAGGAAGCCCTGCAACGACGTGCCGCGCACAAATGGCATGTCGTCTACTGTCAAGAAGTTGTCATTTGATGTCAAGTATTGGACTCCGGTGCACCGCAGAATCGATGCATACCAACCGAATCCACCCGACATCGAAAGGCCCGAAAATGACCGCCATCGCCTCCCCCGAAATGGTCACCACCCGCAGCGGCGCTCCTCTCCCGCTGGTCGCGCTGCCGCAGGGTGAACTACTGAGCGTCAACCTCGCCGAGACCCCGCTGCTGAAGGACGCCCTCGGCCCGGGCATCAGCTTCCACCCGCTACGACTGGACACCGAGCGTGGCGAGTACGTCATCCTCGCCAGGATGGCCCCGGGCGTCGGCCTGCAAATCCACTACCACACCGGGCCCGCGCAGGTGTACACGATGCAGGGCTGCTGGCTGTACCGCGAATACCCCGACCAGCCCCAGACCGCCGGCTCCTACCTGTACGAACCCGGCGGCTCCGTCCACACCTTCTACACGCCCGAGGACAACACCGAGGACACCGTCGCGCTCATCTGGGTTGATGGCGCGAACGTCAACTTCAACGAGGACGGCACGTTCCACTCGATCCTCGACGCGGTGTCCCTGCACTACCTGACCGAGACAGTGTCCGCAGCTCAAGGCACCAAACCCGTCTTCGTCCACGGTGGCGCCGCCGGCGTCGCCAAATCCTGATCCACCAGCCACGACCCTGAAAGGACCGGCCATGACCTTCCGGAAATTGACCAGCCTCGATGCCCAGTTCCTGGCGATGGAGGACGGGCACGCACACGGCCACGTCAGCGTGCTGAGCACCTACGCTCCGTACACCGCAGACGGCCGCCGGCTGACCGCCGAGGTGATCCGGGACCTCGTGGCCGAGCGGTTGCCGCTCCTGCCCCCGTTCCGCTGGCGACTCGTCAGGGTGCCATTCGACCTCGACCACCCGTACTGGGTCGACGCAGACGACGTCGATGTCACCTATCACGTACAGGAATCCGCGCTGTGGGCACCGGGTGACGACCGCCGGCTCGCCGACCACGTTGCCGAGATCATCGCGAGGCCGCTGGATCGGTCACGGCCGCTGTGGGAGATCCACGTGATCAGCGGACTGGCCGACGACTCGGTGGCACTGCTGATCAAGATGCACCACGCCGCGGTCGACGGCGTCTCGGGCGCCGAGATGCTGCGGGTGCTGCTCGACGACACCGCAGAGGGACAGCCAGTGGTGGCTCCCAGCTGTGTAGAACCGCAGCGCCGGCCGTCCCAGGCCGAACTTCTCGGCCGCGGCCTGACCAACATGTGCCGATACCCCGCACGGTCCATCCGCGCCGCGGTGCGTGCGCTGCCACACCTCGACGAGGTGCCCACGTTGCGAGGCGTGCCCGGCGTCAGCACGGTGGCGCGGCACAGCCGGTCCGCCAAGGCGATCCTGGAGCGCACGAACACAGCCGAAGGCACCGAACTCGTCGCACCGCGCACGCGGTTCCAGACCGCGATCTCGCCGCGTCGAAGCGTGGCGTTCGGTTCGGTGTCGCTGGCTGAGGTGAAAGCCGTCAAGGATCACTTCGGATGCAGCATCAACGACGTCGTGATGGCGATGTGCGCATCGGGACTGCGGTCGTGGTTGGCCGACGAAGGCGAACTGCCGGACGGACCACTGCTGTCGTTCGTGCCCGTGTCCGTCCGCACGCCTGAGCAGACGGGCACGTTCGGGAACCGGGTCTCGGTCATGATGGCCGAACTGCCGACCGATGAGGCCGATCCCGTCGAGCGGCTACACCGGGCGCAGGTCACCATGACCGCCGCGAAACAGCGTCATCAGGCACTGCCGGCGTCCCTGTTGGAGGATGCCAACGACCTCATCCCGCCGGCGTTGTTCGCCCGTGCCACCGGCACGGCATTGCGCCACGGGGCATCGTTCCTGCAGCCGGCCGTGAACGCCGCGATCTCCAACGTGCCCGGCTCCCCCACGACGCTGTACTGCGCAGGCGCCGAACAGCTTTCGCAGTTTCCGATCTCCGGCATACTGCACGGAGTCGGGCTGAACATCACCGTGTTCAGCTACCGTCAAGAACTGTCGATCGGCATCGTCGTCGACCGCGATCAACTCGACGACCCGTGGCCCCTGCTCGACGCGGTGCGCGACTCCCTGACGGACCTGACGGCGGCGATCAGTACACGACCAGCGGTGTGACGCCGAGTTCGTCCAAGGTCTGCTGGACGTGGTCGCGCAGGACGGCGTTGGTGTTCTCGGCACCGACCTGATAACCCACGACGCCCAAGGTGACCTTGCCGTTGTGGCGCAGGGCCGTCACCACCAGCAGGCCCCCGGGCTGCTCGATGTCCCGCTTGGTGACGTTTTGCTCGACGCCCCAACAGATCACGTAATCGGCCTGATTGACTCCGTCGACGCGGCCGACCAGTTCCGGCACGTCGCCGACGTTGGAGCAGGTGACCGGCAGCTCGCCGAGCACCATGGCCGCGGTATGGCGGACCGCCCGCCGCGGGATGAACGGTGTCAGCGGCAACAGCTGGAAGGACTCGTCCGGCTGCTCTCGGGCGCTCCGCAATGCGGTCCGGATGGTGCCGCGAAGCTCGGTCAGGTCCGCGGTGGCTGTCGCCGGGTCGACGGTGAAGGTGGTGAAGGTCATCGCGTTGGCCCGGGTGTCATCGAGCGAGGTGCGGTCGTTGATGGAGACCATCAACGAGACGGCGCCATCGCGCGCCCGCTGCCGTCCCATGCGGACCCCGAGGCGGGTGGCGAACGCCGAGACCAGCGAATAGTTGTTGCCGCCCAATTCTGCTGCGCGCGCGTCAAAGTGGTCGAGGTCGATGATGGCGGACGCGAACGGCACATGCACGTATTCGTCGCCATCGGCCGGCCCTCCCGTCGACGGCGTCGCGGTCATCTCACCGCGGCGCTCGCGCGCGAGCTTGGCCGCCACGGCAATCGTGCGCCGGACGTCGGGCAGGTCTCTGAAGGTCTGGCGGAGATCGGACCGGATCGCCTGCCAACGGGTGCGGGACCTGGGCTGCCCGTAGCCGAGATCACGCTCGTTTCCCAGAATTGCGTCCATGAACGCCACGACCGACCCAGTGCCATCGATCAGGCAGTGCGACAGCACTATGGCCACCGCCGTCGAGCCGTCGGTAAAGGGCTGCACGCCGAGGGTCCAACCCGGCCCGCGCTCCGGGTCGATCGGAATCTGTGCGCGCTCCTCCAGCCAGTCACTCAGTTCTGAACGCGGACAAGCCGTTTCGGCGATGTCGATCGGGCGTGGGGCGCCCGTGGCGGCCACCCAACGATGCCGACCGAACGGCAGCGGCGACCGCTCGATGTACCGGGCCACCAGCCCCTTGCCGAAGTTTTCGTTGAACCGGCGCAGCCCGTCGAGGTCCACCGGACCCTCGTAGAACCACAACGCCATGCCGACCTGCACCCGGCCATTGGCCCGGTACGACAGGAAAGTGGCCTGGTCGATGTAGTCGAGCCGGTCCTGATCCGTCGGTGTCGAACGCTTGCTCACCGGCGTAGATGTGGACAAAGCGGATGGTCCCCCTCGCTCCGGGCGCGGCGAGCGTCGCTGCCGCCGGCCTCGGTCCGATAGTAGGACGGGCGGATGGCCACCGCGACCCCACAGGGACCGGCTACTTCTGCTCGTACGTCCCGTGGATGACGGCCCGGGCGATGGCCTGCATGAACAGGTTGAAGCCCAGGAACGCCGGGGTGGCGTCCTCGGGAATGTCCAGCTTCTCCACAGGCAGCGCGTGCACCGCGATGTAGTACCGGTGCGGGCCGTGGCCGGCCGGCGGGGCGGCACCCAGGTAGCGCTTGAGGCTGGCGTCGTTGGCCAGGGTGATGGCGCCGCCGGGCAGCGCGTCGCCATTGCCCGCGTCGGCGGCCAGCTCGGTCACGTCGGCGGGCAGGTTGGCGACGGCCCAGTGCCAGAAGCCCGACGCGGTCGGGGCATCGGGGTCGTAGACGGTGACGGCGAAGCTGCGGGTCTCGGCCGGGAAGCCCGACCAGCTCAGCTGCGGCGAGACGTCCTCTCCCCCGGCGCCGAAGATGCCGCTGACCTGATCATTGGCCAGCGCGCCACCGTCGGACAGCGACGTCGAGGTCAACGTGAAAGTCGGCAGCTGCGGCAGGTTGTCATACGGCGAAGCGGTCATGATGCCCTTTCGATGGTCAGCAGTGTCGGTCAGCAGTGCGTCAGGAAGTGCTCGAGGACCTTCGCGCCGAACTGTAGTGCGTCCACGGGCACGCGCTCGTCGACCCCGTGGAACAGGGCGGCGAAGTCCAGCTCGGGCGGCAGCCGCAGCGGCGCGAACCCGAAGCACCGGATGCCCAGGCGGACAAACGCTTTCGCGTCGGTGCCGCCCGACATCATGTAGGGCACCGTGCGGGCGTCGGGGTCGACGGCCAGGATCGCAGCGTTCATCGCGTCGACCAGGTCGCCGTCGAAGGTGGTTTCCACGCTGGGCAGGTCACGCTCCCAGGTGCGGGTGATGTTGGGGCCGAGCAGCGCGTCGAGCTCGCGTTCGAAGGCCTCCTTGCGGCCCGGCAGGATGCGGCAGTCGACCATGGCCTCGGCCGTGGCCGGGATGACGTTGGCCTTGTAGCCGGCCTTGAGCATGGTGGGGTTCGCGGTGTCGCGCAGGGTGGCGCCGACGATGCGCGCGATGCCGCCCAGCTTGGCGATGCTGCCCTCGAGGTCCGGCGAGTTCGGGTCGAGGTCATAGCCGGTTTCCTCGGAGACCGCGGTCAGGAACTGCTCAACCGACTCGCTCAGCACCAGCGGGAACTGGTGTCGGCCCAATTTGGCGACCGCTTCGGCGATCTCGGTGACGGCGTTGTCGTCGTGCACCATCGAGCCGTGCCCGGCCCTGCCGCGCGCCGTCAGCCGCATCCAGGACAGGCCCTTCTCGGCGGTCTCGATGAGGTACAGGCGACGTTCGCCGCCGTCCTTGGTGGGAACCGTCAGCGAGAAACCGCCGACCTCGCCGATGGCCTCGGTGATGCCGTCGAACAGGTCGGGCCGGTTGTCGACGAGCCACTGGCAGCCGTAGGTGCCGCCGTGCTCCTCGTCAGAGACGAAGGCGAACACCAGGTCTCGCGGTGGGACGATGTTGCCGCGCTTCAGATGCCGCGCGACGGCGATCATCATGCCGCACATGTCCTTCATGTCGACCGCACCGCGGCCCCACACGTAGCCGTCCTTCACCGCGCCGGAGAACGGGTGAACGCTCCAGTCGGCGGGCTCGGCCGGGACGACGTCGAGGTGGCCGTGGATCAGCAGGGCGCCCCGATCAGGGTCGGCGCCTTTGAGCCTGCAGAAGACGTTGCCGCGGCCAGGGGCGCCCGCTTCGACGTACTCGGTGGTGTACCCCACCTCGCGCAGTTTCTCGGCAACCCAGCGGGCGCAGTCCTCCTCGCCCTTGGTGGTCTCCAACTCCCCGGTGTTGGACGTGTCGAACCGGATGAGGGAGCTGACGAGGTCGACCACTTCGTCTTCGGGCGCAGTCACAGTCCCATTCGTAGCATCGACGGCACTCTGGTGCTTGCGCTACCCCTGATCACAAGCCGGTTTGGGACTCGGCGTCCTGATCCGTTAGCCTAAGCTGCCCAGTCAGACAGCTGGGCATGTCCGAGTGGCGGAATGGCAGACGCGCTAGCTTGAGGTGCTAGTGCCCTATTAACGGGCGTGGGGGTTCAAGTCCCCCCTCGGACACACGACTGAGACGAACGGAAAGGCGCTTGCGTCTTTCCTGAGGCGACGGAGTGTGGTGAGCGGCGCAGCCGCGATCACACGCAGAGAAAACCCCGGCCCTTGGGCCGGGGTTTTTCGTTGGGTCAGTAACGTCGGCCGGGTTCGATGATGGTGCGGCTGTTGAGCCGCTCAGCGACCGCGCGTTGGTTGAGCCGCGGCCGATGCCGACGACGACGGCAGCGTGGACGGACGATCGATGATCGTCGATGACGGCCCACCGACCCGGTATCGCGCGCCGCGGTGCTCCTGCGGTAGCCGGTCGCCATTGCCGAAAAGTTTGTGCCGCAACGACCCTGGCAGGTATTCCGCCTGATAGACACCACGTTCGGTGAGCACCGGAACCACATGCTCGATCACGTCGGCAAACGAGCCGGGGGTGATGGCATATGCGAGGTTGAAACCGTCGACATCGGTCTCGGCGACCCACTCCTGCAAGGTGTCGGCCACCGTGGTGCCCGACCCGACGATCCGTGGACCCATGCCGCCGATCTCGCCCCACTCGGCGATGTCCCGGACCGTCCACTCCCGGCCATCGGGATCGGCCGACTGAAACGCCTTGACCGCGGACAGGATCGCATTCGAGTCGACGTTGCCAATCGGCTCGTCCAACCCGTAACGGGCCAGGTCCACACCCATCCATCCGGACATGAACACCAGCGCGCCTTCCGGGTCGCCATAGGACAGCAACTCGCGGTGCTTGGCGTGCGCCTCGGCATCGGTGGCCGCGGTGATCACTGTCGACAGATTGAAAATCTTGGCCGAGTACGGATCCCGGCCAGCCAGTTCCAACTCCCGGCGGATGGTCGAAACCGTCTCTGCCAGAATAGCTTTGGTTGGCGCCGCCGTGAAGATCGCCTCGGCGTTCTCGGCGGCGAACCGCACCCCGCGCGGGGATGAACCGGCCTGGTAGATCACCGGGGTTCGCTGCGGCGAGGGCTCGGCGAGGTGTACTCCCGGCACACTGAAATGTGTTCCGGAGTGTCCGATGTGGTGCACCTTGTCCGGGTCTGTGAACACCCCGCGCTCGCGGTCGCGGACCACCGCGTCGTCCTCCCAGGAGCCCTCCCACAACTTGTAGAGCACCTCGAGATATTCGTCAGCGTGGTCGTACCGGGCATCGTGGGCCGGCTGGTCGGTCTGCCCCATATTGCGCGCCGCCGCGGGCAGATAACCGGTGACCACATTCCAGCCGATCCGCCCCTTGGTCAGGTGATCCAGCGTCGATATCCGGCGAGCGAACGGATACGGGTGCTCGAACCCGGTGCCGGTGGTGATGCCGAAGCCCAGATGCTCGGTCACCAGCGCCATCGCCGATACCAACAACAGCGGGTCACCCACCGGGATCTGCGCAGCCTGCCGGATGGCGGCCTCGTCGCTGGCTCCGTAGACGTCGTAGGTACCGAGCACATCGGCAATGAAGAGGCCGTCAAACCTGCCCCGTTCCAACAACTTCGCCAATTCGGTCCAGTACGCCAGGTCCTTGTAACGCCATGACTGATCCTCTGGATGCCGCCACAATCCGGGCGACTGATGAGCGACGCAGTTCATGTCGAAGGCATTGAGGCGAATCTGTCGGGTCACCCCTCCATCGTGTTCACATCTAACCCATCAGACACCGATTGCACTCAGCACGAACATTTTTCACGCCCTCCGGCCACGATCACAGACTCCGGACGACTCAGGTCCGATTGGCCGAACCGCCCAGCCGGTTCACCGCATAATCGGCGGCCTGGTCGGTCAGCCCGCGCGCCGGGTACGCGCCGTGGGCACCCTGATCGTTGCCGGTCGGTGAGCACACCGGGTCCTCGGCGATGCACACATCATCGGTCTTGCCGACGTAGCGCGGGCCGACGGTGATGGGTGGCGCGCCCGTGAAGATCATCTGCAGGAAGCCGCTGGACGGTTTTCCGAACAGTACGACCGCGGCGACATGATCGGCCGCCGACGTCGGCATCGGACCCGTCAGCCCTGGCGGCAACGCGAAGCCCTGCGGCACGTGGTCCTCGGTGATGTACGCGGCCACTGCCGCCCCCTGCGAGTAGCCGCCGAGCACCACCTTGGTGTTCGGGCAGGAGTTCACTGTCGCCATCACCTTGTTCCTCGCGTCGATCACGCCGTCGGCCGCGGTCGCGAAATCAAGGGACGCAGGGTAATTGACGGCGTAGACATCCACCGACTTGCCCGGTGTCTTGGCGCGGAGCGAGTCCGCGAACGCCTGCCCGACGCCGCCGACGCCTGCGGGCTCAAAGGTGCCTCGGGCGAACACCAATTGCACGTCTGGGCACGCCTCCGCTGCCGCGTGCCCGGCAGCGGCGACGCCCGCTGCCGTAAGGAACACCGCTGCAGCGGCAGCACCCAACCATCGATCATTTCGCTTCATCTGGACCGCCCCAACTCGGTAGAAACTCGCAGCGACCATTCCCACAGCCGCCTCTTAGCCTGTCTACCCAATCTGCGTCCGATAAACCACCCGACCTCGGTGATTCGCATCACGCGAGTGGACCCGCAACGAAAGTCATTGTTTGCTAACAGTTCTCCGCGGACATCCGGATCAACGCAAGCTGTACCCGCCGTCGGGATAGAGCGTGGAACCCGTCGTCGCGCCGTTGAGGAAGAGATGAATGACGGCAGCCGCGATTTCGTCCTCCCGCACCAATTTCCCGCTGGTCGAGGCTTCGACGAAGTGGTCGAATGCCGCCTGCCGGACGGCTTGGGGCCGTTGATTCCAAAGATTGCCGTCGACGGTGCCAGGCGAGATCGCGTTCACCCGTACCGGCGCGAGTTCAACAGCCAATCCGCGTGCCAGGCCCTCGATCGCGGCATTGGCGGCGACGTAGGCGGGCGCGGCGCCGGCCGGCCGGACACTGGCCGCCCCGGCCATCAGTACGACTGACGCATCAGCTGCCAGCACCGGCAACGCGGCCTTGACGACGCGGTACTGACCCCAGAACTTCGAGTCGAACGGCGACGCCGCGTCGCTGATCGAGAGTTCGCGCAGTGATCCGGTGATGTAGGTGGCCGCCGTGGTGAAGACGGCATCGACCGAGTCGAGCCGGGCGAACACGGCCTCGACGGCGCGCTCGTCCGCGGTATCGACGACCTGCCATGTCGCCGACGGACCCAGCTCGGCGGCGGCCTTTTCGAGCGCACCGGCGCGGCGCCCGCCCAGTACCACCGCACCCCCACCGGATACCACCAATTTGGCGACCGCGAATCCGATTCCGGACCCGCCGCCGATGAGGACGACAGTCCGATCCGCGAATGCGTCGCCGGCAAGAAAACTCTTCATGCCTTCGACACAATCGTCACCGCCCTGATACCGCAATCCATCTGATCAGCTTGAATCGCTTGAGATGGTTGAGCGAAGTAGCGGAACCTGTTGCCGCTCAGGGCTATACAGCGCTCTCGTCAGATGCCGTTGACGTAATCGCCCGTACAGATGTCGTAGTGCCCCGCCGGGTTGAACGTCTCTCCGTAGCCAGGGAAGTACCACTTCGCCGCTTGGTACATCAGCTGGCCATTGCAGGTGCCGAGGTTATAAGCCACGATCGTCGCCGATTGCCTGACCGACTGCGAAACACTGAAGGCCCCCGGCGGTATCGCGTAGGAAGTGCCGGTCCCGATGGCCCGGTCGCCACCCCAGGAGGACCAGGTGATGTCCCAGATGTCGCCCGTCGGGTCGCCACCGTTGAACACTCTCGCCGGCTGCACCGTTCCGTAGCCCCGCACACTCGGGTTCCAGGCACCACCGAGCGTCGGTTGCGGGTCGGCCGACGCCGAGGGCGCGCCGTTCGTCGAGCAGGCGGCCAGGCGACGGTGGTCGTGATGGCCGCCGCAATCCGTGTGGCGACCTTCTTCGTTTTCATTTGCTTCATTGCGGTCAGCCCAACTGGTAGGAATCGCGTGACACCCGGAAGAAGTGTCCGGTGCTGGAGTCGGTGCACGTCATGCCCACGAGTTCGCTGTCGCAGGTGATGGAGCCTACCGTCCGCGTTTGTCCATAGGCGAGAGTCGGTGCGCCGTCGGGAAATTCGTGATCCGAGTGCCAGTCACCCCCGATGGGTGCGCCGCCCTGGCCGAGCAGGAACCTGTTGCCCTTCCCGCCCATGGTGTAGTCCGCCGGGCGCGGGATGAACCAGGTGTAGTCCTTGATCTCGCACATGGCACCGCCCGCGCCCATCTTGCAGCCGACGTTCCCCGATGGGGACCGAAAGGCGTAGGCGTCATCAGCGTGCGCGGTTGCGGCCAGGCCAATCGTTGCCGCGACCGCCGTCGTTGCGATCAGCGCCAGCTTCATCATCTTCGTGGACTGCCTCTTCTCGAAATGGTGCTTCGGTCACCCGCAAGGCTTCGGTAGGAGCCTTGGCGGTTTCTTGCGACGCAGGTCAACGTGGGTAAAACCGGGCGCACTGCGCGACTACGCGGAGCCTGCCGAACGGGCGCTGTGATCAGCATCTCCATCTCGGACGTAGGCCTTGCGGTACCTGCGTACGAATTTAGGCTTGCCTTACCTAATCTAGTGGAGGTGTTGAATGCGCGACATCCGTGTGGCGGTGATCGGGGCAGGGCCGGCCGGAATCTATGCGTCCGACATCCTGACCGAGGAATACCCGCAGGCCAGAGTTGATCTGTTCGATCGACTGCCGGCCCCCTACGGGCTGGTCCGGTACGGGGTGGCACCCGATCACCCGCGGATCAAGGAGATCATCAAGGCGCTCCGCCGCGTGCTGTCTCGCGATGAGATCCGCTTCATCGGCAACGTGCACTACGGCACCGACCTGAAGCTGTCCGATCTGCGGCGCTACTACGACGCGGTCATCTTCTCGACCGGTGCGCGCGCCGACCGCCCGCTGGACATCCCCGGCATCGATCTGCCCGGCAGCTACGGCGCCGCCGACTTCGTCTCCTGGTATGACGGCCACCCCGATGTGCCACGAACCTGGCCACTGGAGGCCAAGAGCGTCGCGGTCCTGGGTGCCGGCAATGTGGCCCTCGACGTCGCCAGGATGCTGGCCAAGCCGGCCGATGAGCAACTGAGCACCGACATCGCCGGCAATGTCTACCAAGGGCTTTCGCTGAATCAGGCCACCGACGTACACGTGTTCGCCCGACGGGGCCCCGCGCAGATCAAGTTCTCGCCAATGGAATTCCGCGAGTTGTCCCACTCCCCCAGCGTCGACGTGATCGTGCACCCAGACGGGTTCGAGATCGACGAGGCCAGCCAGCAGGCCATCAACTCAAGCAAATCCACCAAGCTCGTCGTCAACACCATGATGCGGTACCTCGACGTCGAGCCCACTGGCGCCCCGCACCGCATCCACCTCCATCTGTGCCAATCACCGATCGCCGTGCTCGGCACGGACCGGGTCGAAGGACTGCGGACCGAGCGCACCGAACTGATCGGGAACGGAACCGCCCGGGGCACCGGCGAATTCACCGATTGGCCGGTGCAGGCCGTCTACCGCGCCGTCGGCTACCTGTCCTCACACCTGGCCGATCTGCCGTTCGACCACCACGCCGGCGTGGTCCCGCACGATGCCGGCCGGGTACTGGACCTCGACGGCGAGCTGATCGAAGGAACCTACGTCACCGGCTGGATCAAACGCGGGCCCATCGGACTCATCGGGCACACCAAATCCGATGCGTCCGAGACGATCACCAGCCTGCTGGCCGACCTACCCGGACTTCGCGCACCCGAGATAGCCGGGCCTGACGCCATCCTGGAGCACCTGTCCGGCAGCGGCATCGACTACACCACGTGGGAGGAATGGGAACGCCTCGACGCCCATGAGATGGCTCTCGGCGCGCAGCAGGGCCGAGAGCGGGTCAAGGTGGTGCCCCGCATCGACATGATCAGAGCCGGCCGGAGCTAGAGAGTCGCAGCTGTAGTTATCGACGACTCCCGGCGCTGGTTGTCGCTAGCCTCACGTCATGCCAACTGTGGGGCGGTACGCCAAAGGTGAGGCCAAGCGCGCGCAGATCAAGGACGTCGCGCTCGCGGTCCTGGAACGCGACGGCGAGGCCGGCGCGTCGATGCGGGTGATCGCCAACGAGGCCGGCATCAGCCTCGCGGGCCTGATGCACTACTTCCCCACGCGCGATGTCCTGCTGACCGAGTTGCATCGCGACGCCGATGCGAAATTCGAAGAGTGGTATCACAATTCGAAGGTCGACATCGATCCGGGCGAGGTCATGGCGCAGGCGATGGTGGACAAGGCCGCGAAGCCGGGATCGGGCACGGTCTATCTGTCGCTGGCGGCTGCCGCCGCGGTCGATCCGTCGCATCCGGCCGCGGAATACCTGCGCCGGCGATACGAGAGAATGCGCGCGACAATCGCCGAGTATGTCGGCCGCCAACAGGCGGCCGGTGCGCTCCCCGCACACGTCGACGCCGAGTTCGCCGCCACCGCACTGATCGCCGCGGCCGACGGGATTCAGATCCAATGGATGTCCGATCGGTCGATCGACATGGGCGCTCATGTGCGCGCCGTGTGGCACCGCATCCTCGCCTGACCAAAACAGTGCACTGTATGGTTTTGGGTATGAAGTGGAACCGGGTTTTCCTGGCATCAGCCGTGGCCCTCGCCTTCGGACTCTCCGCGTGCGGCGCGAAGCAGGAGCGGACGGACAACAGCTCGTCCTGGAGCCGCACCTTCTACTGGGGTACCGCGACGGCGGGATACCAGGTGGAAGGCGACGCCCCCGACAGCAATTGGCGCCGATACGTCGACCGGACAGCCGACAAGCCCGTATCACCCGGAGCGGGCCTGCTGGAGGCGAGTCCGGTGGAGCCCTACAAACAGGCCGACGACTTCCGGCACCGCTACAAGGAAGACATCGCCAACGCGCATGCCATGGGCGTCAACACTTTTCGCTTCGGCCTCGAATGGTCGCGGGTGATGCCGCAGCCCGGCAAGTGGGACGACAAGGAGCTGGCCTACTACGACGACGTGGTCGCGACACTGCTCGCCAACGGCATGACGCCGATGATCACGCTGATGCACTGGGTATACCCCGGCTGGATCGCCGACCGCGGCGGCTTCCTCAACAATGGCCCCGCGTTCGAAGACTTCGCCAAGGCGATCACCAAACGCTACGCGGGGCAGGGCGTGCTGTGGGTGAGCGTCAACGAGCCACTGGCCTTCGGCGCGATGGAAGTGCGCACCGGCGCCATCAAGCCCGACCAGTTCGGCACGTTCCTCGACCGCGTCGCTGACGCCCACCGCGCGGTGTATCGCGCCGCGCACGACGCCGATCCCAAGGCCAAGGTCACCACGAACGAGGCCTACATTCCGCCAGAAGTGTTGGCGCAGTTCGCCGGATTCGGCGTCAAGGGAATCGAGGGCTCGTTCTTCGACCGGGTCAGGGACAGCCTCGACTACCTCGGGTTCGACTACTACACGGGTACGGCGCAGGACAATCCGGCTTCGGCGCAGAGCATGACCGCCCGGTGGAACACCAAGCTGCAGGCCGAGGACATCTACTACGTGGCACGCCACTACGCCCAGCGGTACCCCGGCTTGCCCATCTATGTCGTCGAGAACGGCATGGTGACCGACAACGCCAAACCGCGGACCGACGGCGTGACGCGGTCGCAGTACCTCAGCGACACCGTCTTCTGGCTGCAGCGCGCCAAGGCTGACGGCATTCCGATCATCGGCTACAACTACTGGTCTCTGGTCGACAACTACGAGTGGGGCAGCTATCGGCCTCGCTTCGGCCTGTATTCGGTTGACGCCATGGGTGATCCGGCGTTGCGGCGGGTGCCGACCGACGCTGTCCAGACCTACACCCAGATCACCCGCGACGGCGGGACCCCGCCGGGGTACCACCCCGTACTCCCGGCGGCGCATTGCTCGACGACTGTCGGCCAGGACAGCTGCGCGCCGCTGGATGCGAACGGGCCGACGGTCGTGCTGCACTGAGCCGCCGACCTCCGGCACCATCGCGACCAATTCCACGCAACGCGCCCGAGATCGCCGGGTTTCCAGCAGGATCACAGGTATGAAGCTGACTGCCATGCTCGCGCTCGCCGGGTTCGCCTCGCTTACGATCGCCATCCCGAACGCCACCGCCGCTCCGTGTTCCGCGAGCGGACTGGCCAGCACCGCGGGCGGAGTCCTGGCCCAGGCCGGCGCCTACCTCGATGCGCACCCGGGTGCCAACGACGCCCTGACCAACGCGGGCTCGTCGGGCGACGCGGAAGGAGCCGTCCGGGCATACTTCACCGCGCACCCCGGCGAGTTCTTCGACCTGAAGAACATCGCGCGGCCCCTGACCACGCTGCGGGGTCAGTGCGGCGGCATGTCGGTCTCGCCCGCGCAGATGTCTGCGCTGTTCGACGCGTTGTCGTCGTGAGCGGACGTCAGTGCCAGTAACCCTGATGCGCTTGTGCCGCTTCGTCTTCCAGTAGCGGCCCGATGACGGTGACCGGGCGGTATCCGTGCAACAGGATGTCGCGGCACGGCAGCGCGTAGGCCGCGTGCGCCGGGTCGTCTCCGGTGAATTGGAACAGCCGGCGATTGGACATGCCGTACACAACCCGGCCGATGCCGCTCCAGAAGGCGCCGCCGGCGCACATCGTGCACGGTTCAGTGCTGGCGTACAGCGTCGCCGACTTCATGCCGGCCTGTTCATCTCCTCCGCCGAGCGCCCGCCAGGCGCTGCGAACCGTGACCATCTCGGCGTGATCGGTCGGGTCGCCGCCGTCGACCGAGGAGGTATTGCCGTGCTCGGCCACCACGTTGCCCGCGGCATCGGCGACCAGGGCGCCGTACGGCGCGCCACCGGCTTGGCGCGCTTGTGCTGCCAGCGCGAAGGTGCGCCGGAGGTGGATGAGGTCCTCCGGACTGGGTTCTGGCGAGGCGGCGGCGACGCCTGCCCCAGCCAATGGCAGGGCCGATGCACCGAGAAATACTCCGAATGCCGCCCTTCTGTTCAGCTCGTGCACGACTACTTGGTTCCGAAGATGCGGTCGCCGGCGTCACCCAGGCCGGGCACGATGTAACCGTGCTCGTCGAGCTGGCGGTCCAGCGCCGCGGCGTAGATCGGGACCTCGGGGTGGGCCGCCTGCATCGCGGCGACGCCTTCCGGACAGGTCAGCAGACAGACGAACTTGATGGAGCGCGGCCGGTACTCCTTGAGGCGGTCGATCGCGGCCACCGCCGAGTTGCCGGTGGCGAGCAGTGGATCGCACACCACCACGTCGCGCTCGTGCAACTCGCTGGGCATCTTGAAGTAATACTCCACGGCGACATGGGTTTTCGGGTCGCGGTACAGACCGATATGGCCGATGCGCGCGCCAGGAACAACGCTGAGCATGCCGTCCAGAATGCCGCTGCCCGCCCGCAGGATGGACGCGAAGACGAGCTTCTTGCCGTCGATGACCATGCCGGTGGTGGATTCCAGCGGAGTGTCGATCTCGATCTCGTGCACGGGGATGTCGCGCAGCACCTCGTAGGTCATCAGCATGGAAATCTCGTTGAGCAGCTGACGAAAACCCTTGGTGGATACGTCCTTCTGCCGCATCAGCGTGAGCTTGTGCTGGACCAGCGGGTGGTCGACGAGATGCAGGTTACCCATGGCGCCTCCTAGAAAACCGTGCCGTCACTGCTGATGGACAGCGGCGGGCTGCCGGCCCGCCGCTGCTGCGCCAGGGTGCGCCCGGCGGCCCAGGTGCCGCCCTCGAGGACACACGCCAGCGGCAGGGCCGCAGTGTCGAGCCCGAGCCGGGTGCGCACCAGCGGCGCGAGCGCGTCGAGCAGCGCGACGGTCAAGGCCCGCCATTCGACCACCAATTCGTCGGCCACCGACCAGGTTCGGGCCGCGGCCGCCTGATCACGCAAACGCAGGACCCCGGTATCGAGCAGCAGACCACCGTTGCGGTACTCGGGCAGGCCGGTCAGGGCGTCCAAGCCGGTGACCGCAACGCCGGCCCACTCGAACGGCTCCAACAGCGAATAGGTCAGCCACTGCGACAGTTTGTGGAACGGCATCCACCCGCGCGACAACCCCACCCCCGGCACCGACGGGTGGGGCCAGCAGTCGCCGAGCGGGATACCGCCAATATCGTTGTCGGCCAACCAGACCCCGGACAGCGTGTCCAGCAGCTGCGCCAGGATGTCGTGGGCCGCGACGGTCGGTCCGGTCAGCACGTCGAACAAGCCGCCGGGACGCCCCTGCGGCCCGAAGACCTCGGGTTGGGCGGCCAGGGCGGCACCGAGGCGGCGCAGCAGCTGCACCCGCCCGGAGAGCCCCACCAACGGATTGTCCGGCCCCACCTGAAATGCCCGGCCGAGGGCGGCGTCGTCGACACTGCGTAGTCCCACGGCGTCGACCTGCCACGGCCGGCTCGGGTCGCTGGAGAACGCCCCGTCGACAAAGGCGTGCCAGCTGGCCACCCCGAGCCCCTCGGACCGCGTAAACCGTTGTCCGGTAACGGGTTCCATGTATCCCCAGTCCGGCCCGGCACCGGCGTCGAGCAGCACACTGACCACAGCCAGGTCGATCATCGCGCGGGCCTGCGAGCGCGTGTCCAGCGCGGCCAACCGGGCGCGCAGGTCGGCGTTGCGGTCGACGCCGCCGGCCTCGAAATGGCGCCAACGGCTGTGATACGGGATCGCCAGGTCCGGGTAGCGCGTCCGGGTGACGGCGGCGACGAGGTCAGCGGCCTGCGGCATCAACTCGTCGTCGACGACGAACCAGCGGGACTCCCCCGCACGTGCCCGGCGCAGCAGGAATTCGGCACGTTCGCGGATCGCGTCGGTGCGGCGCAGGATGCCGACCGCGACGGCACTGTCGGCATCCGTGTCGGGGCCGGCGCTGGTTGTCATGGCGTGAGTCCGCGGCCCTTGGCGACCTTGAGTTCGTCGGCGTCGGGCACCGGGCCGGGGGTGAAATAACCGGCGGCCGTCTTGGCGTCGATCTCGACGCGAGCATCGGCCGGGATCAGGTCGTCGGGGATGTTCACGCGCTCGACGACCTCGATACCCGAGCCGGTGATGGCGTCGTACTTCATGTTGCTCATCGACACCAGGCGATGAATCTTGCGGACACCGAGCCAGTGCAAAACGTCGGGCATGAGTTCCTGGAAGCGCATATCCTGCACTCCGGCAACGCATTCCGTGCGAGCGAAGTACTGGTCGGCGGTGTCGCCACCAACCTGCCGCTTACGCGCGTTGTACACCAGGAATTTGGTGACCTCGCCCAGCGCGCGGCCCTCCTTGCGGGAGTAGGCCACCAGCCCGACCCCGCCGCGCTGCGCACCCAGGATGCACTCCTCGATGGCATGGGTGAGATACGGCCGACAGGTACAGATGTCGGAGCCGAACACATCGGATCCGTTGCATTCGTCGTGCACCCGTGCGGTCAGCTCCACGTCGGGGTCGGCAAGATCGCGCGGCTGGCCGAAGATGTAGACGGTCTGCCCGCCGATCGGTGGCAGAAAGACCTCGAGATCACCGCGCGTGACGAGTTCGGGGTACATGCCGCCGGTCTCCTCGAACAGCACGCGGCGCAGTTCGTTTTCGCTGCAACCGAATCGCGCGGCGACGCCGGGGAGAAACCAGACGGGCTCGATGGCCGCCTTGGTCACCAGCGCGGCGCCGTTGTCCAGCAGCACCCGACCGTCCGGGCGGAGCCGGCCCTTGCCGATCGCTTCGGCAACCTCGGGCAGGATCACATGGGCTTTGGTGATGGCGATGGTCGGCCGGATGTCGTGGCCGGCCGCCAATTCGGCACTGAACGCATCCGCGACCATGGCACCCCACGGGTCCAGACTCACGATCGCCCCGGGTTCGGCCCACTGCGGGTATGGGCCGATCACGTCGGTGGGCGCGGTGTTGGTCAGGTCCGCGCGGTGCGCGGGCGAGAGCGCCCCGGCCGCGACCGCCAATGCCCGGTAGACGCTGTAGGAGCCGCTGTGCGTGCCGATCACATTGCGGTGCGCTCGCGTGGTCGTGGTCCCGAGCACCGGGCCGCGCTCGGCGGCGGTCGCCGCGCCCCAGCGGATCGGCAGGGCATCGGCGGCGCCGCTGTGAGACGTCAACCTGATGTGGCGGCCAGAGCCGCGCGGCGGGACCGCGGACGCGGCGGGGCCGGATGCAGCGTCAGAACCCAAGACCATCAGCAGCGCTCCTTCCCGGCAAGCTCCAGTCAACCCTGAAATTGCCGGGCGTGCAGCGGTACGGGTCAGTAGACGTCGCGAACGTAGCGCTTGTCGGCGATCAGCTCGCGCTTGTAGTCGTGCGCCGCCGATTCGGACATGCCGCCGTGCGTCTTGAAGATGTTGGTGAGCGCCACGTCGACGTCCTTGGCCATCCGGGCAGCGTCGCCGCACACATAGAAGTGCGCCCCGTCTTCGAACCAGCGCCACAGAATCTCGCCGTGCTCACGCATCCGGTGCTGCACGTACACCCGCCGCGCCTGGTCTCGGGAGAACGCGGTGTCCAGCCGGGTCAGCAGCCCGTCGGCGGCGAAGGCCTCCAATTCCTCTTGATAGTAATAGTTTTCGGCCCGGTGCTGGTCACCGAAGAACAGCCAGTTACGCCCCGTGTGGCCCAGTGCGCGACGTTCATGCAGGAAGCCGCGGAACGGTGCGACACCCGTACCGGGGCCGACCATGATCATCGGGGTCAGCGCGTCCTCGGGCGGCCGGAAATGCGGCGCCGACTGCAAGAACACCGGCACCGTCTCGGCCCGGTCGGCCAGATAGGTGGACGCGACGCCGTGCCGGATACCGCCGCGGGCACCTTCATACCGCACGACCGACACCGTCAGTTGCACCTCGTCGGGGCTCACCAGGGGGCTCGACGAGATCGAGTACGAGCGCGGCGCCAGGCGCACCAGGGCATCTCGCCATTCCTCGGGTGCCGCCCGAATCTGGAACTCTTCGACGAGGTCGAGGCCGGTGCGGCCGTCGAGCCAGCGGTCGCGCTCTTCGCGGGGCGCCCGGAGAATCTTGGCGCTGCTGCGTTCGGCCAGGAAGTTGAGCAGGGTCGGCGACACCTTGCAGATGTCGTACGCCACGGTGAGCGCAGCACGCAACGGGGCTTCGCCGCCATCCATTTCGATGACCTCGTCGCCGGAGAGCCCGGTGGCCGCCAGCCACGTCGATACGGCCTCTGGGGAGTTGGCCACCACCACGCCGAGCGCATCGCCGACGCCGTAGCTGACGTCGTGGCCGGACAGGTCGAAGCCGATCTGGCGTACTTCCTTCGCGCCGCCGTTGGTCAGCAGAGTGTTGCGGCACAACGGGGCCGGCAGCGGGTTGTTGCGGGTGAAGGGCTTGGCGGGCGTGGGAGCCGGCTTGGCTGGCGTGGCCGGCGCCGCGGGTGTGACGACGGGCGCTTCAGCAGCAGCGACGACGACCAAGTCGGCTGCGGCAGCGGCCCATTGGGCGAGTGGTTCGTCGTCGTAGGCCTCGCAGTCCGCGCGGTCCAGCAGCGCGGTGGCTCCGAGTTCGGCGAACCGGCCGTCCAGGGATTTGGCGTAGCCGCAGAAGTTCTCGTACGCGCGGTCACCGATGCCGAGCACGGAGTACCGCACCCCGCTCAAGTCGGGCGCGTCCGCAGCGCTCAAGCGAGCCCAGAAGTCCGCGCCGTTGTCGGGTGGTCCGCCGTCGCCGAAAGTGCTTGTCACAACCAGCACTTCGCCCGCTTGGGCGATCTCGTCCAGTGCGGTGTCGTCCAGTACCTGCAACCGGGCCCCGACGATCCTCGCGGCAAGTCCCGCGGCGAATTCCTCGGCGGTACCGGTCTGCGATGCCCACAGCACCAACGGACCCGGCTTCGGGGACTCCAGCGGTGCCGACGCGGGCACCGCGTCGATCACCGCGGCAGGCGCCGTCGAACTGTGCGCGCCGGCCAGCGCCCCGTTGACCCACAGCCGGACGATGCCGCTGACCGGAGCCGACTCCGGCAACACGGGCACCCCGGCGGCATGCTGGACACCGGCGAAAAAGCCGGCCAGGTAGACCTTTTCGGTCTCATCGAGCGCGGGCGGGCCGCTCAGGCCCAGGGTCGCGGCCAGCGGATGGGACGCGGCGACCGAGGGTGCCGCGACCGGTGCGGCCGTCGTCCCCGCCACGGGTTCGATCGCGACCGGCGCCAACCGCACGGCACACACCTTGAACTCGGGCTGCAACGAATCCGGATCCACCGCGTCGTTGGTCACCGCGTTGATGGTCAGTCGCTCACCCTGCGCATCGTTCCAGTGGAACGGCGCAAAGCAATTGCCCGGACGTACCCGGTCGGTCAGCACCGCGGGCAGGACCGCGGTGCCGCGCCGCGACGAAATCTCGACGGACCCGCCCTCGGTGATGCCGAGGTCTGCCGCATCGATCGGGTGAATCTCCACGAAGGGCGACCCGTTGAGCTTGTTGAGCTTGGCGACCTTCCCGGTCTTGGTCATGGTGTGCCATTGGTGTTGCAGCCGACCGGTATTGAGCACCAACGGGAACTCGTCGTCGGGCAGTTCCGCCGCGTCCAGGTGCGGTCTGGCGTGGAACGCCGCCCGCCGCGACGGCGTCGGGAACGCCAGCCGTGGCCGGTTTCCGTCGGCGTCGACGAACAGGTCCTGACTGACCCCGTCATTGAGATAGCGGATCGGGTTCCGGTCGCTGCCGCCACCGGGCAGGCCCTCGGGCGGGCAGGGCCACTGCAGCGGGGTCTCCCGCAGCCGCTCGTAGGTCACGCCACCCAGGTCGTAACCGGTACGGCGATTGGCGAACTGGCGAATCTCGGCGAACACGTGCTCGCTGGATTTGTAGTCGAACTCATCACCAAAGCCCATGTGCCGGGCCACATTGCAGATCAGTTCCCAGTCGGGCCGCGCGTCGCCGGCAGCGGGGATGCTCTGCTGCAACAGGGTCAGGTTGCGTTCGGAGTTGACCATGACGCCGTCCGCCTCGGCCCACAGGGTGGCGGGCAGCACGATGTCGGCGTAGGCGTTGGTCGCGGTGTCTTGGTAGGTGTCCTGGGTGATGACCAGTTCGGCGGCCCGCAGGCCGTCGATGACGGTCTGCCGATTGGCCACGGTGGCAACAGGATTGGTGCAGATGATCCACACGGCCTTGATGTCACCGGTGCCCAGCCGGCGGAACATCTCGATGGTGCCGGGGCCGACGTCGGTGCGGATGGTGCCCGGTTCCAGTTCCCACTGTTCTTCGACGAAGGCCCGGTCCTCGGCCGACGTCACGGCCCGTTGCCCGGGGAGACCCGGTCCCATATAACCCATTTCGCGGCCGCCCATGGCGTTGGGCTGGCCGGTCAGCGACATCGGACCACTGCCCGTCCGGCAGATGGCGCCGGTGGCCAGGTGCAGGTTGCAGATGGCGTTGGTGTTCCAGGTGCCGTGGGTGCTCTGGTTCAGCCCCATGGTCCAGCACGACATCCACTCCCCTGCCTCCGCGATCAT
Organism: Mycolicibacterium llatzerense; assembly: GCF_025331195.1. NCBI lineage: Bacteria > Bacillati > Actinomycetota > Actinomycetes > Mycobacteriales > Mycobacteriaceae > Mycobacterium > Mycolicibacterium llatzerense. Next base: position 274,178 of record NZ_LXOV01000016.1, on the reverse strand, counting down.
CTCGGCGGCGCGGCGGATGTCGGCTTCGGGAATTCCGGTGATCTCGGCGACCTTCGCCGGCGGATAGTCGGCCAGGAACGCGGGCATGGTCTCCCAGCCCTCGGTGTGCTCGGCGATGAATTCGGTGTCTATCGCACCGCTTTCGACCAGCAGGTGCAGCAGGCCGTTGAGCAGCGCCAGGTCGGTGCCCGGTTTGATCTGCAGGAACAGATCGGCCTTCTCGGCGGTCGCGTTGCGGCGCGGGTCGACGACGATCAGCTTGGCGCCCTTGGCCATCCGGTCGGCCATGCGCAGGAACAGGATCGGGTGGCAGTCGGCCATGTTCGCGCCGCTGACGAAAAACAGGTCGGCGGAATCGAAATCGGTGTAGGACCCAGGCGGGCCGTCGGCACCCAGCGACTGCTTGAAGCCGGTGCCCGCGCTGGCCATGCACAGTCGGGAATTCGATTCGATGTGCACGGTGCGGATGAAGCCCTTGGCCAGCTTGTTGGCGAGGTACTGGGCCTCGATGGTCATCTGGCCCGAAACATAGAGGGCCACAGCGTCGGGGCCGTGTTCGTCGATGATGGCCCGCAGCCGGCGGCCGGCTTCGGCGGCGGCATCGTCGACCGCGACGCTGACCGCTTCGGCGCCACGGCCGTGCCGGACCAGTGCCGTGGTGAGCCGGCCGTCGTCGGCACCCATCATCTCCGCGTGGGTGGCGCCCTTGGTGCACAGCCGACCGAAGTTGGTGGGGTGCAGCCGGTCCCCGGATACGCGCGCGATGACGGGCAGCCCGGTGCCCGCGTCGGTGCGGGTCTCGACCGAAATTCCGCAACCGACACCGCAGTAGGAGCACGCCGTGCGCGTGCTGTGCGGCCCTGCGGTGGTCATGCTTCAGTTCTACGGGCCGTCAATTCCGCAACCGTTGCGCGACCATGTACTGCGCGTCAACCCAAGCTCACATGCCCGTCAGGCCGTGGTGCGCAACATGTTTCATGCCGGAATCATGATGGAAATGTGCCGGAAATCTGTGACCTGGGTTACGCGCTGTCGGGCGACCAGCCCGGCCCGCGGAACGTGTGTCCGAAGCGGTGCTTCCAGGTCTTTGCCGCGCGCAAATCCTGCCAGATGGCGGTGTACTCGTGCGTGGCAACCCGCACCGGGTTGAACGTCTTGATGTTCTTGGTCAAACCGTAGACCACGCGCTCGCCCTCGGGTTCGAAACTGCCGAACAGCCGGTCCCAGATGATCAGGATGCCGCCGTAGTTCGTGTCCAGGTACTGGTCGTTGGAGCCGTGGTGCACCCGGTGGTGCGACGGTGTGTTCATCACGAACTCGATTGGCCGCCAAAGCTTTCCGACGCGCTCGGTGTGGATGAAGAACTGGTACAGCAGGCTCACCGACTGCTGCAGCAGGATCATCCACGGCGAGAACCCGAGGAATGCCAACGGCAACCAGAACGGCAGCGCGGTGAACGGCGTCCACGTCTGCCGCAGTGCGGTCGACAGGTTGTAGTGCTCACTGGAGTGGTGCACGACGTGGCTGGCCCAGAACACCCGAATCGTGTGGTGGGTGCGGTGATACCAGTAGTAGAGGAAGTCGTCGGCGACGAAGAGCGCGATCCAGGTCAGCGGATTGTCGGCCGGCAGATGCACCGGCGCCACCAGGTACGCCGCGCTGTAGGCCGCCAGCACCACCAACTTCCAGCCGACGTTGATGATGACGTTGCCGATCCCCATGGTGAGACTGGTTCGGGAATCGCGGAGTTCGTAACCGACTTCGTCGTCGTCCGGCAGGAACCGGAAGGACAGCGCCTCGAGCACCAGACAGATCACGAACACCGGCACGGCGTGCAGGATCAGATCGAACATGGGGAATGACTCCTACTGCTGAGCGGAAAGGGTGTCGACGACCCGGCCCAGCAGGTCGTCGGCCACGCGGTGGGCGGCGTCGGCGTCGCGCGCGACGAGGTGCTCGGCCAGCGTGAGGTGGGCGTCGCGGTCGGCCAGTTCGGCCGCCATTCCGAGGTCGGCTATCGAACCGAAGCCGATGTCGGCGAATGCCGCGACCAGCGTGTTCAACGCCAGCCGGTAGGCCAGGTTGCCGCTGCCGTCGATGATCGCGGTCCAGAACGTCAGGTCCACGGCGAAGGATTCGTCGGTGCGCTGTGCCGGGTACGCCGCGGCCGCGCCGGCGATCGTCGCCAATTGGTCGTCGGTGGCATTCCGGGCGCACAGCCGGGCCGCGTCGGCGGCCACGGTCCGGCGCATCACCATGATGTCGCGGGCGATCTGCACGGCCGGCACCGCGCCGGTCGCGGCGAGCGTGCTGAGCACGTCCAGACCGGCCGTCAGGCGCCAATCCTGGACCCGCGTCTTGCCGCCGTGGCTGATCCGTACCAGCCGGGCCTGCTGCAGCCGCTTGAGCGCTTCCCTGATGGCGTGCCGGTTCACCGCGAAGGCCAGCGCCAGCTCCCGCTCGGACGGCAGCGCTTCGTCGACCGCGACGCGGCCGGACAGGATCTCGTCGACGAGGTGCGCGAACACCGTGTCACTGACCGCCGCGCGGGAGACGGGTGCGATGTCCATGCATCGATAATCGGGGTTATCCGCAAACTGGTCAACTGGTTGGACCAGTTATCTGGGTCACAAACACGGAAGTGCCCCGCGGGAAACTCCCGCGGGGCACTCCGGCGTACTTCCGGCTACGTTGCCGGCACGAAATCCCGGCCGACGTGCTCGCCCGTCGCCGCACGCAGGTGCGGCTGCCGCAGGAACACGAACCAGGTGACGAAGCCGCACACCACGTAGAAAGCGAGGAACACCCAGAACGCGGTGGTCGCCGAGTGGGACGGTCCGGCGTAGGACGTCCGGAGCACGATGTTGACCAGCACACCACCGAACGCGCCGACCGCGCCGGCGAAGCCGATCAGGGCACCGGACATGCTGCGCGACCACAGGGTCTTCTCCGCGGCACCCAACTCGTCCTTGCTCTGCGCCTTGGCCTCGAAGATCGACGGGATCATCTTGTAGGTCGAGCCGTTGCCGAGGCCGGTCAGGATGAACAGCACCATGAACGCCACGATGTAGACGATCATCTGGCTACCGGTCGCAGGGCCCTTGGTGGCGTCGTCCCACATACCGCCGCCGACCAGGACGGCAGTGATGGCCGTCATCGCCGTGAAGACGTACAGCGTGATCTTGCCGCCACCGATCTTGTCAGCCAGCTTGCCGCCGAACGGCCGCGAGATCGAACCGAGCAGCGGACCCAGGAAGGCGATCCACGCGGTGTGCACAGAGGCGTCGAAGTTGGCCTTGGCCAGTTCCTTGGCCGCGTCCTTGGGCAGCTTGGCCACTGACGCGACGTGGTACTTCTCCAGCAGCGGCGCGACGTCCTGCGCGGTGAAGTTGATGTTCAGAATCTGCGTGAACGCGAAGCTGAACCCGATGAACGAGCCGAACGTGCCGATGTAGAGGAAGCACATGACCCACGAGTTGCGGAACTTCATGGCCTCGACCATCGCCGAGAGGTTCGACTTCTGCCCCTGGATGTTGTCCATGAACAGCGCGGCGCCGAGGGCCGCGGCGGCCAGCAGCACCAGGTAGATGGCGCAGACGACCTCGGGACGACGGTTGCCGAGCGTGGCGATGACGACCAGGCCGATGATCTGCAGCGCCGGGACACCGATGTTGCCGCCGCCGGCGTTCAGGCCCAGGGCCCAGCCCTTCAGCCGCTGCGGGTAGAAGGCGTTGATGTTGGTCATCGACGACGCGAAGTTACCGCCACCGAAACCGGCGACCGCCGCGACGATCAGGAACGTCGTGTACGACGTGCCCGGATGCATCATGAAGTACATGGTCAGCGCACACGGGACGGCCAGCATCAACGCGCTGAAGATGGTGAAGTTGCGGCCACCGAACTTCGCGGGTCCGATGGTGTACGGGATGCGCATGAAGGCGCCCACCGCGATCGGGACGGCGCCGAGGACGAACTTGCCCAGCGCGTCGATGCCGTAAACAGCCTGCGGCATGAACAGCACCATCACCGACCAGATGGACCACACCGAGAAGCCGACATGCTCGGCGAAGATCGACCAGATCAGGTTCCGCTTGGCGATGTCCTTATTGCCGGCATCCCACGCAGCAACGTCCTCTGCATCCCAGTCGTCGATGTCGCGGTTGCGTTTTAACACACTCACAGTGCCTCCCAGCTGATGAACAGTTGAGATATATGTACGGGCCTCCCATGCCGCAGCTGTTGCCCGGCGATGTCAGCAAAGTCAATACCGACTCACTTGGAGGTCCCTGTGGTTCGTGACCGGTGTGATTCACGGCCGTCTCATCGACGCAACAAGCAGGAAATGTGGGCGCGAGTGCTCGCGTTGACCCTCAGTACGCAATCAACGCCCCAGTGGTTGTGCCGGAGGCCCGTGAACAGGGTGGAAAAGTACGTGAGCGCAATGGTGGGGCGGTCTGCCGCCGGTTATTGCAGTCAGGGACGTCTGGCGGCCCGAATCGATACCTGAGTTCAATCGCGGCGGCGTCGAGCGCCTCGCGATTGAAGCCACGTATCCCTGGCCGAGCGTTACTGAGTTCTGCTGACCCGCCGGCGCCGAAACCAGCCCACCCAGGCGACGAGCACCACTACAACGGCGAGCACGCGCACCACATTCGTCGCCGAGGCCGGATAGAGCACGCCGGTGAGGTAGTGCGCGATGAATCCGTCGGGCGGCAGCTGCGCCAGGCCCGCGCGTGGGCGGGCCCACCGTTCGACGTCGGTCAGTGGACAGTCGACGCCCCAGGCGGTGCTGCCGATGCCCCACAGCACCGCGGGTACGTGCAACCAGATGACCCAGGGCCGGCGCCAGGTCAGGAAACCGCCGAACACCATGAAGGCGATGAAAGAAAAATGCACCGCCACGACGGCCACCACAACCAGCAGTGGGAATCCCGTCGTGACGGTGACATCGGTTGAAACTGGGAGCGCCAGGGCTCAGGCCTTCTTGGCTTCGTCCTCGTCCGCTGTGGCGTCTTCGGTGGCTTCGGTGGCTTCGGTGGCCTCAGACTCGTCGGTTTCGCCGGCGTCTTCAGCCGGGACGTCCTCGGACTCGTCGGATTCGTCGGCCGCCTCGGGTTTCGCCGACTCTTCCGGGGTCTCGTCGACGGCTGCTTCGGCTTCGGCTTCAGCCTCGGGCTCATCGCCTTCGGACTCGTCAGACTCTTCGGCCTCAGCCTCGTCAGCTGCGGCCTCGACGGCGTCGTCTTCCGAAACCGCTTCGGCGACAACCGTTTCCGGTTCGGCCTCGGGCTCATCCTCGGGGTAGTCCTCGGTGTCCACCACAGCGGTATCAGCGGTGGCATCGTCACCGGCGGCCTCGGACTCGGCCGCCGCCTCACCGCCGCGCGAGCGTTCCCGCAGCGCGTCGACGATGAGCAGCAACACTCCGATGACGCTGGCGCCGATGCACACCCAGGCGATCAGCTCATTGCTGGTGACGATTGCGGTCACCAGCGCTGTCAGGCCGATGAGGGCAAGGACCAGGGCAATGATCAGCATTTGTCAGCCGTCAGCTGTTGCCTCGGTTGAACTGGCCGAAGCCAGCACCCTCGCCGCCGGCCGCCGAGTCGGCCGGTGCGGCAGAACCGCGCTGGCCGAGCTCTTCGAGCTGGGACTCCAGGTAGGTCTTGAGGCGGGTGCGGTACTCGCGCTCGAACGTGCGCAGCTGCTCGAGGCGGCCTTCCAGCACCGTGCGCTGCTGGTTGATGTTGCCCATGATCTCGGTGTGCTTGCGCTCGGCGTCGGCCTGCAGGGCGTCGGCCTTGTCCTGGGCCTGACGCAGCTGGGTGTCCGAACGGGTCTGCGCGTCGGCCAGCATGGCCTCGGCACGTGCCTTGGCGTCGGCGACCGTGGTCTCGGCGGTGTGCTTGGCATCGCTGACCAGAGCATCGGCCTGGGCGCGGGCGTCGGCGAGGGTCTTGTCGGCCTCGGCCTTGGCCGAACCGGTGAGTCGGTCGGCGGTGTCCTGGGCCAGGCTCAGCACCTTGGCCGCGCGGACGTGGTGGTCCTCGCCGACCGGCGCGGCCACGGGCGCGGCGACCGGGACGGGCGCTGCGACGGGCTCGGGCTCCGGCTTGGGCTCGGGCTTGGTGAACACAGGTGCCGCGACCGGCTGTCCGGTACGGGCGGACTGGAGCTCGGCGTCGAGCTCGGCGACCCGCTGCCGCAGATCGCTGTTCTCTTCGATCAGCCGGGTCAGCTCGGTTTCGACGAGATCGAGGAATGCATCGACCTCGTCCTCGTTATAACCGCGCTTGCCAATCGGCGGCTTGCTGAATGCGACGTTGTGGACGTCAGCCGGAGTTAGCGGCATCTTCTGCCCCCTTGCAGTCTGGACCGTCAATCGGTGTCAAAGTGTAGAGCGATCAAAGTGTAGAGCGATCGTGGAGTAACTGGCGTCCATCCTGTCACAGCAGACCCGTCGGTTGCAGGCGAGGGCCGGAATTAAGAACGAATTTCAATGTTTCATTGGAATTCGCGGGCGCCACCCGACGCTCGGCGCCAATAGACCTAAACAGAGAAAGCGCATTAATTACATAAATGTAATTAATGCGCTTTCGCAGGTCAGGGGAACGTCGCGCTCAGGCACCGACCTGATCGAAAGACAGCCGCATACCGATGAACACCACCATGAGCAGCACCACGATGGACAGATCGACCCGGACCGGCCCGATGGTCAGCGGAGGGATCAAGCGCCGCAACAGCTTCACCGGAGGATCGGTCATCGTCATGATCGCTTCGAGGATCACCACCGTCAGCCCTCTCGGCTGCCAGTCCCGGCTGAATCCGCGAATGAACTCCACCACCACGCGGGCGATCAACAGGAGCCAGAAGACGAACAGCGCAAAACCCAGAATGTCGAAGAACAGGGTCAATGCAACAGACCTCACTAGCGCGGGAAAAGCGCCGACCGATGTCGGCGCTTGAGCACGAGCCTACCTAACGCAGACCCCTCCGGCCGGGGGCCGAAGGGGTCTTGCGTAGAGCTGCGTAGGGATTACTGGTAGCTGTAGAAGCCCGCCTCGGCGATCCGGCGACGCTCTTCGGCGCTGACGTCGACGTCGGCCGGCGACAGCAGGAACACCTTGGTGGCGACCTTGTCGAACGACCCGCGCAGCGCGAAGGCCAGGCCGGCGGCGAAGTCGACCAGGCGCTTGGCGTCGGCGTTGTCCATCGACACCAGGTCCATGATCACCGGGGTGCCGTCGCGGAAACGCTCACCGATGGTGCGGGCCTCGCTGTAGTCCTTCGGCCGCAGCGTGGTGATCTTGGCCAGGGCACTGCCGGCCTCGAACAGCTCGGCCATGCGGCGGGGCTCCATGGCGACGGCGCCACGGGTGGCGCCACGCAGGGTGTTGAAGCGGGGACGCTCGAACTCACGCGGCCCGCGAGCCGGCATCTCTTCGTAGCCACCGCGGTAACCCATTGGGGCACTTTCGTAATCGCGGCCCATGCGGTCGTCGTAGCCGCGCGCCTCGCCACGGCCGTAGTCCTCGTCCTCGAAGCGCTCCTCGCGCGGGCGACGCGGGGCCGCGTAGGCGCGCGCGGGACGGTCTTCGTCGTCGTAGTACTCGTCGTCATAATCGTCCATCGGCGCCATACCGAAGTAGGCCTTTACCTTGTGCAGTGTGCTCATCGGATGCCCCTAGCTAAGAATGTGGTGTCTGGTGACTGTGATGTAAGTGTGACTGGAGTGACTACTCATGGTGACGTTAGAGGACGCGGTCCCATTAGCGCGGTACCGACACGCACACACGTTGACCCGTGTCGCACCGCGATTTCGAGGTCGTTCGACATGCCCGCGGACAACCCCAGCCGCTGCGGGTATTGCGTTTGGACTCTGAGCAATTCAGCCTCCAGCCGCGCAAACTCCTCGTCGGCCGCACTGGCCAGCGGCGGGATCGCCATCAGACCCGCCAAACCCAGGCCCGGGGCGGCGTGCGCGGCGGCACACAATTCGTCGACCAGGTCGGGCCGGTCCACCGGCACGCCGCCGCGGGCCGGATCCCCGTCGAGGCTGACCTGGATGTAGACCTGCAACGGCTCGGACCTGCGGCCTTGGTCCAGCGCCTCGACCGCGCCACGGGACAGCGCCGCGACCAAAGGCGCGGCGTCCACCGAATGCGCCACCGACGCCCAGCCGGCGACAGCCCGCGCTTTGTTGCGTTGAATTCGGCCGATCATGTGCCACCGAATTGCCGAATTCGACCCTATGTTCGATGACGCATCCAACAATTCCCCGGACGCTGTGATCAATTTCCTGTTCGACAAAGCGTTCGACACCTCAGCGACTTTGCTCGCGGCTTCCTGCTCCCGCGATTCGCCGAATGCCCGGCACCCCAATCCGAACAGCGCGACAACATCAGTCGCCGGAAAGAATTTGGTCACCGGAAGAAATTCGATGTCGGCCCGATCCCGGCCGGCAGCCGCCGCCGCAGCGTCGATCCGCGCCTGAATCCGGGCCAGCGACGCGGCCAGTTCGGCCTCGCGCGGCGCGCTGCTCATTCCATCCACACCACCGACGCCAGCCGCCCGGTCGGGGCGCCACGTCGGTGACTGAACAGATTCGGATCGTCGACCGTGCAGCGCGGGTCGATGTCGATGGCCTTGATGCCCAACCCCGCCAACTGCTTGGCGATGCCGGCCCGCAGGTCGAGACCCACGGTGCCGCGGGCGGTGGTGGTGATGCTGCCGGGCAGCACGGCCTCCACGTCGTCGGCCATCTCGTAGGGCACCTCGTAGTTACGTCCGCTGACCGCCGGGCCGAGCAGGACAGTGATGTCCTCGAGCTGCGCGCCGAGCTTCTGCATGGTCTCGACCGTCCGCAGCACCACGCCACCCGCCGCACCGACGCGTCCGGCGTGCACGGCGGCCACCACACCCGCGCGCGCATCACCCAACAGCACCGGCACGCAATCGGCCGTGATCACCGCGAGCGGCAGCCGCGGTGTCGCGGTGACCACAGCGTCGGTGTTGTCGTAGGCTCCCCCGGCTCCAGTTCCAGGGCCCTCGACAACTTCGACATGGTCACCGTGCACCTGGTTCATCCACACCAGCGGGCCGTGCCCGATGGCGTCGGCCAGCCGAGTCCTGTTGGCCGACACGGCCTTTGGATCATCGCCGACGTGGTCACCCAGGTTGAACGTGTCGAACGGGGCCTTGGAGACCCCGCCCGCACGCGTCGTAGTCACTCTGCGGATACGGAACGTCACGATTCCAAGTATCCGCGTCGCGCAGTCACAATCAGTGCTTCATGAAGGGCGGCACATCGACGTCATCGTCGTCGTCGCCGCGACCACCAACACTCACCGTCACACCGTTGGTCGCTGCCGGCACGCTGCCCGGATCGGTCCCGAAGGCACCGAGCTTGCCCGCGCTGGCGGCCGAGAACGTCTGGGCCCGATGGGCACCACCGGCAGCCGAGGCGGCTGCCGCGGCACCGGGCACCGCCGAGGTGACCGGCTTGCGGCTCTGACCGGCGGTGTCGAAACCGGCCGCGATGACCGTGACCCGGACCTCGTCGCCCAGCGAATCGTCGATGACGGTTCCGAAGATGATGTTGGCCTCGGGGTGTGCGGCGTCCTGCACCAGCGACGCGGCCTCGTTGATCTCGAACAGGCCCAGGTCGCTACCACCGGCCACCGACATCAGCACGCCCTGGGCGCCGTCCATCGAGGCTTCCAGCAGCGGCGAGTTGATGGCGATCTCGGCGGCCTTGAGGGCACGACCGTCGCCGCGGGCGGAACCGATGCCCATCAACGCGGTACCGGCGCTGCTCATGACGCCCTTGACGTCGGCGAAGTCGACGTTGATCAGACCGGGCGTGGTGATCAGGTCGGTGATGCCCTGAACACCGTTGAGCAGCACCTCGTCGGCGCTGCGGAACGCGTCCATCAGCGAGACGGCGGCGTCGCCCATCTGCAGAAGGCGGTCGTTCGGGATGACGATCAGGGTGTCGCAGCTCTCGCGCAGCGCCTGGATACCCGTTTCGGCCTGGTTCGAGCGGCGCTTGCCCTCGAAGGAGAACGGGCGGGTCACCACACCGACGGTCAGCGCGCCGAGCTTGCGGGCGATGCCGGCGACGACGGGAGCGCCACCGGTGCCGGTGCCACCACCCTCACCAGCGGTGACGAACACCATGTCGGCGCCGCGCAGCAGCTCCTCGATCTCATCCTTGGCGTCCTCGGCAGCCTTGCGCCCCACCTCGGGGTCGGCACCGGCACCCAGGCCACGCGTCGAGTCGCGGCCGACGTCGAGCTTGACGTCCGCCTCACTGAGCAGCAGCGCCTGTGCATCGGTGTTGATCGCGATGAACTCGACGCCGCGAAGGCCCTGTTCGATCATGCGGTTGACGGCGTTGACGCCGCCGCCGCCGACACCGATCACCTTGATGACGGCGAGGTAGTTATGCGGGGGTGTCATGTGTCGTCTTCCTCCCTGGCTCGGTTTGTCCGGAGCAAAACTTCTCGAATTAAAACCCTAAACCTCAACCATAGGGTTAGAGTTATGTCAAGTTGTTCCGCGCAAACAGAACGGTAGGGTGCCGCCGCGCCGCTGCCGCGCAGGCGCGCCGAGAGTTCACGCGTTTTTTCTCGTGCCCAGGGCGAGCGAAGCGACGGGAAATGGCCCCAGTCGTGCGAAACGACTGAAAACGGATGAGCTACTTCACAGTCGGCAGGTCAGGACTGGACACGTCATAGGTGTGTCCCGGCTGAGTCAGCAGCGCCCCGAGCTTGAGGGCCTTCTCCTCGGTGCGGTCGGTGGTCCCCCAGATGACCTCGCGACCGTCGTTCAGGGTCAGGGTGACGCCGGCGACCGACGGCGCCCCGACGCGAGCGACCTGGCCGAACACCTCGGGACGCAGTGACAACAGCACCTCGAGGGCGGCGAGGGTCGCGGGATCCTTCGGCCCGGGATTGTCTGCGTCCAGGAACGGCACCCCCTGCGGCGGCGGCTCGGTCGCGAAATCCACGCCGTCCCGGTCGAACAGGTGCGGACCGTCCGGATACTCCTTGGCCGCCACCGGAACCCGCTCCACCACCGTGATCCGCAGGGTGGACGGGTACTCCCGCTGCACCCGGGCACTGGCCACCCGCCGGATGGTGGCCACGCGTTCGGCCACCGCGTCGGTGTTGACCTGCAGCAGCGGCGTGTCCGGTTTGACCGCGGCCGCCAGCGTCACCTCGTCCTCGGTCAGCGTCGCCACGCCGGTGACCACCGTGTGGCGGACCGCCATGATCGGCGTGAAGTACAGCACCAGGCCCAACGTGACCGCGACGACGGCCGTCACCGCCGACCACAGCAACAACTTCAGCCCGCGGATGACGCCCCGGGTGGGTGCCTTGGGCTGCTCCGAGAGGCCGGCCGCCCGGCGCCGCGCCTCCTGGCGCGCCTGTTCCAGGGCCCTGGCCCGGTCCAGCGCGATCCGGCGTTCCTCCCGCTCGCGCCGGGCGCGGCGGCGCGGACCCTCATAGTCGGGTGACGCGGGATCGACCGCCGCGGCGTCGGCGGCCTCGGCCGCGGGCTCGTCAACCGCGGTGTCCGGCTCGGTGGCCTCAGCTGCGATGTCCTCCGCCGCGTTTTCTTGCACCAGGTCGTCCTGCGCCGCAACAGGTTCCGGAACCGGCTCCCCCGAGCCGTCCTCCACTGTCACGGCGTGGGCCGTCCCGGAGCTGCGCGGTCGGCCTTGGCCTCCAGCGCGGTCAGGATCTCGCGACCCAGCAGGGTGACGTCGCCGGCGCCCATGGTGACGATGACGTCACCGGGTCCGGCCTTGGCCGCCACCTGCTCGGCGACCGCGGAGAAGTCCGGCACGTAATGCACCGGGGCGGAAACGTGTTCGACGATGCTCGCGCCGCTGACGCCGGCCATCGGGGCTTCCCGCGCGGCGTACACGTCGAGGACGAACACCTCGTCGGCACGATCCAGCGCCTGGCCGAACTCCTTCGCGAAAGTCTTTGTCCGCGAATACAAGTGGGGTTGGAAGACCACGATGGACCGCGATGTGCCGGCCACTGCCCGCAACGCGTCGAGCGTCGCCCGGACCTCGGTGGGATGGTGCGCGTAGTCGTCGAAAACCCTGACACCGTAAGCGGTTCCGACCGACTCGAAGCGCCGCCGCACGCCTTCGAAGCCGGTGAGGCCGTCGAGCACGGCCTCCGGATCGGCGCCGGCTTCCCGTGCCGCCAGCAGCGCGGCCAGGGCGTTGAGCGCCATGTGCTTGCCCGGCACCGACAGCCGCATGCCGCGCCGGTGTGGCTCGCCCGCCAGCTGAACGGCCGCTACCCCACCGGTGCCCTGCTGCTGCCAGGTCAGCAGCGTCGCTTCCAGATCCGTGCGCTGCCCATTGCCCATGCCGTACCGCAGTACCCGGACACCGCGCTCCGCCGACCGCTGGGCCAGGGCTTCGGCACCCGGATCGTCGGCGCACACCACGAGCGCACCGCCGGGACGCAGCCGGGCCACGAAGTCGTCGAACACCGCGGTGTAGGCCTCGACGCTGCCGAAGTGATCGAGGTGATCGGCCTCGATGTTGGTCACCACCGCCACGTCGGGGGTGTATTCGAGCAGCGAGCCGTCGCTCTCGTCGGCCTCGGCGACGAAGCAGTCACCGCTGCCGTGGTGCGCGTTGGTGCCGGCCTCACCCAGGTCGCCACCGACGGCGAACGACGGGTCGAAACCACTGTGCTGCAACGCCACAATGACCATCGAGGTGGTCGTGGTCTTGCCGTGGGTGCCGGTCACCAGCACCGAGCGGTAGCCGTTCATCAGCTTGGCGAGCACGACCGGACGCATGATCACCGGGATGCCGCGCCGCTGGGCCTCCACCAGCTCCGGATTGTCCTTGGGGATGGCGGCGTGCGTGCTGACCACGACGGTCGGGCCGCCGGGCAGCATGTCCAGCGACGACGCGTCGTGCCCGATCCGGATTTCGGCGCCGCGCGCCCGCAGCGCCGCCACACCCCGGGATTCCTTGGCGTCAGAGCCGGACACCAGGCCGCCGCGGTCCAGCAGGATCCTGGCGATACCGGACATGCCGGCACCGCCGATACCGACCATGTGCACCCGAGCCAGCTCGGGTGGCAGCTCGCGCGCCGTCACCGGATACCCGCTGCCACGTCCAGCGCGATCTGCGCGACGCGCCGCGCCGCGTCGCGGTGGCCGGCCAGCGAGGCCGCCGTCGTCATCTGATCCAGTGCGGCGGTGTCGCCCATCAAAGTTCCGATCCGTTCGGTGACGAAGTCCGGGGTCAGCTCGGCGTCCTCGACCAATAGGCCGCCGCCGGCATCGACCACCGGGAGTGCGTTGAGTCGTTGTTCGCCGTTGCCGATCGGCAACGGGACATAGACCGCGGGCAGACCGACCGCGCTGACCTCGGCGACGGTCATGGCCCCGGACCGGCAGATGGCCAGATCCGCTGCCGCATAAGCCAAATCCATGCGATCGAGGTACGGCACGCCGACATACGGCGCGCCGCCCGGTACCGGCTCCGGCAGCTCAAGGGTGTTCTTGCGCCCGTAGGCGTGCAGGACCGAAACGCCTTGCGCGGCGAGGTTTTCGGCCGCGCCCGAGACGGCACGGTTCAGCGATTGCGCACCCTGGGAACCGCCGAACACCAGGAGCACGCGGGCGTCGTCGGCGAAACCGAAGAATTCCCGGGCCTGCGCACGCAGCGCGGCCCGATCGAGCGAGGTGATCGATTCCCGCACCGGGATGCCGACGACCTCGCTGCCCTTGAGACCGGAATCCGGCACGGCGGCCAGCACCCGGCGCGCCGAGCGGGCACCGACCCGGTTGGCCCAGCCCGCGCTGGCGTTGGCCTCGTGCACCACGACCGGAATGCGGCGGCGCCGGCGCAGCCCGCCACCACGGGCGGCCAGGTAGGCGGGCAGCGAGACATAGCCGCCGAAGCCCACGACGACGTCGGCCTGGACCGAGTCGAGGACCTCGCGTGTCTCACGGACAGCGGCACGAATCCGCAGCGGCAGCCGGGCCAGGTCGGCAGAAGGCTTGCGTGGCAACGGAACCGGGGTGATCAGCTGCAGGTCGTAGCCGCGTTCGGGGACCAGCCGAGTTTCCAGCCCGCGGGCCGTGCCGAGAGCCGTGATCCGGACGTCAGGCCGCAGCGCCACCAGTGCGTCGGCGACCGCCATCGCGGGTTCGATGTGACCTGCAGTGCCGCCGCCGGCCAGAACCACCGAGATGCCGTGAGTTCCCCCGTCGCTGCGCTCGCCTCGACCCGAACTCACACCAACTCCTGACTCACCCGTACCGCTGACCTTCCAATGTGCGGACTCTCGGGTCCGACCGGCGCGGATCACGTCGCCCGTGACCCTTCGGGTCATCATTTTGCCTTGTCCGCCGTCCGGCGCCGTCGGCCGGTACGGGGTTTCGGCGGCTGTGGCCCGATCGCCGGTCGGGTTCTTCGGTGCGTCGTGCCCGCCTCGGGGCGTCGGCGCGGCGCTGCCGGGCCGGCGGTTCCTGCCTGGCCGCCTGCCGGGTGGGGCGTGCCGACTTCGTGGGCCTGGCCGGCTTGGTGGGTTGGGCCTGCCGGGCAGCCGGCTTACGGGCGGGCTTGTCGCCGCGGCCACGCATCCGGTCCCGGGCCGAGTCCAAGGTGGTCGGCGAGTACGGCACCGGCGGCGGCAGCCGCAGGATCCGGTTCATCCGATCGTCGCGGCCGGCCCGCAGGGCGGCCACCGCCTCGGGTTCGTGGCGCGCCGCATTGGCGATCAGGCCTATCAGCAGAAGTGTTGTGGCCGTTGCTGTTCCACCTGCGGAGATGAGCGGCAGCTGGATGCCGGTGACCGGCAGCAGGCCGAGCACATAGCCGACGTTGATGAACACCTGGCCGACCACCCACAGCGTCGTGGTGGCGGTCAGCAGCCGAAGGAACGGGTCGACCGACCGGCGGGCGATCCGCATGCCGGTGTAGGCGAACAGGCCGAACAGCGCGAGCAGGCCCGCCGCACCGATGAAACCCAGCTCCTCGCCGATGATCGCGAAGATGAAGTCGTTGTGCGCGTTGGGCAGGTAGTTGAACTTCGCGGTGCCCTGTCCCAGCCCGTCGCCGAACATGCCGCCGTTTGCCAGCGCGTACTTGGCCTGCCGCGACTGGTAACCGATGCCCTGCAGGTCGGAATCGGGGTCCAGCCAGGCCCGCACGCGGTCGGAGCGGTAGCCGGCCGAGACCGCCATGATGGCCGCCGCACCGATGCACAGGACCAGGGAACTGAGGAAGACCCGCAGCGACAGACCGGCGTACCAGAGCAGGCCGAGCAGGACGATGCTCACTGACACCGTCTGGCCGAGGTCGGGCTCGGCGACGATCAGCGCGAGCGCCAGCACCGCCGCGGGCAGCAGCGGGAACAGCAGTTCCTTGAGCCCGGCGTGCTCCATCCGGCGGGTCGCGAGCAGGTGGGAACCCCAGATCGCGAAGGCGATCTTGGTCAGCTCGGACGGCTGCATCGAGAAGCCGGCGACGACGAACCAGCCGCGGGCACCGTTGGACAGGTGGCCGACGCCCGGGATCAGCACCAGGGCGATCAGCACGAGGCTGACGATGAACGCCGGCAGCGCCATCCGGCGCATGAACGCGATGGGCAGCCGGAGCGCGATGTAGAACGCGACGAGGCCGATGATCGTCCACAGCACCTGCTTGGCGAAGATCGTCCAGGGCGAGCCGTCCTCGTCGTACGAGTGCACGCCCGAGGCCGAGAGCACCATGGTCAGGCCCAGCGTGATCAGCAGTGCCGCGCAGGCGATGACCAGGTGGAACGATGTCATCGGCCGGCTCAGCCAGGCCCCGACCCGGGCCCGGGGACCCTGCCGCTTGGGCTCGGCGGGCTTGGCGGCCGCACCTTCGGATGCGCTCTGGTTCTTCTCGTCCGGAGCCTGTGGCTCGTCCGGGCCGGCTTTGCTCCGGCGAAGCTTTGCAAGGATGTCCGGCATGTGACTACCCGACCTCGTCATTCACATTGGTCACAAAAACCACAACTGTCCCTTGCATCCCAAAATCCTCCCCTGTCACCGCCGTCGGGGGCGGCACATCCGGCGCGTGTCGCCGGAATGGGGTGATTTGCCACAGCTGGTGCGCTGCCGCGATGCGTTTCCGTCGCGAACGCAACTGCACGGCGAATTTCGGGCCGTTTCTCCGCCGCTCAGTTGCACTCGTGACGAGCCGGCGAGCGGCGCGCGAAGAATCCTGTGCGCTACCCCTTGAGCGCGGCGACCACCTTGACGAGCAGGTCCTTCGCCACCTGCGGGTCGATGTCGGCCTGGACGACGGCCACGGTCTTGTCGCCCATGACCGCGGTGTAGGTCGCTTCCTCGATGGACTTCCCGTTGGCGGTGATGTGCGCCTGCACGCCCATGGTCTTCGCCCCCGCGATATCGGGGCCGGGGACGCGGTCGACCGTCGCGGTGACACCGTCGGTCGTGTCGACGGTGATGTGATCGCAGCCGGCGTGGCCGAGTTCGCCGGCGTTCTTGGCCGCCTCCGCCGCCACCACGATGATGGTGTGGCCCTCCTGGTTGCTGCCGACGAATCCCTCGGCCTTGGCCCCGACGCCGGCCGGCGCGAGCGGCTTGAGCAGCGACGCGCACTCGGCGGGGGTGACGACCGACGGCGGCGTGGTGGTGAGCGCGCCGACACCGGGAGCGTCCAGCTTCTCCTGGGTGACGGTGTCCTGCTCCAGATCCATGGGGTCATAGCCCGCGGGCAAGCTGCTCTTGACGCCGCCGACCTTCGAGATGTCGTACTTCGCCGCGGCCTGGCTGGTCCCGGACTTGCCGTCCGAACCGCCGCAGCCCGCGATCAACGCCACACCCGACAGCACGACAACGGGCCCGACCAGGTATTTCTCGACATTCATGGCGCGAACCCTAACAGCGGTTCCGGTGCCACCGCGGACATACTGGATGTTGGCTGGGAGCCGCGTGTCTAGCGGCCACCCGCGGACAGCCACTCGCTGTAGAACAGCGCCACCCCGAGCCCGCAGGCGATCGCGGTGAGCAACCAGAACCTGATGATCACCGTGGTCTCGGCCCAGCCGGCCAGCTCGAAGTGATGATGGAACGGCGCCATTCGGAAGACCCGGCGACCGGTGGTCCGGAACGCCAGGATCTGGACCACCACCGAGGTGACCTCGGCGACGAACAGGGCGCCGAGCACGATGGCCAGCGTCTCGGTCCGGCTGGTCACCGACAGACCGGCGATGATGCCGCCGAGCGCCAGCGAGCCGGTGTCGCCCATGAAGATCTTGGCCGGCGCGGCGTTCCACCAGAGGAATCCGATGCAGGCGCCCGCCGTCGCGGCCGCGACCAGTGCCAGGTCCAGCGGATCACGGACGTTGTAGCAGCCCGGTCCCGGGCTGGTGGCGCACGCGTTGCGGTACTGCCAGAACGTGATCAGCACGTACGCCGCGCTGACCATCGCCATGGCACCGGCGGCCAGGCCGTCCAGGCCGTCGGTGAAGTTGACCGCGTTGGACCAGGCACTGACCAGCACCACGATGAACAACACGAACAGCAGCGGCCCGAGGGTGACGGTCGCGATCTCGCGCACATAGGACAGGCCGGCACTCGCCGGCGTCAGCCCGTTGGCGTTGCGGAACTGCAGCACCAGCACACCGAACAGGACGGCGGACACCAGCTGACCGACCGTCTTGGCGGTCTTGTTCAGACCCAGGTTGCGGGCCCGACGAAGCTTGATCAGATCGTCGAGGAAGCCGACGGCACCCAGTGAGGTGGCCAGCCCGAGCACCAGCAGACCCGAGGCCGACGGCCCTTCGCCGTCGACCAACAGCCCGACGACGTGGGTGCCGAGATAGCCGCACCAGATGCCGGTCACGATCGCGACGCCACCCATCGACGGCGTGCCGCGCTTCTTCTGGTGGCTGGCCGGACCGTCTTCGCGGATCTCGTGGCCGAAACCCCTGCGGGTGAACAGCCGGATCAGCACCGGCGTCAGCACGATCGACACCGCGAGCGCGATGCCGACGGCGAACAGGATCTGAATCACGCTTGCCCCTCCCGCGCCAGTTCCTCAGCCAGCGTGCCCAGCCCGGCCGAGTTCGAGGCCTTGACCAGCACGACATCGCCGGGCGCAAGCTCGGCACGCAGCAAATCGAGTGCGGCAGCGGCATCGGGGACGGGCGATACCTCGCTGCCCCACGAACCTTCCATCACCGCGCCGTGTTGCATGGCGCCCATAGCCCTCCCGGTTCCGACGACAACCAGTCGTGACACATCTAAACGCACGGCCAGTCGACCGATGCTGTCATGCTCGGCAATGGCGTCGTCACCCAGTTCGGCCATCTCGCCGAGCACCGCCCAGCTACGCACCTGCGCGCCGGACTCGGCACGCGCCGACTTGGCCATCCAGGCCAGCGCCTTGAGACCCGCGCGCATCGAGTCGGGGTTGGCGTTGTAGGCGTCGTTCACCACGACCACACCGTCGGCGCGGGCACTGACCTGCATGCGGTGCTTGGAGACGGGGCCGGCACCGGCGAGCGCGTCGGCCACCTGCTGCAGGCTCGCGCCGCATTCCAGCGCGACCGCGGCGGCACTGAGCGCGTTGGACACCTGATGATCACCGTGCACCGCCAGCGCGACGTCGACGTGCTGCTCCCCCGCATGCAGGGTGAAGCGCGGGCGGGCCAGCTCGTCGAGCGTGACGTCACCGGCCCAGACATCGGCTCCGGGAGACCGGGATACCCGCACCACGCGGGCTTCGGTGCGCTCCGCCATGGCGGCCACCGCTGGGTCGTCGGCATTGAGGATGACAACACCGGTCGCCGGGACAGCTTGTGGCAGTTCGGATTTCGTCGCCGCGATGACGTCGCGCGAGCCGAACTCACCGAGGTGCGCGGTGCCGACGTTGAGCACCACACCGATCGACGGCGGTGCGATCGCGGCGAGGGCGGCGATGTTGCCGGGGTGCCGCGCTGACATCTCCAGCACCAGGAAGTCGGTCTCCGGGGTGGCCCGCAGCACCGTCCACGGATGGCCGAGCTCGTTGTTGAACGATCCCGGCGGCGCGATCACTTCACCCAGCGGCGCCAGCACCGCGGCCAGCAGATCCTTGGTCGACGTCTTGCCCGACGAGCCGGTGACGCCGATGATCCGCAGTCCCCCGGCGGCCAACCGGTCGGCGACTGCGCGGGCGAGCCTGCCCAATGCCGCCAGCACCGCGGCACCCGAGCCGTCGGTGTCGTACTCCAGCGCACCCGAGGACGAATCGACCTGTCCGGCAACCGGCTTCACGACGATGGCCGGCACTCCGACCGGCCGGGCCGCCAGCACCGCGACGGCGCCCGCCGCCACCGCGCCCGCGGCGAAGTCGTGCCCATCCGACCGGGCACCCGGCAGCGCCAGGAACAAACCGCCCGCGGTGACGGCCCGCGAATCGAACTCGACGGTCCCGGTCACGTGCGTCGCGGCGGCAGCCTCAGGTGTGACGTCGGACAGCTCGCCGCCGACAATGTCGGCGATCTCCGCCAGGGTCAGGTCGATCATGCGGGTGACTCTCCAGTCTTCAAGGTCGCAGCATGCAGGGCCTTATCCAGAGCGGCAGCCAACTCATCACGATCGTCGAACGGCCGGGTCTGACCGGCTCGGGTCTGGCCCGACTCGTGTCCCTTGCCCGCGATCAGGACCGTGTCCCCCGGACGGGCCCAGCCGACGACATGGTCGATGGCCGCCCGCCGGTCACCGATCACCACCACCTCGGCCGATCCGTCCGCGGCGCCCGCCGCGATGGTCGCCCGGATGAGGTCGGGGTCTTCGTCGCGCGGATTGTCGTCGGTGATGACCACCAGATCCGCCAGTGCGGCGGCGATGCGTCCCATCGGTTCGCGCTTCCCGGCGTCCCGGTTGCCGCCGGCGCCGAACACCACTGCCAGCCGGCCCTGGGTCTGCGGGCGCAGCGTCTGCAGCACCGCCTCCAGAGCACCCGGCTTGTGCGCGTAGTCGACGAGGGCCAGGAAGTCCTGCCCGCGGTCGATGGGCTGCAGGCGGCCGGGCACGCTGGCGGTGGCCAGTCCCGGTGCGGCCTGCTCCGGGGTGACGCCGACGGCGTCGAGCAGCGCCACGGCCAGTAGCGCGTTGGCGACGTTGTAGCCGCCGGGCAGGCCGATCCGCAGCTCGTGCCGGGCGCCGTCGGGCCCGACGGCCGTGAACTGCTGGCCCTCGCGGTCCGCTTCGATATCGGCGACGGTCCAGTTGGCGTCACCGGTGGTGCTGACGGTCACCGGGTCGGCGGCGCGGGCGGCCATCCGGCGGCCCCAGTCGTCGTCCACGCAGACGACCGACACTGCCGCGTGGTTGGGCGAATCCGGTTGGAACAGCCGGGCTTTGGCGTCCAGGTAGTCGTCCATGGTCGGGTGGAAGTCCAGGTGGTCCCGCGACAGGTTGGTGAAACCGCCGGCGGCGAAGCGCAGGGCGTCCACCCGGCCCAGCGACAACGCGTGGCTGGACACCTCCATGACGACGGTGTCCACGCCGCGTTCGACCATCGCGGCCAGCAGCGCCTGCAGCGCCGGCGCCTCGGGGGTGGTCAGGGAACTCGGCAGGTCGCGGCCGTCGATCCGGATACCGACGGTGCCGATCAGTCCGGCCACTCGCCCCGCGGCACGCAGCCCCGCCTCCACCAGATAGGTGGTCGTGGTCTTGCCGGAGGTCCCGGTGATGCCGATGACACGCAGCCGCTCGGATGGCCGGCCGTAGATTTCGGCGGCGATCTCACCCAGCACCGCCCGCGGGTCGGCGTGGACCAGCACCGGGACACCGATGTCGAGCAGCTCCAGACCCTCCGGGTCTGTCAGTACCGCGGCGGCCCCGGCAGCGACGGCGTCGGCGGCGAACCGCGCGCCGTGTGCGGCCGATCCCGGCAGCGCCGCGAACAGATCACCGGCGACGACGTCCCGGCTGCTCAGCGTGACGCCGGTGACCCGCAGCTCCCGGGCCTGGGCACCGGCTGGCGGCGCTGCGCCAACGTGGTCGGCCAACGAGCCCAGCGCGGCTCCGGCGGGATCAGCGGGGCGCAAGGTAGGCAAAGACATGGCCATGACACAGTACCGGGCCGGTGACGGGCAACCGGCCCGTCAGGTGGCCTGCAGGACCAGCGGCGGACCGGGGTCCGGCGACAGCGGCACGTTCTCCCGCTGCATCAGCCACGCCGCGATGTTGTGGAACAGCTGTGCCATCGAGTGTCCGGGCGTGCCGTCGGCATTGCGCAGCGGGTTGTTGGCCATGATGCCGACGACGTAGCGCGGATCGTCCGCCGGTGCCATGCCGGCGAAGGTGATCCAGTAGTGATCGTCGTCGTAGTAGCAGCCGCAGGCCGGGTTGATCTGCTGCGCGGTACCGGTCTTGCCGGCCATCTGGTACCCCTCGACGGCGCCTGGCCAGCCGGTGCCCTGCTGGGTGCCGCGCGGGTCACGCTGGAGGGTCGCGCGGAACATGTTGCGCAGCGTCGCCGCGGTTTGCGGGGACACGACCTGGACGCTCTCGGGTGCCGGCTGATCCTGGTGGGTGCCGTCGGCCGAGACGACCGACTTGACGATGCGCGGCGGGATGCGCAGACCGTCGTTGGCGATGGCCTGGTACATGCCGGTCATCTGCAGCAGGGTCATCGAAAGGCCCTGTCCGATGGGCAGGTTCGCGAACGAGCTGCCCGACCACTGATCGATCGGCGGAACCAGGCCCGCGCTCTCACCCGGCAGACCCGAGCCCGTGCGCTGGCCGAGGCCGAACTTCGTGAGCATGTCAGCGAAGCGCTCCGGGCCGACCCGCTGGGCCAGCATCAGGGTGCCGATGTTCGAGGACTTCCCGAAGACACCGGTGGTGGTGTACGGGTCGACGCCGTGGCCCCAGGCGTCGCGGATGGTGACGCCGCCCATGTTGTAACTGCCCGGAACCTGCAGCACCTCATCGGGATTCGACAGACCGAACTCGATGACCGACGCCGCGGTGACGATCTTGTTGACCGAACCCGGCTCGAACGGTGACGTCGCGGGCAGATTGCCCATCTGCTTGTCGTCCTGCCGGTTCAGTTCCTGCGCCGGATCGAACGTGTTGTCGTTCGTCATGGCCAGAATCTCGCCGGTCTTGGAATCCAGGACCACCGCGGACACGTCGCGCGCGCCGGACATGTCCTTGGCCTGCTGCACCTGCTGCTGGACGTAGTACTGGATGTCGTTGTCGAGGGTGAGCTGCACGGTGGCGCCGTTGATGGCGTCATGCCGGTCCCGGTAGCTGCCGGGGATCACCACACCGTCCGAGCCGCGGTCGTAGGTGACCGAGCCGTCGGTGCCGGAAAGCTTTGCGTCGAAGGAATCTTCGAGGCCGAGCAGGCCGTGGCCGTCCCAGCCGATGTCGCCGACGATGTTCGCGGCCAGCGAGCCACCGGGGTACTGCCGGATGTCCTGACGCTCAGCGCCGACCTCGGGGTACTTCTTGGTGATGGCGTCGGAGATGGCGGGATCGACCGCGCGGGCCAGGTAGACGAACGAGTCCCGGCCGGTGATCTTCTTGGCCAGGGTCGCGGCGTCGGGCTTGTTGTTCAGCAGACCGGCCACGCCGACGGCGATCTCGTTGAGTCGCTTGTCCGGGTCGGGTGCCGCCGGGGTCTTGGCCTTCGCCTCGGTGAGCTGCTGGCGAATCCGGTTCGGCTGGAAGGTCAGCGCACGGGCTTCGATGGTGAAGGCCAGCTTGGCGCTGTTGCGGTCGACGATGCTGCCCCGCACCGCCTTCTCCACGTCGGTGACCTTGAGCTGGCTGGCCGCCTCGGCGCGCAGACCGGCAGCCCGCGGGCCCTGGAGGAAGAACAGCTGCACTGCCGAGGCCAGCAGCACCAGCGCGATGACGATGTTGCCGGTCTTGTGCCGGAACCCGAACGAGCCCGTGCGGCCCTCCGGTACGACGGCCTCGCGGGTGCGCCGTTCGTGCGCCGAATGCGGTTGCGCGGTACGCGGTTTGGCGGCGGGTTGCCGTTTGCCCGGCGCGGCCGTCCGCTGCGCGCCGGTCCTGCGCGGGCTCTTGCCGCTCATGCGGGGGCGCCGGGGGCCGACGGCACCGGAAGCGGGGCCGGCACCGGGGCCGGAATCTGTGCCGGGACCTGGACCGGCAGCGGCGCCGGAACCTGCGCGGCCTGAGCCGGGAGCACGCTCTCAGGCTGCAGAGCCGGGCCGGGCAGCGTGCCCAGTCCGGGCACCGGGAGGGCCGGTGCCGCCGGGACGGGCGCCGCGAGGGCGGGAGCCGGGACCGGGAGCACCGGTGCCGCGGGCGCCGGCGCATGTACGACCTGTTCCCGCGGGTCAATCACGAGTGGCGCCGGAGCGGCGGCCGGGGCCGGAACAGCGCCGGGGACCGGAACTGCACCCGGGACCGGAGCCGCGGCAGGTGCCGGGACCGGGGCGGGAGCCGCGGCAGGTGCCGGGACCGGACGTGGGGCGGCCGGGGCGGGCGGGGCCACCTCGGGCAGCGGTGTGTTCAGCGGTGGCGGCGGAACCCCCTGCGCCGGTTTGGGACTGCCGACCAGCAGCCAGTTGCCGGTCGGGTCCTGCACCAGGTGCGCGGTGTCGCGGGACGGGATCATGCCGAGGTTGCGGGCCGCATCGGCGAGCGCCGGCGCGGCCTGCGCCACCAGCACGTCACGCTCGAGCGCCTCTTTCTGTTGCTGCAGCGCCTGATTGATCTCCTTGGCGCGGCCCAGCTCATAGGACCGTTCGGCAGCGGAGGTCGACAGCCACAGCGTGACGCCAAGGCCCATGCCCAGCGCCCCGATGATCAGCACGACGAACGGCACCCGCGCGATCAGGTGCCGCGGGTCGAGGTCCATCTCGGCGATACGCATGAGCATCCGCTCCCGCAGCGGGGTGCGAACAACCTTGGGCGCCTTGGCCTTACGCGCCTTGGCCCGGGCCTTGGCCTGCGACGCGCTCTTGGGGCGTGACGGCGCCGCGGTCGGCCGTGCGAACGGCGTGGTCTGTGGACCGGCACCGGTGGGCTTGGACCGCTGCGGCCGGACGTCGCGCTTGCCGCGCTTGACGCGGGCTTCGCCCTTGCTACCGGACTTGTTGTCACGCTTGACATCCCGCTTGTCCACGGGGTCCTGCCGTACCGCTGTGCGCCGGCGCGGCTCTGCCTCGCCGGACCGGGTCCCCCGTCGAGCGTTGCCGCCGCGTACCGGCGCTGGCCGCTTTGCCATCACAGACCTCCCCTTGTGACAACTTTTTCCAATGCACGCAGGCGAACCGACGCGCTACGCGGATTCAATTCGAGTTCGTGGTCGTCGGCCCGTTCGGCACCCCGGGTCAACGAGGTGAAGAGCGGCTCGTAGCCGGGCAGCTCCATCGGCAGGCCCTCCGGGGTACGCGATGCGATGGCATCGGTGAAGTACCCCTTGACAATTCGGTCTTCCAGCGACTGATAGGCCTCGACGGCGATCCGGCCGCCGGGCCGCAGCGCGTTCAGCGCGGCGGGTATCGCCGCGCGCAGGCAGTCCAGCTCCCCGTTGACCTCGGTGCGCAGCGCCTGGAACGTCCGCTTGGCCGGATGCCCACCGGTGCGACGGGCCGGGGCCGGGATCACCGCGTAGAGCAGCTCGACCAGCTGGGTCGTCGTGGTGAACGGGCGCTGGGCCCGTTCGCGGACGATCGCGCCTGCGATGCGGGACGCGAACTTCTCCTCGCCGTACTCGCGCAGCACGCGAGTGAGCGTCCGGGCGTCATAGGTGTTCAAGATGTCTGCCGCCGTCAGGCCAGACGTCTGGTCCATCCGCATGTCCAGCGGCGCGTCCTTCGCGTAGGCGAAGCCACGCTCGGCCTGGTCGAGCTGCATCGAGGACACCCCGAGGTCGAACAGGATGCCGTCCAATTCACCTGGGCGGTAACCGGATTGGGTCAGTGCATCGTCGATGCCGTCATACGCGGTGTGCACCAGGTGCACCCGGTCAGCGAACGGTGCGAGGCGCTCGGACGCCAGCCGCAGCGCGGTCTGGTCCCGGTCCAGGCCGATCAGCGTCAGACCGGGAAAGCGAGTCAGGAAGGCTTCGGAGTGGCCACCGGCGCCCAGCGTCGCGTCGATCATGACGGCGCCGGCGCCGTCGGCGCTGTGCCGGGTGAGTGCTGGGGCCAGCAGCTCGACGCAGCGGTCCAGCAGCACCGGAATGTGCGGCCGACGATCGGTCAACGCAACACCCCCAAAAGGCTTCAGCTGGTGGATTTGTGCGGCCCCCGCAGCGAGGTCTCTGTCCGAGTTCGCGGACCTGACGCTGGGGAAGTACGCCAGGGCCGGTTCGGACAGAGGCCACGCTGCACGGGCCTGCAGGTCAAAGGGTGCTGCCGAGCGCTTCATCGCTTGCCGCGGAGAAGTTCTCTTCGTGAGTGTCTTGGTAGGTCTGCCAGGCCGCGGCATCCCAGATTTCGAGGTAGTCCACCGCACCGATCACGACGCATTCCTTGGTCAGGCTCGCGTAGCGACGGTGATCAGCGGACAGGGTGACACGGCCCTGAGCGTCGGGGTGCTGCTCGTCGGCGCCCGCGGCGAAAACGCGCAGGTCGGCACGAGCGGCGGGATCGTTTCGAGGAGTGCTCGCCACGCGGCGGGCAATCTCGGCTTCGAACTCAACCCTCGGATACACGGCGAGGCTGTGATCTGGACTTTTGGCGACCATCAACCCTCCTGCCAGTGCATCGCGAAACTTGGCGGGCAACGTCAGTCGCCCCTTGTCATCGAGCTTCGGCGTGTAGGTACCCAAAAACACCAGGCACCTCCCGCCACTCCGGAGTCCGGTCTCTCCGATGTCCGCCACATTACCCCACAATCCCCCACTTCACTCCATTCCAAGTCTAAAAATGGCCTTATCTGCCCCACCTGACGCAGCAACCACGGAAACTCAGGGGTGGAGGACGGCATCAAACGGCCTGGCTGTGCGCCAAAATCCCAGCTGGAAGGGCATGTGGGAGTGCGGTGGGGCGTTGTGGGGGGCCGCGGAGCGCAAGCCCTGAAAAATCGTGGCGGACGCCGCCGCCGGCAAATTTCGCTACCAGCCCGGCGTGTCGCGCGTCACACCGTCACCGGACCGGCGAAAAACAAAACAGGGGCAGCCGAATCGGCTACCCCTGTGTCACGCGTGAGCGTTTAGTCGTCGAACCTGCGACGGAACCGGTCTTCCATGCGGTTGGTGAACGAGTTACCAGCGCGAGCGCGCTTGGACTTGCCGGCAGACGGCGCCGACTTCTCCTTGGAGAGCTTCCGGGGACCGGTCACCGCGAACACCGCACCGGCAAACATCACCACGAAGCCGATGACGCTCAGGATCGGGAGTTGGTCGATCCACAGGATCCGAAACGCCACACCCAGCACCAGCAACGCCAGACCGAGGACAAACAGCCCCGCGCCTTGCAGCCGCCGCCGTGCCGACGGCGCTTGCAGCGTGCCGCCCCGGACGCTCGAAGCGAACTTCGGGTCCTCGGCGTACAACGCACTCTCGATCTGGTCGAGCATGCGCTGCTCATGATCGGAGAGTGGCATCCGCGCCTCCCAACTCACACCGCTGCCCGCAGCGGCTCCTGACGTCTGCACCCGTGGTCACGGATCCCTAACAGTCATGATACGAGGTCACACAGACACGTACCACATACTTCAGACTCCCGAATTGTAAGACTGGGACGTCGGCCGGGCGACAGCGCCTGCTGCGCAACCCGACTTCGACGTTCCCACCCACCTCCTTCAACGTTCCCACCCACCTCCCAAGACCTCCCTGCTGCACCGAAAGGCTCACACCGTGGCGACGCTCCTGACCGATCTGTCGCCGGCTGACATGCAGCACCGACTCGACGACGCGCTGTCCGTCTACGTCGACGCCATGCGCTACCCGCGGGGCACCGAACGTCAGCGCGCGTCGATGTGGCTGGACCACACCCGACGCGACGGCTGGACCGGCGTCGCCGCGTTCGACGTCCTCAGCCAGGACGAGACCCCGGACGCGGCACTTCGATCCGCCCCCATGCTCGGCGTCGCCTACGGGTACCGCGGCGCTCCCGATCAGTGGTGGTACCAACAGGTCGCCGCCGGCCTGCGCCAGGTCGGCACGCCCAGCGAACGCATCGACCAATTGCTGAACGGGTACTTCGAACTCACCGAGCTGCACATCCACCCCCGGGCCCAGGGCCTGGGACTCGGCGAGGCACTGACCCGTCGACTGCTTGTCGGCTGCGCGGAATCCCATGTCTTGCTGTCCACCCCGGAAATCCTCGGCGAAGGCAACCGGGCCTGGCGGCTGTACCGCCGGCTGGGATTCCACGACGTCATGCGCAGCTACTTCTTCCCCGGTGATCCACGGCCGTTCGCCATTTTGGGCCGCGCCCTGCCACTGTGATCCATCCGGTGTGCCGCTGACCCTGCCCCGATCTGGCACGATAACGGCGTGAACCGCCGCCGCCACCTGCGTGCCTTGCTGCTGTTTCTGATGCTGCTCCCCCTGGCGGTCGGCTGCGTGCGCGTCCACACCTCGCTCACCGTCTCGCCCGACGACCGGGTGTCCGGCCAGATCGTCGCCTCCGCGAAGGCCAAGGACGCGGACGACAGGGGCCCGCAGCTGACCAACAACCTGCCGTTCGCGCAGAAGGTCGCGGTCTCGGACTACCGCAAGGACGACTACGTCGGCTCCGAGGCCGTGTTCTCGGACCTGAGCTTCTCCGAGGTGCCCCAGCTGGCCAACCTGAGCCGGGACTCGGCCGGCGCCGACATCTCGCTGCGCCGTGCCGGTGACCTGGTGATCCTCGAAGGCCGCGTCGACCTGACCACGGTGACCGACCCGGATTCGGATGTCACGTTGTCGGTGGCATTCCCCGGCGACGTCACGTCGACCAACGGCGAGCGGGTGGCCAGCGACATTGTCCAGTGGAAGCTCAAACCCGGCGTCGTGAGCACCATGAAAGCCCAGGCCCGCTACACCGACCCGAGCGCGCGTTCGTTCACCACGGCCGCGATCTGGATGGCCGTCCTGGCCTTCGCGATCGCCGGCATCATCGGCGGCCTCGCCTACTGGAGCCGCGACCGCTCCCCCAAGCTCGCCGCAGTGTCCGATGAGTGACTTTGTCACTGTGTCCGACCGGCGACCCGGCACCCTCTAATCTGGATGCACAATTCCGGGGTCAGGAGAGGGGACGCGCGCTGAGCGTCGATGCCGCAGGTCCGTCGGCTGGCGAGCTGGCGAATGCCATCACAGATCAACTGCGCGACTATCTCGCCGAACGCCGGCGGGACAGCGCCTACATCGGCGACGCCTACGCCGAGGTCACCGGAGCACTCGAAGAGTTCGTGCTGCGCGGCGGCAAGCGGGTCCGCCCGGCGTTCGCCTACTGGGGCTGGCGCGCGGTCGCGCCCGATCCCGGCCACCCGGCCGACCCGGCGGTGTTGCGCCTGTTCTCCGCATTGGAGCTGCTGCAGGCCTGCGCCCTGGTCCACGACGACGTCATCGACTGTTCGGCGACCCGGCGCGGCCTGCCGACGGTGCACCGGCTGTTCGCCGAGCGGCACCGCCAGCAGGGCTGGCGTGGCTCGTCCGAGCAGTTCGGGCTGTCCGCAGCCATCCTGCTCGGCGACCTCGCACTGTCCTGGGCGGACGACGTGGTCTCGAACGCCGACCTGTCGGCCGACGCGCGGCGGCGGGTCAACGAGGTGTGGGCACATATCCGCACCGAGGTCCTCGGCGGGCAGTACCTCGACATCGTCGCCGAATCCAGCGGCGCCGATACCGTGGCCTCGGCCATGAACGTGAACCTGTACAAAACCGCGTCGTACACCGTCACCCGGCCGCTGCAGCTGGGCGCCGCCGCAGCCGCCGACCGGCCCGACGTGCAGAAGATTTTCCACGCTGTCGGCACCGATCTGGGCATCGCGTTCCAGCTGCGCGACGACGTGCTGGGAGTGTTCGGCGATCCGGCCGTCACCGGCAAGCCGTCGGGTGACGATCTGCGCTCGGGCAAGCGCACCGTGCTGCTGGCCGAGGCCGTGGAACTGGCCGAAAGCTCCGACCCGACCGCGGCGGACCTGCTGCGCAGCGCGATCGGCACCGACTTGACGGACGGCCAGGTCAGCGAGCTCTGCGGCGTCATCGAGTCCGTGGGTGCGCTGGCCGCCGTGGAACAGCGCATCTCTCTGCTCACCGAACGTGGACTGGACGCGCTGGCCGCGGCCCCCATCGACGAGGGCGCCAAGACCGGGCTCACCGAGCTCGCCCGGCGCGCGTCGAACCGGTCCGCGTAGGCGCCGACGATGACCACCTCGACTACCGCGCCCGGGGCGCTGGCCCGGCTGATCGCGTTCGGGCGATCCGACGAGGGCCGCCCCGCGCTGCTCGGCTTCACCGGCGCCATCCTGATCGCGCTGGGCGGTTTGGGCGCCGGGAGCACCCGGCAGCACGATCCGCTGCTGGAGTCGATGCACCTGTCGTGGTTCCGGTTCGGCCATGGGCTGGTGGTGTCGTCGATCCTGCTGTGGACCGGCGTCGCACTGATGCTGATCGCCTGGCTGGCGCTGGGCCGGCGCGTGGTGGACCGGACCGCGACCGACTACACGATGATCGCAACGACCGGATTCTGGCTGGCACCGCTGCTGCTGAGCGTCCCGGTGTTCAGCCGCGACACGTACTCGTACCTGGCGCAGGGCGCGCTGCTGCGCGACGGCCTCGACCCCTACCTGGTCGGGCCGGTGGACAATCCGAACTCGTTGTTGGACAACGTGAGTCCCATCTGGACCACCACCACCGCGCCCTACGGACCGGCCTTCATCCTGGTGGCCAAGTTCGTCACCATGATCGTCGGCGACCACGTCGTGCAGGGCACCATGCTGCTGCGGCTGTGCATGCTGCCCGGTCTGATCATGTTGATCTGGGCGGCACCCCGGGTGGCCCGGCACGTCGGCGCCAACAGCGCTGCCGCCCTGTGGATTTGCGTGCTCAACCCGCTGGTGATCATCCATCTGATGGGCGGCGTCCACAACGAGATGCTGATGGTGGGGCTGATGATGGCCGCCATCGCGCTCACCTTCGAACGCCATCCCATCGCCGGCGTCAGCCTGATCGCCCTCGCGGTGGCGGTGAAAGCCACCGCAGGACTGGCACTTCCGTTCATGGTGTGGGTCTGGATGCGCCAGTTGCGCGAACGACACCCGTGGGGCGCGGTGCGCACCTGGCTCGCGGCCACCGCCGCGTCCGGGGCGATCTTCACCGTGGTGTTCGCCGTGGTGACGGTGGCGGCAGGCGTCGGGCTCGGGTGGCTGACGGCGTTGGCGGGCTCGGTCAAGATCGTCAACTGGCTGACGATCCCGACCGCCATAGCCAACCTGATCCACGCCATCGGCGGGCTGTTCACCACCGTCAGTTTCTACGCGGTGCTCGACGTCACCCGGATCACCGGCATCGCGATCATCGCGATCTCACTCCCGTTGCTGTGGTGGCGATTCCGCCACACCGACCGGGAAGCGCTGATCGGCATCGCGCTGGTGATGGCCGTCGTCGTGCTGTTCGTGCCCGCCGCGCTGCCCTGGTACTACACCTGGCCACTGGCGATCGTCTCGGCACTGGCGCAGAGCCGGTCGGCGATCGCGCTGATCGCCGGGTTCTCGACCTGGATCATGGTGATCTTCAAACCCGACGGATCGCACGGCATGTACTCCTGGCTACACGTCATCCTGGCCACGGGTTGTGCTGTGGCAGCGTGGTATTGGCTGGCACACGCACCAGAGCCGGCCGTCGCGACCGAGCCCGCCGAACCCGCCCGCTAGGCGTTACGGGCCTGCGTGCCCTCGCCTTCGATGCCCCAGCTGACGATCCGGGTGGGCGTCAGCCGGACGATGTCTCCGCTCAGCCCGCCGTCGGTGCTCCCCTCGCCGAGCAGTGCCTGCGCGGTGCCCCTGACCTCGATCCCCTGCGCCCGCGGCGGCACCACCGAGGTGACCTCGTCGACGATGAACGCCACCTTCGGATTGGCGATGACGTTGCGCCACTTCTGGGTTGAGGCGAGGGCGTGGCCGACGATGTCGACGGTCCCGTCCGGCCCCAGGTGCACTCCCACCGGCCGGATCTGCGGTTGTCCCCCAGGCCCGATGGTGCTGAGGCGCCCGATGGGCTGGATGCCCAGGAAGTCCTGCTCGGCCGGGGTGAACGACATGATCACGCCTTCCTGGCGACGACGAGGTGTCCGGGCAGCCGCACCTGTTCAGCACCGGCGCCGGCCTGCAGCTGCGCCGGCCGGATGCTGTCCACCTGCCAGTGCTTCGAGACGATCTGGCGCAGTTCGTCTGCCGTGAACTGGGTGGGTCCCGGACCGTCGTGGTCGGAGAACGCTCCGGTGCCGAAGGCCAGGATGTAGAACGTGGCGCCGGGTGCCGCCGCTTGGTAGGCGGACTGCAGGTAGCCGTCCCGCAGTTCCGCCGGCAGAGCGTGCAGCAGGCCGCTGTCGAAGATGGTCCCGAATCGCCCGTCGTGCCCGGTGAACGCGCTGATGTCCGCCTGCTCGAAAGTGGCTGTGCGCAAATCCCGTTCGGCCGCGGCAGCGGTGGCCGCCGCGACGGCCGTCGGCGTCAGGTCGATCCCGTGCACGGTATGGCCCCGCGCCGCGAGGGCCAGGGCGAGTTCGGCGTAACCGCAGCCGGCGTCGAGCACCTCGCCCTGAACGACTCCGTCCTGGTCGATCAGTGCGGCGTACTCAGGTTGCGGCTCGCCGATGTTCCATGCGGGCGCGTCCTCGTTGCGGTAAGCGCCATCCCAATCCATCACATTTCCTCCTCGTCGAATGTCCGCCAGAATAACGCACCGCATGTTTACTTTTGTTCCCTGAGAGGATGTGACCGTGACTGCACCGACCCCAGAGCGCAAGGGCCAGCGCACGCGGCAGCGGATTCTGCTGGCCGCGCGAAAGGTGTTCGCCGAGGCCGGCTACGAGAAAGCCACCATCCGTGGCATCGCCGAATTGTCCGGCGTCGACAAGGCGTCGGTGATCAAGCACTTCGGCAGCAAGCAGGAGCTGTTCCACGAGGCGGTGCAGTGGACGATTCCCGTCGAGGAGATGACGACGGCCGACCCCGCCGAGACCGCACAGAACTTCCTGCAGGGCCTGCTGACCGCCTGGGCCGCGGACCCCGACGGCCCCATGGCAGTGCTGCTCCGCACCGCGATGACCAGCCCGGACGCGTTGGAGTTGCTGCGGGCCAAGGTGACCGACCAGGTCGTCACGTCAGTCGCGGCAGACATCGACGGACCCGACGCGCGGTTGCGGGCGGCCCTGCTGAGCGCGGCGCTGATGGGTATCGCGAGCCAGCGCTACCTGCTGCAGTTCCCCGACCTGGCCGCCGCCTCCGACGAGGACATCGTGCGGATCATGGCGCCGGTGCTGGCTGGGTTACTCAGCAGCCCATAGACGGCGGTGCCGTCAGTGGCGTGTAGACGGCGGTGCCGTCAGTAACCCATGGCCTGGGCGCGGCGCAGCACTTCCCTGGCCTGGTGCGAATGCAGCGCGTCGACCGGACGCGCATTGGCGATGCGGTCGGTGCTGCCGTCGCGGGTCAGCGTGAGCGATTCGTCGGCAGTGAACAACCACCGCACGATGTGGGTGTCGTCGTAGCCACCGTCGCGCAACAGCACCAGCAGGCCGGGCAGCTGCTTGACGACATGGCCCTTGGCGTCGAAGAAGATCTTCGGCACCACAATGGCGCCGTTGCGTCGCACTCCGATCAGGTGACCGTCCCGCAGCTGCTGGTGCACCTTGGTCACCGGAATACCCAGCATGGCTGACACTGCGGGAAGATCGTAGACCGCTTCATCGGGATCGATAACGTCCTCGGCGGCCGGAATGCTGCTCACGCAGGAGATTCTAGAGCCGTACCATTGCCGGGTGCAGCCATCCCACCAACTGGACCCACTGATCGGTGCGGTACTGGACGGGCGCTACCGGGTCGATGCCCCGATCGCCAGCGGCGGCATGTCGACGGTGTACCGCGGCCTCGACACCCGGCTCGACCGCCTGGTGGCGCTGAAGGTGATGGATTCGCGGTATTCCGGCGACGAGCAGTTCCTGACCCGGTTCCAGCGCGAGGCCCGCGCCGCCGCCGGCCTGAAAAGCGCTGGGCTGGTTGCGGTTTACGACCAGGGATTCGACGGCCGCCATCCGTTCCTGGTGATGGAACTGGTCGAGGGCGGCACGCTGCGGGAGTTGCTGCGCGAGCGCGGCCCCATGCCGCCGCACGCGGTCGCGGCCGTACTGGCCCCGATGCTCGACGGCCTGGCGGTGGCCCACCAAGCAGGCCTGGTGCACCGTGACATCAAGCCCGAGAACGTCCTGATCTCCGACACCGGCGAGGTCAAGATCGCCGATTTCGGGCTGGTGCGGGCCGTCGCTGAGGCCAAGATCACGTCGACGAGCGTCATCCTCGGCACCGCGGCGTACCTCTCCCCCGAACAGGTCAGCACCGGCGATGCCGACCCGCGCAGCGACGTCTACTCCGTCGGCATCCTGGCGTACGAACTCCTGACGGGCACCACACCGTTCACCGGCGACACCCCCCTGAGCGTCGCGTATCAGCGGCTGGACCAGGACGTGCCGCCACCGAGCGCGGCAATCGCGGGTGTGCCAACGCAATTCGACGACCTGGTGGCCTGCGCGACGGCCCGTGCCGTGGACGATCGTTACCACGACGCCGGCGACATGGCCGCCGAGCTGGCTGCCATCGTCACCGATCTGGGCCTGCCCGAATTTCAGGTGCCCGCGCCGCAGAACTCCGCGCAGCACACCGCGGCAGCCGCCCAGCGCGGCCGCGCGGAGCGCACCACGGTCGCGACGGGTCGGGCAGCGGCACCGAAACCGGCGCCCCAGCACACCCTGCAGTTCACGATGGATCCGGCGATGGACCCCGCGCTGCTCGAATCACCCGTGGCGGCAAAGCAATTCGCCGGGATCGCCCTCGACGATTTCGCCTGGGCCAGGCAGCGGTCGCGGCGCGCCGTGCTGTTCTGGCTCATCGCGATCCTGACCCTGACGGCACTCACCGCCGCGGGCGCCTGGACGCTCGGCACCAATCTCAACGGGTTGTTCTGAAACGCCGAAAGGCCACCTACCGCACGGATTTCTTACGAAATCGTGCGACAAGTGGCCACTCGGCGGGGTGGTCTAGTCGCGGAGCATCTCCGCGACCAGGAACGCCAACTCCAGGCTCTGCTGCGTGTTCAGGCGCGGGTCGCACGCCGTCTCGTAGCGGCCGGCCAGGTCGTCGTCGGAGATATCCTGCGCGCCACCAAGACATTCGGTGACGTTCTCGCCGGTGATCTCGACGTGGATGCCGCCCGGGTGGGTACCCAGCGCGCGGTGCACCTCGAAGAAGCCCTGCACCTCGTCGACGATGCGGTCGAAGTGCCGGGTCTTGTAACCCGTCGAGCTCTCGTGGGTGTTGCCGTGCATGGGGTCGCACTGCCAGATCACCTGGTGACCGGAGGCTTCCACCTTCTGGATGATGCCCGGCAGCACGTCGCGCACCTTGCCGTTACCCATCCGGCTGACCAGCGTGAGCCGGCCCGGGATGTTGTGCGGGTCAAGACGTTCCACGTACTCGACGGCCATTTCCGGCGTCGTCGTCGGGCCGATCTTGATGCCGATGGGGTTGGCGATGGTCTCCACGAACGCGATGTGCGCATGGTCGAGCTGACGGGTGCGCTCGCCGATCCAGACGTAGTGCGCCGACAGGTCGTACAGGCGGGGCTCGGGGGCCTCGAGCGGGAACTCGGTGGACAGCCGGAGCATCGCGCGCTCGTAGTCGAGCACCAGGGCCTCGTGGCTGGCGTAAATCTCGGCGGTCTGCAGGTTGCGGTCGTTGACGCCGCAGGCCGTCATGAAGTTCAGGCCACGGTCGATCTCGCCCGCCAGCGCCTCGTACCGGGCACCCGCCGGCGACGTACGGACGAACTCGCGGTTCCATTCGTGCACCTGCTGCAGCGACGCCAGACCCGACGAGGTCAGCGCGCGCACCAGGTTCATCGCGGCGCTCGCGTTCGCGTAGGCCCGCACCAGACGCGACGCGTCGTGCACGCGAACGGCCTGGTCCGGGTCGAAACCGTTGACCATGTCACCGCGGTAGGACGTCAGGCCCAGCGAGTCGATGTCCGACGAACGCGGCTTGGCGTACTGCCCGGCGATGCGGGCCACCTTGACCACCGGCATGCTGGCGCCGTAGGTCAGCACGACGGCCATCTGCAGCAGGGTCCGGATGTTGGCCCGGATGTGCGGCTCGGTGTTGTCGACGAAGGTCTCGGCGCAGTCGCCGCCCTGCAGCAGGAACGCCTTGCCCTGCGCCACATCGGCCAGCTGGAGCTTGAGCTTCTCGATCTCGGACGGCACCGTGATGGGCGGCACGCTTTCGAGCACCTTGCGCATCGCAGCGGCCTGGTCCGCGGGCCAACTGGGCTGCTGCGCCGCCGGACGGGACAGGGCGTCGGCAAGACGGGCGCGCAGGTCCTCTGGCAGCGGGGGCAGCTCGGGCAGCTGGTCGATGGGTACGTCGACGGTCCAGTTCACGTGTCTATGGTACCGGCGCCGACCAGCGGGTATTTACCCGCCAATACGGCCCCGAAAGACGGATTTGGGACCACCGGGAGAAAACCGGGCCCGGTGCGCGACTATTGACGATGTGGAGTGCGAGATTGCTCGGGAGGCGCTGTCCGCGCGCATGGACGGCGAGCACGAACCCGTCCCCGCGCGCCGCGTCGACGAGCACCTGACGTCCTGCCCCGAGTGCCGGCAGTGGCAGGACGAGATGAACAGCCAGATGCAGCTGCTGCGCGGACTGATCGCCTCGGACCGCACCCGGATCACCGCAGTGGCCGACACGGTCTCTCAACCTGCCCTTCCCGACAGCCCCGCCGGCATCGACTGGCTGCGCATCAGCCTGGCGACAGTGGGGTCCATCCAGATCGTGCTGGCCGTGCTCCAGGCGGCAGGCGTCAGCATCGGGGTGCACGTCGGGCACGCGATGGGCGGGCACGTGGTCAACGAGTCGACGGCCTGGTCCGTCGCGCTCGGCGTCGCCATGCTGGTGGCCGCCGCCCGGCCCGCCGCGGCCCTGGGCCTGGCCGTGGTCGGTGGGGTGTTCACGCTGGTACTCACCGGATATGTCGTCGTCGACGGACTGACCGGCGCGGTAGGTGCGGTACGCATGCTGAGCCATCTGCCGGCGCTGGCCGGTGTGGTGCTGACCGTGCTGGTCTGGCGCCGCCACACCCTCGAGCCGCCCCGGCCGGACCGGGACGCGGCACCCACGCTCGACGACATCACGCTGCCGGGCAATGCCTCCCGCGGCCGCCGGCGGGGCCACCTGTGGCCGACCGACGGCAACGCGGCTTAACCCAGCTAGACCATCACGGCGAACATGATCGCCATACCGGCCGCCGCCATGGCCTGACAGGCCACGGCGAACCACAGGCGGGCCGGGGCGTCCGGGCGCCGCTGGCGCACCGCGAAGTAGCGGATGGCCCACCACACCGCGGCGATCCCGAACAGCACGGTGACCACCCAGTTCATGCCGGTGACCCATTGCGCCGGGTGCCCGCAGCCGCCCATCGCGCCGGAATGCGACGCCGGCCCGGACATGTCCATGCCCGGCATGGACGGCATCGAGGACGTCGGCTGCGGCGCGTCGGCGGCTGTCCCCGCGCACTGTCCGGGCAGCAGCCGGCCGTCCATCACCGCGTACATCCACGCCATCGCCAGCATCATCACCGCGTGATAGCCGTCGGCGACCCGGTGGCCGGCGCGCGTCACCAGGACGACCGCGAACCAGCCCGCGGCCAGCAGGAAGAACACCATCGGCGGCCGGTTCGGCACACCCATGCCCGCCGGCCACGCCATGACCAGCATCGCCACGTCCATCAGCAGATGCAGCAGACGGCTGATCTGGTCGACCCAGGTTCGGTTCTCGCGCGCCGTGACCAGGGCGTAGACGCATTGGGCGGCGCTCAGCAGGAACAGGCCGGTGACGAGCAGCCGCAGCCAGATGTCCGCGATCACTTGGTCACCTGCTGACGCTGACGCCAACCGAGAGCCACATCGACCGCGACGAACAGGGCCAGGGTGAGGCCGAACAGCGGGGCGAAGTACCCGACGCCCGCAAGCACCACCACCAACAGCACCGCCTCGTACGGACGCAGCGCCGACAGCGCGCCGCGCCGCTGGCCGGTGGGCAGGGCGAACCCGGCACCGCGGGTAGGTCGCCGGCGCCACCACATGCGGTACCCGAGCAGGATCGCGACGATCAGCGCGACGGCGACCGCAATGAGCGCGATCTGGTTGACGAGGCCGAACAGGACGCCCATGTGCAGGTCGATGACCCAGTCGGTCATCTTGGCCATCAGCGGCCACTCGGCGAAGTCCAGCCGGGAGGTCACCTTGCTCGTGGCCGGGTCGACGACGATGGCGTCGTACTGCGTCGGCCAGTCCCTCTTGCGCTCGGCGACCTGCCAGCCCTGGCCCGTCGTCGTCGGCGGATACATCCACATCGGGGTCCGCAGATGCGCATCGTGCGCCACCTGCAGCGTCGCGTCGGCCCCGCGCAGTGCGGTTGCCTCATCGAGGGTCGCCCCGGCGGCCTGCCCCGGCAGTGCGGTGTCCACCGACGGGCTGGTCCAGCTCAGCTGCGTCCGCAGCGCCGCGACGTTCTCGCCGGCGAACCGGGACCACGTCATGCCCGACACCGCCAGCAGCGCCACCGCCGCGAGGATCCAGACCCCGAGCGTCCCGTGCCACGACAGCAGCCGGCGCCGCCCGGACGCCCGCACATCCGGGACGACCAACCGACGCGGCTCTCCCCGGTTGTGTCCGATCCACAGCAGCAGCCCGACGCCGGCGATCACCCACGACCAGCTGGCCGCCAGCTCGCTGTAGTTCCGCCCGAACGCCCCGAGGTGCAGGTTGCGGTGCAGTTCGTCGAACCAGGCCCGGACCGGCAACCACTGGCCGTAGGTGGTCAGGGCGCCGCGGACCGCGCCCGTGTACGGATCGACGAACACGGTGCGCGCGTAGTCGGCCGGGACGTCGTCCACCGCGAGCGTCACCTGCGTCGTCTCGTCCGGCGCGGCGGGCGGCCGGATGCTGGTGACGGTGCCTTCGGGATGCGCGCGGCGAACAGAGACGAGTTGTTCGGCCAGCGGCAATCGGTGCTCACCGACGTGGTCGACGGTGAGTTCGTGCCGGTACACCGCGCTGTCGATCTGCGGGATCACCGCGTACAGCAGCCCGGTGACAGCCGCGATGAGGATGAACGGCGCGACGAACAAGCCGGCGTAGAAGTGCAGCCGCAACAATGCCGGGCGAAAGCGCTTCCACACCGATGGATCGGTCGCGGCGGGGGCGTCCGATTCGGGCAGCTGGGTATGACTCACAACTGGTATTGGTCGGCCCGCAGCGCCAAGAGTTCCTGCGCCCGGAAAATTTCTACGACACCTGGTCGTAGACTGGGCCTGATCAGTTCTTCAGGTGGAAGGCCGGTATTTCGATGGGCTCGGACGAGGCGCCGACGCCGCGCCAGGCCGGCAGGTTCGCACTGCCGATGTTGGGTTATCTGGCCGCGGTGACCGCCCTGGTCACCTACGCGCTCATCTCGGGTGACCAGCGTTTCGTCGCGACGGGCGACAGCTTCCCCGGGACGCTCACCTCGGTGGCCGAGCCGGTCGGGTACTTCACCGCACTCTTCGCCGGCGCGATCTGTCTCGGCGGCCTGGCCTACGTCGTCACCACTGCGCGACCCGACGCCAAGGGCGTCATCGACCCACCTGCCTTCCGTGTCCACCTTGTGCTGGAACGGGTTTCGCTGGTCTGGCTGGTCGCCTCGGCGCTCATGGTGGTGGTGCAGGCGGCCACAGATGCGGGGGTGCCGGCTCTTCGGCTGGTGGAGAGCGGCCGGCTGGGCGAGGCCATCGGCGCATCCGAGATGTCCCGCGGCTGGATCGCCGCCACCCTGTGCGCCGCGCTGGTCGCGCTGACCCTGCGGTTCAGCTTGCGCTGGATCGCCATGGTCGTGCTGCTGCTGCCCAGCGTGATCGGCGTGCTGGCGCTGCCGGTCACCGGCAACGCGAGCGAAGGTCCTGACCACGACTACACAACCAGCGCGGTGATCGTGTTCGCGGTGGCGCTGGCGGTGCTGGCCGGCACCAAGATCGCCGCAGTCATCAGCCCGCCGGCCGCCGACCTCTACCGGCGCGTGCTGATCATCCAGGTTGCCTGCGGAACCGCGGCCCTGATCTACGGCGTGCTGCTGCTGGCCGAACAGCTCGGCCCCACCGGGCTGACGGGCAGCGGCTACGGGCGGTGGGCGATCGTCGCCGCGATCGCGCTGGCCGCGTCCTGGATCACCGATGCCGCGGCACTGCGCCGCGACAAGCCGTCCCGGTTGGCCAGTTGCCTGCCCGCGATCACGGCGCTCGCCGCGGTGGCCGCCATGGCAGTGCAGACGGCGCCGCGCCTGCTGCACCACAAGTACACGACCTGGGACGTCTTCCTCGGCTACGAGCTGCCCGACCCGCCGAATGTGGTTCGGCTGCTGACGGTCTGGCGGTTCGATACGTTCATCGGCATCGGTGCGATCGTGCTCGCGGGCGCCTATGCGTACGGGTATCTGAAGTTGCGGCGCCGCGGTGACGAGTGGCCGGTCGGCCGGTTGATCGCGTGGCTGATCGGCTGTGCGGTACTGCTTTTCACCAGCAGCTCGGGTGTGCGGGCCTACGGGTCGGCGATGTTCAGCGTGCACATGGGCGAGCACATGACCCTCAACATGTTCGTCCCCGTCCTCCTGGTGCTGGGCGGCCCGGTGACCCTGGCCCTGCGCGCCCTGCCCGCCGCCGGCGAAGGTGCCCCGCCCGGACCGCGCGAATGGATCCTGTGGCTCGTGCACTCGAAAGTGACGGCCGCCCTGTCGAATCCGATCGTGGCGTTCGTGCTGTTCGTCGCGTCGCTGTACGCGGTGTACTTCACCCCGATCTTCAGCACCCTGGTCCGCTACCACTGGGGCCACGAGTTGATGAGCGTGCACTTCCTGCTGGTCGGCTACCTCTTCTACTGGGGCATCATCGGCATCGACCCGGGGCCGAAGCGCCTGCCGTTCCTGGGCCGGCTCGGATTGTTGTTCGCGGTCATGCCTTTTCACGCGTTCTTCGGCATCGCGACCATGACCATGACCGCCACGATCGGCGGTTCGTTCTACCGCTTTGTCGGCCTGCCCTGGCTGTCCAGCATCGGCGCCGATCAGCACCTCGGCGGCGCCATCGCCTGGGGCTCGAGCGAGCTGCCGGTGATTCTGGTGGTCATCGCGCTGGTGGCACAGTGGGCGCGGCAGGATCGCCGCGCCGCCTCCCGCGCCGACCGGCACGCCGATGCTGACTACGGCGACGGCGACGACGACCTCGATGCCTACAACGCGATGCTCCGCGAGCTGGCCCGCCAGCGCGGCCAGCAGTAGTTCCCTCGGCTCAGCGGCCGAAGTTGCGCAGCCGCAAGCTGTTCGACACCACGAAGAACGATGAGAAGGCCATCGCCCCGCCCGCGATCAGCGGGTTGAGCAGGCCGGCGGCCGCCACCGGGATGGCGGCGATGTTGTAGCCGAAGGCCCACACCAGGTTCATCTGGATCGTGCGCATGGTTGCCTTGGCCAGGTCCAGGGCCTGCGGCACCGAATCCAGGCTGTCGCGGACCAGGATGATGTCCGCGGCACCGATCGCCACGTCCGTGCCGCGGCCGATCGCCAGACCCAGATCCGAGCAGGCCAGCGCCGGTCCGTCGTTGATGCCGTCACCCACCATCGCGACCATGCGGCCACGGTCGCGCAGCTGCTGGATGACGTCGACCTTGCCGTCCGGGAGCACGTCGGCGATGACGTCGTCGATGCCCACCGCGGCACCCACCGCTGCGGCGGCCGCGGGGTTGTCGCCGGTCAGCAGGATGGTCTTCAGCCCGCGTTCGTGCAGCGCGGCGATGGCACCGGCAGCCGAATCACGGACCGCGTCAGCAACCGCGACGGCACCGCACAGCTGGTCGTCGACGGCCACGAAAACCACCGTCTCCCCACGGGATTCGGCGCTGCGGCGCGCTTCGGCGAGGGCCAGCGGCACCGCGGCACGGCCGGCCGCCCAGGACGGCTTGCCGATCCGCACCTCGCGCTCCCCCACGGTGCCGACGACACCGCGGCCGGGGACAGCCTGAAAATCGGTGACTGCCTCGTGTTCCGGCGCGGCCGTGGTGATGGCCACCGCGACCGCATGCTCGGAAGCCGACTCCACCGCCGCGGCGAGGGCCAGCACCTCATCGGACTGCCAGCCGTCGGCAGCAGTGACCGCGGTGACGGCCAGGTGCCCGGTGGTCAGGGTGCCGGTCTTGTCGAAGACGACGGTGTCGACGGCCCGGATCGCCTCCAGCGACCGGTGCCCCTTGAGGAAGATGCCGAGTTGAGCGCCGCGTCCGGACGCCACCATCATCGCCGTCGGCGTGGCCAGACCCAGCGCGCACGGGCAGGCGATGACCAGGACCGCCAGCGCGGCGGCGAACACCTTGTCGGGACCCGCGCCGGCCAGGGCCCAGCCCAGCGCGGTCAGCGCGGCGATGCCGAAAACGCACGGCACGAACACCGAGGCGATGCGGTCTGCGAGGCGCTGCGACTCGGCCTTCTGCGCCTGCGCTTCCTCGACCAGCCGAACCATGCCGGCGAACTGCGTGTCGGCACCGACGGCGGCGGCCTCGACGATGAGTCGGCCATCGAGCACGATCGTGCCGCCGATGACGCTGCTGCCCGGGGTGGCCCGAACCGGCTTGGCCTCACCGGTCATCACACTGGTGTCGACCGCGGCCGAGCCTTCGACCACGAGTCCGTCGGCCGCGATCGTCTGACCGGGGCGCACCACGAACTTCTGCTGTTCGGCGAGTTCCTCTGCCGGGATGACCATCTCGGAGCCGTCGGAC
The DNA here is from genome assembly GCF_025331195.1 of Mycolicibacterium llatzerense. Taxonomy (NCBI): domain Bacteria; kingdom Bacillati; phylum Actinomycetota; class Actinomycetes; order Mycobacteriales; family Mycobacteriaceae; genus Mycobacterium; species Mycolicibacterium llatzerense. Next base: position 232,143 of record NZ_LXOV01000016.1, on the reverse strand, counting down.
AGCAGGATCGTGACGTTCTTCGCGCTCAGCGCGGCGAGCGCCCGCAGCGCGCTGCCGGCCTTGGACTTGGCGCGCGCCTCGAAGTAGCGGCCCGCCAGTACGAACACCGTGACGCCCGCGGCGACCTCGAAGTAGATCGCGTCGCTGCCGGCCAGCGCCTGCCAGATGCCGGTGGTCGTGGTGGCGTGGTGTCCGACGAACATCGTGTACAGCGACCACACGGTCGCCGCGGTCACGCCGACCGAGATGAGCGTCTCCATGGAGACGGCCCGGTTGCGGGCGTTGCGCAGTGCCACGCGGTGGAAGGGCCAGGCCGCCCAGGTGACGACGGGCAGGGCCAGCGCGGTCAATATCCACTGCCAACCGGTGATCCGGGTGCTGGGGACGACGGCGAACATCACCGACAGGTCGGCCAGCGGGACGAACAGCACCGCGGCCACCAGCAGGCGGCGCAGCAGGTACCGGGCCTGCGACAGGTCCTCGTCGTCGCGCTCCCCGATGACCGCCCCCGACCGGGGCTCGGCATCGCAGCCGGCCTTGCGGACCGCGTCACACAGCTCGGTGTCGGCGATCTCGGGAAGTGCGTCGACCGTGGCGACGCGGGTACCGAAGTTCACGGTGGCGCGGACGCCCGGCATCTTGTTGAGGGTCCGCTCGACCCGCGCGGCGCAGGCGCCACACGACATGCCGGTCACGTCGAGCTGCACCCGACGCGCGGCCGCACTGTCGTCGGCGGTTGCGGCAGCGTCGACCGCGCTGCCAACCACTGTGCTGACCGAGCTGGCCGTCATCATCCTCCTATTGTCCCCGCGAAGCGGGAGCTACCCAAAACATTGGTCGGACGTGCCCGGCTGTGAGTTCCCGGCAACAGTCGCATATGGTCGGGCCGTGAACAGCCGCGGCGACGACGATGAAGTGACCCGCCTGGCTCTGGCTGCCGGTCGGGGCGATCGCGCCGCATTGGACCAGTTCATCAAGGCTACCCAGCGCGATGTCTGGCGCACCGTCGCCTATCTCGACGAGCCCGGCAACGCCGACGACCTGACGCAGGAGACCTACCTGCGGGCGCTCGGTTCGCTGCCCCGGTTCCGCGGCCGGTCGACCGCCCGCACCTGGCTGTTGTCGATCGCCCGCCGCGTCGTCGTGGACCACATCCGGCGCAAGCAGTGCCGTCCGCGCAGCAGCGCCGCCATCGAGCCCGAGACCGTCGTCGACATGCACCAGCCGACCGCCCGGTTCGAGGACATCGTCGAAATTCGCATGCTGCTCGACGGCGTGGACTCAGACCGCCGGGAAGCGCTGCTGCTGACCCAGGTGCTGGGCCTGTCTTACGCCGAGGCCGCCGAAATCTGTGGCTGCCCCGTCGGCACCATCCGTTCCCGGGTCGCCCGGGCCCGCGACGACCTGCTGAAGGCAGGGAATCAGGACCAGAGCGCGGGCTGAGCCGGCCGCGGAACCCGCGCCCCCACCCATCCGACCAACTCTGCGAGACTGTTCTGCAGACTGAACGGAGTTGGGCTTGTCCACCCGCCACACCATCGACCTCGAACACACCCTGAGCGCCATCGGGCGACGGGTGTTCGACGAGGTCTGGATCGGCCCTGCGCGCCGCTACCCCACCGCCGTCGCGGTCGTCGTACTCGCGGTGTCCGCCGGCATTTGCTGGTCCGAAACTCATCGGTGGGTACTGAAGGTCGTCGCCGTGCTCTTCACCCTGGCCGCGGTGGCATCGGCAACAGCGCTGTGGCGCAAACGGTTTCGCGCATGTTGCGCGGCGCTGTACCTGTCGGGCGTGGCCACTGCGGCGGGATTCGGTGCGGTCTGGTGGTGCCAGACGTCGCCGGCGCGCGTCGCCGTGTGGTGGCCGCTGGCCGGCTTCGTGGCAGCCGCGGTTCTCGCGGTCTGCTGGCTGGGTGTGGCACTGACACCGCTGGACCGGTCGCAACCCGACATGCGGGCCAAGGCCGCCGGGAACTGAAGACCGGTTTCATACGACTAATGACAGCGTGATCGCCGACTCCGCCTTGCGCTGGGCGCTGACCGCCGTGTTCGCGGTGGCGGCGCTGCTGTTCGCGGGCGCCGGACGGCGCGCACCCCAGCAGCGCGGGGTCGGGGCGATGCACGCGCTGGCGTCGGTGGGCATGATCGCCATGCTGTGGCCGGCCGGTATGCGGGTGTCACCGCTCCTGTACGTCCTGGTGTTCACCGCCGGTGCGCTGTATTTCGCCTACCTGGCACTGTTCGGGTTCGACCTGCCGCACCCCGTCTACCACTGCGCGATGATGGCCGCGATGGCGCTGATGGGCCTGCTCATGGCCCCGAACGCCGGGCTGCCGGTCGCAGTGGCCAGTGCGGAAGCTCAGGCCTCGGGTCCGCACAGCGCGCATCTCGGCCACGGCGCCATCGCGGTGACTCCCCCGGTCTGGCTCGTCGTGGTGTGCACCGCCCTCGCGGTCGCGTTCTGCGTCGCCGCATTGTGGTGGTTCTATCTGCTGGTACGCGGGCCGAAGCGCCCGTACGCCGACCTGCTCATGGCGCTCGGAATGAGCGCCACCTTCGCTGTCATGGCCGTCTAACCCTCGTATTGCCCCGAAAGGACAACATGCCCAAGCCTTTTCAGACCTTCGCCGCCGTCACTGCGACGGCCGCCTGCGCCGTCGCCCTGGCCGCCCCGGCTGCGGCCCACGTCAAGGTGACCGGCGACGCCACCCAGGGCGGCTGGGGCGTGCTGAACTTCCGCGTCCCGACCGAGTCGGACACCGCGTCCACCACCGCCCTGTTGGTCGTGCTGCCCGACGACCAGCCGATCATCTCGGTCAGCACCCAGCAGAAGGCGGGCTGGACAGCCACCCTCACCAAGAAGAAGCTGCCCACACCGCAGAAGGACGACGACGGCGTCGAGGTCACCGAGTACGTCTCGTCCGTCGAATGGAAGGCCACCGCACCGGATGCGGCCATCCCGCCGCATCAGTTCAACGTCTTCGCCATCTCGGCCGGCCCGCTGCCCAAGGTCAACACGCTGGCGCTGCCGGCGGTGCAGACCTACAGCGACGGCAAGGTCGTGAACTGGAACGAGAAGGCCAACCCGGGGCAGCCCGAGCCCGAGCACCCGGCGCCCGCCCTGCACCTGAAGCCCGCCGGCGGCGGCGACCACGACCGACCCGCGGCCGCTGCCCCCGCGTCCGCGGCACCGGCGTGGCCGGGTCTGACGGCGCTGGCCGTGTCGGTGGTCGCGCTGCTGCTGGGGATCGCTAACCTGGCGATGTCACGACGAAAGAATTGAGATCGGTCGCCGCGCTGCCGGTCGTCCTGCTCGCGACTCTGCTCGCGCTCCTGCTGCCGGCCCCCGTCGCGCACGCGCACGCCGTCCTGGTCTCCAGCGATCCCGTCGACGGCACCACCCTGCCGGCCGCGCCGAGCCGGGTCACCCTGACCTTCGACGAGCCGGTTCGACTGATTCCCGGTGCGGTACAGGTGATTTCGAACTCCGGTGTCCGGGTCGACCGGGCGGTGCGGCAGCAGTCGGGTAACACCGCCGTCGAGCTGGAGCTGCCGCCGGCCCTGCCGCGCGGCAGCTATACCGCCACCTGGCGGCTGATGTCGGCCGACGGCCACGAGGTGTCCGGCTCGGTGAGCTTCGGCGTGCAGCAGGCGCCGGACGCGTCGCCGGAGGCTCGTCCGGTCGTCTCGTCATCGACGGCGTCGGATGTCGCGCGCGGTCTCAAGTACACCGGCCTGGCGTTGTGCGTCGGCGTCCTCGCTGCGGCCCGGTTGGTGTGGGGGTGGGCACTCGCGCTGGGCCGGACCCGCATCCTGGCCGGCACGGGCTGGGTGCTGCTGGCCGCCGCGACCGTCATCGACACCGCCACCACCGGCACGGGGCTCTATGTCCAGGTGGCGCTGCTGGGTGTGGCGGGGATAACGCTGGTCGGCAACGCCCGGGTGGGGACGCCGCTCTTCGCCGTCGTCGCCGGGTGGCTCGCGGTCGGCGTCGCCGCCTCGGGGCACGCCGCGGCCGGGCCCGACCCGTGGCTGGCCACCGCCGTCACCACCATCCACCTACTGGCCATGGCGCTGTGGGTGGGCGGCCTGTGCGTCCTGACACTGGTCGTGCTGCCGGCTCGGCGCAGCGACGAACTACAGCGGTGGTCCCGGGTGGCGTTCGGCTGCGTCGCGGCGGTGCTGCTCACCGGCGAGTACCAGGCCTGGCGCCAGGTGTCGCCCATCGAATCGTTGTGGTCGACCGGCTACGGAATGGCCTTGTGCGCCAAGGTTTTCCTGGTGACACTGATGGCCGCTCTGGCGTATCTCGGCCGGCGCCGACTCACGCCGGAGCGGCTGCGCCGCACCGTGCCACTGGAAACCGCGCTCGCGGTGCTGGTGCTGGTGCTGACCACGGTGCTCACCGGCGAGCCACCGGCCCGCACCACCTACGGCCCGCCGCTCACCGCCACTGCCGCGTTGGATCAGGGCCGTCAGGCGCAGGTGCATCTCGACACCACCCGGCACGGCGCCATCCCGATCGATATCACTGTGCCCGGCGCGACCGCGATGCGCGGCACCCTGTCGAGTGCCGAGATCGCTTCACTGCCCGTGCGGTTCACCGCGGGTCCCGACGGCCGCTGGCACAGCACCTATGCAACCGCGCCGCGGCCCGGGCTGTGGACGCTGCAGCTGACGGTGCAGTTCGGCGCGAACGACGCCGCCGTCACCAGCGTGCCGTTCCGCGCTTGGTGAGTTACCGGGGCGCTGTCATCATTTCGGCGATCAGCCGATAGCGGTCCAGGTTGTGCCGCGCGTCGACCAGTGCGTCGTGCGAGTCGCGCGGCCGTGCCGGCATCCGCGGGCTGCCACAGTCCTCCCAGAACTGCCGCAGCTCGCGCGTGAAGCGCGGCATGGCCGGCGGCAGGTCGGCCATCGGCCCCCACAACTGGCACAGCACCACGTGGTCGTAGGCGCCGACCCAGGCCCACAGTTCGATCGGCTCGTCACCGTCGATGTTGAAGAAGTCCTCCAGGTCCGACCGGATCTGGCGCCGCGAGCGCCACACCTTCGACGACGGCGACGGCAGCTTCGGCAACACGTTCTTGCGCACCCAGGAACCCGCCCGGTCCGGGTCGAACTCCGAGGAGACGGCGTAATACTCGCGTCCGTCCTCGGCGGCCACACCGATCGAGATCAGCTCGATGGTGCGGCCGTCATCGATGAACTCGGTGTCGTAGAAGTACTTCATTCAGGCAACCTCGGTCGGGATTCGGTCCGGCGGCGCGGGTGCCGCATGGATCTCGCGGTCGAGCTGTTGGTCCACGGCCGCGTCGTCGGGAAACTTTGGCATACCCGCGATCGCATCCTGTAACCACAGCTTCGCCCGCACCACCGGCCGGCGCAGCCATCGCTCGCGTTCCAGCGCTTTGTGCATCTTCCGGGGCCGGCTCGTATACCGCCAACGGGCCCACGGCGCGTGCGGTCGAGACAGCCGGATTGCGCCGATGACCAGCAGCGGTGTGATGAACATCCCGATCAGGCCGGTCCACACCTTGCCCTTGAGCAGCACGATGACCGCCATCGCCAGGGTGACCAGGGCCAGCGCCACCACCACGATCCGGGCGGTCACGTCCTGGTCGTCGCGCCAGACCGTGATGTCGAAGAACGACAGCGGGTTGAATCCCAGGACCAGCAGTCCCGCCACCGCAACGGCGACGAACACCGCGTCCACCGACGTCCGGCCGTCCTCGGCCCAGTACACGTCGGACAGGTGCAGGATCAGTGCGAACTCGTCCAGGACCAGGGCCGCACCGATACCGAAAAAGATTGCCGCCACGGTGAATTCGGGGACGCCGCCGTCGACCGCCAGGGTCACCATCGTCACCCCGGACACCATCACCAGCACGATGCCGATCACCACGTGATGGATGTGGAGGCTGCCGTGGCCGATGTTGCGCGGCTGCCACCATTTGCGCGGCGCCGGGTTGTCGGCGTGGGCCCGGATATAACGGACCACGGTGCGGGTGATGAAAAACGTCAAGATGAACGCAATCAGGCACCACAACAACGGCAGCCGCCCACTGGACACGAACTCCGTAGGTAGGGGCGACCGCACGGTGAAGAAACTTACGCCCGTGTATGCGTGTCACTGCCCCGCAGGGCGCCGACGCGCCTGTCCCCCCGATAGGCTGTCCGGCGAGATGCGTATCAGACCCGGGTTGCGGCCCACCTTGGCCTGGCGGCTGTTGCAGTTGCTGGCCGCGTTGACGTTGGTATGGGGCGCCTGGCGGCTGCTGGGCCACACGCCGTACCGAATCGACATCGACGTGTACCGCATGGGCGGTCGTGCCTGGCTGAACAACACCCCGCTGTACAACGAGAGCACGATCTTCCACACCGAGGCGGGCATCGACCTGCCGTTCACCTACCCGCCGCTGGCCGCGATCATGTTCGCGCCGTTCGCCTGGCTCCCCTTGCCCGGGGCCAGCGTGGCCATCACGGTGACGACGTTCGTGTTGTTGCTGGTGTCCATCGTGATCGTGCTGACCAGGCTGGACGTCTGGCCGCAGTCGCAGCTCGGCGGCTCGGCGCTGGTCCGCCGCTGCTGGCTGGCCGCCGCCATCGTCGGACCGGCCGTGCTGTTCCTCGAACCGGTGCGGTCCAACTTCAACTTCGGTCAGATCAACGTCGTCCTGATGACGCTGGTGATCGCCGACTGCGTCCCCCGCCGCACGCCCTGGCCCCGCGGTGTCCTGCTCGGGGTGGCGATCGCCCTCAAGCTGACCCCGGCCGTGTTCCTGCTGTATTTCCTGCTGCGTCGCGATTTCCGCGCGCTGCTGACCACCGTGGCGTCGTCGGTCGCGGTGACGCTGTTCGCGTTCGCCCTGGCCTGGGGCGACTCGTGGGAGTACTGGACCAAGACAGTCCGCAACACCGACCGCATCGGCACCGCGACGCTGAACACCAACCAGAACATCTCGGGCACGCTGGCCCGGTTCGGGATGTCGGCGACGCCGCGGTTCGTGGTCTGGGTGGTGCTGTGCTTCGCGGTGCTGGCGCTGACGGTGTGGGCAGCACATCGGGTGCTGCGCGCGGGACAGCCGGTGCTGGCCCTGATGTGCGTGGCGATGTTCGGCCTGGTGGTGTCGCCGGTGTCGTGGTCGCACCACTGGGTGTGGGTCGTGCCGACCTTGGTGACCATCACGGTGCTCGCCTACCGGGAACGCAGCGCCGCCCTCGCGGCGGTCAGCGCCGTCGGGGTGTTCCTGCTGGTCTGTACCCCGATCCGGCTGCTGCCCGAGCACCACGAGGTGGACGCGACGCTGTGGCGCCAGGTGGTCGGCAGCTCCTACGTGTGGTGGGGACTGGCCGTCATCGCCGCGGCGGGCACCATCACCGGCCGCGGCACGCCGTCAGCCGCCGCCACCGAGCACGTCGCGCCGATCTCGGCGACGACCTAGCTCAGCCCGCTTTGACCGCCGCCGCCGGCGGCGTCTTGCCGTCTTTGACGTCGGCCGCGTAGAGGTCGACGTACTCCTGGCCGGACAAGCGCATCAGCTCGTACATGACCTCGTCGATCACGGCACGCTCGATGAACCGGTTACCGGCCAGGCCCTCGAAGCGGCGGAAGTCCATCGGCTTGCCGAACTTCACCTCGACGCGGGCGAAATGCCACATCTTGCTGCCCGGCGGGTTCACCACGTCGGTGTTGATCATCGCGACGGGAATGACCGGGATGCCGGTCTCCAGCGCGATGCGGGCCAGGCCGGTCTTGCCCTTGTACAGCTTGCCGTCGGGAGAACGAGTGCCCTCGGGGTACATGCCGAGCAGCTTGCCCTTGTCCAGGATCTTGGCCGCGGCGGTCAACGCATCGGCCGCAGAGTCGGCATTGGTGCGGTCGATCGGCACCTGACCGGTCGACGAATAGAAGAACTTGATCAGCTTGCCCTTGATCCCGGTACCGGTGAAGTACTCGGCCTTGGCCAGGAAGAAGATCCGGCGGCGCAGCACCAGCGGCAGGTAGAAACTGTCGACGACAGCCAGGTGATTACTGGCCAGCAGCACAGGGCCGTGATCGGGGACGTATTCGAGCCCCGTGACTTTCGGACGGCCCAGCAGACGCAGCAACGGGCCCATCAAGATGTACTTGTACAACCAGAAGAACATCGAACCTCCCGCTGAAGGCGCCCGGACGGTGCCCTGCGACAACCTTACTCGCGACTGTCGGCCGGACCACAGCCCGCGGCGGACTGGTTATTCCTCTACAGAGACCGGGATGGACTGGTAACGACCCGGTTCTGTAGGACTCGTCGGCGGCTCGTCGGCCTGACGGTGTTTGCCACCCGGACCGGACGGATCCGTCGGCGGCTCCGGGTGCGGGCCGGCGGGCCCCTGGTCGGCGAGCGCGGCGCGCACCGCGTCCAGAAAAGTGGTGCTGTGTTGGGCGATTGCCGTCAGCATCGGATGCTGTTCGTCGTTGGCCAACGCGACCAGTGCGCACACCGGGCACCACACCTGATTGCAGTCACTGGGATTCTCACCGTCGGCGAGCATCGCCACGGACAGCCGCACCACGGGGTCGATCTTGTCGATGAGGGCCTGGGCCAGCAGTCGCAGGTCCATCGGTAGGTCGCCGAGGGATTCAGCCCCGAAATTGGTGTGCGTCACTTGGGCCACACCTCCGGGTCAGGGCGAAAACGGACAGTCAGTTCGCAGCCGCGCAATGACGCGCCGGTCACGATGCAACGGCGCAGGACAGATGCCAACGGGACCCGGCGCCGGGTACCACCCGAGCCGATGATGAGGTCATCGTCGACGCGGCCCAGAGTCAGCGACTCCGGGTCGATTTGCGGCAATTCTATCCGTAGCCGGTAGACAGCGGCCAATCCTGAGCCCGATTCGCGGTCGACGATGGGGCGCGGCGGGGCGGGCGGCGGGGCGCCGTGCCGCAGCCCCGACGCCTCCAGCAACTCCCCCAGCGCCTTCGGCCCGATCGGCTCGCCGGCCAGGTGCGGCACCAGAACCAGACGCACATCGCCGACGGCGGCATCCAGGTCGCTGAGCATGCTGCGCTGCTCGGCGATGCGCTCGGCGTACCAGTCGAAGGCGGGGTGCGCGGGCAGGTTCACATACTCGTACGAATCGTCTTGGATCAGAACCTGATTCACGATCAGCTCGGACACGTGCACACCCATCAAGGTGAGCGACGCCAGCGTCCGCACCGCCTCTGCCACCACCACCCGTTCCGGGGTGAGCACCAGGTGCGCGGTGACGTCGGGCTGGTCCAGCAGCTCGCCCAGCGCCTCGGTGGCGCCGGCGAGGCGCTCGACGAGGGTCACCATGGCGATCGTCTTGGCATCGGCCAGGCCGACCGACAGCCGCCGGTGCCGCGGCCAGGCCTTCTCCAGGTAGAGGGCGAACGCCGCGGGCAGTGTCAGCATCCGCATGGCGTCGGCGGTCGAGGCGCAGTCGACGATCACGTGGTCCCAGTTGCCCGAGGCCGCCAGCTCCGCGACCTCGTGCAGCCCCAGCACCTCCTGAATCCCCGGCAGTGCCGAAAGTTCCTCCGGTGCAACGTCTCCCACATCGGACTCCGGGAACCGGGCGACCAGTACCGCGGCCACCTCGCGCCACCGGGCCTCCAGCAGCGCCAGGGTGTCCAGCGCCAGGGCATCGAGCATGACGCCGGCGCCGTCGTCGACGGGCACCTGCGTGGGTACCCGCAATCCGGTCGGCTGGACGTCGGCGCCGAGCACGTCGCCCGTCGAGTGGGCCTGGTCCGTCGACACGATCAGCACCCGCTGCCCGGCCCGGGCATCACGCACCGCGGTGGCCGTGGCCACCGTCGACTTGCCTACTCCACCCTTACCGACGAACAGACTGATCCGGGCGCGCCCAGCAGGGTCCGTGTCAATCAGACTCGACTCGCTTCTTCAGGTCCTTGAGCGCCGTGTCGGTCAGGCGGCGCTCTGCCTTGCGTTTGAGCAATCCGATCATCGGGATGATCAGGTCGACCGACAGTTCGTAGGTCACGTCGGTGCCAGAACCCTTGGGCGACAAGCGGTATGTGCCTTCCAGGGCCTTCAGCAGCGAGCTGGACACCAGGGACCAGCTCACCGACCGGCGGTCGGCGGGCCATTGGTAGGTGAACACCATGGTGTCCTTGAGCACCGTGGCGTCGAGGACCATCCGGGCCGTCTTCGGGTAACCGTCGGCGTAGACGTCCAGCACCTCGGTCTCCGGGTACTCGGCGACCCAGTCCGGATATGAGCCGATATCGGCGATGACGTCCATCACGGTCGCCGGGTCGGCGTCGATGTAGATGGTCTGCGCAGTCTTGTCCGCCACGTGTCCACTTCCCCGAGTTAACGATGCCGGCGCAGGCTGTCCGACGCCCGTCTGCCGAGCTCTCAATGTACCGCCAGCGCCCAGCCCTGGTCGGGTGATGCGGGCCTCAGGCCAACCGGGACACGCCCACCGGGCGGGTCCGCTCGAGGTCGGTCTTGATCTCGAAAGCCATGTTTTTCCCGGCCACCCGACGACGATGGTTGAGCTCCGCCAGGTTCAGCTCGGCCAGCGCGGCGCCGGACACGCCCGTCGGCTCGGCATGCAGGAAGTAATGCAGCACGACACCGTCCATGACGGTTTCCAGCCAGACCTCCATGGTCCCGGTCAGCGCGCCGGTGACGGTCCACCGGTGCCCCGCCGGACCGCGGTCTTCGACGACCGTCAGCTTCAGGTCCGGCCACCATCGCCGCCAGCTGCTCGGGTTCGCCACGGCGGCACCGACAGCGGCTGGGTCGGCACACACGAAGGTCTCGTCGGCGATCTGGATGCTGTTCATCCCCACCAGCTTCACATACGCCCCCACAGTGTGATGAAGCACCCGACTACGCTGAGCACGGCATTGCTGTCGGTGCACTGCCACGACCCGAAAGGCCACACCGTGCGTGAGTTCAGCGTTCCGGCATCGTTCACCATCGGCGAGTACGACAACGTCGTCGCCCCGGTGTACTCCCTCGAGCGCGGCGACCCCAACCACGTAGCCATCCAACGCCTGGTCGGCGACACCTGGACCGACGTGACCAGCGCAGAAGTCGCGGCCCAGGTTCGGGCCACCGCCCTCGGCCTGATCGCCAAGGGCGTCAAGCCCGGTGACCGGGTGGTGCTGCTGTCGGCGACCCGCTACGAGTGGCCGATCATCGACTTCGCGATCCTGTCGATCGGCGCGGTGACGGTGCCCATCTACGAGACCTCCGCCGCCGATCAGATCCGGCATGTGCTGGCCGACTCCGGCGCCGTCCTGGCTTTCGCTGAGGCCGACGCCCACGCCGCCAAGATCGAGTCGATCCGGGCCGAGGTGCCCGCGCTCGGTGAGGTACTGGTGATCGACGGCGGTGCCCTCGACCAGCTGGCCGCCGCCGGCGCCGCGGTGGACAGTGCCGAGCTGGACACCCGCCTGGCCGCGATCAAGTCGAGCGACCCGGCCACCCTGATCTACACCTCGGGCACCACCGGCCGCCCCAAGGGCTGCCAGCTGACCCACGCCAACCTGCTTTCGGAGCTGCGCGGCGTCAAGGCCTGCTTCCCCGACCTGCTGGCCAAGGGCCAGAAGCTGCTGGTGTTCCTGCCGCTGGCGCACGTGCTCGCCCGCGCGGTCGCGGTGGCCGGCTTCAGCAACCAGGTGACGCTCGGCTTCACCAGCGACATCAAGAACCTGGTGCCGATCCTCGGGGTCTTCAAGCCGACGCTGGTGGTGTCGGTGCCGCGCGTGTTCGAGAAGGTCTACAACACCGCCGAGCAGAACGCCCGCAACGACGGCAAGGGCAAGATCTTCCAGATCGCCGCCGACACGGCCATCGAGTGGAGCAGGGCGCAGGACACCGGCGGGGCCGGCCTGCTGCTCAACCTCAAGCACACGGTGTTCGACAAGCTGGTGTACGGCAAGCTCAAGGCCGCCCTCGGCGGCAACTGCGTCGGCGCCATCTCCGGCGGCGCCCCGCTCGGCGCCCGCCTCGGCCACTTCTACCGCGGCGTCGGCGTCACCATCTACGAGGGCTACGGCCTGACCGAGACCAGCGCCGCCATCACCGTCAACCGGATCAACGAGTTGAAGGTCGGCACCGTCGGCAAGCTGGTGCCCGGCAACAACATGCGCATCGCCGAAGACGGCGAGCTGCTGCTCTCCGGCGGCGTGGTGTTCAGCGGCTACTGGAAGAACCCGACCGCCACCGGCGAGGCCTTCACCGACGAGTGGTTCCACACCGGTGACCTCGGCGCCATCGACGACGACGGCTACCTGTCGATCGTCGGGCGCAAGAAGGAGATCATCGTGACCGCCGGCGGCAAGAACGTCGCCCCGGCCCCGCTGGAAGACGTGATGCGCGCGCACCCGTTGATCAGCCAGGCCATGTGCGTGGGCGATCAGGAGCCGTTCATCGCCGCGCTGATCACCATCGATCCCGAGGCATTCGAGGGCTGGAAGCAGCGCAACGGTAAGGACGCCGGCGCTTCGGTGGGTGACCTGGCCGCGGACCCGGCCCTGGTCGCCGAGATCCAGAAGGCCGTCGACGACGCCAACCAGACGGTGTCCAAGGCCGAGGCCATCCGGAAGTTCCAGATTCTGCCCGTCGACTTCACCGAGGACACCGGCGAACTGACGCCGACGCTCAAGGTCAAGCGCAAGGTGGTCGCCGAGAAGTTCGCCGCCGAGATCGCGGCGCTCTACAGCTGAGCGGTCAGAGCAGCTCGGCGAGCCGCTCGCCCTTGAGCTTCCACTGCCAGTTGTCGACGACGAACTGACGGCCGGCGGCGCCCATCGCGGCGCCCCGGTCGGGGTCGGCCAGGATGTCACCGATGGCTGCCGCAATGGCGGCGACGTCGCGACCGTCGACCACGTGGCCGGTCTTTCCTTCCACGACGGTTTCCGGTGCGCCGCCGGAATCGCCGGCGACCACCGGCACGCCGCACGCGGAGGCCTCGAGGAAGACGATGCCGAGCCCTTCGACATCGAGGCCGCTCCCCCGGGTGCGGCACGGCATGGCGAAGACGTCGGCCATCGCATGGTGGGCCGGTAGCTCGTCACCGGGCACCCCGCCGGTGAACACGACATGGTCGGTGACGTCGTAGCGCTGCGCCAGCTTCTGCAGATCGTCGCGGTACGGCCCATTGCCGACGATCACCAGCGCGGCACCGTCGATCCGTTCCCGGATGGCGGGCAGCGCCCGGATCAGCATGTCCTGGCCTTTGCGTGGGACCAGGCGCGACAGGCAGACGATCACCGGCCGCTGCCCCAGCCCATACCGGGCCCGCAGCTCCGCGCGGGCCACCTCGTCGGGGACGAAGCGGTCCACGTCGACCCCGGGCGACAGGTATTCCAGCGCGGCTTCGGGCCCGAACGCCGCGGCGAACCGGTTGCGCGTGTAGTGGCTCACGAACGTCACCACGTCCGTGTTGTTTCCGATGTGGCGCAACGCGTTTCGCGCGACGGGCAGCATCGACCAACCCACCTCGTGGCCGTGCGTGCTGGCGACAATCCGGGTCGCCCCGGCGTCGCGGGCCAGCGGCGCCAACAGCGCCAGCGGCGCGGCCGCGCCGAACCACACGGTGTCGATGTCGTGCTCGGCGATCAGCTTGCGCATCCGTAGCGCGACGGTCGGTTCGGGCACCATCAGCGTCGTCGGGTGGCGGACCACCTGATATCCGGCGGCCGCGGCAGCCTTGTCGTATTCCGGCGCACCCTTCCATTTCGGGGCGTACACCGTCAGCTCGTGCGACCCGCGGCCGAGCAATTCGCCGACGAGGCTCTCCAGATACGACTGGATGCCGCCACGGCGGGGCGGGAAGTCGTTGGTCAGCAGCAGCACCCGGGATGTCCGGGGCGAGCTGGGCGACGGGGAAGACATCGCGGTCAGGCTATCGCGTCAGCCCTGGGCCGCGAGCCACCGCTGCCACGCAGCGGTCAACGCGTCGCGATCCATGCCGAGGGTGGCGGCCAGCGCGGCATCGAGGTCGGGATGATCGACGCCGCACGCGGCCAGATACAGCCGGCGCAGGACCGGATCGCCGAACTGCCCGCCGACGAACCGGGCGAACCACCAGGCGCGGTCATAGGCCAGCGACAGCGCCGGCCCGGTGACCTGGAAGTCGGCGTTGCCGGGCAGCACCGCCATGTCGGCGGGCGCGGGGCGTGGGGTGCGCGGGCGGCTGACGTAGTCGGCGACGCCCTCGGTCAGGCACCAGGGCGCATCGGCGGCCGTGACGGCCCGGGAGGCATAGTGGAAAAGCTCGTGGCGCAACACGATTCGCAGCGCGCCGGGCCCCATCTTGGCGGCGCCGGGGGCGAACACGATGCGGTCGACGGTGGTGGCCGCGGCAAACTCCTGACGCCCGGCGGCCAGTGCCTGGAATTCCTCGTCGGTGCCGGTGGTCACGATGGTGATCTGACGGCGCCAGTCATCGCCCCAGAATTCGGTGACTGCGGCGACCGCGCCGTCGAGTTCGGCGGTGATGCGGCCCGGCAGGGTCGAGCCGGGGTCCAGGACCAGGAGTTCGACGGTGCGGCCGTCAGCCAGCCGGATGGTCGTCGGGGCCGGCGACGAAGACGGCGGTGGCGGCGGTGTTGGCCCGGGCTGCGACGGGGCGGCCTCGTTCGCACGACCGCGGCTCAGTATCGCGACGGCCACCGCCGCCTCAGCGGCGAGCAGGCCGAGGACAGCCCGTCGTGGCAGACGTCGGGACAGGCTCAGTAGCGACGCACGTTGTAGATCGGTGCGTTGTCGACCGGCGCCACTCGCACGGGCACACCGAACGTCGACGCGTGGACCATCATCCCGTCGCCGATGTAGATGCCCACGTGCGAGGCGTCGGAGTAGTAGGTCACGACGTCACCGGGCTGCATCTGGTCGCGCGACACCGCCTGGCCTCCGGCCGCCTGCGCATAGCTCGAGTGCGGCAGCGAGATGCCGGCCTGCTGGAAGGCCCACATCACCAGGCCCGAGCAGTCGAACGCGCCAGGGCCGGCCGCACCCCAGGAGTAGGGATCGCCGATGCGGGTCAGCGCGGCCTGCACCGCGATGGCGCCGGCAGCGGTACCGCCGGCGACGTCGGGCACTACGGGAGCGCCCTCGACCGGCGGGGTCGGGCCTGCAGCGTTGATGGCGGGATCGTCACCCGGAGCCGGCGGCAGGGCGTCCGGAGCGGGTACCGGCGGGGCGGCCGGGGCCGGCGGCAGGGCCGCCAATGCCTCGCGCTGACTCGGCGTCAGCGCGGTGTAGCGGGACTTGACGATGGCGATCTGCACCTGCAGCTTGCTTTGCTTGGACTGCAGATCAGCACGTACCGCGGCGGCTTGCTCGGCGGCAGTCTTGGACTCGGCGGCGAGCCTGGCCGAGTCGGCCTCGGCCTTGGTAGCGGCATCGGAGGCACTGTGGAAGTTGGCCATTTGCGCGGCCATCTCACTGGCCATCACGCGCTGGACGGAGAGCTGGTCGATCAGGCCCTGCGGGGAATCCGCGGTCAGGATGGCGTCGATGCCGTCGGTCCGGCCGCCCATGTACTGCGCTGCAGCAATCTTGTCGACAGACGTCTGATAGGTAGCCAGGTCGGCCTGAGCGACGTCCGCGGCTGCGGCGGCGGCCTCGTGCTTGGTGTCGGCGGCCTTCGCGGCGGCCAGCTTCTTGTTCAGATCGAGCTGCGCGGCGTGCATGGCCTCGGTGGTCTGCTCTGCCTGGCGCGAGAGCTCATTGAGCTTTGCTACGGCGTCGTCCGCCGGATCGGCCTGGACGTTGCCCGCAAATACGCTACCAAGTATGGTGAGCCCCGCGATCGCACCGGCTACTGGTCGTTTAAGACCGCATATGGTGCGGTGTGTGCGGTGGAGACTCAAGATTTCGCGTCCTTACAACTGCGGGTTCGAGCCGCTTCGAACTCAGTGAGGTCTCAGATAGGTTACGAAACGGCATCGGCGTTGTCCAACGGGAATGGCCAATCTATCAGCCCGCCCCCCGATCCTGTTAACCAGCATCACAATGTGAGGGTCGTCACGCTACGCCCGTAGCACTTGACGCGGGCCCGATCTGGTCTTTCGGACGGCCGATCGGCACCAACCGCAAACGCGGCGCCATGCCCGCATCGGCGAGTACCTCCAGTGCGCGGCGCTCGTCGTCCATCAAAGTCTCGGGCACACCCAGCAAAACGCTGACCACGCAGTCACCACAGCCGGGACCACGCACCGCGCAGTCGTCGCAGTCGATCTTCACCGGCCCGTTGTCCATCTTCATCTCTGACTCCTTTATCGGTTGAGGCGCACGCTAGCGACGTCCACCGACAAAAAGTGCGCCTGATCAGCAACCCGATAACGGAATGACATCGATGGGATTTCTTGTCGGTGCCGGCCCCTACTGTCGCGTCATGGGCTCCGGCAGCGCCACCGACCAGCTGGCTTTCGATCTTGATGAGGCGTTGCTGCGTGACACCACGTTCGTGGTGGTCGACCTGGAGACCACCGGCGGCCGGGCCCGGGCGGACGAGACCGGCGGCGGCTGGGACGCCATCACCGAGATCGGCGCCGTCAAGATCCGCGGCGGCGAGATCATCGGCGAACTGGGCACCCTGATCGACCCCGGTCGTGCCATCCCACCCCAGATCGTGCAGCTGACCGGGATCACCACGGCCATGGTCTGCGACGCCCCGCGCATCGAATCGGTGCTGCCCGCATTTCTGGAGTTCTGTCGCGGCGCCGTCCTGGTCGCCCACAACGCGGGCTTCGACATCGGCTTCCTGCGGGCCGCGGCCGAACGCGCAAAGCTGCCCTGGCCCAACCCGCCGGTGCTCTGCACGGTCAAGCTGGCCCGCCGCGTGCTGACCCGGGAGGAGGCGCCGAGCGTCCGGCTCTCGGAGCTGGCCCGGTTGTTCCGCGCCACCACCACACCCACCCACCGGGCCCTCGACGACGCGCGCGCCACCGTCGACGTGCTGCACGGGCTGCTGGAGCGCATCGGCAACCAGGGTGTGCACACGCTGGCCGAGCTGCGCGGCTATCTCCCCGACGTCACCAGCGCACAGCGCCGCAACCGCAAGCTCGCCGACGCACTGCCGAACTCCCCTGGCGTGTACCTGTTTCGCGGGCCGTCCGAGGAGGTGCTCTACGTCGGCACCGCGGTCGATCTGCGCCGCCGGGTCCGGCAGTACTTCACCGGAGCCGACCCGCGCGCCCGCATGAAAGAGATGGCGTCACTGGCCGTCCGCGTCGATCACGTGGAGTGCGCCCACGAGCTGGAAGCCGGGGTTCGCGAACTCCGGCTGCTCGCCGCACACGCACCGCCCTACAACCGGCGCTCGAAGGCTCCGCACAAATGGTGGTGGGTGGTGCTCACCGACGAGGCGTTCCCTCGTTTCAGCGTGATCCGGGCACCGCGGCACGACCGGGCCGTCGGCCCGTTCCGGGCCCATGCCGACGCCGTCGACGCGGCCCTGCTGCTGGCCCGCTTCACGGGAGTGCGGACCTGCACGAACCGGCTGGCCCGGGCAGCCGAGCACGGGCCGCAGTGCCCGGAGCGTGAACTGTCGCCGTGTCCGGCGCCCCGCGGTATCACCGCCGGAGGGTATGCCGAATTCGCCGGCCGGGCCGCGGAAAACATTGCCGGCGTTGATGATTCCGCACTCGACGCAGCACTGAAACACATCGACGACCTGGCGGCCGAAGGCCGCTACGAGACCGCGGCACGGCTCCGGGACCATGCCGCCACCGTCATCGACGGACTGTGGCGCGGTCAGCGCCTGCGGGCCCTGACCGCGCTGCCGGAACTGGTGGCCGCCCGGCCCGACGGTGCCGGCGGCTGGCACCTCGTCGTGGTCCGGTACGGCCAATTGGCGGCCGCAGGCAACGCACCGCGCCGGGTCCCGCCGATGCCCGTCGTCGACGCGATATCCGCTGCGGCACAGGTGATCCTGACGTCAGAGCGGCCGCTGGGCGGCGCGCCCGTCGAGGAGGTGGCGCTCATCGTGCGCTGGCTGGCCGCGCCCGGCGTGCGCATCGTGCGCACCGACACCGACACCGACACCGAATCAGGGGCGGGCTACTGCCTGCCGATCACCGCGGCCGGACGGTGGGCCGAGTGGGCCGCCACCGCCCGGTCGGCCCGGGCGGCGGCGCAGCAGGCACAGCGGTCAGACCTTCTGGGTGAACCGAGCCCACCGCGCGAGCAGCTGCTCGGCCGCGCCCGAATCGATCGCCTCGGTGGCGCGGGCCAGGCCACGCTCCCACGCCGGCACCCACTGGGCGTCGCTGGATAGCCCGGCATGAGCCACCATGGCCCCCGCGGCGTTGAGCACCACGGCATCCCGCACCGGGCCGGCCTGGCCGGCCAGTACCGCACGCACCGACTCCGCGTTGGCCGTGGCGTCACCGCCACGCAATTCGCTCAGGTCAGCGCGCGCGAAACCGAACGCCGCCGGATCCAGCGTCAGCCGCTCCACGGTGCCGGCCTGCACGCGCCAGATGGTGCTCGTCGTCGTGGTGGTCAGCTCGTCGAGCCCGTCGTCGCCGTGCACCACCAGGACGCTGGAGCCGCGCGCGGCGAACACACCTGCCATCACCTCGGCCAGTTCCGCCCACGCGCAGCCGATGAGACCGGCCCGCGGCATCGCCGGATTGGTGAGCGGCCCAAGGAGATTGAAGACCGTCGGCACCCCGATCTCCCGCCGCACGGCCGACGCGTGCCGGTAGGACTGATGGAACTGCGGGGCGAACGCGAACCCGATGCCCACCTCGGTGACCGAGCGGGCGACGTCTCCCGGCGACAGGTCGATCCGCACGCCCAGGGCTTCCAGGGTGTCGGCACCACCGGACAGCGACGACGCCGCCCGGTTCCCGTGCTTGATCACCGGCACTCCGCACGCGGCGACGACGATCGACGCCATCGTGGACAGGTTCACGGTGTTGGAGCCGTCGCCTCCGGTACCCACGATGTCGACGACATCGGTGCCGATCGCCGCGAGCGCGTCCGCGGGCACTTTTCGGGCGTGTCGCAACATCACGTCGGCGAGCTCCGTCACCTCCGCGGAGGTCGGCCGCTTCATCTTCATCGCGATGGCGAATGCAGCGATCTGCGCCGGGGTCGCGGAACCGGTCATGACCTGGTCCATTGCCCACCCCGCCTGACCCACGGCAAGGTTCTGGCCGGTGGTCAGCCGGCCCAGGATCTGGGGCCACTGGGGCCCGTCGGTGATCGGTTCCTGATGGGGATCGGTGGTTGGCACGAACCCGATTATGACCAATGTCGGCACCCGGGTGGAGTTCAACAACTACAAAGCGTCATACTTACCGCTGTGACGAGCGCTGTAGGTACCTCCGGAACCGCCATCACGTCGAGGGTGCATTCGCTGAACCGGCCGAACATGGTCAGTGTCGGCACCATTGTGTGGCTTTCCAGCGAGTTGATGTTCTTTGCTGGCCTGTTCGCAATGTATTTCACCGCGCGTGCCCAGGCCGGCGGCGATTGGCCGCCGAAGCCGACCGAACTCAATCTGGCCCTCGCGGTGCCGGTGACGCTGGTGCTGGTCGCGTCGTCGTTCACCTGCCAGATGGGCGTGTTCGCGGCCGAGCGCGGCGACGTGTTCGGGCTCCGCCGGTGGTACGTGATCACGTTCCTCATGGGCCTGTTCTTCGTGCTGGGCCAGGGCTACGAGTACATCCACCTGGTCGAGCACGGCACCACCATTCCCGGTAGTGCCTACGGTTCGGTGTTCTACCTGGCCACCGGTTTCCACGGCCTGCACGTCATCGGCGGTCTGGTGGCATTCGTCTACCTGCTTGCCCGCACGAAGATGAGCAAGTTCACGCCGGCCCAGGCCACCGCTGCCATCGTTGTGTCGTACTACTGGCACTTCGTCGACATCGTGTGGATCGCCCTGTTCGCCACCATCTACTTCGTCCGATGACCAACTCGTCGATGAGAAGGGGTTCGATGACCAGCAAGTCCCGTCGTCGGTTACACCGGCGCCTCTCAGCAGCGATGCTGCTGCTGCTCGGACTTCTAGTCGCTGGTGGCCTTGCGGCCACCCTGACGCCGCGGCCTCAGGTCGCGGTCGCCGACGAGTCGCAGCTGGCTTTGCTGCGCACGGGCAAGCAGTTGTTCGAAACGTCCTGCATCTCGTGCCACGGCGCCAACCTGCAGGGTGTGACGGACCGCGGCCCGAGCCTCATCGGCGTCGGCGACGCGGCCGTCTACTTCCAGGTGTCCACCGGCCGCATGCCTGCCATGCGCGGCGAGGCCCAGGCTGCCCGCAAGGACCCGGCGTTCGACGAGCACCAGATCGACGCCCTCGGCGCCTACATCCAGGCCAACGGCGGCGGTCCCCAGGTTCCGCGTGACGCCAACGGCCAGATCAACCAGCACTCGTTCATCGGTGAGAACGTCGCCCGCGGTGGCGACCTGTTCCGCCTGAACTGCGCGTCCTGCCACAACTTCACCGGCAAGGGTGGCGCGCTGTCGTCGGGCAAGTACGCGCCCGACCTCGGCCATGCCGCCGAAGTGCCGGCGCAGGTGTACACCGCCATGCTCACCGGCCCGCAGAACATGCCCAAGTTCTCGGACCGCCAGCTGTCCCCGGAAGAGAAGCGCGACATCGTCGCTTACGTCCGCGAGTCGGCTGAGCACCGCAGCCAGGGCGGCTACGGCCTCGGCGGCTTCGGCCCCGCGCCCGAGGGCATGGCGATGTGGATTATCGGGATGGTCGCCGTGATCGGCGCGGCTATGTGGATCGGAGCTCGCGCATGAGCGAGAACGTGAACATTCCCAGTGACGCGGAACTGCGCGAGATGTCGCGCGAAGAACTCGTCGAACTGGGCGGAAAGATCGACGGCGTCACGACCGTCTTCAAGGAGCCGCGCTGGCCCGTCGAGGGCACCAAGGCGGAGAAGCGCGCCGAGCGTCAGGTCGCGGCCTGGCTGCTGCTCGGTGGTCTCTCCGGCCTGGCCCTGCTGCTGGTGTTCCTGTTCTGGCCGTGGGAGTACAAGCCGTTCGAGTCCGACGGTGAGTTCATCTACTCGCTGGCCACCCCGCTGTACGGCCTGACCTTCGGTCTGTCGATCCTCGCGATCGGCATCGGCGCGGTGCTCTTCCAGAAGAAGTTCATCCCCGAGGAAATCTCGATCCAGGACCGCCACGACGGCGCCTCCCCCGAGGTCCATCGCGCCACCGTCGCGGCCAACCTGACCGATGCGCTCGAAGGCTCGACGCTCAAGCGTCGCAAGCTGATCGGCCTGTCGCTCGGCGTCGGCCTCGGCGCATTCGGCCTGGGCACCGCGGTCGCCTTCATCGGCGGTCTGATCAAGAACCCGTGGAAGCCGGTCGTGCCGACCGCCGACGGCAAGAAGGCCGTCCTGTGGACGTCGGGCTGGACCCCGCGTTTCCACGGCGAGACCATCTTCCTGGCGCGGGCCACCGGCCTGCCGGGTGAGTCCCCCTTCGTGAAGATGCGTCCCGAGGACCTCGACGCGGGCGGCATGGAGACCGTGTTCCCGTGGCGTGAGTCCGACGGCGACGGCACCACCCTCGAGTCGCACGAGAAGCTCGGCCACATCGCTCTCGGTGTGCGTAACCCGGTGATGCTCATCCGCATCAAGCCCGAGGACCTGAGCCGCGTGGTCAAGCGCCAGGGCCAGGAGAGCTTCAACTTCGGTGACTTCTTCGCGTACACCAAGGTGTGCTCGCACCTGGGCTGCCCCTCGTCGCTGTACGAGCAGCAGACCTACCGCATTCTGTGCCCCTGCCATCAGTCGCAGTTCGACGCGCTGCACTTCGCGCGGCCGATCTTCGGACCGGCGGCCCGCGCCCTGGCGCAGCTGCCGATCACGATTGACAAAGAGGGCTACCTGGTCGCCAACGGCGACTTCATCGAACCCGTCGGACCGGCATTCTGGGAGCGCAAATCATGAGTCCCAAGCTCGCTGACATCGCTGCCGCACAAGGCGATGCGATCGACTCGCGGTACCACCCGTCGGCCGCGGTACGCCGCCAGCTGAACAAGGTCTTCCCGACGCACTGGTCCTTCATGCTCGGTGAGATCGCGCTGTACAGCTTCCTGGTTCTGCTGCTCACCGGCGTGTACCTGACCCTGTTCTTCGATCCGTCGATGGTCGAGGTCGTCTACAACGGCGTCTACCAGCCGCTGCGTGGCGTGCAGATGTCGCGCGCCTACGAATCGGCTCTGGAGATCTCGTTCGAGGTCCGCGGTGGCCTGTTCGTCCGCCAGATTCACCACTGGGCCGCACTGATGTTCGCCGCGTCGATCATGGTGCACCTGGCGCGCATCTTCTTCACCGGTGCGTTCCGCCGCCCGCGTGAGGCGAACTGGATGATCGGCTCGCTGCTGCTGATCCTGGCCATGTTCGAGGGCTACTTCGGCTACTCGCTGCCCGACGACCTGCTGTCCGGCATCGGCCTGCGCGCCGCGCTCTCCTCGATCACCCTCGGTATCCCGGTCATCGGCACTTGGATGCACTGGGCGCTGTTCGGTGGCGACTTCCCCGGCAACATCATCATCCCGCGGATGTACGCCCTGCACATCCTGCTGATCCCGGGCATCATCCTGGCCCTGATCGGCGCCCACCTGGCGCTGGTGTGGTTCCAGAAGCACACCCAGTTCCCCGGCCCCGGCCGCACCGAGAAGAACGTCGTCGGCGTGCGCGTCATGCCGGTGTTCGCAATGAAGGGCGGCGCGTTCTTCGCGCTGGTCACCGGCGTCCTGGGCATCATGGGCGGCCTGCTGCAGATCAACCCCATCTGGGAGCTCGGCCCCTACAAGCCCTCGCAGGTATCCGCCGGCAGCCAGCCCGACTTCTATATGATGTGGACCGAAGGCCTGGCCCGTATCTGGCCGGCCTGGGAGTTCTACCCCTTCGGCCACACCATCCCGGCCGTGATGGGCGTCGCCCTGCTGATGGGCGTGGTGTTCGGTCTGCTGATCGCCTGGCCGTTCCTGGAACGGAAGTTCACCGGCGATGACGCGCACCACAACCTGCTGCAGCGTCCGCGCGACGTGCCGGTCCGCACCGCCATCGGTGCCATGGCCATCGCGTTCTACATGGTGCTGACCCTGGCCGCGATGAACGACATCATCGCGCTCAAGTTCGACATCTCGCTGAACGCCACCACGTGGATCGGCCGCATCGGCATGGTCGTCCTGCCCGCGATCGTCTACTACCTCACCTACCGCTGGTGTGTAGGCCTGCAGCGCAGCGACCGCGCCGTTCTCGAGCACGGTATCGAGACCGGCATCCTCAAGCGGCTGCCACACGGCGCGTACGTCGAGCTGCACCAGCCGCTGGGTCCGGTCGACGACCACGGCCACCCGATCCCGCTGGAGTACCAGGGTGCCGCACTGCCCAAGCGCATGAACAAGCTCGGATCGGCCGGCTCGCCCGGTACCGGCAGCTTCCTGTTCGCCGACTCTGCCGTCGAACAAGCCGCCCTCGCCGACGCCGAACATGCCGCCGAGCACAAGGCACTCACCGCGCTCAAGGAATACCAGGACGAGATTTCGCCCAACGGGTCCAACGGCCACCACTAGTTCGATATACGGTTTCGGCCCGGTCTGGTTTCCACCAGACCGGGCCGAAGTCGTTTCCGGGGTCCACTCCCCTACCCCACCGGATTCTCTCGCCGTTGACTCCGCCCTGAGGGCGGGAAATGTCGAGTGCTGTACGCCCTCAGGGCAGACTCAGCTGGGTGACGGCGCGAACCCGCACCGATCCAGGTGCTGAACTCGCGAGATCGCCAGCGGGCGGACAGACCGATCTTGTGACGGCCCTCGACATGCGGACATCCCCGGTCGACGTCCGCCCCTGTTCACCATGGACGCAGTGATCCCCCGAGCGTCGGGGCTTAGCGACTTGCATCCGCGAGAGCAACTGGGTGGCGGAGAATCGGGCAGAATTCCGCCACCCCGTTGCTCTCGGTGGTCAGACCTGGATCATGGCAGTTGATTCGGACGACAACTCAGCACCGGGATCGACGAAAATGGCTGTGCCAGGCGTAGTTTCCTGCGATCGTTCGGCGATGTCAGCAACGACCGCCTTCGCCGACAACTAAGCCGTGCGGGCGTCCTCGGCAGAAGCCTCCAGCACCGCGTGCAGACCACGCAGGCAGTACCAGGGAATGGCCACCATGACCGCGGTGAGGACAACTGCGAGGCCGTACAGGATCCAGGCCAGCTCGTCGTGGCGGTCGGCCAGCATGTACGCGCCCAGGAAGACGAACAACGTCGCGGCGCCCATGGCGGCGGCGATCCCGAGAGTGCAGCGCAGCCACAGCTGATCCACCGCGGCTACCGGAAAGCCCACCATGCTGGTCGCCGGCGATGCCGAGTAGCGCCGTACCACCGGATCGTCGAAGGATCGCAGCGCGCTCTGCGGGGGTTCGCCGGCAGGGCTGCGGTCTTCGGCGGACGGCCCGCCCCCGAGCAGCGGCAGCGGGGCTGCCCCGCCGCGGCGGGCGCGCAACAACAGCGGGATGGCACCCACGATCACGGCCGCGGACACCCCGATGACGGTGTACAGCAGCCACGGGGTGTGCGCCGCCGGAGCACCCGACGGGTGCCGGGTACCGAGGTCCACCAGCGCGACGACGGCCGCTACCCCGGCGCCGAGGGCCGCCAGCCACAGGGCCACACAGCCACCGAGCAGAAGACGGTCCAACTGCTCGGGGCTGCCGCCGGTCACTCGCGACCGGGTTGAAGTCTCAGCGTTGTACGGCATTTAACAGCTCGTCTGCCAATCATCGTTTGTCTGCGAGGCCAGGGTCTGGCCGTCGCTGGTCACAATCGAACAATTCAGGTGGCTCAGCCGCAGCAGGCTGGACGCCTGGACCGAGCCCACATCTGACATCGAGATCGGTGTCAGAGTGATCATCCACGGGATGTAGACGTTCTGCTGGGTGCGCTGGCGTCCCGCGGCGTCGGTGTAGGTCACCGAAATACGGTCCAGCGGCGCCTTGGTGCCCCAAATGCGGTACGTGACATACCTTGGCCCGGTCGGCGGCGCGGACGTCGTCGCCGGCGGCGCGGCCGCGGCGGTGCTGGGCGGCGGGGGCGGCGGCGGTGTCGTGGTGGTGAACTCGTCCTGGAACGGGGGCGCCGACGTGGTGCTCGTCGACGGTGTCGCCACGTTCTCCGAGCTGGTGTTGCGGGTCACCAGAATGGCGACCGACGCCACCAACGAGATGGCGGCGATGATCGCCACGACGCCGACCACCCACGGCCACCGCGGTGGCGGGGCGTCGTCGGTGGTGTCGGATTTGGCCTCGTAGCTGTCGTAGTCGTACAGCCCCGGCTCGGGCGGCACGTACGGAGCGACGGTGAAGTGCTCGGATTCGGGCGCAGAGTAGGCCTGCGAATAGATCTCGGTTTCGCCGGTGCCTTCACCGACGCCCGATGTCTCCCGGGCCGCATCATCCGAGCCCGGGGAATGTGACCCGCTCACGTACGCCTAATCCCTCTCGACCGCTGTGTCGCTGCAGCTGAGGAACACCGCTTGCGGCGACATTCCAGCGCTCCGGCAGACATTACCCAACATGGGCCCGGCGTGGCCGTGAGGAGGCCGCCTTCAGGACCATCTGACATACGGTTGTGACCTGACCGCAGAGCGATCAGGTCACAGGGTCCGTAGATGTCAGTGCTTCTCGGGGCCCGTGTAGTACTCGAACGTCAGGCCCGCGACGGTGGCCAGCACGAAGCACACACCGGCAACGATCAGCCAGGGCAGCCACAGGCCGATACCGACCGCAGTGGTCGAGGCCGACAGCGCGATCAGCAACGGCCACCAGCTGTGCGGGCTGAAGAAGCCCAGCTCGCCTGCGCCGTCGGAAATCTCGGCGTCTTCGTAGTCCTCGGGCCGGGTGTCGAGACGACGGGCCACGAAGCGGAAGAACGTGCCGATGATCAGCGACAGACCGGTGGTCAGCACCAGCGCTGTGGTGCCGGCCCACTCCACGCCACCGTTGGCATACAGCGCGGTCAGCGCGCCGTAGCCGACGGTCGCCAGGGCGAAGAAGGCGGTCAGAATCTCGAAAAGTCGGGCTTCGATATGCATTGCGTATCCCCTACTTGCTCGCCTGAGCCGGCGAGCCGGCCTGCTCGCCGCGGCGAGTGTCGAACGGATGGGTCGTCTGGGCCACCGGCGGCAGTCCGATCGACACCAGCGCGTCGGCGTTGGTCGCCTTGGGGTGATCGATGCGGTACTGCAGGTAAGCCTTGAACTGCTCCGGCTCCACCACGCGCACCTCGAAGTTCATCATCGAGTGGTACGTGCCGCACATCTCGGTGCAGCGGCCGACGAACGGACCGGTCTTCTCGATCTCGGTGACCTGGAAGATGTTGTCCGAGTGGTTGGCCTCGGGGTTCGGGATGACGTCCCGCTTGAACAGGAACTCCGGCACCCAGAAGCCGTGGATGACGTCGGCCGACGCGATCTGGAACTCGATGCGCTTGCCCTTCGGCAGGACCAGGATCGGAATCTCGGTGCTGGAGCCGATGGTCTCGACCTTGTCGAAGTTCAGGTAGCTGCGGTCCTCGGGGTTCTCGCCACGGATCGCGCCGACCTTCTCCTCGCCATGCGCGTCCTTGCCCTCGGGCTTGGACTTCATGGCTTCCTTGCGGGCGGCGTCAGCGCCGTCGTAGGAGAAGGTGTTGTCCTTGAAGGCCACCTTCTGGTAGCCGAACTTCCAGTTCCACTGGAACGCGGTGACGTCGATGGTGACCTCAGCAGGCTTGCTGTGGTCCATCATCTTCTCCTGCACCACGACGGTGAAGTAGAAGAGCACCGAGATGATGAGGAACGGCACGACGGTCAGCACCAGTTCCAGCGGCATGTTGTAGCCGAACTGGCGAGGCAGCTCCGTGTCAGTCTTCTTCTTGCGATGGAACGCCATCGCCCAGAAGATCAGCGCCCACACAATGGCGCCGACGACGAACGAGGCGATGACCGACCAGACCCACAGGTCACGGTTCGCATGGGCTTCGGGGGTAATACCCTCCGGCCAGCCCAAGCCGAATACGGTCTGCCAGCTGCATCCGCTGAGCAGCAGCGTCGACGCGCCGAGAATGGCGGACAACGCCACCAAACGGAGCCCGCGAGCGGTCACGTTGAGGCCCTCCTAGAGGTCGGTCAAGCCGGTCGAATACTACGCAGCGTAGACCACGCCCATGGCACCGAGCGAAGCGACCGGCCAATCGGCAGCGCCAGTTCTGAGTTCACCCGCCTGAACAGGCATACTGGCGCCGTGTGCGGACTGCTGGCCTATCTGGCCGACCCTCTTGCCGACCATTCCACTGACCTGGTGAACGCGGTTTCGGATGCCACGCATCCGATGCGCCACCGCGGTCCGGACGAGTCGGGGGCGTGGGCG
Source organism: Mycolicibacterium llatzerense (assembly GCF_025331195.1). Lineage (NCBI taxonomy): Bacteria > Bacillati > Actinomycetota > Actinomycetes > Mycobacteriales > Mycobacteriaceae > Mycobacterium > Mycolicibacterium llatzerense. Next base: position 204,751 of record NZ_LXOV01000016.1, on the reverse strand, counting down.
GACGACAGCGATCCGACCGATGGCCACCACACCGTTGTGTTCGGCTTCAACCGGCTCTCGATCATCGATATCGCGCACAGCCATCAGCCGCTGCGCTGGGGCCCGCCGGAGTCTCCGGACCGGTACGCGCTGGTGTTCAACGGCGAGATCTACAACTACCTCGAGTTGCGTGAGGAACTGCGGGCCGAGTTCGGCGCCGAGTTCGCCACCGAGGGCGACAGCGAGGCGATCGTCGCCGCGTACCACTACTGGGGCACGGCAGCGCTGGGCCGCCTGCGCGGGATGTTCGCCTTCGCGCTGTGGGACACGCAGACCCGTGAGTTGTTCTGCGCGCGTGACCCGTTCGGCATCAAGCCGCTGTACCTGGCGACGGGCCCCGGCGGCACCATCGTGGGCAGCGAGAAGAAGTGCATTCTCGATCTGGCGGCCCGCGCCGGCATCGACCTGAGCATCGACGAACGCGCCGTCCAGCACTACACGGTGCTGCAGTACGTGCCCGAACCCGAGACGCTGCAGCGCGGCATCCGTCGGCTGGAGTCGGGCAGCTACGCCCGGATCCGGCCCGGCCAGCAGCCCGAGGTGACGCGGTACTTCAAGCCGAAGTTCGCCGCTGTGCCATTTGTCACAGGGCAGGAACAGGCCCGGTACGACGAAATCACCGCGGTGCTGGAGGATTCCGTCGCCAAGCACATGCGGGCCGACGTGACCGTCGGCGCGTTCCTGTCCGGCGGTATCGACTCCACCGCGATCGCCGCGCTGGCGATGCGGCACAACCCGAAACTGATCACGTTCACCACAGGCTTTGAGCGCGAAGGATTCTCGGAGGTCGACGTGGCCGTCGCCTCCGCCGAGGCGATCGGCGCGCGGCACGTGACCAAGGTGGTCAGCCAGGCCGAGTTCGTCGAGGCGCTGCCGGAGATCGTCTGGTACCTGGACGAGCCGGTGGCCGACCCGGCACTGGTGCCGCTGTTCTTCATCGCCCGCGAGGCCCGCAAGCACGTCAAGGTCGTGCTCTCGGGCGAGGGCGCCGACGAGTTGTTCGGCGGCTACACCATCTATCGGGAACCGTTGTCGCTCAAGGCGTTCGACCGCGTCCCGCGCGGGCTGCGGCGTGGGCTCGGCAAGGCGTCCAAGTCGCTGCCGGACGGTATGCGCGGCAAGAGCCTGCTGCACCGCGGGTCGCTGACGCTCGAGGAGCGCTACTACGGCAACGCCCGCAGCTTCTCGGACGAGCAGCTGCAGGCGACCCTGGCGCAGTTCAATCCGGAGTGGACCCACACCGATGTGACGGCGCCGATCTACGCCGAGTCCGCCGGCTGGGATCCGGTGGCGCGCATGCAGCACCTGGACCTGTTCACCTGGTTGCGCGGCGACATCCTGGTCAAGGCCGACAAGATGACCATGGCCAACTCACTGGAACTGCGGGTGCCGTTCCTCGATCCCGAGGTCTTCGCGGTCGCATCCAGGCTGCCGTATGACCAGAAGATCACCCGGACCACGACCAAATACGCGTTGCGGCGGGCCCTTGAGCCCATCGTGCCCGCCCATGTGCTGCACCGCGCGAAGCTGGGTTTCCCGGTGCCGATCCGGCACTGGCTGCGCTCCGGCGAGCTGCTGGAGTGGGCCTACGCGACGGTCAACGCGTCGCAGACCGGGGACCTGATCGACCTCGACGCCGTGCGGCAGATGCTCGAGGAGCACCGCAACGGCGTCAGCGATCACAGCCGCCGGCTGTGGACGGTGCTGATCTTCATGCTGTGGTACGCCATCTTCATCGAGGGCAGCGTCACGCCGCAGATCAGCGAGCCCGTCTACCCCGTCGAGCTCTGACCCCGAATACACCGAAAGTGCGGGAAATGACCGCGAATTCGGCTTGAATTCGGCCACTTCCCGCACTCTCGGCGCGAGTTGTTGTCAGCCCAGGGCTGCGGCGATCTCGTCGGCGGCCTCGGCTCCGAACGCGGCCGAAAGACGCGGCAGCGCAGTGGCTTTGTCCCAGGTCCATTCCTGCGGACCCGGCGCCTCGAGCACCAGCGTGGCGACGAGCGAGGCCAGCTGAGCGGCCCGCTCCAGGCTCAGGCCGGCGCCGCGGCCCGTGAGGAAGCCGGCCCGGAAGGCGTCACCGATGCCGGTGGGATCGACCTTCTCGTTCTCGGGCACCACGTCGACGTGGATGAACGACCCGTCGCGGCCGACGATGTCGACGCCCTTCTCCCCCAGCGTGGTGACCCGCAGCTCGATCTGGCTCATCACCTCGGCCTCGGACCAGCCGGACTTCTGCAGCAGCAGGTCCCACTCGTAGTCGTTGGTGAACAGGTAGGCGGCGCCGTCGATGAGGCGACGGATTTCCTCGCCGGACAGGCGGGCCAGCTGCTGGCTGGGGTCGGCGGCGAAGGGCAGACCCAGCTTCCGGCATTCCTCGGTGTGCAGGAACATGGCCTCAGGGTCGTTGGCCCCGACGATCACGAGCTCCGGCTCGCCCTGGGCGGCAACGAGATCAGCCAGCTTGATGTTGCGCGCCTCGGACATGGCACCGGGATAGAACGACGCCAGCTGCGCCATGTCCTCGTCGGTGGTGCAAACGAACCGGGCGGTGTAGGCGGAGTCGGACACCAGCACCTGCGAGCAGTCGACGCCGTGCGCCGTCAGCCAGCCGCGGTATTCGTCGAAATCCTTGCCCACCGCGCCGACCAGCGTCGGGCTGCCGCCCAGGATGCCGATGGCGTAGGCGATGTTGCCGGCGACGCCGCCGCGGTGCACCACCAGGTCGTCGACCAGGAAGCTCAGCGACACCTTCTGCAGGTGCTCGGCCAGCAACTGATCGGCAAATCGGCCGGGGAAACGCATCAAATGGTCGGTCGCGATCGATCCGGTCACGGCAATGGTCATTCGGCGAGCTTACCTAGCGCACCCGGAGTAGCCGGACCGGTCCGCCCGCCCGGGTGCGCTAGCCTGTGGACAACATGGACGGCGCATATCCGTACCCGGAATCGATTCCCCCGCAGCCGGGTCCGGGGAACTCCACCTACGGTGCCCCCTACAGTGCACCTTCCGCCGGCCCTCCTCCGGCCTATCCGACGACGCTGCCACCGGCAGTGCAGTACCCGTCGGGCGGCGGTAACAACAAGAAGCGAATCCTGCTGGTCGTCGGCGCCGTGGTTGCGGTCATCGCGGTCATCGGCGGACTCATCTTCACGGTCCGCAGCACCAGCGACCGCGGCCTGACCGATGCCACCGCCAAGTCTGCGATCCAGGGCTATCTGAACGCGCTGCTGCAGCAGGACAAGCAAGCGGTGGCGCGGCACGCGCTGTGCGGCTTGTATGACGGCGTGAAAGACCACGCCACGGATTTCACCGTGGCGAATCTGGCCAGTGATGCGTTCCGCAAGCAGTTCGGTCAGGCGGATGTGACGTCGATCGACAAGATCGTGATGCTGTCGCCGAATCAGGCGCAGGTGCTGTTCACCATGAAGGTGGCGCCGTCAGGCCGGCTGCCGCGCGGTTCGGGACCGAAGAACAACGAATTCCAGGCGGTCGCCCAGCTGCTGGTGCAGCCGCGCGAGACTCTGGTCTGCTCGTACCTGCCGCGTCCGGCGGACTCCCTGTAGGAGAGGCCGCCGGACCAGCACGGTCGGCTAGGTCAGTTGAACGAATCGCCGCAGGCGCAGGAGCCGGTGGCGTTCGGGTTGTCGATGGTGAAGCCCTGCTTCTCGATGGAGTCGACGAAGTCGACGGTCGCGCCCTGCACGTAGGGGGCACTCATCCGGTCGACGGTGAGGTTGACGCCACCGAACTCGGCCGTCAGGTCACCGTCGAGGGTGCGGTCATCGAAGAACAGGTTGTAACGCAGGCCGGCGCAGCCGCCTGGTTGCACGGCGATACGCAGCGCAAGGTCGTCACGGCCTTCCTGATCCAGCAGGGCCTTGGCCTTGGCGGCCGCGGCGTCGCTCAGGATCACGCCGTGGGTCTCGGTCGAGGTACCGGTGCTGGTCGCTTCCTCAACAGTCATTGCTTCTCCCTGGTGCATCGATTGCCTGGCAGTATCCAGGCACTCTCAACGGTACCTTGTCCGGCCGTTATTCCCGACTCCAGCGGCGACAGCCGCAGCCAGTCCGGTCAGTTGGTTGGCCGCGTCGCCGATGGCGAGCTCCACCGAACCGGCGTGGTCGGTGATCGAATGGGCCGCCTCGACCCCGGCGTCGGCCAGCGCGGACGCGTCCAGCGTCACCTGCCCGGCCAGCACCAGGACCGGCGAACCGTGTGTCCGAGCACCCGCGGCAAGGGCGCTGATCACCTTGCCGTGCAGCGACTGGTCGTCGAACCGGCCCTCGCCGGTGATGACCAGGTCGGCGGCCGCCAGGTCGTCGGCCAGCCCGGTGTGGGCGGCGATCACCGTCGCGCCGGATTCGCGCCGTCCACCCAGCGCCAGCAGCGCCGCCCCGAGGCCGCCCGCGGCGCCGGCGCCGGATTCGCCGGCCACGTCGCGGCCGGCGACGGACTCGAGTTCGTGGGCCCACGCCGTGAGGCGCTGCTCGAGCAGCGTCACCGTCGCAGGATCGGCCCCCTTCTGCGGACCGAACACCGCCGCGGCACCCATCGGTCCCAACAGCGGGTGCTCGACGTCCGAGGCGACGATCAGGTCGGTGTCGGCCAGCCTGCGGTGCGCGGACGCCAGCCCGCCCAGCGCGTCGACGAGCCCCCGGCCGCCGTCGGTGCAGGCACTGCCGCCGAGGCCCACGACCACCCGCCGTGCCCCGGCCGCCAGCGCGGCGTCCACCAGCTGTCCGACCCCGAAGCTGCCGGCGTCGAGCGCGGTCCGCACGGTGGGCGGCCCGCCGAGCAGGGCCAACCCGCAGGCCTGCGCGCACTCGATATAGGCAGTGTCCTCGTGCAGCACCCACTGCGCGGTGACGTCGCGATCCAGCGGGCCGCGCACCGTGGCCGTCTGCAGACCGCCCAGCCGTTCGGCCAGGACGTCGACGAAGCCGGGACCACCGTCGGACTGGGGGGCCAGCACCAGGGTGTCGGCAGGCCGCGCGACCGCCCAGCCCGCGGCGATCGCCGCCGCGGCCTCCACGGCAGTGAGGCTGTCGCCGTAACAGTCTGGGGCGACGAGGACTCTCATCGAAGCAGGTTAAGCCGCCCTGGGCTCGGGTGCATGACGGCCGACCGTGGCCACCGAAGTAACCTGGGTGCGTGAATCTGCTGGGCCGCAAGAAGGACAACGCCGACTCGGGAGACGACGGCAGCAACGCTGACGACGTCACCGTGACCGGCAACTCGGACGTCGACGCCGCTGTGCGCACCACCGCGCCCAAGGGCCGGCCGACGCCCAAGCAGAGCGCCGCGGCCCGCAAGCGCGGCCCGGTGGCGCCGGCGCCCATGACGACCTCCGAGGCGCGTAAGCGGCGCAAGGAACTTCGCAACTCGAAGTCCAAGGACGAGCGCAAGGCCGATCGCCTGGCCCGTCGGGCCGATATGGATTCGCGGCGCGCCAAGATGATGGCCGGCGACGAGGCCTACCTGCTGCCCCGCGACAAGGGCCCGGTCAAGCGCTACGTCCGCGATCTCGTCGACTCCCGGCGCAACGTGCTCGGTCTGTTCATGCCGTCAGCACTGGTGCTGGTGTTCTTCATGATGGCGCTGCCGCCGGTGCAGACCCAGGGCCTGCTGTCTGTCGCGATGCTGGGCCTGATGGTGATCATGGCCATCGACGGCGTCCTGCTCAGCCGCCGGGTCAACAAGCGCGTCGACGCGAAGTTCCCGGACAACACCGAAAGCGGTTGGAAGCTGGGCTTTTACGCGTCCAGCCGGGCGTCGCAGCTGCGCCGGATGCGCGTGCCGAAGCCGCAGGTCAGCCGCGGAGACAAGGTCGACTGAGCCCGGTGCGCACCCTGGTGCTCGGCGGCATCCGGTCGGGAAAGTCGCAGTGGGCCGAAGACTGGATCGGCCGTGCGGCCGGGCCGAGCGGGCCGGTGCGCTACGTCGCGACCGGTTCCGTCGACGGCGACGCCGACTTCGCCGCCCGGGTTTCAGCGCATCAGAACCGACGGCCGAATCACTGGTCGACTGTCGAATCCGCCGACGTGGCAAGCACTTTGCCCACATCCGGCGCCGCCACCATGGTCGATGACATCGGCGGCTGGCTGGTCGCCGCGATGGACCGTTGCGCCGCCTGGACCGGCGGGTCGATTCAGGCCGAGGTCGACGGATTGACCTCGGCGGTCAGCGAATTCACCGGGCCCCTGGCCCTGGTCAGCCCGGAGGTCGGGCTCACCGTGGTCCCGGCCACGGAATCGGGCCGCCGGTTTGCCGACGAATTGGGCTCGCTCAACCAGCGACTGGCCGCGGTCTGCGACCGGGTGGTGCTGGTGGTGGCCGGTCAGCCTCTCACTGTCAAGGAGCCCCGATGAGCGATCCCCGCGCCCAATTTCCCGATCTGACCAAACCGGATGCCGACGTGCGGCAGGCGGCCCTCGCGCGCCAGAACACCCTGACGAAACCGCCAGGTTCGTTGGGACGCCTCGAGGAACTGTCGGTCTGGGTGTCGGCATGCCAAGGCAGTTGTCCGCCAAAGCAATTCGAGCGGGCCAGGATCGTGGTGTTCGCCGGCGACCACGGGGTGACGGCGTCCGGGGTATCTGCCTTCCCGTCCGAGGTCACCGCGCAGATGGTGGCGAACTTCGACGCGGGCGGCGCGGCCATCAACGTGCTGGCCGACGTGGCCGGGGCCACCGTGCGCGTGGTCGACATCGCGGTCGATGGCGAGGCCCACTCCCCCGCGATCGGCGCCCACAAGGTGCGGCGCGGCAGCGGCAACATCGCCGTCGAGGACGCCCTGTCCACCGAGGAGGCCGTCGCGGCGATCGCGGCGGGTCGCACCATCGCCGACCAAGAGGTCGACGCCGGCGCCGACCTGCTCATCGCCGGCGACATGGGCATCGGAAGCACCACTCCGGCAACGACTTTGGTCGCCGCCCTGACCGCCGCCGAGCCCGTCGCCGTGGTGGGCCGCGGTACCGGCGTCGACGACGAGGGCTGGGCCCGCAAGACCGCGGCCATCCGTGACGCGCTTTTCCGTGCCCGCCAGGTGAAGGCCGATCCGGTTGCGCTGCTTGCCGTTTGCGGCGGCGCGGACCTGGCCGCCATGGCCGGTTTCCTGGCCCAGGCCGCGGTGCGGCGGACCCCGGTGCTGCTCGACGGCGTGGTGGTGACGGCCGCGGCGCTGGTCGCCGACCGACTGGCCCCCGGCGCGAAAGCCTGGTGGCAGGCCGCCCACCTGTCCACGGAACCCGCCCATTCGGTGGCGCTGCAGCGACTGCAGATGACCCCGATCCTGGATCTCGGCATGCGCCTGGGTGAAGGCAGCGGCGCCGCGGTGGCGCTGCCGGTACTGCGGGCCGCGGTGGCGACGCTGGCGTCCATGGCCACGTTCGGCGAGGCGAACGTCACCGATAAACCGTCGTGATCGGTTCCCTCGCTTCGGCTTTCGCATTCAGCACCGTCCTCCCGGTGCGCAGCAACCGGCCGTTCGGGCGGGGCACCCTGACTGCACTTCCGGCGGTGGGCGTCGTCCTCGGCGGCATTGCCGCGGCAGTCGTCTGGGGCGCCGGGCACGTGTACTCGACCGGCCCGCTGGCCGGGTTGCTCGCGGTGACGGCGCTGCTCCTGCTGACCCGCGGCCTGCACATCGACGGGCTGTCCGACACCGTCGACGGCCTCGGCTGTTACGGGCCGCCCGAGCGGGCACTGGCCGTCATGCGTGGCGGGACCGCGGGTCCCTTCGGCGTGGCCGCGATCGTGGTGGCGATCGGCGCGCAGAGCATGACGTTCGCCGCGCTCAATCCGGTGGCGGTCGTCGTCGCCATCGCCGCGGGTCGCGTCGCTGCCCTGGCGGCCTGCCGCACGTCAGTGCCGGCCGCACCCGGCAGCACGTTGGGCGCGATGGTCGCCGGCAGTCAGCCGGTGTGGGTGGTGGCGGCGTGGACGCTGGCCCTGGCCGCCGCGTCGGCCTGGGCGACGCCGCGGCTGTGGCAGGGCCCGGTGGTCGTGCTGGTGGCACTGATCGTCGCGGCGCTCCTGGTGGCGCACTGCGTCCGCCGATTCGGCGGGATCACCGGTGACGTGCTGGGTGCCGCCGTCGAAGTCACGACGACGCTGACCGCGCTGGGGCTGGCCGTCCACTAACCGCCGAACGTGAAGAAGATCGCGAGATTTCCAAGAAATCTCGCGATCTTCTTCACGTTGGACGTGGGCTAACCCAGGCGGGTCATCCAGTTGTGGGTGTCGGCGAAGGTGCCGCGCTGGATACCGGTCAGGGTGTCGCGCAGCGCCATGGTGACCTCACCGGGCTGGCCGTCGCCGATGGTGAACTCGCCGGCCGATTCGCCGTGACCGTATTTCACGTGCGCGACGGGGGTGATGACGGCCGCGGTGCCGCAGGCGAACACCTCGGTGATCTCCCCCGCGGCGGCCTTCTTCTGCCACTCGTCGATATCGATCTTGCGTTCCTCGACGGCGAAGCCGGCGTCAACCGCCAACTGCAGCAACGAATCCCGGGTGATGCCGGGGAGCAGCGAACCGGACAGCTCCGGGGTGACCAGCCGCGCCGAACCACCGCTGCCGAACACGAAGAACAGGTTCATGCCACCCATTTCTTCGACGTACCGGCGCTCGATGGCGTCCAGCCAGACCACCTGGTCGCAGCCCATCTCGGCAGCCTGTGCCTGCGCCAGCAGCGAGGCGGCGTAGTTGCCGCCGAACTTGGCCGCACCGGTGCCGCCGGGGCTGGCCCGCACGTACTCGGTGGACAGGTACACCGACACCGGCTTGATGCCGCCCTTGAAGTACGCGCCGGCCGGCGACCCGATCACCAGGTAGCGGTACTCGTTCGCGGGACGCACGCCCAGGCCCGGCTCGGTGGCGATGATGAACGGCCGCAGGTACAGCGACGCCTCACCACCGGCGGCCGGCACCCATTCGTTGTCGACGGCGATCAGCTGACGCAACGACTCGACGAACACGTCCGCGGGCAGCTCCGGGATGGCCAGGCGCCGGCACGACGACTGCAGCCGGGCGGCGTTGGCATCCGGGCGGAACGAGACGATCGAATTGTCGTTCCAGCGGTAGGCCTTCAGCCCCTCGAACACTTCCTGCGCGTAGTGCAGGACGATGGCCGACGGGTCCAGTTCGATGGGTCCGTAGGCGGTGACGCGGGCATCGTGCCAGCCGCGGTCGACGCTGTAGTCGATCGACACCATGTGATCGGTGTGGAACCGCCCGAATCCGGGGTCAGCGAGAACCTGGGCCCTTACCTCGTCGCTCGCTGGGTTGCTCGCGCGCGACACGGTGAATTCGAGGGGGCCATCGGTCATATGCCGATTGTATCGCCCGTGGCTACCGCGTTTCCCGGTCGCTCCGCTCGCCCCTGTCGCGTTTCCCCGTCGCTCCGCTCGCCCCCTACCGCGTTTTCGCCGCCACAAACGGCGGGGCCACAACCTCGCATTCGAGCGCCCGGCCCCGGACATCGACGGTCACTCGCGCGCCGTCGGCGATGTCGGCCGCGGTGTCGAGCAGCGCCAGCGCGATACCGACCTTCAGACTCGGCGAGAAAGTGCCCGACGTGGTGATGCCCACCGGGGTGTCCCCGTCGAGGACCGTCAGGTCGGCACGCAGCACGCCGCGGCCGACGGCCTTGAGGCCGCGCAGGGTCCGCTTGGGGCCTGCCGCCTTCTCCGCGAGCAGGGCGTCGCGACCCCAGAAGGCGTCCTTCTTCCAGCCGATGGCCCAGCCGCAGCGGGCCTGCAGCGGCGAAATGTCCAGCGACAGTTCATGTCCGTGCAGTGGGTAGCCCATCTCGGTGCGCAGGGTGTCGCGCGAGCCCAGCCCGGCGAGTTCACCGCCGGCGGCCTGCACCGCGGCGGCCAGCGCGTCGAACACGACGCCCGCGCGGTCCCACTCGGGCAGCAGTTCGTAGCCGTGCTCGCCGGTGTAGCCGGTGCGGCACACCCGGACCGGGACGCCGTCGTACTCGGCGTCGGCGTACCCCATGTAGTCCATGTCGGTCGGCAGCCCGAGCGCGGTGAGCACCTCGGTGGATTTCGGCCCCTGCACGGCCAGCACGGCGTAGGACCGGTGCTCGTCGGTGATGGTCAGTTCGGGCGGCGCGAGGCGCTGCAGCTCGGCGACCACGGCGGCAGTGTTGGCCGCGTTGGGCACCAGGAAGATTTCGTCGTCGGAGACGTAGTAGGCGATCAGGTCGTCGATCACGCCGCCGGATTCGTTGCAGCACAAGGTGTATTGCGCCTTGCCCGGTCCGATGCGGCGCAGGTCGTTGGTGAAGGCGGCGTTGACGAACTCGGCCGCGCCGGGGCCGCGCACCAGTGCCTTGCCGAGGTGGCTGACGTCGAACAGGCCGACGGCCTCGCGGGTGGCGGTGTGCTCGGCCACGGTGCCTGCATAGGACACCGGCATCAACCAGCCCCCGAATTCGGCGAAACTCGCCCCGAGTTCGCGGTGACGGTCTTCCAGCGGGCCCTGCAACAGTTCGCTCACGGCCAGAAAGCCTAGTGCTTGCGCCTCGGATCGCAGTCAGTATGTGGCTGCAATCCGCGGCGTTGGCGATGGTCAGCGGCACCTCTGCAGCCGATGATGGCGGTTCGCCCCGCCGTTCACCTATTGACTGGCAGACTCGTTTAGTGGTCGATTTCGACGCGTTGGAAGCCGCGGGCATCGCTGATGCACGCGATCGCGCGCCGCTCATCGAATACCTGGACGGGCTCGGTTTCACCGCCGAGGAGATGGTGGAGGCCGAGCGCCGGGGCCGGTTGTTCGGGCTGGCCGGAGACGTCGCGCAGTGGTCGGGGCAGCCCAGCCACAGCCTGGCTTCCGCGGCCGAAGCACTCGGATTGCCCCTGGCCGACGTCGAACAGGCTTGGGCGGTTTTGGGCTTGACGGTCGCCGACCCGACCGAGCCGATGCTCACCGCCAACGACATCGAGGCCTTGCGCACGTGGGCGGACCTGCGGACCGCGATCGGCGACGATGCCGCACGGGGCTTCCTGCGGGTGATCGGTGCGAGCGTGGCGCGGGTGGCCGAGGCCCTGGCATCTATGAGCCGCGTCGGCCTGCCCAACCTCGATCTGGCCCACAGCCACGACGAACTCGTCACCGCCCGGGCCTACCGGGCGGCGGCCAATTTCATTCCGCGCATCGGCGGCATGATCGACGCCGTACACCGCCACCATGTCGCCTCTGCCCGAACGTATTTCGACGGTGTCGTCCATCACGAGTCGTCAACTCTGGACTGTGGCGTCGGGTTTGCCGACCTGTCCAACTTCACGCAGCTCACGCAGATGCTCAGGCCGGACGAGTTGACCAGCTTGCTCAACGAGTTCAACGCCATCACCAACGACGTGGTGCACGCTGACGGCGGCCGGGTCGTCAAGTTCATCGGGGATGCGGTGATGTGGGTCAGCGCCACTCCCGAATCGCTCGCGCGGGTCGCGGTTGACCTGGTGCACCACCCTCGTCCGAAGATGGCCCACATCAGCGTGCGGGCCGGCCTGAGTTTCGGCTCGGTGGTGGCCACGGGTGGCGATTACTTCGGCAATCCGGTGAATCTGGCGGCCCGGCTGGTCGCCGCGGCCGAGCCCGGGCAGATTCTGGTGGCCGCTCCCTGGTACGACATGCCCGGCAAATGGCCGATCGCGCCGCGGGAGCCGTTGGTACTCAAGGGTTTCAACGACCCCGTGACAGCATTCGAGGTCTGCGCTGACGCTGAGCGGGCGGCACGGCAGACACAGTGACTAGGGTGGGGCAGGTGAGCAGCGCACCCGGTTACCAGTCCCCCGCCGTCACCGTCGCATCCGTCCTGCCGTCCGACCTGGATTCGGCCGTACTGATCGTGCCGGTCATCACCGGCGACAACGACGAGGCCAAGGTCCTGGCCAACCCATTCCTGGACGCCGAGGCCACCGGTGAGATCGAGGTCGCACTGAAGGCCCTGGGCGCGAAAGGTTCGACTGAGCAGCTGACCCGCGTGCTCGTCCCGTCGCTGCCGGTGGCCAGTGTGCTGGCCGTCGGCCTCGGCAAGGACCGCGACGAGTGGCCCGCCGATGTCATCCGCCGCGCCGCCGGGGTCGCGGCCCGCGCGCTCAATGGCACCGAGACCGTGGTGACCACGCTGTCCGAGTTGGACGTGGCGGCGGCCGTCGAAGGCCTGATCCTGGGCGCCTACCGGTTCTCCGAATTCCGCAGCGCGAAGACTGCCCCGAAAGAGGCAGGCCTGACGGCGCTGACCGTGTTGTCCACCGCAGACGATGCCGAGACGGCGGCGGCCCGCGGCGTCGATGTCGCCACCGCGGTGGCGACCGCCCGTGATCTGGTCAACACCCCGCCGAGCCACCTGTTCCCGGGCGAATTCGCCAAGCGCGCAAAGGCTTTGGGCAAGTCGGCAGGCCTCGAGGTCGAAGTACTGAGCAAGAAGGAACTGGAAGACGCCGGCTACGGCGGGATCGTGGGCGTCGGCAAGGGCTCGTCCCGCGGCCCGCGCCTGGTGCGGCTGACCTACCGCTCCGGCAAGAAGGACGCCAAGAAGGTGGCGCTGGTCGGCAAGGGCATCACCTTCGACACCGGCGGCATCTCGATCAAGCCGGCCGCCAACATGCACCAGATGACCTCCGACATGGGTGGTGCGGCAGCCGTCATCGCCACCGTGGTGCTGGCCGCGCGCCAGCAGCTGGCGGTCGACGTCACCGCCACCGTGCCCATGGCCGAGAACATGCCGTCGTCGACGGCGCAGCGGCCGGGCGACGTGCTGACCCAGTACGGCGGCACCACCATCGAGGTGCTCAACACCGACGCCGAGGGCCGGCTGATCCTGGCCGACGCCATCGTCCGCGCCTGCGAGGACAATCCCGATTACCTGATCGACACGGCGACGCTGACCGGCGCGCAACTCGTGGCACTCGGCGCGCGTACCCCCGGCGTCATGGGCACCGACGAGTTCCGCGACCGAGTCGCCAAGCTGTCGCAGGACGTCGGCGAGAACGCCTGGCCGATGCCGTTGCCTGAAGAGCTCAAGGACGACCTGAAGTCGACGGTCGCCGACCTCGCGAACGTCAGCGGCGTGCGCAACGCGGGCATGCTGGTGGCCGGGGTGTATCTGCGGGAGTTCGTCGCCGACGGTGTGCAGTGGGCGCACCTCGACGTCGCCGGCCCGGCCTACAACACCGGCGGCCCCTGGGGTTACACCGGCAAGGGCGGTACCGGCGTGCCGACGCGGACCATGTTCGCCGTGCTGCAGGACATCGCGACCAACGGCTAGGCCCGTCAGGAACGGCAGCTCGGCGGTAGCTGAGGCAGCACCAGTTACCGCATTTTTCTACCGCCGAGCAAACCCGCGGCGTACCTTTCCTGCATGAATAAGTTCGTTCACGTGGCCGCCGTGACGGCCACCGTTATCGGCATGGAATTAGCCGGGCTGAGCGGCGCCACCCAGGCAATGGCTGATCCCGAAGACGAGGACATCATCGCCGACCAGCTGTGCCCGTTCCGCAACGTGATCGATTCGCTGGGCGGCGACGATCAGTGCGACCCGGGGTTCAACAACGACAACGGTGGCGGGTTGTTCTACAACAACGGCATGCCGTGCGACAGCGTCGCGTTCAAGAATCCGGCGTGCGATCCGACCGTCAACGTGAACGTCAATCACGAGGGCGAAGTCACCCACAACGTCAACGTCAACGGCGACCGCCCCTGACCTTGACCGAAACCGGCCTAGCCGATCTGAGCCAGCTGCAGATCCCGGGCCGGCGCGGCGCCGGCTACGTGTTCGGCGAGTTCGCGGGCCGCGGTGGCGAGCAGCTCCGGATGCGACATCGGCGACCAGTGGCCCGAGTCGATGTCCCGGCGCCACAGCTGCGGAACCCATTGGGGCGTCTCGTCATACAGGTGCGGGCGGACGAACTGGTCGCCGCGGTTGACGATCACCTGCACCGGCACGTTGACGTAGTGGTCACGCCGGCCCTTGATGAGGGTGCGCCAGTAGTTGGCCGGGTACACCTTGAGGCTGTTCGCGGCGTCGGTCGCGAAGGTGTCCGAATGCCGAATCTGGTTGTCGGACATGCCATCAAGGCGTTTCATCAGCTGAGGCAGGATGGTCGGCACAGTGGCCCGAACCAACACGCGCGCCACCAACGGGATCGAGAAGAAACCCTGGTACGTCAGCCGCAGGAACTGCGACACCGAGCGCAGGAACCGCACCGGCTGATAGGGGCGCTTGAGGCCGTCCATGATGTAGCGACGAGTGTGGTCGGCACTCGGCCCCGAGGTCGAGGTGAACGACGCGACACGGTCCACCGATTCGGGCCGGGACAGGTACTCCCAGATGCCCACCGAGCCCCAATCATGGGCGAGCACGTGGACCTTCTGGCCGGGCGCCAGCGCCTCGATGACGGCCGCGAAGTCGTCGGCGTAGTGCGCCATCGTGTACGACGAAACCTTCTTGGGCACACCGGAATTGCGCGAACCACGGTTGTCGTAGCGGATCACCCGGTAGGTGTCGGCAAGGTGCGGCACCGTGGCGTCCCACATGTCGTGCGAGTCGGGCCAGCCGTGCACCAGCACGACCACCGGACCGTCCGGATTGCCCTCCTCGTACGTCGCGATCCGCGTCCCGTCCGCACTGTCCACAAACTGCATCGTCAAACCCCGCTGAGCTCAAAGTATCCCGTACCGCCGGTACTGGTTTGAATGCGACAGTAGCCTGCTCAGAAGTGGTGTCAAGACAGTGCGACAAAGTCCCGACCCGCCACACCTCGCATGCACCGGCATGACAGGATGGGGCCGAGACATTCGAAGTGACGAGCGACCTTTTCGAGGAGTCAACGCAATGGCCATCTCCGTCCAGATGCCCGCACTCGGTGAGAGCGTTACCGAGGGGACCGTCACTCGATGGCTCAAGCAGGAGGGCGACACCGTCGAGGTCGACGAACCCCTGCTCGAGGTGTCCACCGACAAGGTCGACACCGAAATCCCGTCACCCATCGCCGGTGTGCTGCTGTCCATCACCGCCGACGAGGACGACGTCGTGTCCATCGGCGGCGAGCTCGCCAAGATCGGCGCCGCCGGCTCGGCACCGGCTGCAGCTCCTGCTCCGGCCGCGCCTGCTCCGGCACCCGAGCCCGTGGCCGCGCCCACGCCTCCGCCGGCCCCTGCCGCACCGACCCCGCCGCCGGCCCCCGCGCCTGCTCCTGCCGCACCGGCTGCGGCACCGGCACCCGCCCCCGCAGCCGCGTCCGACGATGCCAGCCCGTACGTCACCCCGCTGGTGCGAAAGTTGGCCTCCGAGAACAACGTTGACCTTGCTTCGGTGCAGGGCACCGGCGTCGGCGGCCGCATCCGCAAGCAGGATGTGCTCGCCGCGGCCGAGGCCGCCAAGGCCCCGGCCGCTCCTGCCGCCGCCGCATCGGCCCCCGCCGCACCGGCTGCCAAGGCTCCGGCGGCAGCGCCCGCCCCGGCGCTGGCCCACCTGCGTGGCACCACGCAGAAGGCCACCCGGATCCGTCAGATCACCGCCAAGAAGACGCGGGAGTCGCTGCAGACCACGGCGCAGCTGACCCAGACGCACGAGGTCGACATGACCCGCATCGTCGGGTTGCGGGCCCGCGCCAAGAACTCGTTCGCCGAGCGCGAGGGCGTCAACCTGACCTACCTGCCGTTCATCGCCCGCGCGGTGATCGACGCGTTGAAGATCCACCCGAACGTCAACGCCAGCTACAACGAGGACACCAAGGAGATCACCTACTACGACGCCGAGCACCTCGGCTTCGCGGTGGACACCGAGCAGGGCCTGCTGTCGCCGGTCGTGCACAACGCCGGTGACCTCTCCCTGGGCGGTCTTGCTCGCGCGATCGTCGACATCGCCGACCGCGCCCGCTCCGGCAACCTGCGGCCCGACGAGCTGTCCGGTGGCACCTTCACCATCACCAACATCGGCAGCCAGGGCGCCCTGTTCGACACCCCGATCCTGGTTCCGCCGCAGGCGGCCATGCTCGGCACCGGTGCCATCGTCAAGCGGCCTCGCGTCGTCGTGGACGAGGGCGGCAACGAGTCGATCGGTGTCCGGTCGGTCTGCTACCTGCCGCTGACCTACGACCACCGCCTGATCGACGGCGCCGACGCCGGCCGGTTCGTGACCACCATCAAACGTCGTCTCGAAGAGGGTGCGTTCGAGGCCGACCTCGGTCTCTAGGCCCGGGCGGTAATCGCATGGCGCACGCGGTCATAGCCATCGCGGGCTCGTCGGGACTGATCGGTTCCGCACTGGTATCGGCACTCCGTGCCACCGACCATCGGGTGGTGCGCATCGTGCGCCGGCAACCGGCCAACGCCGACGAGGTGTATTGGAACCCGGACACGGGCGACTTCGATTGGCGCGCATTGCAAGACGTCGATGCCGTGGTGAACCTGTGCGGCGTGAGCATCGGATCCCGCCGGTGGTCCGGGGCGTTCAAGCAGAGCCTGCGCGACAGCCGCATCGGCCCGACCGAGGTGCTGGCCGACGCCGTCGTCGACGCCGGGGTCCCTACGCTCATCAATGCCAGCGCGGTCGGCTTCTACGGCGATACCCGGGATCGGATCGCCGACGAGCGGTCGCCCGCCGGCGCAGGTTTCCTGGCCCGGCTCTGTCTGGACTGGGAGGCTGCCGCGCGCCCGGCCGCCGACGCGGGGGTCCGCGTCGTGCTCGCGCGCACGGGCCTGGTGCTGGCTCCGGCAGGCGGCATGCTGGCCCGGCTGCGGCCGGTGTTCGGGCTCGGTCTCGGCGCCCGGCTGGGCAGCGGGCGCCAGTACATGCCGTGGATCACGCTGGAGGACGAGGTGCGGGCCCTGCTGTTCGCGCTGAATCACGACGAGCTGTCCGGCCCGCTGAATCTGACAGGCCCGGCGCCGGTGACCAACGGGGAGTTCACCGAAGCCCTGGGACGTGCGCTGCACCGGCCCACGCCGCTGCTGATGCCCGGTTTCGCGCTGCGCGCGGCGCTTGGTGAGTTCGCCGAGGAGGGGCTGCTCGGGGGCCAGCGGGCCATCCCCGCAGCGCTGGAGGACGCCGGTTTCGAGTTCCACCAGCGGACCATCGGCGAGGCCCTGTCGTACGTCACCGCCCCCAACGCGGCCTGACTGCCGCAGGCGTAGCGTCAGTTCGGTGACGATCCGATCTGTCGGTGGCCCGATCGACGTGCGCCGCCTGGGCACCATCGATTACAACGACGCCTGGGAGCTGCAGCGCGAGCTTGCAACCGCCCGCTCCGACGAGCGTGGCAACGACACCCTGCTGCTGCTCGAGCACCCGGCCGTCTACACCGCCGGCCGTCGCACCGAACCGCACGAGCGCCCGACCGACGGCACCCCCGTCATCGACACCGACCGCGGCGGCAAGATCACCTGGCACGGCCCCGGGCAGCTGGTGGGCTATCCGATCATCGGCCTGGCCCAGCCGCTCGACGTGGTGAAATTCGTTCGGCTGCTTGAAGATGCGCTGATGTCGGTGTGCGCCGAGCTCGGCCTGCAGACCATCCGGGTGGACGGGCGGTCCGGCGTGTGGCTGGCCGCCGACGGACTACGGCCCGAGCGCAAGATCGCCGCCATCGGCATCCGGGTCGCCCGCGGCACGACGCTGCACGGCTTCTCCCTCAACTGCAACTGCGACCTGGGCGCGTTCGGCGGCATCGTCCCGTGCGGCATCGCCGACGCCGGCGTCACGTCGCTGACGAAGGAGCTGGGCCGCGAGATCACGCCCGAGGACGTCATCGACCGGGTGGCCTCCGCGGTGTGCTCGGCACTCGGGGCGGCCGTCGACGCACCCCGTACCGCACTAATATCGTCACCATGAGCGTCGATCCCGGTAACCGCAAGCTGCTCCGCCTGGAGGTCCGCAACGCGGAGACGCCGATCGAGCGCAAGCCGCCGTGGATCAAGACCAAGCTCAAGATGGGCCCCGAGTACAAGGACCTCAAGAGCCTGGTCAAACGCGAGGGTCTGCACACCGTCTGCGAAGAGGCGGGCTGCCCCAACATCTACGAGTGCTGGGAAGACCGCGAGGCCACCTTCCTGATCGGCGGCGAGCAGTGCACCCGCCGCTGCGACTTCTGCCAGATCGACACCGGCAAGCCCGCCGACCTGGACCGTGACGAACCCCGCCGGGTCGCCGAGAGTGTCCAGACCATGGGCCTGCGCTACTCCACGATCACCGGGGTGGCGCGCGACGACCTGCCCGACGGCGGCGCCTGGCTGTACGCCGAGACGGTCCGCCAGATCCACGCGCTGAACCCGAACACCGGCGTCGAGCTGCTCGCCCCCGACTTCAACGGCGTGCCCGCGCTGCTCGAAGAGGTCTTCGACTCGCGCCCAGAAGTGTTCGCGCACAACGTCGAAACCGTGCCCCGCATCTTCAAGCGCATCCGCCCGGCGTTCCGTTACGAGCGCAGCCTCGGCGTGATCACCGCGGCCCGCGACTACGGCCTGGTGACAAAGAGCAACCTGATCCTCGGCATGGGTGAGACGCCCGAGGAGATCCGGATGGCGCTGCAGGACCTGTACGACGCGGGCTGCGACATCGTCACCATCACCCAGTACCTGCGCCCGTCGCCGCGGCATCATCCGGTCGAGCGCTGGGTGCGGCCGGAGGAATTCGTCGAGCACCAGCAGTTCGCGGAGGGTCTGGGCTTCGCCGGAGTGCTCGCCGGACCGCTGGTCCGTTCGTCGTACCGGGCCGGAAAGCTGTACGCCCAAGCTGCCCGATTACGGCCACCGGTTTCCTGAACCTATCCTGGTGGCATGGCAAAGACCACCAATGCTGCCGCTGTGAAGGCTGCGAAGGCCGAGGCGAAGGCTGCCCGCAAGGCCGCCTCCAAGGCACGCCGCGCCCAGCTCTGGCAGGCGTTCCAGATTCAGCGCAAAGAGGACAAGCGGCTGCTGCCGTACATGATCGGTGCGTTCGTCCTGATCGTGGCGCTCGCCGTCGCGATGGCCGCGTACTCCGGCGGCATCTTGAGCTGGATCACGCTGCCCATCCTGGGTGTGCTGCTCGGCGGGCTGATCGCGTTCATCATCTTCGGCCGGCGGGCGCAGAAGTCGGTCTACAGCAAGGCTGACGGCCAGACCGGCGCGGCGGCCTGGGCGCTGGACAACATGCGTGGCCAGTGGCGGGTCACGCAGGCCGTCGCCGCCACCGGCAGCTTCGATGCCGTGCACCGCGTGGTCGGCCGGCCGGGTGTGATCTTCGTCGGCGAGGGATCGCCGCAGCGCCTGAAACCGCTTCTGGCGCAGGAGAAGAAGCGCACCGCACGGCTGATCGGCGAAGTGCCGATCTACACCGTCGTCGTCGGCAACGAAGAGGACCAGGTGCCGCTGTCCAAGCTGGAACGGCACCTGACCAAGCTGCCCGCCAACATCACCGCCAAGCAGATGGATGCGCTGGAGTCCCGCCTGGCCGCCCTGGGTTCCAAGCTGGGTCCCGGCGGTCTACCCAAGGGCCCGCTGCCTGCCGGCGCGAAGATGAAGGGCATGCAGCGCACCGCCCGTCGCAAGTAAACCCAGCGATTTGTGCACGATTTTCCGCGGCGACCGCGGATTTTCGTGCACAGGTCGACGGGTCAGCGGCGCAGGACGGCGGTGTTCGTCAGCCGGTCCTGCAGGCCGCGGCCGTCGGCGTCGGTCAGCAGTGCCGGCACGGCCAGGGCGACCATTACCCCGCGCACCACGGCCCGGGTGACGCCGACGCGCGGGGCGTCGTCGAGCGGCACCACCATGAGGCCGAGGGCCAGCTGACCGGGCGTGAATCCGAACAGCGACAGCGACACGATGCCGAGCACGAGCCACACCACGAGCACGGCCGTGGACAGCGTGGACACCGACAGCAGACCGAAGGCCATGGCGAGCCCGGCCAGCCCGTAGCCGATCAGCCAGTCGACGAGCAGGGCCACGGTGCGGCGTCCCATCCGGGCCAACGATCGCGAGCCCGTTTCCGGCAGACCGAGGGCTTTACCCGGGTACGAAGACTCATCAACGGGGCGCTCAGATTCGGGCCCGGACAGCCACGAACCGAGCCGAAATCCATCTGCACCGGACATGCTGTCAGGATAGGCGTGCACACTCGTCCAACCGAACCGTGCGGTGGGTGGTCCGCGATTCACCAACATGGGATCGCGTAACGTCCGCGAAACATACGGTTGATTGGCGTGCAACATCGTGTCCCTAGGTTCAACCGCGGGTAACACCAGTAAAGGAGATCACTTACGTGGCAGAAAAGACGTCTGACGACATCTTCAAGCTGATCAAGGACGAGAACGTCGAGTACGTGGACATTCGTTTCTGCGATTTGCCTGGTGTTGTCCAGCACTTCTCGATCCCGGCTTCGGCGTTCGACGAGAGCGTTTTCGAAGACGGCCTGGCCTTCGACGGTTCATCGGTCCGTGGCTTCCAGTCGATCCACGAGTCCGACATGATGCTGCTGCCGGACGCCAACACCGCGCGCATCGACCCGTTCCGGGCCGCCAAGACGCTGAACATGAACTTCTTCGTGCACGACCCGTTCACGCGTGAGGCCTACTCCCGTGACCCACGCAACGTCGCACGCAAGGCCGAGAACTACCTGGCCAGCACCGGCATCGCCGACACCTGTTACTTCGGTGCCGAGGCCGAGTTCTACATCTTCGACTCGGTGGCGTTCGACTCCAAGATGAACGGCACCTTCTACGAGGTCGACTCCGAGTCGGGCTGGTGGAACAGCGGCGAGCCCTTCGAGGCCGACGGCTCCCCCAACCGCGGCTACAAGGTCCGCCCCAAGGGTGGCTACTTCCCCGTCGCGCCGTACGACCACTACGTCGACCTGCGCGACGAGATGTCGACCAACCTGATCAACTCCGGGTTCACCCTGGAGCGCGGCCACCACGAGGTCGGCACCGCCGGCCAGGCCGAGATCAACTACAAGTTCGACACGCTGCTGGCTGCGGCCGATGACGTGCTGCTGTTCAAGTACATCATCAAGAACACCGCGTGGGCGAACAACAAGACCGTCACCTTCATGCCGAAGCCGTTGTTCGGTGACAACGGCTCGGGCATGCACGCCCACCAGTCGCTGTGGAAGGACGGCAAGCCGCTGTTCCACGACGAGTCCGGCTACGCGGGCTTGTCCGACATGGCGCGCCACTACATCGGCGGCATCCTGCACCACGCCCCGTCGCTGCTGGCGTTCACCAATCCGACGGTGAACTCCTACAAGCGTCTGGTGCCGGGCTACGAGGCCCCGATCAACCTGGTGTACAGCCAGCGCAACCGCTCGGCATGTGTGCGTATCCCGATCACCGGCAACAACCCGAAGGCCAAGCGCCTCGAGTTCCGTTGCCCGGACAGCTCGGGTAACCCGTACCTGGCCTTCTCGGCGATGCTCATGGCCGGTATCGACGGCATCAAGAAGAAGATCGAGCCCATGGCCCCGATCGACAAGGATCTCTACGAGCTGCCGCCGGACGAGGCCGCCAGCATCCCGCAGGCCCCGACCTCGCTGGCTGCCGTCATCGACCGCCTCGAGGCCGACCACGACTACCTCACCGAGGGTGGCGTGTTCACCGAGGACCTGATCGAGACCTGGATCTCGTACAAGCGGGAGAACGAAATCCTGCCGGTGCAGATTCGCCCTCACCCGTACGAGTTCTCGCTCTACTACGACTGCTGAGTCGCGAGCACAAAAAAACTGCCCCTCTCCTCCGGGAGAGGGGCAGTTTTGCATCTGCGCCGAGTTAGGGTAACCTAACTATCGCAAGCGTCACTGCTCGCGGTGCTGACAACCTCATAGGTCAACGGAGAGATTCGTTGGCCTTTTTCGTTTCTCTCCACTCCTATTCACAAGCGAGAGAACGAGGTTCGCCCATGTTCACGGTTTTCATGTTGGTCAAGACAAATCCCGAGTGGCTCGGTTTCCCGGTCGCCAAACGGTTCGACGAACTCGCGCTGCATCTGCAGCCGATCCTCGACCGCCATCAGGCGGTCACCTTCAAGTGGGTTGACACCGAGTTCTACACCGCCCGGGTCACCGACGTGTGGGTGCTCGAGGCCGCCGACCCGCACCAGTACGAACTGGCCGTCGAAGAGCTTCGCGAAACACCGCTGTGGGACCGGTATTTCGCCGTCGTCGAGATCCTGCCCGGCGTCGCGAACGCCTACGCAGACAACTACGGCCGGGCCGCGCTCGGGTAATCATCGAGGTACCAACGGACGCAAGACTGCCCCCTTTTTCCAAGGGGGCAGTCTTGCGTCCGGTCGCCAGGAATCAGGCGGGCAATCGCTGCAGCAACCGGCCCATGGAATCGAGGAACGCGTTGTAGCCGTGCTCGAGTGCGGCACGGCCCTCGGCGGGCCAGCCCGGTGTCTGCTGGACCAGGGTCAGCTCAGTGCCGCCGTCGACGGGTCGCAGCGTCACCGTCACCGGCATGCGTTCCGGGTTGTCGGGTTCATCGGTCAGGTCGAAGACCACCCGGTTCGGCGGGTCGAGTTCGAGGAAGCTCCCGACCCAGTGCTTGAGCGTGCCGTCGGGCAGGTGCATGACGGCGCGCCATTGGCCTCCGACCCGCGCTTCCATCTCGAAGGTGTCCATCGGTACGTCGACCTGGTCGGTGCCGAACCAGGTCGCGAAGTACTCGGGTGTGACGAACATCGAGTACACCAGTTCCTGGGGTGCATCGAAGGTCCGAACGAGGGTCACCGAATCGGTCATGCGTCTTCTCCTTTGTCATGGTCTTCGGATTTGTGACTGTCTTCGGACTGCAGACGGGCGAGCAACTCCCCCATCGAGTCCAGGTTTGCGGTCCAGAACTTCTCGTACTCGGCAACCCATTTCGACACTGCCGCAAGGGGTTCCGGGTTCAGCGTGGCCGGCCGGTACTGCGCGCTGCGACCTCTGTGCACCAGCCCTGCCGCCTCGAGCACCCGCAGGTGCTTGGACACCGCGGCGAAGGTCATGTCGAACGGCTCGACCAATTCGCCGACGGTTCGTTCCCGATCAGCCAGCAGCGCGAGCATGCTCCGGCGGGTCGGGTCCGCCAGCGCGGCGAAGGTCCGGCTCAGCTGATCCGTTGCCATCACCGCTCCTATTCAACCAGTTAGTTCTATACCTATTGGTTGAATATAGCGCGGGATCAGAATTCACGCCAGGCACCAACCCGATGACGGTCCGATAACGCCGCCACCGAACGTCGGAAGCGGCCGCTTGCCCAGTCGTACCGTCGGTTCATGACGACTCAACTGGACGCCCGGCTCACCGCACAGTCCCCCGCTGTCATCAGCTTGTTCCGCGTCGTCATGGGGTTCCTCCTGACGATCCACGGCGCGCAGAAACTCTTCGCCTGGCCGGTCGGCATGCCCAACAAGGCCGGTGAGCTCGTCGGCGCCGCGGTCCCGGTCGGCACCTGGCCGTTCTGGTACGGCGGTCTCATCGAGTTCGTCGTCGGTCTATTGATCCTGACGGGTCTGTTCACCCGGATCGCCGCCTTCGTCGCCTCGGGCGAAATGGCCTTCGCCTACTTCACCCAGCACCAGCCCCAGGGCCTGCTGCCCATCGAGAACGGCGGCGAGCTCGCGGTGCTCTACTGCTTCGCGTTCTTCCTGCTGGTGTTCATCGGCGGGGGCGCGTACGCGCTGGATTCGATGCGCCGCAAAGGCTGACTCAGGTCTACGCCGTTGCTCGACGCCCCCTAGGATCGAGCAATGGCTCAGACTGACATCGAATCCCGGCTCGACGCTGTCGCCCCACTCGTACTGTCCGTTTTCCGGATCGTCATCGGTTTCCTGTTCACGGTGCACGGTGTCACCACGTTGTTCAAGTGGCCTGTCGACACCAATCCCGGCGTTGCCGCACCGGCATTCGGCAGTTTCCCGGGCTGGTATGCCGGCGCGATCGAGCTGATCGTCGGCGTCTTGCTCGTCACCGGCCTGGCCACCCGCATCGCCGCGTTCATCGGTTCCGGCGAGATGGCTTTCGCCTACTTCATGGCTCACCAGCCGCAAGGTCTGCTGCCCATCGCAAACGGCGGTGAGCCCGCCGTGCTCTACTGCTTCTCGCTGTTCCTGCTGGTGTTCACCGGCGGTGGTGCCATCGGCCTGGACGCGCTACGCAAACGCTAGCTAGAGGCCCAGGTCCGCGCGAAAGCGCTTGAGTCCGTCGATCTTCTCGGCCAGTGTGGCCGACGGACCGCTGTAGAACATCCACGGCATCGTGATGTTGCCGGTGATGCCGGCCTGCTCGGCGCGCGCGAAATGCTCCGGTAGGTAGGCGTCGGCCAGCGGCGTCAGGATCTCGAAACCCTCGAGCGGCAAACCGTTTTCGACTCGTATCTCGCGCACCCGCGTCGCCGCGGTGATGGCCTGGTCAGTGGTGATCAGGTCGCCGATCCAGCCGTCGTTGCGCGCCGCGCGGCGCAGCGCGATCTCGCTGAGTCCGCCGACGTAGATGGGCACCCGCGGCGGCGTCGGCTCCATTTCCAGCCGCGGCACCTGGTAGAACTCGCCGTCGAACGACGTCCACCCCGGCTGCCACAGCTGCCGGATCAACTCCAGCATCTCGTCGGTGCGCTTGCCGCGGCGCTCGAAAGCCTGCCCCATCAAGGCGAATTCGTCGGCGCACCAGCCTACGCCGACACCGAATTCCACCCGGCCGCCCGACAGACAGGCCGCCGTCCCGACCGATTTCGCCACCGAGAACGGGTCGCGCATGCCGGGGATGTACACCGTCGTCACGAATTTCACCCGGCTCGTCACCTGCGCCAGCGCACCGACCAGCACCCACGGGTCCGGCCAGTGCGTGAACGGCTGCCAGCGCCGCTGCCCGTCCGGCGTGTACGGGTACGGCGTGCTCAACGTCTCCAGGTTCACCACATGGTCCGGGATCGCGATGCCGTCGTAGCCGAGTTCGTCAGCGGCCCGGGCGATCTCGACCAGCTCACCGACATCCAGGAAGGCCAGGCTGACGTAGAACTTCACTCGCGCGCCCAGGACGGCCGGATGAAGATGCCGTCGGCCTCGACGGTGATCCCGGCTGAGTCGGAAAGGGTTCCGCGGGCGAAGGTCTTGATGCCGTCGGTACGGTCGATCCAGGCCTCGGTCCGCACGCGGCCCAGCGGCGTCCCGCGCAGATAACGCAAGGTGATGGTGCCGGTGAAGTGCGGCTTGGTGAACTGGGCGCTGGCAGTCTCGCCGAGCAGTTGGTCCAGCACCAATGCGCAGATGCCGCCGTGCACCAGACCGGGTGGGCCTTCGTAGGGCAGGCCCAATTCGAATTCCGCCCATGCCTTGTAGTCGGGGCCGCCCTCGTGCGTGATCTCCATCGGCGGGGCGATCGCATTGCGCATGCCCACAGCGGGATTCGCGTACGCCAGCGGACGGCCGTCGACCTCGTGGCGCACCGTCCACGCGTTGGGGCGTTCCACCTGCCGCAGCGTGGTGGTCACGGATTCGATGGCGGCCTGCGCTTCGGCGATGGTGGCGGCGTCCACTCCGGTGTGGATTCCGGCGTCGATCAACCGGCGGATCGCCTCGGTGAACGGCCGGTACACCGCCAACTGGTGCTGGTACTCCTCGTCACTGATCGTGTCGAACGCAAACTCACTCACGCTGCCTACTCCCCAAACACCTTGCGCACCACGGTCTTGGCACGACGAGTCACCCGCAGGTAGTTGTCCAGGAATTCGCTGCCGTCGCCGCTCGGCCACCCGGCGGCCACCGCGACGGCGTTGAGCTGACGGCCCGGCCCGGGCAACTGATCGGTGGGCTTGCCGCGCACCAGCACCAGCGCGTTGCGCGCGCGGGTGGCGGTCAGCCAGGCCTGGCGCAGTGTGTCCGCTTCGTCGCCCTCGATCAGCTGAGCCGCCTCGATGGCATCGAGCGCTTCCAGCGTCGAGGTGTTGTGCAGCGTGGGAACCTTGTGCGCGTAACGCAATTGGAGCAGCTGCACGGTCCACTCCACGTCGGCCAGGCCACCGCGGCCCAACTTGGTGTGGGTGTTCGGGTCCGCGCCGCGGGGCAGCCGCTCGGCGTCGACCCGGGCCTTGATCCGGCGGATTTCGCGCACCGTATCCGCCGACACACCATCGGCCGGGTACCGCGTGCGGTCGACCATCAGCAGGAAACGCTCGCCGAGTTCCAGATCCCCGGCCACCCGGTGCGCCCGCAGCAGGGCCTGAATCTCCCACGGCTGCGCCCACTGCGCGTAGTACTGCTCGTACGACGCCAAAGTCCGTACCAGAGAGCCATTTCGGCCTTCCGGGCGCAATCCCGCGTCAACCTCGAGCGGTGGATCGCTACTGGGCTGCCCCAACAAGGTCCGCACCTGTTCGGCCACCCCGATTGCCCAACGGACCGCCGCGGACTCGTCCGCTGCGCCCGCGCCCTCCGTGGGTTCACACACGAACATCACGTCCGCGTCGGACCCGTAGCCCAGTTCGCCACCGCCGAGCCGACCCATCCCGATGACGGCGATGCGCGCCAACGGACCGTCGGTGCTCGAGTTCGCGCGGATCACCACTTCCAGCGCGGCCTGCAGCACCGCCACCCACACCGAGGTCAGCGCCCGGCAGACATCGACCACCGGGAGCAGGCCCAGCAGGTCAGCCGAGGCGACCCGCGCCAGTTCCCGGCGGCGCAGGGTGCGCGCCGCGGCGATGGCCCGGGCGGGGTCTGCGTGCCGGCCGGCCGAGGCGACCAGCGCCCGGAACACCGCATCCGGTTCCACGTCAAGCAGTTTCGGACCTTGCGGACCGTCGGCGTATTGCCGGATGACCTCCGGCGCCCGCAGCAGCAGATCGGGCACATAGGCCGACGTGCCGAGCACCCGCATCAGCCGCTTGGCGACGGCGCCCTCGTCGCGCAGCGTGGACAGGAACCAGCGCTGGTCCCCCAGTTCCTCACTGATGCGCCGGTACGCCAGCAGGCCCGCGTCCGGGTCCGGGGTGTCCGACAGCCAGTCCAGCAGCGTCGGCAGCAGCACCTGCTGCACGGTGCCGCGGCGGCCACTGGAACTGGTCAGCGCGGCCAGGTGGGTCAGTGCGCTCTGCGGTCCTTCGTAACCGAGTGCGGCCAACTGCCTTTCGGCCGCAGCGGTGGTCAGCCCCGGGCCGAACTGGTTGCCCACTTCCAGCAGTGGCTGATAGAAGAGCTTCGCGTGCAGACGGGACACCCGCGTGTTCTGCCGCCTCAGGTCCTCGCGCAGGACCCCGAGTGCGTCGTGCTGTCCGTCGGGCCGGATGTGCGCCGCCCGTGCCAGCCAGCGCCACGCCTCGTCGTCACCCTCCTCGGGCAACAGGTGGGTGCGCTTGAGCCGCTGCAGTTGCAGCCGGTGCTCCAGCAGCCGCAAAAACTCATAGGACGCAGTGAGATTCGCGGTGTCGTCGCGGCCGATGTAACCGCCGGAGCCGAGTGCCGCCAACGCGTCGACGGTCGAGGCGACGTGCAGCGAATCGTCGTTGCGGCCGTGCACCAGTTGCAGCAGCTGGACCGCGAACTCGACGTCCCGCAGGCCGCCCTTGCCCAGTTTCAGTTCCCGCGTACGCACCCCGGCGGGCACCAGCTCCTCGACGCGCCGGCGCATGGCCTGCACGTCGGGCACGAAATCCTCACGGTCACAAGCGGTCCAGACCATCGGCATCAGCGCGTCGATGTACTGCTCACCCAGCTCCGGGTCGCCCACCGCGGCCCTGGCCTTCAAAAGTGCCTGGAATTCCCAGGTTTTCGCCCACCGCTGGTAGTAGGCGACATGCGACTCCAGGGTGCGGACCAGCTGACCGGCTTTGCCCTCGGGCCGCAGCGCCGCGTCGACCTCGAAGAACGTCTCGCCGGCGAACCGCATCATCTCGCCGGCCACCCGGGTGGTCATCGAGTCGGCCGCCTCGGCCACGAAGATGACGTCGACGTCGCTGACGTAATTCAGTTCGCGCGCACCGCATTTGCCCATCGCGATGACGGCGAGCCGCGGACCCGGATCGTCGCCGCACACGGTCCGGGTGGCGACGACCAGCGCCGCACCGAGCGCCGCGTCCGCGAGGTCGGACAGGTGCTCCCCCACGGTGACGTACGGCAGCACCGGTTCGTTCTCGACCGTGGGCGCGACATCCAGCGCTGCGAGCACCAGGATCCGGTCGCGGTAGTAGGTCTGCAGCACGTGCGAAGCCCCTGCGCTACCGGCGATTTCGGCCGCCAGCCGCTCGAAGTCGTCCAGCAGTTCGGCGCGGGACGGGAGCGTGACGTCGCCGTGCAGCAGGCGCCACGAAAGGGGGTGAGCCACCAGGTGATCGCCCAGGGCCAGCGATGACCCCAGCACTGCGAACAGCCGGCCCCGCAGGGACGTGTCGGTCACCAGCAGTGCGCTGAGCTCGGCCCAATCGGCTTCGAGGGCGTCGGCAATGCGCACCATGGCGCGCAGCGCGCTGTCGGCGTCCGGGGCGCGCGACAGCGACCACAACAACGCCACGTGTGCGTCGGTGTTCCAGCCGAGCCGATCCAGGTCCGCCCGGGCTGTCGGCGCCACCAACCCGAGCCGGCCGACGCTGGGCTGCGTGGGGCGCTGCGTCGAGGGGTTGGGCACAACCCGACGTTAGCGCACTGTCATGCCGTTA
Organism: Mycolicibacterium llatzerense; assembly: GCF_025331195.1. Lineage (NCBI taxonomy): Bacteria > Bacillati > Actinomycetota > Actinomycetes > Mycobacteriales > Mycobacteriaceae > Mycobacterium > Mycolicibacterium llatzerense. The sequence goes on along the minus strand of NZ_LXOV01000016.1, from coordinate 176,090 downwards.
CAGCGACAGGTATTCCTTGAGTTCGAACGGTGTCACGTGGCTGCGGTAGGACTCCCACTCCGCGCGCTTGTTGCGCAGGAAGTAGTCGAAGACGTGCTCTCCCAACGCCTCGGCGACGAGCTCGGACTTCTCCATCTCCGCCAGCGCCACACCCAAGCTGCCGGGCAGTTCCTTGTAGCCCATCGCGCGACGTTCCTCGGGCGTCAGGTTCCAGACGTTGTCCTCGGCCTGCGGCCCGAGCTCGTAGCCCTTCTCGATGCCGCGCAGGCCGGCGGCCAGCAGCACCGCGAAGGCCAGGTACGGGTTGCATGCCGAGTCGGGGCTGCGCACCTCGATGCGGCGCGACGAAGCCTTGCGCGGCGTGTACATCGGAACTCGGACCAGCGCCGAGCGGTTGGCCGCACCCCACGAGGCCGCGGTCGGGGCCTCGCCGCCGTGCACCAGCCGCTTGTAGGAGTTCACCCACTGGTTGGTGACGGCGCTGATCTCGCTGGCGTGCGTCAGGATGCCGGCGATGAAGGACTTGGCGACGTCCGACAGCTGCAGCGGATCCTCGGCGCTGTGGAAGGCGTTGGTCTCACCCTCGAACAGGCTCATGTGGGTGTGCATCGCCGAGCCGGGGTACTGGCTGAACGGCTTGGGCATGAACGTGGCGCGCACGCCTTCGTTGAGCGCGACTTCCTTGACCAGGTAGCGGAAGGTCATGACGTTGTCGGCCATCGACAGGGCGTCGGCGTAGCGCAGGTCGATCTCCTGCTGGCCGGGTGCGCCCTCGTGGTGGCTGAACTCCACCGAGATGCCCATGGACTCCAGCGCGTCGATGGCGTGCCGGCGGAAGTTGGGCGCCGAGTCGTGCACGGCCTGGTCGAAGTAGCCGCTGTTGTCGGCCGGCACCGGCACCGAGCCGTCGTTGGGGCCGGGCTGCAGCAGGAAGAACTCGATCTCCGGGTGCACGTAGCAGGAGAAGCCCAGATCGCCGGCCTTGGACAGCTGACGACGCAGCACATGACGCGAATCCGCCCAGGACGGCGAACCGTCGGGCATGGTGATGTCGCAGAACATGCGGGCCGAGTAGTGCTTGCCGGCGCTCTTGGTGGTCCACGGCAGCACCTGGAAAGTGGACGGATCAGGACGCGCCACCATGTCGGCTTCCGAGACGCGGGCAAAGCCCTCGATCGCGGATCCGTCGAAGCCGATGCCCTCCTCGAAGGCGCCTTCCAGCTCGGCCGGCGCGATCGCCACGGACTTGAGGTATCCGAGCACGTCCGTGAACCACAGCCGGACAAAACGGATGTCGCGTTCCTCCAGCGTGCGCAGCACGAATTCCTTCTGGCGATCCATGTCCGCAGCGTAGGCAGCGGCTGTTAAATCCGTGTTACCAAGTGGACTCTGTTCGGCATGTATCACCGGTGAGACGCTGTGGTCAGCACCGCAATCCCGCCGCCGGCAGCACCGACTGGGTCAGGAACGCCACCACGGCCGTGTCGACGCACCGGTCGCCGTTGAACACCACGGTGTGCTGGGTGCCCTCGTAACTGATCAGCGAGGCGTCGAGTTCGCGCGCCAGGTTCACGCCGGCCTGGTACGGCGTGGCCGGGTCATGCGTGGTGGATACGACGATGACCTTGCCCGGACCGGGCGACGCCGGCGCGTGCGGACGGGACGTCGCGGGCACCGGCCACATGGTGCACACGTCGCGCGGCGCGTAGCCGGTGAATTGGCCGTAGCTCATGAACGGTGCCAGCTGGCGCGCCCGTTGGTCGGCTGCCGCCCACGTCGCGGGATCGGTCGGGAACGGCGCGTCGACGCACCGGATCGCGGTGAACGCGTCCTGCAGCGGCGCGTAGTGACCGTTCTGATCACGGTGCTGATAATCGTCGGCCAGCAGCAGCAGGTCGCCGGCGTCGCCGCCGCGCTGCAGGCCGAGCAGCCCGCTGGTCAGGAACTTCCAGTACTTCTTCGTGTAGAGCGCGTTGATGGTGCCGGTGATCGCGTCGGAGTAGCTCAGGCCACGCGGATCGGACGTCAAACCCGGGCGCACGGCGAGCGGATTGACCAGCTGCTGGTACCGCGCCACGAACTGCGTCGGGTCGGTGCCCAGCGGGCAGCCGGGCGCCTGCGCGCAGTCCGCCGCATAGTCGTTGAAAGCCGTTTGGAATCCGGCCAATTGGAGCAGGTTCTCGGTGACCGGGTCCGCGTTGGGGTCGACGGCGCCGTCGAGCACCATGGCCCGCACCCGGTCCGGGAACCGTTCGGCGTACGCCGAACCCAGCTCGGTGCCGTACGAGAAGCCCAGATAGTTGATCTGCGGCTCTCCGAGCGCGGCCCGGACCACGTCCATATCCCTTGCCGCCGAAGCGGTTCCGACGTTGGCGAGGAAGCTGCTGCCCATCTGCTGCAGGCAGTCCTGCGCCGTGCGGCGGCTGACGGCTTCGATGTGCGCCACCCCGGCCGGGCTGTAATCGACCATCGGATCCCGGCGATTGGCATCGAATTCGGCGTCGCTGCGGCACCGCAGTTGCGGCGTCGAATGCCCCACGCCGCGCGGATCGAAGCCGACCAGATCGAAGCTGCGGCCGATCTCGGTATCGGCCAGGACGGCGCCCATGCCCGCGACGGTGTTGACCGCCGACGCACCCGGACCGCCGGGATTGACCAGCAGGACGCCCAGTCGTTGACCCGAGGCCGGGACCCGGATGACAGCCAGCTTCGCTTGCGGCCCTTGCGGATCCGCGTAATCGATGGGGACGCTGATGTTGGCGCACCGCGCCGTCGGCAGGTCCGTGGTGTCACCGATGAACGGCTCGCAACCACTCCAGGCCGGCGCCTGTTCGTAGTAGGACTGCAGGGATTCGGGGGCCGCGTGCGCGACCGATCCCGGTGCGGCGCTGATGGCCACCAGCAATCCGACGACCCCTACCGCACACCGTCGTCCTCGACTGCCCGCCCGCAACATGGCAAACATGGTCGCACGGCGCACAGCCGAGTCGAAGCCTGGCCGGGGAGGGAGACAACCCGGCAATCAGACGGTGACCAAACAGTTATCTTGCGACGGCACTCGGCATTTCGAGACTGGGCATTTCGCGACTCAGCATTTCGCGCCGGCGTCGGGCAGCGTCCCGTTGACAAGATAGCTGCTGGCATGGTCGTCGACACAGCTGTTGCCCTGGAACACCACGGTGTGCTGGGTGCCGTCGAACGTCAGCAGACTGCCACCGAGTTCCTTGGCCAGGTCCACGCCGGCTTTGTATGGCGTGGCCGGGTCGTGGATCGTCGACACCACCAGCGGCGCGGCCAGGTCCTTGACCGAAATCTCGTGCGGCTTCGACGTCGGGGGCACCGGCCAGAACGCGCAGGTGCCCAGTGGGGCGTCGCCGGTGAACTGGCCGTAGCTCATGAAGGGCGCCACCTCGCGGGTGCGCTTGTCCTCCGCGATGACCTTGGCGCGGTCGGTGATCGGCGGCTCGTCGACGCAGTTGACCGCCACCCGGGCGTCGGTCGAGTTGTCGTAGTGGCCATCGGAATCGCGGCCCATGTAGGCGTCGGCGAGCCGCAGCATGATGTCGCCGTGGCCTTCCTTGAGCTCGGTGAGGCCAGCGGTGAGGTCCTTCCACATGGCCGGCGAGTAGAGCGGCAGGATGGTGCCGACCAACGCGTCGCTGTAGCTCAGACCACGCGGATCCTTTGTGGCAGCGGGCTTTTGGACCAGCGGGTCGACCAGGCTGTGGTAGACGTCGTTGACCTTGGCCGGGTCGGTGCCCAGCGGGCAGTCCGGGCTGGTCGCGCAGTCGGCGGCGTAGTTGTTGAACGCGGTCTGGAACGCGGCGGCCTGGTTGATGTCGGCTTCGATCGGATCGGCGTTGGGGTCGACGGCGCCGTCGAGGATCATCGAGCGGACCTTGTCCGGGTAGTCCTCGGCGTACTGGGCGCCGATGCGGGTGCCGTACGAGTAACCCAGGTAGGTCAGCTTGTCGTCGCCGAGCGCGGCCCGGATGGCATCCAAATCCTTGGCGACGTTGGCGGTTCCGACGTTCTCCAGGAAGTCCTTGCCCATCTTGTCGACGCAGCGCTGCACGAACGCCTTCGTCTCGGATTCGATGTGTGCGACACCGGCCGGCGAGTAGTCGACCTGTGGGTCGGCGCGCTGCCGGTCATTGTCGGCATCGGAGTTGCACCACACCGCGGGCTTGGAGGACCCGACGCCGCGGGGGTCGAAGCCGACGAGGTCGAAGCGCTGCCGCACCGAGTCGGGAATGTTGTTGAGCAACGACACTGCCGCGCTGACGCCCGACTCCCCCGGACCGCCGGGGTTGATCACCAGGGAACCGATCTTGTCGCCGGTCGCCTTGATCCGCAGCAACGCCAGCTGCGCGACGTCGCCGTCGGGCTTGCTGTAGTCGACGGGCACCGACAGCATCGCGCACTCGGCCCCCTTGGGAATGCGCGACTGCGAGTCCGGGGACGTGGTCTGGCACGGCGACCACTGCAGGGGCGCGCCAGGCTTCGGCACCGCGCGGATGGCGCGTCCGTCGATCACCGTGCTGCAGCCCGTCGCGAGCACCAGGACCATTGCCAGTCCCGATGCGCAGGCGAGACTCCCCCGTCTGAGGTTCATGGTCGACCATGGTGCCATGTGCCCAGGTCTGACCTGATGAGGGCGTTGCCGCGCGCCGTCATACGGTGGCGGCAGCAACCAGCTCGTCCAACTCGGTGGCGAATTCGTCGGCCATGGCCCACAGGTCCGGAACCAGCTCCGGGCACGAGATCAGGCCGACGTCGAGCGTGCCGTTGAGGGACATCACGGTGATGTTCAACCCGGAGCCGTGGAACAGCGGGCCCAGCGGGTACATCGCCTTGACCTCGGCGCCCAGCATGTACAGCGGATCCTGCGGACCGGGCACGTTCGAGACGACGAGGTTGTGCACCGGCTTGGCCTCGGCCAGTTTGGTCACCGCGAGCACCCGCATCGCCGCGCCGAACACCGACGGTGCGGCGAACTGCGACCAGTCCTGCAGCAGCGTCGCACTGATCGCCGAACTGTGTTGTTTGGCAACTGTGCTCGAGTCGGCGATGGCGCGCAGCCGCTCGGCCGGGTCCTCGATGGTGGTCTCCAGTTTGGAGAACATGCCGGATACCTGGTTGCGGCCGGGGCGGTCGGATTTCCCGTGCACCGACACCGGGCACATGGCCACCAGGGTGGACTCCGGCAGCGCGTCCTGCTCCAGCAGGTAGCGCCGCAGCGCGCCGGACACCAACGCCAGCACCACGTCGTTGACCTTGACATGAAAGTGGTTCTTGACGGTCTTGATGTCCTCGAGGTCCAGCTGGGCGAACGCCACGTTGCGGTGCCCGGTGACGTTGACGTTGAACGCGGTTTTCGGCGCGGCGAACGGCGCCGCCATGGTCAGGCCCTTGGCGGCGCGGCGGACGGTGTCGATGACGCTGGTCGCCGTCGAGGGCAGCACATTGGCCAGCTTGAGCGGGCGGCTGAAGTACTTGACCGCGCCGCCGACGGCGATCTCGAGTTCGGAGGCGGTGCCGCTGCCCGCGACGGGCTCGGGCGCCGGTGCGTCAGGTTCGAGGGTGCACAGTTGCGACATCAGGTTGGCGCCGGTGACGCCGTCGATGCCCGCGTGGTGCATCTTGACCATGACGGCCAGCCGGCCGCCGTTGTGAGCGTCGGTGCCTGCGATGTTCTCGATCACCCACATCTCCCACAGCGGGCGGCTGCGGTCGAGTTGCAGTGCCGCGATGTGCCCGCAGATCTCGGCGAGCTCGGTACGGCCGCCCGGGGCGGGCAGCCCGATCCGGTGCAGGTGCCGGTCGATGTCGAAATCCGGGTCCTCCACCCATACGGGGTGGTCGAGGTTCAGCGGCGAGTCCGCCAGCTTCTCGCGGAACTCGGGCATGGCCGCGATGCGCTCGCCAAGCATCTGCCGCATCTTGTCGAACGTGTAGCCACCCGGAATGGTCGCGGCATCCAGTTCCAGCACGGAGCACACGTGCAGGGGCTGAACCGCCGTTTCCAGATAGAGGAAGCTGGCGTCGAGGCCGCTGAGCCGTTGGTATCCGGGCATGGGCGTGATCGTAGGCGGCGGTCCTGCTCCGCACCTGAGGAGGACAAAATCGTCCCAGTGTGAGGCATTCCACTTCACGTGTCGTTCACCTTCGGGGTCTGGTGGTGGCAGACTTGACCCCGTCATACGTCCCGGGGACCCGATTTGGGCCTCGAGGTTCGAACCGACCAACACATTTGAGGACGACGATGTCTGATCAGCTTTACGGCGCTGCCCCGGAGTCTGTCTGTACGACCCCGCGCACCAAGGTCCGCACTCACCACCTGGCGAAATGGAAGGCCGAAGGCCACAAGTGGGCGATGCTCACGGCCTACGACTACTCCTCCGCCCGCATTTTCGATGACGCCGAGATTCCGGTACTGCTGGTCGGCGATTCCGCGGCCAACGTGGTCTACGGCTACGACACCACGCTGCCCATCACCATCGACGAGCTGATCCCCCTGGCCCGCGCGGTCGTCAAGGGTGCCCCGCACGCGCTGGTGGTCGCCGACCTGCCGTTCGGCAGCTACGAGGCCGGCCCGCAGCAGGCGCTCGCCACGGCGACCCGCTTCATGAAGGAAACCGGTGCCCACGCGGTCAAGCTGGAGGGCGGTGAGCGGATGGTCGAGCAGATCGCCGCACTGACCCAGGCCGGCGTCCCCGTCGTGGCCCACATCGGCTTCACCCCGCAGAGCGTCAACGGGCTGGGCGGTTTCCGCGTCCAGGGCCGTGGCGATGCCGGTGACCAGACCATCCACGACGCCATCGCGGTGGCCGAGGCCGGTGCGATCGCCGTGGTGCTCGAGATGGTGCCGGCCGAGCTGGCCACCCAGATCACCGGCAAGCTGACCATCCCGACCGTCGGCATCGGCGCCGGCGCCAACTGCGACGCGCAGGTGCTGGTGTGGCAGGACATGGCCGGCATGACGAGCGGCAAGACGGCCAAGTTCGTCAAGCGCTTCGGTGATGTCGGGGCCGAATTGGGCCGCGCCGCACGGCAATACGCCGCCGAGGTGGCCTCGAGCGTGTTCCCCGCCGAGGAACACTCCTACTAGTTCTCTCTGCCCAGCAGACACAAAACGGTCCCTTTTCGCGTGAAAAGGGACCGTTTTGTGTCTGCTCGCGAGTAAACCGCTAGCCGAATTCCGGCTTGCGCTTGCCGACGAAGGCGCCGACGCCCTCTTTGCCGTCGGCCGACGACGCACACTTGGCGATGAGCCGGCCTTCGCGCTCGAGCTGGGTCTCGTAGTCGGCGCCCCAGGTGGTCAGCAGCAGCTGCTTGACCGCGGCGTTCGAACCACCGGCCTGCGTGGCGACCTCGGCCGCCAGGGCGTCCAGCGCGATGGGCAGCTCGGCGTCCGGCACGACGCGCGTGACCAGGCCCCAGTCGGCGGCCTCGGCCGCGGTGAGCACACGGTTGGTGATCATCAGTTCCTGGGTGCGTCGCAGGCCGATCAGCCGCGGCAGCACGTACGACGATCCGCCGTCCGGGCTCAGACCGGCCTTGGTGTACGCCATGGTGAACGACGCGGACTCGGCGGCCAGCACCAGATCACCGGAGACACCCAGCGGGAAGCCCGCGCCGGCAGCGACGCCGTTGACGGCGGTGATCAGCACGGCATTCATCCGGGCGAAGGTGGACATGGCGCGATGCAGATCGTCGGCCATGCCCTTCACGAACACACCTGGGTCATCGGCGGCAGCCATCGCCTTGAGGTCGCCGCCGGCGCAGAAGAACCGGCCACCACCGGTCAGGGTGACGACCTTCACCGTGGGCGTATCGCACAGCGCAGCGGCCACCGCCAGGTCGCGGGTGAGGACGTCGTTCATGCCGTTGGCCGCATCGGGCCGGTCGAGCACGATATTCACGACGGCGCCGGACTGGGCGAACTTCAGTGTCTCGAATTCGGTCACGGGTCAAGACGTTATCGGCAGCCGGTCGCGCACTGCGATGTGGCACGCTAATGGCAGCGTTGGTACTGCCCGTCCCGGGTCGCAAACGAAGGTGAACATGGCCGCTGGCAAGCGTAAACCGTCCCGCCACACCGAGATTGAACGCAAGTTCGCGGTGGTCGACAGCACGGTATCCCCGTCGTTCGACGGCTTGTCCGCCGTCAGCCGGGTCGAGCAGCTGCCCGTCGCGCACCTGGACGCGGTGTACTTCGACACCCCGAACCACGATCTGGCGGCACACAAGATCACCCTGCGCCGCCGCACTGGTGGCACCGACGCGGGCTGGCACCTGAAGCTGCCCGCCGGTGCCGACGCGCGCACCGAGGTCCGGCTGCCGATCACCGCAGCGCGCGAGAGCGTGCCCGAGGAACTGCGCGACATCGTGTTGGCCATCGTTCGCGACCGCTCGCTGCAGCCCGTCGCGCGGATCGAAACCGAGCGCACCGTCTCCATGCTGCACGCGCCCGACGACACCGAGCTGGCCGAGTTCTGCGACGACCGGGTGACCGCCACGGCGGGCGACTCGCTGCAGAACTGGCGCGAGTGGGAGCTGGAACTGGTCGGTGCCGGCTCAGAGGGCGCTGACTCGGCTGCCGAGCTGCTCGACCGGCTGGCCAACCGGCTCTTCGACGCGGGCGCGGAACCGGCCGGGCACGGGTCGAAGCTGGCCAAGGTCCTCGCGGCGGCCCGGGGCGAGGACGCACCGGAGCCATCCCCCGAGCCGACGGACAAGGTGCACCGCGCCATCGCGGCGCACGTGTCCGAACTGATCGACTGGGATCGCGCCGTGCGTGCCGACACCTTCGATTCGGTGCACCAGATGCGGGTCACCATCCGCAAGATCCGCAGCCTGCTGCAGGAGACGGGCGATCTGGGCGACCGCGAGTGGGTGCTCGAGGAGCTGAAGCTGCTGGCCGGGATTCTGGGCACGGCGCGTGACGCCGAGGTGCTCGCTCAGCGGTACGAAGAAGCGTTGAAGGGACTCGCACCGGAGCTGGTTCGCGGGCAGGTGCACGAGCGGCTGGTCGACGGTTCGCAGCGGCGCTACCAGTCCGGGCTGCGGCGGTCGCTCACGGCCATGCGCTCGGAGCGGTACTTCCGGCTGCTCGACGCACTCGACGCGATCGTCGTCGACAACACCCAGCCGGCCGCCGCCGACGAGGACGCGCAGCCGGTGACGGTCACCGGCGCCTACCGCCGGGTCCGCAAGTCGGTGCGGCGGGCCGAGGCCGCGGAGGCTGCTGGCGCCGAGGACAGTGAGGAGGCGCTGCACCGGATTCGCAAGGGCGCCAAGCGTCTTCGCTACACCGCCGCCGCCATGGGCGAGTCGAAGGTGGTCGACTGCGCCAAGGACATCCAGACGCTGCTGGGCGATCATCAGGACAGTTACGTCAGCCGCGGACATCTGGTCCAGCAGGCCGAGGCCGCCCACACCGCGGGCGAGGACACCTTCACGTACGGCATCCTGCACCAGCAGGAGGCGGAGGTCGCCGAGTACGCCCGGCTGCAATTGGACGCCTCGCTCAAGGCGCTGGCCCGCGCGATGCGCAAGGTGAAGAGGTAGCGGGGCGGACGAGCTGGCCTCTAAGCCGGATTCTGTTCCCCGCCACCATCACTGGTGGCGAGGCGGCGACCATCCATCTGGGTACACCGTCGCCGGGTACCTCGAGCGGCCTACCCGCAGGCTCGGGCGAGCAGCCCTCGGGCACCTGCGCAACCGCAACCAGGTTGCGGCCTTCTTGGCCTTGCTTCGGGTGGGGTTTACCTAGCCATTCCGGTCACCCGGAATGCTGGTGCGCTCTTACCGCACCGTTTCACCCTTACCGTCTTGCGACGGCGGTCTGTTTTCTGTGGCACTGTCCCGCGAGTCACCTCGGATTGCCGTTAGCAATCACCCTGCTCTGTGAAGTCCGGACTTTCCTCGAAACCTCTCGGTCCCGCGGCCGCCCGGCCAACTCGTCCGCGCCGATACCATATCAGCTGGTCAGAGCGCCGCGACCAGCGAGTCCAGGACGACGATCGCGCCGTACGCCAAGAGCACCTGTTTCAGCCATCGCGGCCCGTCGCGACGCGTCCGGGCGAGGGCCAGGCCGATGCCGAGGACCACGATCACCGGCACCGTGATGGCCCACTCGGACCACACTTGCCGCGGTCCGTACACCAGTAGTGCGGCAGCCGGTCCCAGCGACCAGTCACCGGAGGTGGCCAATGAGTTGCCCATGGCATCGTTGATCAGTTGAACCGCCTGGAGTCCACCGAGCAGCAGGCACAGGCAGGCGGTCACCAGCAGCATCGACTCGGCAACCAGCCGGATGTCGAGCCGGTGCTTGACCACCAGGTGACCTCCGATCAGGGCGTGCGGCGCAGGACAATCAGATTGTCCCGCAAAACGGCGGATTCGCCAGCAGGACTGATTGCCTCGCGTTCCAGCGTACCGACGTGTTCGGTCTGCCAGCCTTCGTCCGCCAGACCGAGCTCGGCGACGACCTCGTCCGCGGACTGAAAGTGGTGGTCATGGATGTGTTTCGAGGCCCAGGGCGGCGCCTCTCCATGGTCGACGATCAGCAGTGTGCCGCCCGGCGCGACGGCAGCTGACGCCTGCTGCAGTATTTGCCGGCGCTCCAGATGAACCGTGGAATGCAGGAACTGCGCCGACACCAGATCGAAGCTGCCCGCCGGGAAACTGTGGGACAGATCGTGGTGCTGGAAGTCGATGCGCTCGGCCACTCCCCTGTCCACGGCCGCGGCGCGGGCCCGATCGAGGGCATTGGTGGCGATGTCGACCGCCACCACCTGCCAGCCCGCGGTGGCCAGCCAGATCGCGTCGGCGCCTTCGCCGCATCCCAGGTCGAGAGCGCGACCCGGGGTCAAGCCGCCGGCGATCGTCGCGAGATGGGCGTTGACCCGTCCGCTCCACATCTGCGGCTTCTCGGCGTACCGGCCTTCCCAGTGTTCCTGCGGTGTTTCAGTCGCGGACATATCAATCCTCCTGCTGATCGAAGACGGGCCAGGGCATGACGGGTAGGCCGAACTGGTCGTGCAGCAGACTCTGCACGATGGTCGCGGCGGCTGCGGAACCGGCGGCGATGGCCGACGCCACCTGGGGCATCTGCGCGCAGACGTCGCCCGCGGCGAAGACGCCGGGAACCGAGGTGCGGTTGATCTGGTCGACCATCACCGCGTCGACGACAGCCGGGCCGGGCGGCGCGATCCGCACGCCGAGTTGCGCCGCCAGGTCGGTGCGCTGCCGCAGCGCGCTGGCCACCAGCACGCCCTGGCGCTTCAACTCGTCACCGTCGGCGAACACCACGGACGCCAATGCGCCATCGCGCGAGGCGAATTCGATGATCTTGCGCTCGTCAACCCGCACACCGACTTCGGTCAGCGCGCGGTGTTGGTCGTCGTCCAGACCGGAGGGACCGTTGGTCACGACAACGATGTCGTCGGTCCAGCCCCGCAGCATCAGCGCCATGTGCACTGCCCGGTCCCCGTCGGCGAGGACAGCCAACGCCTGGTCGCGCGCTTCCCAGCCGTGGCAGAACGGGCAGTGGAAGACCGAGCGGCCCCAGTGTTCGTCCAATCCTGGGATGTCGGTGGTCTCGTAGTGCATGCCGCCGGCCAGCAGGATCCGCTGCGCGTGGTGCACGGAGCCGTCGGCGAGTTCCAGCCGGAACATGGGGCCATCATGGGCGGTGGCGCCGGTGACCTGACCGCCGATGACCTGCACGGACGGATACTCGGCGAGTTCGCGGCGTCCGTCGGCGTACAGGTCGGCCGGCGGCCGCCCGTCGTGGCCCAGCAGTCCCCCGATGCCGTGTGCCGCGCGGTTGCTCTGCTGACCGGCGTCGATGACCAGCGTGCGGCGGCGCGCGCGGCCGAGCACCAATGCGGCGCTCAGTCCCGCCGCCCCGCCACCGACGATGGCGCATTCCCATTCGTTGTTCATGACACCGACCTTGCCGGGTGGTGCCGAAAATGCCAAGCTAATTTGCCATGCAGGCAAACCCTGAGGACGACGACATCGAAGCGCGGGTCCGGCGCCGGTTGCGGGAGCTGCGCATCCAACGCGGCATGACGCTGGAAGACGTTGCGCGCGCGGCCGATATCGACGTCTCCACGTTGAGCCGCCTGGAGTCGGGCAAGCGCCGATTCGCGCTCGACCACCTGCCCCGGCTCGCCGCGGCGCTGTCGATCAGCACCGACGAACTGATGCGCGCCCCCGAGGCCGAGGACCCGCGGGTCCGTGGGGCGTCACACAGCCGCGACGGGATCACCTACTGGCCGTTGACCCGCGGCGGCCCGGCCGGCGGTCTGCATACGTTCAAGATCCGCGTGAGCACCCGGCGTCGGACGCCACCAGCCGAGCTGCCGGTACACGACGGCCAGGAATGGCTGTACGTGCTGTCCGGGCACCTGCGGCTGCTGCTGGGCGATCGCGACTTCACCATCAAACCCGGTGAGGCCGTGGAGTTCTCGACCTGGACACCGCACTGGTTCGGCACCGTCGACGGCCCCGTCGAGGCGATCGCGATCTTCGGGCCTCATGGCGAGAAGCTGCACGTGCGCAACTGAGTTTCTAGCGCGACGAAGGAGATCTAGCGCGCGACGACATGTCCTGGAGACACGTCCTCGGCCCTCCGACGTTGTCGGTGCCACAGCGCATACTTCCCGAAATGCCGGGGAGGGACAGACATGGGTGGGCCATCTGATGATCCGTACATGCGAGAGTTGGGCCGTCGGGCACTGGTGGACTTGCTGGGCGAGGACGGCGCCCACCGAGCCCTCAACGGCCTCGACCTCGACTTGCCTGACGAGGACCTGTTCGAGGAGCGCGAGCCGGAACCCGATCCGGTGTTGGCCGATTTCTACAGCGGAAACAGCTTGCGCGCCTTGGCCGAAGCCCGGGACGGGCTGGCCGCCGCGAAAGTGCGCTACGACGAGGCCATCACGCAAGCCCGGACGGCCGGCTGGAGTTGGGCCGAAGTGGCGCGGGTTCTTGGCGTCACCAAGCAGGCCCTGCACAGCCGGTTCCGCGGCCTCGCGGCCGATTGACAGGCTGTCTCTCTACACAACTCTCGCCCGGAGCCGTCAACTTTCCTTGACGTCAAGGAAAGTTGACGCCTCCAGATCGAATGTGTCGCAGGAGAGCCGACACGCCGAACGGCCTAGTTCGCCGGATATGCCGGAGGCGGGTTCACCCCGCGGAGGATCCAGGGGAACCAGGTGAAGAAGTGCTCGATCTCGTCGCTGCCGTCGTAGTCGGGGCTCGGGTCGAAGCCGTTATTGCCGCCACCCTCCTTTTCCGAGCGGTGCGGCGGCTCGGGCAGCTGACCGTAGACGGCGACGACGACGGTGCGGTCCAGGCTGTTCTCGGACCACACCCCCATCTGGTTGTTCGCGCAGTTGGCCATGATCGCCTTGATAGCGGGGTCGTAGTACCACTGGTTGATCAGCTCGACGCCGCTGATCGCGATCGCCGGGTTCATGGCCACGGTCTGCGCCACCGGCCCTCCGCGGTACCCCGCCTGCTCGGCACGCATCTGCGGCGTGGATCCGTCAGAACCGATGTCGCCGTCCAGGTTCCGGTTCGCCATCATGTCCTTGGCCTGCCACTCGGCGGCTTGCTGCAGCTGCGGGTTCACGGCGATGTCGTTGGTGCACCCGGCCTGGTGCTGCACGGTGTAGACGTTCGACACGACGGAGTCGTTGAGCCGCTTGTTGTTCGGAATGAGGGTGTTCCCGTTGTCGGCGTGCGCGAGCGGCATGCAGAGCACGGCGCTCAGGGGCACGACAGCCAACACAGACAACACCAGCGGCCGACGGCTCATGTTGGATTCCTTTGCATCAGGGATGAACACCGGGCGGGGATTGGTAGTGCGCCGCAGACTTGCGCAGCTGCCAGATCTGCGCGGGGCACAGTTCGTTGACGGCCTGAGAAATGAGGTACGACGCCTGGTAGTCATCGTCGGTGTCGAAATCGCCTCGTACGTCGCCCATCACCTGGGCGAACGGCTGACCGGCCGCCACCTTGTCGCAGATGCCGTAGCCATAGCCCAGCGCCGCATCGGTATTCGGAAAGTTGTAGCCCGGCCGCACGGTCACACCGATCAGATACGCGGTCGCATCGGCATGCGACACCGGCGCGAACACCGCCGGCACACTCACCACCGCCGCGGCGAGCAAGCCACAAGTCCACCGTCTGCGCATGTGACTCACATCGGATCGAATTGCGAGATGAGCCAACGACCCTCGACCTTGTCGAGCGTCACCCGCACACTCGACGCGGTGCTGGTCGGTGCGCTGTCGCCGATGATCATCGTCTGATCCACGAACAGCATCACCACCGCATGGTTCGGGGTCGCCTTGGTCCACGCCGCTGCGGGCACCGTCGCGACGGCCGAGATCTTCTTCTGCCTGGACCCGGGGATCACCACGTCGTGGGTCAGTGAGGTGTAGGAGTTCAGGAAGTTGCCGGTCATGTACTTCTTGGCGGCTTCCAGGTCCTTCTCGACCGTCTCGGGCTTGTAGGACAGCAGCGCGATGGTGGCATCGGTCGCGGCCTTGGTGGAATCCTTTTTGGCCGTGTCGGATTGGCTCAGGGACACGTCTTTCCACTGCAGGTAGCCGGCCGCGCCGCCGAGCGCGAGGACCACCGCCGGCAGCAGCCCGTAGACGGCCACGCTCGCCCACCCGACGCGGCGCCGCTCAGCTGCAGGCGCCGCGTCGGTGGTCTCTGCGGCGTCGACCTCGACCTCGTCGTTGAGCTCGTCGACCGAAGCTGTTGCGTCGATGGACTTTTCAGCTGCGGCGTTGCCGCTGCGGGATTTGATCAGTTTCACGGCACAAACTCCACGTTCGACACCTTCATCACATCACCGACTTTCTGTACCGCGATGCGCATCCGCCACTCGCGTGGTTCCTGCGCCGGCGCACCGACATTCGAGGTTTTGACGGCCACCGCGACCAGCACCTGCGCCGAGTCGCCCGCCTCCGATTCGAGCCCGGCCTCGGTAATCGCGCCGGTGGACGTCGACTTCGCCTCCTTCACCACCTTGATGAAAGGTGCGGAGCGCTTGGCGAAGTCGTCGTAGAACTCCCCCGTCGCGCTGTCGAGGATGCGCTGGACGTCGGCGTCGGCCCGCTGCCAGTCGATGGTCGTCAGGTTCAGTGCGCCCTGCCGCGCGGCCTGGACGATCTGGCTCTGCCGCTCGTCGACCGCCGTCGCGCGGTGCGTCCGCACCGCCAACCAACCGACCAGAGCGCCAAGGGCGACCACCAGCACCGACCCGACCACCGCCGCGAGCCTGCGCACCGACTTCGACTTCGCCGGCTCATCGACGAGCTCGTCGGCACCGTCAGCACCGTCGGCACCGACCTCATCCGCCTCGTCGATGTCATCGACGTCGTCGATATCGGGATCGAGTACGGCGACCCCACCGCCTTCCGTCAGCTCCCCGGCTGCGGCGTCATCATGCTTTGCCATGTCTTCTCCTTCGGAGCCGTGTGGGCCAAATCGGCTTGGGTATAGGTCTTTCCGTCCGGACCGATATACGTCCCGCTGGCCGGGTCGTATTCGGCCACCGCGACCGGCGGCGGTTTGGCCGCGCCCTCCGGCAGAGGCGAACCGGGCCGCAGTTGCGGCACGTCCTGCCCGGTCCACGTGGCGTTGGGATCGCCCTTCCAGTTGTAGCCGTCGTTCAGCGGCACGTACTGTTCGTTGCTCTCGCACTGCTTGACGGTGGCCGCGCGCTTGCCGGGCACCGTCTCGCACGGCAGGTTCTTGGCGCCACGCACGTTGAACATCGCGTCCTGCGGAGTCCGGCAGTACAGGTCACCGGCCGGCAGCTCGGGGTAGTCCTCCAGTGCGGGGTTACGCATCTGTTGCGCCGGCAGGAATCCGGTGGTGCATGGCGGCGGCAGGTTGATGTTCAGGTTGAAGCTCAGATACGCGCCCTTGTAGGCCTGCTTCGTGTCGCGGTTCGCCAACGTAACACCTTGTGCGGCTTCAGTTGTGCGAGGCAGCAGCACCAGGAGCTGTTCGAGGTTCGGTTGGTAGGTGATGGCGACCTTGTTGATGGACACCAGATTCTGCAACAGGATCGGCAGTGTCGGGCGGAGCCGGTTGAACAACTGGCCCATTTCACCGAACGCCGGCCCACCCTTGTCCAGCAGCGTGCCGACCGCCTTGTCCTGCGCCTGCAACTCACCGGTCACCGTGGCGAGATTCGCCGCCCAAGCCTGAATCGCGCCGGACGTGTTGGACTGCGAGTCGAGCACGGGCTTGACCTGATCGATCAGCTTGAGCATGGGGTCGAGGTTCGCCCGCGCGTCGATGGCCAGCTGGCTGCCGCCCTTGACGATGTGCGACAGCTCCGACCCCAAACCACCGACAGCCGTGGCCGATTCGTCGATGACCGTCTTGAGATTCTCCTTGGGCACCGCGCTGAGGCCCTTGGTGAGCGAGTCGATCACGGTGTTGATGTCCGGCGGTACCGAGGTGTGTGCCAATGGGATGACGTCGCCGTCCTTGAGCGGACGCGACCCGGTGCCGCGTGGGGTCAGGGACACGAACTGCTCACCGATCGCCATCTGGCTGTGGACATCGGCCTGCACATCGGACGGGATATCGGTGCCCGAGTTGAGGGACAGCTCGGCCTGCACCCCGGTCGGTGTCAGGCCGACGGACTGCACCCGGCCCACCACGGTGCCGCGGTAGGTGACGTTGCCGGTGGCGTACAGGCCACCGGTCTCGGGCAGCTCCATCTTGACCACATAGCGCCCGATGCCGAACAGCTTGGCGGGCAACTGCATATAAATCAGGCCCATCATCGTCACCGCGATCAGAGCGATGACGGCGAAGATCGCGAGCTGAACTCTCACGCGTTTGTCTAGGTGCATTTACGGCCCCTGGTCCCAGCGGTACGGAATGGTCAGCGGATTGCCCGGGTTGTTCGGCCCGCCCGCGGTGCACGGGCTGGGGAACTGGCCGATGGTGCGACCCCACTGCAGTTCGAGTTCGGTCAGGTCGCACTCCCAGCGGGTACCGGTGAAGAACGCCTGATCGATGCGGCTGAGGGTGAGGTCGACGATCGCGGTGAGGTTCGCGTAGTCACCGCGCTGCCACTTCTCGATCGTGTCGCCCGGGAACGGCACCGTCGGGATGAAGCTCAGTGCCCGCGTCAGGGCCGGCCCGGCGTTGGCGAGCTGTTCGAGCGTGGGTCCCAGAGCACGTAATTCCTTGATCACGTTCTCTTTTGACCGGTCGACGGTGTCTGCCGCGAGCGCCGCGAACTTGCTCAGTTTGTCGGCGGCCGTGACCAGGTTCTCGCGCTCACCATTGAGCACCGCCAGCGCCTGCGGGATGGTGTCGATGGCCTTGTCCAGAACCGGCTGGCTCGCGGCGAGCTTGCCGACGACGACGTTCAGGCTCTCCGACGCCGCGATGATGTCAGGAGTCTGGTCCTTGACGTTCGCGGTGAAGATGTCGAGCTGTTTGATGAGGCTGCGCAGATCCTCGGCGCGCCCGTGGAACGCCGTGCTGAAGGCCTCCGTGATGTCCTGGACGTTGCCGATGCCGCCACCGTTGAGCACCATCGAGACCGCCGACAGCGTCTGCTCGACTGACGGGAAACTGCCGCTGCTCGCGAGCGGAATGACCGACCCCTGGTGCAGCTTTCCTTGCGGCCGGCCATCTTTGGGCGGTCCCAGCTCGATGTGGAGGGTGCCGAGCAGACTCGTCAGACCGAGCTTGATGGTCGAGTTGGCCGGCGCGTTCACATCGCCGTTGAGCCGCATCGTGACCAGCGCGTGCCAACCCTGCCGCTGAATCTTGGTGACCGTGCCGACCGTGACATCGGAAACCCGGACCCGCGAATTCTCTTGCAGATTGGTGACATCCGGCATCTGCGCCTGGATTTCGAACGCTCCGGGTCCCCCACCCTCGGTACCGGGCAGCGGCAGGCTGTTGGCCCCGCGCCAGTCCGCACAGCCGGCCGAGGCCAGCAGCGTCAGGGTTGCCGCGGCACATCCCGCGGCCGAACGCAGGCGGCGGCTCATGACCCACCTCCCGGCGGCGCCATCATCCCGGCCAGCCCGGCGTTGGCGTCGGTCGCCACCGTCTGCGGAGCCGGCGGCTCGGGCACCGCAGCCGCTTGTTGTGCGACCGGCGCTGCAGGCCGCGATGGGGGTACATAGTCGGGCCGCATCCAATCCTCGCTGTACGTAACCTCATTGGGCCGCGCCTGCGCGCCGACGAACAGGTTCTCGCCCAGCGGCAGGAAGTTGTACTGCCGGTTCTTGACGATCGGCGCCAGGTACTGCGCGCACAACTTCGACGATTGGTCCGCACCGAGGCGGGACGCCGCCTGGATGGCACCGCAGATGAAGCTGACCGGATTGGCGAAGTTGTTGGCCGCCAGGATGCCGGTCAACGAACCGACCGCCGGCTCATAGATGTTGTTGAGGTCGGCCAAAGCTGTTGGTGCCACGTGCAACACCTGCTTGATGTCATCCAGACTGCCCACGATCGCGGTGCTGACCGACGCCAGCTTGTCCGACGCCGTCCCGACAGCCTCCTTGTTGTCCGCGACGAAAGACCGCACGTCGTCGGCGACCGCACTCATGTCGTGCAACGCCTGACCGACCTTGTTGGGGTCATCAGCGACCAGCCCGGACACCTCGGCCAGGTTGGTGTTCAACCGTTCCAGGAGTCCAGTGCTGTCCTGCAGTGCCGACACCAGCGTCGAGAGGTTCTTGAACGTCGAGAACAGGTCGTTGCTGTGGTCGCCGAGGATCGACACCGCCTGCGACAACCGGATCACCGATTCCCGGATGCTGGAGCCCTGCCCGCGCAGGTTGTCGGCCGCGGTGTTGATGAAGCCGCCGAGGGTGCTGATGCCACCGGGCTGGTCGGGCTTGAGCAGATCGGCCAGCCGCTGGAGCTGGGTCCGGACCTGGTCCCACTCCACGGGCACCGCGGTCCGATCGAGCGGAATCACCGCACCGCCGCGCAGCGTCGGCCCACCGCGGTAGGGCGGGATCAGCTGAATTGCCCTGCCGGTCACCAACTGTGGCGACAGGATGACGGCCTTGGCGTCGGCCGGCACCTTGTACTTGTCATCGATCCAGAAGGTGACCTTGACCTTCTCGGCTCCCGGTTCGATCTTCTCGACCTTGCCGACCGGCACCCCTTGAATCATCACGTCGTCGCCGCTGAACAGCTGATTGGTGTTCTGGAAATAGCCCACCACTTCGTTGCGCGACGCCCGCTGGAACGCTTTCACCGCGAAGTAACCGCCGCCGACCACGAGGGCGACCGCGGCCGCGACGACAAGCAGACGGGTGGACAGCTTGGTCATCGCTGTCCTCCTGGCTGCTCAACGGGATCCGACACCTGCAGTGGCGGGGTTTTCGGTGGTTCCGGCATGGCTGTCTGTCCGGGCGCGAGTGCCGGTGGTCCGGGTGGCGCCCCGCCGGGCTGCGGGGCCGGTTGCGTTTCGCGGGCGGGATAGCAGCCGGGACCGGGCAACGGGATACCTGGTGGGCCACAAGCGGTATCGCCGGGCTTGCCGCTGATCGCGTCCGGAATGGTCAGCCGCGGCTCGCCGCCCTGACCGGTCCGCGGGAACGGCACCGGCAGTGGCGGGGTGCCGGGCTGACCGACCTGCGGATCCTGAAGCTGCGACGGCAGTTTCGTGTTCGGGTCGACGCCGAGGTCCGAGAACGCGGCGTCGACGAACGGCTGCACGAACTGCCCCGGCAGCAGGTTGACGATGTACGCCTTGAAGAACGGGCCCGAGCTCACCGCGTCGCCCAGCGCGAGGGCGTACTGGCTGAGTCGCTTGACGGCTTCTTGCAACCGCTCTTTGCGATTGTCGAGCATCGTCACGACGCCGTTGAGCTTGTCCAGCGCTGGCCGCAGTTGGGTCTTGTTCTCCCCGATCAGACCTTTGAGTTGCTGCGAGACCTCAGACAGGCTGTTCCAGAGCCGGCTCACCGCAGCGCTCTGCGAACGCAGTTGCACCAGAAGCGCATTGGTGTTCTTGACCAGGCTCACCACCTGGTCACTGCGCTTGGCCAGCACCGTCGTCGCCTTCGATGCATTGTCCAGCAGGCTGCGCAGTTGCGCGTCGCGGTCGTTCAGCGTCTTAGAGAACCGGGCGATGCCGTTCACCGCGTCCCGCAGATCCGGGGCAGTGTTGGCGAATGCCTCTGAGACCGTGGACAACGAGTCGGACAACTGATGCGTGTCCAGTCCGCTGATCGCGTTGGTGACGTCGCCGAGCGCGTCCGGCAGCTGGTACGCCGACACCGTCCGCTCGAGCGGGATGGTGCCCTTGAGGTCGCCGTCGCCCTTGGGGACGACTTCGAGCATCTTGCTGCCCAGCAGGCCCTTGGTCTTGATCGCGGCCTCGGTGCGCTCCCCCAGGTGGACTTCGTCGTCGACGGTGAACTTCACCAATACGCGGGGACCGTCGAGGTCGATGCTGGCGACCCGCCCGGCCGGGAATCCCGAAATGTCCACGGGCGCACCGGTATGCAGCCCGCTGGCGTCCTCGAAGTACCCGGAGTAGGTGGTCGTCCCACTGACGAACGGAATCTTCTGGAACATCAGCGCGACGGTGGCGACCACCACCACGGCACTGATGCCTATCGCACCAAGGGCGAAGTGGCTTCGCTCGGCAAATGGTTTCATCTGGGCGTGCACCGTCCCGAGGTCTGGCCGGCCACCTTGACGTAAACCGGTTGTCCCCCCTTGCCGTTCAGCTTGAGCACCGCATCGCAGAGGTAGAAGCTGAAGAAGTCGCCGTAGATTCCCTGTCGGGACAGCGCTTTGTACTTGTCGGGCAAGGTGTTGAGGAAGTTGTCGAAGTAGTCGTGGTCGGCCAGCACCAGACCCGCGGTCCGGTCCACCTCGTGGACCGTCTTGGCGAGCGGCGCCCGGGCTTCGGTCAGCAGACCGGCGATCGAGTTCGCAGCCGCATCGGTGTAGGCGACGGCCTGCGACACATCTGTCTTACGTTGTGCCAGACGGTCAACCAGTTCCGACAGTGAGACCACTGCCTTGTCGAGCTTGTCGCTCTTGCCGCCGAAAGAGGTCAGCACCGTGTTGAGGTTGGTGACGACCTGCCCGATCAACTGATCACGGTCGGCCAGGGTGTTGGTCACCACGGCGGCCTGCGCCAGGAACGACCCGATCGACGGGCCCTGCCCCTGCAGCGCCTGGATCAGCTCCCCGCTCAGATCGTTGATCTTGTCGGGGCTGAGGGCGGAGAACAACGGACGGAAGCCGCCGATGACGGCATCGAGGTCCAGCGCGGGCTGGGCCCGGTCGACGGGAATGGTGTCCCCCGCATTGAGCTTCTTGGTACCGCCGGCGCCCTCTTCCAGGGCCAGGAACCGGTCGCCGACGACGTTGTCGTATCGGATGACCGCACGGCTGCCCTCGGTGAGGACGACAGAACTGTCCGCGGTGAACTCGACGGTCACCGTCGAATCGCGGTTGATCGACACGTTCTTGACCTGGCCGACCTCCACACCCGCGATGCGAACGTGGCTGTCCTTCTTCATGTTCGAGACGTTGGCGAACCGCGCGAAGTACGTGTGGCCCTCGTCGAACCGCAGGTCAGCGAACACCGCCCAGAGGGCGACCGTGCCGAGCAGGCAGACCGACAGGAAGACAGCCAGGCGCAGCAGTGTGCCTCTAAGGTTCTCCACGGCTTCCCTCCTGCCTCGGTCGTTGGTTGATCGTCACGGTCAGTTCCCGCCTGCCTCGGCCGGCAACGCGGGTGCCGCGGGGGCTTCCGCCGGCAGTGGTGGGGCGTCCGCCGGCACTGGTGCCGATTGCGGTTGTGCGTCAGCGGGATTCGGCGGCGCGGGCGGCACACCCGGCCACAGCGGTACCCCGCCGGGCCCGTACAGCGCTGCACCGTAGGGCGGCGCGCCGGGGTACGGGATCGGGCCGGGTGCCGGTCCGGGCAGGCACTGCCGGATGCTGGGCGCCTGCGGCACCGCACGGGTGCTCTGGAACCACTGGCCCCAGCAGGGACTGCCGATGCCCGGGTTCGGCCGGATATCCAGCCCGGTGCCCCACCCCGTGTTGGTGATCAGTTGTCGCACAGGGAAGTTCTTGGCGACGTCCGGCAGCGAACCGCAGCCCGGCTGTCCGCCCGGCCCGCCCTTGGCTGCGTTGATCGGCAGGTTGTCGGGGAACACGTACGGGTTCTTACCCGGCAACAGCGTCGCGTCCAGGATCAGCGAGCGGCCGTCGGCCCCGCCGAACACGCCCCAGGCGCCGGTGTCCAGGAACTTCTTGGTGCCTTCGAGCCAGCAGGTGTATCCCGGGCTGTACTTCAGCAGCAGACTCGTCGTGGGTTCCAGGGTGTTGATGGCATCAACGAAGTTGTCCCGGTTCGGACCCAGCAGATCGGTGCCGGCCTCGGAGAATCCGATGACGTTCATCAGCAGGCTGTCGAGCGCCTTGGCCTTGCCGGTGACCGTGCTGCTGGTGGTGCTGGCGGCATTGAGGATCTTCACGATGTTGTCCGCTGCCGCCCCGTAGGTGTCACTGAACTGCTTGAACGACCGCCAGTCGTCACGGATCTTGTCCGAGCGCGAGTTGAGCGCGGTCAGCACTTCGTTGAGATCCGTTGTGGCTTGGCCCATTCGCTCGCCCTGGCCGCGGACGCCTTCGGCGACCGCGCTGAGCACCGAATTCAGCTTCGCGGGATCCACCATGTCCAGCAGATTGACGATGTTCTCGAAGACGGTATCGATCTCGGTCGTGGTGTGTTCGGCGTGCAGCACCGTGCCGGCGGTCACGCGGGCGCTACTGGGCGCCTGCGGATACACCAGGTCGACGAACTTGGCGCCGAACGCCGTCGTAACACTCACCTGCGCACCGACATTGGCGGGGATGTACTTCACCTGATCGGGTTCGAGTTTCAGTTGCAGCGTCGCCCCTGACTTGCTGACGTCGATCTGGCTGACACGGCCCACCAGCACGCCGCGCATCTTGACCTTGGCGTTGGTCTCCAGCACCAGACCGGCGCGGTCGGCCATGACCGTCACCGGCACATACGATTTGGCCGCACCGGTGAAGATGACCGTGGTCACCACCATGAACAGCACCACGGCCGCCACCAGGATCAGTGCCCACCACGAGTTCGAGATCCGACGATCTCCCTTGCGTGTTTCCACCGGCTAACCCGCCATGTTGAAGTTGCCGGACTGGCCGTAGATGGCCAGTGAGATGAAGACGATCTCGACGGCCGCGATGACCATGGACAATCGCACGGCCCGGCCCACCGCCTCACCGACCCCGGCGGGGCCGCCGGAGGCAGCGAAGCCGAAGTAGGTGTGCACCAACATGATCACCACGGTGATGGCGACGCACTGCACGAACGACCAGATCAGGTCGGTCGGGTTGAGGAACGTGTTGAAGTAGTGGTCGTACACGCCGGCGCCCTGCCCGTAGACGGTCGTGGTGCCCAGGCGCGAGGCGACGAACGCCATCATCACCGCGACGCAGTACAGCGGGATCACCACGACCACCGCCGCCAGCACCCGCGTGGAGGCGAGATAGGTGATGCTGCGAATGCCGATCACCTCGAGGGCGTCGATCTCTTCGTTGATCCGCATCGCGCCGATCTGGGCGGTGGCGCCGGCCCCGATGGTGGCAGACAGCGCCACCGCGGTGGTCGCCGGCACGATCATCCGCACGTTGAGGAATGCCGAGGCGAAGCCGGTGAGGGCCTCGAAGCCGACCGACGAGAACTGGTTGTAGCCCTGGATCGCGACGAGGGCACCCGTTGTCATGGTCAGGAAGCCGACGATCGCCACGGTGCCACCGACGACGACGAGCGCGCCGGTGCCCAAACCTGTTGCGGCGATGAGCCGTAGCAGCTCCGCGCGGTAGTTGACGACCGCGTCGGGAATCGAGCCGATCGTGTGCGAATAGAAGGCGCCCTGTTCACCGATGCGGTTCCACCGGGCAGCCCAACTCTTGGTGAACTTGTCGAGCCGCGGGAACAGGCGACTGGGAACGTCGACAGTCATTTCAGTCCCCTTCACGACACCGTGTACTGGATCGCGACGGCCGTCACGATGACGTTGATGGCGAACAGCACCATGAAGGTGAACACCACGGTCTCGTTGACGGCGTTACCCACACCCGCGGGGCCGCCGCGCACGGAAGTGCCCTTGTAACAAGCGATCAGGCCGGCGGCCATGCCGAACAACGTCGCCTTGATGAGCGCGACGATGATGTCGCCGGGTCCGGTCAGCAGGTTCAGGCCGCCGACGAACGCGCCCGGCGAGACGTGCTGCACCGTGGTGCAGAACAGGAACGCGCCCGTCAGGCCGACCAGGATCACCGTCGCCGACAGCGCCAGCGCCACTGTCGTGGCAGCGAGCACGCGCGGCACCACCAGGGACCGGATGGGGTTGATGCCCATCACCCGCAGCGCGTCGAGTTCCTCGCGGATGGTCCGCGCCCCGAGATCGGCGCACATTGCCGTGGCACCCGCCCCCGACACGACCAGCACCGTGACGATCGGGCCGATCTGGTTCACCGTGCCGATCGCAGCGCCGGTGCCCGAGAAATCGGCCGCGCCGAATTCGGTCAGCAGAATGTTGAAGGTGAATGTCAGCAGCACCGCGAACGGCATTGTCAGCAGCAAGGCGGGCAGGACCGAAACCCGCGCGACGAACCATGTCTGCATCACATATTCGTGCCACGCAAACGGCGGCTGGAACATTTGCACAAACGTGTCGAAAGTCATGGCGAAGAAGCCGCCCAAAGAGGTGACCGGCTTAGCCGCAGTGCGCGCAATCGCTACCATTTATCGCCCGCGCTTTCCACCCATTGCGCCAAATCCACTACACATGGTCGATGAGCGATCGCTGCGGCCAACATGGGAGGAGACGCTATCAATGCAGGTCATCTATCGACCACCTCCAGATGGAGGGATCTAGTCGTGTGAGGTACCCCCCATCGGAGGGACAGCTGTGTCCTGCGCCACATCTCGCATGCCGGAATCAGAATTCCGCGCCGGCACCACAAATAATCCATATCAGGAAATAGCTGAATCCGCTACAGAATGGCCATCTTGGGCACGACTCAATTCACGACGTCGGCAAAAATTCATGGCACGCCGAAGAATTACCACCACAGAAATTGGCGCGGGACTATTGCGCCTGTTCACCGAATCCGGATTGCGCGTCCATATAGAGGGTGATGGCTTCCAACCGATTGGCGGCGCCGATCTTTCGCAGGATCCGCTTGACGTGCGTCTTGACGGTTTCCACCGAAACGACGAGCTCATCGGCGATCTCCGCGTTGGAGTCGCCCAGCACCATCCTGGCGAACACGTCACGCTCGCGGTTGGACAATGCCGCGGTGAACGCGTCGACGGCCGCGTCCGCCTCGAACGCGTCATCGTCGCCGCCGGCGTCGAGGCTGACGGCTGTTCCCGCAATGCGGTCGGCTTCCTCCGCCAGCCGGGCGGCGGCTCCGATGATCGAGATCCGAAGTTGGTCCACCCGTTGGGAATTCAGCAACCGCTCGTAGACGAACGAATACACCGACAGCAGCAGTCCCAGCGTGTCGATGTCACCCTCGGCGATGGCGCCCCTGGCCCGCGACATGTGAACCAGCGCCACCACTTTCGACTCGACGACGATGGGCGCGACCAGATAGTCGGAGGCACCGAGCACGTCGCAGAAGCCCTCGGTGGCCGGCACGTCGCCGCCGGCGTACACGATCCGCCGGAACCTGACGCAGTCTTGTTCAGCGATGCAGGCGCTGCGCGGCACCGGTTTTCCGGTGCCGCGCGTGCCGTGCGATGTCACGGGAATGAACTTGTCGGGCGCTATCGACGACAGCACCGCACTACTGAACCCGATGGTGTGGCACAGCTCGGTGCACACCTGACGCTCGAGCGCCTGCACCGACGGGGCCGCTTTCAACCGCCGGATGCTATCGATCACCGACCGCGCCGTCGCGCCGGAGTCGTCACCGCTGATCAGTCGCGCCTCGACCTGCGCCTGCAGGGAGGCCATCAGAAGCCGCTGCGCCACGGCAGGCATGAGGGCGATGCCTTCGCCGTCATCACCGAAGAGCACCTCCTCGGTCGTCGCCGCAGAGTTGGCGATGGCTTGTTCGAGGGTGGTCGCCTTGGTCGGCCTCGGCAGGTTGAGCACGCTGCGCAGGTGTCCGTCGATCTGATTGAGCCTGGTCACCATTGCACGGCGCGTCATCGTGGCCGTCCGCTCCCCACGCCGGCGTCCATCGCCAGGTACATCGCCAGCGCCGCCGCCCGGTTGGTGGTGTTGAACTTCTCGGCAATGCGTTTGAGGTGCGACTTCACCGTGCCCTCGGAAATCAACAGACACCGCGCGATGTCGCGGTTGGTGGCACCGGTCGCCACGTAGGACATGACCTCCCGTTCACGCGGGGTCAGTTCGGGCACCATGGCGGGATCGCTCGGGGGCTGGGTAATCCGGTCGCAGTCACCTGCCTGCGGCGCCTCGGCCCTACCCGTCACCGGCGGTGTCATGAGTTGATCCATTGTGGCGCACAGCCTGTCGACCTCGACGCGTTGTTGCGACACCTTCTCATCGAGCACGGCCCGCTCGTACACCACAGCCAGGCATTCGGCGAACGCTTCGAGCAGATCGAATTGATCCATCACCGTGGTATCGCCGGCTTCCGGGAAATCGGCGTGCAGCATCCCGATCGCCACACCA
The DNA here is from genome assembly GCF_025331195.1 of Mycolicibacterium llatzerense. NCBI lineage: Bacteria > Bacillati > Actinomycetota > Actinomycetes > Mycobacteriales > Mycobacteriaceae > Mycobacterium > Mycolicibacterium llatzerense. The sequence goes on along the minus strand of NZ_LXOV01000016.1, from coordinate 149,334 downwards.
CCGACGGTGATCGGCGCCGCGAGGTAGTCCTGCCGCGCCGACGCGGTCGGGCGGGATACGACGACGCCGTGTCGCCCGTGGATCATGGCGGCCTCCGCTTCGGAATCCTCGAACCGGACGGGCACGCCCACCGAGAACCCGTGGAAGAAACCAGATGTCGCGCCGCGGCCATACAGATGCTGTGGCAGCCAGTCGTGCTCGCGAACGGTGGACACCATCACCCGGGTGAATCCGAAGTCCCGGCACAACAACGTCATCGCGGTCTTGATCGCCTCCCGCGACGAAGTGCCACGCAGCGAATCGACGGCCTGACGAAGGGCGTTCAGACGTCCGGCACCATGAGCGACCACGCGACCGTTCAGCTCCCGCCGGAGCCGCTGGACCCCAGCCAACAGTTCCTCGGTCGCACTGCCGGCCGTGCGCTGCCGTTCGAGGCGGCGCCGGAAGCAATCGAGTTGACGATCCAGCTCGCGGTACGCGCCGGGACCACGAAGATTGCGACCCAGCGAATGCAGATGGTCCGCGCCTGTCGTCATCTCAGCGTGCCCGGCGATGAGCGTGGCCATTCACTCCCCTGCCTTGAGATCGAATCGTGACTGATGTCAACAAGTTCCATGACGTCCATGGCCAAACGGGTCGGCAGCGCCGGCAGCTCTGCCCAGCTGCGATCAACGCGCGTTCAACAACCGTTTGAAATGTTGCTATCGCGATTCTGCGCGGGCGACAGCTTTCGAGCTATGTCCGCAACCGACGAAAAAACCAGAACTACACGCACTGCTCTGTCCTGACGCAACAAACCCGAGAATCAGCAAACCGTGTTCCAGGACCCATTTTCGACATGAACAGACCTTTCGATGCCTGTCATCATAAATTAGTTATCGATAGTTTATCTGCGAACGTCGTCGAGCACAAGACCGCGGCACCGTGCCGATCGTCGGAATCTCCCGGCAGAGCCGGGCAGGGGTCGGTCGCCTACAGGTAGGCGGTCTGATTTACCAGCCGCACCGCGGAACCGCCGTCGCCGAAGAACTCGGCGATGCTCAGCGACGCCAGGTCCAGGTGCAGCCGGTACAGGATGCCCGGCCCGGCATCGAGGGCCTGCCGCAGGATCGTCTTGATCGGCGTCACGTGCGAGACCACCAATACCGTCGTGGCGCCGTGCTCGGCGATGATCCGGTTGCGGGCCCGGCGGATCCGGTGCGTCACCGTATCGAAGCTCTCGCCGCCCGGTGGCGCGACGCTGGTGTCCCCCAGCCAGCGACTGTGCAGCTCCGGATCCCGTTTGGCCGCTTCGCCGAACGTCAGGCCTTCCCAATCGCCGAAGTCGGTTTCGATCAGGTCATCGTCCACGGTGACCTGCAGCCCGAGCACATCGGCGGCCGCCTTCGCGGTGTCCAGCGCCCGTTGCAACGGCGAGCTGATCACGGCCGAGATTCCTTTGATACCACCGACATACGCGGCGGCCGCTGCGGCCTGCTGACGACCCAACTCGGTCAGCGGCGGGTTACCCCGGCCCGAATAGCGGCGGTGCACCGACAGCTCGGTCTGCCCGTGCCGCAGCAGCAGGAACCGGGTCGGCGCCCCCACGGCGCCGGTCCAACCCGGCGGGGATGGTTGTGCCGCAGCGGCTTTCGGCTCGGGAACCGATGCAGCCGGAGCCGCCGCCGCGTCCATGGCCTCGTTGGCCAGCCGGTCGGCGTGTGAGTTCTGCGCCCGCGGAATCCACGTGTAGCTCACTTGCCCGAACCGCCGGGCCAACGCAGCTGCCTCCCGGTTCAACGGGATCAGGTCCGGATGCTTGACCTGCCAGCGACCGGACATCTGCTCGACCACCAGCTTCGAATCCATCGACACGGCAACGTCATCGGCATCCAGGGCGGCCGCGGCCTCCAGGCCGGCGATCAGCCCTCGGTATTCGGCGACATTGTTCGTCGCCACCCCGATGGAGTCGTTGCGCTCGGCCAGCACCTCGGCGCGGTCGGCCGAAAACACCACGGCGCCATAGCCCGCGGGTCCCGGATTACCGCGCGACCCGCCGTCGGCCTCGACCAGAACTCTCACAGACCGGTTTCTCCGACGCGGAAGTCCTTGACCCGCACCAGAATCACCCCGCACTCTGGGCAGCGCAGCACGTCGTCGGCGGCGGCGGTGGAAATCCGGGACAGCTCGCCACGGTCCAGATCGATGCGGCACGCACCGCAGCGGGCCCCCTGCAGCAGCCCGGCGCCAGGGCCGCCCTGCTTGCGCTGCTTTTCGTACATCTCGGCCAGTTCCGGCGCCACCGAGCCCAGCAGTGCCACGCGGCGGTCACCTGCCACCTTCCTCGACTCGTCGATGGACACGAGTGCGTTGTCGCGCTCGACCTGCGCCGTGGTCAGATCACTCTGCAGTGCGTCGATCAGCGCCAGCTCCTCGGCCTGCTCGCCCTGCAGCTCTTCACGACGTTGCATGATCTCCAGCTGCTGCTCCTCGAGCGCGGCCTGCCGGCGCTGCAGCGTCTCCAGCTCGTGCTGCAGTTCGGCCACCTGCTTGGCCCCGACCGAACCACTGTCCATCAGCTGCTCATCACGGGTCTCACGCTGGCGGACCGCGTCGATCTCGGACTCGAACTTGGCGATCTGAGCGTCCAGATCCTCGACGGCGATGCTCAGGGCTGCCAGCCGGTCGTTGGCTTCGCGGTGCTCGGCCTGCACTGCGTCGAAGCGCTGCTGCTCGACCAGGTGCGTCGACCGGTGCGTCAGGCGGGTCAGCGCGGCGTCCACTTCGGCCACCTCGAGCAACAAACGTTGTTGCGACACTTCAGCTTTCATGTTCACGTCTCTCAGCAGGTTATCTCGACGTTCCAGGGGTCGGTACGGATCTGGCTGACCCGCACCGGCAACGCATCACCGAATTGTGCACGCAAGACCCCGGCGGCCTGCTCGCACCACGGAAATTCACTCGCCCAATGCGCCACATCGACCAGCGCGACGTCCGATGTGCGCCGGTGCTCGTCGGCCGGATGATGGCGCAGATCGGAGGTCACGTAGACGTCGACGCCCGACCGGGTCACCGCGCCGAGCAGCGAGTCGCCCGCTCCCCCGCAGACCGCGACCCGGGACACCAGCGCGTCCGGATCGCCTGACGCCCGAACCCCCCACGATGTGGTGGGCAGGCCGCGCGCGACCCGGGAAGCGAAGGCCGACAACGGTTCCGGCTCGGGCAGCGAACAGATGCGCCCGATCCCGACGTCCGACGGCAGCGGCGCCAGGGTGAGCACGTCGAACGCCGGTTCCTCGTAGGGGTGCGCCGCGCGCATCGCCGTCAGCACTGCACGCCGCAGCCGGGACGGCGCGATCACCTCGACCCGGTCTTCGGCCACCTGCTCGATGGCACCGACCATGCCGATGGTCGGTGTCGCGCCCTCGTGCGGCAGGAACTGGCCGACACCCATCGTCATCCAGCTGCAGTGCGAGTAGTCGCCGATCTGGCCGCCACCGGCCGCGAACATCGCGTCCCGGACCGCATCGGCGTTCACATGGGGCACGAAGACAACCCATTTATCCAGGTCAGCACGCGATTCAGCAGGGTCGAGCACGCCGTCGACCTGCAGCCCCAACGCCTCGGCCAACGCGTCCGACACCCCGGGTGCGGCGGCATCGGCGTTGGTGTGCGCGCTGAACAGGGCTGCGCCGCGGCGGATCAGCGAGTGGACCAGCGCGCCCTTGCCGGTGTCGGCGGCCACGGTGTCGACCCCGCGCAGCAGCAGCGGGTGATGCGCCAGCAGCAGTCCGCCATCGGGCACCGACGCCGCGACGGCCGCGGTGGCGTCGACCGCGACGGTCACCGACTCCACGTCTTCAGCCGGGTCGCCGCAGACCAGGCCCACCGAGTCCCAGCTGTGCGCCAGCGCCGGCGGATACGCGCGGTCCAGCGCGGCGATGACGTCACGCAAGGGCACACTCACCAGAGCACCTCCTGTAATGCCTCGACCAAGACGGGCCACTCGGGACGGACCGCCGCACGCAGGTAGCCGTCGGGCAGCCCGAAGAACGTGTCGCAGCGGCGCACCGCAATCCCCTTCTCCGCCAAGTATTTCCGGGCCAATTCGGCGTCCGGTACCGAGAACAGGACGAAGGGTGCGACGCCGGCGGCCACCGGGAAACCGGCGGCCGTCAGGGCCGCCGCCATCTCGGTGCGCAGTTCAGCCAACCGTCGCGCGCCGGCCTCGGCCTCGGCGACCGCGGCCGGCTCGCTGCACGCCGTCAACGCCTCCAGCTGCAGCGTGCCCAGCGGCCAGTGTGGCCGTTGGGCGGTCAGCCGCGCCAACACCTCCGGCGCGCCCAGCGCGTAGCCGACCCGCAGCCCGGCCAGCGACCAGGTCTTGGTCAGGCTGCGCAGCACCACGACGTCGGGCAGTGACCGGCCGGCCAGCGACTCCGGTTCGCCGGGTACCGCGTCGACAAAGGCCTCGTCGACGACGATGAGGCGTCCGGGGGCCCGCAGCGCCAGAATCTCGTCGCGGCGGTGCAGCACCCCGGTCGGATTGGTGGGATTGCCCACAACCACGAGATCGGCGTCGGACGGCACCGACGCGTTCGACAGCCGGAACGGTGCCTCCAGCACCACCTGGGCGACGGGCACCCCCGCGGCGTCGAACACCGCTTCGGGCTCGGTGAACGACGGCGCGATCAGCGCCGCCAGGCGGGGTCGCAGCTGCGGGAGCAGCGCGAACCCCTCGGCTCCGCCCGCCAGCAGCGCCACTTCGTCGAGGTCACGCCCGTGCCGGGCCGCCACGGCCGCGCGAGCGCCGTCCACGTCGGAGGAGGTCGGATAGCTACCCAGATCGGCCAGCCGGGCCGCGAGCCGGTCGGCCAGCCATTGCGGCGGGCCGGCACCGCGGACGTTCACCGCGAAGTCGAGCATGCCGGGCGCCACGGCCTGATCACCGTGATAGCGCGCCCCGGGTTCCACAGCTAGACCCTAGTGCGCGGCACAGCTCCCCAGGTCCATCGGGGACAATGACACCGTGACCCCCCAGTTGGTGCTGTTCGACCTCGACGGGACGCTGACCGATTCCGCTGAGGGCATCGTCGCCAGCTTCCGCCATGCGCTCGGCGCGATCGGCGCTGACGTGCCCGACGGCGACCTCGTCGAACGGATCGTCGGCCCGCCGATGCACGTGACGCTGGGCTCGCTGGGCCTTGGTGAGAAGGCCGACGAGGCCATCGCCGCCTACCGCGCCGACTACACCACCCGCGGCTGGTCCATGAACCGCATGTTCGACGGCATCGAGGACCTGCTGGCCGACCTGAAGGCCGCCGGGGTGCGCCTGGCCGTCGCGACGTCGAAGGCCGAGCCGACCGCCCGGCGCATCGTCGAACACTTCGGCATCGACGAGCACTTCGAGGTCGTCGCCGGCGCCAGCGTCGACGGCACCCGGTCGGCGAAGGCCGACGTCGTCGCCCATGCGCTCGCCCAGCTGGCCCCGGTGCCCGACGAGGTGCTGATGGTCGGCGACCGCTCGCACGACGTTCACGGTGCCGCACACCACGGCATCGACACCGTCGTCGTCGACTGGGGTTACGGCGCAACCGATTTCACTGACGACACGACGGTCCGGCGGGTCGCCACCGTCGACGAACTACGGGAGGTGCTGGGTGTCTGACCCCGTGCACGTGACGTTCATCTGCTCGGGCAACATCTGCCGGTCGCCGATGGCCGAGAAGATGTTCGCCCACCAGATCAACGAGCGCGGGCTGGCCGACCTGGTCCGGGTGACCAGCGCCGGCACCGGCGGCTGGCATGCGGGTGACCCCGCCGACAGCCGGGCCGAGCGGGTGTTGCGCGCGCACGGCTACCCCACCGCGCACGCCGCGGCGGCCATCAGCGGCGAGCACCTGGCCGCCGACATGGTCGTCGCCATGGGCCGCAACCACACCCGCATCCTCGGTGACCTGGGCGCCGACCCGGACCGGGTCCGCATGATGCGCTCGTTCGACCCGCGTTCGGGCGCCCACGCGCTGGACGTCGAAGACCCCTACTACGGCGGCATCGACGACTTCGAAGAGACCTTCGTGGTGATCGAGGCCTCGCTGCCCGGCCTGCACGACTGGGTCGACAAACAGCTGGCGGAGCGAGGCGACTGATGCGCCGGCTCGGGTTCCTGTTCCGGCCGCAGTGGCTGGCCCTGTTCGTCGTGGTGATCGCGTTCGCCTATCTGTGCTTCACGGTGCTCGCACCGTGGCAGCTGGGCAAGAACACCCGCACCTCGCGGGAGAACAACCAGATCGCGTCGTCGCTGAACACCGAGCCCGTGCCCCTGATTTCGGTCCTGCCGCACCAGGATTCGTCGGCCCCGGACGCGCAGTGGCGACGGCTGACGGCGACGGGCCACTACCGCCCCGAAGCGCAGGTGCTGGTCCGGCTGCGGACGGACGACGGCGACCCGTCCTACGAGGTCCTCACCCCGTTCGCGGTCGATGGCGGCCCGACGGTGCTGGTCAACCGCGGCTACATCAAGGCCGGCGAAGGGGTCCCGCCGTTCGCGGCGCCGCCGCCGGGAACGGTCACGATCACGGGGCGGCTACGGGACGCCGAACCGATCATGTCGGGCAAGGAACCGTTCAAGCAGGACGGCATCACGCAGGTGTACTCGATCAGCACGACCCAGATCGCACAGCTGACCGGGGTGCCGTTGACCGCGGAGTACCTGCAGCTCGTCGAGGATCAGCCTGGCGGTCTCGGGGTCATCGCACTGCCCCACCTGGACGCCGGCCCGTTCCTGTCGTACGGCATCCAGTGGATCGCGTTCGGCATCGTCGCGCCGATCGGGCTGGGCTATTTCGTGGTTGCCGAGATACGGCAGCGCCGGCTGGAGAAGGCCCAATCCGGTTCGGGCACGGAGACTTCGGGTGGCCCTGACCCTGAAGAGCCGGCCGCTCCGCGCACCGCCGAGGAGAAGCTGGCCGACCGCTACGGCCGGCGGCACTGACCTCGCCTTCCCTGTTCACCAGGGTCGCGTCGACTCAGTACGTCGCCCGCTCAGTTGCTCATTTCGATCCGCCGACGATCATCCGACGCATCGCCGCCACCATCGACTCGTAGTCGGGTGCCCGCCCGAGTAGGGTGGCCCCGATCATGATGCCGCTGAACAGCGATACCAGCGCACGGGAGAGATCGCGTTGACTCGCCTTGTCCGCGGCCAGTTCGGCGGGCGCGAGGCTGGCTATGTCGTCGCAGAAGGCACGCAGCGTGCTCAGCGTCGGTTGCAGTGCCCGTCCGAGGTCGTCGTCGCGCTCGGCTTCCACGAGCACCGTCACGACCAGCGGGCCCATCGTGGGGTCGATGCGATAGATGTCGGCGAAGTCCCGCAGCGCACCGTCGACTGCTTCATCGAACGTTGATGCCGCGGCGAAGGTCTCGCGCAACCGCTCAAGTCCCCTGGTGTACACGTCCTCGGCCACCGCAACGAAAAGGCCGGCCTTGTTCCCGAATCGCTGATAAATCACCGGCACGGTGACGTTCGCGCCTGCGCCGATCTCAGAGACCGAGGTTCCCGCGTAACCCTTGGTGGCGAACAACTCGCGAGCCACCCGAAGAAGATCGGCGCGGGTATCGAGTCCGTGGTCGGCTTTCGGTCGGCCGGGTGCTCGCACGCCGGAACTCGGGGGTGTGCGAATGGCCATCGTGGAGGTCCCCTCGTCATTTCATTGGGTGCTTGCACTCAGCCTAACCCTGACGTTATATTAACAATGCCTAATTTACTTAGTTGACTGGCAACGAGACTGTGAGGCAGGAATGACAGTTCTGGACACCACCATCGACACGATGTCCGATGGATACACAGCCAAGCGCGCGGATCTCCTCGAACGGCTCGGCGAACTCGCCGACGAACATTCGAAGGCCGTGTCGTCCGGCGGGGAGAAGTCCGTCAAACGACATCACGACCGCGGCAAGCTCACTGCCCGCGAACGGATCGAATTGCTGGTCGACCGCGATTCGGCGTTCCTCGAACTGTCGCCACTCGCGGCGTGGGGCAGCAAGTTCCATGTCGGTGGCAGCATCGTCACCGGTATCGGCGTCATCGAAGGTGTCGAATGCGCGATCATGGCGCACGAGCCCACGGTCAAGGGCGGAACCGGCAACCCGTACTCCGTCAAGCGATTCTTCCGGCTGTACGACATCGCCAAAGAGAACCGACTGCCGCTGGTCTTCCTCGTCGAGTCGGGCGGCGCGGACCTGCCGACGCAGTCTGAGATTTTCGTTCCCGGTGGCCGCCAGTTCAAGGAACTGACCAACGCGTCCGCCGAAGGGCGGCCGGTCATCTCCCTGGTGTTCGGCAACGCGACCGCGGGCGGCGCGTACATGCCGGGCATGTCTGACTACGTCGTGATGGTCAAGGAACGCGCGAAGGTGTTCCTCGCCGGTCCCCCACTGGTCAAGATGGCCACCGGTGAAGAATCCGACGACGAGAGCCTCGGCGGCGCCGAGATGCACGCCCGCACTTCCGGCTTGGCCGACTACCTCGCCGTCGATGAACTCGACGCGATCAGGATCGGCCGCCAGATCGTCGCGAACCTGAACTGGCGCAAACAGGGACCGGGTCCGAGCCGACCAGCGGATCCGCCGCAGCACGACGCGGAGGAACTGCTCGGGCTGATCCCGATCGATCTCAAGCAGCCGTTCGATCCACACGATGTGATCGCGCGCATCGTCGACGGTTCGCGTTTCGACGAGTTCAAGCCGCTCTACGGCACCAGCCTGGTGACCGGATGGGCCTCGCTGCACGGTTACCCCATCGGCATCCTCGCCAACTCGCGCGGTGTGCTGTTCAGCGAAGAGTCGCAGAAGGCCACGCAGTTCATCCAGTTGGCCAACCAGACCGATACGCCGTTGCTGTTCCTGCAGAACGTCACCGGATTCATGGTCGGTAAGGAGTACGAGCAGAACGGCATCATCAAGCACGGCGCGATGCTGATCAACGCGGTGTCCAACTCGAAGGTTCCGCATCTGACCGTCAACATGGGCGCCTCGTACGGTGCGGGCAACTACGGCATGTGCGGGCGTGGGTACAACCCGCGTTTCCTGTTCTCCTGGCCCAACGCGAAGACCGCGGTGATGGGCGGTGCGCAGCTGGCAGGCGTGCTGTCGATCGTCGCGCGGGCGGCGGCCGCCGAACGGGGTCTCCCCTATGACGAAGAGGCCGACGCCGCCATGAAGTCCATGGTCGAGAACCAGATCGAGAAGGAATCGCTGGCGACGTTCATGTCGGGACAGGTCTACGACGACGGCGTGATCGATCCGCGGGACACCAGAACTGTTCTCGGCCTTTGCCTTTCCGTCATTCACAATGGACCGATCGAGGGCGTCAGGAACGCCTTCGGAATCTTCAGGATGTGATCATGATTCAACGAGTGCTCGTAGCAAACCGTGGCGAGATCGCGCGACGGGTGTTCCGCACCTGCCGCGACAGCGGTATCACCACTGTCGCCGTCGCGTCCGATGCGGATCAGCAGGCGCTGCACGCCGCGGACGCGGATCTCGTTGTCCGCCTTGCCGGTAACGCACCAGGCGAGACGTACCTACGGACCGACCTGATCATCGCCGCCGCCCGCGAATCGGGCGCCGACGCGATCCACCCCGGCTACGGATTCCTTTCGGAGAACGCCGCTTTCGCGCGCGCCGTCATCGACGCCGGCCTGACGTGGATCGGCCCGAACCCCGAAGCGATCGACGCGATGGGCTCCAAGATCGAGTCCAAGATCCTGATGGACAAGGCCGGCGTGCCGGTCCTGGGCGAGGTCGACCCCGCCGCCGTGACCGAAGCCGACATGCCGGTGCTGGTCAAAGCCTCCGCCGGTGGCGGTGGACGAGGCATGCGCATCGTCCGATCGGTCGATGAACTCGCGGCCGCCGTCGAACTTGCCAGCAATGAGGCTGCGTCCGCGTTCGGTGACCCGACTGTGTTCTGCGAGCCCTACATCGAGGCCGGCCGCCACATCGAGGTCCAGGTCCTCGCCGACAAGCACGGCAACGTGTGGGCACTGGGCGAACGCGAATGCTCCATCCAGCGCCGGCACCAGAAGGTCATCGAAGAGTCCCCCTCGCCGATGGTCGACGACGAACTGCGTCAAAAGCTCTGTGACGCAGCGGTTGCCGCGGCCAAGGCGGTCAACTACGAGGGCGCCGGCACCGTCGAGTTCCTCGCCAGCAACGACGGCCGGTTCTACTTCCTCGAGATGAACACCCGCCTGCAGGTCGAGCACCCAGTCACGGAATGTGTCACCGGACTCGATCTTGTTGCCTGGCAAATCCGGATCGCCGAAGGCGCCGTCCTGCCCGAAACCGGCGTTCCCGCGTTCAACGGACATGCGATCGAGGTTCGTCTCGTCGCAGAAGATCCCGCCGCGGACTGGATGCCGACCAACGGCCCGGTACACGCCTTCGACATTCCAGGAGTGGACGCCGAGTTCGAGGTCCCCGGCACGTACGGGTTGCGGCTGGACTCCGGATTCGGGGCGGGTGACGCCATCAGCGTCCACTACGACGGCATGCTCGCCAAGCTGATCGCGTGGGCGCCCACCCGTGCCGAAGCCGCTCGGCGTCTCGCCGGCGCACTGGCAGCCAGCCGCCTGCACGGGCTCACCACCAACCGCGACCTGCTCGTGCGTGTTCTGCGCCATCCCGAATTCGTTGCCGGACAGATCGATACGGCTTTCTTCGACCGCCACGGTCTCCATGCGCTCGCCGCACCATTGGCCGACGAAAAGGCCGAGCACCTCAGCTCGTTGGCCGCGGCGCTCGCCGAGGCCGCCGGCAATAGAGCATCCGCGCGAGTACAGGCCGAGCTGCCGTCCGGCTGGCGCAACGTGGTGTCGAGCTCACAGCGCGTGTCCTACAACGGACGGGCCGATCAAATCGACGTGGCATACCGCATTTCGCCCGACGGTCTGATCGCCGACGGTCACGAAGGCGTCCACCTTGTCGAAAGCTCACCGGAAGCGGTGACGCTCGCCGACGCCGGGGTGCACCGGACCTTCACGGTGGCCGCCTACCCGGACATGATCTGCGTCGATTCGTTCGACGGCTCGGTGACACTGCGACCGATCCCCCGGTTCCCCGATCCGTCCTCACAGGTGGCGGCAGGTTCGCTGCTGGCTCCGATGCCGGGTTCCGTTGTCGCCGTGCATGTTACGGAAGGCGATGCGGTCGAGGCCGGACAGCCGATCGTTGTCCTCGAGGCCATGAAGATGCAGCACACCATCGCAGCGCCCGCCACGGGCACGGTGGCCCTGCTGAAGGTAGTTGTGGGTCAACAGGTGGAGACGAACGACGTCCTGGCCGTCGTCGGCGTCGATGGCGCTGAAGGAACGCAGGAGTGACCGCTGAACCGCGGTCGCTGTGTGAAGCGTTTCAGCACACAGCTGCCGTCGACCCCGACGGGATCGCACTGCGAACCGTCGGCGGCGTACAGACCCTGACCTGGCGCCAGTATGCCGACCGGGTGCGCGGCGTGGCTGCGGGCTTGGCCGCCTACGGCGTCGGCAGAACCGACACGGTCGCGTTGATGCTGACAAACCGGCCAGAGTTCCACATCGTGGATACGGCGGCCATTCATCTCGGTGCGATTCCGTTTTCGATGTACAACACCAATTCGGTCGAACAGATCGTCTACCTGCTCGAGAATTCGGGGAGCACGGTGGTCGTGTGCGAACGCCAGTTCGCTGAAAAGGTGCGAGTCGCAGCAGGGCCGACGCGTCGCATCGTCGTCGTCGATGAGGCCGATGACCATCCCGACAGCTTGGCGCGGCTCGAGGCCGCTGGTGAGTCCGGCTTCAACTTCGAGGCCCTGTGGAAAGCCGTCGGCCCAGACGATGTGCTGACCCTGATCTACACCTCGGGTACGACGGGCGCCCCGAAGGGCGTCGAGATCACGCACGGAAACGCGCTCGCGGAGGCCGCGTCCGTCCTGGGCGCATACGGGGTGCGCCGCGGCGATCGCTTCACGTCGTATCTGCCGGCCGCGCATATCGCGGACCGCATGGCTGCACATTATGTCCAGATGTTTTTCGGCACTCAGATCACCACGGTGCCGGACCCCCGCAAGATTGCCGAGGCGCTGCCCGACGCCAAACCGACGTACTGGTTCGCGGTTCCGCGGGTGTGGGACAAGATGAGGGTGGCCCTGGAATCGGCGTTCGCCGAGGAACGCGGGGCGAAAGCGCACCTCTTGCAGCTCGCGTTGACACTGGGACGCAAGCGTGTTGGCGCACAGGGACTTACGCTCCTCGAGCGTCTCCAGTACGAGATGCTCGATCGACTCGTGTTGTCCAAGATCCGGGCGAAGCTCGGGCTGGACGAACTTCGCTGGGCACTTTCGGGCGCCGCCTCGATCGCGCCGGAGACCCTCGAATTCTTCAGGGCGCTCGGCATCAACGTCAGTGAAGTTTGGGGCATGTCCGAAACCACCGGCGTCGCAACCGGAAACCCGCTGGATCGAGTGAAGGTCGGCACCGTCGGCCCCGCATTGCCCGGCGTGGAAGTGCGTCTGGCCGACGATGGTGAAGTGCTGGTGCGCGGCGCCGTCGTGATGCGCGGCTACCGCAACGATCCCGATCGCACCGCTGAGGTGCTCGATGCCGACGGTTGGCTGCGCAGCGGCGACGTGGCGACGATCGATGCCGACGGCTACCTCACGATCATTGATCGCAAGAAGGAATTGATCATCAGCGCGGGCGGAAAGAACATGTCGCCCTCCAACATCGAGGACACTCTCAAGTCGGCCTGCCCGTTGATCGGTCAGGCCGTCGCGATCGGCGATGCGCGGGCGTACAACACGGCGATGATCGTGCTCGACACCGATGTCGCCGCGGTCCATGCGAAGAACTTTGGAATCGACGGCGCTGCGCCAGTTCTCGCGGACGACCCACGCGTCATTGCCACCATCGCGAGCGCCATCGCTGTTGGAAACGCGAAATTGTCCCGCGTCGAGCAGATCAAGCGATTCCGCATCATTCCCGAGTTCTGGGAGCCGGGCGGCATCCAGATCACGCCGACGATGAAACTGCGACGCAAGCCGATCGCGGAGAAGTACGCAGCCGAGATAGCTGAACTGTATGAGCCGACACTCGCCCCCGGCGTTCACGAACCGGCATAGGCACACCTGAGAACCATTGGAGACAACATGATTGACAACGACGACCTGCTGATCGAGAACCTCGACGGGGTCCTGCACGTGACGATCAATCGCCCTGAGCGGCGCAACGCGCTGTCGAACAGCGTGGTCGAGGGTCTGGAGCAGGTGATCGCGTACATCCACGACAATCCGGCCGAGGTGCGGGCTCTGGTCCTGCGTGGTGCCGGCGGGATCTTCTGCGCGGGTGGAGATCTCAAGGATTTCAAGTCGATCTTCCAGGAGGGCGGCGCCGATCGCGCGGCCGTCGCCGCCTCGAATCGACGAGGCGGAGCCCTGTTCACCGCGCTGGACCGGTTGCCGGTGGTCGTCATCGCCGCAGTCGAGAAGGCAGCGATGGGTGGCGGCGTCGGCCTGGCTGCCGTTGCGGATGTCACCATCGCCACCGCCGACACGACGTTTTCTCTCACCGAGACCACACTGGGCATCCCCCCTGCCCAGATCAGCCCCTTCATCGTCGCTCGGGTCGGGTCCCACCACGCGCGAGTGCTGATGCTGACCGCCGCGAGAATCGATGCCGCGGAAGCCTTCCGGATCGGCATGGTCGACAAGGTCGTCGCCGATGGCGCCGCGCTGGATGTCGCAATCAAGGACCTGGTGGCGAACGTGCGCCGGTGCGCACCGGGTGCCAACGGCGTCTCCAAGGAACTCGTCCATGCCGCCGCAAGCACGCCACTCGACGAATTGCTCGACACTGCCGCGGGATGCTTCGCGGACGCACTGCTCGGCGACGAAGCACGTGATGGCGTCGGCGCTTTCCTCTCGAAAAGCAAGCCATCGTGGGCGAAATAGCGGGCGCCTACGCGACCGCATACGCGGCCAGCGTCGACGACCCCACCGAGTTCTGGCTCCAGCAGGCACGTTCGATCACCTGGAGCCGCGAGCCGGTGGAGGCGCTCGACGCGACCCGCGCACCCTTCTGTCGCTGGTTCCCCGACGGGGAACTCAACACGTGTGCGAACGCGCTGGACCGCCACGTCGAGGCGGGCCGCGGCGACCAGGCAGCACTGATCTATGACTCCCCCGTGACCGGAACTGCCCGGACCTACACGTACCGGGAACTTCTCGACGAGGTCGCCGTCTTCGCCGGTGCTCTTCGAAGGCTCGGCGTCACCAAAGGCGACCGGGTGGTCATCTACATGCCGATGGTGCCCGAGGCCGTGGTCGCCATGCTGGCGTGCGCCCGCCTCGGCGCCATCCACTCCGTCGTGTTCGGCGGATTCGCGGCGGCCGAACTCGCCGGCCGTATCGACGACGCGAAACCGACGGTCGTCGTATCCGCCTCCTGCGGAATCGAACCCACCCGAGTCGTGGCGTACAAGCCGTTGCTCGATCAGGCACTGGCGCTTTCGTCGCACCAGCCGCGCGCCTGCGTGATCCTGCAGCGCGACCGCCTCACCGCCGAACTCAGCGGGGATCGTGACATCGACTGGGCCACCGCGACAAGGGGCGCACGGCCGGTAGCTCCCGTCCCGGTGGCCGCCACCGATCCGCTCTACGTGCTGTACACCTCCGGCACCACCGGCGCGCCGAAAGGCATTGTGCGCGACAACGGCGGCCACGCCGTCGCACTGTCGTGGAGCATGCGCAATGTCTACGACGTCGATGCGGGCGACGTCTTCTGGGCCGCATCCGATATCGGGTGGGTCGTCGGCCACTCCTACATCGTCTACGGTCCGCTGCTCGTCGGAGCGACAACCGTGCTCTACGAAGGCAAACCCGTCGGCACTCCTGATCCCGGCGCGTTCTGGCGAGTTGTCGAACAATACGGCGTCAGAACACTCTTCACCGCACCCACAGCGCTGCGCGCCATCCGCAAGGAAGACCCGGGCGCCGCCCATCTGGCCCGCTACGACGTCGCCACCCTGCAGTACCTCTTCCTCGCCGGCGAACGGCTGGACCCGGACACCTACCACTGGGCCGCGACCGAACTCGGTGTCCCGGTGGTCGATCATTGGTGGCAGACCGAAACCGGCTGGGCGATCGCAGCCAATTTCATGGGCCTGGAACCGATGCCGATCAAACCCGGCTCCCCGACAGTGCCTGCACCCGGCTACCGCGTCGCGATCTTGCGGCCCGACGGAAGCAGATGCGACCGGGGAGAGGAAGGCGCCGTCTGCATCGAACTGCCGCTACCGCCCGGCGCACTGCAGACACTCTGGGACGATGATGACCGCTATGTCGCGTCCTACCTGAAAGCCTTTCCTGGGTATTACCTTTCGGGCGACGGCGGCTATCTCGACGACGACGGGTATCTGTTCGTCATGGGCCGCACCGACGACGTCATCAACGTCGCCGGACACCGGCTCTCGACGGGATCGATGGAAGCGGTAATCGCCGCGCACCCCGCCGTGGCCGAATGCGCCGTCATCGGCGTGGCGGATTCGCTGAAGGGCCAGGTCCCCCGCGCGTTCGCCGTGCTCAAGGCCGGCGTCGACGTCGACCACGCACAACTGCGCGACGAACTGGTCGCGGCGATCCGTGACCAGATCGGCCCGGTTGCGGCCCTTCGACTGGTGGACGTGGTACCAGCGCTGCCCAAGACCCGCTCAGGCAAGATCCTCCGAAAATCCATGCGCGCCATCGCCGATGGCCGTGACGAACCCATCCCATCGACGATCGAGGACGCATCCGCGCTCGATCATCTCCGACCGATTCTGAGGCAAGTATGAGCTTTGTCGGCCTGCCGCAGTCGTACTGACCAAACAAACCGGGGACACGCAAACACAAAGGAGTGTTAGTGATCAGCTGCAGGACGACACGACAACCCAGAAGCGGACCGCTTCGCCGACCCGAGTTCGAACCAGAATCGATAGACGTCGTCTCCGCCGACGGAACGCGACTTCATGTTCAGCAGTACGGCCCCGTCGACGGTGAACCGATTTTGCTCATCCATGGATTTTCCTGTGCCATCGAGTACTGGAATCCGCAGATATCGGCGTTCGCCGAGCGCTATCGCGTCATCGCTTTCGACCAACGGGGCCACGGCGGCAGTGGGCGGTTCCGCGGCCCCTTGACGGCAAGCCACCTTGCCGATGACCTGTCGGCGGTGCTCGCGGCGACGGTTACGTCAGGTCAGCGGGCGACCATCGTCGGACACAGCATGGGCGGGGTGACCACACTCGCCTGGGCCGCGAAGTACCCCGATGAGGTCGCAACCCGTGTCAAGGCGGCGCTGCTCGCTGACACGGCAGCATCTCTGGTGAACCATCGATTGAACCTCCTGGACTCGCCGGACTTCCTCACCCGTTTGCAGGCCCGTGCGCTCGACGCCGTCCTGCGCACGCGATTGCCGTTCCCGGCTTTGAAATGGAATCGCGGCCTGGTGCGAAAGCTCGGGCTCTCGGAATTCGCCACACCCGAAGCGGTCGATTTCGTCCAGGACATCACCGCACAATGCCCGCCGGATGTACGCCTGCGCTGGGCCAACGGCGCACGCCAAATCGATGTGTCCAATGGTGTTGCAGCACTTTCGGTTCCGACGACCGTTCTGTACGGCGCACTGGACGGCATGTTGGCGCCGAGTATCACCAAACTGCTCGCGGACCAGGTTCGAGCGGCCGGCAACCTGCTTCGCGAAGTCGAGCTACCGAAGTCCGGCCACGCGACCAACCTCGAAGACATCGACACGTTCAATGCCGAGATCGTGGCCCTGCTGACGAGCTCCGATGCAGCGAACCGCATGAAAGCGAAGAGGTTTCGACGATGAGCGCATCGTCAGAGTTCGACTACGACGTCCTGGTGATCGGGTCTGGTTTCGGCGGCAGTGTCAGTGCGCTCCGGTTGTCGGAGAAGGGCTATCGCGTTGGCGTGCTCGAGGCGGGTCGCCGCTGGGCGCCTGCTGACTTTCCGAAAACCACGTGGCAGGTGCGGGACTTCCTGTGGTTGCCGAAACTCGGGCTGACCGGTCCCCAGCAGCTGACGCCGTTGAAGAACACGTTCATCCTGTCCGCCGTGGGGGTCGGAGGTGGATCACTGATCTACGGGAACACCCTGTATGAGCCCGCGGACCCGTTCTATGCCGACCCGCAATGGGCGCACATCACCGACTGGCGCTCCGAGCTCGCGCCCTACTATGACCAGGCGAAGCGGATGTTCGGCGTCACGCCGAATCCACGGATGACGGCCGCCGACGAGGCCATGCGGCAGGTTGCCGAGGATCTCGGTACCGCCGACACTTTCCGGGCCACCGACGTCGGGGTGTTTTTCGGCGAACCCGGTGTCACAGTTGGCGATCCGTACTTCGGCGGTGTCGGCCCTGATCGCGCCGGGTGCGTCTTCTGCACCCGGTGTCTCACCGGATGTCCCCACAACGCCAAGAACACCACCGAAACCAACTACCTGTATCTCGCGGAGCGCGCAGGTGCCCGCATCCACCCGTTGACGACGGTGACCGACGTGCGTCCCCGCACCGATGGTGGCTACGACATCTCGACGGTGCGGACCGGACGATGGATCCGGAAGGACAAGAAGACCTTCACGGCCCAGCAGGTCGTGTTCTCCGCCGCGGCGCTCGGTACCCAGAAGCTGCTGCACAAGCTCAAGGATTCAGGTTCCCTACCCGAGGTCTCGCCACGGCTGGGCGAGCTCACCCGAACGAACTCCGAAGCGATCCTGCACGCGAAATCGAAGCACCGGACCGAGTTCGCAGAGGGCATTGCGATCACCTCGTCGATTCACCCGACACCCCAAACACACGTCGAGGCTTGCCATTACGGCAAGGGTTCCAACGCCATGCATCTGATGACAGTGCCTCTGATCGATGGCGAGCGCCGCCGGTTGCTGCGATTCCTGCTGTTCAGTCTTGCGCACCCGCTTGTGTTGCTGCA
This sequence comes from Mycolicibacterium llatzerense, assembly GCF_025331195.1. Lineage (NCBI taxonomy): Bacteria > Bacillati > Actinomycetota > Actinomycetes > Mycobacteriales > Mycobacteriaceae > Mycobacterium > Mycolicibacterium llatzerense. The sequence goes on along the minus strand of NZ_LXOV01000016.1, from coordinate 131,331 downwards.
CAGCCTGTGGGTCCGGCGCGCGTCGGAAAAGACCATCACATTGCTGGTCATGCAAGCGGCGGACAACTCGTTGACCACCTTCCGCAAACGCGGCCTGTTCGGCGCCAGGCTCAGCTCGAAACAGGGCCGCGGAGAACCGAATCCGGTGTGGATCCCCGACGGTAACGACGTCGCCCGGCGCCTCGCCGAGAAGATCGGCGGCTACCCCGAAGGCGCTGTCGCCGATCTCGTGAACATCCCGATGACCGGGCACTTCATCGGCGGGGCGACCATCGGCGAGGACCCTGAACACGGTGTCGTCGACCCGTATCAGCGGCTCTACGGCTACGCCGGCCTCCACGTGATCGACGGCTCGGCGATCACGGCCAATCTCGGTGTCAATCCGTCGCTGACAATCGTCGCCCAATCCGAACGCGCAATGGCGTTCTGGCCCAACAAGGGCGAGCCCGACTTGCGCCCAGCGCTGGGTTCGCCCTATCGGCGGATCAAGCCCATCCAGCCGAATCTGCCCGTCGTCCCCACAGCAGCGGTCGGGGCCCTACGATTGCCACTCGTGGACCTCACATGACCACGCACTCGAGCCGCATCGCCGCGTTGCGCACGGAACGCGACGCGGTGTACGAGTTCTGCAAGAGCCTGACCCCCGACGAATGGGACGCGCCGAGCAGGGCCGCCGGCTGGCGCGTCCGCGACGTCGTCGCACACTTGGGTGCAACTGCGCACTCGTTCTTCACGCCAGGGCTCCTCGCCATCATGCGGACGAAACAGATCGAGCTACTCAACGACGACGACGTCGAGGCACGCGCGGACCGCCCGCCCGCTGCACTGCTCGACGAATACGTGAAGTGGACCGGCCGGGCCGCGAATCTGCTCCGGCTGGGTGCCGCCGGCCCGATGGGAGCCATTCGGATCCCTCTGGGCGAACTCGGACACTTCCCTCTGCGCATCATGCCGTCGACAGCGATCTTTGATTGGCACACCCACCTGCGTCACGACATCGCGCCAGCTCTCGGTAAGCCGGCACCACCCACCGACGATCGACGTATGACGGCTGTCATCGATTGGATGACAGCACTTTTGGCGGAGTCGCATCAGCAGCAGCTGAATTGGCTGCGCGAACCGATTGCGCTGACCCTCGAGGGACTCGGCGGCGGAACCTGGCGCATCGAGCCCGACACCGGCCGCCGCTCATTCCGTGTCACGCCGTCCAGCGGGGGCCAGGTAGCCGCACACGTCACAGGTCTGTCCGAGGAGTTTCCGATCTGGGCTACGACCCGCCGGTCCTGGCGCGATTGCGATGTCGCCATCACCGGTGACGAGCAACTCGCTGCCGACGTTCTGGATTCGATCAACCTGGTGTGAGCCGCTCGCAGCTTCAATGCCGATTGTTTCTTTGGCGAGCACCCGATTTCGGGTAGGTGTGAGCCGAAACGATGGCACGATCAACGTGCATACGCCATCGGAGCAAGGGAGCAGACAATGCCGCGATACCTGTGGAAAGTCCAGTACACCGCCGAGGGTGCACGCGGACTCCTGGACGAAGGCGGGTCGGCGCGGCGAGCGGCCATTGTCAAGATGGTCGAAAGCGTCGGCGGCACCGTCGAGTCCTGCAACTTCGCTCTGGGCGCGCACCAGCTGTACGTCATCGGCTCCGTACCCGACGAAATGGCAGCGGCGACCCTGGCGCTACGGACAGCAGCGTCCGGTCAAGCGCGTTCGGAATCCATCGAACTCTTGACACCCGAACAGATCGACGAAGCAGTCCGGCGGGAAACGGATTACCGGGCGCCGGGCCAATAGGACCGCGTCAGGCACCGAGGGCCGCTTCGAGCTCATCGAGTGCCTCACCGGTGTAAACCGCCAGTCGCTGCAAATGTGGCAGCGCATCCCGGTCTCCGGTGAAGCCGACCCCGAAGTGGCCCGATGTCATGAACGTCGCGATCATCAGGGCGATCCCGTGGTACAGCATGCCGATCGGGTACAGCGACTCCAGTTGCGCCCCGGCCAGATACTGGGGTTTGGTCGAGCCCGGCACGTTCGAAATCGAGACGTTGTACGGCGGTGGCACCCGCCCGCCGAGACCAACCAAGTTCTCGACGACGAACGGTCCCATGAACAGCGCCGCCGAAAGTTCGACGGCACCGGCCGGCAGCCTCTTGAGCCGGTCCTTGGCGATGGTGCTGGACCGCTTGATCGCCGCGAGCCGTTCCAACGGATCCGTCACGTCGGTGAACAGCTTCATCACCACCAGGCTGAACGCGTTGGTCGAGACATCGTCTGCGGCAACGCGAATCGACACGGGCGTGCCCGCGATGAGCGATGCCTCCGGCAACTCACCGAGTTCATCGAGGTATCGCCGCAGTCCCCCGGCGCAGATCGCCAAGAACACGTCGTTGATCTTGACGCCGGCCGCCTTGGCCACACCGTCGATGCGGTCGAACGGGTAGCTCTGAGTTGCGACTCGGCGCTGACGCCCGATGCGGCCGTTGATCACCGACGTCGGAGTGACGAACGGGGTCGCCACATCAGACGGGTTCGGGTTCAACGCCTCGACGACGTTGGATCCCGCAGCCAAACCCAGCGCCGTCGCGGTCCGCACACCGGACAAGGTGCCCTGGGCAACTGCCGCCGCCCTGTCCAGGATCGATTGCCGGGGGCGTTCGGCCCTGGCGTGTGCCGCCGGGCCGATCGACCACAGCGGACGCACGACACGCGACGACGGATCGGTGCTCACCATCTGATGCAGCCGCCTGATCGCACCCATACCGTCCATCAACGCGTGATGAATCTTGAAGTAGATCGCGAAGCGTTCAGAGCCGTCGGCCGCCGGTTCCAAGCCCTCGATCAGGTGCGTCTCCCACAGCGGTCGTGCGGGGTCCAACGGCGTCGAATGCAGGCGGGAGATGAACACACCGAGCTGACGTTCGCCGCCGGGCCGCGGTAGTGCGGAGTGCCGGAAGTGATAGTCGATGTCAATCCGCGAGGCTGCCAACACTTCCCAGTCCGGTGCCACGCTCTTCAGCCGGACGTCGCGGAGCCGATAGTTGAAAGGCGCCGCGTACGTCCCGTTCTCCCGCATCGCTGTCGCGAGATCGTGGACGAAGCTCTCCCCCGCCCCGGTCGGTACGGTGTACGTCGAGAACGACCCGACGTGTTGGGGCGTCTCCGCTGAATCAAGGGTCAGGAATATCCGATCAGCAAGTCCAGGTCTTGGCATCTCGAACCACCATCCTCGTTATCGGTGCGTGTCGAACGTCATCCATCACGACTGGTAGCCCAGTCGTTTCGCGGCGAGTCCGGTGAGGATTTCGGTTGTGCCGCCGGCGATTCCGAAGAGTCGCATGTCGCGGTAGTGGCGTTCGACTTCCGACTCCGCCATATAACCCATCCCACCGAACAGCTGGACGGCCTGCGACGCTACCCACTCACTGGCTTCGACGGCGGTGTTCTTGGCGAAGCACACCTCCACCATCAGGTCGGTTTCGCCGGCCGCCGCGCGCTCCACGACGTTTCTGTTGTAGACGCGCGCCAGGTCGATACGCCGTGCCATCTCGGTCAGGGTGTTCTGCACGGCTTGTCGCTTGATCAATGGCTGCCCGAATGTCTCGCGGTCACGGCACCACTGGACGGTGAGGTCCAGGCAGCGCTGCGCGGCCGAGTATGCCTGCGCGGCAAGGCTGACGCGCTCGCTCACGAATCCCTTTGCGATCTGGACGAATCCGCTGTTCTCGGGCCCGACGAGATTGCCCACCGGCACCCGCACGTCGGCGTAGGACAGCTCGGCGGTATCGGAGGTATGCCAGCCCATCTTGTCGAGCTTGCGGCTGACCGAGAATCCGGGTGAGCTGGTTTCGACGACCAACAGCGACACACCACCCGCACCGGAACCCCCGGTGCGCACCGCGGTGACGACGAAGTCCGCGCGGCACCCGCCGGTGATGAAGACCTTGCTGCCGTTGACGACAAACTCGTCGCCCTCGCGCTTCGCACTGGTCGTGAGATGCCCGACATCGGATCCGCCACCAGGTTCGGTGATCGCCAGCGAACCGGACTTCTCGCCGGACAAGGTCGGGCGCACCCAGCGCTCGACATGATCCGGCTTGCCTACCGATGCCAGATGCGCCAGCGCGATGGTCGGCAGGAACAGGGCCCCGACAATTCCGGAGGACGCACCTGCGATCTGCGCTTCTTCGGTGGTGATGACGGTGTCGACGAGATCTCCGCCCGATCCGCCTACTTCTTCCGGATAGTGCATTCCGAGCAGGCCAAGTGCCGCCGCCTTACGGTGCAGCGCAGCAGGAATCGCACCGTCGGCTTCCCATGACTCGACATTCGGCACGATCTGCTGCTCGGTGAAAGCACGGACCGTCTTACGGAGTGCCAACCGTTCTGGTGTGTTCCAGATGCTCATCGGACGACCGCCCCGTGTTTTGTCAGCCACGCGGTGGCGCCGGCGAGAAAGTCCGGATGGTCGAAGAGTTCGACTTGGGCGTCGAACTCGACCTCGCCGATCACCGTAGCGAGGTCGCAGTCCGCGGCCTGGTCCACCGAGGATTTGAGCGACCGCAGAGCGCGTCCAGGTGCAGCGGCAATCAATCGCGCGAGCTTCAGCGCGGCGCCGAGTGGGTCGTCGTCGATCGCCAGCACAGCACCGAGCCGCAGCGCTTCGGAAGCGTCGATTATCCGACCGGTCGTCAGCAATTCCATGGCGCGCTCGCGTCCAACGATTCGTGGAAGTGTCTGGGCGACACCGTAGTCCGGACCCAGTCCGATCCGAACGAAGGTCGCGCCGAACTTGGCCGTCGGCCCGGCGATCCGGAGGTCGCAACTCAATGCCATACCCCACCCAGCGCCGGCGGCAGGACCATTGACAGCCGCGATCGTGATCTGCGGCAGGGCAGCGAGCGCCAGCGCGGGCTGGATTGCCTCGCGCATGATGTCGCCCATCCTGATGTCCGGATCCTGCACGCAGCGGGCCATGTACTCGAGGTCCGCACCAGCGCAGAATCCCTTGCCGGCACCGGTCAGAATCACCACTGATACGTCGTCGTCCTCCGCCAACTCCCACAACGCCAGTGGGATCTGCACGAATGCCGCAATATCCAGCGAATTGAGCGACTCCGGTCGGTTGAGCGTGACGACCGCGATCCCCGGCTCAGGCCGTTCGACACGGACAGCGGATGTACTGGTCATGACTGATATCCCAATCTCTTGCCGGCGAGCCCAGTGAGGATTTCGGTTGTGCCACCGCCGATTCCATAGAGGCGCATGTCGCGATACTGGCGCTCGACCTCGGACTCGCGCATGTAGCCCATACCGCCGAACAGCTGCACTGCCTGACTGGCGACCCACTCCCCCGCTTCGACGGCGGTATTCTTCGCAAAACAGACTTGTGCGACCAGATCCGTTTCGCCGGCCTCGCTTCGGGCGGCGATGTCACGGGTGTAGACACGCGCAACATCAATTCGGCGCGCCATCTCGGTCAGCGTGTTCTGCACGGCCTGCCGCGTGATCAGCGGCCGCCCGAAGGTCTCCCGATCCCGACACCAGGCCACGCTCAGGTCGAGGCACCGTTGCGCGCTCGAATACGCCTGGGCCGCGAGCATTACCCGCTCACTCACGAAATGCTTTGCTATCTGGGCAAATCCGGTGTTCTCCGCACCGACCAGGTTCGTCACCGGTACGCGCACGTCAACGTAGGACAGCTCGGCAGTATCGGAGGCCAGCCAGCCCATCTTCTTCAGCTTGCGACTGATCGTGAATCCGGGCCGATCGGTCTCCACGACCAGCAGCGACACTCCTGACGCGCCCGGACCGCCCGTGCGCACCGCGGTCGTCACGAACTGACCGCGGGTCGCCGAGGAGATGAAGGTCTTCGAGCCATTCACGATGTAGTGATCGCCGTCCCGCACGGCGGTGGTCAACAAGTGCCCCACATCCGAACCGCCACTGGGTTCGGTGATTCCGAGAGAGCCGATCATGTCACCGGCCAGCGTCGGTTTCACCCAGCGATCTATCTGCGCCAGATCGCCGGCTTCAATGATGTGAGGTACCGCGATAGCGCAGTTGAACAGCGAGACGAAGACACCGCCCGCGACACCAGCCTCGTGCAATGCCTCGTTCACGATCGTGGAGTCGACCATGCTGCCACCGGAACCACCTGCCATCTCGGGGAATTGAATTCCCAGCAGGCCCAACTCGGCTGCCTTCTTGTGCAGCTCGATGGGAACGATGCCGTCCTCCTCCCAGGTCTCCTGGAACGGCAGGATCTCTCGAACAGCGAAGGCCTGGACGGACTCTCGCAGGGCGAGACGTTCAGGCGTGTTCCACACGCTCATCGGGTGTTCTCCTCATTCAACAGCGCCACCGGAATCTCGATGTGGCGCGAGCGGAGCCATTCCGCCAGCCCCTTGGCCTGCGGATCGAAGCGGGCGTTGTAGGCAACTCCCTCGCCGAGCAGTCCCTCGATGATGAAGTTCACCGCGCGCAGGCGCGGCAGCACCGTGCGGGTGATCGGTAGAGACGCAGCTTCCGGCAGGAGTCGGCGCAGTTCGTCGGTGGTCAGCGCGTGTACCAGCCAGCGCCATTCGTCGTCGGTGCGGACCCACACGCCGATGTTGGCGTTGCCGCCTTTGTCCCCACTGCGCGCGAGCGCCAGTGTCCCGAGCGGTATCTCACGGAACTCACTGGCCAGCAACGGTTCCGGCAGCTCCGGCGCCGGCACATCAGCCAGCACCCGCGTGTCCGCGGCCGGCTTGACGTCGACTCGCGTGCCGTCGGGCAGGACGGCAATGTGCGGCACCAGCGTCGCGTCGACATAACCTGCGGTGAAGACGCCGTAGGGAGCTCCGTCGCCGGGCGGCGACGTCGGATGGAATCCCGGATAGCTCGCCAGGGCAAGTTCGATTGCCACGCTGGTGAATCCGCGACCTACCTTCTTCGGATCGCGGTCGCGGACCACGCAGCGCAGCAGCGCGCTTGCTTGTTCCTGCGTTTCGGCATTCGGCCGGTCGAGGCGAGCGAGCGTCCAGTCCAACGTGGCGGGGCGAACCGTCAACCACGATTCGAGCTGGCGCTGCACGAGTTCGGCCTTTTCTTCGATGTTCAGCCCGGTGAGCACGAACTCCATCTCGTTGCGGAAGCCACCGAGACTGTTCAAAGACACCTTCAACTGCGGCGGAGGCGCCTCACCGACAACATCGCTGACGAGCACACGGTCCTTGGCGTCCTGGCGCAATTCGATCGAATCGATACGCGCCGTGGCGTCCGGTCCGGCGTACCGAGCACCCTGGATCTCGTACATCAGCTGCGAGTTGACGGTATCGACCGTGACCGCGCCGCCGGTGCCTTCGTGCTTGGTGATCACCGAGGAACCGTCTCGCCGGATCTCGGCGATGGGAAAGCCGGGTCGATTCAGATCGACCTCGGTGAACAACGAGTAGTTGCCGCCGGTCGCCTGCGCGCTGCACTCGATGATGTGGCCGGCCACCATGGCTCCGGCGATCTGGTCGTAATCCGACCGGTCCCAACCGAAATGAGCCGCTGCCGGACCGACGATCACCGATGCGTCGGTGACGCGGCCGGTGACGACAACATCAGCGCCGGCATTGAGGCATTCGACGATTCCCCACGCACCGAGGTAAGCATTGGCCGCCAGCGGCGACCCCAGTCCGAGCTCGTCGGCGCGCGAGGTGATGTCGTCACCCTCCACGTGCGCGATCTTCGCGTCGAGGCCGAGCTTTTCTGCCACCTCCCGCAGTCGCACGGCAAGGCCCGCAGGGTTGACACCGCCGGCATTGACGACAATCTGGACTCCCTTGTCGAGAGCGAGCCCGAGGCTGTCTTCCATCTGCCGGACAAAGGTTTTCGCGTAGCCGGTGCTCGGATCCTTCATCTTGTCGCGAGCCAGGATCAGCATCGTCAATTCGGCCAGATAGTCGCCGGTCAGCACATCGAGCTGCCCGCCTTCGAGCATCTCTCGTACGGCACTGAACCGGTCGCCGTAGAACCCCGAGCAGTTGCCGATCCGGATCAGGTCCGGATTCTCTGCCAGCAAGCTCATGATGTCGCTCCCGCCGCCATGGCGTCCTCGGCGGCCTGGGTGATCGCTCCCCAGCCCGGTAGCGCGAACCCGCCATCGACAACGACCTGTGAGCCGGTCACGTAGGCGGCGATGGGCGATGACAAGACCACGGCCATCGCCGCGACCTCCTCGATCGCACCGAAACGGCCCAGCGGCACCGAACGCAGCCAGGCCTCTTTACCGGCCGGCTGCGACAGGCGCTCCAGGCCCTCCGTGTCCGCGATCGGTCCTGGCACAATCGAATTCGACCGGATACCGTACGCACCCCACTCGAGTGCGAGGTTCTTCATCAGGTTCTCGACGCCCGCCTTGGCGGCGCCGGCATGGGCTTGAAACTTGATCGGCGTGTACGCCTGCCCGGCTGATACGAACAGCAGGTTTCCGCGCGTCTGTTTGAGTTGCTCGAATGCCGCGCGCGCAGCATTGAAGCTGCCGATCAGGTCGATGTCGATAACGGTGCGAAAGCCGTTGGGGCTCATCATTTCCGCGGGCGCGTTGAAGTTGCCTGCCGCTCCGCAGACCATGGTGTCGATCGTCCCGAGTTCGGCCTGAGTCTTTTCGACGGCGGCAACGACCGCGGCGGCGTCTCGGACGTCGGCGACCGAGATCGACACCTTCGCACCAAGCGCACGAAGTTCGGCTGCCGCCACTTCCAGCTTTGACTCGGTACGGCCGCAGATCGCGACGTTGGCGCCGGTGGCGGCAAAAGCCTTGGCGATTCCGAGGTTGATGCCGCTGCCACCTCCGGTGACGAACGCCGTCTTACCTTTCAGCAGATCCTTCGGCAGGACATCGAGTGCCGTCATCGCTGTGTACCTTCTTCCAGTTTGTGCTGTCCGGGCTCGCGACCGGCCCCGGGTGGGCCCGCGAATGCCTGTGCAATGTCGAGCCATTCGTCCGCGATCGGACCGTTGGTCACCAGGTCGAGATCGTCGCGGTGGCGGCGCTGTGTGACGCGGTGGCAGAAGTCGAGGGCCGAACCGGTCACCCGATCGGTCGCGTCTTCCGCTCCCCACGTCCAGATGTCTCCGTCCGGCGCCTTCAGCTCGACCCGGACATCCGCCTCTGGTGCCTGCTTCCCGTTGGCAAGGAACGCATAGCCGCGCGCGCGAACGCCGATATGGGCCACATGGCGCAGACGCGTTGTCGGCTCGCACTGGACGCCGAGCGCGTCGGCGACATCCTGACCGTGCGCCCACGTTTCCATCAGGCGGGCAGTGGCCATCGATCCGACACTCATCGGCGGGCCCAGCCACGGCAACTTGACTCCTGGCTCGACCTTCGACAATGCCGCCGCCAACTTGTCGCGACCGTCACGCCACCGCGCGAGCAACTCCGCCGGTTCGGATTGCGCTCCCTCGGCGGCAACCGCCTCGATGAAGGCAGGCACACTGTCGGCAGCAGCGAGACCATCGCGCACGAAGTCCACGAAACGGCTTGGTTCCGTCGCCGAAAGCAGGGCGATCTCGTCAGTCCAGGCCAGATGCGCGATCTGGTGGGCGACCGTCCAGCCCGGCGCCGGAGTCATGATCTTCCACTCCGCAGGTTCCAGGTCGGCAACCAGGCGATCGAGGTCAGCGCTCTCCGCCACGAGGTCGTCGAGCAGCGTCGACACAGACATCATTGCTCACTTCCGTAGAAATTAATTAGTCATAATATAGATAGTGGGCGACGGTCGCGCAAGACTCCATGGACCCCAGTCGCCTTGCGCGCGTGTTCCGACTTCGGACCGCACCGCCAGCCGAAAAACAGGGTTGCCAAGCCGGAGCTCCCGTGCTCTACTAAGTGAACCGCCAATAGTTAGATGGAGAGAAAATGAATCGACGGGTCATCGTCGCGGGAGTCGGAATGATTCCATTCACGACGCCAAGAGTCAGCGAGTCTTACGATGTCATGGGCGAGAAAGCTGCTCGATCAGCGCTTGCCGACGCCGGCGTTGACTACGCAGATGTGAATCAGGCCTATGTTGGGTATATCTACGGCGATTCCACATCGGGCCAAGCCGCGCTGTACGGGCTCGGCCAGACCGGTATCCCGATCGTCAACGTGAACAACAACTGTTCGACCGGGTCGTCGGCCCTGTTTCTCGCTCGCCAGGCGGTCGAAAGCGGCGCGGCCGAGTGCGTGCTCGCGCTGGGTTTCGAGCAGATGCAACGCGGCGCGCTCGCCGCGAGCTACACCGATCGTCCTAGCCCGTTCGCCCGCTTCGACGAGGTGATGGATCAGATCCAGCCTCGGACCGAAGCACCGTTCGCTGCGCAGATGTTCGGCGGCGCGGGCCAGCAGTACCTGGAGAAGTACGGCACCTCGCTGGAGACCTTCGCCCAAATCTCGGTGAAGTCTCGCGTTCACGCCGCGAACAACCCGTACTCGGTGTTCAGGGATCCGGTCACAGTCGAGGAAGTTCTGGCGTCGCCCCACCTCTACGGCCCGCTGACCCGCCTGCAAGCCTGCCCACCGACGTGTGGCGCCGCAGCTGCGGTGGTCTGCAGTGAGGAATTCGCCCGCAAGCACGGGCTGGACAGTTCTGTGGTCATCAAGGCTCAGGCCATGACGACAGACTTCACCTCGACGTTCGAGGACAAAGACATGATGAAGATCGTCGGCTACGACATGGCCAAGGCCGCGGCCGACGCAGTGTACGAAGCGTCGGGTGTCTCGCCGACCGACATTCGCGTCGTCGAGCTGCACGACTGCTTCACCGCGAACGAGCTGATCACCTACGAGGGCCTCGGCCTCACGCCCGAAGGTACCGCCGAAAAGTTCATCCTCGATGGCGACAACACCTACGGGGGCCGTGTCGTCACCAACCCGTCCGGCGGGCTGCTGTCCAAGGGGCACCCGCTCGGTGCCACCGGTTTGGCGCAGTGCGCCGAGCTGGTCTGGCAGCTGCGGGGCACTGCCGGCGCGCGTCAGGTCGACGGCGTGAAAGTTGCACTCCAACACAACATCGGGCTCGGCGGCGCAGCCGTCGTCACCCTGTACGAGAAGGTGAGCTGACATGGCCGTCGATACCGCCGCAATCGGAACCGAGCTTCCCGCAACCACTTTGACCGTCGATCCCGGCCGGCTGCGGTTCTTCGCCAAGGCGATCGGCGACACCGTCGACGACGACCTGCGCGTACCACCGACGTTCCTGTTCTCGATCGAGTTGGAGAACCCGAATGCGTTCGGCTGGGTTGAACAGCTGGGCATCGATATGCGTTTCGTGCTGCACGGTGAGCAGTCGTTCACCTATCACTCGCCCGCGCACGCCGGCGATGTCCTGACCGCGACGCCGCGGATCACCGACATCTACAGCAAGAAGGGCGGCGCGCTCGAGTTCATCGTCAAGGAGACGGCAGTGACGCGGGCCGACGGCTCGCTGGTTGCCGATCTGAAAACCGTGATCGTCGTCAGGAATCCAGGAGCAGGCAAGTGACCACACAAACACTCTCGGTCGGATCCGAGCTGGCGCCCTTGAAGATTCGCCCGATCTCGCGGACCACCCTGGCGTTGTTCGCCGGCGCCTCGGGCGATCACAACCCGATGCACATCGACATCGACGTGGCTAAGTCCGCAGGTCTGGACGACGTGTTCGCGCACGGCATGCTGTCGATGGCCTATCTGGGCCGGCTGCTGACCGACAACTTCGATCTGGCGAGCATCCGTTCCTACCAGGTGCGGTTCGCATCCATCACACCCGTCCACGGCAAACCGACCGCCACCGGCAAGGTCACCTCGATCGAAAACGGCCTGGCCACAATCGAACTCACCGTCGCACTCGAAGACGGCACCGTCACACTCACCGGCGATGCCACCGTCGCATTGTGACACTCCCCCGTCGCTTCGCTCACCCAATTGAAAGGTACTGAAAATCATGGGAACTCTTGAAGGCAAAGTCGCCATCGTCTCCGGCTCGGGCCGCGGCATCGGCCGCGAGATCGCGCTGAAGCTGGCCTCCGAGGGCGCGAAGGTCGTCGTCAACGACCTCGACGCCGAACCGGCCAAGGAAACAGTCGCCGCTATCGAAGCAGCTGGTGGACAGGCGGTTTCGTGTGTGGGTAGCGTCACCGACGCCGATTTCGGCGAGCGCTTCGTGCAGGCCGCCGTCGACAATTTCGGTGGTCTCGACATCATCGTCAACAACGCCGGCTACACCTGGGACTCCGTCGTCCAGAAAATGACCGACGAGCAGTGGGACGCGATCCTCGACGTGCACCTCAAGGCACCGTTCCGGATCCTGCGCGCGGCCCAGCCGGTCATCGCCGCCCAGGTGAAGAAGGCCAAGGAAGCCGGCGAGCCCATCCCGTGCCGCAAGGTCGTGAACATCTCCTCGATGGCCGGCACCGGTGGCAACGCGGGACAGGCCAATTACTCCGCAGCGAAAGCCGGCATCACCGGTCTGACCAAGACCCTCGCCAAGGAATGGGGCCGCTACAACGTCACCGTCAACACGGTCGCGTTCGGGTTGATCAAGACGCGTCTGACCTCGGCGCCCGCCGACAGTGACGGCACGATTGACGTCGGCGGAAAAGAGATCAAGGTCGGCGTCAACCCGAACCTGCTCGCCGCCATGGAGCAGATGATCCCCCTCGGCCGCGGTGGCGAACCCTCCGAAGCCGCAGGCGCTGTCTACCTGTTCTGCATCCCCGAATCCAACTACGTGAGCGCACAGACACTGCTCTGTGGCGGCGGCTTCAACTTCTAAGGACGTGGGCGACGTGACCACCCCCAGCTATCAATCGCCCTGGGCCGACGACGAAGTCGTCGCGCTCAAGGAAATGGCAACCAAATTCTTCGTGAGCGAAGCTCTCCCGCATCGTGAACGATGGATCGAGCAGAAGCGCGTCGACCGCGAATTCTGGCTCGAGGCCGGCAAAGTCGGCCTACTGTGTGCCTCCATCCCAGAGGAATACGGTGGCGGCGGTGGCACGATCGCCCACGACCTGGTGATCTACCAGGCCGCACTCGAATTGACCGAGATGGGCTTCGGCGTCGGCGCCGGGGTCCATGGCAGTCTCGTCGCGAACTACATCAACACCTACGGAACCGAAGAACAAAAGCATCGTTGGCTACCGAAGATGGCCAGCGGTGAGTTCATCGGCGCCATCGCGATGACCGAGCCCGGTGGTGGGTCCGACCTGAAGGCCGTGCGCACCAACGCGATCCGGAACGGTGACCACTATGTGGTGAACGGTTCCAAGACCTTCATCTCGAACGGCGTCAACGCTGACATCGTCATCCTCGTCCTCAAGACCGATCTCTCCGCGGGGGTGCGGGGGGTGTCGCTGCTCGTCGTCGAGACCCGCGATCTGCCTGGATACCGCGTCGGTCGAGTGCTCGACAAGGTCGGGATGAAGGCGCAGGACACCGCGGAACTGTTCTTCGAGGACATGCGCGTTCCGGTCGGAAATCTCCTCGGCGAAGAGGGCAAAGGGTACGCGTACGCGATGAAGCAACTCGCGCACGAACGTGTCTTGATTTCCGACATGGCCGCCACGATGGCAGAGGCCGCCGTTGCCGAGACCGTCAAGTACACCAAGGAACGCCACGCGTTCGGTGCGCCGTTGTTCGAGTTGCAGAACACGCGTTTCGAGCTCGCGCAATGTGCGACGCTGGCCCGGGTGGCGCGGGTCTTCGTCGACAACTGCATCGAGCGTCACCTCCGTGGTGAACTCGACGCCGCCAGCGCATCGATGGCCAAGTCGTACGCGACCGAGGTGCAGTGCGAGGTCATCGACCGTTGCGTCCAGCTCTTCGGCGGCTATGGGTACATGCTCGAATACCCGATTGCTCGGATGTATGCGGATTCCCGCGCGCAGAAGATCTACGCCGGCGCAAACGAAGTGATGAAGGAACTGATCGCGCGCTCGTTGTAGTTGAGCCCAATCGAAGAGGATGGCCATGGCGGAGCCGTTGCCGATGATCCGATGTGCGGACGAAAACCGCACTCACGAGGAAGTCGCTGATCGGACAGCACGAATAGCCACCGGGCTGTGCGGACTGGGTGTCCGTCCAGGAGACCGGATTGCACTGCTGCTCTACAACGACATCTCGTTCGTCGAGATCATCGGCGCGGCCGGCCTGATCGGTGCGGCGTCGGTTCCCCTGAACTGGCACCTCAGGGCCAACGAGCTGCGCTATCTCATCGAAAACAGCGGAGCCTCAGTTATTTTCGTGCACAGCCCGTTCATGGAGCTGATCCGCGAGGCGGCGCCGGACCGGATGTTGATCGAAGTATCGACTGCGGGTGCGCTCGCTGGTGCGCTCGATCTCACCGCAGAGCAGACGGCTGTGCGGGGCGGCTGCTTGCAGCTCGATGCCTGGCTCGCGGAGCAGACGCCGTTCACCGGTCCGGCGGAGAAGGCGCCGATGAGCGTCATCTACACCTCGGGAACGACCGGCTCACCCAAGGGCGTCTTGCGGGATCCGGTGGCCCCGGACCGCCAACTGGACGTCGCGGGCCTGTTCATGCAGACGCTGGCGATCACGGCCGGCAGCAGGACTCTCGTTGTCGCGCCGATGTATCACTCGGCCCCGAACGCGCACGCGGCATTTGCCGCCAAGCTGGGGTTGGACACCACGATCATGCCGCGCTTCGATGCGGAAGAGATGCTCGTCCTGATCGAACGGCATCGCATCAACCATGTGCAGTTGGTGCCAACGCATTTCGTGCGGTTGCTTGCCCTGCCCGCGACGGTGCGTGCGCGCTACGACCTGTCGTCGCTGCACACGGTGGTGCACGCCGCGGCACCGTGTCCGCCGGACGTCAAACATCGGATCATCGAGTGGTTGGGCCCGATCGTGCACGAGTTCTACGGCGGCACAGAGACCGGCGGTGTGGTCGCGTGCGACAGCGCGGAATGGCTCGCGCATCCTGGCACGGTCGGCAAGCCGCTGCGCGATGGCGCCGTGCGGATTCTCGACCCAGATCGTCGCGACGTCCCGATGGGCCAGTTCGGGGAGGTTTTCCTCAAGCCGCCGTCGTGCTGGCCCGACTTCACGTTCATCGGTGACCCCGGTAAGCGGGCCCGCATGGACTTCGAGGGCTACGTCAGCATCGGCGATGTCGGATACCTTGACGCCGACGGGTTCCTCTACCTCAACGACCGAGCCATCGACATGGTGATCTCGGGCGGGGTGAACATCTATCCAAGCGAGATCGAGAACACCCTGCTTTCACACAACGGTGTGCGGGACGCAGCGGTATTCGGTGTCCCGGACCCCGAATACGGCGAGCAGTTGGTGGCGCACATCGACGTCGACCCCGAAGCCGGTCTCGACGAGCAGGAGATCCGCAGCTATCTCGCGGCGCGGTTGGCACGCTTCAAAGTTCCGAAAGTCATTGTGTTCGACGACAACCTGCCACGCGAGGCGACCGGCAAGTTGATCAAGCGTCGCATCCGGCAGCAATACCTCGACTCCAACAGCAGCGGGTAGGACTGATCATGCCGAAAGTCGGTTTGGCGGACAGACTCTTTCTTGCCGTTGAGAGCGCAGAGACACCACAACATGTGGGATCGGTGTCCACCTATGTCATACCCGACGGTGCGGACGACGCCTTCGTCCGGAATCTGGTCCGCGACATGCGTGCTCAGGCGACTTACGCGCCGCCTTTCAACTACCGGTTGCGCAGTCTTCGACGCAAGCGCATCGCACCGGCCTGGGATGTGCTCGCCGACGACGAGATTGACCTCGACTACCACTTCCGCCATTCCGCACTGCCCAAACCTGGCGGCGAGCGGGAGCTCGGTGTCCTGGTGTCGCGTCTGCATTCAACCCCACTCGACCCAGAACGGCCGCTGTGGGAAATGCACTTGATCGAAGGCCTGGAGCACAACAGGTTTGCGATCCTCGTCAAGATTCATCACGCACTCATCGACGGCATGGGCGCCCTCAGCCGCGTCCACCAAACAATCTGCCCCGACCCCGACTCACGCCTCGTCCGGCCGCTGTGGACGGTCGGCCCCGCCGGGCGCAAACCCACGGACAACAGTGGGCTCGGTTTCGGACAGAAGACCAAGGAACGACTGCGGACAACCGGTGCAATCGCCTCGACTGCACTCGACATGATTCGCGACGCGCGCAAGCAGGAAAACCCCGATGCCGCAATCCCTTTCGTTGCGCCGAAGTCGGTGCTCAACGGCCCAGTCGGGAGGCAGCGACGGGTCGCGACCCAGACCTACGAGTTCACGCGAATCAATCGGGTCGCGAAAACTGCGGGAGTCACGGTCAACGAGGTCTTCCTGGCGATCTGTGCAGGCGGGTTGCGGCGCTACCTCGACGAAATCGGCGACCTGCCGGCGCAATCGCTGACGGCAGGCACGCCAGTGTCGATCCGCATCGAAGGCGATGACGCCGCCACGAACGCGTTCACCGTCGCGGTGATGAAGCTGTGCACCCACATCGAGGACCCTGTCGAACGGGTCGCGGCGATCGCCAGATCGAGCGTGCATGCGAAGAATCATCTGCGCGCACTCCCCCGCGGCGCATTGGAGCTCTATCCTTCACTGTTCATGGGCCCGTTCATGGCGCAGAACATGATTGGAATCGGCGGAAAAGTGGCGCCGCCGTACAACGTGTCGATCTCCAACGTTCAAGGATCAAAGCAAGTCCAGTACCTCGCCGGTGCCCGGATGGAATCGCTGAACGGAATAGCCATGCTGTATCACGGTGTCGCCCTGATCATTACGAGCTGCACCACGTCAGGAAACTTCGGCATCGGGTTCACCGGTGATCGCGATGCCCTGCCGCACCTGCAGCGACTCGCGGTCTATACCGGTGAAGCGCTCGACGAGCTCGAACAGGCGATTGATTCCCCCACCTCCAGCTGACCAGGAGCACACAGATGTACCTGACCCAATCTCTTCATCGCGCGGTTCAGCAGCGTCCCGGATCGATCGCGACGATTTTCAACGACCGCGTCCGGACTGTCGCCGAATCCGCTGACCGCATTGCACGATTTGCGGGCGCATTGCGCGGGCTTGGAGTCGAGGAGGGTCACCGGGTAGGAATTCTCAGCCTGAACTCCGATCGGTATCACGAGTACCTCTACGCGGTGCCGTGGCTCGGCGCAGTGCTGAACCCGGTGAACATTCGTTGGAGTCCCGCGGAGATCGTGTACTCACTGGCAGAGTCCCGTACCAAGATTCTGCTCGTGGACGACGCGTTCGCTCCCATGATCGAGCCGATCCGAGAGGCTTTCCCCGGACTCGAGACCGTCATCTTCATCGGCGACGGGGCGCAACCGGCCGGCACCCTCTCCTACGAAACGCTTGTCGTGCAAAGCGATCCCGTCGATGACACCTATACCGGCGGCGACGATCTCCTCGGCGTGTTCTACACCGGCGGCACCACGGGGCATCCCAAGGGGGTGATGCTGAGCCACAACAACATCGTGACGTCGGCGCTCGGCCCGCAGACGACGGTCCGACTGGTCACTCCGGGCGGCAAGCTGCTGCACGCAGCCCCGATGTTCCATCTCGCCGGCTTCGCGGCATGGACGATCGGCAACCTCGTCGGGGTGACACACGTCATCGTCCCGATGTTCACGTCGGCCGGCGTCTTGAAGGCCATCGCGGAGCACCGGATCGACTCCGCACTGCTTGTCCCGACCATGATCCAGATGCTGGTCGACGATCCGGCGCTGACCGACCACGACCTCAGCAGCGTCCAGAGCGTCATCTACGGCGCATCGCCCATCGCCGACGCGGTGCTGGATCGCGCGCAAGCGGCTTTGCCTGCCGCCAGATTCACGCAGGCCTACGGCATGACCGAACTGTCCGCCGTGGCCACCGTGTTGACGCCCGAGGATCACGACAGGCCCGAATTGCGGCGCTCAGCCGGGCGGGCGTGCGCCCACGTCCAGGTGCGGATCGTCGATCAGCACGGCAGCGAGGTCCCAGCCGGCGAGGTCGGCGAGGTTGTCGTCAAGGGCGACAACGTCATGCTCGGATATTGGGATCGGCCCGAGGACACCGAAGCCGCGATCGTCGACGGTTGGATGCACACCGGCGACGGCGGTCGGATGGACGAGAACGGGTACGTGTTCATCGTCGACCGGATCAAGGACATGATCATCACCGGTGGCGAGAACGTGTACAGCGCCGAAGTCGAGAATGCGCTGGCGAAGCATCCCGCCGTTGCATCGTGCGCGGTCATCGGAGTACCGGATCCGCAGTGGGGCGAGCGCGTACACGCGGTGGTCGTGTTGCTGCCCGGCCGGACGACAACCGAGAATGAGCTCCGCGAGCATTGTAAGACGCTGATCGCGAACTACAAGATTCCACGAAGCACTGAGTTCGTCGATGCGTTGCCCTTGTCCGGGGCTGGCAAGATTCTCAAGCGCGAGCTCCGGAAGAAATTCTGGGAGGACACTGCACCACAGGTTTCATAGGTCATCGAGGAGGACCGGGATGAGTGACAAGCCGGCACGCGGTACCCGGCCGTCGAACCGTCGGGAACTCATCCTGGTCGCCGCCGAGGACCTGTTCTATCGCAATGGCTTTGCGAACGTTGGGATGGGTGACATCGCGGACGCCGTCGCAATCGGAGCTTCGGCGCTGTACCGCCACTTCCGCAGCAAGCAGGAGCTGCTGGCGCAGGTAGTGGTCAATGGGCTGGACGCGACCGACAAGATGTTGGCCGAATCGGGCCCTGCTACGCAGGTGCTCGCCGCCAATGTCGCGACCAGCATGATCGAACACCGTTCAGTGGGGATTCTGTGGCACCGGGAGTCACGAAACCTCGACCCGGACAGCCGGGCTGCCATTCGTGTGCAGGTGCGCGACATCGGGGCGCGGCTGGCGGCGATGATCGCCGGCGAGCGACCGGACATCGGAACCGCCGAGGCCGACCTGCTCGCCTGGTGCGTACTCGGGGTCGGAACGAGCATCTCCTTCCACAATCTCTCACTCCCCCAGCCAGATTTCAGTCGGCTCTTGACCGCATTGGTTGTCGCCGTGCTCGAGGGCGATGTACCACCGTTGATCACCCGAACCACTGAACCGACGGTCACTGAGACCCTGGAGCGTTCTCGCCGCGACGCCTTGATCACTCGATCCGTGAAACTCTTTGCCGAACAAGGCTATTCGAATGTCGGAATCGAAGATATCGGTGCCGCGGTAGGTATCGCGGGGCCCAGTGTCTACAACCATTTCGATACCAAGGCCGACATCCTCGTCGCTGCCATGCAGCGCGGGGACGAATGGCTGCGGGTCGACATGCAACGCACCCTCGCCCGAGCCGCCGACAGCGCGGATGGCCTCCGTCGTCTGTTGACGAGCTACTGCGAATTCGCTTTCGAATACCCACAATTGGTGCAGCTGTTGATCACCGAGATCGTGCAGCTGCCACCAGAGGAACAACACCGCATACGGACGGCTCAGTTTCAGTACGTGGCGGAGTGGGTTCAGTTGGTTCGGTCGGTGCACCCGAATTGTGATGCGACGAGCAGCAGGATTCGCGTCCAGGCGGTCATCAACATGGTCAACGACATCGCGCTGACCGGACACCTGCGCCGCTACGCGAATGTGACGGAAGCTCTGGTCGGGATCGGCATGAACCTGCTGACGGGCTAGCCGGTGCGGGTCCAGGTCACGTTCAGCGGAATGGGCCCATTCGGCAGCCACGGCTGTTCTTTGACGCAATCCTCGACGTTCCACGTGCCCCGTTCGATCACCCCGAGCGCCGCGTCGATCACCTTGTACTCCTGGACCCTACGCTGAATCGGCTGCGACTCGACCCACACCACGATGAGCTCACCGGGCTCGAATTGGGCCTCGTCCTGCACGGCCTGGATCATGTCCTCGTTGTGCAGATGGGCATCACCGAAGTTGAAGCCGAGCACCGAGTTACAGATCATTTCCGCTTCTCGCACCGTCCTGCTCTCGATATCCGGGAGATTCTTCAACAACACAGAGAGCAGTCCGCGACCCTGGCTGTGCAAGGCACGAAAGACGAGTGTCTGCTGAGTGAAGACCTCGGCCGTTGCCGGGTCATAACCGAAAGCGATCAGCTGGTCGACCTGGTTGGGTGACGAGCGTGTCACCCGATTCAGCTTCTGCTCGGT
Source organism: Mycolicibacterium llatzerense (assembly GCF_025331195.1). NCBI lineage: Bacteria > Bacillati > Actinomycetota > Actinomycetes > Mycobacteriales > Mycobacteriaceae > Mycobacterium > Mycolicibacterium llatzerense. The sequence goes on along the minus strand of NZ_LXOV01000016.1, from coordinate 111,196 downwards.
GCCGGGTGCGAACGCCCATGTCGCGGATGCCCAGTTGCCCGCGTATTGCCGCATCGACGGCAGGAAGGACACCAGGTCCGGGCGCAGGTTGCCCAGGACGGGGAAGAAACATAGCGCGCCGAGGACGACGACGGTGAGCCACGGCGAGGACATGTCCGCGATGCCGTAGCCCGCCCAGCTGGGGAAGCCCCAGAACAGGAAGATCGTCGCGTAAGCGAACAACGCGTTCCATTCCACCGGCATTGCCAACGGGAACGTCGAAAGGATGAACAGGTGGAAGCCCACCATGACGCTCCCCGCAACGATCGTCAGCCACGGCCACGGTGACAGCAGCAAAGCCAGCGGGGCGATGATCTCCACCACAGTGCCCGGGCCGTGCGCCATGAAGCTGGCGAGGTGCGACGGCAGCAGATCGTGCGGGAAGTCGCGGTAATGGGCGCGTTTCAACCACTTGAACGGCATCGTGGGGCTGTTGCTCACCATCGGCGGAATGACGTTGGTGAAGTGCAAACCGAACTTCGAGATGCCCGCCCAGAACCACACCGTGAAGATCAGCAGCTTGAGCGCGATGATCATGTCGACGAACGGCAGCCCCACGAAGAACACCAGCGCCGGCAGGTACTGCTCACCACGGGCCGCCAGGAAAATGGTCTTGTCCCGCAACCCGATCACGACCAACAGCACGATCGGCGCGATCAGCAGTGCCGGGTTCACCAGCCCTGACGTGTTGGACGGCAGCACAGCCGACAACGCGTCGCTGTGCACGCCTGGAAGCACCATCGGCACCACCACACTGACCACCAGAGCCAGGTACACGACGATGTCGAGCCAGGTCCGGCGGTCCCCCGCCGTGAACGGCACCCACTGCCACGGCCGCAACCGGATGGTGTTGGGTTTCGCCCAGAAGCGGAACCCGCCCGTCATCGGCTTGGTCTTGCCCGCCAGCGGCCCCCAGGAACCGGCAAACCCGATGAGCTCCAACAGCACTGTCCACAGAATCGCCTTCTGGTACACGATCGGCTGGCTCCACCACTCCGACACGTGCCAGAAGGTCGGCAGGCCGGATGTGGCGGTCGCGATGACGATGCCGCCGAGTGCGTAGAAGAACACCAATTTGACGAGATAGAGGACGTGGATCATTCGCGGCACGCCATATCCGTGGTCGACCCATTTGACGGTGATGATCCTGATGCGCTCCATCAGCGGTTGCCGCAGAAACCACTCGGGTTCGACCTCCGGAAGGACCGGCGTTGTGAATCCCACGATGAGCTCCTATTGATAGTTCTGCGGCCAGGTCTGTTGGGAGGCAGGGACGCTCGGCATGCGCGGCGCGGGCTTGCTGTGATGAATGTGGTGGGTGTGATCACGGTAGGAAGTGCCAAAGCGGATCACAGTGTCTCGGAGGAACGAACTAGCGCACCGGGGTTGTCGTCCCGAGACATGGCGCGCGTCCTAGAGTCGAGCAATGGGGGCCCGTACGCGCTACGACGACGCCGCGATCGACGAAGCGTCAGCGGCAGTCATGACGGGGCTGATCGAGCGCCAGGCCGACATCACCCGCGCCATCAAGCAACGGTTGGCCGTGGAGATCGCCGAGCTGCACGAGGACCCGAGTCTGGTACAGCTGCTGGGCGCCAGCGTCGAGGGAAACGTCGACACGATATTCCATGCCCTGCGCCACCAGATCCCCCTCGAGAATGTCGAACCGCCAACGGCGGCACTGGAATACGCGCGGCGGGTGGCACAACGTGGCGTGCCGATGAATGCGTTGGTACGGGCCTACCGGCTGGCTCATCAATGGGCGCTCGGCGACATCATCGAGGAGATCAACCACTCCGGCCTGGACCCGGCGATGAGCGTGGCAGTGTTCGAGCGGCTGACGCCGGTCACCTTCCGTTACGTCGACTGGATATCGCAGCAAGTGGTCGCGGTCTACGAGCGCGAGCGGGACCACTGGCTGGAGAACCGCAACAGCGCACGTGCCATGCGTGTCCGGGAAGTGCTCGAAGCCGCCGGCTCCGATGCGGATGCGATCACGTCGGCTATCGGCTACCCGATGCGCCGGATCCACCTGGCACTGGTGCTGTGGCTGACGGCGGACGCCGATAGCGGTGATGAACTCGCCAGGCTCGAGAGAACTCTCCGCGGACTGGCTGAAGCCCTTGCGTCGCAAGGAAGTCCGTTGTTCGTCGCGGCGGATCGATTGAGCGGCTGGGGCTGGATACCGCTACGGCCCGATGCCGTCCCGACTGCGGTGTCCGACATCCGGCGGTTTGTTGCCAGACAAGACGGCGCGCCGCACATTGCGGTGGGATCGCCGCTATCAGGTGTCGACGGATTCCGGCGTTCGCACCGGCAGGCACAACGGGTACGAGATGTGGCGATCGCCGCCGGAGCCGACGCAGCACGGGTCACCGCCGCCGCCGATCCCGGCCTGTCGGCCGCAGCGCTGCTCGGTGGCAGCCTCGACGAGGCCCGCGAATGGGTGCACGAGGTCCTCGGCCCGCTTGCCGGCGACACCGACAGCGACGCACGGCTACGCGAGACGCTACGGGTCTTCCTGCTACACGGGGCCAGCTACAAGGTCGCTGCCGACGAGCTGAATCTGCACTTCAACACCGTGAAGTACCGAGTGCAGCGGGCCGTCGAGCGCCGCGGCCGGCCCATTCACGAGGACCGTCTCGACGTGGAGCTCGCGTTGTCGGTCTGCCGGTGGTACGGCACGTCGATCTTGTCCGGCTAGCCGGTTCGGGTGTCAGCGCGCAGCGCTGACGACCACGGCCACCACCGCTGCCAACGTCTGAACCCGGCGGGTAAGCCGCACAGCTCTTTTCAGATCCGCGACGGCCGGCGCAGGACCGTCGCCGAGCGTCGGCCGCATCTCCAGACGGTGCGCGTACTGCGTCGGTCCCCCGAGCTGCACACCCAGGGCGCCGGCGAATGACGCTTCTGCCACACCGGCATTGGGGCTCGGGTGCTTGTGCGCGTCACCCCGCCAGGCCCGCCATGCCGCAGCGGGCCGGCCGGACACCGCCAGCACGCACAGCCCCGTCACGCGGGCCGGCACGTAGTTGAGGATGTCGTCGAATCGTGCTGCCGCCCAACCGAACCGGGTGTAGCACGGGTTGAGGTGCCCGATCATCGCGTCCAGGGTGTTGGCGCCGCGGTACACCAGCAGGCCAGGCACTCCGGCGATCGCGCCCCACAGGATCGGTGCGACCTGCGCGTCGGAGGTGTTCTCCGCGACCGATTCCAGTGCGGCCCGGGCCAGCCCGTCGGCGTCCAGGTACGCCGGATCCCGCCCGCACAGTGACGGCAGCAGTTCGCGGGCCGCGGTCACGTCGTCGCGGTCCAACCGGGCCGCCATGTCGGCCCCGGTACGGGCCAGCGACGTGCCACCCAGCACCGTGTAGGTCGCCGCGGCAGTGACCAAGGTCTTCGCGACCGGACCCCGCGCGATGCGTTCCAGCCCGAAACCCAGTGCCCCCAGCCCGACCAGCAGCGCCGCGGTATGACCGGCACCTGCCAGCCGGTTGTCGCGGTAGGTACGGCGCTCCAGGGCGGCGGCCGCCGTTCCGAACAGCGCTACGGGATGGCCGCGGCGGGGGTCGGCCCAGCACACATCGGCCAGGTAGCCGAGCGCCAGACCAGCCGCACGCGCGGCGCTTCTGTCAAACACGCCGGGCAGCGTCTCACAGGGTGTTTACTCGGCATCATGCGGCTCGGTCCTCCTCGGCACCCGAAGCGGGTAGTCGACCTCATAAACCCCGCGGCAGCCTTGGCACCGGCGGCCAACGTGATCATGCAACTGGCTCTGCCCGGAGTCGGCTACGGCGTGCTCGAAAGCCCCGTCGACAGCGGCAATGTCTACAAACACCCGTTCAAACGCGCCCGCACCACCGGCACTTATCTGGCGGCCGCCGTGTACGGCACCGACGACGACCGTGCGCTGATCCGCCGCGAGGTGGACCGGGTGCACGCCCTGGTGCGGTCGACGGCGTCCAGTCCGGTGAAGTACAGCGCGTTCGATCCGAAGCTGCAGCTGTGGGTGGCGTCGTGCCTGTACCGCTATTACATCGATCAGCACGAGTTCCTGTACGGCCCGCTGAGCCCCGAGGCCGCCGACGCCATCTATCGGGACGCCCGCACCCTCGGCACCACGCTGCAGGTGCGCGAGAGCATGTGGCCGGCCGACCGGCTCGCCTTCGACGAGTACTGGAAACGCACGCTCGATCAGCTGCAGATCGACGAACCCGTGCGCGAACACCTGCACGGCGTGGCTTCGCTGGCGTTCCTGCCCACCCCGTTGCGGCAGCTCGCCGGTCCGTTCAACCTGTTCGCGACGACGGGCTTCCTGCCCGCCGAGTTCCGCACCCACATGAAGCTGGCCTGGACGCCCGCGCACCAGCGCTGGTTCGACCGGCTCATGACGGCGCTGCGGCTGGCCGACCGGGTGATCCCGCGCGATGTGTGGCTGTTCGGCTACCAGCTGTACCTGTGGGATATGCGGGCCCGCGCGCGGCGCGGAAAACCGGTGGTATGACCCAACATTCACAATCAGGAGGCATCTCATGGCGTTCGCAGCACTGAACCATGTCGCAGTGACGGTCAGTGACATGGCCGTCAGCGGTCCCTGGTATCGCGCCCTGATCGGCGACGACCCGGTGCTCGACGAGCACACCGACGCCGGCTACCGACATCTGGTGTGGGCACTGCCCGGCGGCACGTTGTTCGGCATCCACCAGCACGACCGCGCCATCGAGCCCGGCCAGTTCAGCGAGTTCCGGGCCGGCCTCGATCACGTCGGCTTCGGCTGCGCCTCCCGCGCCGACCTCGTCGACTGGGCCGGCCGGCTCGAGGAGCTGGGCGTCGCGCACGGCGGCGTCATCGACGCGCCCTACGGGTCGGGCCTGAGTTTCCGCGACCCCGACGGCATCGCGCTGGAGTTCTTCGCGCCGCCGGGGTGATCGCTAGCGGTGCTGGTGCTCGCCGCCTCCGCCGCCGCCACACGCGCCGTTCATCGCGGGCCGCACCATCGCAAACGTGGCCTGCAGGACACCGCTGCCATCTTTGGTACCGCGCGCGCCCAGACACATCCCTGCGGCGATCGCCTTCGCGTCCGCGCCGGCGCTCTTGGTGTAGCGGGTATCGGGCGTCACCGTCACGGTGATCTGGCTGTTGTCGGCGTCGGTGACCGTGATCGTGTTGCCGTTCACCGAGGCGACCGTGCCGTTGATGCCATGTTCGCGCTTCCCGCCCTTCTCACCGCATTGCGCGTTGCGCGGTTGGCCGACGAGGACGTTCGCGGCGGTCACCGCGGCACTGTTGTTGTCGTCGTTGCCCTTGACCGGGCGGACGGCGACGCACTCGCCGGCGGTGACGTCGGTCAGCTGGCCGGGGGCGAGCTGGGTGATGCGCGTCGAGGAGGTGATGTTCACGGTGCCCGGCCCGTCCTTCCCCGTGACCGACACGGTGCCGCCCGACACCGAGTTGACCAGCCCGGACACCCGGTCCTTGCCGCCCGGACCTCCAGGAGCCGGGCTGGCGGACGGTGACGACGAGGTGCTGGCAGCTTTCGAGCTCGGCGCCGGTGTGTTCGATGATCCGCAGGCCGACAGGGAGAGCGCAGCGAATCCGGCGAGGGTGACGACGCCGTAGCGCCGCGCACGAGTTGTAGTGGACATGAGCCCACAGTGAACGGCCCAGCAATGAATCAGCTCAGATATTGATATGAAGACGCTGGGCGTGGAACCGCGGTCAACTGGTACCGAGAAATTCATCCAGTGCGGTGAGCACGTCGTCCGGGCGCTCTTCCGCCAGGAAGTGGCCGGCGTCGAGGCCGTGGCCACGCACGTCGCTGGCGTACCGCCGCCATACTTCCAGTGGCTGGTAGAGCTGGCCGACGACGCCGCGTGATCCCCACAGGATCAACAACGGACAGTCGACAGTGCGTCCTTCGTCCGCGGCGTCGTGGGTGAGATCGATGGTGGCCGCGGCGCGGTAGTCCTCGCACATGGCATGGATGGATTCCGGTGTGGCGAAGCAGCGTTCGTACTCGGCCATGGCCTCGGGGTCGTAGACGTCCGTACCACCGAAGGCCCCCAGAAATGCCTTGAGCAGCAGTGCGGCGGTCGGCTGCATCATCAGCTCGGGCAGCGGCGCGGGCTGGATGAAGAAGAACCAGTGGAAGTAGGCCGTGGCGAGCGCGGTGTCGGCGTGGTCGTAGACGTACTTGGTGGGGACGATGTCGAGCAGCGCAGCCCGGGTCACGACCTCGGGGTGGTCGAGCATCATCCGATGCGTCACGCGCGCACCACGATCATGGGCGACGACGCTGAAGGAGCCGTGCCCCAGCTGGTTCATCACGGCGACCTGATCGGCCGCCATCGTCCGGAAGCTGTAGTCGGCGTGGTCGCCTCCGCCGGCCGGTTTTGAGCTGTCACCGTAGCCGCGAAGGTCGGTCGCGACGACGGTGAACCGCTCGGCCAGTCGGGGTGCGATGTGATGCCACATCACATGCGATTGCGGTGCGCCGTGGAGCAGCAGCAGCGGTGGACCCGACCCGCCGATCACCGCCTGAATCTCGACCCCGTTGACGGCCAGCCGCTCGTCGGTGAAGCCCGGGAAAAATCCCATCAGTCGAAGACGTCCGGCTGGCCGGCGACGATCTGTTCCCATAGCGGCCGGAACTGGAACCACGCGACCAGGTCACTGCCGATCTGGCTGTGCACCAGCTTGGCGGTGTCGTGGTCGATGACGGTAGGCGTGCCGGCAGCCATCGCGAGCAGCTGCGCCTGACATGACCGCTCCATCGTGACGAACCACCACGCGGCCGCCGAGACCGAGGTGCCGACGGTGATCAGGCCGTGGTTGCGCAGGATGGCGGCCTTGTTGTCACCGATCGCGGCGGCGATGTTCTTGCCCTCCTCCTCGGCGAGGACCACCCCGCGGTAGTCGAGGTAGAGACCCTGGTCCTCGTAGAAGGGGCAGGCGTCCTGGGTGAGCGGCTCCAGCGGGATGCCCAGCGCGGAGAACGCCTTGCCGTACAGCGAGTGGGTGTGGGCGGCGGCGACGGCGTCCGGCCGGGCGTTGTGCACCTGTGCGTGGATCGTGAACGCCGCGGCGTTGACCGGCCGGGTCCCGTGCACGACTCGGCCGTGGTGGTCCACGCAGATCAGGTCACTGACGCGAATGTGGTTGAAGCTCATGCCAAACGGATTGACCCAGAACAGATCCGGGTGCTCCGGGTCGCGGGCGGTCATGTGCCCGGCGACGCCTTCGGAGAACCCGAGCTTCCCGAACACGCGAAACGCCACCGCGAGGTCGCGCTTGCGCTGCTCTCGTTCTTCCTCGAGCGACAGGCCAATGGGCGGAAGCGGCAGATCGCACGGATCGGGCAACGGGCCCAGCGCGCGTTCCAGCAGTTCCCGCATTTCGTCGCTGATCGTGCTCACGTCCATCTCAGGCCCTTCCGCCGCGGTCGCCGAGCCCAGCATCACACGTCAGGCCCCGCGGGGAAAGACGGGATTTGCTGACCGTCGCGCAGTGAACTCGATCGGCAAGGCGACCGGCCCGGATATGCCCGTCATCGGCTTCCAGGGCACCGGGCCGGCGACGCGCACCTCGGTCAGCCGCGCGGTGATGACGCGCAGCGCCTCGGTCATTTCGACGCGGGCCAGGTGGGCGCCGAGGCAGTAGTGCACGCCGCCGCCGAAGGTCTGCATCGGTGCGGCGCCCTGTCGGGTGATGTCGAGGCGATCGGGATCGATGAAAACCTGCGGATCGCGGTTGGCCGCAGCGGAATTGACGATCAGCGTCGAGCCCGCCGGGAACGTCATGCCACCCAGCTCGACATCGACGGTGGCGACCCTCATGGCACCGAGCACGATCGGCGTGTGCCGCATCAGTTCTTCGACGGCCTGCGGCGCCAGGTCAGGACGCTGCGCCAGCAACTCCCATTGCTCAGGGTGCCCGGCCAGCACCTGCACCGCGGCGGCCAGTTGATTGCGCGTGGTGTCGGTGCCGGCGATCAGCAGGAGCGCGGTCAGGTTCGCCAACTCGGCGTGGCTCAGCCGGTCGCCGTCGTCCTCGGAGCGGATCAGTTCGGAGATCAGATCGTCGCCCAGGGCACTTCTGCGGTCGGCGATCAACCGCTCCACATACCCGTTCAATTCAGTCCAGGCGTGCAGGATGCTCGCCTCGTACTCCCGCACGCTGAGCCCGAAGATCTGTGTGATGTCGGACGCCCAGCCGGTGAACAACTGCCAGTCCGACGCGGGTGCGCCGAGCATGGCGCAGATGATCGGTACCGGGTACGGCGTGGCGATGTCGGCGACGACGTCGCACCGCCCGGCGCTGATTTGCCGGTCCACCAACTCGGTGATGACCTCCACGCAGGCGTCCCGCATCTGCTCGGCCGCCCGCGGGGTGAAGGCACGGGCCACCAGCCGGCGCAATCGATTGTGTTCGGCACCCTCCAGGCTGATCAACAGCTCGGTGACCAAATCCCAGAGCGGTCCCGACGTAATCCCCTGCACCACAAGGCCACTGCCCTGCGGGTTGACGAACCGCGAGTCGCGCAGCACTGTGCGCACCAGGTCATAACTCAGCACCTCGGGCCCATACTGACCCAATGCGATCGGCCCGCGCCGACGGGCTCCGACGAGCGCAGTACGGAACTCGTCGAGCGTGCTCTCGGGCCCGTAGGTCAGGGTCGGCAATGCCGTTGCGGTGGTCATGTTTCGACTATCGCCGCACGGCAGCCTGTACTGCGTCGGCTGATGTGCGTAAAAGCTGGCCACCGACATGCGTACGCGGGAGCGGATGCTGGACAACTATTGGCCATTTGGCTGATGCTTAGCCCATCCGCACCGACGCAAGCTGACTGATATGAGCGAACTTCCCACCGGAACGGTCACGCTGCTACTGGCCGACATCGAGGGCTCGACACGGCTCTGGGACACCCAGCCCGACACCATGCGCGCCGCCGTCACCTGCCTCGACGAAGTCATTTCCGCTGTCGCGTTGACCCACCACGGCGCACGCCCCCTTGAACAGGGCGAAGGCGACAGCTTCGTCATCGCCTTCCAGCGAGCGGCCGACGCGGTGGCATGCGCTGTGGACCTGCAACGCGCCCCGCTGTCCCCGATCGCGCTGCGCATCGGGTTGCATACCGGGGACATCCAGTTGCGCGACGAGAACAACTACGTCGGCCCCACCATCAACCGCGCGGCCCGGCTTCGCGATCTCGCCCACGGCGGCCAGACCGTCCTGTCCGTGGTCACCGAAGCCCTTGTGGCCGAACAGCTTCCGCCCGAGGTCACGCTCATCGACCTGGGCACCCACGCCCTGCGCGATCTGCCCCGGCCCGAACGTGTCGCGCAGCTCTGTCACCCCGACCTGCACAACGAGTTTCCACCGCTACGGACTGCGGTCGGCAGTTCCAACCTACCGATCCAGTTGACCAATTTCATTGGGCGACAGACGGAAATCGAGCATGTCCGGCGGACGCTCGACGACCACCGGCTGGTGACGCTGACGGGAGCCGGCGGAGCCGGGAAGACCCGGCTGGCGGTGCATGTGGCCGCCATGGCCGCCGGCGACTTCGGCGGTGTCTGCTACATCGATCTGGCGCCCATCAACCACCCCGAGGCCGTCGCGGCCACCGCAGCGCGGACGCTGAACCTGCCGGACCAACCCGGCCGCTCGACCACCGACACCCTTCGGCGCTTCCTGCGTGACCGCCACCTGCTACTTGTGCTGGACAATTGCGAGCACTTGCTGGAGGCCAGCGCACAGCTGGCCACGGCGATACTTGCCGACGCCCAGCAACTTTCGATCCTGGCGACCAGCAGGGAACCGCTCGGGGTCGCCGGCGAGGCGACCTGGCAGGTGCCGTCGCTGCCGTTGGCCGACGAGGCCGTCGCGTTGTTCGCCGACCGCGCGCGACTGGCCCGGGCCGGGTTCTCGCTCACCGAGGACAACATCTCCGCGGTCACCGAAATCTGCCGTCGCCTCGACGGCATGCCGCTGGCCATCGAACTGGCCGCCGCCCGTGTCCGGACCCTGACACTGGCGGAAATCATTGACAGCCTTCATGATCGCTTCCGGATACTGACCGGCGGCTCACGCACCTCGGTGCGCCGTCAGCAGACGCTGCGCGCCTCTGTGGACTGGTCCCACGCGCTGCTGACCGACAATGAGCGAATCCTGTTCCGGCGCTTGGCGGTATTCCTCGGCAGCTTCGATCTCGCCGCAGTCCGGGCGGTCACCGGGGATGACAGCGTCGAGCGCTATCAGGTTTTCGATCAGATCACCCTGCTGGCGGATAAATCACTGGTGGTCGTCAACGACTCCGGCGGCATTACCCGATACCGGTTGTTGGAGACCATGCGGCAGTACGCGCTCGAAAAGCTCGGGGAGTCAGGCGAAGCCGACGCCACCCGGTCGCGGCACCGCGACTATTACACCGCAATGGTCTCTCGGCTGAGCGCACCGGCGCAAACGGGGCACGATCAGCGCGTCGCGCAGGCCGAGGCCGAAATGGACAATCTGCGCGGCGCATTCGAGTGGAGCCTGGAAAACCACGACACCGAGGAAGCGTTGGCACTTGCCTCGTCGCTCCACGTGTTGTGGTGGACCCGCGGCCGCGTTCAGCAGGGTCGGGCGTGGTTCAACGCCGCATTGCCCAAAGACGAGCGACCCGACGTGTCCGCCGAGGTCTACGCCCGCGCGTTGGCAGAACACTCCTTCTTGGACACCTGGGTCACCGGGTCGGCCGCCATGGACAAGGCGCGCCAGGCGCTGGCCATCGCACGCGAAGTCGACGAGCCGACCCTGCTCGCCAGAGCCCTGACCGCCTGTGGCTTCACTTCCGGGTACACCGGCGATGCCGAATTGGCCGCGACTTTCTTCAGCGAAGCGGGTGAATTGGCCCGCACGGCGGGCGACGGCTGGTCACTGATCCAGATTCTGGCGTGGCAATCCAACGTCGCCGAATCCGCTGGCTTCCCACTCGCCGCCCGGCCGTACGCCGAAGAGGGCTGCGCTCTGGCCGAGGCCATCGACGACCGGCACGGCCTGCGAATCTGCCGGCTGTCGCGCGGCTGGATCGCCGTGCAGCGGGCCGAGCTCGCCACAGCTATCGCGTTGTTCCACCTGGTCCAGGCCGACGCCGAAGCCGCCCACGACGAAATGAGCGCGATCGGCGCCATCCTCGGCCTGGGCGTTGCGTACGCCCACCAGGGCCAGGCGGGTTCAGCCCGCGCCGTGGCGCAGAATGCCATCAATATCGCCGGTGGACTCGACACATACTTCCTCGGACTGAGCACGGGCACCCTGGCCATTGCCGAACTGGCCAACGGCGACACCACCGCCGCCCGTGCGGCCGGTACCCAGAATTGGCAGCAGCTCAGCACCACCCACCCCGATCTAGCGTCGGCGCAGCTGGCCCACCACGCCGTGAACGTCGCGCTGGCAGAGGGTGACCTGCCGCTCGCCCGGCACTACGCCGAGACCGCAGTCAGCTCGTCAACTGGCTGGCATCTGGCGCTGGCCCAACTGGCGTGGTCGCGCGTTGCGTTGGCGGAGCAAGAGGCCGACGAGGCCGAGCGCCACGCGCATGACGCAGTGGCCGCCGTCGCGAACAGTGGGGCGCTCCTGCCACTCCCCGACATTCTGGAACACCTAGCCGCCCTTACCCTTTGCGACGATCCCTCACGCGCGGCACGAATTCTCGGCGCGGCCTCCGCCTTCCGCGAGCGGACCGGCGTCGTCCGCTTCCCGATGTACGACGCCGCGTATGACGAATCCGTCGCCACACTTGGCGCGGCGATGGCGCCGGAGGAATTCACCGCGGCGTGGGACGAAGGTGCGGGGCTGTCGACGGACGAGGCCATCGCCTACGTACAGCGCGGACGCGGTGAGCGCCGGCGGTCGACGAGCGGATGGGACTCGATCACCCGCGCCGAGCTGGACGTGGTGAAGCTCGCCGGGGACGGGCTGGGCAACAAGGAGATCGCGGCGCGCCTGTTCGTTTCACCGCGCACGGTGCAGGCCCATTTGTCACACATCTACTCGAAGCTGGGGCTGACGTCCCGAGTGCAACTGGCCCAGGAGGCCAACCGACGGGCGGTGCAGCTGGACGAATACCGCTGAGTATCAACGGCATTCAGTCGATTCCAGCAAAATGACACGGGGCCACCAGCGCGGAGCTATCGTCGTCACGTAGTCATGTGAGCGAGGACGCCGGGGGTGCGTTCGTTCCTCAGCATGTATTGGATGCCGAATCGGCCCCTCGCGTCAGATTGTTGCGTCTGCACAACCCGAGGAGCTGTCATGAGCACAGCGGCCGAGCGCGCAGCCCAACTGGGCTTGACGTCCCGACTGAAATCGTCCTATCCGGAACTTCCCGACGCCCCCTACCCCGACATGCTCGACTCCGCCCGCATCGCGGCGTACCTGAAACCGGTCCACGACGTGGGCGGCGAACCCGATGCGCCCATGGAGTACGTCAACAAGCAGTACGAACTGTGGGAACACATGACGTACGTGATCTGCGAGGTGCTGGCCTGGCGCGGGATCTGGCTGTCGGAGGAACGGCGCCGGATCGGCAACGTCGACGTTGGCCGCGCCGAATACCTGGGCCTGCCCTACTACGGCCGCTGGTTGTTGTCTGTCGCGCGGGTGCTGATCGAGAAGCACCACATCAGCCTCGGCGAACTCATGGAGCGCATGGCCGAGGTCAAGGGCCGCTACGAGGGCGGGCTCGACGGGAAGACGCTGGACGCGCAGCCCAAGTCGGTTGGTGACGGTTCCGACGTCAAACGCAATAAGCACCACATCGAGGCAGTCGGCATCGGCGATCCGCAGATCTATGCCGGTAAGGCGGGCACGCCGAAATTCAAGATCGGCGACAAGGTGGCGGTGCGGGAGCTGCCCGTCATCTTCTACACCCGCACTCCCGAATATGTGCGCGGTGCGACCGGCACCATCGCCGCGCAGGCCTACGAAAGCCCGGCGCCGGAAGACGAGACCTGGGATATCCCCGAAGCACCTCCCGAGTGGTTCTACGTCGTCGAGTTCAACCAGTCCGAGCTGTGGCACGACTACACCGGGACGACGAAGGACACCTTGCGCACCGAAATCCCCGAACGCTGGCTCCAAGCAGCCACCTAGCTCAATTCACTATTGCCAGAAAGGATTTGCATGTCGGATCACGGCTCCGATCACCACCATGATCATGACCACGATCACGCCCGCACGGTGAAGCCCATGGTCGACGAGATCACCGACTTCGAGGTGCTCGAGATCGCGCTGCGCGAATTGTGCATCGAGAAGGGCATTTTCACCGCCGAGGAGCATCGGCGGTTCACCGAGTTCGCCGAGCAGATCGGCCCCACCCCGGCAGCCCGGCTGGTCGCCCGCGCCTGGCTCGATCCCGAGTTCGCCGAACTCGCCGTCAACGACTCACTGGCCGCCAGCAAGGCCGTCGGCGTCGACTGGCTGGAGCCCACCGGCTTCGGCACCCCAAGCGATTTCGTCGCCTTCCAGATCCTCGCCGATACACCCACGGTGCATCACGTCATCGTCTGCGCGCTGTGCTCGTGCTATCCCCGGCCGATTCTGGGGAACTCGCCCGAGTGGTACCGCACGCCCAACTACCGGCGGCGGCTGGTCCGCTGGCCGCGTCAGGTGCTGGCCGAGTTCGGGCTCTACCTGCCCGACGACGTCGAGGTCCGGGTCGAGGACTCCAACCAGAAGCATCGCTTCATGGTGATGCCGATGCGCCCCGAGGGCACCGACGGGTGGACCGAAGATCAACTCGCCGAGATCATCACACGCGACTGCCTGATCGGGGTGGCACTCCCCAAGCCGGGCGTGACCACCAACGTGATCGTGACAACCCGCCCGGCCATGCACCCGGGGACGGCCGGATGAGCAACATCGCCCCGCTGCAGGACATCGTGGCGCGCGACCAGGTCTGGTCACGCATGGCCGCGAAGTGGGGCGTGGAAAACCCGGTTCCCCCATGGAAAACCAGCCTCGACGGCCTGTGCGACGCGCTCGATCATTCGGCGTGCGACGCGGAGGTGCTCGGATTCAAGGAACGCCGCGACGAGGAAGACGCCCTCTCTGCCACCGTGTACGCGAGCCTGCCGTACCCCGAGAGCCAGCTGGTCGCGCTCGCGCACTCGCTCGTCGCCCGTGGCGTCATCAGCGAGGCCGAGTTGCAGGAACGACTCACGAGCGTCCGGGCCAGGCTGGAGGCCTGACACGCTGATCAGGACAACTTGATCCGGATGTTCTTGGTCTGCCGGAACTCGCGAAGGCCCTCGGTTCCTCCCGACCGGCCGATGCCGCTGTGCTTGTATCCGCCATAGGGACCTTGGGGCTGGATGTCGCTTCGACTGTTCACCCAGATCGACCCGGCCTGAAGCTGCCGTGACACGGCATGGGCGCGTTGGAGATTCGTGGTGTGAACGAAAGCGTTGAGCCCATACCGGGTGTCATTGGCCAGGTCCACGGCCTGGGCATCGTCGCTGAACCGCATCACCGAAACGACCGGCCCGAACGTCTCCTGCTGGGCCAGCGGTGACCGGTTGTCGACATCCACGAAAACCGTCGGTTCGACGTAGAACCCCGAGGCCAGCTCGCCGCCGATCCGATTGCCACCGAGCACAAGATCGCCGAACCCTTCGGTGACCGCCAGCTCGACGGTCGTGAGGATGCGCTCGACGGCGATCTGGTTGATCACCGGGCCGAAGAGCACATCGGAGCGCAGCGGGTCGCCGATCGGGGCGCGTGTCACGGCAGCGAGAAACTTTTCCATGAATGCGTCATATACGTTGTCGTGAACAAAGATTCGGCTGCTGCAGGCACAACTCTGGCCAGCCTGCATGATCGGGCCCTGGTGCGCGGACAGACTCGCCGCCGAGTCCAAATCGGCATCGTCGAAGATGATGCCGGCGGCGGTGCCCCCGAGTTCGGCGACCACCGGGGTGATGTTCTCCGCGGCAGCGGTCAGCACCCGCCGGGCAGTGGCAGTGCCTCCGGTGAAATGAATCTTGCCCACTCCAGGGTGCCGCACGAGAGCTTCGCCGCCGTCCGCTCCAGCGGGGAGCACATTGACGAGCCCGGCAGGCAAGCCGGCCTCCAGGCACAGCTCGCCGAACCGAAGTGCCGCCAGCGGCGCAAGTTCCGACGGCTTCACGATGACGGCATTGCCCGCGGCCAGGGCGGGAGCGACCGCCAGCCCGATCACCACGAGGGCGCCATTCCATGGCGCGATCACACCCACGACGCCGTACGGTTCGTGCTCCACCAAGTTGAGGTCGAAGCCACCCATCACGGGAGTGCTTGCGCCATCGGCCTTATCGACGTACCCGGCGTAGAAACGGAGGAACCGCTCGGTCAGCACCGACGTCGCTGCCAACGCCGTCGGCACACCGTAGTCGTGGGTGTTGATCCGGGCGAATTCGGTGTGGTGCTCGCTGATGAGATCCGCCAGGCCGAACAGGATGTCGCGGCGCCGATCGGGCGGGTACGACATCCACCTCCGCTGAGCCTGCGTGGCTATGTCAACCGCTCTGTCGACTTCAGCGGCTCCAGCCATCTCGACGATGGCGTTCACGCGACCGGTACCGGGATAGACGTGGTGGTGCAATCCGCCGGAGGAGCCCGTGACCCGGTCTTCACCCAGAAGCAGTGCACCACTGGGTAATTCGCTGCCGGTTCCGATGATGCGGTCCTTTCATTCGCCGGGATGCGGCTGCTAGGCGTCCTGCTGCGCTTGGTGCGCCGCATCCGGATCCGGCAGTGACTGCACATCGCCGTCGACACTTGAGGTGATGGTGCCGGTCAGCGACTGCTGGAACGCGTTGATGTTGGCGTCAGCCGTCAGATAGCCGGTGTGGGCTCCGGTGACGGTGACATTCGCCAGGTAGTGCACCGTCGTCTGGCTTGCGTTGTAGTCGGCCGACTCGGTGCCGTTCAAGATCTCGCCGAGCTCGTTGACGTAGTTGGTATAGGTGACCGTGCGGACGGTGCGCGTGGCATCGTTCGGGTCCGGCGCCTCGGTCACCACCGCGGTGCCACCGCCCTTGCCCGAATAGGTTCCGGTGGCGGGCAGCGGTGTCGTGGCGGCGACGTAGCTGCCGAGGGCAGGCGCCCACGAATCCGAGTTCGGGGTCGATCGATCCGCGGCCACCGGCCCGACACTGGTGGTGTATTTAAGGTTGGCGATGACCAGTCGGGACACCGTTGGATCGGTGACGCTGGATTCCCAGAACGTCACCGCATCCCCGGTCGGATTCCAGCTGGGCATGCTACGGGCGGTGTATCCGTCGCTGGTGGCGAACAGCGGAATACCGTTCTCCCGGTTGAGCTCATCGCCAGCCGCGACGATCCATTCCTGGTTCGAGACATTGATCGGGGTGGCCCATTCCAGGTACACGGGTGCGCCGACGTACACCGGCAGGAAGTTCTGCCGGATGATCCGGGTCATCGGGGTCAGCGCGTCGAGACCGCGAGTGCTGCCGATCGCGATCCACTGCATATTGGGCGAGTAGTCCATGTCCTCGTCATAGTCGAGGTTGGCCGTCACCCGGGTGATCTTGCCGGTGGCGAGGTCGACCTTGATGTCGTCCACATTGCCCGCATCAAACTGACCGCCGAGGATCACCACGCCCTTGCCGTCCGGTGTCCACTGCTTGCCTTCACCGGTGGCGTACACCACCCGGGCATCGGTAACCGTGTAGCCGGTGTCAGTGCGGGTGAGCGTGCCGACGATCGGCAGGGCCTGCAGGAGGTTGTTGGGCCCGATCACGACACGGGTGTACAGCACGTGGGTGCCGTCCGGCGACACCCGCATTTCGCGTTGCGGGTCGATAGCGAATCCACCGCCGGCCGGGGTGGTGATCGAAACCAGCTGGGCGCCATTGATTCCGGTTTCCAACATGGAGTACCGCGGCGTCTGCCCGGCGACATTCACCAGCACCAGCACGCGGCCCGAACCATCGTCGACGGGAACGGGTTTGGCCAGATTCCCGGTTTCACTGACGCTGACGCCACAGGTCACACATTGCAGGGCAGTACCGTCGGTCTTGATCTGGTAGATCTCCGAGCGGCCCCCGGCGGTCGGCTGGCCGGCGAAGAAGATGGATTTGCCGTCGGCCGAGTAACGCGGATTGGCCGGGCTGGCAATGGTATTGGGTAGGTTCAGGATCACCCGCTGGACTTCAGGGTTGAGCACCGACACGTCGACGGCCGCCTTGGCGCTGTGTGGGCTGAACAAACCGAGCAGGTTGACCTTGCCGTCCGTCACCGACACCGAGAACGAATCGGTCTGCACCGCCGTGTAATTGATGTCGTTCGGGGTGTAGGTGAAGTTGCCGGTGGCCTGATCGATGGTCACGGTGCCGTATTTCGGCGCCGTGGTCACCTTGTAGGTCAGGGTGTCACCCTCGGCGTCGGAGGCGCCGACGTTACCGGTGACCGTCTGCCCGGTCTGGACGGTGGTGGCAGGGTTGTAGGAGATGGTCGGCGCCTGGTTGAACACGTTGCGCCGCACCCAGGCCAGCACCGCCCACACCGCGGGGGTGAACGGATCCTGAGTGTTGGGTGATGGCTTGAGGAACGGATTGAGCAGGTTGGTCACCACATTGTTGATGAACCCCGCCAAACTCGTTGCCGGAGCAGTAATTTGAGACACCACGGCGACCGGCACCGCAGCGGCGGACAGCGTGGCCGGCGTCGCGGCGGCCTGCACAATCTGCGCCGCGGGGGCCACGGCCGCCGCGGTCACCGCGGAGGTCTTTGCGGTCACGTTCGTGCTGGCGGCGGCGCTCACCGTCGTCTGCACCGAGGTTTTCGGGGCGGCGCTGGTGGTCTCCGCATGCGTCGGCTTGGCCGAGGACTTGGGGCTCGTACCCGACTTGGACGAGGGCTTGGCAGTTGTGCTCGACTTGGTCGATCCGGATACCTCACTGCCGCCGGCGCTTTCGTGGGTGCTGTCTTTCGGAGTCGTGGACGAACTGCCGGTATGGGCTCCGCCGCTGCTGCTGACGATCACCCCCGAGGCCACGTCGGTGCTCGACGAAGTCGATCCCGATGTCGCGGATGTCGATGACGACCCGCTGACGCTGGAGCTGCCCGTGGCGCCCGTCGCTTCGGTAGGCCCGGTCGTTCCCGTGGTCCCCGCCGTGCCGGTTGCGCCGGTGGTTGCCGTCGACCCGGACGCCGCACCGCTCGCGGTACCCGATGTCCCGCCGGACGAACTAGGAGAACCCGAGGACGTCGAACCACTCGACGAGCTTGACGAACTCGATGACGACGAACTCGCCGATCCGCCGGCGGTATCCGCGACGGCGACCCCGTGGCCCGTCGCCACCGCGGTGACCAGCCAGGCCGCGACCGCCAGGCCGCCGTAACCGCTGATCTTCGCGGCTCGCTGAGATGAGTGGTGGGCAGGCACGTCAGGTGTGCCTGCGGCGAACAGGGGGTTGACACGAGAACTGTTACTGGCCATGGGCTTTGGCTCCGTTGCCGTTGGGTTGATTCCTATTCAGTTGGTTGCCGTTCGGTGACGCGAGAGGGTTACTTGAGCATGCTTCCGGCGTCGACGGTCATGGGAAGGCCTGTCACGTAACGGGATTCGTCCGACGCCAGGAACAGCACGGCATTGCTGATGTCCACCGGCTCGACCCAGCCCACCGGCAGCACGTGCATCATCTGCGCGACGACCTTCATGTCGTCGGGACCCGGGCTCTCCAGATCCGGACGGAACAGCTTCATGGTGCCCTCGTTCATGAACAGCGGGGTGTTCACGTTCGTGGGGTGCACCGAGTTCACCCGGATCGAGTGGCGCCCCAGCTCCACGGCGAAGGTCCGCATCAGTCCGACCACGCCGTGCTTGGCGGCGATGTAGTGACCTGTGTGCGGGTAGGCCTTCAGGCCACCCACTGAACTGGTCAGAATGATCGAGCCACCCTGGCCCTGCGAGATGAGATGTGGCACTGCGGCTTTGACCGACTTCCAGACGCCGGATAGGTTGACGTCGATCATGTCCGTCCAGTCTTCTTCGCTGGTGTGGTCCAGCGTCTGGCCGCCGTTGCCGATGCCGGCATTGGCGCAGATGATGTCCAGCCTGCCGAGCTGTTCGACCCCGCTGTCGACGGCCGCCTTCACCGCGGCGTAGTCGCGCACGTCGATCTCGGCGGTGACGATGCGCCGGTTCAGCTGCTTGACCAGGTCCGCCGTCTCGGCGAGGTCGTCGCGGGTCGCCGGTGCGATCTGCGGGTTGCTGCTGACCGGTCCACAGATGTCGATGGCGATGATGTCGGCGCCTTCTTCGGCGAGCCGCACGGCGTGACTGCGCCCCTGACCGCGTGCTGCGCCGGTGATGAACGCGACCTTGCCTGCTACCCGTCCCACGATGAGTCCACCTCACTGTCTGGTTGTCGCCACCGCCGCGGAAAGGACGGTTCGGCTCGTCGACTCACAATTTGGTCGATCGATCAGGAACCATGACATGCGATGCAGCGCACTGTCAATGACCAGATACCAGGAAGATCGCGGGATCGCCGAACGGACGGGCGCCGAGCAAACCGCCCGACGATCAGTCGCGCACGACTTCCGAAGGTTTCGACAGCAGATCGATCTGCCGGTCGATGAACGCGCGGAGCTCCTCATGCCCCCGGGTCACACCGACCGCAGCCTCATTGCCGACACTGCGCGCGATTTGGGCGACGATCATCGACATCACCACCGGCGGGTAGGCGTTCAAATCCACGCCGCCCGCCCGCAAAACCAGCGTCACCGCCGCGGTTTCGATGTCGCGTACGCGCTCCGAATACGCCTTCAATTCGGCGCCAACGGCCTTGCGGTGGTTGGCCAATGCCATGAATTCCGTGCTCAACACGGTCTGCCGCGGGTCGCTGTTGATACGCCACAACGCACGCAGCGGATCCTCGTCGAGCAGCACCTCCCGCAGCCGTTCCAGCGCTACTTCCCCACCGGCGCGCAGGGCCTCGACGAACAGGTCGTCCATGGTCGGAAAGTAGTAATAGACCAGCGCCTGCTTGACGCCGGCCAGGGCCGCGACCCGCCGCGAGGTGGCCGCGGCATACCCCTCGTCATGCATGATCTGCACCGTCGCCTCGATCAGGCGCTGCCGAGCACCGCCGTCATCGGCCTTCGATTTGCGCCCCTGAGTCATCGACGAGTCCGCCCCGAAATGCTTGACCGGCCGTCGCGGCGCGTGATAGGCATACGGCAGTCTAACATTTGATCGATCGATCAGGAGTTGCTGTCATGCAGCCCAAGTCCACCGTGACCGACATCGCCGACGTCGACTACTTCACGAACCCCGAGATCGCCCAGGACCCGTACGCGTACTGGGACCACCTGCGCCAGCAGGGACCCGTCGTGCGCGAACCGCACTACGGCGTGGTCGCGGTGACGGGGTACCAGGAAGTCCAGGCGGCGTTCAAGGATGTCGATTCGTTTTCCGCTGTCAACGCCATCGGCGGCCCGTTCCCACCGCTCCCGTTCACCCCGGACGGGGACGACATCAGCGTGCTCATCGAGGCGCACCGTCACGAGTTCCCGATTTTCGAACACATGGTGGTGATGGACCCACCCCAGCATGAAAATGCCCGATCCCTGCTGAGCCGGCTGTTGACGCCGCGCCGCCTGCAGGAGAACGCGGACTACATTTGGCACCTCGCCGACCGCCAGTTCGATGAGTTCATCGCGAACGGCCAGTGCGAGTTCCTCGGCGAATACGGCAAGCCTTTCGCCACCCTGGCCATCGCGGATCTGCTCGGGGTTCCGGAAGAGGACCGTCCGGAAATCCGGCGCAACCTCGGGGCCGGCAACGCCCCGGGCTCCCGGGTCGGCGCCCTCGACCACGAGCCCGTGGGCTCCAATCCCCTTCAGTACCTTGATGATCTGTTCAGCGGGTACATCGCCGACCGCCGGGCGAACCCCCGGGAGGATGTGCTGACCGGGCTCGCCACCGCCACTTACCCCGACGGCTCCGTCCCGCCGCTGCTGGAGGTGGTACGTCCGGCAACGTTCCTCTTCGCCGCCGGGCAGGAAACAGTGACGAAGCTGCTCAGCTCCGCGGTGAAGGTGCTCGGCGACCAGCCGGAGCTGCAGCACCATCTCCGGGAAAACCGTGATCTGATTTCCCCGTTCATCGAGGAAGCGCTGCGCCTCGAGAGCCCCACCAAGGTGGACTTCCGGCTCTGCCGCAAGTCCACCACTCTCGGTGGCGTGCCGATCAAAGCCGGCACGGTCCTGATGCTGTGCCTCGGCGCAGCCAACCGTGATCCCCGAAAGTTCGAGGACCCCACCAACTTCCACCTCGATCGCAAGAACGTACGCGAGCACATCGCCTTCGGGCGTGGCATCCACACGTGTGCCGGCGCTCCCCTGGCCCGGGTCGAGGGCCGCGTCACCATCAGCCGACTGCTCGACCGCACGCGCGACATCCGCATCAGCGAGGCCAAGCACGGCGGCCCGAACAACCGCACCTACGGCTACGAGCCGACCTTCCTGCTGCGCGGCCTCACCGAGTTGCACATCGAGTTCACCGAGGTGCCGCGATGACGGTGCAGTCGGTCCTGGACGCCATCGCGAGTCGGCCTGGAGCCGGCGACGTCATCCCGATCATCAACCCCGCCACCGAGGAAGTGCTGGCGGAGTTCCGGGACGGCGGCGCCGAAGCCGTCGACGTAGCCGTGGCCCGTGCGCGCGAGAGTTTCACGTCCGGAGTGTGGAGTGGACTGCCCGGTAGCGAGCGCGCCAAAGTGCTGTGGCGGGCGGCCGATCTGATCGATCAGCACGCCGACGAACTCGCCCAGATCGATTCGCTGAATACCGGAATGCCGTACTTCCAGGCGTTCATGATCATGTCGACGTGCGCCGAATCCTTCCGCTACTACGCGGGCTGGTGCACCAAGCTCAACGGCATCGCTCACGACGTACAACAGACCGGCGGCATCACCGGCGCGTTCACCAACATGCACGCGTACACGCTCAAGGAGCCCTACGGCGTCGTCGGGCTGATCTTCCCGTGGAACGGGCCGGTGTTCAACGCCTGCACCAAGCTCGCGCCCGCCCTCGCCGCGGGGTGTAGCTGTGTCGTCAAACCTGCTGAAGAAACGCCACTTTCGGCCCTGCTGCTGGAGCGAGTCCTGGCCGAGGCCGGGGTTCCGGACGGCGTGGTCAACCTCGTCACCGGATACGGCCACACGGTCGGGGCCGCGATCACCGCGCATCCCGGCGTCGACAAGGTCGCGTTCACCGGCTCCACCGTGGTGGGTAAGCAGATCGTGCAGGCCGCCGGCAGCGGCAACCTCAAGCGGGTCGCGCTCGAATTGGGCGGCAAGTCACCGGTTTTGATCTACGACGACGCTGACCTGGACACCGCCATCACGATGGCCGCGATGGGCATCTTCATCCATTCCGGGCAGGGCTGCATCAGCGGATCGCGAATCTTCGCACAGCGCGACGTGTACGACAAGGTGGTCGAGGGCGTCACGAACATCGCGAACTCGGTGAAGCTCGGCGCACCGGCAGAGGATGGCGTCCTGATCGGCCCGATCATCAGCGCCAAACAACTCGACCAGGTACTGGGCTTCATCGAAGGGGGCCGCCGGGACGGGGTCGAGGTGGTCACCGGCGGAAACCGGCTGGATCGCAGTGGGTTCTTCGTGCACCCAACCGTTCTCACCGACGTCGCTCCCACCGCTCGCCTGTACCAGCAGGAGATCTTCGGGCCAGTGGTCGCGATCCTGCCGTTCGATGACGACGACGAAGTCGTCGCCCTCGCCAACGATTCCGAGTACGGGCTGGCCGCGACCGCCTGGACCAAGGACATCAGCCGCGCGCACCGGCTGGCGAAGCGGCTCGACGCCGGCACCGTAACCCTGAACTGCCAGATGGTGTTCGACCATTCGATGCCCTTCGGGGGCTACAAGCAGTCCGGCTGGGGCCATGAGTGGGGACGCGACGGCATCGAGAGCTTCCTGAAGACCAAGACGGTTTACGCCCAACTTTGAGTGCATGACGAGCAAGGAGTTCAGATGGGATTGTTGGACGGGAAGGTCGCTTTCATCACCGGAGCGGCCCGTGGGCAAGGGCGTAGTCACGCCGTGCATCTGGCGAAAGAGGGCGCCTGCATCATCGCGGTCGACATCTGCGCCGACATCGCATCGAGCGGTTATCCCATGGCGAGCCGCGACGAACTCGCCGAGACCGCGACCCTCGTCGAATCGGTGGGCGGCAAGATCGTCACCGCCGTCGCTGACGTCCGTGATTTCGCCGGACTCAAATCAGCACTGGATGCCGGCGTCGAGCAGTTCGGCCGCCTCGACATCGTGTGCGCGAACGCCGGTATCGCCACGATGGCGTTCCGTGAATTGACGATCGAAGGAGAGCTCGAAATGTGGACCGACGTCATCGACGTCAATCTGACCGGGGCATTGCACACCGCCAAGGCCGCGATCCCCCATATCATCGCCGGCGGACGCGGCGGGTCCATCGTCTTCACCAGCTCCACTGCGGGATTGAAGGGCTTCGGTGGTTCGCAGGCCGGCGGTCTGGGCTATGCGGCATCCAAGCACGGCATCGTCGGACTCATGCGGACGTTGGCCAATGCGTTTGCCCCACAAAGCATCCGGGTGAACACTGTGCACCCGACCGCGGTCAACACCATGATGGCGGTCAACCCGGCGATGACGGCGTTCCTGGAGAACTATCCCGGTGGCGGACCACACTTACAGAACCCCATGCCGGTCGGGTTACTCGAGCCGGAAGACATCAGTCACGCCGTAGCCTTCCTGGTCTCCGATGCTGCGCAGTACATCACCGGAGTCACCCTCCCGGTCGACGCCGGCTTCTGCAACAAGCTATGAGCGCGGCAACCGGACGCGTGGCCGGCAAGAGAGTCCTCATCACGGGCGCAGCACGCGGGATGGGCCGCAGCCACGCCATACGTCTGGCAGAGGAGGGAGCAGACCTCATCCTCGTGGACATCTGCCAGTCCCTCTCCGCCCTCGAGTACCCACTGGCCACGCGTGAGGACCTCGACGAAACTGCCAGGCTCGTCAGGAAATACGGCCGCCGCGCCGTGACGTTCGTCGTCGACGTTCGCGATGCCGACGCATTGAGTGCCGCGGTCGATGACGGCGTCGGCCAGTTGGGCGGCCTCGACGGGGCCGTCGCCAATGCCGGTGTGCTCACTGCGGGAACGTGGGATACCTCCACCGCCGAACAATGGCGCACTGTCGTCGATGTGAACCTGATCGGGACGTGGAACACGTGCTCGGCGGCGCTGCCCCACCTGGTCGACCGCGGTGGCAGCCTGGTCAACATCAGCTCAGCCGCCGGCACCAAAGGAACCCCCCTCCACCATCCCTACACGGCCTCCAAGCACGGGATCGTGGGGCTCAGCAAGAGTTTGGCCAATGAGCTTGCCGCGCAGAGCGTTCGCGTGAACACCGTGCATCCGACAGGGGTGGCAACCGGAATGCAGCCGGGGTCCCTACATGGCCTGCTTCGGGACAAACGGCCCGATCTGGCACCGCTTTTCGCCAATGCACTACCGATCGTCATGGCTGAAGCCATCGACATCAGCAACGCGGTGCTGTACCTGATGTCCGACGAATCCCGATATGTCACAGGCCTTGAATTCAAGGTCGATGCCGGCGTCACCATTCGGTGAGTCAGATAGGACGAGCATGACCAGACTCGACACCGACCGTATGGAGCGCGGCAAGCTGGCGTACGCCGACGTCATGACCGTTCCCGCACCACCGGAATCCACACCGGTGGACGACCACTTGCGGGATTTCGTCTTCGCCGACGTGTGGCAGCGTCCGGGGCTGACCCGGCGGGAACGACGATTCATCGCCCTCCCCTGCGTCGCGGACGCCGATGCCGAAGACCCGTTACGCGCGCACGTCTATGCGGCATTGAACAGTGGTGACATCACCATCCTCGAAATCCGGGAAACCGTTCTACATTTCGCGGTGTACGCCGGCTGGCCGAAGGCTTCCCGGTTCAACATGATCGTCGACCAGGAGTGGAGCCGAATCCATCAGGAGCGCGGCCTGCCGGTACCGGAGCCCGAACCGTTGTTGCCGCTCTCGACCCCCAGTGACCCCGAAGAACGGCTGGCGGTCGGAGCGGCGTGCTTCAAGGACATCAACTGCCTGTCGTTCGCACCCAACCAGGACAACCCATTCCAGGGTGCCGGCATCCTGAACTTCGTTTTCGGCGAAATGTGGCTGCGGCCTGGGCTGGCCAGGAAAGAGCGGCGGCTGATCACCGTGGCCTGTGTCGCCTTTCAGGACGCACCGTTCCCGATCATCAGCCACGTCTACGCCGCGTTGAAGAGCCGTGACCTGTCGTTCGGAGAAATGGACGAACTGATACTGCATTTCGCCGCGCACTACGGTTGGCCGAAAGCTGCACACCTGAGTCGGGTTGCAGCCGAGCAGAAACAGCGCGTCACGCAGGAATGGGCTGCCGAGACAGATGGAGCCGGACGACCACCTGCCGATGAATTCGGCCCGGAGTCCGCCGATACCTGATGTCACTTTCGGTCCACAGCCGGCGCATAGGTGCCACACTGGCGACGTGACGACGAACGATATCTACGAGCGGCTCGGCGCGCTGGAGCAATTGGTTCGACATCTCTACGCGCAGACCGGGATCCCCGTGCCCGACGTGCGGTCGATGGCGCAATCACAAGTGTCGGACCGAGTGCTCGAACTGCTGGCCTCCGGCAACAAGATTGCCGCCGTCAAGGCTTACCGCGATGAGGCCGGAGTCGACCTGCCCACCGCAACCCGGGTCATCGAATCCCTGTAGCCCGAAGGAGCCGTCGCCATGCTCGCAGTCATCGCAACGATCCCCGAGAGCGGCGGTCCCGTATCGGCGGTGCCGAGTCCGGGTGGCGATCGCCTCTACGTCGGGAACAGCGGTAGCTCGACGGTCTCCGTGATCGCCACGGCCTCCAACGCCGTGGTCGACGCCATCGGCCCCGGCGTCGGATTGCAGGGCGCCCAGCAGTTGGTCGTGCATCCGGACGGTACTCGGCTGTACTGCAACAACCTCGGTGGGCTGTCGGTGATGGACGTCAGCACCAAATCCGTTGTGGCCGTGGTGCTGTCCGGCTGGTCCGGACAGGTGGCGGTCCACCCCGACGGCTCCACCGTCTATCTCGCCTCGGGCGGCGACACCGATGGCACTTCTGACCCGAAGGTCATGCTGATCGACGCCGCCACCAACACGGTGACCGGAACCATCAAGGTCGACGAGGCGTACTACCTGGCCGTCAGCCCCAATGGCACCCGGCTCTACGTCGCGGGCTACACCGGCGGCCTGATCTGGGCCATCGACACCGCTAGCCACAGCATCGTGAAAACCGTTGACCTCGGCAAGCCGATCAGCGGGCTCGTCGTCAGCCCCGACAACAGTCGCATCTATGTGATGGGCGGAGTCAAGTTCGGGGTGACCACGAGCAATGTGACCGTGGTCGACGTCGGCACCGGTGCGGTCACCACCGGCGTCACCTTCCCGCTCGGCCAGGAGCTCACCGACATTGCTGTCGCGCCCGACGGCTCGGCGCTCTACGCCACCCAGCTGACCGGCGATGTGAGCCGGATCGACACCGCCACCATGGCCGTGACCGATACCGTCAACGTCGGTAATTACGCAGGGGCCGTTGCTGTTTCGCCCAATGGCTCGCGGATCTACGTCACCAACCGCTTCAACAACACGGTGTCGGTGATCGCGCAATTGCACACCCTCCCCGGGGGCATCGACCTGCCGGATCTGGTCGGCAAGCTGATTGGTGGCGCTGCCGCGGGCGGGAACGGTTGGCTGGTCATCGGCGATCACTTCTATCCGATCCCACCCCGGGAGCCCGTACTCCAGGCCATTGCGCGTGCACTCTCGCCACACGTCGGTAAGCCGGTGCAGAACCACGAGCTGGGCCAGCGCCTGCGCCGCACCCTGGAGTCCGATCCCGAAGCCCCGAAAATGGCGCCCGGGAGCTTCCACCCCGATGGGCATCGCCCGCAGCACTAGTCGCAGCCGAAGTCGTCGCACCAAAAACATTGCAAATAGCTCAGCACCGAGGCAAATTTGTCGATACCGTCAATATTGCTTGAGTTCCACACCCTCGGTCAGGAGCTTTCAAATGCATACACTCACAACTCGTTTGAGCCTGCCCACCGCCGCCGCCGTGATGGCCGCGGGCATCATCGTCACCGCACCCCCACCACCGGTGTTGACCGCTCTGCCTGCACCGGTGATCCACAGCGTGCAGATGCCGGACGTCCAGCTCACCGCCACCATCGCGGACATCCTGCAGTTCCCCGCGTTCAAGCAGTGGGTGGTCAACCAGATCACCGACGTCGTGACGGTCGGCGTCGGCCTGACCAAAGCGGGCCAGGGCGTCGGACAAACGATCAGCGCCATCCCGGGGCTCGTGGCCACCGTCGCCCAGCAGATTCTGGCCCGAGACTTCGTCGGCGCGCTCGGCACCGTCGAAGCGGGAGTGATCGGCGCAGTGACCGTCATCGGCGGACCGATCCTGGTGTCCATCATCGCGCGCGACCAACGCGCGCTGGCGGTGGACCAGGCGTTGGTGCAGGCAGTCCCGGTAGCACTCATCGGTCTCGGCACCGGCCTGCTCGGCGGCTTCAACGCTTTCGCGACCTCGGCGATCATCGCCACCCAAAACGTCGTGGCCGCCCTGCTGCCCATCAACATCGGCAACCTCGTCACTGCCGTCGTCGACGGCGTCAAGCTCGTCGTCCAGGGGCTCAACACCGGCGCCGGCAAGATCGTCGACGGGATCGCCTTCGCGCAGCAGACCATCGCCAACGCGCTGGCCACTCAACCGGCGCCGATCGCGGCGGTGACACCCACCCCAGCGTCCGGGGTCGCGGTCACCGCAGTACCGAAGATTGCGGCGACGAAGGTCAAGCCTGCACTCAAGCCCGTGCCCACAGCAGCCAAGCCCGCGGCGACCACCCCGACGGACACCAAGGACCCGACAGACACCAAGGACGCCACCAAGCCGGACACCACCGGTGCTGACAACGGGACCAAGCCGGACGCCACCGGTGCCGGAACCACTTCGAACGCCAATTCGGGCACGTCGGACACCGGCAGCAAGACCGAGAAGAAGACGAGCACCAAGAAGCCGAAGTCGAAGTCCGGCAAGAAGACCCAGAGCACGAAGGCCGCCGCGACGTCGCAGGCCGCCGCCTGAGGCCGAGCATCAACGGTATCCGCGTCTCACTGCGAGTCGGCCACTGTTCACTTTGAGTTCGCAGTCTGTCCCTACCATCCGCCCCTACTGCCGTCGCAGCCGATGGGCGCGCTGAGAGCGCGTGCATCAACTCGAAAGCAACAGGAGCACAAGGTGATCGACACACTGGATATCGCGCTGCGGATCGGCGCCGGCCTGGGCCTCGGCGCGGCGATCGGGCTGGAGCGGCAATGGCGGTCCCGCAACGCCGGATTGCGCACCGCCGCTCTGGTCAGCCTCGGGTCAACGCTGTTCGTGATCATGGGCGGCTACACCTTCGCGGGGGAACACGCTGACCCCACCCGCGTCGCCGCCCAGGTCGCATCCGGTATCGGCTTCCTCGGTGCCGGCGTGATCATGCAGCAAGGCGCGACGATCTCCGGGCTCAACACCGCGGCCACCCTATGGGCGTCGGCCGCCATCGGGGCCCTGGCCGGCGGCGGACTGATGGTGCCCGCCGTGATCGGAAGTTGCGCGGTCATCGCCGCCAACATCTTCCTGCGACCGGTCGGACGCACGCTGGACCGGCACCGCCGGCCCGGCGCCGAAGAGTCCTCTGCCGAATACCGGTTCGAGGTGCGGTGCGCCACGAGCGCCGAACTCCACATCCGGAGCCTCATCTTCGACGCGATTTCGCACCCGAACCTCACGGTGCGATCCATCTCCGCGGTCGACCTGCCCGATGACGAGGGGGTGCGCATCACCGCCACCGTCATCGCCGATGAACGCGACGACCACCGCATCGAGGCCGCGCTGGCAGATGTCATCAAGGCCCCCGCCGTCACGGCGGTGCGGTGGAGCGCCGACGACATGAGCCCGGTCGACTGAGGCCAAACGAAAGCTCACGCCGGGGTCTGCTGCTCCATTTCGGGGAGCTCGGTCAACTGCAAGCCCGGATAGCGGCCAAGGAGCCCATCGATCTGCCCACCGACGACCTCACGCAGTTCGGTGCCATCGGTCAGTTCCCGTCCGCCGCGGCGAAACCCGATGAGATGACGACGAGCGTAGCCGAGCATCGTCTCGATCAGCTCTGCGCGGCTACGTGTGCCATCCAGCAATGGCAACAGATAGCGGTCGAACGGCGGCAAAGCCGTCATCTCGTGCCAGGCAGTGAAGCTGTAGGCCTCCGGGTCATCACGCGTCGCCGCCGCCAACATCCGCGCCGCGCTGACCAGCCGGAGCATCGAATGCTGCTGTGGCAGTATCGGATCCAACCGATAGCGCACCTTGCCCTGCACAATCAACGTCTCCAGCAGTTCATCGATGCGGGATTCCAACCGATCGGCGCCACCCGAGAACGGCAGCGATACCTGGGCCGATTCGATCAGCTCGGCGCGCGATACCGTCCACGGCCAACTGACGTTGAGCAGATCAAGAGCCACCTTGTGCACCGAATCTGCGACCGTCAGAGTTCCTTCTTCCCCTCGGTACTCCTGCGCCGATCCGTCGAGCCGCGTCTCCCCTTCGACGGGAGGTAGCCAGGCGGCGAAGTGCAGGGCGCCAAAACGCTTACGGTCCAGCGTGTCTCGAACGTCTGCGATGCGCTCATGAGGCACCAACAGCGATTGGCGGAATGACCGGTTTATGGCCAGATCCAAGTAGTGCTGCAACAGCACCCGGTCGTCCCCGCACCTGGTCGCCAGCCGGTCGGCCAGATCGTCACCGAAATTTCGGGCGAGCATGTATTGCGGCTGGGCCTCGGCCAGATAGGCCAAGCCGTGCGACTCGGCCTGCCGCACGAGGTCGATGAAATAGCAAGGCGTATTGAACAATTCAAGCTCATCGTGCAGCAGGCAGTAGTCCTCATGTCCGGCGGCGGTGGCGCGGTGCTCTGCGACTGCCCGCGCCGCGGCTCCGCCGGGAAGCGCGACCTCCCCCAAGAATTCGGCCGCCCCGCGCGCCGCCTGCACCCGGGCCGCCGGCGTATCAGCGCCGGCCGCTGCCAGCAGCATCGCCTCGCGCACGATCTCTTTCGACTTCCAAGCCGGGTAGACGTTGTAGCTCAGATACCCGACTCCGTCCGCCGACAGCACCCGGCGCATGACGGCGAGTATTGATGCTCTGACATTTTCTGGAACCCAGCTGTACACACCGTGGCAGACGACGTAATCGAACGGCCCCAGCGCCGCGACATCGATATCGGAGATGTCACCGGCAAGGAGCGTGACGTTGTCCAGTCCGGCCGCACCGACGTAGCGGCGGGCTGCGGCAGTCTGCGCCGGCGACAGATCGACACCCACGACGTGCGCTCGCGGATGCTCCGCGGCGAATGGGATGAGGTTTCCGCCGACCGCGCTGCCGATCTCCAGCACGCGGGCGTCAGCGACCGGCGGCGCGTCCAAGCCAAACAGGTGGGCGACGGCCGCGAGCTGTCCCGGCGCCGACTGCGGATACGAATTCAGCGGATACGGCGACTCGTCGTAGCTGGCCCGCAATTTCTCCAGTGCACTGTCCATCAGCAGGTCAGGATGCCCGGCCAACGTGAGACCAAGGCCTGACAGCCCTGTGCCATTGCCGCGAATCCGCTGTACAGCCGGCCGATGAACTATCGACAGAGCCGCCGGCTGCGATGGCCGGTCCAACGAATCCTCGTTTTATTGGTGGGCGCGGACGGTATCGAACCGCCGACCGCTGGTGTGTAAAACCAGAGCTCTACCACTGAGCTACGCGCCCCGCCTCGGGCACGCTACACGGGATGACGTGCCAAGGGAAAATCAGTCAAGGGCGGCCAGGGCGTCGACCCAGACCGACTGGTCGCGCGCCTCGCCCGGCGATGTGCACTCGGAGAACCGCACCACGCCGTCCCGATCCACGAGGAACGTCCCACGGTCCGGATAGCCCGCATCGGCGTTGAACACCCCGTAGAGCTGGGACACCGCGCCGTGCGGCCAGAAATCGGACAGGATCGGGAACTCGAAGCCCGATTCACGGGCCCAGACCTTGTGGGTGGCCGGCGGGCCGACCGAGATGGTCAGCGTCGCCACCGAGTCATTCCGATACCGGGCCAGGTTCTCCTGGATCTCGCCGAGCTCCCCCGCACACACCGGAGTGAACGCCAGCGGGAAGAACACCAACAGCACAGACCGGCCGCGCAACGCCGACAACGTCGTCGCACGGCCGTGCTGGTCTTTCAGCGTGAAGTCCGGCGCGACGGACCCGACGTCGATCACGGTCGCGAGCCTGACCACAGGGCGAAATGGGGTTCGAAATTCCGCCACCCGGTCAGGCTCGCGCCACAGGAAACCTGCGGGAGCAAACCCAACCGCACTAGTGCCGGCCCGCAGCCTTCGACTTGGGCTGCACCAGGCGACTGGCGATCCAGTCCCCGAGGTTGGCCGACGAGGTGACCACCAGGCCCGCCGTCGGCGCCGACTCGGCGATCTCGGCAGGCTGGACGTGGCCACTCTTGCCGGTCTTCGGGGTGACCACCCAGATCACGCCGTCCTCGGCCAGCGGGGTGATGGCGTCCATGAGACGGTCCACCAGGTCGCCGTCGTCATCGCGCCACCACAGCAGCACGACGTCCACGACTTCGTCGGAATCCTCGTCGAGAAGCTCTGCACCGCACGCATCTTCGATGTCGAGACGGATGTCGTCGTCGGTGTCCTCGTCCCAGCCCAGCTCTTGGACGATTTGATTTTTTTGAATGCCCAGTCTCTGGGCGTAGTTCGGCGCGTCCGCCGCGGCCACCGGTGTCCTCCTCTTACCTGCTGATATGCAGTCTGTGTGTGTGGAACCCAATAGTCGCATGCGACGACGATTCATTCGACGCAAGACACATCTTTGTTCGCCGAGATAAGCGCGAGATTTACCCGCACGCCGTCTCGGTCGACGACTTGGCTTCATTGAACGAGTCGACCGCCGCATTGAAATCAGAGGTCGACGCATTGGTACTGATCGCCGTGGCCAGCGTCTGGGCCGCTGCGGCCCAGCCGGCCAGCGCGGCTTTGAGAGTGTCCGACTGCACTGTCGTCGCACTCTTGGTCACCGAGTCGGCCGCGTGGTGCAGCGCGTCAACCGCGGCCTGCAACTTGGCGGCATCGGTGCCACCGGCGTTCTCGGCATCGACGTAGGCGTTGACCGCCTGCATCGCCGGTTTACCGGTGTCGACGAAGACCTGGCACGCCGCCTGGGTCGCCGCGACCGAGGCACTCGACGAACTCGAACTGGCCGACGCCGCTGCCGACAACGACACCGAAGTTCGGTACGCCGCTGCGCCAGGCTGGTCGACCGTGGAGCTGCCTTCTACGGACTTACTGCAACCGACGATCACCATGGCGGATACCGCCAGGCCCCCGAACGCCAGAGCGGCTGCGCGAAGCCGCGAGACACCTACCGCGCTCGTCACCATCAGCTGACCGTACAGGGTGATTCCGCCAATCATCGTCATCACAACGCGTACTCGCCGGTAGCCCACCCCGCCGCCTATCCTGCGGCACGATAGGTGGACGATTGGCAGTGCCAAAAGCACCGCCAAAATCGAATAGCAAGGAGTGGCAGTTGACCACTGAGTTCGTGCGCCAAGACCTGGCTCAAAACTCCAGTACTTCAGCCGAACCCGACCGGGTCCGGGTGATTCGTGACGGTGTCGCGTCATACCTACCCGACATCGACCCCGACGAGACCGCCGAATGGCTGGAATCGTTCGACGACCTGTTGGGCCGTTCCGGGCCGGCGCGTGCCCGCTACCTGATGCTTCGGCTGCTGGAGCGTTCGCGCGAGATGCGCGTGTCCATCCCCGCGCTGACGTCCACCGACTACGTCAACACCATCCCTACCGATCTCGAGCCGTGGTTCCCCGGTGACGAAGAGGTCGAGCGCCGCTTCCGCCGCTGGATCCGCTGGAACGCCGCCATCATGGTGCACCGCGCGCAGCGCCCCGGTGTTGGTGTGGGCGGGCACATTTCGACGTACGCATCGTCGGCGTCGCTGTACGAGGTCGGCTTCAACCACTTCTTCCGCGGCAAGAACCACCCCGGCGGCGGCGACCAGATCTTCATCCAGGGCCACGCCTCCCCCGGCATCTACGCCCGCGCCTTCCTCGAGGGCCGCCTGTCGACCGACCAGCTGGACGGTTTCCGGCAGGAGCACAGCCACCCCGGCGGCGGCCTGCCGTCGTACCCGCACCCCCGCCTGATGCCCGATTTCTGGGAATTCCCCACGGTGTCAATGGGTTTGGGGCCGATGAACGCCATCTACCAGGCGCGCTTCAACCACTACCTGCACGACCGCGGACTCAAGGACACCAGCGACCAGCATGTGTGGGCCTTCCTCGGCGACGGCGAGATGGACGAGCCCGAGAGCCGCGGCCTGATCCAGGTCGCCGCCAACGAGGCGCTGGACAACCTGACGTTCGTCGTCAACTGCAACCTGCAGCGCCTCGACGGCCCGGTCCGCGGCAACGGCAAGATCATCCAGGAGCTGGAGTCGTTCTTCCGCGGCGCCGGCTGGAACGTCATCAAGGTGGTGTGGGGCCGCGAATGGGATGCCCTGCTGCACGCCGACAAGGACGGCGCGCTGGTCAACCTGATGAACGTCACGCCCGACGGTGACTACCAGACCTACAAGGCCAACGACGGCGCGTACGTGCGCGACCACTTCTTCGGGCGCGACCCCCGCACCAAGGCGCTGGTCGACCCGATGACCGACCAGGAGATCTGGAACCTCAAGCGCGGCGGCCACGACTACCGCAAGCTGTACGCGGCCTACCGCGCGGCCATGGAGCACAAGGGGCAGCCGACGGTCATCCTGGCCAAGACCATCAAGGGCTACACCCTGGGCAGCCACTTCGAGGGCCGCAACGCGACGCACCAGATGAAGAAGCTGGCGCTCGACGACCTCAAGAAGTTCCGCGACGCGACGCGGGTGCCGATCACCGACGCCCAGCTCGAAGAGAACCCGTACCTGCCGCCGTACTACCACCCCGGGTCCGAGTCGCCGGAGCTCCGCTACATGCTCGACCGACGCCGGACGCTCGGCGGCTTCCTGCCGGAGCGGCGCACCAAGTCCAAGCCGCTGCCGCTGCCGAGCCGCGAGGTGTACAAGTCGCTCAAGAAGGGCTCGGGCAACCAGGCCGTGGCCACCACCATGGCGACGGTGCGTACCTTCAAAGAACTGTTGCGCGACAAGAACATCGGGCCGCGCATCGTGCCGATCATCCCCGATGAGGCCCGCACGTTCGGCATGGACTCGTGGTTCCCGAGCCTGAAGATCTACAACCGCAACGGCCAGCTGTACACCGCCGTGGACGCCGATTTGATGTTGGCGTACAAGGAAAGTGAGATCGGCCAGATCCTGCACGAGGGCATCAACGAGGCCGGGTCGACGGCGTCGTTCACCGCCGTATCGACGTCGTACGCCACGCACGACCTGCCGATGATCCCGATCTACATCTTCTATTCGATGTTCGGGTTCCAGCGCACCGGCGACGGGTTCTGGGCGGCGGCCGACCAGATGGGCCGCGGCTTCGTGCTGGGTGCCACCGCCGGGCGCACCACGCTCACCGGCGAGGGCCTGCAGCACGCGGACGGACATTCGCTGCTGCTGGCTTCGACCAACCCCGCGGTAGTGGCGTACGACCCGGCGTTCGCGTACGAGATCGCGTACATCATCGAGAACGGTCTCGAGCGCATGTACGGCGAGAACTCGGAGAACGTCTACTTCTACATCACCATCTACAACGAGCCGTACCAGCAGCCGGCCGAGCCCGAGAACTTCGATCCCGAGGGCGTCCTGCGCGGCATGTACCGGTTCCGCGCCGCGCCGGAGAAGCGCTCGAGCAAGGCGCAGATCCTGGCGTCCGGTGTCTCGATGCCCGAGGCGCTGCGCGCCGCGGACATGCTGTCCGCCAACTGGGATGTGGCGGCCGACGTGTGGTCGGTGACCAGCTGGGGCGAGCTGAACCGCGACGGCGTGTCCATCGACCGGCACGCGCTGCGGCACCCGGACCAGCAGGCGCCGGTGCCGTACGTGACCGCCAAGCTCGCGAACACCGCGGGCCCCGTGGTCGCGGTGTCGGACTGGATGCGCGCGGTGCCCGAGCAGATCCGTCCGTGGGTGCCGAACACCTACGTCACCCTCGGCACTGACGGTTTCGGCTTCTCCGACACCCGTCCGGCGGCCCGTCGTTACTTCAACACCGACGCCGAGTCGGTGGTGGTCGCGGTACTGGAGGCGCTCGCCCGCGACGGCGAGATCGATCCGTCGGTGGCCGTCGCTGCCGCCAAGCAGTACCGGATCGATGACGTCTCCGCGGCCGAGGTGTCGTACGCGGACACCGGCAGCGCGTAGCAACACGTGCGCCGAGATGACGCTTTCTGACGAAAATCGCCCGATATACGTCAGAAACCGTCATCTCGGCGTCTCCAGTTGGCAGTAATCTCTAGAAATCAGGCGTAGCTTTTAGCTATGCCCGACAACACGGCCGGCAATCGGTTCGTTCCGCCCAAGTCGACGCTCGAAGTGCTCGAGAACGTGCCGGAGACGGTGCTGCGTCGCCTCAAGCAGTACTCCGGCACGTTGGCGACCCAGGCAGTACATGCCCTCGAAGAGCGGCTGCCATTCTTCGCCGAGTTGGAGGCCTCCCAGCGCGCCAGCGTGCATCTGGTGGTGCAGACCGCGGTGGTCAACTTCGTGGAGTGGATGCGCGATCCGAACAGCGACGTCAGCTACACCGCTGAGGCTTTCGAGGTGGTGCCCCAGGACCTACGGCGCCGGATCGCGCTGCGGCAGTCGGTGGAGATGGTGCGGACCACCATGGAGTTCTTCGAGGAAGTGGTGCCGCTGTTGGCCCGCACCGAGGAGCAACTGACCGCGCTGACCGCCGGCATTCTGCGGTACAGCCGCGACCTGGCCTTCGCGGCCGCCAGCGCCTATGCCGACCAGGCCGAGGCCCGCGGCGCCTGGGACACCCGAATGGAAGCCAATGTCGTGGACGCTGTCGTGCGCGGCGACGTCGGCCCCGGACTGCAATCCCAGGCCGCGGCGCTGAACTGGGACGCCACCGCGCCCGCGACCGTCGTGGTGGGTTTCCCCCGGCCCGACCGGGCCGATCTGGCCAGCGAGGACGTGCACGACGTCGTCACCCGCCACGGCCGCGTCGCACTGTCTGACGTACACGGCACCTGGCTGGTGGCCATCGTGTCCGGGCAGCTCTCCCCCACCGACCGGTTCCTGGGTGAGCTGATGGCCGTGTTCGCCGACGCCCCGGTGGTGATCGGGCCGACGGCAGCCACGCTGGCGGCGGCGCATTACAGCGCCACGGAGGCCATCGCCGGGATGAACGCGGTAGGTGGGTGGACGGGCGCGCCCCGCCCGGTGCCGGCCCGTGAACTGCTGCCCGAACGGGCGCTATTGGGCGACCGTTTGGCCATGGCGGCCCTGGAACTCGAGGTGGTCCGGCCGTTGGCAGACGCGGGTCCGGCGCTGACGGAGACGCTCGACGCGTACCTCGACGCGGGCGGCGCCATAGAAGCGTGTGCCCGCAAATTGTTCGTTCATCCAAACACCGTCCGGTACCGGTTGCGCCGAATCGCGGACTTCACCGGCCGCGATCCCATGGTGCCCAGGGATGCGTATGTGCTCCGTGTGGCGTCCACAGTGGGTCGATTGAGCCGTCAGACACCCCAAAACAACCCACAAATCGCCTGATCAGAGCACCCGGACGTGGCCTACTGGGCGGTAATAAGCGACTCCGAGGGGTGATCCACATCGCAGCGAGGTCTCGCCAACGTTGCATAACGTGCGTTTTTGTAGACATTCCACAAAACTTTAAGACGAGGTTCATAATCTCTTACACGGCATAAAACCCCCTTCACAGTGTTTTCTTAATCCGTGCCTCAAACACCTGTGCTTGCGCTGCTTGCCCCCGGGCAGGGATCTCAGACGCCCGGCATGCTCACCGCTTGGTTGGAGCTGCCCGGCGCCGCAGACCGTCTGGCCACCTGGTCGGAGATCAGCGGCCTGGATCTGGCCCAGCTGGGCACCACGGCGACCGCCGAGGAGATCACCGACACCGCGGTGACCCAGCCCCTGGTCGTCGCGGCCACGCTGCTCGCACACGAAGAACTGACCAAGCGCGGCCTGCTGGCCGGCGCCACCACGATCGTGGCCGGCCACTCTGTCGGCGAGATCGCCGCCTACGCCATCGCCGGCGTCATCTCCGCCGACGAGGCCATCAAGCTCGCGGCCACCCGCGGCGCGGAGATGGCCAAGGCCTGCGCACTGGAGCCCACCGGTATGGCCGCGGTGCTCGGTGGCGACGAGGCCGAGGTACTGGCCCGTCTCGAAGCCCTGGAACTGGTCCCGGCCAACCGCAACGCGGCTGGGCAGATCGTCGCCGCCGGTGCCGTCGCGGCGCTGGAGAAGCTGGCCGAGGACCCGCCGGCAAAGGCCCGGGTCCGGGTGCTCGCCACCGCCGGCGCCTTCCACACGCACTTCATGGGCTCGGCGCAGGAGCCGTACGCGGCTGCCGCGGCGACCGTGAGCCCCAGCGAGCCGACCACCACCCTGCTGTCCAACGCCGACGGCCAGCCGGTCGCCGACGCCGCGGACGCCATGACCAAGCTGGTCGCCCAGATGACCCGTCCGGTCCGCTGGGACCTGTGCTCGGCCACGCTGCGCGAGCGCTTCGACGGCCAGGAAATCACCGGCATCATCGAATTCCCGCCGGCCGGCACCCTCACCGGGATCGCCAAGCGCGAAGTCAAGGGCGTGCCCACCTTCGCCATCAAGACACCCGCAGACCTGGACGGACTCACCGAGTTCTGACAGGGCTGTTTGCCGAAACAACCAACCCGGCACACCAAATCCGGTGTGCCGACACAACAAAAAGAAGGAGCCATCGTGGCTGCCAACCAAGAAGAAATCATCGCCGGCCTCGCCGAGATCATCGAAGAGGTCACCGGTATCGAGCCGTCTGAGGTCACCCCGGAGAAGTCCTTCGTCGACGACCTGGACATCGACTCGCTGTCGATGGTTGAGATCGCCGTTCAGACCGAGGACAAGTACGGCGTGAAGATCCCGGACGAGGATCTGGCTGGCCTGCGCACCGTCGGTGACGTCGTCGCCTACATCCAGAAGCTCGAGGAAGAGAACCCCGAGGCTGCTGCCGCGCTGCGCGATAAGTTCACGAAGTGACCAGGCCTTCCACTGCTAACGGAGGCTTCCCGAACGTAGTGGTGACCGCCGTGGAGGCAACCACGGCGCTCGCTGCTGACATCGAGAGCACGTGGAAGGGCCTCCTGGCAGGCGAAAGCGGCATCCGTGAGTTGACCGACGACTTCGTCACCAAGTGGGACCTTCCGGTGCGTATCGGTGGCCACCTGGTCGATGACATCGAGAGCCAGCTGACTCGTGTCGAACTGCGCCGCAATTCCTATGTGCAGCGCTTGTCGCTCGTGCTGGCCCGGCGGCTCTGGCAGAACGCCGGCGCGCCCGAGGTCGATCCCGATCGTTTCTCGGTCGTGATCGGCACCGGTCTCGGTGGTGGCGAGAAGATCGTCGAAACCTACGACGCGATGAACGAGGGCGGCATCCGCAAGGTCAGCCCGCTCGCCGTTCAGATGATCATGCCCAACGGCGCGGCTGCGGTCGCCGGTCTTGAGCTCGGCGCCCGCGCCGGGGTCATCACCCCAGTGTCTGCGTGCTCGTCGGGTTCTGAGGCCATCGCCCACGGCTGGCGTCAGGTCGTGATGGGCGACGCGGACTTCGCCGTCGTCGGCGGTGTGGAGGGCACCATCGAAGCGCTGCCGATCGCGGCGTTCTCGATGATGCGCGCCATGTCGACGCGTAACGACGAGCCCGAGCGCGCATCCCGCCCGTTCGACAAGGACCGGGACGGCTTCGTGTTCGGCGAGGCCGGCGCGTTGATGATCATCGAGACCGAAGAGCACGCCCTGGCCCGTGGCGCCAAGCCGCTGGCCCGGCTGATGGGTGCCGGTATCACCTCGGACGCGTTCCACATGGTGGCCCCGGCAGACAACGGCCTGCGGGCCGGTGCCGCGATGAAGCGTGCACTGGAGACCGCAGGGCTGGACGCCAAGGACATTGACCACGTCAATGCCCACGGCACGGCGACTCCGATCGGTGACACTGCCGAGGCCAATGCCATCCGGGTCGCCGGATGTCAGAACGCCGCGGTGTACGCACCCAAGTCGGCGCTCGGCCACTCCATCGGTGCGGTCGGTGCGCTCGAGTCGGTGTTGACAGTGCTCGCACTGCGCGACGGGGTCATCCCCCCGACGCTGAACTACGAGACGCCGGATCCCGACATCGATCTCGATGTGGTTGCGGGCGAGCCTCGTTATGGCGACTTCAAGTACGCCATCAACAACTCGTTCGGTTTCGGTGGCCACAATGTGGCACTCGCTTTCGGTAAGTACTGAGGTTAAAGAGGAAAGTCGCACGTAGATGTCTCCACTCTCGACGGGGAACGGACTGCCCAACGTGGTCGTCACTGGCTTTGCCATGACGACCGCGTTGGCGACCGACGCAGAAACCACCTGGCAGAAGCTGCTCGCAGGAGAGAGCGGGATCCGCCTCCTCGATGACCCGTTCATCGAGGAGTACGACCTGCCTGTCCGCATCGGCGGTCACCTCCACGAGGACTTCGAGAGTGAGCTGACGCGCGTCGAGCTGCGTCGGCTGTCGTATCTACAAAAAATGTCGACGGTCATCGGCCGCCGTGCGTGGGAAAACGCCGGCGCGCCCGATGTCGACACCCGGCGCCTGATGGTGTCGATCGGCACCGGCATCGGTTCGGCCGAAGAGCTGGTGTTCGCCTACGACAACATGCGGTCGAAAGGCCTGCGCGGGGTGTCCCCGCTGGTCGTGCAGATGTTCATGCCGAACGGCTCGGCCGCCGCGGTCGGGCTCGATCGCAAGGCCAAGGCCGGCGTCAGCACCCTGATCTCGGCATGCGCCTCCGGCTCGGAGGCCATCGCCAACGCCTGGCGCAACATCGTCCTCGGTGAGGCCGATATCGCCATCTGCGGTGGTGTGGAAACCAAGATCGAGGCAGTGCCGATCGCAGGCTTCGCTCAGATGCGCATCGTGCTGTCCACCTCCAATGACAACCCGACCGGCGCCTGTCGGCCGTTCGACCGGGACCGCAACGGTTTCGTGTTCGGCGAAGGCGGTGCCCTCATGGTCATCGAGACCGAGGAGCACGCCAAGGCCCGCGGCGCCAACATCCTGGCGCGCCTGATGGGTGCCAGCGTGACCTCGGACGGCTTCCACATCGTGGCGCCGGACCCCAACGGCGAACAGGCCGGACACGCCATGAGCCGGTCCATCCAGCTCGCGGGTCTGCAGCCGACGGATATCGACCACATCAACGCACATGCGACCGGCACCAGCGTCGGTGACGTTGCCGAGGGCGTGGCCATCAACAACGCCATGAAGGGCCACAAGCCCGCGGTGTACGCCCCCAAGTCCGCGCTGGGCCACTCGGTCGGCGCGGTTGGCGCGGTGGAGTCCATCCTCACCGTGATGGCGCTGCGCGATGGCGTGGTTCCCCCCACACTGAACTTGGAGAACCTGGATCCGGAGATCGATCTGGATGTGGTCTCCAAGGCTCCGCGGTTGGGCGACTACAAGTACGCAATCAACAATTCGTTTGGGTTCGGCGGACACAACGTCGCACTCACCTTCGGCCGGTACTGAGCGCCAAGCACAGTCCGCGAGATCAAGGAGATTAGAAAATGACGACCCTGGCACCTGAGGCGACGGCCGCCGAATCACTTGATCCTCGTGACCCACTGCTGCGCCTGTCGACGTTCTTCGACGCCGGCAGCGTCAAGCCGCTGCACGAGCGCGACAAGTCGGGCGTCCTGGCCGCCTCCGGCACCGTCAACGGCGTGCACACCATCGCGTTCGCCACCGACGGCACCGTCATGGGTGGCGCCATGGGCGTCGACGGCTGTGCGCACATCGTTCGCGCCTACGACACCGCCATCGACGAGCAGGCCCCCATCGTGGGCATCTGGCACTCCGGTGGCGCCCGCCTGGCCGAGGGTGTGCGTGCGCTGCACGCGGTCGGCCAGGTCTTCGAGGCCATGATCCGGGCCTCGGGCTACATCCCCCAGATCTCGCTGGTCGTCGGCTTCGCCGCCGGTGGTGCCGCCTACGGCCCCGCGCTGACCGACGTCATCGTCATGGCCCCGGAGGGCCGCGTCTTCGTCACCGGCCCGGACGTCGTCCGCAGCGTCACCGGTGAGGACGTCGACATGGTCTCCCTCGGTGGACCCGATACCCACCACAAGAAGTCCGGCGTGTGCCACATCGTCGCCGACGACGAACTCGACTGCTACGCGCGCGGCCAGCGCCTGGTCGGCTTGTTCAGCCAGCAGGGCCACTTCGACCGCAACAAGGCCGAGGCCGGCGACACCGACATCCGCGCCCTCATGCCCGAGTCGGCCCGGCGCGCCTACGACGTGCACCCGATCGTCGAGGCCCTGCTCGACGAGGGCGTGCCGTTCGAAGAGTTCCAGTCCAAGTGGGCGCCGTCCATCGTGGTCGGCCTTGGCCGCCTCGCCGGCCGCTCCGTCGGCGTCATCGCCAACAACCCGCTGCGCCTGGGCGGCTGCCTGAACTCCGAAAGCGCCGAGAAGGCCGCACGTTTCGTGCGCCTGTGCGACGCCTTCGGCATCCCGCTGGTCGTCCTGGTCGACGTCCCCGGCTACCTGCCCGGTGTGGACCAGGAGTGGGGCGGCGTGGTGCGCCGCGGCGCGAAGCTGCTGCACGCGTTCGGTGAGGCCGAGGTCCCCCGCGTCACGCTGGTGACCCGCAAGATCTACGGCGGCGCGTACATCGCCATGAACTCGCGGTCGCTCGGTGCGTCGAAGGTGTTCGCCTGGCCGGACGCCGAGGTCGCCGTCATGGGCGCCAAGGCTGCCGTCGGCATCCTGCACAAGCGCAAGCTCGCCGCTGTCGAGGACGCCGCCGAGCGCGAGGCGCTGCACGAAGAGCTGGCCCTCGAGCACGAGCGCATTGCCGGTGGCGTCGACTCGGCCATCGAGATCGGCGTGGTCGACGAGAAGATCGATCCGGCCCACACCCGGTCGAAGATCACCCAGGCCCTCGCCGAGGCCCCGGCCCGTCGCGGTCGCCACAAGAACATCGCGCTCTAGGGGTTTTCCCGGCGCCGAGTGGCCAGTTATTGCACGTATTCTTCAGAATTTCGTGCGATAACTGGCCATTCGCCGTTGATGGGCGATGAGTTCTGCCGGCGATGGGAGTCTGTACAACCATGACGCAACTGGTGAAAGTGCAGAACTTCAACGTCTCGGCGGACGGCTTCGGCGCCGGTGTCGGGCAGAGCTTCGAGCGGCCCTTCGGCCACGCCGATCCGGGCGTGATGTTCGCCTGGGCCGGCGCGACTGCCAACTGGCCCAACCGCACCGAGCCGGGCGGCACGCGCGGCCTGGACGACTTCCTCGTCCGCGACTTCCACCACAACATC
This sequence comes from Mycolicibacterium llatzerense, assembly GCF_025331195.1. Lineage (NCBI taxonomy): Bacteria > Bacillati > Actinomycetota > Actinomycetes > Mycobacteriales > Mycobacteriaceae > Mycobacterium > Mycolicibacterium llatzerense. The sequence continues at coordinate 68,402 of NZ_LXOV01000016.1, read as the reverse complement.
GGCGCAGAGATCATGGGCGCCAACAAGTTCAGCCCCTACCGCGGACCGGCCAACCTCGACTGGCAGGGCTGGTGGGGCGACGAGCCGCCGTTCCACACCCCGGTGTTCGTGATGACGCACCACCTACGGCCGTCATTCACCTTGTCGGACACCACGTTCCACTTCGTCGACGCGGGGCCGGCCGACGTGCTGGAACTCGCCCGAGAAGCAGCGCAGGGCAAAGACATTCGCATCGGCGGCGGCGCCACCACGGTGCGGGAGTTCCTCGACGCCGACCTGATCGACACCCTGCACGTGGTGGTGTCCCCCACCGTGACGCTCGGCGAGGGCTCACGACTCTGGGAGTCCCCCGACGAGCTGCTCGACCGGTACCACTGCGACGTGGTGCCCAGTTCCAGCGGCGTCATCCACCACTTGTTCTGGCGCCGCTGAGCTTTCGCGCCTACCGCGTGGTGTAGCCACCGTTGGCGAAGATGGTCTGGCCGGTCACCCAGTGCCCTTCGTCGGCGAGGAAGACGACCAGCGGCACGATGTCCTCGATGAGGGTCAGCCGGCCGCCCATCGCCTGCGACTTGTGGAACGCCACACGCTCCGGGGTCTCCTGGCCGTAGAAGAAGGGCGTGTCCATGGGTCCGGGGCCGACGTTGTTGACGTTGATCCCGCGCGCCGCAAACTCTTTCGCCGCGGCGCGGGTGAAGTGCTCGACAGGGCTCTTGGCGCCGGCGTAGGTGCTGTACCCGTCGGTGAACGCCGCCAGCAGCGCCGTCACGATGGTGATGACCGATCCGCCGTCATTCAGCCGGCGACCGGCCTGCTGCAGGAAGAAGTACGCGGCTTTCGCGTTGATGTCGAACATCGAATCGTATTCGGCCTCAGTCGTTTCCACGATCGGCTTGCGCAGCACTTTACCGACGGTGTTGACCGCGATGTCGACGCCGCCGAACGCTTCGGCCGCCGCGTCGAACAGCCTCTCCACGTTGCCGGGGATGGTGAGGTCGCCCTGGACCTTGATGGCCTTGGCACCGGAGCCCTCGATCGCTGCGACGGTCTGGTCGGCGTCGGCCTCGGTGGCGGCGCTGTTGTAGTGCACCGCGACGTTGACGCCGCGCGCGCCGAGCGTGGTACTGATCAGACCGCCCAGGTTCTTGGCGCCGGCGGCGACGACTGCTGACTTGCCTTCGAGATTGCTCATGCCGCCCACGCTAGCCACGCCAAACCACAAACAGAAACGAATCTTTTCTACCTATCCACAAGCAATAGTTGTAGATAAGGTGGCGGCATGACCAGGCCGTATCCCGATCTGCGCCGGCTGCAGCATTTCCTCGCGGTCGCCGATGCCGGCGGTTTCACCCGCGCCGCGGATCAGCTGCACCTCAGCCAGCAGGCCCTGAGCAGCTCCATCCGCCAACTCGAAAAGGAGCTGGGTGCAACACTTTTCGATCGCGACGGCCGGCGGGTCACGCTGACGCCCGCAGGCCGCCAACTACACAGCGATGCGCGCACTCTGCTCGCTGCCGCCCAGACCGTCACCGACCACGTGCAGCGGGCGGCCAGCGCCGCGCGGGAGAACTACGTCGTCGGGCATACCCCAGCGCTCGACAGCACCGAGGCGTACGCGCTGTTGGAGCCTGTGATCGACGCCCTCGACGACGTGTCCTTCACCTTCCGCCAGATGTTTCCGGATCAGCTGTCCCCCGCGCTGCTCGACGGATCGATCCAGCTCGCCCTGCGCCGCGGCGTGGTGCCGGACCGCGACCTCGCCACCGCGGTGCTGGGCTATCACCCGGTCCGCGTGGCTGTGTTGAGTTCGCACCGGCTGGCGCAGCGCGACGCCGTCGACCTCACCGACCTGGCCCACGAACGAATCGCGCTCTGGGCACCGCCCGGCGCGTCCTACTACAGCGACCTGCTGCTCGGCGCCTGCCGACGGGCCGGCTTCGAGCCGGACTACGTGATCAGCCGCGTCCAGGGCGCGGCGACGGTGGCCGCCCCGCTGACGACGGGCGCCGCGGCGTTCGTCACGCATCCGGTCGGGCCGGTGATGGACGGCAGGGTGACGGTCGTCGACCTGCAGCCACCGCTGCTGGTACCGGTGCAGGCCATGTGGCAGCGGCACACGCATTCGACGATTCGCGACCTGTTGCTCGCCCAGCAGCCCTAGACCACTGGCCAGTTGCGGCACGCATTTCTCGAAAACCCGTGCAATAACTGGCCATTCGGCGCTGTCTAACCGACGCGTGCCACCAGAGCCTCGTCGGCGAGGTCGTCGAGCTCCTTGCCCTTGGTCTCGGGCCCGAACAGATAGCCGACGATGGTCAGCAGCCAGATGGCCGACAGCGCCAGATAGGGCGTCTGTACGCCGTAATGACCGATGGCCCAGCCGACGACGGTCGGCGCGGCGATCGACGCGATGCGCCCGCCGCCGACGGCGACACCAAATCCCGTGCCACGCAGCACTGTTGGGAACAACTCGGAAATGTACGCATCCCCGACTCCCCACAGCCAGCCGAGGGTGGCGATGGAAATTGCTCCGTAGACCTGGTATTCGGCCAGCGAATCCGAGGTGGCCGCCAGGATCGCGGAACCAGCCTCGATGACGGCGCCGAGAATCGCGGAAGGACGGCGCCCGAATCTGTCGGCCAACGCGGTGCCGATGAAGACGAAGACGACCTGCAGCAGGAAGAACACCAGGGCGTAGCGAATTGCATCGGTGGTGGACGCATGGAATCTCTTGACGATGTACGTCGTCAGAAACAGGGTGGAACCCCAGTAGCCGACCGCGTTGGCCGTGTAGATCAGCCAGCCCACGATCAGCCGCCGGCGTACACCGGGTAGCTGCCACAGTTTCGTCCTCGGGATGCGGTGCAGCTTCCGCGCCTCGTTGACCTCGGTGTAGCGCGGCGATTCGGTGATGCCCTGGCGGACAAGGAACAAGATGATGGCCGGGACGATGGCGACGATGAACGCCGATTGCCAGCCGTAGCGCGGCACCAGCACCAGCGCGACGGCCGCCGCGAGGACATAGCCGAGCGAGAACAGCGAGAAGATCACCCCGCCCACACCGATTGCCCGCGTCTTGGTCGGCCAAACCTCGGCGGTGTAGGGGGCGCCGACCGCCAGCTCGCCGGCGCCGCCCACACCGGTGAGGAAACGTAAACCGGTGAAGGCGGCCAGGTTTGTCGTGAGGCCGGCCAATGCCGTGGTGATGCCGTAGAGCAGGATCGACGCGCCCAGGGTGGCCTTGCGTCCCCACCGGTCGGCGGCAATACCGAAACCGATGGTCCCGATGGTGTAGCCGACCAGGAAGATCGACCCGATGTAACCGGCCTGCGCTTCGGTGATCTGCAGGGTCTTCTTGATCTCGGGCAGGACCAAGCCGTAGATGTTCACCGCGTAGGAGTCAAAGCCGTACCCAAGTCCCGCCGTCACCGCGACAAACAGCGCCGGCTTGAACGGTTGCGATTTCAGCGGAGGCGAATCAACTTGTGCCTCTTCCAGATTCGCGGCCATGTGACGACGTTATCGGGTACCTGGCAGCGCCTGAACATTCAGAATCCGCCGGATCGCAAGTGCACTCAGATCTGCCCGTGATTCGGCGGTGCCACGCCGGAGAGTTCCCACGCGCCGATGTGGTGGTACTTCCAGTCGACGGGGTCGTGCACGCTGTGGGTCCGCGCGTTACGCCAGTGCCGGTCAAGGTCATGGCGGCGGTCGGTTCCGCTCGCGCCGGTCAAAGCGAAGAGTTGACTGGCGACGTCGACGGCCACTTCGCTGGCGAAGGCCTTGGCCTGCGCGACCGCGATCGAGCCGTGCGCGGCAGCGTCGGGATCGGCGACGTCGAGCCCTATGTCTTCGAGTTCGCCTGCGGCCCAACGCAGTAGCTGGGTTGACGCGCGGGTCCGGGTGGCGAGTTGACCGAATCGCAGCAGGATGTGCGGATCGTCGCTCGCGGCGTTGGCGCCGCCGTAACGCACCGCCTCGAAGAACGGGCGGCTCCGGGTGCGGACGAACTCGGCGGCATCGGCCAGGGCGCCCTCCGCGATACCGGCTTCGATGGCGGTGTGGACCAGCTGGGCGCGGGCGCCGAGCAATTGCGGTTTCTCGAATGCCGACCAATAGGGCACCACCAGGTCGCTGTCGATCGCGACGCCATCCAAGGTGGTGGTGCCACTGACGGTCGAGCGCTGCCCCATGGCGGCCCAGTCTTCGTCGATGGTCACGCCGGATGCGTCACGTTCGACGAACGCCAGCACGAGACGACCGTCGGGATCGAGCGCGCTGACTGCCAGCCAGCGCGCCGTGATGGCACCGGTGCAGTAGTACTTGGTGCCATCGACGCGCCAGCGCGTGCCGTCGCTGATCAGGCGAGTCTTGAGATCCTGGGCGTGGTGGCCACCACGCTCGGCGAGCACCGGGGCGATGCGTGCGCCTTCGACGACAGCGGGCAAGATTCGGGCTCGCTGTAGTGGCGTGCCGAGGAGGCGCAGGATGTCTACGGCGAGGTAATGACCCTGCGGAGTCTGGGCAAGGGCCGGATCGGCTGCCGCGACGATCCTGATGACCTCTGCCAGCGTTCGAGGCCCCAGCCCGTCTCCGCCATCGTCGACCGGCACCGTGATGGCCGGCAGGCCCAGGTCCTCGAACTCCGCGACTTCCGCGCGGGGCACAGCGCCGACCCGGTCACGTTCTACTGCACCGGGTTTCACCGCTGCCGCGAACTCTTCCGCGACGGCGACGACGTGCTCGTGCGTCCTGGGAGCCCGGGTTCGCACCATGCTCAGGAGTGCCGTTCAGCGAGCAGGCCACGCTCCGCGAGGATGGGGGTGACCCCCTCGCCGACGGAGTAGGCCTCTTCCAGGTGGGGATATCCGGACAGGATGAACTCGTCGATGCCGAGCTCGTGATACTCGGCGATGCGGTCGGCGACCTGCTCATGACTGCCGACCAGCGCGGTGCCGGCGCCGCCACGAACCAGTCCGATGCCGGCCCACAAGTTGGGTGACACCTCCAGGTTGTCGGTCCGGCCGCCGTGCAGGGCAGACATCCGCCGCTGACCCTCTGACTGCGAGTTGCGCTGGACCTGCTGGGCGCGACTGATGCTCTCGGGATCAAGGCCCGCCAACAACTTGTCGGCCTGTGCCCACGCCTCCTCTTCGGTGGGGCGGCTGATGACATGCAGGCGAATCCCGAACCGCAGTTCTCCGGCCGCCAGCCGCGCTCGACCCAGGTTCTTGACCTGGTGGCGCACCGCATCGAGCTTCTCGGCGACCTGAGCGGGTGGCTCACCCCAGGTCAGGTACACGTCCGCGTGTTCGGCAGCCACTTCCAGCGCCTCGGCCGAGGAGCCGCCCAAGTAGATCTCTGGCCAGGTCTCGGCAGGAATGATGGTCGCGTTCTCCACCGACAGGTGCTTGCCGGTGAAGGTGACCGGCTCGCCGGACCACAGCTGCCGCAGGATCGTGAGGAATTCGGCGGCCCGCTCGTAGCGCTCCGCCTTGCCGAGGTAGTCACCGAAGCGGCGCTGCTCGACGTCGTCGCCGCCGGTAACAACGTTGAGCAGCAATCGGTTCCGCGAGATTCGCTGGTATGTGGCGGCGGCCTGGGCGACCAACGTCGGCGCCTGCAACCCCGGCCGGAAGGCCACCAGGTACTTGAAGCGTTCAGTCCGTTGGGTCAGCGCCGCCGTGAACACCCAGGCGTCCTCACACCAGCTACTGGTGGGGGTCAATGCCCCGGTGAACCCGAGCTTCTCCGCGGCACCGGCCACCAGGCTCAGGTAGTCGAGGTCGGGAGCTCGGTCCGCGCCGAAGGCGTCTGCCCGACTCCCTGCCGCACCCACCGCGTTCCCAAGGCTCAGGTCCGTGCGCGAGTCACCATTGGTCGGCAGGAACCAGTGCAGAGTGATTGCCATCTGCGAAATGTAAAGGCAAGCAGTGCCACCGGATACCGGCCCTGAATCGGCCCGAGTTGCCGCGAGAGGCTTGACCACCGGACGTGTCGCCGAATCCGCAAAAATCATGCTGATTCCAACGCACCCGATCCGGCGGATCGCGCGGGACCATGCCGACGGAAATTTCGGCGACCGTACGCCGGCGTCGGACGCGCGACCCTTAGATGAACTCCTGCGCCACGGCAGCGACGCGATCGCGATCGGCGCCGACCAACCCGATGCGGGTCCGACGGTCCAGGATGTCGTCGGCGGTGAGTGCGCCCTCGTGGGTGACGGCGTATTCGAATTCGGCTCGGGTGACGTCGATCCCGTCGGCCACCGGTTCGGTGGGACGGTCACACGTGGCGGCGGCGAAGACATTCGATGCCTCGGCGCCGTAACGTGCCACCAGCGATTCGGGCAGCGCTGCAACATGATTCACCGACACCGGGTTCTCCGGGGCGCCGACCAACGGCAGGTTCCGGGTTCGGCACTCCCCCGCACCGAGCCCGCGCAGCGCCACCGCCCGGTCCAGCACGTCCTCGGCCATGTACCGGTATTCGGTCAGCTTGCCGCCGATGACACTGAGCACGCCGTCGCCGGATTCGACAACGGCATGGTCGCGCGAGACATCGGCGGTGTTGCCCTCGCCAGTGTCGATCAGCGGCCGCAGCCCGGCATAGGCGCCCAAGACGTCGTCGGGTCCCAGGCTCGTCGCCAGGGCGGTGTTGACGGTGTCGAGCAGGAACGTGATCTCGGCCGAAGTCGGTTCCGGCACATCGGGAATGGGGCCGGGTGCGTCTTCGTCGGTGAGACCGAGGTAGACGCGGCCGAGCTGCTCGGGCATCGCGAAGATGAACCGGTTCAGCTCACCGGGGATCGGAACCGTCAGGGCCGCAGTCGGATTGCCGAATGCCGCGGCATCGAACACCAGGTGGGTGCCGCGGCTGGGCCGCAACTTGATCGCGCTGTCGAGCTCGCCGGCCCACACACCGGCGGCATTGATCACCGCGCGGGCGGCCAACTCGAACGACTCGCCGGTGAGCTGGTCGGTCAGTCGCACCGAGGTCCCGGTGGCATCCGATGCCGCCACGCGGGTCAGGATGTGGGCACCGTGCTGGGCGGCAGTCCGCGCCACCGCGGCGACCAGGCGGGCGTCGTCGATCAGCTGGCCGTCGTAGGCGAGCAACGCGCCGTCGAGGCCATCGCGACGGACCGCGGGCACCAGTTCGGCGGCACGCGTCGCGTTGACGCGGCCCGATCGCGGCAGGACCGAGGCCGACGTGCCGGCCAGGCGGCGCAGGCCGTCGCCGGCGATGAAGCCGGTGCGCACCAAAGCCCTTGAGGCCCGGTTCATCTCGGGTAACAGCGGCACGAGCTGCGGCATGGCGTGCACCAGGTGCGGCGCGTTGCGGCTCATCAGGATGCCGCGCTCGATGGCACTGCGCCGAGCAATGCCCACGTTGCCGGTGGCGAGGTAGCGGAGGCCGCCGTGGACCAGTTTGGAACTCCAGCGACTCGTACCGAAGGCCAGGTCGTGCTTCTCCACCAGCACCGTCGACAGTCCGCGGCTGGCGGCATCCAGCGCGATGCCGACACCCGTGATGCCGCCGCCGATGACGACGACGTCGACCCGGTCACCGTCGGCCAGGGCCGTCAGCTCGGCGGTACGCCGGGCGGCGTTGAGGGAGCTGCGGCGGGCCGCATCAGGAGTACTGGTCATGGCTTCAGGTATCCGTTCAGCGAGTGAGCAAGTTCGATGTCCAGCGCGGCGACGTCGAGGACGGGTGCGACCATCTGCGCCGACTGGATGGCCGACTGGACGATCAGCAGGCACATGGCGGCGAGCTGTTTGGGGTCGCCGGGGCGGACGCTGCCGTCGGCTTGCGCCGTGGCCAACGCGCCGGCCAGCACTTCCAGCAGGATCTGCTGACTGGTGCCCATCCGCTGGGCGATGTAGACCATCGCCAGCGCAGGTGCGCTGCTCAGCACGGACATGATGACCTCGTCGTCGCGCAGCCGCTCGGCCATGCCGACCATCCGCTTGACGATCGCGTCGCGATCAGCGCCGCTGACGGCGACCTCCTTGAGCGAGTTGGTGATTCGCGTCGTCAGCAGCGCCGCGAGGATCGCCTGGGTATCCGGCCAGCGCCGGTACACCGTCGGCCGGCTGACCCCGGCACGGCGCGCGATCTCGGCCAACGTCACGCGATCCACCCCGAAGGCGATCACGCAGTCGGCCGCAGCGTCGATGATTCGGGCATCCAGGGAATCCCGAGATTCATCGTTACTGATTGACATCATGTGTAATACTGTAACGCATGACCGCAACACGTGACCACCTCGAACCGCCGATGAAGTGGAACGCCTGGGGTGACCCTGCTGCCGCCAAGCCACTGTCCGACGGCATCCGCGGCCTGCTGACCGCGGCCCTCGGTATCGACGCCAACCCGGTCGACGAGCTCGAGGCCGATCAGGTCACGTTGCGTCCCTCCGCCCTGACCGACGCCGACCGCGTCGCGCTCGCGGCCATCGTCGGCGACGAGTTCTGCCGCACCGATGCTCACGACCGCCTGCTGCGCGCCGGCGGCAAGTCGACGCTGGACCTGCTGCGCCGCAAGGACACCGGCGAGCAGGATGCGCCCGACGCGATCCTGTTGCCGGGCAACGAAGAACAGATCGCGGCCATCCTCGGCTACTGCACCGAGCACCGCATCGCGGTCGTCCCGTTCGGCGGCGGCACCAGCGTGGTCGGCGGAGTCGACCCGATCCGCAACGGCTTCAACGCCGTCGTCTCGCTCGATCTACGCCGCCTGGACCGGCTGGTCGCCATCGACAAGGAGACCGGCGAAGCCGAACTCGAAGCCGGCGTCACCGGCCCGCAAGCCGAGGAACTCCTTGGTGCGGAAGGCTTTTCCCTCGGCCACTTCCCGCAGAGCTTCGAATTCGCCACCATCGGCGGGTTCGCCGCAACGCGGTCGTCGGGGCAGAACTCCGCGGGCTACAGCCGGTTCGACGACATGGTGCGCGGCCTGACGGTCGTCACCCCCGCCGGCGTCCTCGACCTGGGCCGGGCGCCCGCATCGGCGGCCGGTCCCGACCTGCGTCAGCTGATCGTCGGCTCGGAAGGCACCTTCGGCGTCATCACCCGCGTGCGGGTGCGCGTGCACCCGGTGCCCGAGACGACCCGCTACGAAGCGTGGTCCTTCCCCGACTTCGCCACGGGCGCGGCGGCATTGCGGGCGGTCGTCCAGACCGGCACCGGCCCGACGGTCATCCGACTGTCCGACGAGGTCGAGACCGGCATCAACCTGGCGACCACCGAGAGCATCGGCGAGCAGACCATCACCGGCGGCTGCCTGGCCATCACACTGTTCGAAGGCACTGCCGCACACACCGAAAGCCGCCACGACGAAACCCGCGCGCTGCTGGCCGCCCAGGGCGGCACCTCGCTCGGCGAGGCCCCGGCCCGCGCCTGGCAGCACGGCCGGTTCGGCGCCCCGTACTTGCGTGACTCGCTCTTGAGCGCCGGCGCGCTGTGCGAGACCCTGGAGACCGCGACGACGTGGTCCAATGTGCCCACGCTCAAAGCGGCCGTCACCGAGGCGCTGACCACCTCGCTTCAGGAAAGCGGCACACCGGCCTTGGTGATGTGCCACATCTCGCACGTCTACCCCACCGGCGCCTCGCTGTACTTCACCGTCGTCGCCGGCCAGCGCGGCAACCCGATCGAACAGTGGCGCGCGGCGAAAACCGCTGCGTCCGAGGCGATGGTGCGCTGCGGCGCCACCATCACCCACCACCACGCGGTCGGCGCCGACCACAAACCGTGGATGACGGCCGAGGTCGGCGACCTGGGCGTCGAGGTGCTGCGCGCGGTCAAGAACGTGCTCGATCCCGGCGGAATCCTCAACCCGGGCAAGCTGATCCCGTGAGGATCACGCTCCTGACCAACCCGGCGTCCGGCCAGGGTCGGGGCTCCGCGGCAGCGCAGCGGGCCGTTGCGCGACTGCAACGCCGCGGCGTCGACGTGGTCGAGCTGATCGGATCCGATGCCGCCCACGCCCGCCAACTGCTCGACGAAGCACTGGACCATGGCACCGACGCGGTGGTGGTGGCCGGCGGCGACGGCATCATTTCGCTTGCGCTGCAAGCACTTGCACAGGGCGACGTGCCGCTGGGCATCATTCCCGCCGGCACCGGCAATGATCATGCTCGCGAATTCGGGATTCCACGGGACGACCCCGAAGCCGCCGCCGACATCGTCGCGACGGGCAAGACCCGGACCATCGACCTCGGCCGGATCGACGGATCGGACGGCACGCTGCGGTGGTTCGGCACGGTGATGTCGGCGGGATTCGACTCGCTGGTCACCGATCGAGCCAACCGAATGACGTGGCCGCGCGGCCGGATGCGCTACAACGCGGCGATGCTGGTCGAACTGTCGCAGTTGCGGCTGCTGACGTGCCGGGTGAGCTTCGACGGCGGCCCGGAGACCGAAATGCCGATGACCCTGGCGACATTCGGCAATGGCCGGAGCTACGGCGGCGGCATGCTGATCTGCCCGGGCGCCGACCTGAACGACGGCCTGCTCGACGTCACCATGGCGGCCTCAGCTTCACGGGCCAAGTTGATCCGGCTGTTCCCGACGGTGTTCAAGGGCACGCACGTGCACCTCGACGAAGTGACCACGCGGCGGGCCCGCACGGTAACCATCGACGTGCCCGGGATAAACGCCTATGCCGACGGCGAATTCGTCTGCCCGCTGCCGGTGACGGTGTCCGCGGTACCGGACGCGTTGCGGGTCCTGGTGCCGTAACCCGACTTTCAGTCCTGCGTAGCCGCAAGGAGCGCAAGCAGATTCATCAACCGGGTGATGGCGCCGGTGACCGGTCGCGCCGGCAGCGTCGGATCGACCGCACGCTGAATCCCCAGCCCGATGCCGGCGCTGAGGAACAGGTTGCCGATGTCATCGAAGCTGTCCATCACGCCAACAGCGACCAGCTGCTCTTCGTTGATCCCCAAATCGACCGCCAGAGAACGCAATACGTCGACGACCATCTGGGCCGCTTCGTTGCGTAGCGCCGTGACCATCTGCCCCAGCTCGGGATCGTTGCGCGACAGCACCACGAATTCGAGTTCGAGCATCGTCCAGCCCACGTCGCCGGCGGTGCGTTCCAGCCAGGCGTTCACCGCCTCGACACGGCTGGGGATGTCGGCGTCGGACATCGCCAGCTGGGACATCTCGGAGAACTTCTCGCGGTGGATGGCCTCGAGCACTTCCCGGCACAAGATGGGTTTACTGCCGAAATTCGAGTACACCGCGCCCTTGCTGTAGCCCGCGTCGTCGGCGATGTCTTCGAGGCTGGTGGACGCATAGCCGTGCTTGAGGAACCGGGCCTTCGCCGCATCGAGTAGCTCGGCGCGCGTCTGTTCCTGACGCTGCACCCTGGTCAATCGCGGCATGCGCTGATATTACTGGTTTGCGATACCGCGAGTACTAGCTTTACTCGGAGAATTCGGATACCGTGAGTATTCGAATGAGCCACCGAGGCTCCTACCAGCAGATTCGAGGCTATCGATGCAGCTAGCACGACGTTCAATCGCACTCGACGGTGCCACTGTCGTCATCACCGGAGGCGCCAGGGGCATCGGCGCCAAGACTGCCGAGCTCTTCTCGCAGCACGGCGCCAACGTGTGGATCGGCGACGTCGATGCCGACATCGCGGATCAGACAGCCCGCACCATCCCCCGCTGTCGCAGCGCCCGTCTCGACGTCACCCGGCGCGACTCCTGGGACCAGTTCGTCGCGCAGGCGCTCAAAGAGTCCGGTCGCATCGACATCCTCGTGAACAACGCCGGCGTCATGCCGCTGGGCGCCTTCGAGTCCGAGGCCGAGTCGACGACCGACCTGATTCTCGACGTCAACGTGCGGGGTGTGCTGAACGGCATGCGCGCCGTCATCCCCTTCATGATCACCCGCGGCAGTGGCCACGTCGTCAACGTCGCCTCGATGGCCGGCATGATCCCCATCCCGGGCATGGTCACTTACAACGCCAGCAAGTTCGCCGCGGTCGGAGCGTCACTGGCGGCGCGCAGCGAGTACGCCGGCACCGGCGTCACCGTGTGCGCGGTGCTGCCCTCGGCGGTGCGCACCGAACTCTCATCGGGCGTCCAACTCGGCGGCGGCATGCCGACGGTCGACCCCGAAGATGTGGCGCAGGCGGTCCTGAAGACGTTGCGCACCAAGGCCGCTCGCACGTCGGTGCCCGAATGGGTGGCACCCGGCTGGGCGTTGGTCGACGCACTGGTCCCGGAGTTCGTCCAACGCGCGGCGCGCTCGCTCATGGACGACCGGCGGGCACTGACCGCAATGGATCCCGTCGGCCGGTCGGCCTACCTGGACCGGATCGAGCGGCAGTCGAAAGAGCATGCCGCCGAATCGGACTCGGAGCTGCAGGCGTGAAGCGGGCACTGGTCATCGGCTGCGGCGGAACCATCGGCGGCGCGTGGATTGTCGCGGCGCTGCACGCACTGCAGGAACAGACGGGCTGGGATCCCCGCGATGCCTCCGTGTTGCAGGGCACGTCGGCGGGTGCCGAGATCGTCACGATGCTCGGCGGCGGAGCATCCGTCGACGATCTGGTGGCGATGCACCGCGGCACCAGCACCGACGAACGCCTGAGTCGGCACATCGACGCCACGCCGCCGAGCCTGCCTCCCCTGCCGGCACTTCGCCTGCTGAACCCGGCGCTGTTGCGCAGCCAATCGGGCCTGGCCGCGGTGACCGGTATCGCCCCCACCGGGCGCGGCGACGCAACATGGCTGCAGCACTTGGCAGCTGGATTCGCCAATGCCTCCGGTTGGGTGGATCACCCGGGGGCCCGCATGGTGGCCTTCGACTACCAGCGCGGCGAGCGGATTGCTTTCGGTGCGCCCGGCGCGCCGAAAGCAACTGCCGGCGAAGCACTCCGGGCATCCTGGGGAGTCCCCGGCTGGATGCCCCCGGTCAGCATCGGCGACCGCAAGTTCGTCGACGGCGGCGCCGCGTCCACCGCGTCGGTCGACCTCATCGGCAATGACGAAGCCGACCTGATCTACGTCATCACCCCGATGGCCTCCGAAAGCGGCGTTCGCGCACCGGGATTCGGCGGCATCCTCGAGCACCGGTTGCTCCGCCGCCCGATGTCCACGGTGCTGGACGCCGAGATCGCCGCGGCGCGCGCCCGTGGCACCGAGGTTGTCCTGATCCAGCCCGACGCCACCGATCTGGCCGGCCTGGGTGCCAACTTCATGCTGCGCGGCCGGCGGCGCGCGGCCTTCGAATCCGCCATGACCACCGCACCGAACACGGTGCGTCGAGCCTGGGAGTCCTGATGAGCAAACGTGATCCGCGCATCGTCATCATCGGCGCCGGAGTGGCCGGGATCGCCTCCGCGTATACCTTCCAGCAAGCCGGGTTCACCAACTTCACCATCCTGGAGAAGGGTTCCGACGTCGGCGGAGTCTGGCACTGGAACCGCTACCCCGGACTGACATGTGATGTGCCGTCACACATCTACCAGTTCGCCTTCGCCCCCAAACCCGACTGGAGCCACGTCTGGGCCGGCGGCGAGGAGATTCAGGAGTATCACCGGGACGTCGTCACGCGGTTCGGCCTCGACGAGCACCTACGGCTCAACACCGAAGTCAAGGCCTTGCACTACGACCAGGACGAGCACACCTGGACCGTCACCACCGAGAACGATACGCTCACAGCCGATTTCGTCATCTGCGCCACCGGCGTGCTGCACCATCCCTTCACCCCGGACATCCCCGGCATGGACACCTTCGAGGGCGCCATCGTGCACACCGCGCGGTGGGACCCCGAGCTGGAAACCGCAGGCAAGCGCATCGCCGTGATCGGCACCGGATCCACCGGAGTGCAGGTGGTTTCGGCGCTGCAGCCGAAAGCCGGCAAGCTGCTGCACTTCGCCCGGTCGCCGCAGTGGATGCTGTGGGCACCGATGAAGCTGCCTCAGCTGGGCGTCGTCACCGCGCTGCTGCGCGCCATGCCTCAGCTGTATCGGGCTGTTGCCGAACGCATTCCGCTCTGGGGCTCCAGCGTTCTCGTCGACATCGTGACCAAGCCGTCCTGGCGGCGCAAGCTGGTCCAGCAATACGCCCGCCTCAGCCTGCGGGCCCAGATCCGCGACCCGAAGCTGCGCGCCGAGCTCACCCCCGACTACCAGCCGCTGTGCAAGCGCCAGGTGCTGTCGGGCACGTACTACCAGGCGATCACCGCCTCCAACGCCCAATTGGTCACCGATCGCATCGCCGAATTCACCCCCACCGGCATCCGCACCACCGACGGCGAACACCACCGGATCGATATCGGCGTGCTGGCCACCGGTTTTCAGGCGCACAACTACATGCGCCCGATGCAGGTGGTGGGCCGTGACGGTCTCACCCTGGACGACGCCTGGGTCAAAGGCCCTCGCGCCTACCGGATGACCGCCATCCCGGGCTTCCCGAATCTGTTCACCGTGCTCGGCCCGAACTCACCGACCGGGTCCATCTCACTGCAGTACACCGCCGAACTCACCGCGCGGTACATCGTGAAGTGGCTCAAGCGTTTCGAGCGCGGCGAGATCAACGAGGTCGAGGTGACCGACGAGGCCACCGACGAATTCAACGCCGCGGCAGTCGAAGCCATGGAGCCGACGGTGTGGAACACCGGCTGCAATTCCTGGTACTTCAGCGAGGGCGGCACCATCGATCTGTGGCCGTTCGACCGCGGGACGCTGACCAAGATGCTGACCGAGCCACAGCCGGAGCACTATCGCGTGAGCTAGCCGGGGATAGATCGGCGCTCGCCCGCGAGTCACCAGCTCTGGTCACATGTTCGATCTGAGGCCGTCACCTTTCCTTGACGTCAAGGAAAGCTGACGGCCCCCATCCGAACATGCCAAGAGGGGCCGCCGCGCGGGCCGATTGGGCCGCGCATGTGCATGCAGACCGTGAATTTCGCTGCTTGGCGGTCTGATTGCACGCTCGTGGTGCTCGGCGGGTGGAGCGTCGCGCTAGCCGACGCCCCGGTTCAGCCAGCTGACTTCGCCGACCTCGGCGCCACCGCCGCGGTAAGGCTCCAGAGCCTCATCCCAGGCAGTGCCGAGCACGGTGTCGAGTTCGGCGGCGAGCGTGTCGGCGCCCGACGACATGAGCGTGCGCAGGCGCTGCTCGCCGACCATGATGTCGCCGTTCGCACTCATGGAACCGCTCCACAGGCCCAGGGTCGGGGTGTGGCACCAGCGGTGTCCATCGACGCCGGCGCTCGGGTCCTCGGTCACCTCGAAGCGCAGCACTGTCCACGAGCGCAGGGCGCTGGCGAGCTGGGCTCCGGTGCCGACGGGCCCCATCCAGTTGGTGATGGCGCGCAGCTGACCGGGCATGGCGGGTTGGGGCGTCCATTTCAGGTTCGCCCGCGCCGACAGGGTCGACGACAGTGCCCACTCAACGTGCGGGCATACCGCCGCGGGAGAGGCGTGGATATACACCACGCCAGTCGTCGCGTCGGCGAGTTGGTTCGACGCACGCATCATCTGCTCCTTCAGCTACACGAGGGACGTCTTCCCCAACGACCTGGTGTTGCCGAAATGTTGCAGTTGTTTAGTGCGTGTCTATTGTGCCGTGTGAGACCCCTGTTGCGCTAGTCTGTCGCGCAATCTCTCAGCGCAGCCTCAGGAATAGACGCCCGTGTTGACTTGTGGTCGAAAAATCGGGCGGACCTCGAACACAAGCCAACACTCGAGCGGAGTGTCAGGCTCCCATCTATCTTCTAACCGTGACTGCCCTGGATCGGTTCTTCGAGATCTCCGCGCGCGGCTCGACCGTCGCAGCTGAACTGCGCGGCGGCGCGGTGACCTTCATCGCGATGGCGTACATCATCGTGCTGAACCCCATCATCCTGTCGAGCACGGCAGATATCGCCGGGCACAAGCTCGCGTTCGGCCAGGTCTCCGCGGTGACGTCGCTCGCGGCCGGCGCCATGACGATCCTGTTCGGCGTCGTCGCCCGCCTCCCCTTCGCGTTCGCCGCCGGGCTGGGCATCAACTCGTTCCTGGCCAGCTCCGTGGTGGGCGTCCTGACCTGGCCGGAAGCCATGGGGCTGGTGGTGATCGAAGGCCTCATCATCGTCGCGATGGCGGTCACGGGCCTGCGGCGCATGATCTTCGACGCGGTGCCCATGCCGCTGAAGCTGGCCATCACCGCAGGCATCGGGTTGTTCATCATGTTCATCGGGCTGGTCAACGCCGGTTTCGTCGCGTCGACGGGTCATCCGTCACCGCCGCTGGGACTGGGCGCCGGCGGCACCGGATCCGTCCGCGCGATCCCCACCCTCGTCTTCGTGTTCACCCTGCTGACCTCAGGTGTCCTGGTGGCACGCAAGGTGCGCGGCGGCATCCTGATCGGCCTGATCTCGGGTACCGCGCTGGCCGCCATCATCGAGGCGATCTGGCACCTCGGCTCGGCCACGGAGAAGCCCGGAGGCTGGAGCCTGTCGGTTCCGACGCTGTCCGGTTCCCCGTTCGCGGTGCCCAACCTGTCGCTGATCGGTCACGTGGACTTCGGCAGCTTCGGCCGGATCGGCGCCATCGCCGCACTCATGCTGGTGTTCACGCTGCTGTTCACCAACTTCTTCGACGCCATGGGCACCATGACGGGCCTGTCCCGCCAGGCCGGCCTGGCGGACGAGCACGGCAACTTCCCGCGCCTGCAGTCCGCACTGGTGATCGAGGGCACCGGCGCGGTCGTCGGCGGCGCGGTGTCGGCGTCGTCCAACACGGTGTTCGTCGAATCCGGCACGGGCATCGGCGAAGGCGCCCGCACCGGCCTGGCCAGCCTGGTGACCGGCGGATTGTTCTTGGCCGCAATGTTCTTGACCCCGCTGACGGAGATCGTGCCCACCGAGGTCGCGGCCGCCGCGCTGGTGATCGTCGGCACCCTGATGGTCTCGGTGCTGCGCGAGATCGACTTCTCCGACTTCTCGGTGGCGCTGCCGGTGGTGCTGACCGTGGCCGTGATGCCGCTGTCCTACTCGATCGCCAACGGCATCGGCGTCGGCTTCATCGCCTGGGCGGTGCTGCGCGCGGCGTCGGGCCGCATCAAGGAGATCAGCCCGCTGCTGTGGATCGTCGCCGCCGGGTTCCTGCTGTTCTTCGCGCGCGGCTGGATCGACAGCATGATCGGCGTCGTCCGCTGAGCGAACTCCCCTAGCCGGCGAACTCGCGCAGCACAGCGGCGGACACCTCGGGCCACACCGCGTGCGTCCAGTCCCCGAAATCGCGGTCGGTCAGCACGATCAGCGCCAGGTCTACCTCCGGATCGACCCAGAGGAACGTGCCGGACTGGCCGAAGTGGCCGAACGTCCTCGCCGAGTTGCCCGCGGCCGTCCAATGGGGGTTCTTGCCGTCCCGGATCTCGAAGCCCAGCCCCCAGTCGTTGGGCCGCTGCGATCCGAATCCCGGCAGCACCCCGTCCAGGCCGGGGAACTGCACCGAGATCGCGTCGGCATGCATCGGTGCCGACACCAGAGCCGGACGCAGCAGGTCACCGGCGAACGCCGCGAGATCGGTCACGGTCGACCAGGCGCCGTAACCGGCGGTGTCGGACCCACCCGGCAGGTCGGAATCACTCATGCCCAGCGGCTCGAATACCGCTTCCCGCAGGTACTGCCCGAATTCGATGCCCGACTCGTGTTGCAGCACGTGAGCCAGGACCGCGAACCCGGCGTTGGAGTAGATGCGCCGGGAGCCGGGCGTGGCAATGGCGTCGGGCGTCAGCATCGCCAGTCCCGAGGTGTGCGCGAGCAGGTGCCGCACCGTCGACCCCGGCGGGCCGGCCGGGGTGTCCAGGTCGACGACGCCCTCTTCGACCGCGATCTGTGCGGCGCGGGCCACCAGCGGCTTGGTCACCGACGCGAGCCGGAACGCCCGGTCGACGGGTCCGTGCGCGGCGAGCACGCCCGCCGGCGACACGACCGCGGCCGCGGCACTCGGTACCGGCCAGGAATCAAGTAGCTCGAGTGCGGTCACATCACGACCCTGTCATAGGACAAAATGTCCACGGGCGAGGGTCAACGCACCGTTAACCAGACATTTGTCTGGACACTATTCCAATAATTGCGCGAGGCATTAGGTTATAGCCATGAGTCAGACAGTGCGTGGTGTGATTTCCCGGGTCAAGAAGCAGCCCATCGAACTGGTCGACATCGTCATCCCCGATCCCGGACCCGGCGAGGTCGTCGTCGACATCATCGCTTGCGGCGTGTGCCATACCGACCTCACCTACCGCGAGGGTGGCATCAACGACGAATACCCGTTCCTGCTCGGCCACGAGGCCGCGGGCACCGTCGAGGCGGTCGGCGCGGGCGTCACGCACGTCGAGCCCGGCGACTTCGTCATCCTCAACTGGCGGGCCGTGTGCGGCGAGTGCCGGGCCTGCAAGCGCGGCCGCCCGCACCTGTGCTTCGACACGTTCAACGCCACCCAGAAGATGACGCTGACCGACGGCACCGAACTGACTCCCGCCCTGGGCATCGGCGCCTTCGCCGACAAGACCCTCGTGCATGAGCGCCAGTGCACCAAGGTCGATTCCGAAGCCGACCCGGCCGTTGCCGGCCTGCTGGGCTGCGGCGTGATGGCCGGCATCGGCGCCGCCATCAACACCGGCAACGTGTCCCGCGACGACACCGTCGCGGTCATCGGCTGCGGCGGCGTCGGTGACGCCGCCATCGCCGGTGCGGCGCTGGTCGGCGCCAAGCGGATCATCGCCGTCGACACCGACAACAAGAAGCTGCACTGGGCCCGCGAATTCGGCGCCACCCACACCATCAACGCCCGCGACCTCGACCCCGTGGAGACCATCAAGGACCTGACCGACGGCAACGGCGCCGACGTGGTGATCGACGCCGTCGGCCGGCCCGAGACCTGGAAGCAGGCGTTCTACGCCCGCGACCTCGCGGGAACCGTTGTGCTCGTTGGTGTTCCGACGCCCGACATGAAGCTCGAGATGCCGCTGGTGGACTTCTTCTCCCAAGGCGGCGCCCTCAAGTCGTCCTGGTACGGCGACTGCCTGCCCGAGCGCGACTTCCCCACCCTCATCAGCCTGTACCTGCAGGGCCGGCTGCCGCTGGACAAGTTCGTCAGCGAGCGCATCGGGCTCGACCAGATCGAAGATGCCTTCCACAAGATGCACAGCGGTGAGGTGCTGCGGTCGGTGGTGGTCCTGAAGTGAGCAATATCCAGCGGGTGGTCACCAGCGGCACCTTCAGCCTGGACGGCGGCACCTGGGACGTCGACAACAACATCTGGCTCGTGGGCGACGACACGGACGTCGTGGTGTTCGACGCCGCCCACACCGCCGAACCGATCATCGAGGCCGTCGGCGGCCGCAACGTCGTGGCCGTGGTCTGCACCCACGGACACAACGACCACATCACCGTCGCCCCGGAGCTGTCAGCGGCGCTCGACGCCCCGGTGCTGCTGCATCCGGCCGACGAGATGCTGTGGCGGGTCGTCCACCCGGACAACCCTTTTCACACCGTGGGCGACGATCAGGTGCTCACCGTCGGCGGGCTCGAGATCAAGGCCATCCACACTCCGGGGCACTCCCCCGGCTCGGTGTGCTGGCGCATCCCGGAACTGGGGGCGGTGATCTCCGGCGACACCCTGTTCCATGGCGGCCCCGGCGCGACCGGCCGCTCGTACTCGGACTTCCCGACCATCCTGGCGTCGATCTCAGACAAGCTCGGCAAGCTGCCCGACGACACCGTCGTCTACACGGGCCACGGTGACACCACCACCATCGGCGGCGAGCTGGTCAACTACGACGAATGGGTGGCCCGCGGCCACTAGCCGAGGTCTATCTCGAAGGCGCTGCGCTGAATCGGGCGTGGGGCCCGCGACGCCCACACCCGCGCGAGGACCAGCACGACAGTCGCCCCACCGAAGGTCACGCCGAACACCAGCGGCAGGTACCCATACGGGGTGTCGTGTCCGAACGCGAGCGTCGG
Organism: Mycolicibacterium llatzerense; assembly: GCF_025331195.1. Lineage (NCBI taxonomy): Bacteria > Bacillati > Actinomycetota > Actinomycetes > Mycobacteriales > Mycobacteriaceae > Mycobacterium > Mycolicibacterium llatzerense. Next base: position 48,420 of record NZ_LXOV01000016.1, on the reverse strand, counting down.
GTTGACGTAGGCGGTCACGTTGCCGTCGGTGGTGATGGCGTAGTCGCCCTCTGCCGCGACCTGCGCAAACCAGACCCGGACGTGGGCGTCGTTGTTGATGGTCGTGCTGCCGCTGATGTCCTCGGTCAGCGCAGGGTCCGGCACGCCAGTTGGCGGCACGATGCCGATCGACATCTTCGGGACGGGAAGCCCGCCGCCACTGCCGATCACCATCGTGTGCAAGCTGATGGTCGCGGTGCCGGCCGGCAGGTGCACCGTGCCCGAACCGGGGATCGGAACCTCGCCGTAGGCATCGAAATCGTCGAAGACGAACGCGTTGAGGATGAGCGCGACGATGAATGCGACGGCCGCCATGACCATCGTCGTAACGGCGGCCACGGTGAGCACCCTCGGCGCAGTCCAGCGACTCATGCCCGCAGTCTGTCACGCGCTCAGGCGGTTGAGGCGCTACCGTGAGACATGCCCGAGTCCAGCGTGGTGGTGCAGCCCGACCCGCTCGGGAGCTCGCGCCTGCAGACCGTCGGACTCCGCACGGCCACAAAGCTTTTCGAACAGGCTGCCGCCGAGGTGCCGCTCCCGGCGGCACCGCATCCGGTGGTGATCGCCGAGTACGGCTCGGGCAACGCGCACAACGGCCTGCTGCCGATCGGTGCGGGCATCGCCGCCTTGCGCAAACGTATCCGGCCCGAGCATCCCATCGTGGTGACGCACACCGATATCCCCGACAACGATTTCAGCGCCCTGTTCCGGACCCTGCGCGACGACCCGTTCAGCTACCTGCGCACCGACCGGGCCACGTACGCCTCGGCGGTGGGGCGTTCGTATCTCAGCCAGATTCTGCCGTCGGACGGCGTGCACGTGGGATGGTCGGCGTGGGCCATCCACTGGCTCAGCCGCATGCCGGCCGACATCCCCGATCACGTCCAGGCGTCCTTCAGCGCCGACGCCCAGGTGCGCGCCGCGTGCGCCCGGCAGGCGGCGCACGACTGGCACGAATTCATCGCGTTCCGCGGCCGCGAGTTGAGTCCGGGTGGGCGCCTGGTCATCATGACGATGGGTCAGCACGACGACGGACGCCCCGGTCTCGAGCCGCTTTTCGACGGGATCATGCATGCGCTGGCCGAGTTGCGGGTGCAACGGCTGGTCACCGACGACGAACTGCGGCGCATGCAGCTGCCGATCGTGGGCCGCAGTGAAGCCGACTTCCGGTCACCGTTCGCCCCGTCGGGGCGCTTCGAGCGGCTGCAGATCACCCATTTGACGGTTGCCGACGAGCCGGACCGCTTCTGGCTTCAGTACCAGAATGACGGTGACGCAACGGCTTTCGCGAAGAGCTGGGTCGGGTTCACCAGGGCAGCGGTGTTCGACACGCTCCTGGACGCGTTGGACCCGGCCGACCCGGCGAGACGATGTCAGCTCTCCGATGCCCTGGAGGCCGCGCTGGTCGACCTGCTGTCCGCCGCACCGCGCCCGATGCCGATTCCCGTGGCGCACATCGTCGTTCAGAAACAGCTGCGCTGAGCTAGACGAAGATATCCAGGATCAGGACCGCGGCCAGACCCGACACCGATAGCACGGTCTCCATGATCGACCAGGTCTTGATCGTCTGGCCGACGCTGAGCTTGAAGTACTCCTTGACCAACCAGAAGCCCGCGTCGTTCACGTGCGAGAAGAACAGCGAGCCGGCACCGACGGCCAGCACCACCAACGACAGCTCGCCGGAGTCCATCCCGTGGACCAGGCCCAGAATCAGCGACGACGCCGTGATGGTGGCGACGGTGGCCGACCCGGTGGCCAGCCGGATGAGGACGGCAAGCAGCCATGCCAGCACGAGCACGGAGATGTGCACGCCTTCGGCCCAGCGCGCCAGCATCGTGCCGATGCCGGTGTCCACCAAAACCTGCTTGAATCCGCCGCCGGCGGCGACGATCAGGAAGATGCCCGCGACCGGGGGCAGGCTCGATTCGATGCACTTGGTGACCGCAGCGCGATCCATCCCCGCGCCGCGGCCGAGGGTGACGGTGCCGACCACGACGGCGATGAGCAGCGCGACCAGCGGGGTGCCCACCGCGTCGAAGATCCGGCGGAACCATTGCGTCTTGTCGTCGATGAAGATGTCGACGAGGGCCTTGCCCAGCATCAGCGCGACCGGCAGCAGCACCGAGCCCAGCGTGACGCTGAAGCGTGGTCGTTTGCCGTGTGCCCGAAGGGCTTCCGGATCGGTGTCAAAGGTGTCCGGCGCCGCGACGACGACCCATTTGCCGGCCAGCCGGCCGAACAGCGGACCCGCGACGATGATCGTCGGGACGGCGACGAGCACCCCGAGCCCGAGCGTGACGCCGAGGTCCGCGCCCAGCAGTCCGACAGCGGTCAGCGGCCCGGGATGCGGTGGCACGAAACCGTGCATGGCCGACAGGCCCGCCAGCGCCGGGATGCCGATGGTGATCAACGACTGCTGCGAGCGTCGGGCCACCAGATAGATGACCGGCATCAGCAGCACCAGACCGATCTCGAAGAACATCGGCAGCCCGATGATCGCGCCCACCAGCGCCATCGCCCAGGGCAGGGCGCGGGGCGAGGCGGCTCCGACGATGGTGTCGACGATCTCGTCGGCGCCACCCGAGTCGGCGAGCAGTTTGGCGAACATCGCGCCGAGGGCGATCAGGATGCCCACGCCGGCCGCGGTGGCGCCGAAGCCGTCGGAGAACGATTTGAGGACAGCGGTGAGGTTCTCTCCGGCTGTCAGCCCCACCGTCAGGCCGCCGAAGATCAGCGCCAGGAACGGGTGCAGTTTGACCAGCGTGATGAGTACGACGATGACGCTGATGCCGACGACGAACGCCAGGATCAGCTGGGTGGCCGAGCCGACGGGCTCGACGAGTTTGGGAGCGTCAGCCAGGAATGAGGTGCCCATCAGATGTTCTCCCCGTCGCTCCGCTCGCCCCGGTGGTCGCCTCCGGTGCGTGAAATGTATTCGTCGACAATCGAATCGATGCTCTGCCCGACGTCGATGACGACACCGGCCTCATCGGCTCGCAGTGGCTCCAGGGTGTCGAACTGTGAGGCCAGCAGCGACGCCGGCATGAAGTGGCCCGGCCGGCTGGCCTGCCGGGCGCCGATGACCTCGGGGGTGCCGAACAGGTGCAGGAACTGCGTGCCCGGGCAGTGGCTGCGCAGCTGGACGCGGTACTGGTACTTGAGGGCCGAACAGCTCATCACGCCGCCGTCGCCGCAGTGCTCCCCGAGCCACCGCCCGATGGTCTCGAGCCAGGGCCGGCGGTCGTCGTCGTTCAGCGGGTGACCGGCCGCCATCTTCGCGATGTTGGCGGCGGGGTGGAAGTCGTCCGCATCGGCGAACGGCACGCGTAACCGCTGCGCGAGCGCCGCGCCGACGGTCGACTTGCCGGATCCGGAAACGCCCATGACGACGATCGGTGATGGCATCTACTACACCCGCCCTTGCTGTGGTTTGACTCACACAGCGTGGCTCAAAAGTCAGACTATTTCAAGACCCAATCGAAATAGATGAGTTTTTAATCCACCGGGGCAGAGTTATGACAGGATGTTATGCGTGGTTACGCCCTCAAATGTCAGCGCTCTGCACGACAACGTGCTGGGCGCGCTGGGGACCGCGGTGGTATCCGGTACCTACGCCCCCGGCGAGGTCATCACCCTCGAAGGCGTGAGCGCACAACACGGGGTCTCCCGCAGTGTCGTGCGGGAAGCGATCCGGGTCCTCGAATCGATGGGGATGGTCGCCTCGCGCCGCCGGGTCGGGATCACCATTCAGCCCGCGGCGAATTGGAATGTGTTCGACCCCAGACTCATTCGCTGGCGACTCGATTCGGGCGATCGAGCCGCCCAACTGGTGTCGTTGTCGGAGCTACGCCGCGGGTTCGAACCGGTTGCTGCCGCATTGGCCGCCGAGCGCGCTAATCCACACCAGTGCCGCATCATGGCCGCCGCCGTGTCGGACATGGCTGTGCACGGTCGCGACGGCGACCTCGCCGCATATCTTCAGGCGGACAAGATCTTTCATCAGACCCTGCTGGAGGCCAGCGGCAACGAGATGTTCCGCGCGCTGAACGCGGTGGTCTCCGAGATCCTCGCCGGACGCACCCACCACGGCATGATGCCCGACTCCCCCAACCCGGCCGCCATCGCGCTGCACGACGAGGTGGCCCGCGCCGTGCGGCTGCGCGACCCGGCCGGCGCCGAACGCGCGATGCGCGCCATCATCGACGAAGCGGCCGCCGCCGTCGCCGAGGAGTCGGGTTCGGACTGACGTCCGTCAGCGGCAGCGCTTCAGACCGTCGTTGGGGTCACAGAACAGCGGGTACTGCTGCACCGGAATCGGCAGCGGCTTCTGGAATTCCAGCCGGAAGGACTTCTTGACCATGGCCGCCTGCACGCCGCACTGTTCGGCGTTCATGATGGTCCGGGTGCCGGTCCAGTTGGTGTCCTCGAACTCGTAGTTCTCGACGACCTTGGACTTGGATCCGTCCGGGCACGTGAAACCCTGGAGGTCGGTCTGGGTGAACGCCCAGTGCCCCTCGCCGCCGGTCTGCCGGGCGTCGCCGCCGTAGGTTGCGCCGTACTGGTCGGACCCGATGTGCACGAGGCAACCCACTGGCAGTTCCATGTTGTTGCGCAGATCGCCAACTGTCGGGGCGCAGACGGGATAGATGGTCCACACGCCGATCGGCGTGCCCTCCTGGATGAAGGTGTAGATCCCCTCGGGCAGCCGGATGTCGGCATGCGCCGGCGCAGCTGCCGAGAAGAGTGCGCCCGCTGCGGCGAAACCAAAACTCGAAACGATAGCTAGAACACGTTTCATTTTCACCGCCTGAGTATCGCAGGCGACTCGGCCGCGGCGTGAGAAAGTCACCGTATGAGTTCACTCAGCGGGAAAGTTGCATTGATCACGGGCGCCTCGGCCGGCTTGGGCGCCGCCACGGTCAAGGTTTTCGCCGAACGCGGCGCATCGGTCTTCGGTATCGCGCGCGATGCCGAGCGGATGGCAACGGTGTTCGCCGACGCCTACGGCGAGAAGCCCGGTGGCGCGTTCTCCGCGGTGGACATCAGCACGGCCGATGCCTGCCGACAGGCGGTCGAGGACTGCATCGCGAAATTCGGACGGCTGGACGTACTGGTGAACGTCGCCGGTTTCCACGTCATGCGGCACACCCTGTCGATGACCGATGACGACTGGGACCGCGACCTCGCAGTGAACCTGAACGGCCCGTTCTATCTGACCCGGGCGGCGCTGCCGCAGCTGTTGGAGAACGGCGGCAACATCGTCAACGTCTCCTCGATCGCGGGCGTCGAAGGCGAGATCTACTCGGCCGGTTACTGCGCCGCCAAGCATGGGCTGATCGGGCTGACGCGGGCGCTGGCCGTGGAATACACCAAGGAAAAACTGCGGGTCAACGCCGTGTGTCCGGGTGGCATGCTGACCGCGCAGGTCACCGAGTTCGCGGCACCCGAGAACGCCGACTGGGACCTGATCATGCGGATCGCCGCTCCGCGTGGCTTCATGGAGCCGCGGGACGTGGCGAACGTCATCGCGTTCCTGGCCAGCGACGACGCCGCCGCGATTCACGGTTCGGTGTACCGCGTCGACAACGGCAAGGGCCCGGCCTGACCCGGCCACCGGAGAACCGTCAGCCGGTGTTCACGTGGTGGACGTACCGGAGCGGTTCAATCCCTTGGGTGACCGACTCCTCGCTGCCCGAATCCACCGGCGCCGATGTCGCCGCCGTCGCCCGTGAGCACAGCCGCACGGGCCGTTCCGCCGAAGCGCTCCGTCGCGCCGTCGTCGACCACCTGCGGTATTCGATCGGCCGGCCGGCGGCCGCACTGGAGCCCAGCCACTACTACCGTGCGCTCGCGTTGGCGGTTCGCGACCGGATGCAGGACAACCGCGCCGTTTCGACGCAGACGTCGCTGGATCTGGACAGCAAGGTGACGTGCTACCTGTCCGCCGAGTTCCTGATGGGTCCGCAGCTGGGAGCCAATCTGCTCAACCTCGGGATCGAGGATGCCGCGCGCGAGGCGCTGGCCGAGCTCGGCCAGGACTACGACACGGTGCTGGCATGCGAGGAAGAGCCCGGCCTCGGCAACGGTGGTCTGGGTCGACTGGCGGCCTGCTACCTGGACTCACTGGCCACCTTGGAGCGACCGGCCATCGGGTACGGAATCCGATACGAGTTCGGCATCTTCGACCAGGAGATCCACGACGGCTGGCAAGTCGAGAAGACCGACAACTGGCTGGACAACGGCAACCCGTGGGAGATCGCCAAGCCTGACGTGAGCTACCTGGTCAACTGGGGCGGCTACGCCGAGCACTACACCGATGACACCGGCGCCGACCGCGTGCGGTGGGTGCCGGGGCGCGTGCTCAAGGGCGTCGCCTACGACACCCCGATCCAGGGCTACGGGGTCAAGACCTGCAATGTGCTGACGCTGTGGAGTGCCCGCGCGGTGAAGTCCTTCGCGTTGGAGGCATTCAACACCGGCGACTACTACAAAGCCGTCGAGGACGAGGTCAACTCCGAAACCGTCACCAAGGTGCTCTACCCGAACGACGAGCCCGAGGTCGGCAAACGGCTGCGGTTGTTGCAGCAGTACTTCTTCGTGTCCTGCTCGCTGCAACACATCCTGCACATCGTCGACGATTTGGCCGATCTGTCCGTCCATGAGCTGCCGCAACGATTCGCCATCCAGCTCAACGACACGCACCCATCCATCGGAGTCGCCGAGCTGATGCGGCTACTGGTCGACGAGCGTCTGCTCAGCTGGGAGGAGGCATGGGAGATCACTGTGGCCACGTTCGGCTACACCAATCACACCCTGTTGCCGGAGGCGCTGGAGACCTGGCCGCTGACCATGTTCGCCGAGTCGCTGCCGCGGCACCTCGAGATCATCTACGAGATCAACCGCCGCTTCCTCGATGAGGTCGACGCAAAGTTTCCCGAAGACGCCGAGCGCCTGCGCCGCATGTCCCTGATCGGCGAGGACAACGGCAAGAGCGTGCGGATGGCGCATCTGGCCACCGTCGGCAGCCACGCCATCAACGGCGTCGCGGCGCTGCACTCGGATCTGCTCAAGGGCAGCGTCCTCAAGGACTTCTACGAGATGTGGCCGGAGCGGTTCTCCAACAAGACCAACGGTGTCACCCCGCGGCGGTTCGTCGGACTGGCGAATCCCGGCCTACGGGCGCTGCTCGACGACACCATCGGTGCCGGTTGGCTGACCGATCTCGCGAAGCTGCGCGGCCTGGAGAACCATGTCGATGACCCCGTGTTCCAAGATCGCTGGCGCGCAGTCAAGCGGGCCAACAAGGCGCGCCTGGCCGACTATGTGCGCGCCAACGCCGGCGTCGAACTGAACGCCGACTGGTTGTTCGACGTGCAGGTCAAGCGCATCCACGAGTACAAGCGCCAGCATCTCAACCTGCTGCACATCGTCGCCGAGTACCAGCGGCTCAAGCAGAACCCGGAGCTGCGGCTCACCCCGCGGGCGTACATCTTCGGCGGTAAGGCTGCGCCGGGCTACTTCCTGGCCAAGCGCATCATCAAGCTGATCAACGCCGTCGGCGAGACGGTGAACAACGACCCGCACGTGAGCCAGTTCATGAAGGTCGCGTTCGTCCCGAACTTCAACGTGCAGAACGGGCAGCTGATCTACCCGGGCGCCGACCTTTCCGAGCAGATCTCGACTGCCGGTAAGGAGGCCTCGGGCACCGGCAACATGAAGTTCATGATCAATGGCGCGCTGACCATCGGCACCCTGGACGGCGCCAACGTCGAAATGCGCGAGGAAGCCGGCGCCGAGAACTTCTTCCTGTTCGGGTTGACGGTCGACCAGGTCCAGCAGATCAAACGTGACGGCTACCGGCCGTCCGACTACATCAACGGCGAACTCGCCACGGCGCTCGACCTCATCGGCAACGGCACCTTCTCGCACGGGGACACCGAAGTCTTCCGCCCGATCGTCGACAACCTGCGGTTCGACGACCCGTTCCTGGTGTGTGCCGACTTCGCGTCGTACCTCGAATGCCAGGACCGCGTCAGTGCCGCCTGGCAGGACACGGGCGCGTGGACCCGGATGTCGATCCTGAACACCGCCCGCAGCGGCAAGTTCTCGTCGGACCGCGCCATCGCCGAATACTGCGACGACATCTGGGATGTCTCGGCGCTGACGGTGCTCTGAGGCACCGCCAGGGCCGCGACCCCCGCTAGTGAGCGAGCGCGACCAGCAGGTCGTGCTTCTCCGGGCAGTACGTGTCGAACGCGGCGTTGAGGAACTGGTAGACCTGCTGCTCCGAGCTGCTGTTGCGCGGCAGGTTCTTCTTCAGGAACGCCGCCGAGTCGGTGGCGCTGTGGTCGACGTTGTTGTCGAGCCGCTGGCAGGTGATCTTGCCGATCCAGGCGTTGTAGTCCTTGGGACCGTAGATCCCATAGGTGTGCAGCTGGTTGGCGAAATCGGTGTCGGGGTCGGCCTGAGCAGGGACGGCCATCGTGATTGCTGCCGCCGCGGCGCCCGCAACTGCGACCAGAGTGCGTGCCTTCATGTGACGGAGTCTATTCGTGCTGGTTGCCATCTGCCCCTGCTCCCTGAACAGTCGTCGCCGCATGTTCAATCCCATTGAACTGCTGCGTATTTGGTTCGATCCGCTGCGCTCTACCAGCTACGGTGATACGAGCCACCCGCAGCGGAGGTTTCCCATGATTAACTTAACTGGTCTAATCTAACACTTAAATGACCTAATCTGTCTCGGTCAGGGTCAGGAAGCGGGGAGCAGCAAGTGCAGTCGACCATGGTGTTCGCAGCGTGATCGGCACTGCGCTCAAGAAGGCGTGGATCCCGCTGCTCATCCTTGCCGTGGCCCTCGTCGCCGGTTTCACCGTGCAACGCGTCCGCGGCTACTTCGGCCAGAACCCCGTCATCGTCACCCCACGCAACTTCGCCGACGACGCCAAACCGTTCAAGCCCAAGGTCGTCACCTACGAGATCACCGGCGAACCCGGCGCCTACGCCGACATCAACTACCTCGACCTGGACGCCAAGCCGCAACGCGTCGACCACGCCATGCTCCCCTGGAAACTCGTCCTGTCCACCACCGCACCGGCAGCGTCGCCGAACATCGTCGCCCAAGGCGACGGTGACTCCATCACCTGCACCGTCCACGTCGACGACGAACTCAAAGACACCCGCACCTCCACGGGCGTACACGCCCAGACCTTCTGCCTGGTGAAATCTGCATGAGCCACCCCACTTCCGACAACTACGCGGACGCACCGACTGCGGTCATCCCGAAGGCTGAAAAGCCCCACCGGCCCTTGATCCCGCGGTTCCTTCGCACCTTCGCGATCCCGGTGATCCTGTTCTGGATCGGCGTCATCGTCGTGCTCGGGACCGCCGTGCCGTCGCTGGACGAGGTCGGCAAGATGCGCTCGGTCTCGATGTCGCCGGATCAGGCTGCCTCGGTCATCGCAACGAAGCGCGTCGGCGAGGTATTCCAGGAGTTCAAGTCGAACAGCTCGGTGATGGTCGTGCTGGAGAGCGATCAACACCTCGGCGCAGACGCACACGCCTACTACGACGAGATGATCAAGAAGCTCGAGGCGGATACCACGCACGTCGAGCACGTCCAGGACTTCTGGAGCGACCCGCTGACCGCCGCCGGCTCCCAGAGCAACGACGGCAAAGCCGCCTACGTGCAGGTGTACCTGCACGGTAACCAAGGTGAGTCGCTGGCCAACGAATCCGTTCAGGCCGCGCAGGACATCATCAAGAGCATCAAGACGCCGCCGGACCTGAAGGTCTACGTCACCGGCCCGGCCGCGCTGGCCGCCGATCAGCACATCGCCGGTGACCGCAGCGTCAAGATGATCGAGGGCGTCACGTTCCTGGTCATCATCGTCACCCTGCTGCTCGTGTACCGGTCGTTCATCACCGTGCTGCTCACCTTGTTGATGGTGGTGCTCGAGCTGTCCGCGGCGCAGGGCGTCGTCGCGACACTGGGCTACTACGACATCATCGGCCTGTCGACCTTCGCGACCAACCTCCTGGTCACCCTGGCCATCGCAGCGGCCACCGACTACGCCATCTTCCTGATCGGCCGCTACCAGGAGGCCCGCGGCGCCGGCGAGTCCCGCGAAGAGGCCTATTACACGATGTTCGAAGGCACGGCCCACGTCGTGCTGGGTTCGGGTCTGACCGTTGCGGGCGCCACGTTCTGCCTGCATTTCACCCGGATGCCGTATTTCGTGTCGCTGGGCGTCCCGCTGGCCATCGGCATGGTCACCGTGGTGTTTGCCGCGCTGACCCTGGGTCCGGCCGTGATTTCGCTGGCCAGCCGGTTCCGCAAGACGCTCGAGCCCAAGCGCGCGATGCGGGTTCGCGGCTGGCGCAAGATCGGTGCGGCAGTGGTCCGCTGGCCGGCCCCCATCCTGGTCGGCACCATCGCGCTGTCCCTGGTCGGCCTTCTGACGCTGCCGGGCTACCAGCCCGCCTATAACGACCGCCTGTACCTGCCCGCCGACATCCCCGCCAACGAGGGCTATGCCGCGGCGGACCGGCACTTCTCGCCGGCCCGGATGAACCCCGAGTTGATGCTCATCGAGAGCGACCACGATCTGCGCAACTCCGCCGACTTCCTGGTGATCGACAAGATCGCCAAGGCCATCTTCAAGGTCCCCGGGATCTCCAGGTCGCAGACCATCACCCGGCCCGAGGGCAAGCCGATCGAGCACACCTCGATCCCGTTCCTGATGAGCATGAGCGGCACCTCGCAGAAGATGAACGAGAAGTACGCGCAGGACTCGATGGCCAACATGCTCAAGCAGGCCAACGACATGCAGGTCAACATCGACACCATGAAGAAGATGCAGGGCATCACCACCCAGATGGCGGCCACCACGCACAGCATGGTCGGCAAGATGGTGACGATGACCCTGGATGTGGCCGACCTGCGCGACCACATCTCGGACTTCGACGACTTCTTCCGGCCGATCCGCAACTACCTCTACTGGGAACCGCACTGCTACGACATCCCGGTCTGCTGGACCATGCGCTCGGTCTTCGACACCCTCGACGGTATCGACACCATGACCGACGACATCCAGAACCTGATGCCGGACATGTTGAAGCTCGACAAGCTGATGCCTCAGATGGTCGCGTTGATGCCCGAGATGATCTCGACGATGACCAACATGAAGCAGTACATGTTGACCATGTACCAGACCCAGAAGGGTCTGCAGGATCAGATGCAGGCGCAGCAGGACAACGCGAGCGCCATGGGCGAGGCGTTCGACAACTCCCGCAACGACGACTCGTTCTACCTGCCGCCGGAGGTCTTCGACAACGCCGAATTCAAGCGCGGCATGAAGAACTTCATCTCGCCCGACGGCAAAGCAGTGCGGCTGATCATCTCGCACGAGGGCGAACCGATGAGCGCCGAAGGCATCTCGCACATCGACGCGATCAAGAACGCCGCCAAGGAGGCCATCAAGGGCACTCCCATGGAGGGCTCCAAGATCTACCTCGGCGGCACCGCGGCGACCTTCAAGGATCTGCAGGAGGGCGCTGACTACGACCTGCTGATCGCCGGAATCTCCGCCCTCGCACTGATTTTCGCGATCATGTTGATCATCACCCGATCGGTGGTGGCCGCCGCGGTCATCGTCGGCACCGTGGTGCTGTCGCTGGGCGCGTCCTTCGGTCTGTCAGTTCTGGTGTGGCAGCACCTGATCGGGCTCAACCTGCACTGGATGGTCATCGCGATGGCCGTCATCATCCTGTTGGCCGTCGGCGCGGACTACAACCTGTTGCTGGTCGCCCGGTTCAAGGAAGAGATCCACGCCGGGCTCAACACCGGCATCATCCGGTCGATGGGCGGCACCGGTTCCGTGGTCACCTCGGCCGGCCTGGTCTTCGCCTTCACCATGATGTCCATGGCGGTCAGCGAGCTGCACGTGGTCGGTCAGGTGGGAACAACCATCGGTCTGGGTCTGTTGTTCGACACGTTGATCATCCGATCTCTGATGACGCCGGCCATCGCCGCCCTGATGGGCAAGTGGTTCTGGTGGCCGCAGCGCGTGCGTCAGCGTCCGGTGCCCGAGCCGTGGCCGCAGCCCAAACAGGCCGGCGAACTGCAATCAGCCTCCAGCAGCACAGGTATCTAGGAAACAGGAGTAAGGACTATGGTCGAGATCATGCGTGGTCTGAAGCATGCCGGTGTCGCGGTCGCAGCCCTGGGCGCGGTCGCGACGACTCTCGCCGGACCGGCCGCCGCCGATGCCACCGACGACTACCCGATCCCCCACCGGATCATCATCACGACCTGTGATGCCGAGCAGTACCTGGCCGCCGCCCGCGACACCAGCCCGGTCTACTTCTCGCGATACATGATCGACATGCACAACCGCCCGGCCGACATCCAGCAGATGGCCCAGGACCGCATCCACTGGTTCTTCTCGCTGGACGCCGTGGGCCGCCGGCAGTACTCCGAGGACACCGCCACCAACATCTACTACGAGCAGGTGGCCACCCACTGGGGCAACTGGGCGAAGATCTTCTTCAACAACAAGGGCGTCGTCGCCAAGGCCACCGACGTCTGCCAGAGCTACCCCAAGGGCGACCTGAACGTCTGGAACTGGGTCCAGGCACCCTAGGGCGTTCGGCCCAGCCGACTTCGGCGTGATTCGTACCGGTCACCGGTACGAATCACGCCGTTTTCATTGCGCGTGCAGCGCGGTGACCAGGTCCCGCACGTCCTCGGGCCGCTGTTCATAACCCGGGAAGTAGCAACAGATTTCGTCCACATGCGCGCCGAATCGGCGTCCGATCTCGGCAGCGCACTCCTCCGGGGTACCGACGATGCCGATGGTCCGGACCATGTCGTCGCTGATCAGTGCCCGCATGCCGGCGAAGTCACCGACCTTGGACATGGCGTTGAGCGTCGGCTGCAGATCGGCCCACCCCTCGGTCTCCAGCACCGGCAGGTAGGCGGGCGTGGAGCCGTAGAACGCGATCAGCGTCGCGACACCGTTGATCGCCGCGGCCAGGTCCGCCTCGGTCCGCCCCACTGCCACCATCGCCTGAGCGATGATCTGCAGGTCGCCCGGCGCGCGCCCGGCGCGCTGCAGTCCCTCCCCCACTGCCACCAGGGTGCGGTCGGCGAAATGCCGGGCACTGTGGAACGGCATCACCAGCAGCCCGTCGGCGACCTCGGCGGCGGTGCGGGTCATGATCGGCCCCAGCGCGCCCATGAGCACAGCCGGCGGGCCGTAGGGGTTGGGGCCGGGGTTGAAGTTCGGCGGCATCAGCGTGTGGGTGAAATGCTTGCCGCGAAAATTCAACGGCGCCTTGCCTTCCCAGCAGTCGAAGATCGCCTTGATCGCCGTGACGGTCTCGGCCATGCGTTCGGCGGGTTTGGCCCACTGTGCGCCGTAACGCTTTTCGATGTGCACCTTGATCTGCGAGCCCAGGCCCAGCCGGAAACGACCGCCGCTGTACACCTGCAGGTCGTAGGCGGCGTGCGCGAGATGCAGCGGACTGCGCGGGCCGGCGATCGCAACGTTGGTCATCAGGTCCAGCTCGGCCGCGCCGGCCGCCGCGACCAGTGGCAGGAAGACATCGTGCGGGCCTTCGAACGTGAACACCCCGTCAGCGCCGAGGCCGGCCAGCTCGCGAGCATGGTCGGCCGCCCGCTGGGGCGCGCCATCGATCTGGAGTTGTACCCGCATGGGCGGTTGCCTTCCGTTCAGTTCCCGACGTAGTCCACAATCGCCGCGGCCACCTCGGCCGGCCGGTCGACCTGCAGGAAATGCCCTGCGCCATCGATGGTTTGGACCACCGACCCGGCGGGCAAGGCATTCAGCAGCTGCTCGGTGTAACCGACCTGCATCGCGCCGTCCTGCGTCCCGTGCAGGTACAGGATCGGAGCGCGCGGCAGTTCCTGCAGATACCGCTCGAACTCGGCATACGGCGCGTTGACGCCGCCGGGACGAACCAGTGCCCGGTAGTAGCCGACCGCAGCGGCCCGGTGCGCGGGGCTCGGCAGCGCGGCCAGCGTGGTGGCGACGTCGCCGGACACGTCAGTTCCGGCCGGAGACCAGTCTCGCCAAAGTCGCGGGATGACCCGGTGCAGGGTGCGCTCTGGCAGGCCGGGAAGCTGAAAGTACATGATGTACCAACTCATTCGGAGTTGGATCAGACTCATGCGGACGGTGCGGGCGGCACTGAACCGGGTCTGGCTCATCGCCGCCAGCGGCGGGACGGACATCGACACCACCGAACCGAACGGCGAATTCGGATACGCAGCAACGGCATTGGCGGCGAAGGCACCCCAGTCGTGGCCCACCAGCACGGCGTCGGGCCCACCGCCCAGTGCGTCGTAGAGGTCCAGCACGTCGGACACCAGGGCCCCGACGTGATAGTTGCCGTCGGCCGGCACACCGCTCGGTGCGTAGCCCCGCATGAAGGGCGCCACGACGCGGTAGCCCGCCTCCGCCAGCAGGGGCGCAACGCGCCGCCAGCCATGTGCGCTGTCCGGAAAACCGTGCAGGCACAACATCAATCGCCCGTCGGCCGGACCCCACGCCAACGCCCGCATGCGCAGGCGCGGTAGCGCGAGGTCCAGGGTCTCCTGATTGGCCATCATCACTAGGGGGTCAGCGTGACCTTGATGCAGTCCGCGGTCCGTGCCGCGACGGCGGCGTAGGCCTTGGGCGCGTCATCGAGCGACATGGCATGGGTGAAGATGCCGTCGACGTCGAGCCGGCCCGACCGCAGCAGCGGGATCAGCGCGGGCCAGGTCTGTTGCACCGGCGCCGTCGTCATGCGCAGGGTGATGCTGCGGATGAGCGACAGCGTCGCGGGGAACGGGAACGGGTTGAGGTCGTGCACCCCGACCACCGACACCGTGCCGCCGGCGCGCACCGCGGCCAGCGCCGCGTTCATGGTGGTGTCGTTGCCGACGGCGTCGATCACCGAGGCCGCTCCCCTGCCGCCCGTCGCTTCGTGGACGGCACCGATCTGGTCGGGAGTGATTGAGGTGGCTCCGCTGCGCGTGGCCAGCTCGCGGCGCCCCTCGACCGGGTCGACGGCGAACACCTGACCGGCGCCCTGCGCGATGGCGCAGCGCACCGCGCACAGACCGACCGCACCCAGACCGAACACGACGACGGTGCCGCCCGGCGGGATGTCGGCGCGCTGCGCCGCGGCCCAGCCAGTGGCGAGGTTGTCGGTGAGCAACAGGGCGGCCTCGGTGCTGAGATCGCTTGGCAGCCGGTGCAACTGGAAATCCGCCGACGGTACGGCGAGCAGTTCGGCCTGGGCGCCGCCGAGCACGCCGGAACCGAAGATCTGCGGACCCGACACACAGGTGATCGGGTCCTTGGTGTCGCAGCCGACGCAGTGGCCGCAACCCGCCACCGACGAAATGAGCACCGGGTCACCGACTTTGACGGTGCGAACCTCGGAACCCGCCTCGACGACGGTGCCGATGGCCTCGTGGCCGAGCGCCAGCGGCGTGGCCAACGGGTAGTCACCTTCGTAGAAATGCAGGTCCGATCCGCAGATGGCCGCCGTAGTGATCTGGACGACGGCGCCGTCCGGCCCGGGCAGCACCGGGTCGGGCACGGTATCGACGTAGACATTGCCGGGGGCGTCGATCAATACGGTTCTCAACTGTCCACCTCTGCTGATCCGGTGTTCCGTAACGGTGTTACAGGGTCACCTTACGGAGTCCGGATCCGGCTGTGTCGAGAACCCTCGGCAAGCCCGAGCCGCGCCTACCATCGAGGCATGACGGCGAGCACGGGGCGGCTGAGTGCCGCCGTGTGGGACCTCGCGATTCCGGCGCACCGGCAGCCGGGCCTGGCCATGGCGGGGTTCCGCGGCCGGGCCCCGACACAGCTCGCGCTGCAACTCGTGCCCTACCCCGCCGTGACGGTGTTCATCGAGTTCGGCGACGGCGAGTTGGTCGACGCGTCCGGCACGCGCCGCACCGGCGGCGGTGTCGTCGGACCGGCACCCGGCACGTTGACCGCGGTCGGCCGCGACGTCGACTGCCTGCAAATCCGGCTGTCGCCGCTACTGGCCCACGCGGTGTTCGGCGGCTCCGACCCGGCCGGCGTCATCCCCCTCGACGCGGTCTGGGGCAAGGGCGCCCAGCGCCTGTGCGAGCGGCTGTACGCGGCTCCGTCGTGGGACGAGCGATTTGCCATCGCCACAACGGAATTCGCCCGGCGCCGCGAATCCGGGCCTGCCGTGGATCCCGAGGTCGCCGTGGCGTGGCACGCGATGGTGCGCAGCCACGGGCAGGTGCGGGTCGACCGCATCGCCGACGAGATCGGCTGGAGCCGCAAGCGACTGTGGTCGAGGTTCGGCGCACAGATCGGCCTGCGACCCAAGCGCGCCGCGCAACTGATCAGGTTCGACGATGCCGCGCATCGGCTCGCCACCGGCAGCGCGCCGGGCGAGGTAGCCTACGCCTGCGGCTACGCCGATCAGTCGCATCTGCACCGCGATGCGCGGTCGTTCGCCGGGCTGACACCGGCGGGCGTCGCCGAGGCGCCGTGGCTCGACATCGACCCCGTGGCGTGGCGGTAAGGGAACATTCGTCCAAGACGCCGCCGTGTCCAGCCACCATGGTGGTGGCCATGGATCCCGAGTTGCAGCCCTTCATATCGCTGTTCCCGAAAGCCGAGCTGGACGATCCGGCGGTCGCCCGCCGGCGGCTCGCCGAACTGTCCGCCGCGGTGCCCGCACCCGACACCACCGGCTTGCAGATCAGCGACCGGCTCGTCCCCGACAATCCCGACGTTCCGGTACGCCTGTACCAACCCGCGGAGCCGATCGGCGCCATCGTGTGGCTGCGCGGCGGCGGATTCGTCATGGGCGACCTCGACACCGAGCACCCGTGGGCCGCTCGCATCGCCCAGGCGACGGGTGCTGTGGTGGTGTCCGTCGGGTATCGCTGCGCCCCCGAAAACCCTTACCCCGCAGCGCTGGACGACGTCTACCGGGCGCTGACGTGGGTGGCCACCAACGCGGCGGCGCTCGGAATCGATCACGACCGCATCGCCATCGGCGGCCATTCTGCGGGCGCGAATCTGGCCGCCGCGACCGCACTACGGGCACGCGACGAGGGCGGCCCGCGGATCGCCTTCCAGCTGCTCAACCAACCAGTGCTCGACGACCGCCAGCTCACGTGGTCGGCCCGAGCCTTCACCGACACCGTCTTCATGACGCGGGCGAAGGTCGCCGCGATTTGGCGGCACTATCTCGGCGGCAGACCTGCATCGGCGTACGCCGCCCCGGCCAGGGCCGAAGATTTGTCCGGGCTGCCGCCCGCCTACCTCGCGACGGCGGAGTTCGACCCCAACCGCGACGAAGCACTTGAGTTCGGCATCCGGCTGCTGCAGGCCGGCGTTTCGGTCGAGCTGCACCAGTGGCCCGGCACGTTCCACGGGTCGCAGGTGATCCTCGGCGCCGACGTCTCGGGGCGTCAGCTGGCGGAGCTCAGCGGCGCGCTGCGTCGCGGCTTGACCACCGACTCGGCGCACCTGCGGGCGGTGTCCGCATGACCGCCACCGTCGACCTATTCGCGTCTTTCGTGCACCTCTACGACGACGGCCGCATCACACCCGCCGAGCGCAGGTTCAGCTCCGGAGAGCCGGGTTGGCATGTCATGACGTTCCACGCGGAAACCGACGCCGAGGTGCACGCCGACTACTGGGAAATCCACACGGAGGCAGACGAACTCGTCGTCTGCCTCTCCGGGGAGCTACGGCTCTACCTACGCACCGCTGTGGGCGACGACCCCGGCGTCGCACTGACGACGGGGCACGCGATGGTGGTGCCGCGCGGGACGTGGCACCGCATCACGTTGACCCGTCCCAGCGACATCATGTCGATCACGTTTCCCCGCGGCAGTCGGCTCGAGCAGCGCGACTGACCGCGGGGACAACGTCAGACGACCTCGCGGCGCCGGCGCCCGATGTAGATGCTCAGACCGACCGCACCCAGGCTCAGCAGGCCGCAGGTCACTGCGGCGATGGTCAGCGCCTTGTTCGGGTTCTCCAACCCCTTCTGGTCGTTGACCAGCTGCAGGTTGTAGTCGCCGGGCAGCGGTGCCTCACGCGGCTCGTCGAGCCCCGGGAACTGCTGGGTCCGATGCACCTCGAATTGCCGTTCGCCGGCGGGGCTTTGGGTCCACTGGCCCCAGGCCGGGGTGACGCCGTCGAGCAGCACGCGGCGTTCGCCGTACTGCACGTCGTCACCCGCGTCGACGATGCGCTGCACCCGGAACGGCTGGTAGACCGCGTCCGAATAGCGAACCTGCACAGGCACATTCGCGTAGCTCAGTACCGGTGGAGGCGGCGGAGGCAGCGGCATCCCGACGCCCGGGTAGTAACCGCCGCCGAAGAAACTGCCCACCGCGACGTTGACCGCGGTGTTGACGGCGTTCACCACGACCGCGGTGAAGCTGTACGCCGCGAGGTCGGCGACCTCCATGACGATGCGCTGCAGCGGCGGGATGTACACGATGCGCGGCGCGTTCCGGTAGACGTACACCACCCGGACGGGGTCGCGGTAGGGGTTGAACATCACCGGGCGGTAGTAATCGTCGTACTGCACCCAGTCGGGCCGCCACTGCCGGACCCGGTTGTCCCAGTCCCGACCCATCGGACGGTTGTCGTGACGATCCCAATCAGCCCGGTTGTCCCGGTTGTCCCGGTCGTCGCGGCGGTTCCAGTCGGCACGGCTGTCGAACTGGAAGTTGGCGACGTTGACGACCTTGGCCAGGTCGGCCACGTCGTGCACCGGGGCCGGTTCCGGCAGCTTCACATCGACCGCAGCGGCGGCCTTTGCGGTCGCGATATCCGCGACCGGCGCGGTCAGCGTCTCGGGCTTGAGCAGCTCAATCGGCCGCACCTCGCGGGCTTCGCGAGCCCCAGTGGTCGACGGCGACGCCGACTTCGACGATCCGGCGGTCACCGTCGCTGAAGCCGTGGCGGTGGCATCGATCCGGCCGGGGCCGGCCTCGATACCCGCGTGCTCGCCCAACTGGCCCTCGACGCCCGCGAGCGGCTTGCCTTCAGCCACAGTGCGATCGGTGGGAGCCGTCGACTTGTCCGGCTTGTCCGGCTGAACGGCGTCGGCCGGCGACGGGCGCTCTGCGAGCGCGGTGGTCGGGCTCGCCGTCACCGAGGTCGCCGACGGAGCCGACGGGGCCGGCTCGGCGACGACGGTCGACGGATGCGCCGGCGTCGTCGGCTCAGCAGGAACTTCCTGTGCCTTGGTGACCTTGGTGGTCGGCGCGGGGGTTTCCGTGTGCGACGGCGGAGCCGCGACGACGGGCGTCTCGACAGCCGTCGTGGTGGTCGGCGCCTGCGGCGTCTTCTCGGGTGCCTTGTTCTCCGGCGCCTTGCTCTCCGGGGCGGCGGTCACCACCGGGGCCACCGGAGCCACCGGCGCCGCGGGTGGGTCGGCCGGCGGCTTTGCCTGGACGACCGGGGCGTCGGCGGGAGCCGGCCGGCTCGGCGCCTCGGCCTCCGCCGTCTGCTCCCGCTGTTTACGTCCGCGCTGGCCACCGTCCTGCCCGTAGCCACCACCGGACCCCGAGCCGTCCTGTGCCGAGGAAGAATCCTGCCTGGGCGGCTTGGGCACGAGTGTGGTGGTGCTCGAGCTGTCGGAATCACTGCTCGGTTTGGCCGACACCGGAGCCGCGCCCACGGTGAGCGCGGTCAATGTCGTCGCCACGCCGGCAGCGACCGCTCCTACGAGCCGTCCCTGACGCCGTGACTGCTGAGTGTTCTTGTTATTGGTTTTATCGGTATGAGTAGCCATCGCGTATCGACTCCCTGCTGTGTCGCAACGATCTCACCGAGTCCATCTACTTAGACGGGCTCGGCGTTACATTCGACGTCTACTTGCCCGGGTTTGTTCCGGCCGCGACCGTCGCGGCCGGGCCGGCGGGCGGTGCCGGGGTCGTCGATCCCGCCGGGAACCCGGTCACGGGGACGCCGGGCGTGCCGATCCGTCCGGCCAGCCACGGCAGGCTGGTCTGGAATGCCGTCACCGCAAAGGGCCAATCGTGCTTTCCCGGCTGCGCGACGACAGCGCAGTCGATCCCCAGCTGCCGACCCACCGCGCACAGCGTCTTCCCTGCCTCGGTCTGGTCGCCGGGGTTGCCGGCGCCGTCACGGCCGCCGAGGCCGACGGCGTCGGGGTGCGCCTTGGCCCCTTTCCACTGGGTCGGGGCATCCGACGAGATGGAGAACCAGCCCGAAACACCTTGATAAGGGCCGTGTTTGGTCATCACGGTTTGGGGATCGAAGGTCGCCCACTGCGCTTCGCTACCGCCGTAGAGCCGGGCGAGGGTCTGCTCCTTGGTACCCGCGTTGGGGCCCATGTCCCCGGCGATGTCGACGAATGTGCCGAACAGCTCGGGGTGCATGACGGTGAGATCCACCGCACAGGTACCGCCCATGGACCAGCCGACGACGCCCCAGTTGGCCGGTTTTGCGCTGACGCCGAACGTGGACTCCATATATGGCGGGATGTCCTTGGTGAGGTGGTCGGCGACGTTGCCGCGGGGGCCGTTGACGCACTCGGTGTCGTTGTTGAACGAGCCGCCCGCGTCGACGAAGGCGAATACCGGCGCATTGCCGCCGTGCGCGGCCGCGAAGTTGTCGAAGAGACTGGCGACGTTGCCGATGCGCAGCCAGTCCGCCGGGGTGTTGAACTCGCCGGCGACCATCATCACCGTCGGCAGCGGCGAGGCGTTGTGCGCGAACCACGCGGGCGGCAGATAGACGACCTCGGTGCGGTGTGCGAAGCCCGACGCGGTGTCCGGAATGTCCACCTGAACCACCGCACCATGCGACGGGACGATGCCGGCGGCCTTCATCGAGGTGACGCTGGACATCTCGGTTTCGTCGGTGAGCGGGCCGGCGGTGAGCTCGCCCCACGCGGTCTGCACGGTCGGGAAGTAGCCGACCCAATCGTTGAGGGCGACGCCGGTGCTGAGCAGGCACAGCGGCACGGCGAGGACGGCGACGCCGCGGCGCCACCACTTCGACCCGTGCCAGCCGAGCACCAGCACGCCCAGCGCCAGCCCGGACAGACCCACCCAGATCCACAGTGACGCCGGTGCCGGGTTCCCTGCCAGGCCTTGCGATGTGGTGTACCAGTTCGCCCACGCGGCGGCGGCGATGCCAAGGACGGCGCAGACCGGCAGCCACAGGTACCGCCACCGGCGACCGCGCCAGCCGATGGCGAGGATCAGCACAATCGCGGCGATCACCTGGATGGTGACGGGCAGCCATCCATAGAGCAGAGAAAGCCCGTGGTGATTGGGCGCGACAACAGGTGGGAGCGGCGGGGCGGCAGGGCCGCCCGGGGCGTCGGCAAGAAACGTCGTCGTCACAGAATTCGATGATGGTCGCGCCAGCTGTGCGCCCGCTGTGCTGACCGCATGAGGCTCGTGAGCTTGTGGCCTAGCCGATGCCGATGCCGAAATACAGTTCGGGCACGACGCCCGGATACAGGTCACGCGGGTTGGCGCCACCGGCCTGTCCCGGAATGCCGACGCAGACGTCTTCTTCGACGCCGTCGACGTGCCGGCTCTGGCAGGTGGCCGGCTGATCGGCGGCCGCGGTCGGCGCCGTCAGAAATCCCGCTCCGAGGCAGACAGCTGCCACCAGCAGTCCGGCGGCCATCCGCCACGACTGTGCTGCCCTGATCGCTGCGCTTGTCATCACTTGCCCGGCATTCGTCGACCACACCGAATTTCGGCCCTATGAGAAGTCTGCGCGCTGACCGAGCCACACGCCAGGGCCATTCCCGCAACCACTTGGCGTCGAATTCACTCTAGTCACTCCAGTCACAGCTGTCACATAGGAAACTCTAATGTGTATTAGTAACTCAGATCACTTCAATAACAATTGCATCACTAAGCGCGACTGAATCACTAATAACAAAAGAATCACAGGCCCCATGCGTACCTATAACCACACGGTAAACAATACTCCCGTAACAGCTCACTGACCTGCAGCGACACGCTAGATAACAACTGTCAGTGCCGTCTCTTCTGCATCAGAAATATGCAGAAACACTAAATTTACTCGAAGAATAACAATTACCCCATTAGCACAGCTGATTATCAGGTTTAACGTCTGTATGGACAGCACCACGCGTCAATTGCGAACCATTTTGCGATCGGTATAGGGCCGTTCGCACAACAGGATCGAGGTGGGTATGAGCGGGCACCTATTTGTTCGTGCGGTCGCCATATCCGGCGTACTCGCGATCTCTCAACTGTCGTTGTCGATCTCCGAGGCCAACGCCGAACCCAACTGGGACGCCATCGCGCAATGCGAATCGGGCGGCAACTGGTCGGCCAATACCGGCAACGGCTTCTACGGCGGACTCCAGTTCAGCCCGGGCACCTGGACCGCCAACGGCGGCATGGGATCACCGGCCGCGGCCAGCCGCGGAGAACAAATCCGGGTGGCCCGAAATGTCATGCGTACGCAGGGCATCGGCGCTTGGCCGGTATGCGGAAGCCAGGCAGGACAGGCGTCGGCACCCAACGTGTGCCGCACCTTGGTGCAGTTCATCCCGCTGTCGAACCTGCCGTTCCTCTGCCGGACGCTGCTGAACGTCTTCCGATAAAGGGCGGGACACTCCCTTCGACGGTTGACTAGGACGCGTCCTCAGAAGCCGAAATCGCCGAGACCGGGGTGGTCGTCGGGACGGCGGCCCAGCGGCCAGAAGTACTTACGCTCGGATTCGGCGATCGGGAGGGTGTTGATGGATGCGTGGCGAGTGTGCATCAGACCCTGCTCGTCGTATTCCCAGTTCTCGTTGCCGTAGGAGCGGTACCAGTTCCCGGCGTCGTCGCGGTGCTCATAGGCGAAGCGCACGGCGATGCGGTCGCCGCCGTAGGCCCACAGCTCCTTGATCAGCCGATAGTCGAGCTCGCTGTTCCACTTGCGGGTCAGCAACGCGACGATCTCGTCCCGGCCCGTGGCGAACTCCGAGCGGTTGCGCCAGCGGGAGTCCACCGTGTAGCCCAGCGACACCTTCTGCGGGTCGCGGGTGTTCCACGCATCCTCGGCCAGTCGGACCTTCTCGATGGCGGTCTCCCGGGTGAACGGGGGCACCGGCGGGCGGGTTGTGATGGTCATATCGACTCAGCTCCTTCGGACTCTGAGGCTGCCGAAGGCTCGACGAGCCTCGGAACCATCGGAGAACGCTCGTTCTCTCGACATCTGCTAGCGTAGAGAACGTTGGTTCTCCGCGCAAGGGGGCATAGATGCTAGATCAGGAAACGGCACGTGAGCGCGCGCTCGAAGCGGCCGAGCAGCTGTTCTACAGCCGAGGCATCCAGGCGGTCGGGATGGATGCAGTGCGCAACGCTTCCGGGATATCGCTCAAACGCCTCTACAGGCTGTTCCCCTCGAAGGAAGAGCTCGTGCTGGAGTTCCTCCGACAGCGGGACTCACGGTGGCAGCACGCCCTCGCCGGCTACGTCGACGCGCAGCCACGGACCGAGGAGCGGATCACCGCTGTGTTCGACTGGTTGTACATGTGGTTCTCCGAGCCGGATTACCGCGGTTGCGCTTTCATCAACTCCTTCGGCGAACTGGGCGCGGTCTCGCCCGAGGTCGCAGAGCAGGCCCGACACCACAAGAAGGCCTTCCACGACTACCTCGCCGGCCTCGTCAGGACATCCGGGCGACCTGCCGAACTGGCCGATCAGCTCGCGCTGCTCGCCGAAGGAGCGATCACCACCGCAGCGATCTTCGGTACGCCTGAACCCGCCCACCAGGCACGAGACGCGGCGCGCTTCCTGATGCACGCGCATCCGGCCCAGGTCTCCCAGAACGACGGCGATGACACGTAGCCGAGGCGGCAATCAAGACGCCCGGGTTGGTGACAACGGCGACCGGGGAGCCGGAGCTACCTGCTCAGCAGGGCGAGTTCCTGCTGAGTGACCAAGCGCTCCATCTCGGCGCGATAGGCCTGGTCGTCCGACGGACGACGGGTGACGGCGGCGGCGACTTGCGCGACGATGCGTTCCACCTTGTGAGCTGTAGACATTGGACGCTCCCAACCACGAACCGAATGACCTGACTGCCCTCAAGCCACTCTGATCACACTGGTCTACAGGCGTCACATTTTGACTACGGCTGCATCACATGTCGCGCACGTTGGCGTGCCGCGCGCGTGTCGCGGCACGTCCCTGTGAGAACGTGCCGCGCCCAACGCCAGCCGGGCGAATGATGGTCGCCCATGTCCGATGCGAGAACTACTGATCAGACTGATTGGCCCGCTGACGCGCTTCTGCCACACGGGCCGCAGCCCGGGCCGATTCCGCTTCGGCTTCCTTCTTCGCCGCATCGCGCTGCGCTTCGGCCTTGTCGTGCTGCGCCTGACCTTCACGGAAAAGGTCATCGCGACCGGTCAGCGCACCGACCACCGCCTTGACCTTGCCCTTGATGCCTTCGACGACGCCCTTGGCAGCTTCTTCCGGACCGCTCTCGCCCATGAGGCTCTCTTTCCGATCGTAGGTTCACACCGACCGTGCATACGGCCGTCACTGTGAGGGTTCCCCTACAACCGAAAGCGAAACATGAACCCGCGACGAGCCCTCATTCCCCCAGCGACGCCAGGTAGCGGATTCCGCCGATGCCCGGCAGGAAGAAGTAGGCGCCGCCCTTCATCGTCGTGAATGCCGGAAGGCCCTTGTGCACCTTGCGGATCGGCCGTTTGGGGACGGTGAAGTCCAAGGTGCCGTCCTGCGTGCCGCAGATCGGATCGTGTTCGTTGCCGAGTTCGTGGAAGGCCTTGTCGTTGATCCAGACGTTCTGCGCAAACTCGAACTGGCGCACCAGATCTGCACAGATGATGAACGCCGCGATACCGCGGTCGACGCCGTCGTCCGGTGCCCCCTCCGGGAGCGCAGGACCATACGTCGCGCCGCGCCGGATCATCCGGCGGCGATTCATGTAGTGCGCCGTGTCGCGGGGATTGAGCCGGCGCGCGTGGGAGCCCAGGGGGCACGCATAGCCGAACGGATCCTGTTCCTTGTAGTTGAAGTCGTTGTTGCGCATGGGATCCGCGCCCAGCTCGGGGTCGTCCTGGTCCGGCGCCAACACCAGCGGGGCGCCGCTGCGCCACCGGCCCATGAACTTCGCGGCCAACAACTCTTCGCCTTCGGGGGTATTGGCGTTCGCGCGCAGGTAATCCCGAAACACCCCGACGTGCTCTTCGAGTCTGCGGTACGCCATATAGCTGCCGTTGCGCGAAAGCGCCTCGGGCTGCGGCAGATCCACCACCGGACCGTTCTCGTCGTCGTATCCGAGGATGAACTCACCTGGCGCGAGCGGGTCGCCCGACCCCGGCGTCGGCTCCTCCCCCGAACCCGTCATCACCGGCTGCGACAACCGATCCCGGAAGCCGAAGTGATCGTGGGCGTAGTTGAACGGCGGCGTGGCATTGAGGTCGAGGTACGACAGACTGCGCACCCCGTCGGTCCGTGCGAGCAGGTCGTCGTGCGCCGCGATGGACCTTGCGTTTTGTTCGTCGTTGCGGGAGAACAGGATTGCGATGGCGTGCAGATCGTCGCCCGCCAGCCCGCCCACCCAATGCTCCGGGGCTGCCGTGCCGGTGTCTCCCAGAATGCTGGCTCGCGACGCCATTCCTTCCCGGAACGCATCGGGGAAGGTCGCCAGCGAATCCTCCGGGACCCCCAGCGCGCGCAGGCCATTCCAGGTGAACGCCAAGGTGACCCAGCGATCGGACTCGTCCATCGTGGCCTTGGCGTCGGTCGCCGACTGGACCTTGTCCTGCAATTCCGACAGCCACGCCCGGCCACCTTCGGGGGTGTCGAACGTCAGGAACTCGTAGCGCCCGGTGAGGGCCGGAGTTCGCGTCAGCAGGATGTGCTGAATGTCGTCGAACTCGAGCATTACTGCATTTGATCGAGCATCGTCGAGAACGCCGCCTTCAACCGGAGCGCCTTCTTGATCTCGTCCGCGGTCACATACGGGTACTCGCCGTACTCCAGGAAGCTCGGCTGCTGATGGTCACGGACGAACTTGATGAACGCCTCGGTGTTGGTCTGCCAATCCTCCGGGAAGCCTTCGAGATTGGTGAACACCGTCGTGACGCCGGTCGCGCTGAAGAGCGCCACCGCATCCTCGGTGTACTTGTCGAAGTCGGTGTCGAAGATGCCCATGTACTGAAAATGCAGGCCCGAGCCGACGTCGAACAGGTTCCAGCGCAGGTAATGCAGGCGCAGCGGCGCCAGAGCTTCCGGGCTGGCCTTGATGGTCTCCTCGATGGTCTTGCCGTAGGCGCGGACCACTTCCTCGCGCCCCTCTTTCACCTTCGCGATGATCGAGAAGCCGTAGCAGGCAGGCGTCTTCGGGAACACCGGCCCGTAGCGGCCCCGCACTTCCTCGAAGTAGCCCTCCTTGGGGATCGCCATGGCGGCCGGCTTGGTCCAGTCCTGCGTGCTCTCACCCATGTCGGCTCCTCACGTCTTGTGCCCTACGCCGGACGCTAACACCGCCCGCGAATTGGCCGAGGCAATCGTCAATATCTGAGCGCAATAACTGCCAACTGCTTCTCCTGCTCGGCCCGGTCCAATTACTCTGAGCCGACACCGGTTTCCGCGCACCGGCGGCGTGCCGACCACCGCGGACCCAGCCGTCCGGAAGAAGAAGTCCATGCAACTGAAGCAGCGCTACTTGAGTCTGGGGCTGGCGCTCACATTCGTCCCTGTCGGTCTCAGCGCTGCGGCGCCGGCGTCGGCAGACTGCAGCGGTGCCGGATACGCCACCGTGTGCGCCCAGGGCGACGTCCGCGGCGGCGGACCCACTCCACCGTCCGCAGGGCCGGCCTACCCGTCCTACTGCGCCGACCCCTGGTATTGCGACGACGGCTGGGGCATCGACATCAATGTCCCGATCCGCCCGATTCGCCCGCCCAATGGCGGTGGTGGCGGTGGCGGTATCGGTCCGCGTCGCTGATCACCCCTAAACCCAACAACCCTGTAGGAGCAACCCACATGAAGATTCGCAACATCATCGGTGCCGGTGTGATCGCCGGTGCGACGTTCATCGGCACAGCCACAACGGCGCTCGCTGATCCGCCGGACTGCACCGCCGCCGATCTCGCGAACGTGATGTCCGGGGTGAACGCGGGCACCGCGTCGTACCTGTTCAGCCACCCCGATGTGAACGCGTTCTTCACGGGCCTGAAGGGCAAGACGCGGGATCAGATGCGCACCGAGATCACGGCGTACATGGATGCCAATCCGCAGGTGAAGGCTGAAGTCCAGGGTGTGCGGCAGCCCGCGGCCGACTTCCGCGAGCGCTGCAACGCCCCGATGCCCGACGGTCCGTTGAACTGACGGCCCGGAGAAAGGAAACCGATCCGATGAAGGCACGTATGACGGTCGCCGTGGCGGCCAGTATTGCGCTGGTCGCAGCGATGAGCGGTTGCAGCAAGGATTCCGCGCCTCCGGCCGCCTCGAAATCTGCATCGTCGTCGTCCAGCGCCAGCACGTCGGCGACCAGCGCTGCTCCGGCCCAGCCCGCCGACTACACCGCGTTGCTCATCAAGGGCACCGATCTGGTTGCGCCGGAGGTGTTCACCGCGGGCGAAGCGACGCAGAACCCCAGCGGTAACCCCGGCGTCGCGACCGCGTTCAGCAACCCCGACGGCACCCACGTCGTCGGCGACACCATCCTGATCCTGCCGGATCCCGCCGCCGCCACCGCCGCGCTCGAGGCAGCCAAAGCCGGGCTCGGTACCAATGTCGTCGGCGGTGCACCTGCGCCGATCGAGGCCGGCACCGGCGGCACCACGGTGTCGGGGAACTCGCCCGATGGCTCCAAATCGGTGACCGTCGTGCTGTTCACTGAGGGCAAGGCGTTCGTCACCCTGGAATTCGACGGTCCCAAGGACGCCGACGCACCGCCCGATTTCGTCAAGGACGTCGCGCAGAAGCAGGCCGCGGCCATCAAGAGTGGGCTGCACTGACGACGGTCGTCCAATCCATCCAGTAGCCGCAGCCGGCTGCTCACCGCCCCAATGTTGGGATCGGTAGCCGCGTCGCTGTTGTGTCCTTGCTCTGTAGGCGTCCCAAACGGATTCCAATCGGTGCGCCGTAGCGTCCCGAAACGGTCGATGCTGACCGCGTCCAACAGACGGGTCTCCTACCGAGTAGTGACCAGAACAGAGAAAGGCTGCAATGACTGAGATACCGCCAGGGAATTACCCTCCGCCGCCGGCCGGCGGCCTCCCGCCCGCAGGCGGACCGCCCAACAACAACCTGGTGCTGGGCATCCTCGTCACCATTTTCTGCTGCCTGCCCTTCGGCATCGTGTCCATCGTCAAGGCGACTCAGGTCTCGGGCCTGTGGGCCCAGGGTCAGCCCCAGGCGGCGCAGGCAGCCGCTGACGAGGCCAAGAAATGGGCGACGTGGGGTGCGATCGCCGGCGCCGTGGTGCTCGTGATCTACCTGGTGTTCACCTTCGTGATCGGCGCAGCTTCGTACGGGGCAGCCTTTACCTGATGTCACTCGGCGGTGGCCGCCAACACCCGCAGGGGTGTTGGCGGTTCACCGTCGAGGGGATGCGCTGACAGCGTTGGGCGACAACGGATTACCGCAGGCCGCAGGTCTGACCTGCGGCCTGCGGCCATCTGCCGCTTGATATCGCGGCGTGCGCTCAGCTTCCGCAGTGGATGTGGAACTGCTCCCAGCCGTTGGCCACGGTCGCATCGGAATGGATGGTGTCGGTGGTCCGTCCGCCACCGCCCACGGCGGTGAGAAAGTGCCCGTCGATGGTGCCGATCGAATACACGGCCTGGCCGCCCGGAGCCGACGGAAGCTTCGTGACGGTGAACTTCTCCCACGCCTGCAGCTGCGTGGCGTCGGAGTGGATGACGTCGGTGGTCCGTCCGCCACCGCCGACGGCAGTCAGGTAATGCCCATCAAAGGCTCGGATGCCGTAGTGGGTTCCGTCACCGGCGTCGACGAGCGCAAAGGTCTCCCAAGTCCCGACCCGCACTGCATCCGTGTGCATTACGTCGAATGACGGTTGGCCGAGCCCCGTCAACCCACCGCTGTTGACTGCCGTCACATAGTGCCCATTGGCGGTCTTGAAAGTGCAGTTGGTCTTTGTTGGGGTAGCCGCCGAGGCCACACCGGACAGGCTCACGGCCATGACAGCCATCGCCGAAACGCCGGCGGCGGCGAGCAGTCGCCGGTGCTTACGCGCAGACGTCGACTTCGGTGCGGACTGGGGGTTGATATCGGCGATCATGAAGTGCTCCTTCGATGTGATCGGGGCCCTGGTTGGCCCCTTACACAGGTAGGAGTGCCGCGTCCCGCAGGAGGGGACACTTTTTACGAATTGATCTTTGAGGGCTGCAACACGCCGGCATCACACCCGAACAGTCACCTCGGTCAGGGCACGGTCGATGACATTGAGTGCGCGGATGGCCGCCCGCACCGGTCCTGGCCGCATCTCCGGCAGGCCGACATCGAAAAGAGCTGCATCGCTGCGCTTTTCTGTCGGGGTGACGTCGTCACCGGCAATCAATGTCCGGATCCCGGCCACCGCGGTGCCGGCGCGCGCCACCGCCTGATGGAGAGCTTCGTCGGCGCCCTCGGGAGCCGGACCGATATGTGACGCAGCGACCCCCGTGCGAGCCAGAGCGTGCGCGGAGCGATTGGCGACCTGCAACCCCAGCATCAGGCGCCGGACCCCATGCCGTAGCTCCGAGAACGGGCCCATCTGAAGCGGTTTGCCGGCCGTGACGGCTTCCTTCAATGCGTTGTCCAGCCGGCGGGTATCGGCGACGAGGTCGTCGGCGGCGTCCGCGGTGAGCACCGCCGTGGCAGCCGTATCGATCACCTGCTCCATCCCGTCGAGGTAGGCATTGACCTTTTCGGCGAACGTGGCCCGGGTTTTGGTCGAGAAGACGAAATACGCCGACGCGATTCCCACCAGGCTGCCCACGGCTGTTTCGGCGATCCGTACCTCGAGTACCTGAGCGCTGAAGTTGCCGAGTAGCCCATACAACATCGCCAGCAGGACCGTCACGAAGAAGGTCAACCAGAAGTAGGCGACAGTCGCCAAATAGAACGCGAAGAAGACGCAGACCACCAGGACGACGATCTGCAGTCCCGGATTCCGCCCGATCTCGGCCGCGAGCAGCACGCCCGCTACGACGCCGACGACCGTGCCGACGATGCGATGTCCTGCGCGCGAGAGGATCTCGCCGCGCGTCGTGACGCCGGTGAACACCAGGAAGGCCGTGAGCACCGCCCAATACCCGCGATCGGGCGAGACCATGTTGCCCAAAACCGTTGCCGCACTGGTCGCCACGGCCACCTGAATCGCTGCTTTGGTGCTGGGATTCAGTCCGGATGGTGCGTCCTGACCGTCATCGCCGTCGGCCACTGCGGCAGCGATGTCGTCATCGCTGATGCCACGGGCGTTGGTGGTGATGTGATGAATTGCCAAGTGCGCCTGCATCGCCCGGTAGGCGGTGATGGTGGCGACCCCGGCTGATGTCGACAGGTCGGCCTTGTCCGCCGCTGTCGTACCCATCCGACGGGCCTGCCGCAGCTGATCGTCGGTGGGGTTGTTGTCCAGGCAGATCCGGAGCGCGGCAACCGCATCAACCAGACCATCGGGCCATGGCTCGTCCTCGTCCAGCCACCACAGGAACGACGCCGCCTGCTCGAGCATGATCTGCGCCTCGAACACCCGCAGCGCCAAGTCCCTGCTGGTCACGCTGAGCGACTTTGCGGCCTCATGCCGATCCAGCCAGTCATCGATGAGCAGCGCCGTCTCACCGAGTAGGTCGAGTTGGTGCCGCGCGACGTCGACGCTGACCTGACCGCGTTTGGTGGCCACATCCAGCGTCGAGAGCGACGCGGCCCGCAATGCCGACAACAGCCGGCGCGCCTCGACGCGCGGCCGCTCCGGAAACAGCACCACGTGCACCAACAGAGACGCCGCGAGCCCCACCGCGACGGCGATGGCCAGCACCGGAATGTGGTCCACGGGTGTGCGGAGGAACATGACGAAGAAGTACGCGATGAAGGCAACCATCCCCAGCGCGTTTCCGCGCGGGCCGTACCGCCGCCCCCAGACCGCGGCGAAGAGCACGGCGACGAAGCCGACGTCGACGATCTTCCCGTGCGGCGCCAGGAATGCCGCCAATGCCATGGAGCCGATCGCCGGAAAGAACAGCAGCACCGTGGTGATGTTGCGGCTGCGCTGATCGCGGTCTTTGACCGCAGCGGAGGCCTGCATCGCAACCACCGCGCCGAGCATCGCGACCGTGATGGGCTGGCCCGCCGCGTGGGTGAACGCCAGCATGGCGCCGATCGCGACCAGTAGCGAACAGGTAGTAGCCGCCGCGCTGCGCAGCCGGATGCGGCCGGGGTCGGCAGCGTTGAGGACACTCGCTCTACGCACCGCCGCCGATAACTGCACAGGTCGATTCTGCGCCATCGGGCTGCGCGGCACGCTCAGCTCAGCGTGCGTCGCGATGTTGCTTCGCAGAGTTGCCATCCGGCGTAGGTCACCGTCGTGGCACGTCGTAGAGGTGGGCTGACCAGCCGGTTGATCAGTGCGGCCATCGCGTCGCGGCTAGGTCGCGATGAGGAGCCCGGCGGCATGACCCTGCCCAATGTGCGGCTGTGGCTTGGTGGCGAACGCAATCAGCCGCTGGGCGATTCGATCATTCTTCAAGTTCGCTCCGCCGGCCTGCCGTGCGATGTGATCGCGACCGGCGAGATCGACGTGCCACGCCGGGTGCGCAAGCCCCGGACTTTGCATCTGCGGCCCGCCATGGTCGCTTTGCCTCCCTTGCGCAAGGCCGTTCCTGCCGTAGAGGTGCCTCCGATCGCCCAGCGGAAAGCGGCTCGCGCATCGAAGCGAGGCGAATCGATCATCGCTGTGATTGACGTCGAAGCCACCGATAGTCGAGGTAGTTCGGCACGGGTTAAGAGGCGGATATCGCTGAGCCCACAGACGTGAGTGCTCTCAGCTCGGTCGCCGCCGCGACCGGTCGCAGCTAGCAATGCAATTCGAGGCAACTCCGCGGCGGCACCGCAGAGCCTTGGAGGATGCTGTAGCTGGCAGCGTCGCGACTACACGCGCGGTGATTCACCCCACTCAACGTCACTCCTGCTGCTACAGTGCTGGCAAACTTTCAGAGGAGAGCGCCAGGTGAATAGCAAGAGCGCGTCGGATCTAGCACGCAAGCTCGGTACCATCACTTATCTCCTCGCTTGGGCGACGGGATTCATGCTGTTTGCCTGGATCTGCGTGGTGATGTGGGCTGACTCAACCGACCCCAGCGAAGTCGCTACCAGGAACAGCTTTGCCGTCTATTTCTTCCTCACACTTGCTGTTTTTGTGGGTGCGTGGGTGTTCCGGACATACCTTCGCTCGACCGCCAAATCGCTGGCGGAGCAAGAAAAGGCGCAGGCTACAGCAAACCGACAGGCGCAATACCTCCGAGACCAGGAGGCGTCGCGCTTAGCTCAATTGGAGCAGGAACGACAGCTTGAACTCAGACGCATCCAGTCCGCGCACGACAATGCGATTCAGCTGAAGCAGTCGATTCCGGCGTTGCTTCAATCTGTCGATGCCAATTTGAAAATGGCTGACCAGGAGTTTCAGCGAGGAGCTTTCAGCCCCTTCTGGGCAGCGATAGAAGGGGCCACGATGCACCTCGGCGCGATCGCGGAAGCGCTGCAAAAGTTCGAGGTTCTGGTTGCTCAACACAAAGAGGCGAGCTCAACCATTGCGACACGCTTCAATCAGCAGACCCCACCATTTCCCGTGCGACTGCGCGACATATACACAGTCGAGGAAGCACAAGG
Organism: Mycolicibacterium llatzerense; assembly: GCF_025331195.1. Lineage (NCBI taxonomy): Bacteria > Bacillati > Actinomycetota > Actinomycetes > Mycobacteriales > Mycobacteriaceae > Mycobacterium > Mycolicibacterium llatzerense. The sequence goes on along the minus strand of NZ_LXOV01000016.1, from coordinate 15,473 downwards.
CTTATCCCAACGAATGGATACGCTTGTTGCTCGCGCACAGACGAACTACCAATTCGCGAGCATCTTCGAGCAGCGACGCACCAGCGCCATCCTCATCGCAGGCTTCCAGAATCTAGGCAGTGCGATCTCGGGTATGACTGCCCGGATAACGAGTCAGTTGATGGATGTTGTGAGTGCGGTCGACTCTGCCGCCAACACCGCGTCCGGTCATAGCAAAGAGGCACTGGACATGCTCGACAACATCCAGAACCGGCGGATGCCATTTGGCTACCAGGGCCAATACTGAGCCGCCGGTCCTAGGCGACGTCACCTCCTGGTTTCGCACCTCGCCGGTACTGCTGCGGGCAGTTGCTGAGTCAAGGATCAACCGAAGTAGCTGTAAAGCATCAGCCGAAACACTGTCAGGCATCACCCGACATCGAAATGTCAGGTATCACCCGACATCGAAATGTCAGGTATCACCCGACGTCGTACAGGCTTTGAGTAGGGCGGGCGGGGCTCGAACCCGCGACCAAGGGATTATGAGCCTCTAGGTGCTGCGCTACAGCAAACCCGCCTTGACGCGGCGACGGCCCCATAGGAGCCAAAACGCCCTGGTCGCCTAACTTTCCAGCTGGAAAATCGGCCATTGCAGGCGCCGTATTGAGATCGCCGCAAATCAGCAAGTTGCGCGCCGACTGCTGACACCGCGCTGACACGGCGTTGTGGACACTGAGCTGATGTGTCACAGCAACAGCCAGAATCGAACAGGTGTTTGATACAATTGCATTGCCAGACCAGTGCATGCGGAAAGCGGTGGACGATGACTGAGGCGGCCGAGGACTATCAGCACCCGAAGTGCTACGCGAATACCCGTGGCGGTTGCTCCACGAAAATCTCCGGCGAACACTATGTGTCTCATGGGCTGATCAAGCTGTACAGCGACGAAGACCCCAACTTCACCGTTCAGCACAAGACAGGCAAGGGTATCGGCCACCCAGTTCAACCGAAAGAGTTCAAAGCCAACATCCTGTGCAAGACGCACAACAACATGTTGCACCCAGCGGACGACGCCGCGTTGGAATTTGCAAAATTCTTGCGCCGCATCGCTTTACAGTACGACGCCGGGGCTGGCGAGTGGGGCGAGGAAGAGGAGATCACCGTCTCCGGCGACGACCTGCAGCGCTGGGTACTGAAAGTGATCCTGAATCACGCTGTGACGGAACATTTTACCGAGCAGCAAGACCAGGAGGTCGGCTTTCCGCCTGAAGCAATTGATCTATTGCTGGATCGAGCGGCATGGCCTTCTACGTGGGGCATGACGGTGCCAGGCACACACAGGGACGAAGGCGTACGGGTTCTTCCATTCCAACCTAAGGACGTCGTCAACAGTCACTGGTGGGACGTTGCACCGTTCGTACACAAGGACAAGACGTGGCTCGGCGGCGGAATCGTCAGTCTGGCCCACGTCAGCTTCGGTCTGACACTGTTCAATCCGGGCCGAGATATGCCGGGATGGGACAACCCTGGCAATCCCCTGCGCGGTTCGTTCCAGCGGCCCGCCAGCATCGCGTGGGAGTTGGAGGGTGTCGAAAAGCGCATCAACTTCGCGTGGGACTACCCCTTGCACCACTATGGCGCTCTGTACCAACTGAGGCCACAGAGCAAGGATGATCGACTGGCCGGCAAACCACCAGTCGGCGAACATTACTGGCTTGAGTAGGATGTATGGGAATTCGTAGGACCCTCAACGACTTCAATCCCTCGACACGCATCGTGTTGGTGCTGTCACTTCTCCTCGGCGTCATGCTGTTGTTCGGGTTCACGCTTACCGACGTGGGGGTAGATCTCACACTGTGGGGTTGGGACCCCAAGCCGCATTGGCTCAAGCAGTACAACGCTGGCTGGTTCCATACCCACGCCTACGTTCCCAACATCTTGGCAGCGCTAACTGGATTCCTGATCGGCGCACCTGTTGCCCTGATCGTGTTGGCTACGTTCACAGTTCAACGCGAAGAACAGGCTGCTCTTGATCGAGTCAACAGGTTGTCACAGGTTGCCTGGTACAACTTCCTGGATGCGGTTATTGCGTTCGATCCAAGAGAAAGGCTCGACGCGGTGCAGAATGCGGCGCCAGCGGTCGAAAGGAGGTTCCCCAGTTTCAGTGGACACCTGAGATAGCGGGACGGTGTCCTGCTGGAAGGATGTCGATATGTCGCGGACGCGTCGGTCGTTCACACCGGAGTTCAAGGTGGAGGCTGCTCGTCGGGTGATTGACAGGGGCCGGCCGGTCTCGGAGGTGGCCCGCGAACTGAACCTGCACGAGAGTCTGCTGGGCAAGTGGGTGCGTCAGGAGAGGGTCCGCGACGGGGTGGCCAGCGATGCCCGCCATGGGCCGCCAGAAGGCGATCTGACGGCCCGTGAACGCGCCGAATTGGTGCGGCTGCGTGCGGAACTGGCCGAGAAGGACCGAGATATCGCCTTCTTGAAAAAAGTATCGGCGTACTTTGCGGCACAGCAACATCGGTGAGTCGGTTTGAGCTCATCGCCGCGGAGTGCGCCGACCACGACATCGCCACACTGACCGAGCTCCTCGACGTCTCACGCTCGGGCTATTACGCCTGGGAAGCACGGCAGCGACGCACCGAACCCACGCCGCGGCAGCAGTGGCGCCGCGATCTCGAGGTCAAGATCCTGGCCCACTGGCAAGAATCCCGACGCACTTACGGTTCACCACGGATCACCGCCGACCTGCACGCCGCTGGGGTCTCGGTGTCGGTCAACACCGTCGCGGCGATCATGGCCGAGATGGGCATCGAAGGCATCAGCCCGCGCACCTTCAAGGTCAAAACCACAGTCGTCGACCCGGCGGCGTCTTTCCCACCCGACCGGGTGGGCCGGGTCTTCGATCAAGGCCGCCTCGATGCGGTATGGACCTCCGACATCACCTATCTGACCTGCGGTGAAGGCGATGCCTACCTGTGCGCGATCCGCGACGAGCACTCGCGACGGGTGCTGGGCTGGTCGGTGGCTGACCACATGCGCACTGAGCTCGTCGAGCAGGCGGTGGACGCGGCGGTGTTCACCCGCGGCGGGTCGGTGGCCGGCACCATCTTGCACTCGGACCGGGGCAGTCAATACACCAGTCACGACTTGGCCACAGTCTGCTCCGATCACGGCCTGCGCCGCTCTATGGGGGCCACCGGCATATGTTGGGACAACGCCGGGTCCGAATCACTGTGGTCGACGGTCAAGCACGAGTACTACAAGCGGCATGCCTTCACAACGTATGCGAATCTTGCTGCGGGACTTGACAATTACCTTCGCTACTACAACCATGACAGGCGGCATAGTTCACTGGGAATGATCTCACCTATCGACTTCGAGATCACCGCACGGATCAATCAGCAATCAAGCTAACCGTGTCCACTTTTTCAGGGGAACCCCAAAACGCTCCACGATTGGGCGTATGAGGTCATGCGCGACTACATCACCCACATTCGCTCACCGCAGAGTGACAATGCGGCACTCCCGGGAAAATTAGCCACGATCCGCGACGTGGCCAGCCAATTTGAGAGCGCATCGCAAGGCCTCATGCTCAGGGTGAAGGATTCACGAACCATTGAGATGGATTGGTCAAAAATAGTCGGAGCATGGAACATCCTGGACCAGTACGTTCGGCTACAGCGGTTGGAGCAAGACCTAGAGTGGTTCGACTCGAGAACTGATACGCAGCTACGCATGTGGATGTCACGACCGAAGAATCCCCTTCAAGAGTTCACCGATATACACGGATTCACTGCCGAATCACAGAGTTCTCCGGACACCATGCAAGATGCGGCAGCTGCCATGCGGAACTATGCGGCGTGCACCGCCGAGGAGCTGTCCGCTTTGTTGGCTTCGAGCAACAGCCATTTCGGCTATTCGAGGATAAACGGCTACAACCAGGCTCACCGGTCGGCGACGTATTTCCTCATCAGCCTGCAAAGCGCGGTCGCTCAAGTTGAAGCCGCAAACTGGCCCGAGTGAATCACCCCGGGTTTGATGCACACCTTCTTTCGAGGGAAGGTAGTTCGCATCATGCCGAAGAAGTACGACGAGGAGTTCAAGGCCCGGGCGGTGCGGTTGGTCGGTGACCATGCCGAGGAGTACGACACCCGTACGGCCTGCATCACCGCGGTGGCCAAGCGGTTGGGGGTGTCCTACGAATCGCTGCGCCGGTGGGTCAACCAGGGCGAGGTCGATACTGGGGTCCGCGAGGGTGTCCCGTCCGATACCGCACGGGCGTTACGGGAGCTCAAACGCAAGAATCGTGAGCTTGAGGAAACTATCGAAATCCTCAAGGCGGCAACAAGTTTCTTCGCGCGGGAGAGCGACCCGCGACGCCGCTGATTTGCGGGTTCATCGCCGAGCATCGTGCTCGGTTCGGGGTCGCTTCGATCTGCCGCGTGCTCTCTGAGCATGGCTGCCAGATCGCCCCGAGAACCTTCTACGCCTGGCTGGCTCGACCGCCGTCGGCGCGGGCCTTGTGGGACACCGTCATCACCGAGGTGCTGGCCGGCTACTACGAGCCCGATGAGCACGGTCGCCGCAAGCCCGAGTCGTTGTACGGCGCGGTCAAGATGTGGGCGCACCTGCAGCGCCACGGCATCACGGTAGCCCGCTGCACAGTGGAACGCTTGATGCGCGCCAACGGCTGGCAGGGCGTGCGCCGGCGCAAGAAGGTCCGCACCACCATCGCCGATCCGGCCGCCGGGCGTGCCCCGGATCTGGTGGACCGCCAATTCCGAGTCCCCGCCCCCAACATGCTGTTGGTGGCTGATTTCACCTACGTGCCGCTGGCCACCGGGGTGTTCGTCTACACCGCATTCGCCATCGACGCGTACGCCGGGCGGATCGTGGGCTGGACCTGCTCGACCAGCAAGGCAGATCTGTTCGTGCGCCAGGCGATCCGGCACGCCGCTGAACTCCGGCGCCGTGAAGGTAACCCATTGTCGGGCAACACTATTCATCACTCCGATGCAGGTTCGCAGTACACATCGGTGCGGTTTGGTGAAACGCTGTTGTTCTCCGGGCTGTTGCCGTCGATCGGATCCGTCGGCGATGCCTTCGACAACGCCTTGGCCGAGACCACCATCGGCCTGTACAAGACCGAAGCTGTCCGTGATGACTCACCGTTTCGGCGAGGGCCACTGAACAGGCTCACCGACGTGGAACTGCTCACCGCCGACTGGGTGCACTGGTACAACACTGACCGGCTCATGCACCGTCTCGGACGCATCCCGCCGATCGAATACGAGACCATCTACTACGCTGCAGCGACAGCCCAATCAGAGGCTGCACACCAATAAAACCGGTGTGCATCAAACCCGGGGCGGTTCAGAGAGTGCTAACAAGCCAGTAGCCACAGATGCCCGCGGGTTCACGAGAACGGGCCTTCGCTGGCTTGGCTCGCTGCGCACACCGGAAGGTTTGGCTCAAGCTGTTGAAGACCTCGAGAGATTCCAGGCCGCAAACCCTCAACCCCCAACCCAGCCCGAATCCGGCGCTTAGTTAGCCTTCCGGTGTAGCGGCACAACATTTCCCGTCGTTGCAACGGGCCGGGACAGCTTGGGCGCCACCAGTTCGTCCTCATTGATGTAGTCCGCGTAGGTAGTGAGCGTGAGCACATAGCTGCTGTGGCCGAGCCACTTGCTCACCTGCATGTAGTGCTCTCCAGCGCTCAGGGTCAACGTGGCGAACGTATGTCGCAGATCGTGGAACCGGACAGCTCCCAGGCCCAGGGCTTTCGTCGCGGGCTGAAAGTAGTTGTGGTACAGGTTGTCCACTACGATCGGATTCGCCCAATCGAAGTCCGCCACAGCCGCTGCCGCCTTACCGGCCCTTGTGAGCTTGGCCGGGAACAGCGGTGCGTGCCCGATACGCCTCCTACGCTTTCCACCCGTGCCCGTGGCCGTGGACATGCCCGAGAACGGATGCACCTCAGTCAGATAGCGCCTCATGTCGTCTGCCAACCAGGGCGGGAGGGGAACGACACGGCCCGTTGATGCGTCACTTTTTGGAGTGCCGTACACCCACGTCAGCTCAGCACCTTCAGCGCTTCGCCTCTTGGTGGCTGTGCGCTGAATCTGGACGCTACCCACAGTTCCCGGGACTTCGCTCAGCGTGAGGTCATCCAGCTGCAGACCCTGCAGCTCAGCGGCCCGAACGCCCGTATAAGCGGCGAACAGCACTGCCAGCGCGTAGACCGGATTGGCGCGGCCCTGGTTGTCGACGGTGCCGCGCTCAGGCTCCCGAGCGATCCAGTCGTGTACAGCTGCTACCTCGTTGGCACTCAACGGGCGGTGCTTGAATGGGGCCTTACTGCCTTCGGCTGCTCGGCGACGCTTGGTGGTATGCCGACGACCGGGCACCACGGGATTGCCGGCAATGGCCTGATCGTCCACCGCGACATCGAGAATCCGCTTGAGCGTTCCGACGATGTGTTTCACCGTCTTCGGTGAACGCGTGACAAGCACTGCCGCCGTGGGTGAGGTGGACGGCTTCTTTCGTGGTACTCCCCTGGTGACAAAGCTTCGCTGCTCATGTGGCGCTAACAGCTCAGCGCGGAACCGGGCCACGTCAGCCGTGGTGATCGCAGCTACGGGTCGCTGACCAAACGGCTTGGCGATGTGCCGCTGGTAGATGTCTGCGTACCACTGGATAGTGCCGTCGTCGATGGTGCCTGCCAGGCTGTCCAGGTATTGCTTGGCATACTCCCCTAGTGGCCGATTGGCTTTCGCCTTCTGGGATGACGGATCAATGCCCCTTGCGCCCTCCAGGGCTTCCTCGACCTTGCGCTGGCAGGTTTTCGCCTTACGCTCAGTAGGGAAAGTTTCGCTGGTCTGCTTGTACTTGCCGGTTGGCGCGCCGAACTCATCCCGCACAGGCTCTCGCCAGACAACCTGGTAGCTGATGATGGCGTTGCCGAACTTGTCGAGCTTTCCAGTCTCGCGCTTCCTGATGTAAGCCATGTCAGGCCACGCCCTCTCGTGCCAGCACGTCGCGCACGGTGCTGTAGCTCCATGAGTTGCTACGAGGGGCGCCAATGCGGGCCTGGTCCAGAGCCTTCGCGATGGCCTTGGTGCCCATACCGGAGTCGCGGAGCTGAACGATGCGAGCAACGGTGTCGCGGTCGATTGTCGACGGCTTGCCGAGCTGCTTACCGGCCTGTCGAGCACGGATCAGGCCTTGCTTGGTGCGCTTGCTGATCAGCTCACGTTCTTCCTCTGCGACAAGGAGTCTGGCGTGCGCGGTCAGTTGCGACACTGTGTTGCTATCGGTTCCGTCTAGGCCCACGATGCGCCAGCCTTCGGCCTTTGCGTCAGCCACCAGCTTCGCTCCATCGGCCATGCTGCGGCTGGAGCGGTCAAGAGTGTTGACTACCAACACATTCGCGACGCCCGAGCGAATCGCGCCAATTGCGGCTATGCGTCCGTACAACTTATCGCTCTTCTTTCCGCTCATCACGTCGGGAATCAGCGCGACCAGCTCCAGCCCGTTGACCTCGCAGTATCGGGTGATCTGTTCCCGCTGCGCCTCTAGGCTGTAACCACTGTCGGCCTGCCTGCTTGTCGAAACTCGGATGTACCCAATGGCTTTCGGTTTCGCGTTCACGTCTTCACGCTCACTTCCTGGTGTCGGTTGTGGCGGGTGTCGGGCGACATCCACCTCAGCCACTACTTATAGCCGACCCGATACAAAGGCGGGTACAAACATGTATCTCGTTGTCTGCCTATCGCTTACGCGTCTACACGTCGTACGGATTGCGGTATCGCTTGTGCGGGCTCTCCAGCTCCTTGGGTGGTCGCAGCGCCCCGATAGCGATCTGTTTGCGCACCAAGCGGGCATGCTCGGCCAACGCTGCCTCACCGACGAGACCTGGATGCTGGCGAGTTCCACTACCTGAGGTGGGCGCTCCGGCATCCTGAGGCTGTCGCTCGCGGTCGATGTCGTCGCCCCCGGCCAGTCGTGCCGATGCGTCGCCCTCAGTGCGTTGTCCGGCTGGAGAGCTTGACGCGAACTGCCCTGTGGCATCAGAGCCCAGTCCCGTCCTGTTTGCGCTGCGCCTAAGTGCCTCTAGGCTTTCCGCGCTCGCAGCGTTCGGATGACCGCTCTCCACTGCTCCCCGCCCCGGTTGCCTGGTGCTGTCATGCATTGGGCCAGCCATGGCGGGAGGGAGCGACTGTTCGGCGTCGTAATCCCTAGTGGGACTACCGCCGATCGCGTCAAAGATCTCTTCCCACGGCTTGGGCTCGATTGGACCTACCTCGACAGTCGCAGTAGGCCTGCCCATGGAGCGATCCAGCGCATCCTTGATCGCCTTCAGCCGCGTCTCCGCAGGCAAGCTGTCGTCAATCGCGATGCCTAGCAGCTTCTGAGCCATCAGGTCAGCGGCGTTGTCCAGTCTCGCCTTGGCAGCTCTACGCACATGCCCAGAAGCGCCGCCATGTACGCGGCACACCGTTGCGCCCTCGATGGCGAACTTGCGGCACCTGTCTCCGTTCTTCTTGTGTGCCACGCATCTACGCTCGGGCCTGTTGTCCAGCAGCGTGTCCTGCCGGTTCGGCAGTTTGATTGGTTCGCAGTTCGATAGCTCTTCTGCAACAGCTGCGAAAGCTGGAAGATTCGGCAGCTCAACGATTTCAGCGTCGACAATCTCGGATTCGTTCTCACTCATAGCCATTGGTCCTGTTCGCACTGCTGCGCTGTATCGCGCTGGGTTGGATTGGTTTCGGATTGCGCGCATTTGCACAGGTCAGAGTGTTTTCTCCGGCAAAAAACATGCCCTGACCTCGAAAAAGGAGAAAATGGACATCCCGTCAGACCTTTTTCAAATTTCCTATATAGGGCAAGAACCCGCGAACCATCCGTTTTCTCCTTTTGCCTAGTCAGAGGCATTTTCGGGCGCGGCATCGGCGCGGTGCACCTGCCGCAACCTGCCCCTCAACGCGATGCCCTGGCGCAGCTTGTCTCCTCCGGCCTCGCGCTTGAAGCCGCTGCCGTCCATGTACTTGCCGAACGCCCTGGCTCCGTAGGGCCGCTCGATGCCTTCCCTCTCGCACCACGTGCGGTACTCGGCCAGCAGCGCAGGGTTGCTCTCAGTCAGGTGAGCAGCTTCTTCGCAGCAGTCCCGGCGAAACTGCAGCAGTTCGTCATTGGCCTCGTAGTAGGCCGTGGTCGCGTGCCGCACGGCCTCTGGCACATCTGCCAGGCCCTGTTTCTGGTACCGGACATAGCCTCTCAGCAAGAAGTCGATCACGGCGTCGGCGTCGCCCGCCAGCCGAGAGCTCAAGCCCACATCGGCCGAGTTGGGATCGTTGGGGTCGGGGTCCGGAAGACGAACATTGAACGGAATCACCACGATCCGACGCCACGATGCCTTGTCGTCGCCGCTGACCTTCGGGCCGTGGTTGGTCATCAAGGTGAGGCTGTGTGTGGGCTCCCACGACACGCGTTTCTCGTACAGGTCGCGACCGGTGAGGGTGCCACCACCAGACAGGCTCTTCATCTTGGCCTCGTCGATGCGCTCGCCGCGATTGGTCTCGTCGATGGACACGTACCGCTTTCGGAACAGCACCATGTTGTCCGACGAGTGGCTGAACTTGGTCTCCATCACCAACTCGCGGGGCGCGATGCTGGCGTAGTCGCCCAGCGCGTACCGGATCGCACCGTCCAGCACCGTCTTGCCGTTGTTGCCCAGCTCGCCCAACCAGATCACGAAGCGGTCTTCACGGTGCTCTCCGAGCAGGGCACTGCCGGCAACACGCCCTAGGTACTCAAGGGTGTTCTCGTCGGGCTGGATGCGCTCGATCATCTGCCGGAAGTGTTCGCTTGTCCTGTACGCGTTCTTCCGATACCGGCCACGCGTGATGTGGGTCAGTAGGTCGTCCGGGTTGTGCGCGCGAACCTTGTTCTCTCGCAAGTCGATAGTTCCGCCCGGTGTGTTTAGCAACCACGGTTTCGCGTCGAAGTCCTCGATGCGTGCCGAGAAGCCCGGCAGCTTGGACGCGATCTTGAGCACGCCAGATATGCCGCCCGAGGTGTGGCACCGCTGGATGTCGTCTTTGAGCTGCTGATCACCGAACGCCGACGGCCAAAGCTCCTCCAGCAGTTCGACAAGTAACTGCTGGATGCGGCTCTCGTTGTGGTCCAGTTGCCAAACCATGCCGTCGTACCAGTGCCATCCGCGCTTGGTGATGAACCTGTGCAGCCCAGCAGATTTGGTCTCCAGGCGGCCCGCCATGCGAAGGTCTCGTGTCGCTGCTAGATCGTTGACACTGGGTTGGCGCTGGGTGTCGTTCACCGTGGTCACTGGTTGTTCTCTTCCTTGCTCACAAAGTCTCTGTCCCACTTGGCCCGTAGCGCTGCCTCCGGCGTATCTCGCACCGCCCCCACCGCGTACCGCTGGAGGGCTGCGAACTCGGCCAGGTCCAGCTGCCTGTCGCGTTTGGCGTACCGTTTCTCGGCCCACAGCTGTATCTGCTCCACGGCGTTCCACCAGCTGTACCGGCCGCCCTTGGCTTCGCGAGCTGCCCAGCACAGCGCGTCTCGCACCGCGTTGCGAACGCTGTCGGCATTGGCTGCCTTGGCACGACGGATCAAATGCGGCACCATGTCGGGCTGAGGCCCGCTGTCGTAGGCCAGCTCGAACCGTGCCACTTCGGCGCTATCGGCTTCCCGCCCCCTCCCCGCCACGGCTGCTTGGGGCAGTCCTTCCAGATACGTTTGGGGCAACTGCGGAAGGTCTTCGACAAGCGGCAGGACACCTGTGGCGCTGCACAGTCCGTTGGGCATGTACAGCTGGTACGGCCTGCCGGTGTGGTGCCAACTCGGCGGGGCGACGAGGTAGCGGTGATGTCTGTCTAGGAACTCCACGCCGCCGTTGGGAGGCTCTTTCGGGTAGAAATCGTTCGGCACCCGGAACAGGTAGATGCCGCTGATGCCGTCCACGCGAGCGCTGACGCGGTACGTTGCCGGCAACGGCCCGAACTGCGATCTCCAGCGATCTAGTGTTTCAGCGCCGCTGCGCCCGTCGTACGCGTCCACGTCGATACCGAGCACGCCGAGAGGGCACCGAACGCCAAGGGACAGTACGCCGGGGTCTGCGCCTTTCTTGATCTGCCGGGCCACCGAATGCACCAGGCGCTCGAATTCCTCGGGTGTTGCGTCGACGCCGTTGTAGCCGTGTCGACCCTTGCGCCACGGGAGTTTGAGTCTGCCTTTGTGTTCCTTGCCTACTGGGAACTGGCCGACCCAACCATTGACGCCGTTATCCTCAGCCTGCCTGAGAATCCTTCCAACAGAGACACTTTCGCCCGCGACACAGGCCGGTGAATCCGCTACCATTGCAACTACTTTCGTTGTGTTCCACTCAGGGCCGTTCTCTCGTCAAAAGTTGGACGGCCCTGAGTTGCATCCGTGTTCTCTCGCCCTGATCGGCGTATCTGTGTGGTCTAGGTTGCTGCCGGTCAGGACGGGCTGCGTCTGCTGCCTTTGGGATTCGTAGCCGCTCTGGGATCGCCCGGCTCGACCTCGTACAGCGTGTAACCGCGGACGTAGTAATCGGTGTCAGCCTCCACGCAATGCGAGCTGCGGTGACCGTCACCGCTACCGGTTGGGCACGTGCAGATGCCGCCCAAGGCCGGGGCGTGCTTTCCAGCTTTGATGGCATCAAACCGGTCACTCTGGGTCACGTAGGTGCAGCTCGTCAGCTGCGCCAGGTGGAACTTCCACAGCCATTGGGGCATTACGGAGTCCTGGGTGGGCACCCAATCGGCGTCACTGCTCCCGATGTGCCTACCGTGGGTGTGTTTCCGTTTGCAGTGTTTGCACCAAAACTGGAGCTGCGAACCGTCTTTGGTCCGAGTCGCAAAGACGACGGGATACCGCAGCTCGAAATCGAGCTTGTCCGCCAGTTCGCCAATCAGGTGAAGGTCGTACTCACCCAACGGCGGCAAACCTAGCTGCTCCTGTACCGCTGCCAATCGATCTTCAGTGGTGTTGTATTCCACGGTCAGCACTTCCTTACAATGCCTCGACGAGTTGATCCAGACTCTTGCGCGACCAAAAAGCCTGCCTGCCAGAAATTCTGGGCTTCGCGAGTTTTCCGGTCTTATAGGCGTGGGTCTTGATCGTGCTGGCCGTGGTGGCAGTCAGCCCCAGGCTTCGCAGGTATTCCACGGCCTCATCCGTGGTCAGATAGGGTTTCGGCAGTCGACTCATCTCAGTGATCGCCTTTCGGATTCATTGACGAATAGTTCAGCGAGCCAACGAGATTGGTTCGTTTGCGGTTGAACTATAAGCAACTCTAGGCGGCGATTCGCGGCGTGTCGCGCTTGTTGGAATTGCGGAATTTTGAAACATGGTGCGCTATAAAGGGTTTTAGAGGCGTGACGAGAGTCTGTAAGCATCCTTAGGTGACTGGCATCGACCCTGGGCAGCTAAAACCGACCGACGCGAAAGCGGGTGTGGGGTCACCTTTCTCCCAAGAGCGGCCCGTTTTCGCGCAATCGGTTGGAGGTTCCCCAGTTTCAGTGGACACCTGAGATAGCGGGACGGTGTCCTGCTGGAAGGATGTCGATATGTCGCGGACGCGTCGGTCGTTCACACCGGAGTTCAAGGTGGAGGCTGCTCGTCGGGTGATTGACAGGGGCCGGCCGGTCTCGGAGGTGGCCCGCGAACTGAACCTGCACGAGAGTCTGCTGGGCAAGTGGGTGCGTCAGGAGAGGGTCCGCGACGGGGTGGCCAGCGATGCCCGCCATGGGCCGCCAGAAGGCGATCTGACGGCCCGTGAACGCGCCGAATTGGTGCGGCTGCGTGCGGAACTGGCCGAGAAGGACCGAGATATCGCCTTCTTGAAAAAAGTATCGGCGTACTTTGCGGCACAGCAACATCGGTGAGTCGGTTTGAGCTCATCGCCGCGGAGTGCGCCGACCACGACATCGCCACACTGACCGAGCTCCTCGACGTCTCACGCTCGGGCTATTACGCCTGGGAAGCACGGCAGCGACGCACCGAACCCACGCCGCGGCAGCAGTGGCGCCGCGATCTCGAGGTCAAGATCCTGGCCCACTGGCAAGAATCCCGACGCACTTACGGTTCACCACGGATCACCGCCGACCTGCACGCCGCTGGGGTCTCGGTGTCGGTCAACACCGTCGCGGCGATCATGGCCGAGATGGGCATCGAAGGCATCAGCCCGCGCACCTTCAAGGTCAAAACCACAGTCGTCGACCCGGCGGCGTCTTTCCCACCCGACCGGGTGGGCCGGGTCTTCGATCAAGGCCGCCTCGATGCGGTATGGACCTCCGACATCACCTATCTGACCTGCGGTGAAGGCGATGCCTACCTGTGCGCGATCCGCGACGAGCACTCGCGACGGGTGCTGGGCTGGTCGGTGGCTGACCACATGCGCACTGAGCTCGTCGAGCAGGCGGTGGACGCGGCGGTGTTCACCCGCGGCGGGTCGGTGGCCGGCACCATCTTGCACTCGGACCGGGGCAGTCAATACACCAGTCACGACTTGGCCACAGTCTGCTCCGATCACGGCCTGCGCCGCTCTATGGGGGCCACCGGCATATGTTGGGACAACGCCGGGTCCGAATCACTGTGGTCGACGGTCAAGCACGAGTACTACAAGCGGCATGCCTTCACAACGTATGCGAATCTTGCTGCGGGACTTGACAATTACCTTCGCTACTACAACCATGACAGGCGGCATAGTTCACTGGGAATGATCTCACCTATCGACTTCGAGATCACCGCACGGATCAATCAGCAATCAAGCTAACCGTGTCCACTTTTTCAGGGGAACCCCAGTTCCCCTAGCCACTCATACGGAGAACTTCGCAAATGACCACCTACACCGCGCCGCGTAGCGCGAACCCCCTCCTTGCCGGCACTGACCCGCTGGCTTCCCTTCTCTCGCTGCCACCGTTTGGCGGTGAGGGCGGCTACAACGACAGTGGCGATGCGCTGCCCCGCGTGACCGAGACAGCGGATGGTGTGGACCTGAACACCATTTGGACCGAGATGCAGCAGGCGCTGGACAAGTGGAACTCCAGCCGAAGCGCCATCGCGGACCTGCTGTCTTATTGGCACACCAGCGCGGCTGACGCTGTGCCCCAAGGCCTCAACGAACAGAGCTTCGAGGAAGCGTCCGAATACGGTGAGCCCGAAGGTCTGCGGCCTCCTGCGGAGCACGCGCTGCTTGGATACACGCTCAAGGACTTTGACCGGGCAGCACGATTGACGTGGCGGGCCTTGCGAGACATGGATGCCCGTCAGGTACGAGCAGTCCACGATGGCGCAATGAACAGTGACAACCGTCTTGTCACCGGGACCATTCTGCAGCGCCTGTTTGACCCCGCGCCTGAAGAGAATGCGACCGGGCACACCTGCTATGGCCTGTGGTCCGGTGACGGCACCGTGCCGCCCCTGTGGAATGGCCGCACGTTCCAGGGCACCCACACGCACTACAAGACCACTGGCGCAGTAGACGTCGACAGCGAAGACCTGCTGGAAGCGTTGAAGGATATTCGAGAACACGGCTACGGTGTGGTCGACTCCGGCCAGGAAATCATTGCACTGGTCAGCGAGCGCGAAAGTGAAGTGATTCAAAGCTTCCGGGCCAACGTCGAGAACAACAACACTGTGGTCTCGAAATGGGACTTTTTGCCCGCGAGCAACCAGCCCAGCTTCATTCTCCAGGGACCGGGTGAGCTGGTCGGCAACCTGCCCGCTGGCGAAATCTTCGGTCTGCCCACGGTCGGCAAGTGGGGTCCGGTGTGGATCGTTGAGACGCAGTTCTGCCCTGACGGGTACTTCGCGATTGTCGCCACCAGCGGGCCGGGCAGCACCAGCAACCCCATCGGTGTCCGCCAGCACACCAACAAGCTGTATCAGGGTCTGCGGCAACTGCCGGGCACCGAAAACGGATACCCTCTGCTCTCGTCCTTTTACTCGCGCACGTTCGGTACCGGCACCCGTCACCGGGGCGCTGCCACCGTGCGTCAGCTGGCCGTGGGCAACACCTACACCGCGCCGTCCATTCCTCGCTAATCCGTCATGCGTGGGAGAAGGTGCGCGTAGTGGGTAAGAACTCATCAAGTTCGGGTTCTCCGTTCGCAGGGGTCAGTGAGTACGACCGTCGCCGGCAAGAGTTGTCGCCGGAGTTGGACTTGGAAGCGTCGGAATACGGTTGGGGTGCTGGCATCACTCCTCGCGGGCTTGAGGATGCTCCGGCCAATGAGGGCGGTCGGTATCACGGGACCACGCCGGAGCCGGACACGCGGATAACCTTCAGCAACGACCGGCGAATGTAAGACCCTAGTGCTACATCGCGATTGGTCCGCCGGTCCCGATCACGATGCAGCACTGGCCATCTCGGGTTTGGGCGCGTTGTTCATTGTCCGGCGCGTTCCAACCCGACCAGCCGCCAGGGCAGTGCATAG
>NZ_LXOV01000015.1:0-342375 GCF_025331195.1 Mycolicibacterium llatzerense | reverse complement strand
CCCGCGCCATCGACGCTGGCGATCCCGACTTATCGCACCGTGAAAGGGATCCTGTTCGCCGGCACCGACACCGATGACCCGATCAGCACCACCAGTGGCCGCAAGATCGCGGCGGTCCCGGCGTTCCTGCGCGGCCCCGACGAGTTCGGTGATTGCGGCGCCGCCTGAAAGCTGCTGCCCACCATACACTTTCCCAACGCACCTTTTAGGAATCATGATGTCTATCAGTGACCCCGCGCTGCGTAACGTGCTGCGCACCCTCAAACTCACCGGCATGCTCGACACCCTCGACGCCCGCCTGGCCCAAACCCGCGAGGGAGAGCTCGGGCACCTGGAATTCCTGCAAGTGCTCTGCGAAGACGAGATCGCCCGCCGTGAAACCAACGCTCTCGCAAGGAGAATCCGCCGCGCGCGCTTCGAGGAACAAGCGACCTTCGAAGACTTCGACTTCGCCGCCAGCCCGAAACTCCCGTCCGCGATGATCCGCGACCTGGCAGCCGTGCGCTGGCTCGACGCCAGCGAATCCGTGATTCTGTATGGCCCGGTCGGGGTGGGAAAACCCATGTGGCACAGGCACTCGGGCGTGCAGTCGCCCGCCGCGGCGGTGACATCCGGTTCGCCAAAACCAGCCGGGTGCTGGCCGATCTGGCTGGCGGTTACGCAGACCGGTCCTGGGGCAAAAGGATACGCGAGTACACCAAACCCCACGTCCTGATCATCGACGGTTTCGCGATGCGTGAGCACACCGCCCTGCACGCCGACAATCTCTATGAGCTCATCAGCGACCGAGCGATCAACGGCAAGCCGTTGATCCTGACCTCCAACCGCGCCCCGAAAGACTGGTACCCGCTGTTTCCCAACCCCGTGGTCGCCGAAAGTCTGCTCGACCGGCTGATCAACACCAGCCACCAGGTCCTCATGGACGGCCCGTCTTTCCGACCCCGGAAACGACCGGCCGCCCCAACAGCCGACCCAAGTTCAGGCCCGCGCTACCCTCAACACCGAGGCCCGCCCTGGAGGAATTCCGTGACGGCAGGCCGGGGAATTGCGTGACGGACGACATTCGTCCGTCGTTGACACCTGCAATCAGCAGCCTACGAACTCGTCGTGGAAGGCGAGTCCTACTGGCAACGCCAGAAACCCGGAAAGTCAAAACCGGTCCCTCCGACTTCGTCGGATTGACCGGCAACCATCGCATCGGTCACCATCGACACACGGCCTGAAATCGGAACAACCCGGTCCCATGCGAATGGCAAACCAGTGGTCCCATCACCCTGGTAGGCTACAACCAGGTCCCGCGCGGTCGCCAGCTCATCCGGTGTGGGTGAGCTGGCCATGGACACATCATCGTGGGTATCAGCTGCAGAGGACACAGCCTTCATCGTTTCGGTCACTGTGGACACTTCCCGCCAAGCTCACGCTCGGCGTGTTGGGCCATTTACACCGAATTCCGCAACTCCCGCCTGATCCACTTCGCGAGCCCAACGCCGTAGTTGCGCCGCCCACGCCGAAAAAGCTGGTGCTGATCCGCCAATAGGATCTTAGAGTAGGCACGGTCGCGGATAGCCTAGTCGACCTGTAGACGAATGTAGCTCTCAAGTTTCGTCCGAGATGTGTAGTCGCTGTTCACAATCTCCAAGACACCATCGCGCAGCGGGTAGATCAATTGCTCGACGATCGTTTCCAACGGCCACTACGTGGATTCGACGTATTGATAGACGGTCGGTTTGCTCACCCCTGCTTCTACTGCAATATTGCCGATCGTCGCGTCTCCGTACCCTTTGCGTTCACAAGCTTTCGCGGCCGCATCGACAATCGCCTGCGCGCTCGTTGCCCGTTGCCTTGCCATATACACCTCCCTGATTCTTTGGAATCCTATCCACATGGGCCGCTGGGAAGTACTTGACGCGGCACTGGGAGGCCAGGGCGGTTCATCAACGCCGACGATGCCGTAGCTGGCCAGCGTGCTTTTCGCCGAGTTCACAGGCAAGTGGCCAACCACACCCTGGTCCGCCGGTTCTGGGCAGTCCGCTTCTCCGCGATTCGCGGCCAGCGGGCCCTCTGCTGTCACCTGCTCTGTGGCGGCAGCAGCATCGCCTTCCAGTCGTTCGCCGGCTTCACAGTCTGGCTCACGCTGATTGCCGAGTAGACCTTACCGTCAGGACCGGTGAAGTTTCCCGTGCCAGGGTCGTATTCGACAACCGACAGCGGCGGCGGTGTCGATGGCGGCGTGTTAGGCACCGGCGGTGCGCCCGCAGGGAACTGCGGAATGCCCTGGCCGGTCAGGGTGGCGTTCGGGTCGCCCTTCCAGTTGTTCCCATCGTTGAGCGGCACATACCGCTCGTCGCTCTCGCACATCCACGCGGTCGGAGCTCGCTTACCGGGCTTCGTCTCGCACGGGATGTTGCGCGCGCCGCGGACCGCCATGGGCGAGTCCTGCGGAATACGACAGTACAACGCGCCTCGCGGCGGGTCCGGGTAGTCCTCAAGTGCAGGGGAGCGTCGCTGCTGCGCAGGCAAATAACCGGTTGTGCAGGGCGGCGGTAGGTTGATGTTGAGATTGAAGTCCAGGGTAGCACCCCGGTACGCCTGTTTGGTGTTGTGGTTGGCGACGGTGACAGAGTAAAAGTTCTGGACAGTCATCGGCACAGCGACTAAGAGCTGTTCGATACCGGCCTGGTAGAGCACCGCCACCTTCCCCAAGCTCACCAGATTCGCCAACAAGATCGGCACGGTCGGCCGCACCCGCTTGAATAATTGGCGAGCTTGGTCGGTGGCCGAAGGACCCGTTGTCAACAACCCGGCGACGTCCGCGTCACGGTTCCGCAACTGAGCGGTTATCTCGGCCAAGTGCGCGGACCATGCCTGAATTGCGTCGGCGGTGCCAGCTTGGGAATCTAAAACCGGCTGGGCCTGGTCGATCAACGAGGTGAGCGAATCCAGCTGGGCGTTGGCGTCGATGGCGAGTGCGGTGGAACCGCGCACGATCCGTGAAATCTCCGGTCCCAAGCCGCCAACAGCGGTGTAGGACTCATCGACGACGGTCTTGAGGTTGTCGCGCGGAATAGCCTGCAGGCCCCGGTTGGTGGCATCGACAAGCCCATTGATGTCGGGCGGGACGGTGCTGCGGTCTAGGACGACGGTGTCGCCGTTCTTCAGGGGCGGTGAGGTGCCGTTGCGTGGAGACAGTGCGACAAACTGCTCTCCGACCGCCGACACGCTGTGCACGTCCGCGTCGAGATCCGAGGGGATCGCGACGTCGGATCGAAGCGACAAGACCGCCGCAACACCCTTGTCTGTGAGATGCACCGCGGTAACGCGGCCCACTTCCGTACCGCGGTACGAGACGTTGGCACCGCCATAGATGCCACCCGCTCGCGGCAGTTCAACGGTCACCGTGTACTCGCCTACACCAAACAGTGTTGCCGGCAGCCGGATGAATCCGAAGATCATGACAGCACCGGCGACCAGGGCCACCACCATGAAGATTGCAAGCTGAAGCTTGACACGTCTGTTCAGTCGCACGTCACGGCCCCTGGTCGGTTCGGTAGGGCGCTACAAGCGGATTGGCAGCAGTGCACGGGCTTGGCTTCTGGCCGATGGTGCGGCCCCACTGCAGCTCGAGTTGGGTTAGCTGGCACTCGAACCGGGTGCCGGTGAACAGCGATGAATCGAGGCGGCTGAGAGTGAGGTCGATAACCGCCGTCAAGTTGGCGAAATCACCTCGCCACCATTTCTGGAGCGTTTCCTTGGCCCACGGGGGAGCGAGGAAGAAGCTGAATGATCGCGTCAGTGCGGAGCCGGCGTTGGCCAGGGACTCCAACACCGGGCCGATGTCGTTGAGTTCTTTGACCAAATTCTCTTTGGTGTTATTGACGGCGTCGGTAGTCACTGCGCTGAATTTGCCAAACGCATCGAGTGCGTCGGCAAGATTCGTGCGCTGTTCGTTGAGCACCGCCAGCGCATCGGGGATCGTCACGAGGGCGCGGTCCACGACCGGCTTCTGCTCGGCGAACTGGCCGGTGAGGCGGTTGAGGCTCTCAGTGGCCATGATGATATCGTTCTTCTGGGTGCTTACCTGCGTCGCGAACCGGTCGAGTTGCTCGACCAGGCTGCGCAGGTCCTTCTCGCGCCCGGCGAAGGCCGTGCTGAACGCCCGGGTGATCTCTTCAATTCTGCCGATGCCGCCACCGTTGAGCAACAACGAAACGGCCGCCAGCGTCTGCTCGGTGGTGGGGTAGGTCGCGCTCGACGACAGCGGGATCAGCGATCCGTTGTGCAGCCGGCCCTGCGGGGCGGCATCTGTCGGCGCGGCCACCTCGACGTGCGTCGAGCCCAGCAGACTCGTCTGCCCGATGGTGGCGATCGCATTCGCGGGCAGGGTCACGTCACCATTGAGTCGCATCGTGATCAGGGCGTGCCAGCCCTGCAGCTCCACCTTCGTGACAGTGCCCACGTTGACATCGCCGATCCGAACACGGGAGTTCGGCTGAATCGTCGTCACGTCCGCGAGCTCTGCCTGAACTACGTACGAGCCGGGTCCGCCCCCCTCGGTGCCCGGCATCGGCAGCGAATTCAGGCCCTGCCAGCCGCAGCTCGACAGCACAGCCGCCAGCGCAAGAGCCAGCAGGATCGCGGGTAGACGCATCGCCGTCACGATCCTCCCCCCGGCGGCAACATCAGGCCGGGCAGACCGGCGGCCGGGTCGGTGGGCACAGCCGTGGGAGCGGGTGCAGGCAAAGACTCCTGACCGTTCGGCAGCGGAACTTCGGCGGGCAGCGGGCCTACCGGGGGCGCTGCCTCCGGCGCCGGCGCGGGCCGCGGTGGCACATAGTCGGGTCGCATCCAGTCCTCGCTATACGTCACTTCGTTGGGGCGGGCGGTTGTTCCGTCGAAGAGGTTCTCTCCGATCGGCGGGAAGTTGTACTGCCGGTTCTTCAAGATCGGCGCCAGATACTGCGCGCACAGCTTCGCCGACTGCTCCCCGTTCTCACGTGAGGCGGCCTCAATGGCCGAGCAGAGGAACTGGATCGGATTAGCGAAATTGTTGATCGCCAGGGCACCTGAGAGAGTCCCCTGCGCGGGCTGGTAGATGTTGTTGAGATTCTGGATCGTATTCGGCGCAGTGTGCAGGAGTTCTTTGATGTCGCCGAGGGAGTCGACCAGGGCCTGGGACACTGATGCGAGCTTGTCAGAGGTGGTGCCGATGGCCTCCCGGTTGTCGGCAACGAAATCCGTGACATCGCGAGCAGCGGTGTTGAGATTCTGGACGGCGCGCCCCACCTCATCGGGGTCGTTAGCCAGCGTGGCGGTTACCGCGGCGAGGTTTACATTCAACTGGGCCAACAAATCGCTGCTCGATTGCAGAGCGGACACAAGCGCATTTAGGTTCTTGACGGTCGAGAAGATGTCGTTGCTGTGGTCTCCGAGTATGGCGAAGGCTTGCGAGATTTTGATGACTGTCTCGCGGATTTTGGCACCCTGACCACGGAGATTGGCCGCGGCCGTGTTGACGAATGCACCTAGCGTGCTGACTCCACCGGGTTGGGTGGGTTGTAGGGCCTTTGTCAGCTTCTCGAGCTGGTCGCGCAGTTCGTCCCACTCCACCGGCACGGCGGTGCGGTTCTGGGGGATTACGGCACCGCCACTCATCGCGGGTCCGCTGGTGTAAACAGGCGTCAACTGGATCGCACGCGCTGTGACTAGGCGTGGGGCAAGAATCACCGCCTTCGCGTCAGCGGGAACTTTGTACGCGCCGTTGATCCAGAACGAGATCTTCGCGCGCTGCGGCTGAGGTTCGATCCGGTCGATCTCGCCTACCGGGACGCCGAGGATGCGCACCTCGTCCCCGACGAAGATGCCGTTGCTGTTGTCGAAGTAGGCAACCATGTGCGTCCGATTCGTCACACCCCACAGCGGACGGACGACAACAGCGACAGCGGCGACCAGGATGAGCAACAGCCCGACGGCGAGGATCGCTCGGCTCTTGCGGCTCACGGTGCCGGCTCCTCTGCCGGAGCTTGGCTGACGACCGTCTTCGGCGCGGGCGGCGTCCACACCGGGCCGGGCGTCGCCTCACTCGGAGGTCCTGGCGGCGGCCCGCCCGGCGGCGGCGCCGGCAAGGGCTCCCGGTACGGATACCGGTGATCGCCCGGATTTCCGGTGATCGAATCAGGGAGCGTCAAGTGTGGCTCGCCGCCCTGACCGGTGCGGGGGTACGGGAGCGGCAGCGGCGGGGTGGCGCGTTGCCCGGTCTGTGGGTCGCTCAACTTGCTGGGCGGCAACACGTTCGGGTCGAGACCGAGATCGGAGAAAGCGGCGTCAATGAATGGTTGCACGAACTGCCCGGGTAGTAGGTTGACGATGTAGGCCATGAAGAACGGGCCCGAAGCAAGGCACTCACCCAAGCTCAGCAGATAGCCCGGGAGCTCTTTCAGTGCTTGCTGCACTTGTTTTTTCCGATTGTCGATGATCGTGAGAACACCGTTGAGCTTATCCAGGGCCGGCCGCAGCGATTGCCGGTTCTCCGCGATGAACCCCGAAAGCTGTCCGGCGGCCGCCGAAATGTTCGCGGAGAGCTGATCGAGGGCAGCGCTCTGCGTTCGTAACTCGGCTAGCAGTGTGTCGGTGTTGGCGATCAGGCCCACTATCTGGTCGGTGCGCTCGGCGAGCACCGTGGTCGCCTTATTGGCGTTAGCCAGCAGGCCGCGTAGTTGGGTGTCGCGATCATTGAGGGTTTGGGAGAACCGGGCCACCCCGTCGATGGCGAGCTTGAGATCTGGTGGAGTATCGGAGAACGTGTGGGCCAGCGTGGCCAGTGACTTCGACACCTGGTCTGTGTCCAACCCGCTGACCGTGGTGGCCAAGTCACCGAGAGCGTCGGGCAGTTCGTAGGCCGGCGTGGTGCGGTCCAGCGGGATCGGCTCGGACAGTTGGCCGTCACCCCTCGACGTGAGGGTCAGGATCTTGGCGCCGAGCAGACTCTTGGTCTTGATCGCCGCCTCGGTCCGCTCGCCCAGGCGAATATTCTTGTCCACCGTGAAAGTGACCCGCACGCGGGGTCCGTCGAGTTCGATGGCAGAAACCTTGCCCGCCTTCAGTCCCGATACCTGCACAGCCTCGCCCTGCCGCAGGCCCCCGGCCTCGGCGAAGTACGCCGAGTACTGCCTGCCCTGGTCGAAGAAGGGCAGCTTGTCGTACTGCAGGGCAGCGAGGATGAGGCCCACGGTCAGTGCGATGCCGATTCCACCGGTGACCACAGGGTTGCGTTGAGCGAAAGGTTTCATCGAGGAGCGCACCGTCCCGAGGTCTGACCAGCCAGCTTTACGAACACCGGTTGACCTCCCTTGCCGTTGAGCTTGACCAGAATTTCGCACAAGTAAAAGCTGAAGAACCCGCCGTACAGCCCCTGACGTCGAAGCATGCGGTACGAATCTGGCAGGGTCTTGAGCAGATCATCGACATATTGGTGATCGGCCACCACGTTGCCGGCCGTGCGGTCGAGGTTGGTGACGACCTTATGAATCGGCGGCCGAGCAGCCCCTAGCAGATCTGCGACTGCCGCCGCAGCGGCGTTGGTGTGTGCAACCGCGCTGCTGATGTCGCTCTTACGCTCAGCGAGCAGCTGAATCAGCTGCGCGAGCGAGTCGATCGCCTTGCCGAACTGGTCGCTGCGCTGTGCAAGTGACCCCAGCACCGTATTCAGGTTGGTGATCACCTCACCGATCAGCTGACCGCGGTCTGCCAGTGTGGCGGTGGCGTCTGCCGTATGAGCGAGAAACGAGTTCACCGTTGTGCCCTCGCCCTGAAACGCTGCGATCAGCTGACCGCTCAGAGCGTTGACCTGGTCGGGGTTCAGCGCCCTGAACAACGGTCTGAACCCGCCGATCAGCGCATCCAGGTCGAGCGCGGGCCGGGTCTGCCCAGTGGCGATGGTCTGCCCTGGCGCCAACCGCTTCACACCCCCGGCACCCTCCTCGAGGGCAAGGTAGCGTCCGCCTATCACGTCGGCCCAGCGGATCGCGGCAATGGTGCCATCAGTCAGCACAGCGGACTTGGCTGCCGAGAACTCCACTAGCACGAGTGCGTTCGGTTCGATGGAGATCTTGCTGACCTTGCCGACCTCTACGCCCGCGATCCGCACGAAGTCACCTTCTTCCAGCCCGCCCACATCAGTGAACTCGGCCTTGAAGAGCTGCTCGTCGCCAAATCGCAGTTGCGCGAACACGGCCAGCAGGCCGAAGGTGCCCAGTGCACACACGACCACGAAGATCGCGAGGCGCCGGGTCGCTCCTGCTAGGTTTTCTTTCATAGCTGCATTCCTCAGCGTCTGGTCGGGCGGTCAGGGTGACGGGGGCGGAGCCGGCGGAACTCCCGGATACAGCGGCGCGCCGTCCGGGCTGTACTGGGGCGCTCCGTATGGTGGTGCTCCCGGGTACGGCACCGGGCCGATCGCCGGTGGCCCGTCACCCCGCACGGATGGCGGTTTGGGCACCGCCTGAGTGCCAGGGAAGAAGTTGATCAACCCCGGATGGCCGACGCCTGGATTCGGCCGCACATCGAGACCGGTACCCCACCCGGTGTTGGTAACCAGATAGCGCACTGGGTAGTTCTTGTTGGGGTCGGGCAGCGAACCGCAGCCTGGCTTTCCGCCAGGGCCGCCCTTGGCCGCGACGATCGGCAGGTTTTCGGGGTACCTGTAGAGATCGTCACCCAGGTCCAAACCCACATCCAAAATGATCGAATGGCCGTTGCCGCCGCCGTACACGTAGTACCCGCCGTTCTCGGACGTGATCAGATTCCTGGTGGCCACCAGGGTGCAGGTGTACTCAGGGTTGTACTTCAGCAGCAAAGCTGTGGTGGGGGCCGCGATGTTGATCGCATTAACCAGGTTGTCCCTGTTCGGCGCCAACACGTCGACACCCGCATTCGCGAAACCGATCGTGTTGAGCAGCAAGGCGTTCAGGTCCGAGGCGTGGTTTGTGATCGTCGTGCTCGTCACGCTGGCCGCATCGATTGTGGCCAGTATGTCGTGAGCGGCCGCACGGTAGGCGTCGCTGAAACCCGCCAGCGAGCGCCAATCCTGCGCCAAGGTGTCCATTCTCGGGTTGACCGCCGTTAACACGCTGTTGGCTGCGGTGGTGGCTTCTCCGATGCGCCGGCCTTGACCGCGCACCCCGTCGGCCAGCGCGCTCAACGTCGCGTTGAGCTTCGAGACGTCGACCTGCTTCAGCACGCCGACGAGACTCTGGAACACCGTGTTGACTTCAGTGCTGACGTTGCGTGATCGCAGCACCGCCCCCTCTGTCAGGTGTTGGGCGCTCGGATCACTCGGCGCAATCAGTTCGACGTACTTCGCGCCGAACACGGTCGTCGCTTTGATCTCGGCCTCGACGTTGGCGGGGATGAACTGCATCTGGGTGGGGAAGAGGTCCAAATTCATGCTTACCGGTCCGGCACCGCCGCTGATCGAGGCCACCCGACCGACCTCGACGCCGCGCATTTTGACTTTTGCCCCTCGCTCCATCACCAACCCTGAGCGGTCCGACACCAACGTCACCGTCTCGAAAGACTTGAAGGACCCCGCGAAGAAACCCAAGCACACCACCACTGACGTCACGATGGCAGCCACCAGAATCAGCGTCCACCACGCCGGGTGAATGCTGCGTTCCCCTGATCGAAAGTCCATGAGCGGAGCTCCTTAACCGGCCAGGTGGAAGTTGCCGGCCTGACCGTAGATGGCCAGCGACACGAACACGATCACCATCGCGGCGCTGATCAACGACGCACGCATCGCCCGTCCCACTGCCTCACCAACGCCTGCCGGCCCGCCGGCGGCTGTAAATCCGTAGTACGTATGTACGAGCATGACCACGATCGCCATCGCGATCGCCAGGAAGAACGACCAAATGAGGTCGGTTGGGCTCAGGAACGTATTGAAGTAGTGGTCGTACACACCGGTCGACTGGCCGTACACGAAGGTAGTGCCGAAGCGCGCAGCGAAGAAAGACATCAGTACCGCTACGCAGTAAAGCGGGATTAGCACAATCACCCCTGCCACCAAACGGCTGGAACCCAGGTATGCGATCGACCGGATACCGATTACCTCGAGTGCGTCGATCTCCTCGTTGATCCGCATCGCGCCCAGCTGCGCCGTTGCACCGGCACCGATGGTGGCGGCCAACCCTATGGCGGCGGTCAGAGGCGCGATGAGCCGGACATTCAGATATGCCGATGCGAAGCCGGTGAACGCCTCGACGCCGAAATCAGCGAACTGGTTGTAACCCTGCACCGCCACCAGCGCTCCAGTTGACAGGGTGAGGAATCCGACGATCGAGATCGTGCCGCCGATGATTGCCAAGGCCCCAGTCCCCAGTCCCATCTGGGCGACCAACCTCACCGTCTCGGCCCGGTAGCGCACCAGCGCGTCACCGGTGGACGCGAGCGTACTGAAGTAGAAATGGGCCTGGCCACCCATTTGGTTCCAACGGTCGACGACGCCCCGCACCGTCCGGCTCAGCCTAGACAAACGTCTGCTGGGAACACTAGCGGTCATCATTTAGCCTTCACGCCGACGGCGGTGGCAACCACGTTGATAAGAAACAGCGCTACGAACGAGAACACCACGGTTTCGTTCACCGCATTGCCGACCCCCGCAGGCCCACCCTGGACGGTGGTGCCCTTGTAGCAGGCGATCAACCCGGCCGACAAGCCGAATAGCGCGGCTTTGATCAGGGCGACTATCACGTCGGACAGTCCGGTCACCAATGTCAGACCGGCGACAAACGCCCCCGGCGTAACGTGCTGAACAAACACCGAGAACCCGAAGCCCCCAGCGAGTCCAACCAACACCACGACCGATGACAGCAGCAGCGCGACGACCATGGCCGCCAGCACGCGCGGCACCACGAGGGTCTTTATTGGATCAACGCCCATGACCCTCAGCGCGTCGAGTTCCTCACGGATGGTGCGGGCACCCAGATCCGCGCACATCGCCGTCGCGCCGGCGCCGGCGACCACCAGCACCGTCACGATCGGACCGATCTGGGTGACTGTCCCGAGGGCAGCACCGGTGCCCGAGAAATCTGCGGCGCCGAACTC
Source organism: Mycolicibacterium llatzerense (assembly GCF_025331195.1). NCBI lineage: Bacteria > Bacillati > Actinomycetota > Actinomycetes > Mycobacteriales > Mycobacteriaceae > Mycobacterium > Mycolicibacterium llatzerense. The sequence goes on along the minus strand of NZ_LXOV01000015.1, from coordinate 331,275 downwards.
CACCAGCAGCACGTTGAATGTGAAGACCAACAGCACTGTGAACGGGATCGACAGCATCACAGTCGGCACGACCGATACCCGTGCAACGAACCACGCCTGCAGCAAGAACTCTCGCCAGGCAAAGGGCGGCCGCACCATTGCCACCAGAGTATCCAGGGTCATCGCGAAGAAGCCCCCGAGCGCACCAACGGGTTTCAGAACTACGTCAGACCGCATAACTCCCCAACTTCTCGGTAAAAGCAGCAAGCTCGCGACTCACCCGTAGAGACCCGGGCCTGGAAGTAATGCAAATGGGAGCGTGACCATCCGCGCTGGCAATCAAACCCTCTTCACGGCCCCTACTAAAGCCGAACTCGAATGTTACTTCAGATTCACAGTCGGGAGCGTACGGCACGTCGAGCGAGAGGACAAGAGGAGCCAGCGGGAGTTTGCGGGATTCGGTGTAAATGGCCCAACACGCCGAGCGTGAGCTTGGTGGGAAGGGTCCACAGTGACCGAGACGATGAGGGCTGTGTCCTCTGCAGCTGATACTCACGATGATGTGTCCATGGCCAGCTCACCCGCACCGGATGAGCTGGCGACCGCGCGGGAGCTGGTGCGCCTGTTGCAGGCCTGCGGGGTGTCGTTCGCCGATACCGCCGACGGGGTGCTTCGGGCGTTGACCAAGACGGTGGTCGAGACTGCGCTGGAAGAACTGGCCGTTCACCTGGGCTATGACAAGCACGACCCGGCTGGCCGAAACGGTGCCAACTCCCGTAACGGTACGCGCACCAAGACGGTGCTCACTGACACCGTCGGCCAGATCGACATTGAATCGCAACGGGAAATGTGGAGGCTCCTGACCTTGGAAACGAGGATGGAGTCATGCCGAGTGAACAGTCACCAGGGAAGCCGACCACACGTAGGTACAGCTGGGAGGAGAACGCCGCTGCGGTCCGGACGGTCCGCACGTTGGGGGCGGGCGGAGCTGGGTACCGAACATGGGACGGTGTATCGGGTCGCCCGTCAGCTCGGCTACGGGGTGGAGTCGGTGCGTTCGTGGGTGCGCCAAGCTGACATCGACGACGGGTACGAGCCTGGCGTGACGACCACGGAGTCGGCGCGGGTCAAGGAACTCGCGCAGGAGATCCGAGAACTCAAGCGCGCCAACGAGATTCTGAAGCGAGTGGCGTGTCGGGTTGGGCATCACCGGCGGCCCATAGCGGTGGCGCAGGTTGACGGGTGGTGTGGTGTTGGTCTCAATTTCGATCAGCCTATCCCGTCCGAGATGAACAATGATTAACATCACCCACATGGGAGTTCTGAGGCCGGTATCCCCAGTGTCGTTTCTCGCTGATCTCTTAGCGGCCGCGGGATGGGTTCGGCGATTCGTAAATAGTTATGCGTGGTTAACTTTCCCAGAACGACGAGGACTTCGGACCGATCGACGACAGGACCCCAGACAAGCCACGCGAGCATCTGAGTGCCCCACGAAGGAAGACTGATGAATCACTACAAGTCACCATTGCGAGATCTCGAGTTCAATCTGCTTGAAGTGCTGCGCCTGCCCGAGGTTTGCGGCGCCGAGTTCAACGGCTTGGACCAAGCGACGATTCGCGAGTTGCTCTCCGAAGCGGGTCGGCTATGCGAAGGTGCGCTGTCCGCTTCGTTCGCCAGTGCCGATCGCAATCCTCCAGTTTTCGATCCCGCCACACACAGTGTGACGCTGCCTGCTCCGTTCAAGGAATCCGTGCGCGCGCTGCTCGATGGGGGGTGGGACAAGGTCGGCATCGAGGAGGAACTCGGGGGTCTGCCGATGCCCAAGGCTCTCGCCTGGGCGCTGCGGGAAATGCTTGTTGGAGCGAACCCCGCCGCGTTCTTCTATGCGGGTGGCGGCGGTTCTGCCAGCATCGTCTACAAACTCGGGACCGTTGGGCAGAAGAGGTGGGCTGTCATCGCCGCCGAGCGCGGGTGGGGCTCGACCATGGTGCTGACCGAACCGGACGCCGGCTCGGATGTTGGCGCCGGGCGTACGAGAGCTGTTGAACAAGAGGACGGCTCATGGCACATCGAGGGAGTGAAGCGGTTCATCACATCTGCGGACGCAGATGATCTATTCGAGAACATCTTTCATCTGGTGCTGGCTCGCCCTGGGGGCGCTGGACCTGGCACCAAGGGTCTGTCCCTGTTCTTCGTTCCGAAGTTCCTGTTCAACTTCGAGACTGGCGAACTCGGCGAGCGCAATGGCGTTTTCGTTACCAATGTCGAGCACAAGATGGGCATTAGGGCCTCTGCGACGTGTGAGCTGACCTTCGGCCAGCACGACGTCGCGGCCAAGGGCTGGCTGGTTGGCGAGGTACATGAGGGCATCGCGCAGATGTTCGACGTTATCGAGTATGCCCGCATGATGGTCGGCACAAAGGCCATCGCAACCCTGTCGACCGGTTACCTGAACGCCCTGGAGTACGCGAAGTCGCGCGTGCAGGGAGCTGACTTGACCCAGATGGCTAACAAGGCCGCGCCAAGGGTAACCATCACCCACCATCCTGATGTGCGTCGCAGCCTGATGACCCAGAAGGCTTACGCAGAAGGACTGCGCGCGCTGTACATGTACACCGCGACCTACCAGGACGCGGTCATGGCCAAAGCAATGCACGAAATCGACGACGACCTGGCTGTCAAGGTCAACGACCTTCTGCTGCCTATAGTCAAGGGTGTCGGCTCGGAGCAGGCTTACGCCAAGCTCACGGAGAGCCTGCAGACCTTCGGTGGTTCCGGCTTCCTGCAGGACTACCCGATTGAGCAATACATCCGTGACGCCAAGATCGACTCGCTCTACGAGGGCACTACGGCAATCCAGGCGCAGGACTTCTTCTTCCGCAAGATCGTCCGCGACAAGGGTGCGGCACTGGCACATGTTTTCGGTCAGATCGAGAAGTTCATCAACGACGACTCCGGCAATGGTCGCCTCAAAGCCGAGAGAGCGCTGCTGTCGACTGCGCTCGCAGACGTGCAAGCGATGACGGCGACACTGACCGGCTACTTGATGGATGCGCAGGAAGACGTTTCGAGCATTTACAAGGTTGGCCTGGGGTCGGTGCGGTTCCTGATGTGTGTCGGCGACTTGATGCTCGGGTGGTTGCTGCAGCGACACGCAGCTGTGGCGTTGAAGGCGCTGGATGCCGGGTGCAGCGACACTGATCGCACCTATTACGAGGGGAAGATCGCCGTGGCTTCGTTTTTCGCGAAGAACTTCCTGCCGCTGCTCACCAGCACTCGCCAGGTGATCGACACCATGGACAACGACGTCATGGAACTCGACGAAGCAGCGTTCTGATGATGCACTCGCCGCAACCTAAGGTGTGTCTTTCATCAGACGCAAACGCTGACTATCGGAGATGGGACTGCCCCGGGGCTAACGCCAAGCCCGCTGGCGGAGCGGCGATTTCGAAGCAGCTTGCTCAAACTGTTTCGGAACTGTCCTGCCGCTGGCAATTGCCATTGCCGGACCGTCGGCATGGATGGGTCGCCACACAGTGGGGTGAGGCAGACAATGGGTTTGAACAGGATTGAGGTGCCATGGATTTCGTGCTGAGCCCGGAGCAGAACGACTTTCGACAGAGCGTCCGGCAGTTCGTGGAAAAACTGTCGCCGTTGTCAAAGGTCCGACAGGTTGTCGCAACTGCGCCGGGATACGACAGCGACCTCTGGTCTCGCATGAGCCGGGAACTCGGGTTGCCGAGCCTGCTGATCCCGGAAGAGTACGACGGGGCCGGAGCAACGATGATCGAGGTGGCCATCGCAATGGAGGAGCTCGGACGCGGCGTCGTACCGTGCCCGCTGTTCGCGACCGTTGCGTTGGGAGTCGTTCCGATTCTGATCGGGGCGAGTGAAGAGCGGAAGAAGGAACTGCTCCCGGAAATCGCGGCTGGCACTCGTACGGCGACGACCGCCGTCAACGAACCGGGTAACGCCGCCAGCTTCGGTGGCGTGTGCATGCGTGCGATGGAAGACGGCGGAGCGGTCACTCTGACCGGATCCAAGAACCAGGTGATCGATGGGCACGCTGCGGATACGTTGCTCGTGCTTGCACTGCCACCTGGGGACTCCGTTGAACCAGAGTTGTATCTCGTCGACGGCGATGCTGCGGGTCTGACTCGGACCCGCGTCGACACGCTTGACATCACCAGGCCGATGGCCACGCTGGTGTTCGAAGCGGTTAAGGCGGTGCCCTTGTCCGACGCGAACGGTGCTGCAGGCGCACGCCAAGCGTTCGATGTGGCGCGGACCTTGCTTGCGGCGGAGATCGTTGGCGGCATCGAAGGTGCGCTGTCGATGTCGGTCGAGTACGCAAAGATACGCCATCAGTTCAATCGACCCATCGGCTCCTTCCAGTCGATCAAGCATCGATGTGCCGAGATGGCAATCGATTTGGACAGCGCACGGGCGATCACCCTCTACGCGGCCTACCTGGCGGCGGCGGAGGACAGGCCTGAACTCGCTAAAGCGGCTCCGATGGCGCTGGCGACCGCCATTGCCGGATTTGATCTCGCCGCGTCGTCGAATGTGCAGATTCACGGCGGGATCGGGTTCACCTGGGAGCACGACGCGCACTTGTACTACCGGCGTGCGAAAGCCGACAGCGTGCTGCTTGGGTCAATACGTGATCAGTGGCTCGATGTCGCCGACCGCATCGGAATCTAAGTGCTCCCGCACTTGGGTTGACGCCATGACTGAAGAAGGGACAACGACCCGACCATGGATCTAACTTATCCCCCAGCAGCTGAATCGTTTAGGACGCGGGTACGCAGCTTCATCGCCGCCAATGTGCCTGCCGACTTCGCCGGAATCGGGGCGCTGAATCAAACCGAGCGCGAGGAGTTCATCCGCAAGTGGCGGAAGATTCTTGCAGACGAGGGACTACTCGCAGTGTCATGGCCAGAGCAGTATGGCGGCGCCGGTCTGAGTCCGGTCGAGCAGGTCGTCCTGGCTGAGGAGTTCGCACGCGCTGGAGTACCTACGGGAACCGAGAACGACATGTTCGGGATCCAATTGCTCGGCAATACGCTCGTCGTCTGCGGCACCGAGGAGCAGAAGGAGTGGTTCTTGCCGCGAGTTCTGTCCGGTGAGGACCTCTGGTGCCAGGGATTCTCCGAACCCGACGCCGGATCGGATCTTGCCAGTTTGCGGACCAGGGCGGTGCTTGACGACGGTGAGTGGGTGATCAACGGATCGAAGATTTGGACCTCCGCCGGTCATCTCGCAAACTGGATTTTCGTCTTGTGTCGGACGGACGTGGACGCCTCCAAACACAGGGGGATCTCCTTCCTCCTCGTACCGATGAATCAGCCGGGCGTCGAGGTTCGGCCCATCAAGAACATGGTCGGTCAGACGATGTTCAATGAAGTATTCTTCACTGACGCTCGGACCTCGGCGGGCAACATTGTGGGGGAGCTCAACGGCGGATGGTCGGTGGCGATGACCCTGCTCGGTTTCGAGCGCGGAACCAGCGTCACCACCGATGCAATCCGATTTCAAGCCGACGTCACTCGGCTCATTGACCTGGCGCGAGAGCGAGGCAAGACGAGCGACCCGCACATCCGTGAACAACTCGCGTGGTGCTGCAGCCGCGTCGAGATCATGCGCTGTCGTGGCTACCAAGCGTTGTCGCGCTTCTTGAAGGGTGAGTATCCCGGAGCCGAGGCGGCGATGACGAAGATAATCTGGAGTGAGTTCTTCCAACGTGAAACCGAACTTGCAATGGAGATACTCGGGTCGGACGTGCTCACGCCGTCTGGCACGGGAACAAATGGAGCCTTGATAACGGCGGACCTCGGTACGCCGAACGCGTCGCTCGCGTGGGTTGAGTCTGCGCTCGCCGCAAGGGCCGCAACGATTTACGCGGGTAGCTCTCAAGTGCAGCGAAATATTGTTGGGGAGAAACTGCTCGGTTTGCCCAAGGAGCCACGACTTGACTCTGGTCCGTTCCGCACCTTGGTCGGCGCCCGAGAAGGATAGTGAGGGCTGGCTGTACCTGTGCGCGGTTCGACGACGGGTGCTCGCGGCGGGTCCTGGGTTGGGCAGTCGAGGACCACATGCGCACCGATCTGGTGGAGTCCGCACCGTCGATGGCAGTGGCGCTGCGTGGGGCCTTGCCCGCGGTGGGCAAGTACGTGATGTCCGAGGTCCAGACCTTGTCGAGCTCACCGCGGTCGAATCGAGGGTTGACCAGGTCGTTGGGGCGGTGTGCGTCGAGGTCGACCACGGTGGTCACCGGGGTGAACTTCCGCGGGCTGATCCCGGCCAGGCGTTGGCGGCGCATCGAGGCCGCCACCGTCTTGCGGGAGATCACCTCCCCGTCTTCACGCAGATCGGCCAGGATGCGCGGTGCGCCGTACACCTGATCGGAGGCGTCGTGGAAACCCTTGACCTTGACGTCGATCGCCTCACGGCGCTGCTGGGCCGGCGTGGGCCCCGCCGCACGGGCTGTGCGCCACTTGTAGAAGCCCGACCGGGACACCTCCAACAGTCCAGTCATCCGCACGATCGTGAAGTTGGCCTTCTCCGCTTCGATGATCCGGTACATCTCTACCAGTTCTGTTCGGAGGCGAAGAAGGCTGCGTCCTTTTCAAAAACGCACGGTCCAAACGCAATTCGGCGTTCTCTGTGCGCAACCGTTCTCACTCTTTGCGTTCATCATCGTCGAGCACCTCGGGATTATCGGACGCCGAACGTGCTCTGGCGGTGGCGACCCACCGGCCGAGCAATTGATCTCCGACACCGATCTCTGCGGCTACGTCCGCAACGGGCCGACCGGTATCGACAAACCAGGCGCACGGCCTGCTCGCGATACTCCGGGGCGTACTTCTTGCGGTTTCCCGACACGGGAACATCCTCCCCGCAGGACCAGCAGTCCCGCGATCAGATGTCCACCATCAGGGGTCAACCCCAACACCCGGCCAAGGACCCCGCACTGTCACCCCCCGTCCCGAAACCCCACCATGCCAGGGGACTTACCCATCCTGATGTCGTTTCATCGCAACTATCACTACCATCGCGCTAGGCTTGCTCGTGTATCGAGCGGTAGATACCTGGTACTTTCGAACCCTGTACTCACAAGAGCGCTCGAATCGTTCGTCGATGATCGAGTGAGCGTCGAACGTGCTCGCGACAATCGCTGTAGAGAACGCCGGCTGGAAGTGAAGACGCGCTTACCAACTGCCGTCACCACGCTTCGGTCGTGGCCCGCTTCGGCACCGCAAGTGAATACTTGGGGGGAGTTTGCGGGATTCGGTGTAAATGGCCCAACACGCCGAGCGTGAGCTTGGTGGGAAGGGTCCACAGTGACCGAGACGATGAGGGCTGTGTCCTCTGCAGCTGATACTCACGATGATGTGTCCATGGCCAGCTCACCCGCACCGGATGAGCTGGCGACCGCGCGGGAGCTGGTGCGCCTGTTGCAGGCCTGCGGGGTGTCGTTCGCCGATACCGCCGACGGGGTGCTTCGGGCGTTGACCAAGACGGTGGTCGAGACTGCGCTGGAAGAACTGGCCGTTCACCTGGGCTATGACAAGCACGACCCGGCTGGCCGAAACGGTGCCAACTCCCGTAACGGTACGCGCACCAAGACGGTGCTCACTGACACCGTCGGCCAGATCGACATTGTGGTGCCCGGGACCGGGACGGCAGGTTCGAGCCGCAGATCGTTGGTAAGCGTCAGCGGCGGTTGACCCGGGTCGATGAGATCGTGTTGTCGTTGTATGCCAAGGGTATAACCACAGGGGAGATCGCCGCGCACTTCGCCGAGCTCTACGACACTAAAATCTCTCAAGATACGATCAGCCGGATCACCGACAAGATCATCGGTGACATGTCCGACTGGGTGGCCCGGCCGCTGGAGACGATCTACGCCGCAGTAATCGTCGACGCACTGAGCGTGAAAGTCCGCGACGGGCAGGTCGCCAACCGGCCGTTCTACGCCACGATCGGCGTGGACCTAGCCGGCCACAAGGATGTGCTCGGGCTCTGGGCCGGTGACGGGCACGGGGAATCAGCCAAATTCTGGTTCGCGGTGCTGACCGACCTGCGCAACAGGGGCGTCACCGACGTCTTTTCCTGGTCTGTGGCGGACTCAAGGGGCTGCCCGACTCGATAAGCGAGGTGTGGCCGGCCACCATCGTGCAGGCCTGCACCGTGCACCTCATTCGCAATAGCTTCCGTTACCTGCCGCGCCAGACCTGGGACGGGCTCAAACGCGATCTGCGGCCGATCTACACCGCACCGTCGGTTACCGCTGCCGAGGACGCGCTCGAGCACCTCAACGAGCAGTGGGGCGCACGCTATCTGGCGTTGATCCGGATGTGGCGGTCCTGCTGGAACGAGTTCATTCCGTTCTTGGACTATCCCACCGAGATTCGCCGAGTGTTGCGCAGTACCAATGCGATTGAGTCACTCAACGCCCGCTACCGGCGGGCCATTAAGGCACGTGGCCATGTGCCCTCCGAGGCTGCCGCACTCAAATGTCTGTATCTGGTGACCCGATCACTGGATCCGAAAGGCACTGGCCAGCAGCGATGGGCAGTGCGATGGAAGCCCGCTTTGAACGCGCTCGCGGTAACATTCGCCGACAGGATGCACGACCTCAACCGAGGCTAGGAAAACCGCCATTTACACCGAAATTCGGATAGGCCCGACGGTCCCGGCAAGCCAACTCAGATGTCACCTATACGTGCAGCACACCCCGGCATGTCGAGGAAGTGATGCAGATCAGCGACCAACACGTCGCCACACTGTACCGGCGCCAAGCCACGGTGTTCTGGCGTACCGACCGTCGGTGGCTTTGCCTGCCATCATGACCCGTGATGCTGCGATGTACCGCCAAGGTGTTGGCGCTGCTGGGGGTGTCTGAGCCGGCCATCGGCGAAGCGTGCGCGCGGGACTGGTATGCCCACCTGGTCTGGATCGACCGGCGCAAATGCCTGCTGGTGACCCATGCCGGGACCTTGTTCCCGGTGTTCATGCCGAACGTCACCGCCGCGGGGCTGCGCCCGATCGGACCGCCCGTCGTCTCGGCGATCCAGGCCGCGCTGCAAGCCGAAGGGCTGCCCGCCGATACGCTCGGCAATCTTGCCCCCAGCAGGTGGCCGTGGCCAAGACCGCCGACCGCCGCATCCTGGGCACCATCAACGACCTAGCGTTCACCACCGAACACGTCATCGCCACCGCTGGCGGCCTGGCCCGCTGCGACATCGACGCGCTGCACCACGGCCTGCATCGCACCATCAACAGCATCACCGGCTACATCCCACCGATCGACCTGGTCACCGCCAGCCATCATAGCCAGCGGTAAAAGCTGTCAGATGCGGGCAGGTAGACCCTCACACGTATAGCGGCGATCCCTTACTGAGTCGTACCGGCGTCGCGACCCGAGGTCGCTACGCGGTGGCCGAAATGGGCTCTGCGGAGCCGGTGTTGGAACTCATGGAGGCGGGCGGCGGCCGCAGTTCACGGGGTGGGTCAAGCAGTGATCGGCGTAAGTCTTGCAGCAATCGGGTGCCGACCGGTGTCATGGTCAGCCCGCGCCAATCGGCCGAGGCTCGGTCGAGTACCGCCCACTCCAGGCTGATGGCGTAAGTCGATGAATAAGACATCTCTGGCGCAACGCTTTTGGGTAGATCTGTTCGATTGCCGCGATCAGGCCCTTGGCGCCGTCAAAGACGACCAGCAGCGGACAGCCAAGGCCGCGTTCGCGCAGATCGGTCAGGAAATCGGCACACGCCGGTCGAGTCGCCGGTCCCGGGGGTCAACCCAACGAACACCGGCTTGCCCTCGGTAGTGATGCCCCAGGCGGCCAACATCGGCTCGGCCGGTGACCCGGGGTGCATCCGAAAGAAGCTGGCGTCTAAAAACAAGTAGTCCAGCGTGATCTCGTCGAGTCGGCGACGCGCCCACGACTGGTATTCGGCTCGAATCGCCTTGCACACTTCCAGCACCGTGGATTTGGAGATCGCGGCCGGATCACCGAGTGTTTCACCAGGGTGGCCTCCACGTCGCGCACCGACAGCCCGCGCACGAACGAGGCGATCACCAGCGTCTCCAGCGCGTTGGTTTTCGTCACGTGCTTGCTGAACAACCGCGACGCGAACGCTGCGGTCCTGCCGCGCACCTTTGACCGCTCCAACGTGACCGGCCCGGTGATGGTTTTGACCATCACCGGCCGATACCCGTTGCGTGAGCCGTCGTTAGCGTCGGGACAGGCGGCGGTGCGTTGGTAGCGTTCGCGGCCAAGGAACTCGGTGACCTCGGCCTCCAGGGCCGCCTGCATCAAAGCTGGGCGCCCAGGCGGGCGACTTCTTCAAGGATCTCCGGCAGCTCGCGATCCTCGCCAAACAAGGCGTGGATCTCGGTGCGGATACGGTCGATGGGCTGATACTCGAACAGGCACGGGCGCGACTCCTTCTTCACAGACTTGCAGGTCGTGAAGCGGAACCTACGCCCGTCCTCCCTATTTACACCGGATTCCGGACACAACCCCGCTAACGTCCACTGTGGTCATGCCATCTCGTCACGCAGGACGACAGGCAACGGCCGCACCGGGAGAAACTGGGAACTTTCACTTAGCGCCATCAAAGACGCTGCACAGCCGGCGCGCTCGGCCATCGGCTCGCCGGCACGATCGCGGGCCATCGGATCTGAATCTCCACCTAAGCCAGTGGGCTTCCCTGATGAGTCGGTGTTAACATTTTGTTCAACCCCTTGTGTGGCATGATAAATTCCACCAATTCGGCGAAAGGGCTGGTCGCCAACGCACATGACAGTCGCTCACAGTCGCGGTAAAGGAGATCAACGTCGGGAGAGGATTCTCGCGGCGGCCGCGCAGCACATCGCCGACCGCGGATACCACGCGGCGTCGATGGCGGATATCGGCGATTCTGCTGGTGTCGTCGGTCCGGCGATCTATCGTCACTTCGACAGCAAAGCAAGCTTACTGACGGCACTCTTCGAGCAGGTGATCGATTCCCTGCTGCGACGCGCTTCTTTGATTGTGGAGAAAAGTAAAAGCGAGACCGAGGCGCTGACAGCGCTAGTGGCAGACCACGTAGCCCTCGTCTTGGATCAACGCGAGCTTGCCATCGTCTACTACCGTGAACTTCACAATCTCGCTGCGCAGCACCGCAGCCGGTTGCGCCGCAAACAACGTCTGTATCTTGAGGAGTGGGTGCACGTACTGAGTGAGTTGCGTCCCGAACTAGACGAAATCGGCCTACGTGTCGTAGTGCACGGAGCGATCGGCGCCATCCAGTCGACGCTTCAGTACGGTGAAACCGGGATGGCGACCGAGCGCACAACTGCGCTACTGACTCAAATGGGTCACGCTGTACTTGGCGTCGACCCGCTGTAACCGAGACGACGTGCGTCGGCCACTCAGCTACGGGCCGACGGACTTCTGCGATCCATCTGCTTCGAACAATTCTCGGCTCCAGTATTCCAAGACCGCGGTACTATCCCAGTCGTCTGGATGGAAGCCGCGTTGCGTGTAAGAGCGAAAGCGCCGCAGTGCGTCCGCAGTAAAAATCGGGCTACGGGAAAATCGATAGAGGCTGCGCAACAGGCGAATGGGATTGTAGGATGCGCGATCTGCGGCCATTGAAAGGGCCGTATGGGCGAACAACTCGGCGAAAAGGATTACCGAAGCGATGCGCATGCCGCGGATACGCATCTGCTCGGTGCCCCCGATTGTTTGATAGACATCGAAAGCCACCGCCTTATGTTCGGACTCTTCAAACGCATGCCAAAGAAGAATCGATCTCACTTCGCCATTGCCGATGAGTTGGCGGGCGCTTTCGCTAGTGAGGATTATCTCCGCCAGTGTTGCGGTATAATGCTCTAACGCTGAGGTCAGTGACAGTCGCATCGCTGGAGAAAGACGCTTTTCGAGTCGCTCTATCAGCCTGCCTACGTGGCGGTCAATACGCGCGGTGGGATATCCCATGGTCTGAAGGCGCTCGTTCAATAGTCGATGCTGGTATCGGTGCGTCGCTTCTTGGCCCACAAAGCCTTTTACCGCCTCTTGCAGGCTTGCGTCGATCACCGAAGTTCGGAATTGGCGCACTGATCGTATGAAGAAATCTTCTCCCTCCGGAAACGTCGCCGATAGTACGGCTATGAAATGACTCATCACAAGATCGTCGTCTACGAAATGCTGTCGGCGATTCCCTGACGGCATCGCAAACGTCACTCGTCGTGGTGTTGGTAGAACGCGAGTATTCCGAGAAGCTTTGTCTTCAAGCATGTTTCGCTCTGACCTTTCGGGAGGAGGCAGCTCTGTGTGTCCGACCTGACGGCGCGGCACGTTTACAGATATATATTGAAAGTAAATATATCGACAGAAGTGCCCTTTTGCAAGCGTAGTCTTATGTGTGCATGGCGGTGTCGGCTCGGTCTAGAAGTGAGCGGGCGGGTGGCCCAGGATCGACTACATTTTGGGCAAGTCGAGCCACCCAAACTGCAGCCGGTGTGACACTCCTACGGGAATCGGCTTGGCGGTGTCGGCGGCAACTGAATCGTGACCAGAGCGCGCGACAACTGATGAGAATTCAGTTGCTGTTGAGAGGCGGCCCCAGAGGATGAAGTACGAGCATGTGGGTAGAGCAATCAACTCTTCGGCGCCCCCAACTCTTCGCTGACCGTCGCCGCGCATTTTGCGTCTCGCGACGAGACCGGGCTGAGACCAGGGTTTGAACTCGGATCGGCCGACCATGCCCCAGTGAAATCTGCTGTACGCCTCGTATTTTCAATGCACGCGTGAAGTGATGAGTTAGAGTCGACGCTGTTTCTGACGACGCCATCGGCAAGTGCTTACTCGGCCTGCTTGTGCCTAAAAGTGCATCGTTGAAGCTGGCAGAGGCATCGGCAGCGATCTGTTGCCTTCGGAGAGTGCCTCTTGAACAGCTGATCTCATTGACTATGCGGCCTTGGACAATAGCGGTGCAACGGTGGCGGCGGCCGCCAGTGCCTCGCGCGTGACAGGCCGATCATTGATGCACCGCTATCGCGGGGCCAGATAGCGCAGTGCTACCTGCGAGATTCGCCGCCCGGTGGTGTGGGCGTCGGCGGCTGGCAGCACGAGGTGGCTGACGGTGAGCCGGACCAGTACGTCGGCCACTTCATTGACGTCCTCGGGATCGAGCTGGTCGAAGTGCTCGCCGAACCACGCGATTAGCGCGGCCGATGACAACTCAAGCAGTGATGCGGATGTGGGCAACAGCGGAAGGACACCGGTTGCGCTGTCGCGTGTCTCCGTTGTAGTTGTACGGGTCGATGTCAACGCGGCTTTCAGCAGAGGACTGGCCTCAGCTTCCTTGAGCGTGTACTCCACGGCGGCGGTGATTCCACCACCGATATCACCGGTATGCGATGCAAGGACGGCGTGAATTCCTTCCAAGAAGAGCTGACCTTCAGTGACAACCAATGCGTCGCCTAGGCCCTGCTTGTCGGTGAATTCCTTGTACAGAGTTGGGCGAGATACGCCGACGAGCTCGGCAACCTCGCTCATTCGGACTCGCTCCCACCCTTTCTCGATCGTGAGTTCTCGGGCCGCCCGCAACACCTCGTCGCGCATGTGTCGGCGGAATGACATCCGCATGGATTCTGTGGGCATGTGAGCAGGATAAACGCGACGGCGCCGGACGCCGCATCAGAGTGGTTGATCAAGGAGCTAGACGAGGTCGTCGAGGAAATCGAGCACCGCTTCCGAGAAGACAGCGTTGTCATCGCCGGCGATCATATGGCCTGCGCCCGTGACATCGACAGTGCGCGCATGCGGCACGAGGTCGCGGAAATCGTTCACAGTTTCGTCGGATACCACGTCGGACAGCAACCCGCGCACGAGGAGTGTTGGTGCCGTAACACGCTGCGCACCGTCGACCAACAAAGTGCTCATCTTCTCGAATTCCGCTGTCCCGGCTGCCTGGTCGCCTTGGAGAAACTGGAAATTCGATGCCACGAACGCGGGATCCCAACGCCACACCCACCGGCCGTCGCTTCGTTGATGTAGGACTTTTCGAAGTCCGTCGAGGTTGTTCGGTCTCGAGCGGTGCGGGTTGTATGCCGCGATGGCCTCGGCGGCGGATTCCAGGTTGTCGAACCCGTTGGCGTGCGCCGACATGAAGGCGACGACGCGCCGTGCGCCTTTCATCTCCATACGTGGTGTGACGTCCACAAGAATCACGGCGTCCCACAAGTCTGGCGGAGCTAGCAAGTGACTGCCGAGAATGGTGAGGCCGCCAAGGGATGCCCCGATGGCCACGATCGGCCGTCCCAGGTTCGCGTACGACCGTACTGCGATCAGATCGGATCCGAGCCGATTCAGATCGTAACGGCCTGTGGGATCCCAGTCGCTGTCACCGTGCCCGCGTGCGTCATACGCGGCCACCGTGAATCCGCGCGCGCGCAAAAGCAGTGCTGTGACGTCCCAGGCGTGTCGGCTCTGACCGCCGCCGTGGAGTAGCAATACAACCGCGCGAGGTGCGGCACAGCGGTAGAAGTCAACAGCCAGAGTGAGCCCGTCGCTGGTTGGCACGCGCTCAAGCGCAGCGGTCACCCTTCAGCCCTTCCGCTCGCCATTGATCACGAGGTCGGCTTCAGGCCCACGATCGTCACAGTGCCCTGGGCGACACATACTGCGCGACTTTGGTTGGTGATGTCGATCCGAGCAACGCCGCTGGTTCTCCCGAGCGCGACAATCTCGGCGACTGCGACGCACTTGCCGGCGGATACGGGCCGAAGCAGGTTGAGCTTGAACTCTGTTGTCGCAACCCATGAGCCCTCAGGGATGACTGGGTAGAACACGACACCGAGGCAGTGATCAACCATGGCGGACAGGCAGCCGCCGTGCAGGTTGCCGAACGGTGTCTTCAAGTCGTCTCGGGCGTCCATTTCTGCGACCAGTCGGCCGGCGATGAACTCGGTGTGTCGGAAACCGAGGTAGCCCGCGAGTCCGCCGACGGTCACTGTGGAGTCCTTCAACTGTTCGGCGACACGGTCGTTGAATGTGGCGAAGTTCACCGGCATATTCAGCCTTTCAAGACATAGATGCTGATGAGACAGTACGTCAAGGTTGTTCCGTTGCGCGATCGTTATTGCTGGAGGCGATCGCGGGAATTAGCGGCCGTTCGTCGTACCCGCGTAATCCGTCTCCGCTGCGCTCTCGGGGCCCGCTGGCGGCAAGCAGGCTAAGAATAGTGCGAAGAATCCACTCCGAGCCATGATCGATGGATACGCCGGGCGTCAGCTGTGTCCAGAGCTTCGGGACTGTGGATTTATCGGTGTTTCCGGCCTGACACGCTGAGCGAAGCTCGGCGAGGAAGGTGCCGTGATGACGCCACTGGATGTGGCGAAGAAAAAGTCGGGGCCCTCCGCTGCGCAGCAGGCTGCGGTCGAGCTGGTGCGGCTGGCCCAGCAACAGGGGCCATCGCTGACCGGTCCGGACGGACTGCTCAAACAGCTGACCAAAACGGTGCTCGAGATCGCGCTCAATGAGGAGATGACCGAGCACCTGGGCTACGACAAACACGACCCGCCGGAAGCGGGGACGGGCAACATCCGCAACGGCACACGGGCCAAGACGGTGCTGACCGACACCACCGGCGCGGTCGAGCTCGACGTGCCCAGGGACCGGGCAGCGACGTTTGAACCGCAGATCGTCAAGAAACGCCAACGCCGCCTGTCCGGTGTTGATGAGGTCGTATTGTCGCTGTACGCGAAAGGACTTACCACGGGCGAGATTTCGGCGCACTTCGCCGAAATCTACGGTGCCTCGGTATCGAAGGAAACGATCAGCCGGATCACCGACAAGGTGATCGAGGAGATGAATGACTGGTCGGTGCGTCCGTTGGATGAGACCTACGCGGCGATTTTCATCGACGCGATCGTGGTCAAGGTCCGCGACGGCCAGGTCGCCAACCGGCGGTTCTATGCCGCGATCGGGGTCACCCTGGGCGGGGAACGCGACATCCTCGGATTGTGGGCCGGCACCGGCGGGGAGGGATATGGAACGAGCACACGTTCGTTTCCCCGGATTGGTGCTGCTGCCTGAGGTTTTCCGGTCTATTGGCGTGTCGCTGATCTTCAAGGCGTAGGCCCGTGAGTTAAGGTACTGCCTCGAAAACTCTGGCGTGCAGAAGGTGCAGGTGGGCGACGGGCCGCTGCGGGTGATCACGGGCGACGTCGCACCAGTCGTCCAGACGCGAGATCCGCAGCGGTTCCAGGCCGAATGCGTGGACGCGTTCGTCACATCGTGGACCGCGCGGGGGTTCGCCGAATCGACGATCGCCAACGACATTGGCGTGCTGGAGCGGATGCTGGCAGCCCTAGGGCGACCGGCATGGGAGGTGACCGCCGACGACGTCGACCGGGTGGTGGGCGAGCTGGCCAGCTCGGGACGAGCGGTCTCGACGCGACGGAACTATCTGCAGGTCTTCAAGGGTTTTCACCGATTTCTCGAGGTCCGCAAAGCGGTCGAGATCGAGGCGGCGTTCGGGGTGCGACTGGCGTGTCCGCTGGATGAGTTCAACGCCGCCCGACACGTCGGTGACGACTCGCCGAGCACCGATGCCCCGCCGACTCCAGAGCGGGTGGGCGCGTTCTTCGAGTTCCTCAAGGGGCGGATCGCGACCGCCCGTAAGTACGCGCCGGCTGCGCGGGATTACACACTGTTCCGCACGCTGTATCACGCCGGACTGCGGTCGGAAGAAGCGGTGATGCTCGACCGGTCCGACGTGCATTTTGGGCGTGGCACGTTCGGCAAGCTGCACGTGCGGTTCGGCAAGGGCGCCAAGGGGTCCGGGCCTCGACCGCGCTGGGTACCGATGTTGGACGGGCTGGATCTGGTGCTGCGTTGGTATCTGCAGGACGTTCGCGGCCGGCCGGTTCCCGGATAGTCCGGCGCTGCTGTGTGACGAGTCTGGTGGTCGGATGGCCGCGGCCACGATCCGCAATCGGTTGCGGCACTTGATGAGCGTGGAGGGACGGCCCGAAGTCGAGTGGTTCAGCCCGCACGGGATGCGCCGTGCCTGCGCAACCCACAATAATGAACGAGGCGTGGATCTGGTCGCCATCCAACAACTTCTAGGGCACTGGACAGTCGCGTCAACCATGTGGTATGTGCGCCCGCCGGAGACCTTCATCGAAGATGCCTACCAGCGCGCGATCTCAGCGACGCTGAGCGAACTGACCGGACAGGAGTGAGCATGCAGATCAGGTGGAAACTTCGGATGGCCGCCGCTCAGCGTGAGGTGTGGACCGGTGCCCAGCTGCAACGGCTACTGGCGGAGAAGGAGGGATTGGAGCTGTCATCGGCGTCGGTGTCGGCGTTGTTCACCAAGCAGCCCAGCCAGATGAAGTTGGCTACCCTGATCGCATTGTGCACCGCGCTTGAGCGCACGCCCAACGACCTCTTTGACATCGATACCACTCCAGTCGCACAACCAATTTCACCCAAACCGGCCACGGCCGTGGTGAACGACGCGCCAGCGTTGCGGCGTGGCCGGTCGATGCCGCCGATCTGAGAATGACTCGACGGATCCGGGACTGCCGGCGGTGCGGCCGCGCGGTTGGCAAGCCCGGCCGTGATCTGTGTGCTCGATGCCAGTGGGCGGCTGTGCACGTGCCGGTCAAGCATCCCTGCCCGCGCTGCGGCATCGATCAGGTCCGGCAGCCAGATACCTGCCACTGCGTGCTCTGCTCGCGCACCTGCCGGACCTGCGGGGCGCCGGTGCTATTTGTCGACCGCGACCTTTGCAAGGACTGTGTCCGACGCCAGCGGCGGGACGCCGATCGAGCCGAGTGCCCACGATGCCGCAAACGCAGGGTCCTGCGATCCGATACCGGTTGGTGCGGGTCGTGCTCGCATCCGGGCCGGCCACCGAATCCGGACGCCGCCTGCGTCGACTGCGGGCGGGTCACCCGGCTGACCGGTGCCGGGCGGTGCGGGTCCTGTTGGGCGCGCTCACCGCACAGGATCGCGGTACGGGCCGCCAATCTGGCTGCAACACTGGATGATCCACCCGATTGGCTGGGCGACTTCGCCGCCTACCTAGTCGGACGTCATCATCCCAGCCGGGCGTGCGCCGTGCTCAGCCGACTCGGCCAGCACCTGGTCCAGGATTCCCCGGTGCATCCGGAGGCACTGCTGGAAGCTGTCGCCAAGGAGGGGCCGCTCGCGCGGGCTCTGGAAGACTTCCTCACCGCGAGCAAGCTGGTGCTGTGGTCAGACCACGACGAGCGTCGCGCCGCCGCCCGCCGACGGTCCCGCATTGACGCCGTCCCTGAACCGTTGCGGCCGGCGGTGGCCAGGTTCGCCGAGCACATGGTCAGCGGCCGCGATCGCGCCCGCCGCGTCGGCGGTCAACCCCGCGGGCACGCCACCGTCGAGGCCCGACTCACCGCGGTGCGTGATTTCGCCCGATACCTGCTCAACGACCGCGGCAAAGCTGACTGGGCCACCGTCGAGGTCGGTGATATCGAAGCGTTACTGCACGCTCATCCCGGCCGACGTGCCTCCTACCTGACCGGGCTGCGCCAGTTCTGCCGCTACGCACGCCGACGCCGGCTGATGCTCATCGACCCCACTGCAGGGGTAAAAGCACCGCAGACCATGGCATTTCGCGGACCGACTCGTCCCGCCGACCGCCAGCGCGAGCTGTTCTATCGATGGAGCACAGGCCCCGAGGTTCACCCGCACGAGGCATTCGTCGGGCTGGCCGCCCTGCTGCACGGCGCTACCACCCAAGACCTGCAACACCTCACCGACAAGGACATCGATCACGATCGGCACCGCGTCCGACTGGGTCGCCGACGACAGCCGACCCCATTGGATCCTTGGACCTGGACGGCGCTGCAATGCTGTCTAGACCACCGAAAGACGCTCGGCAGCAACAAACTCCCACCTGCTTGTGACCGCGCAGACCAAGGCCACCAGAGCGCCGGCCTCTGACGGCTATGTCAAGAACACCCTGCGCGGGGTCGGCCTTCAACCGCGCATCCTGCGCTCCACCCGCCTGGTCGATCTGGTTGGCACCGTAGATCCCAAACTCGTCGCCGTCGCCGTCGCCGTCGCCGTCGCCGTCGCCTACGGCATGCGCCACGAAGCCGTCATCGCCTACCTGACCGACCACGTTGACACCGCCCGCCTACCAAACCCGTGACAATTCAGGCGGCGCCTCGCACACGTTCGCGCGAACCCGTGCGCTTTCGCGAAGTTTTGGATGAGCGTACTGACCGATCTGCGTAACCGCGGCGTCAAGGACGTGTTCTTCGTGGTCCGTGACGGGCTCAAGGGACTGCCCGAGGCGGTCAGCAACGTGTGGCCACAAGCGACCGTGCAGACCTGCATCATTCATTTGATCCGCAACGTGCGCCGTGAGGCGTCTGTTTTACCGATTGGAGGTGGAAGACCTTCAACGCTGGGCCGTCGTAGCGGCCGGGTGAAGCTGGGGGCAGCCTGACTTGGGAAACGCCGAGGAGGGTGGAAGCGGCCCCGACAAAGCCGGAACGTGCCAGCACTGCCAGATGGTGCGGGTTCGGCGAGCAAGACGAGAAGGTGTACGCGAGGAACCAGCGTGGGACGCCTCGTTAACAGGAACCGGCTCGAATCTGGTGGATATGGGCCGGGCAGCGGTGCGCGTCACCATTGTTGCGGTGGTGGCGTCCGTCCCTACCGAACCCATCGGTAGGGACAGGGCGGGAGGAAAGTCTGCGGCGTACTCCCGTCGACCGCCGGGGTATAGCTGGGCACCGGACTCGTTGAGCGGTAACAGATGAACACGGGAACCGTCTCGGTCCCACCACATTTCCCGCACATCCGGTGCGGGCGGTGGAGGTTGGGTTCGTTGTCGGCCGATCGGGCCGGGACGGGGCGGAGCCGTCGTAGTAGTCAGAGATCGGGAGAGCCGGTCACAGGGCGAAGGGCGGCAGCAAGTCAGGCAGAACGGAATTGTCATGTCAGAAGATGCGCCGGTGAATATCGTTGCGCTGCTGGAGTGTTCCCCTGTGGTGCACCAGCGGGTACTGGGGATTCAAACCAAACTGCACAGTTGGGCAGCGGCCGATCCCGGCCGTTGTTTCGATGATCTGTTCAATCTCGTGGTGGACCCGGCGTTCCTCGTGATGGCGTGGACCCGAGTCCGGGAGAACAAGGGCGCTCAAACTGCTGGCATCGACGGGGCCACCGCGTGGTCGGTCGAAAACAGCGAGCGCGGCGTTGCCGGTTTCCTGACTGAACTGCGGAACTCGCTGAGGGACCGCTCGTTTCGTCCGGTGCCGGTACGGACGGTGGTGATTCCCAAAGCGAACGGTAAACCCCGTCGCCTCGGCATCCCCACGGTTCGCGATCGCGTCGTGCAAGCGGCCCTAAAGCTGGTGCTGGAGCTGATTCTGGAGGCCGATTTCGACCCATCCAGTTACGGTTTCCGCCCGGAACGCAGATGCCAGGATGCTATCGAGGAGATCCGTTTCTATGCCGCGCGCGGCTACGAACAGGTCTTTGAGGGCGATATCGCCGCTTGTTTCGACGAAATCTCGCATCCGGCCCTCGTGGGCCGGTTGAGGATTCGCGTGAGCGACCGACGAATCCTGTTGCTAGTCAAAGCGTTCCTCAAGGCGGGGCTGCTGGACGAGTTGAATGAAGCCTGCGACAGTACTACCGGAACTCCCCAGGGCGGGATATTGTCTCCGCTGCTGGCCAACCTCGCTTTATCAGTCCTCGACGAGCACTTCCGGGATAAGTGGCAGGCCATGGGCAACCAGACCCAGCGTTGGCGTGCCACCCGCCGCGGCGCCGCGACCTACCGGATCATCCGCTACGCAGACGATTTCGTGGTCATGGTGTTCGGCACCCGGCACCAAGCCGAGGAACTTTACGGCGAGATCGAGACCGTACTCGCCACGGTCGGGTTGCGTTTGGCGACCGATAAGACACGAGTCGTCGGAATCGACGAGGGCTTCGACTTCCTCGGGTTCCGCATCCAGCGGCACCGGCAGAGGGGAAGCGACCGGAAACTGATCTACACCTACCCGTCGAAGAAATCGCTGAACACCATTCGACGCAAAGTTACGACAGCAACCGGCAGACAGACCACCAGCCTGCCCGCGAAGAACGCAAGTATTGGGATGAGATCAAGCGTGACATTAGACCGATCTAAACCGCGGTCAACGCGACCGCGGCCCGGACGGCATTCGACGATCTGACCGAGAAATGGGGCCAGCGCTACCCGGCGGTGATCCGGTTGTGGGACAACGCCTGGGCCGAGTTCATCCCGTTCCTGGACTACGACGTGGAGACCCGGCGGGTCATCTGCAGCACCAATGCCATCGAGTCCCTCACCGCCGCGCGATCAAGGCCCGCGGACACTTTCCCTCCGAGCAGGCCGCACTGAAGTGCCTGTATCTGGTGACCCGTTCCCTGGACCCGACCGGGGTGGGCAGGGCACGATGGATGATGCGGTGGAAGCCAGCGCTCCACGCGTTCGCGATCACCTTCGCCGACCGATTCCCGGCAGCAGAAACCTACTGATGAAAACCGCCGGAAACACCGTTAACGAGATAGCCCCTCGGGTCTTGTCGTGGCCGGGTTGATGCTGTAGGTGTCCATGAAGGTGTCGACGAGGCGGACGCAGTCGTTGTGGGTGATGGCGCGGATGCCGGTCAGTCGGGCGAAGACGATGGGACCGACGAGTTGGCACATGGAGAGGTCGAGGTCTAGGTTGCCGAGTTGGTGGCGGCTGTCGGGGCTTTGCAGGATGTTGTCGAAGGGCTGGCGGTATTGCTCGACGACGCGGGCGCGGAGAGTGTGGGCGCTGGGGTGAGGGGTGCCGTCGGTGTCGGTGCTGGGGGTTTCGGTGGTGCCGAGTGCTGCCCAGGCGAGGGTAGTGACTTGCACTGGGGCTTCGGCGATGAGGTCGGCTTGTCGTGACAGCAGTTCGATGAGTCGTTCGCGCGGTGTTCCGCTGGTCGGTTCGGGCGGAATGACTTGCGGCAGTAGGCGTTCGAAGGTCGCTGCGAGTAGCTGGGTGGAGCTGTTGAAGTGGCGGTAGAGGGTGGTGCGGGCGACTTTGGATGCTTTGGTGACCGCGTCGATGGTGACGGCTTCAACGCCGCCGGTCTTGAGCAGGTTGGCGGCGGCATCGAGCAGTCGGTTCCGTGACCGGGTGCGGCGCGGATCGATGTCCTCGTCATAGTCGTCCGGTATCGGCAGGGCCTGATTCTTCACTGTGGCTCCTTTGCTGATCCCGGGTGTGCTTGTCGATAACCTCAGATATGGTACATCGAGTAGCGCAGCGAAACCGAGTGTACAGGGGTGTTGAGCGTGCCGGATCAGCAGAGGTCGTTCTCGCGTGGGCAGCAGTGGACCCTGGTGGTGTCGTGTGCGGCGGTGGCGCTGGTGATCGGTTCGATGGCGGCGCTGTATACCGCGTTGCCGAACATCGCGGTCGATACCGGGGCGATGCAGAGTCAGCTGACGTGGGTGGTCGACGGGTACACCTTGGCGATCGCGTGCCTGGTCTTGCCGGCGGGCGCGGTCGGTGACCGTTATGGCCGGCGGGGCGTGCTGATCGCCGGTTTGGCGGTGTTCGCGGCGGCGTCGGTGGTTCCGTTGGCGTTCGACAGCCCGTGGTGGCTGATCGGTGCGCGGGCGGCGGCCGGGGTGGGTGCGGCGTTGGTGATGCCGTCCACGTTGTCGATCCTCACCGGGGAGTTCGGGGTGACGCAGCGGCGACGTGCGGTGGGCATCTGGGCGGGTGTGGCCGCCTCGGGTGCAGTGGTGGGGGTGCTGATTTCTGGTGTGCTGCTGCAGCTTTGGTCGTGGCGGGCGATTTTCGTCGGACTGGCCGGTGCGGCGGTGCTGCTTCTGGTCGCGGCGCTGCGGGTGCCCACGTCCTGCGAGGGTGCCCATCCTCGTATCGACGTGCTGGGATCGGTAGTGATCGCGCTGGCGATCGGGCTGCTGGTGGTCGCTCTTGTCGAGGCGCCGCATCGCGGCTGGACGGACACCATGGTGATGGCGCTGTTTGGTTGTGCCGCTGGATGTTTGGTGGCGTTCGCGGTGGTGGAGCTGCGGCGCGCGGACCCGCTGCTGGACATGAGGTTGTTTCGCGATCGCGGTTTCGCGGCGGGCACGGTGTCGTTGGTGCTGCATTTCGTGGTGATTTTCGGGGTGTTTTTCCTGCTGGTGCAGTACCTACAGTTGATCAGCGGCTATTCGCCGATCAGGTCGGCGGTGGCGCTGACGCCGTTGATTGTGCCGATCGTGGTGGTCTCGGTGGCGGCACCGCAGTTGGCGGCGCGCTGGGGTTTGCGCGTGATGCTGGCCGGTGGTCTGGGGTTGCTGGCGGTCGGGATGTTTCTGGCGAGCCGGCTCGATGTGCACTCGGGCTATGCGGACATTGTGTGGTCGCTGCTGGCGCTGGGGACCGGGTTGGGGCTGTGCACGGCGCCGTCGACGGCAGCGGTGGTGGACGCCACCCCGGTGCACAAGCATGGGGTGGCCGCGGCGGTCAACGATGCGGCCCGCGAAGTCGGCGCGGCCATCGGGATTGCCATCGCGGGCAGTGTGCTGGCCGCCGGCTACAGCGGTCGGGTCGCCGCGACCGCGGCCGCCCTGCCGCCGCCGCTGCGGGCCGCGTTCGAGGACTCGCTGGCGGCCGCGGCGCAGGCCGCGCATCGTGTCGGGCCGGTGGCTGACGCCGCCGTCGAGCAGGCGAGGTCGGCGTTTGTTCATGGTTGCGCGACAGGGGCTTTCGCGCTTGGGGTGATCAGCGCGGTGTCGGCGGTGCTCGTCGCGGTGTGGGCGCCGGGCCGATCGGCACCCCCACCCGAGGAGCCTGCGCCGGTGGTGCCCGCCCCGGCGAGTTCGGGTGAGCCGGCGGGGGCGGCGTGAGCGACCCGGTAGCCGATGAGGGTGTGCCGCAGCGGCTCCCCGCGCACACCCCGGTGTGCATGGGGTGCGGCCCTGATAATCCGCATGGCCTGCAGTTGACGGCCTACCGCGACGGCCCGGAGGTGTTCGCCGATGTGACCTTCGATGAGCGGCACATCGGTGCGCCCGGCCTGGCCCACGGCGGCGCGATCGCCGCGGCCTGCGATGACGTGCTCGGCTTCACGCTGTGGATCGCCGGCACCCCGGCAGTAACACGCAGCTTGACAGTCGAGTATCTGCAGCCGGTCCCGCTGCACCACCTTCACCGCGTGCGCGCCCGCGTCGTGGATCGCCGCGGCCGCGTGCTGCGCGTGGAGGCCACCGGGGTGGGCCGTGACGGCGTCACCCGGTTCACCGCGGCGGCGGTCTTCATCGCCGTGGACGCGGCTCATTTCGCCGCGCACGGCGACATCGCCGCGTTCAACGAGATGTTCGCCGACCTCGCGCGCCACGCTGTCATCGACGGCGACGGTGGCGCGCGCGATAGTGGGCCGCGATGAGCATGCCCGATGTTCAGATGAGCACCCCTGATGCGCACCTGCGCCCGCCGCCGGTTCGCCCGAGTCCGGTGGCGGTCGGCGGGCGGCGCGAGGAGATCCTCAATGCCGCGCTGGAGATTGCCTCGATGCACGGCTTTGAGGGCGTGCGTATGCGTGCGGTGGCCGCGCGAGCCGGCACGGCCGCGAGCGCGCTGTATCGGCACTATGCGTCCAAAACGCACCTGCTGGTGACGGTGCTGGCCCGCGAAATCGAGCGCCTGGACGCCGAATTCCACTGGAGCGCCGATGAATTGACCTCGCCGCAGCGATGGGCGCGGTTGACGGCGCGGCTGCATCAGCGGTGGCTGGACGAGCCTGCGTTGACCGATGCGATGGTGCGGGCGTTCGTGGTGGCCGATGCCGGCGCGGCCGATGCCGTGCAGTACGCCGTCGGCGTGATCGAGGACATGTTCGCCCGCGCGCTCGGCGGACCCGTGCCCGCGCCGCGGGATCGGCACCTGGCCGGTTTGATCGCCGATATCTGGCTGGCCAACCTCACGGCCGTGATCAGCGGGCGGGTGGCCCCCGCCGATGCGCGGGAGCGCATCGACCGCGCCATCGGCCAGCTGCTGGGGGCATTGGCGCGCACTGACATTCGATAGCGGAACTTGTGGTATCGCTGCGCTACTTTTTGTACCATGAGTGTGCACAACGATGTGCCGAAAGGAGCGGGTCATGCACACTTTGTGGATCACGCAGTGCACCATCCAGCGGGTTTCGTTGCACGAGGGGCTGGTGCTCGATCTTGACGACTACAACGAGCTGGTGATCGCCACCGCGATGGAGTTGACGCTGCCGCCGGTGGGCCCGTATCCCGAAGAGCAGGTGGTGATCGACCCGGACAACATGGCGCCGCAACACCGCGCCCTGCTCGATATGGCCGGCGCCACGTGCACCCATGCCGAATGTGACGACAACGGGGCGCTACATCTGGCCTTGTCGACCGGGCATCGTATCGATGTCACCCCCGATGGCGACCGGGCCTCCTGGGAGCTGTACG
Source organism: Mycolicibacterium llatzerense (assembly GCF_025331195.1). Lineage (NCBI taxonomy): Bacteria > Bacillati > Actinomycetota > Actinomycetes > Mycobacteriales > Mycobacteriaceae > Mycobacterium > Mycolicibacterium llatzerense. The sequence goes on along the minus strand of NZ_LXOV01000015.1, from coordinate 305,783 downwards.
GCAAACGGCACGGCTACATGGCCTGCCTGCCGCCCGGGCAGGTCCGCATCGTGCGTCATGACCTGCCGGTCGACGATATCGACGCTGCCGCAAGCTAATTGCCTCGCCGACTCCGCCGCGGGCCGCCACAAATATGTTGACGAACGCTGCACCGGGCGAACATGGAACAAGTAGTATCGGAGGGATACTTTTTGTTCCACTGACGTGGGAGGCTCGCGATGGGTACTCGAACCGATAGCTCCGTGGCCGCGGCGTCCGCGGCGGGTAAGCCGCGCACCACGATGGCCGATCGTCAGCGCGCCCAGCGTGCCGAATTGGTCCGCGAAGAGGTCATTGATGCCGCGTTGGCCGAGTTCGCCGAACGGGGCTATCACCAGACCTCGATCAGCCATATCGCCAAGCGGCTCGGCTCGGGGCACTCGATGTTCTACCGGTATTTCGAGAACAAGCGGGACATCGTCGATCACGCGGTGCGGCAGATCAACAGCCGACTGGGCGCTGCCATCGACGAGGCCACGCCGTGCCTGGTCACCTCCATCGAGGAGTTCGGTCAGTACCTGTCCTCGATCGGCATGGCCTACACCGACGTCCTCGCCGAAGAACCGCGGCTGTTGCAGCTGATCGTGGTGCAGGCCGCCGGGGTGGATCAGGAGATGTCGCAGCGGTTTCACCGTATGTATGACAGCGGCGCCGCGGTCCTGGGTGCGGCGCTGCGCAACGGCATCGACCGCGGCTACATCCGCCCCGACCTCGACATCGGTGCCACCGCCGAGTCGATCGTGGCGATCCCTTTCGGGATCGCGCTGCGCTACGGGCACCAACCCGACCGTGACGTTCTGATCGCCCAGACCAACGCGATCACCGCCCTGGTGTGCCGGGGTATCGCCGCCTAACCTCGACATTTCATGAATTGGCCCGTGACACGGGCCTGTAATGCACGGAAGTGCCTGTCCTACTTGGAAAACTTGGGATTGCGACGTCACAAGTAAGTCCGAGGAAAGGCACTCCGTAGGTGAAGGGTAGCTCAGTAGGTTCTGTGGTGATGGAGGCGACCCGCGAGTCGTTGGTGTCGTCAGCGGGTGGGGTTCTGCTGCGGCAGACGCTGGCCTGTTCGGGACTGCAAAAGGCGATGTCAGCGGCATTGGGGCCGTGGCGGGCGCCGCGGTCGGTCCACGATCCGGCCAAGGCGCTGTGCGACTTGTTGGTCGCGGTGGCCCTCGGTGGGGACTGCGCCGCTGATATCGCGATCGTGCGGGCTCAACCGGACCTGTTTGGGGCGGTGGCCTCCGATGCCACGGTGTCGCGGTTGATCACCACGCTCGCCGGCGATGTCGATGTTGTGTTGGCCGCGATCGGCGCCGCGCGGGCCGCTGCTCGCCAGCGCGTCTGGCGTCGCCGACGACCGTTGCCCGGGACGGGCAATCAGGTGATCGTTGACCTCGATGCCACCTTGGTGACCGCACATAGCGAGAAGGAATGTGCGGCACCGACATTCAAGTACGGGTACGGGTTTCACCCCATGTTGGCGTTCGTTGATCACGGTGTGCATGGATCCGGTGAAGCCCTTGCCGGGCTGCTGCGCCCAGGATCAGCGGGGTCCAACAGCGCCGCTGACCACATCAGCGTCCTGGATGCTGCGCTGGCGCAGCTCCCCGAACACGAACGACCGAACGTGTTGGTGCGTACCGATACCGGTGGGGTCAAAGACTTCCTGCACCACATCACCAGGTTGGGATTGCAGTACAGCGTCGGGTTTTACGGCATGCCCCCGATCGTCGACGCCCTGGCGAAGGTGCCCCGGCAGGCATGGCGCGCTGCCTTGGACGGGGACGGCGCACCGCGCGAGGGCGCCCAGGTCGCTGAGCTGACCCGCTATCTGCCCGACACGCTGCGTGGCTGGCCGCCGGGGATGCGGGTCATCGCTCGCCGTGAACGCCCTCACCCCGGTGCCCAGCTGCGTCTGACCGACGACAACGGGTGGCGCATCACCTGCTTTGCGACCAACACCAAGGGCTGGTCGATCCCGGATCTGGAAGTTCGCCACCGCCACCGCCAACGCGCTCGTGCCGAGGACCGTATCCGCAACCTCAAAGACACCGGGCTGACCAACCTGCCCTTTCACGGGTTCGCCCAAAATCAGATCTGGCTGCAGGTCACCTTGCTGGCCGCTGACCTGCTGGTATGGACCCAAGTCCTGGCATTCGCCAGCGGGCCCGCGCGACGCTGGGAACCCAAACGGTTACGCCTGCGCCTGCTGGCGGTGGCTGGACGGATCATCCGAACCGGACGGCGCCGATACCTACGACTGCCCCGCGGCTGGCCCTGGAGTGACCTCATCGAAACCGGCTGGACCGCGCTACAAACCGCTTGACCCACAACCACCACTTCAGCGACCAAGGACCAGGAGCACCGGCGAGAAGCAACGCCGGAAATCCCTGCTGCCCAACCACTTACCCATCCACGGTGAACAGAACTCAACAACATCACTGCCCACGTGAAAGATCGAGGCTAACCGCTGGACCTCACTGCCGCCGCCGGCCGCGAGGACCGGCGCCCGTGTGGACGGCATCGACGAAAGTGACTCGGCCGCAACTTAATTGGGCTCATACCAGTATCGAAGCGATACTTTTAGTTCCATTTTGGCGACAGGGGCAGCATGAGTGATCACACCGACGGGCCTGGCACCGCGCGGCGGGTCCGGGTCACTGCTGGCCCTGCTGTTCCCGAAGCTGGAAACTGTGGTGCGCCGCCAGTCGGTGGACCTGATCCCGCGCGATGTGCCGTCGTTTCAGACCGTGGACCGCATGAGCACGGCGTTCGGCGAGCAGGGCTCAAAGACGATGCTGTTCGTGGCGATGGAGGACCCCGCCGGGCTCAGCGATCGGGCGCGTCAGCGGTACGCGGTGTTGATCGACCGGTTGCGCGCCGATCATGCCCATGTGTTGCTCGTGCAGGATCTGCTTGCCGATTCGGTGACCCGAACTCAGGCGGTCAGCCGGGACGGGAAAGCCTGGTATCTGCCGGTGGGTATCGCCGGCGCGCTCGGTGATCCCACTGCGGCCGAATCGGTGGTCGCGGTGCGCGCCATCGTCACCGGGGTGTTCACCGGATCGGGGGTGAGCGCCTATGTCACCGGCCCGGCGGCCACCTTCAGTGACCAGATCTCTTCTGCCGAACACGATTTGCTGTTCGTGTCGATCGCCACCGCTGGTCTGATCGCGCTGATCCTGCTCATGGTGTACCGATCCCTGTTCACCGCACTGCTGCCGCTGCTGGTCATCGGGCTGAGCCTGGCCGTCGGGCGGGGCGTGCTCTCGGGGCCCGGCGAGTCCGGGTTGCCGGTCTCGCAGTTCACCGTGGCGTTCATGACCGCGATCCTGCTCGGCGCCGGCACCGACTACACGGTGTTCCTGATCAGCCGGTACCACGAACAGCGCCGCGCCGGGACACCACCGGAGGCGGCGGTCATCACCGCCACCGCCAGCATCGGCCGGGTCATCCTGGCCTCGGCGGCGACCGTCGCTTTGGCGTTCCTGTCCATGGTGTTCGCCACGTTGAGCGTGTTCGCCGCGCTAGGTCCAGCCTGCGCGGTCGCCGTCGCCGTCGGCTTCGTCGCCACGGTGACCTTGCTGCCCCCGGTGCTCGCTTTGGCTGCCCGCCGCGGCATCGGCGAACCCAAACCCGACCGCACCCGCCGCTACTGGAATGCCGTCGCCGTCGCGGTGGTGCGCCGCCCGGTGCCGCTGCTGGTCGCCAGCCTGCTCATCCTGGGGCTACTGGCGGCCGCGGCCACCGCGATGACCATCAGCTACGACGACCGCGCCGGACAACCCGCCAGCACCGCCAGCAACCAGGGCTACCAGCTGCTCAACCGGCACTTCCGCAAAGACATGGTTCTGGCCGAATTCCTCGTAGTGCAGAACCCCACCGACATGCGTACCGCCAAAGGGCTGGCCGACCTCGACGAAATGGCCTCCCGCATCGCCCAAGTGCCCGGCGTCGTCTCGGTCGCCGGTGTCACCCGCCCCACCGGCGCCCGCCTGGAGCAGGCCCAACTGTCCTGGCAGAACGGGCAGATCGGCGACAAGATGGCCCAATCGGTCACCGACGCCAACGCTCACCGTGCCGACCTGAACACCCTGACCCGCGGGGCCGACCAACTGGCCGATGGCCTGGCTCAACTCGACACCGCCGTGCGCACCGCCATGGGACCCCTGGGCGGTGTGCTCACTCAGGCCTCCACCGCCGGTGCCCGCATGCAGCGTTTCGGCCCACTGCTGCAACAACTCTCGGCCACCGCACCCGGTGTCGATCAGGCCATCCAGGCCGGCCCCGGTATCCGGCCCCTGGCGCAGCGCGCTGAGAACGCCATCGGTGTCCTCGACCCACTGGCCGGCGCCCTCAACGCGGCCCCGTGGTGTGTGGCCACCCCCGAATGCGCCCAAATCCGTGACCAGGTCGCGGTCCTGGTCACCTTGCGCGACAACGGGTTTTTCACCCAGGTCGCCACACTAGGCGACCACTACAACCCGGCCACCGATGCCACCGTGACCGGCACCCTCACCGACATTCAACACACCGTGGCCGCCATGAACGCCGCGTTCAAAACCCTCGGTGATCCCGCCGATCTGGCCGCTAACATCCGCCGGCTGCAGCAAGGCATCGGCCAACTGGCCGCCGGGTCCCGTGCGCTGGCCACCGGCGTGCACGCCCTGGCCGACAGCAACATCCAAATGCTCACCGGCATGAGCACGATCGCCACCGCACTGCAGAACTCGGCACGCGCCACCGCCGGCTCGGACGCCGCCGCCGGTTTCTTCCTGCCCGCCACCACCTTCGATGACCGCCGATTCGCCGACGTCGCCAAACATTTCGTCTCACCCGACGGCAAAACCGCCCGCTTCGCCATCGACACCAACACCGACCCCTACAGCATCGGGGCGATGCGCCTGGCCCAGCAGATCACCGACGTCGCCAACGCCGCCCGCCCCAACACCACCCTGACCGATGCCAGGGTGGCGGTCGCCGGGTTCCCGGCCGTCAACGCCGACATCCCGCGCCTGCTGTCCGCGGACTTCACCCAACTGGCCATCGCCACCCTGGTCATTGTCGGGTTGATCCTGGTGGCGCTGCTGCGTGCCCTCATCGCCCCGCTGTACCTGCTGGGCACCGTGATCCTGAACTACCTGGCCTCCCTAGGCATCGGCGTCATCGTCTTCCAATGGATTCTCGGCTACCAAATCGCCTGGCCCGTACCGCTATTGGCATTCATCATCCTGGTCGCCGTCGGCGCTGACTACAACATGCTCCTGGTGTCCCGGTTGCGCGAAGAATCCACGGCCAACCTGCGCGTCGGGGTCCTGCGCACCGTCGCCACCACCGGATCAGTCATCACCTCCGCCGGCCTGATCTTCGCCGCCAGCATGTTCGGCCTGATGATCGGCTCGGTGGCGATCATGTTCCAAGTCGGACTGATCATCGGCTGCGGACTGCTCCTGGTGCGTACCCTCACTGTCCGCCATCGCAACCCTGCTGGGTGAAGCCAGCTGGTGGCCACAAACGCCGTCACGGCGCCGGGCGCCCGTCACCGCGACCGCACCCCGAGAACCGGTCACCACGGCCTGAGCCAACGCCGGCCATACTGTTGCCAGAATCTACGTACCGTAGTCATTAGATACCAAGCTATTTCCGTGCCTGGAAGAAGTTTCTATCAACAGTTGTTACTAGCGATAGAATTCTCGGCGACGACATCCGCGAAGACTTGGACCTCGATTACCTCGACTTGCCATGGTCAGCCGAGTTCGTCGCCCCCGGCTACGTACTGGGCCCGTTCACGCGTGGATACCGGACGCTCAGCCGGGTCGACGGTAGCCCCGTGGCCGCCGCACGCGACGAAACCTTGAGTCTGGTCAAATTGGTTCCGCTGTCGCACTTCATGTCCCGTGACCTGGAGACGCTGAAACGGGCTTTCATTAGCCCGACGGGTGCGCCGCTGCTGGCCGCCGACGGCCGTTATCGACCGCTCTGACTTGCATGGCTCCCGTTTTGGGCACGTAGGTACCAACAACATTCTCCCGCAACGAATCAACGAATCGCTCGGAGCGCACGCCGATGCGCTCATGTCCACGGATCTGGTGGTTTTACCGTGTCGATGAATTGACGCTCGACACGCGTCACTTGCTTTAGGAGCAAGCGGGTCTTGATACCTGGGTAGATGCGCTGCTGCGCGATCGCGTCCAGCTGGGTGGTCATGTTCTCGTAATCGCTTGTGCTGCAATTCCCGCCGTGCAGTATCAGGTAGCACCGTATGTAGTCGATCCTGCTTTGGATGACGTTGATTTCCATAGCCGCGGACGGTAGGTCGATGCTCGACTTGCCGCAACTCACCTTTGCGGGGACAGTCGCGCTCACGAAGGTGAGTTGCGGCAGCGTGGGCGACTGTTCTACCGTGCGAAATTCGCCTGGAAAACCTACGGCGGTCAGTCGTCGGTGAGGTCGACGGTGCTGGCTTGGGTGCGCTGCAAGCCTTGGTTGTGGCCGCGAGTACGTAGCCAGTTGGCGTCCTGGTGCCGACGGTAGGCGGCCAGGTTTTCCGCACGGACGCGGTCGGCGTGCTCGAGCGCGCCGCGCAGTGGGCCGGTGAGGACGTCCGGGGTGACGCGACGCAGCTGGGCGATGACCGGATCAAGGTCGGGTGCGCCGGCGTGGCTGGTGGCCACCGACGGAGCGCTGGTCAGCGCGCGGGTCCAGGGCAGTTCGGCCGAGAGCAGTTTCATCATGCGGTCCGCTGGCTGTGGTGGCCAGGTGCGGGTACTGGTGTCGATGAGGATCAGTCCGGCATTGGCTTGTGCGGCGTGCTCAGCGAGGTCGGCGATCTGCTCGGGCTGGGCGGACTGGGCGTGGTCGATGATGATGAGGCCGCCGGCGGGCATGGCGCTGGCGCTGCCGCTGGTGAATTCCGCGTGGGCGTCGTCGATGGTGGTCGCGCCGTCGGCGAGGTTGTCGCGCTTTGCCGCTTCGGCTTGTTCCGCGGTGGGGCTGCACCACAATACTTTTCGGCCGGCGGCGGTAGCAGCGCTGTGCAGGATGTGCAGCGCTGTGGTGCGTTCGGCGTCGGGGTGTGCGTGCACGACGCTGACGGCGAACGGTAGTTCGGCGACGCTGCGCAGGGCCGCAGCAGTGGTATCGGAAGGTCCAGCGGTCGCGGTCGGGGCGATACGCAAGGCGCGGCTGCTCTGATGTTGTCCGGCGACATCAAGAGTCCGCATTTCTGTTGCTAGGGACGCACTTTGGGTGGCGACATGTTCGGCGGTCCGGGTTTCGGCGTCACCGAAAGCGGCGACGACGTTGCGCTCAGCGGCATCGAGGTGCTTGCGCACCAGCTGGGTGTCGTAGCGTGCTTGTTTGACCGATTCGAGGTCGCGGGCGTGCAGCTCGGCGACGAACGTGTCGACGTCGTGTCCGCTGATGATGTTCTGCGAGCCTCCGGCGGCCTCAGCGCGGGCGGCGTGCGCGGCGGCCAGTTGCGGCTGGTAGCGCTTGGCCGGTGTGGTGGTGCCCAGCCGCATTGCGGCGAGCTCGACCATGCCGCGAGCGGAGGTGATGTCGAGTTCGTCGGCGTCGGGATCGGCGCGCACCGCGGCAAGCTGGTCGCGGGTCCAGTCGTGGAACTTGAGGTCGTCGTCGTATGCCTGGTCGGCGTCGGCCCATGCGGCGATGACCTCTTGCACGGCCATCAGGTAGGGACGGTCGGCGTCGGCCCGTGCCCGCATGGTGGTGATTTGCGTGGCGGCGGCGCGCATTGCCGGACCGCCGAAGATCGCGACGTCGCGTTCGAGGGCGGCCAGGTCGGCGGTGGCGGCGGCGTATTGGTCGCGGAGCAGATACACGTTGGACACCGCGACGGGGACGACGGGGACTGCGGGTCGGGTGCGCGGCAGATCATCGAAGGCGATCGCTGCGGCATCTGGGGCTGGGTGGTCGTGTTGGTCAAGCCAGTGCTCGATGTCGCTCTGGGACAGTGGTTCTGCGGACATGTCGATCCATGGGGCCTCGGGGTCGTGGGGGAGAAGCTCTTCCTCTTCCCGGGACATCGGTGGATGCTCGGGCAGGGCGGCGCCGGCGGGGTGGGGGGTGCACAGCAGGTCCACGGTGTAGGTGATCAGCCGGGCGTACTGGTAGGCCGCGATGGTGCGGTCGGGGTCTGCGTCGGCGAGCTGTTCGGCCGCGACGTGCAGCAGGTCCGTTGGGGTCCAGCGGCGCGGATCGGCGGCGGTGATCGCGGCAACCAATGCGGGCCAGGCGGCGCCGGCGGTGATCGCTTGCGCCGCAGCAGAACCGAAAATGTTGTGCAGTTCCTGGGTCCAGGGCGGGCGCAGGTGTGCGTTGGTGGTGTCCAGGGTGGCGATCGGGGATAGTTCCCCATCGAGCCGGTACCAGAGGGCGGCGGCGGGAAGTTCGTCGGGCAGCGGGCCGGACTCGGCCGCGGTAGTGATCAGGGTGGCCAGGTCGGGGCGGCTGGGCGCGGCTTCAGCGAGGCGCGCGGCCAGTTGGGGCCAGTAGGCGTCGGCGCGGATGCGTGGGTCGATGTGGTCGATGAGCCGTTCCCAGCGGCGGGTATCGGGGTTGTGCTCGGCGATCGCTTCGACGGCGCATTTTTCGAGCAGAAGTTGAATCTTTCGGTGTCGCACCGCGTATTGGGGTGCACCGAGAATCCTGGTGTCTTCGGCCTCGACGCGGTGCGCGGCGCGGAACACCGCGATTTCGGCGGCAAGCAGCGGGTCGGCGGCCAGGACGGGTTTGGCCCAGGCGGGCGCGGTTGCTGGTGTCCAGGTGGCGACCTGCTGACGTATCTCGTCGGCCAATTCGGACACCAGCGTGTCGCGGTCGGCGAGGTAGGGGCCGCACTCCTCGAGGGCGGCCATCGGCTCGGGGATCGAGGGCAGCCAGCGCAGCGGGCCGATACCCGAGGAGTGCTCGCCGGTGATGTCCAACCGCCAGTCGAGCACCGCGGCCAGATCAGCGGCCGTGCCCAGCTCGCGAGCGCCCGCCGATTCACGGAGGGCGCTCGCGGCGTCACGTCCTTGTACAGCAAGGGTGGCCAGGTGTTTGCGCAGCGTGGGCCAGGCGGGCATGCCCGCCAGGTCGGGGTGGACCTCGTTGGCGGCGGCGTCGATCGCCGCCATGACGTTGGCGCCGGCGAGCGTTTCGGCGATGGAGCCCAGTGCGTCGTCGTACATTTCGGCGACCGCGCCGAGTCGTTGGAACGGATCTTGTGCCAGGCGGGCGGCGGTGGTGGCCGAGATTTGGGCGCCGTCGCGGGCCAGTGCCTTGGACAGTACGTCCACCGCGGTCTCGGGGTGGGTGGCTTTGGGTGCCAGTACGCGGTGCGGGTCGGATTCGGCGGTGGACAGGTAGATGTGGTTTTCAACGCGGCCGCGCGTGAGGGCGACGTAGAGCAGCTGACGAAACAGCGATCCCGCGCCGACGACGTGGCAGGCGTGTCCGGCGGTCAGGCCTTGAGCGCCGTCGATGGTGCAGGCGTACCCGAGGGTGACGTTGTCTTTGACGTAGCGGGCGGGCAGGTGCACCATCCGGCCGGTGCTCAGGTGCTTGGCGTTGATTGCGCCGTCGTCGAGTGTTTCGATGATCTGGAAGCGGTACCCGTTGCGGACGAAGTCGGTGCGGCTCAGCCGCAGATGCCGCGCGTTTTTGCGGGTCCGAATGATGTCACCGGGTGAGGCGTGCAGTAGGTCGGCGAGCACAATTTCGCGCCCATGCAGCGCGGCGGGGTCGGCCGCGACGAGGCGGTCGTGGCGTGCGCGGGCGTTGAGGGCATCGACGATGTCGTTGGTAGGGGCGAGCAGGACGCTGTCGCGCCCGGCGTCCAGATCGGCCGCCCACGCGCGGTATGCCATGTCGGCGGCGGTCTGTTCGGACCCGACGTGCACGCGCCCGTGGTCGATGTAGTACCCGAGTCCCATGGGGTCGCCGCGGCGGATCGCCAGTGTCGCAGCACCTTCGGCGGGCGAGACGAATCGCACCAACTCGGTCAGGGTCAATGCGTCGGTTTCGGCGGCGATGTCGCGCAGGACACCGCCCGCCGATACTGATGCCAGCTGCGCGTCGTCGCCGACCAGCCGCACGGTCGCACCCCGCGCGATGGCGTGCGAGACGACCGCTTCCAGCGACAGGGTGTCGGCTTTACCGGCCTCGTCAATGATCAGCAGCGTCTCGGACGTGATCTGGTCGAACCAATCCGGCGCGGTCCACAGCGAGCGGCCGGCAGAAAGGTCTGCGTACTTGGCGAGAGTGTCGGTGGGCGCGGACAAGTCAGTGGACAGTTCGATCGCGGCCGCGGCCGTGGGCGCCAACCCGATCACTTGGCCGCCGGAGTTGCGCCACGCGTGCGATAGCGCGGCCATCGCGGTGGTCTTGCCGGTGCCTGCCGGCGCGAGCGCCAGGGCAAGGCTTCGGCCGCTGGTCGCCATCTCCTCGACAAGGGCCACCTGTCCCGGATTGAGGGTTTTGCCCCGCGCCGACGAATCCGCCAGTGCCAGTTCGACATCGGCGGAACTGATGGCTCGGCCGGTCTGTTGGTGCGCGGCGGCGATGATGCGGCGTTCGGCGGAAAGCACTTCGGCGGAGGTGAACATTTCCGTGCCGTGGCGGGTGTAGACGCTGGCACCGTCGCGGCGCCGCAACAACGCGGGCTCGCCCAATTCGCCATCGGTGATCCGCGCGTGCGGCAGCGACAATGGCTCGGACAGCGCGGCATCGCTGATTTTCTCGGCCAAATCCAGGTCGGCGGCGTGACCGGTGGCGCGGATGATCCGTTGGGCTTCGGCGAGCACATGGTGGCGCTGCCAGGTCGCGCGCGCGCCCGACACGGTGGCGATGACTTCGCGTGCACGGTCGGCAATCCAGGTATCGGTGACGAGCTCGACCTGCTGGGCAGGGGTGGACAGCACCGCGCCGAGCATGCGGGTCACGGCGCGAACGTCGCCGAGCACCTCGACCGCCTGGGTGTACCAGGCTTGCCGTTGCTCGGCCTGCGAGCGTGGCTCATGTTTGGCTTCGCGGGTCTCCAAGGTGGCCTGTTGACCTAGGGCGATCGACTCGGCCATGGTCGGTTCGCGGCCATGTGCGGCGTGAAATTCTTTGGCCAGGTCGGCCTTGCGGGCGGTAATCATGGCCCGCCGCGAGGACATCGCTTCGTTCAGTTTGGCCGGGACACCGACGATTTCGCGGATCGGTCGCTTGCCGCGACGGTCGGGGGTGACTTCGTCGAATCGCACTGAGACCCGGCGCACAAGTTCGGCCTCAAGGCGGGTGTTGTAGAACTCCGAGGCCGCCACTCCGAAGCGGTGCAGGGGTTGGCCGTCGAGTGCGAGCCAACGTACGACGCCGTGTGCGTCGATGGTCGCGACCTTGTTGGAGATGGCCACGTGGGTGTGCAGATCAGGGTCGCCGGCGCGCGAATCGCGGTGGGTGAATGCGGCGCCGATGAAGCCCGTGGTGTTCAGTTGGGCGATGCCGTTGGTGCCCGATCGGGTCAGCGCGGCCTGGTTTTCGAGCCATGACAGGGTCTCGGCTACCGCTGCATCGTGTGCGGCTTCGATCTGCCGTGCGGTGTCCAAGGGGGCGATCGCCAACAACACCGAGACCGACTTGACTGGCGAAAAGGTGAGGTCGTAACCGGCGACCGCGGTTGTGCGCGTGCGTGTTTCGCGGGCGAGGAAGCCTGACAGTTCGCGGTCGTCGGCGGGCGCGCGGCCGTACTGCTCGGCGAACTTGTCGCGCGCGACGGTGGTGCGAATGGTGGCGCGCACGGGCGCGGCGATGGGGGTATCGCCGGGCAGCCCAGCCGCGTTGTTGTGCTCGCGGTAGGCCTTGGCCAGGGCGCGAAGAAACTCGTTGTCGTCGTCGCCGATGTAGAACTCGCGACCGAGTTTGGCGGCCTGTTGTGCCGCGCTGCCGTGCATTCCCCGGCCGGCGACGTAGAGCGAAATCGCTTCGGCGTTGGGGTGATAGCCCTCCCCGAATAGGGCTTCCATTTGTGATTCGGTGACCTCTGATCCGGCCTCGACGGTCCAGAGTTTGGCCAGGGTTTCGGTCGGTACCCAACGCGCTCCAGTGTCGGACAGCGAGGCTAGTCCCGAGCCAATCCAGCGGCCCGGTGATTCACCCTTGGCGCTGTAGTACTCCGAGAGGCTGGTCCGGCCCCGTTCGGTGGCATCGACAGCAGCGACCTGCCGGATCAGGTACTTGTACCCGTCTCCGGCGGTCAGTTTGTGCAAGGACATCACGGCCGCTGGTCTCCCATCAGGCCGGACGTTATGAACTGGGGCGCACCGGATTCCATCAACACCCAGGTGGTTGTTACCAAAACGTGACCTTAATGCAAGAGGTGTGTCGTTTCTGGTGGGGCTGGGAGGTACTTGAATTTGGAAACTGGAAAATTTTTTCTGTGGGGTAGCTGTGAACGGATCGGCTGGTTGGGGTCACGAAAAGGCAATGGACAACGACAAACTCACGGACGACGAAGTTGGTTGCGTTGCTGGAGATGGATTGCGCAGCGGCTCTAGGGTGCGGGCCATGGAAGTGAAGTCGATGGCGCCGGCGCGCCGGAAAATCAAAGAAGCCCAAGCCCAGGCGAACGCTGAGCAGACCAAGCGCGAGCGGGACAACGTCGAAGACGCGGCGGTGATCATGGTCGAGCTCGGCAAAATCACGGCCGTCGATACCTGGGAAGCCGATCAGCTGCGCGAAGTACAGGTCGAAGCCGAACGTGGCCGCGATGAGCGGCGAAGCGAAGCGGCCACAGCACTGCGTCGTGTGCAGGAGCACGGCGAAACGCTCACAGCGATCAGTGATCGAGCGGGCGCGCCGTCGGACGCACTAGGTGAGGTCGTGGCCGGCGCGGCCGCGGTCTGTTCGACCGCACTTACTGCGCGGCGCTTGCGAGGTGAGCAGCAGCGGCAGCGTTGGCGGCCATGCGCTTTTTCGGGGCAGATGTCGGTACGGGCGCTTAGGGTGCGGTGGTGCAACGGGCTTTGGGTCGACATTGTGGCTGGACCAGATCATCTGTCGCGACCCGTGTGCGCGATTCGGCTGCTTCATTCCACGTCGTGGCCGGACCAAGCGGTGGTGACGGTGCTGGCAACGCTCGCGTCGTTGGAGAGGCCAGCAAGACGAGAGTCTGCATCTGCAGTGATGGCTTCGGACCGTATGGCCCGGCGAACAGCGGTGCGTCATCGGCGCCAACTGAGTTACCGATATAGGTCGCGGTTCCGCAGATGAGGTGCGCTCCATTTCAAGCGGGTAACCGCAGTAGCCGCGGACGATTCGCTGCGCATCGCAAATTCGCACCATCGGGGTCTCATTACACTTGCGGAGGCGAAGGGGGTCGTAATCTCCGAGGGGGTAAATACGGAGAGGCGGTGGTCGTGGTTGACGCTGCGGTATACAAAGTCGATCACTGTGCGGTGCATGCGGCTGGCCATTCGATCGACGAGGACCGGGCTGATGCAATCGCCGCCGAGGTTCGCGCGATACTGCGTGACGACAAAGGTATAGAGGATGCCTATGGGGCACTCGCCGATCTGGCTAAGACCGATTTCCACACGGAGACCCTTCAACGAGTGCTCGCAGCTCCAGATTCGTATGACGAGTGGCGGGTCGGAGAGGCTCTAGCCGAGCACCATCTTGTCAACAACAAAAGTTGCAGCTTCCCGTGGCCTGACTGCCGATCGACGAGGAACCCGAACAGTAGTGGCGGAGGCGTCGACCTGATCGGCTTCGAGCATGGCGAACGCGTGAGATTTGTATTCGCGGAAGTGAAGACAAGTCATCAGCAGGCTTGGCCGCCGAGTGTCCTTACGAGCCGCTCACATGGACTTCACGCTCAACTCACCGGATTGAACGCCGGGGACCAACGGAGCGAGTGGGCCATTCGCTACCTTGCAATGAACGGGAACGGGCGCCCCTGGTTCGATGATTTTCGCTCAGCCGTCCGTACATATCTCGCCGATAAGCTTGACGTAGTCATTTACGGGCTTCTCGTCCACGTGGCCGCGCCCAACCAGGACGACCTTCAGGGGCAGGCAGTCAAACTTTCGAAGACTTTGAAGGAACCGACGACGATGGAACTCGTCGCGATCTACCTCCCAGCGGAGCTGCTCGTCAAGATCGCTGATGCGGCCATCGTGATTGAGACGGCAGCGTGACTATCTCGCAGGAATCCTTTGACCGACTCCAGTCGCACTGGGCCGTCAGCGCAGTCGGTGTCGAGCGAGTCGCAGCCGCGCACAAGGCAGCGACCGCAATGTATGTCGACGCAAACCTTGGAGCGCAGCTTAAGAGCGCCGCCGGTGCTGACCACAACGCATCGAGGTTGATCGAAGATGTCGCACTCGCGTATGAGCTCGCCGCGAGCGAGCGAATTGACGAACTGGCCAAGGCCTCAACCGTCATCCCCGGATCGCAAGCGGAGCTCGCGGAGGCAGCTGCTCATGAAGCTTTTGCGTTGCTACGTTCGCTTCCTCTGAGGACTGACTCTCTTGAGGAGCTTGTCCGACAGGTGCTTCAACTTGGTGCGCTCGCATATTGCTCAGACCGCTGGGCGGAGTTTCGTTCGTGGATGCGTGAGCGGGACATCACACCCGAGCGCTTTCAATCCTCCGGAACGTGGGATTCACGGGTTCTGAGCGATCTCGGTCAAATCTGGACCCGATTGCTGCGGAAAGACGGCTGGGCGGACCTGGAAGGTGTCGCGGAGACCGTGGGTCGATTACGCGCCGACCAGTTGGAAAACGAAGTGGAACTCTTTGCGGCGAAGGATCGTCCCGAGAATGTGCACGCGGCCGGCTGGCGACTTGTCGCTCTTTACCACTGGGCAAGGCTTTCGGAGCTGGTTGCCACGTACCTCATGCAGGGTGAGCCTGTAGACGTCTCGACGCAGCTCGACTTTCACTTTGACCGTGCGATCTCTGCCGCCCAGCAGTCAGCAGACCCTGCCTTTGTTGTCGTCCTGCAGTGGCAACGTGCAATGTCTCAGCGAATGGTGGCAGGAGCGCTGTGGTCGGTTACCAGAATCGGTCCGGAGATTAGAAATGTCGTCGCCACGGTAACCCGCCATCGCTCGATGTTCGAGATGCTTCCTCCACAGCGCGTCGCTATCCAGGAACAAGGGCTGTTGGACCCTGCCAGCGCCGCAGTTGTCGTCGATCTTCCAACAAGTGCGGGCAAGACGATTCTCGCTGAGTTCAAGATCGTTCAGGCCATCAGTCAGTTCAAGCAAGATCGAGGATGGGTCGCATATGTGGCCCCGACCCGCGCCTTGGTCGCACAGATCACTCGGCGGCTTCGGCGCGATCTCGGACCAAGCGGCATCCGCGTTGAGGAACTCACCGCTGCGGTCGAGATCGACGAGATCGAGGCCGGAATGCTGAGTGATTCGGTGTTTGATGTTCTCGTTGCAACACCGGAGAAGCTCCATCTCGCGATCAGAAACGCGGCGGTTGATCGCCCGCTTGCGCTGTTGGTCCTCGACGAGGCGCATAACATCGAAGATGCCGATCGAGGTATCCGCATCGAGCTTCTCTTGGCGACTGTGAAACGGGATTGCCCTCAGGCCAACTTCTTGCTGCTCATGCCATATGTACCGAACGGTGATGATCTGGCACGTTGGCTGGCTCCCCGCACAGGGAAGAGCATCAGTTTGGCCACTACACCATGGCAGCCAAACGACAGGCTCATCGGGCTGGTGTCGGCGACTGCTCCTACAAGCGGTCGCGGACGCGATTGGAGACTCGACTTCGAACCACTTCTCACCAGCGGTTCGTCGATGCGGGTTTCAGGTACGTACCAAATCGGGGAGCGACCTCAACTCGACCGGACCTATTCGGGGATCAAGAATGACCTTGGCAGACTTGCTGGAGCGTCGGCATTGACGTTGTCGGAGCGCGGAACCGCAATCGTCATCTGTTCAACCATTAGCAGTGTGTGGAATGTCGCTGGAGAGCTGGCTACAAAGCTTCCTCAATTAAGCGATCCTGATATCGCACTTGTGCAGCGATACCTCGCCACCGAGATTAGTGAGGATTACGCGCTGATTCGGTTATTGTCCCATCAGGTCGGGGTTCATCACGCCGGATTGTCTGACGAAACTCGGACTCTAATGGAATGGCTCGCCGAACAGGGGAAACTTCGAATTCTGGTTGCGACAACTGGCCTCTCGCAGGGACTGAACTTTCCCGTCTCATCGATTCTCTTAGCGAGTCGGAATCTTCCAAGTGGAAAATTCAGCCGGCCGATGCGTCCGCGCGAATTCTGGAACTTGGCGGGCCGGGCCGGGCGAGTGGATCAGGACAGCATCGGCATTGTTGGAATCTCTTGCAAGGAAGGCGATCGCGATTCGTTGGTGGAGTTCGTATCTGGGCAGGCCGGTGACCTGGTATCGCGGCTTGTGACCCTGCTCGACGAACTTGAAGATGCCGGTCGACTGCTTGACCTCGACAAGTCACTTTACAACGATCAATGGGCCGATTTCCGCAGTTACGTCGCACATCTATTCGCGCAAAAGAAGAACCTTGATGCGGTGCTCGCCGAGACGGAGTTGCTTCTGCGCAACACTTTTGGGTATTCCTCACTTGCCGAGTCGACTCCTGCGGAACGAGAGAAAGGGTTCAAACTCCTTGAAGCGACACGCTCATACGCGGCCGAGCTGGCACAGCACGTTGAAACGGCGACCCTTGCGGACAGTACCGGCTTCACGCCAGAAGGTATCCGTTCCGCCATGGGTGCGATGCGGGAGATGGACAGCGCGCTCGACGTTTCGGACTGGCAGCCGGATAGCCTGTTTGGTGATGTGGCGTCCAGTGCACTTCCAGACCTAATGCGGGTCATGCTGCAGCTTCCTCAGATCAGGGGCAGTATCGACGAACTCGGTGGAGTCGGGTCTGGGATTGGTGACCGGGCTGCGAAGATTGCGAGTGACTGGGTCGAAGGCGTACCAATCAAGTTGATTGCAGAACGCTATTTCGGCAACGCAGAAAGTCCAACCGCTGCGCTAACGGACGCAACTAAGGCGATCTATCGCAATCTTGCAACCGCTGGGACATGGGGGCTGACTGCCCTGTCCAAGCTGCCAACAAGCGGTATTGACTTCGAGTCTGTTTCTGAGTCGGACTTACGCAATGTGAATCTCTTGGGTGCGATGCTGTACCACGGTGTCAATACAGAGGCCGGCGTCGTTATGCGAATGAGTTCGGTCCCAAGAACTGCTGCGAACTCGCTAGGCGCCGAATTCGTGGAACGCCAGTCCTCAGCTCAGTTGCGGCCGTCAGAAGCCCGCGAATTCCTTGCCAGCCTTTCCGATTCCGATTGGGACCGGCATGTACCTCAAGGCGCACCGTTAGTGGGGTCTGATCTCCGGGAGCTATGGCATGTGCTCTCGGGAAGTTCAGGTACCAGCCCTGACGAAGCCATTGCCGCGCAGACGCCCTCCCCGCGCTGAAGGATCCTCGGTGATCCTGTAGATACTGTCGTTCGCTTTGCCACGTCGCTGAATGACCTAAGGCCCGCCGTTACCGGGTCACGAACTCTCGCAGGCGCAACGTGGCGAGGGGATGACAACGCGTCGACCGCCGGCAGAGATCAAAGGCCTTGTTGGTTCCCGCGGAAGGTGCTGTTTCCTTGGGCTGGCAGCGGTGCGATATCTCGGGGGCGGCTCGATGCCAATCGCGTTGGCCGCGACAACGGAGCAGCAAAGCGTTCTCGACGCTTAGGGTGAGGAGTTGGGATTCAGCACGCGGAGCACCTGGATCGCACCAGTCCTCAACGCGTTCCTGCCGGGTCGGAAGGACAGTTGAGGCAGGCGCCATCGGCACACGGTTTTCGCGGTCAACGGAAGATCATTCTGTCTTAGATCAAGATTACGCAGAGGGGAACCCCACTTATGCGGGCGCGCACGGCTCTAGAAGCTCCCGAATTAGACGTGCCGAACGCTGCGGGATGGGTGTGCCGGGGAAGTAGCGTGCGGTGAGGGACCAGACTTCGTGCTGAGAAGTGACACTCAGATAATCGATGAGGTATCGAAGGTCGTCGCGGTCCGAGGTGGCCCGGGCTGAAAGTGCTTTCATGGCCAACAGGTGGTCGGCGGGAGTTGGCATGACTTGCAGATGGGGATGGTCAAAGATATGTGGACCTTCGCCTGGTGTCCGGGATGCGTAGACCGACGCTTGTTTGTTTAGCCAGCTACTCGGCCATCGACGTCGCCGCGCGATGTCGCGGACCGCTTTCAGCACAGAGGTGTCCGGGCTGAACGCTGCGTCGATGTCACGCAAGCTCGAACAGCCTGGCGCGTAAGTCAAAAGCATTGTGGCACCACCGATCACATGGACATGCCCTACAACCGCCGCCTGTTCGAGGCGGGTCGCCAGGTCGGTCAATGTGGCGATGATGCCATCGTGGTCAAAGAGCGGCGCGGGCATGGGTGTTTCTCCGTCGTGGGTGATGTCGTAGCGGTCGACGTAGATGCCGCGGCGCCGGAACGCCGCGGGCGTCCCCACCAGTGCGTATATGCGCGCTGACGGCAGGTCGCTGACCCACCAGGCCGACCGTAGAAATCGATCAGTGGTGATCGTCCACAGGGGACTGGGTGTGCCGTAGTGGGCTGTCACGTCCTCGGCGGCTGCCGCCAAGAGTGCGTCGTAGCGCAGGTCGCCGGTGGTGGCGGGTTCGTCCTGGATCAGGGGCAGGGCGGCGCGGTCGGCTTCCGCCGCACCGCGGCGAAATTCCAGGAATATGCGCCAGCGGACTTGCTCGGATTCTGCCTTAGCGATCGCGCGCGACGTCGGTGATGGGGAGTGCGTTGGTGGGAGCGGCTAGGTCGGTACGAGCACCGCGGCGGCGCTGCACAGACAGGATCTCGGCGCGCGGGTATCCGGTCACACGTTCAACGCCGCGCGAGGACAGGATGCCGCGGGCCCGGGCAGCGGTGACGCCCCAGTAGGCCGCGGCCTGATTAACTGTCCACAGCTGGCTCACACCCCGAACATACGCGCAAAATGCGCGTATGTTCGGGGTGTGAGGTCTCATTGCCGAGTGGGTCAGCGTGCCGGATCAAACTGACGCTCGCGGACGGTTGTGGCTGTCGTGCAGCGGCTGGTGACCTCCCCACACAAACTGCGACGGTAAGCCGAAACTGATCCAGGGGACGGTCGCGGGGTGGCCGGCACCAACTGACCTTCTGCCAGTTTTCCGCGGAAAACTGGTGATTGCCATACTGCCATTCAACGGCAGACGGATACGACTACGAGCCTCCGAGGAGATCCACTACATCGGAGCCCAACTTTTGGTCGGACGCCATTGAGATCGCTACATCGGCGCGGGTCGCAAGCTGGAGCGGTTCGATGCCAAGCACGAGATGTGCGTGAGTCAGTCGGTCGAGTGTCGCTCCCACTAGGGGTGCGACCACCCGCAGAGTTGAATCCAGTACGTCGCCTCGGGTGGAACCGCCGTGCACAATAACGTTGCGGCAACGGTACATTCGGCGACGGGATGCTTCGACGTAGCCGCTGACCTGTTTCAGAGTCTTCGCCGGATCAGCCAGGAGGCTGTTCATCCGGGCTACGGCTGCGATGTCGCTCTGGAACAGTCTGCGCGCCCAGGGCGTTTTGGGGCTGGTGAAGTCAAGGAAGCGGGCTGCCAGATGTCGGCTGTACGGAGAGGCCGGATCCAGGCCAGGTGCCGTCACGCCGAGCCTCTCGCAGTATGAAAAGGGGCGTGACCCGAAGGTCACGCCCCTTAGGGGGCAAGCCGCCCCTGGTTAGTTCATGAGCTGGACTTTATCCAGCACGCCTACATTACCGCGGGGTGTGGCGAGCCGGATGCCACGATGTTGGCCATGACCGATGGGTGTTCACACGGGTAGTCGGCCTGCCACACGTTGGGTCAGTTTTCCGCGGAAAACTGAGATGCCAAGCAACCATCCGACGGGCGTCGTCTGCTTGGTTGTGCGCGTGGACCAGTAGTCATAGGGCGGCTTGTCATCAGCAGGCAGAGCAGTTGCCGGCGTTGCAAGCACGATGACACTGAGCCTGAAAGCGCCCTTCGGATACTGCAGTTCGTGCGCGCCGGTGCGCTACCGTCCGATCTCCACGGCCAGCTCCGCTGCCGACGCCGGACGTAAGTCCCAGGCTTCTAATGAGACGCAGATCGATCGCATAGATGATCGCCGTTGCGTGGAGTGTGTGTGTCCGTGGATCAGCCAGGTTCCGCAGTCGGGGAGCTGGTACTGGTCAAAAGACTTGCGCATGAGCCGATCCGGTGTTCCCGCGTACGGGAAATGGCTGAGCATCACTTGTTCGCCCTCGATCTTCGTTCGTGCTACCTGCTGCACACTGGCGAACACGGCGGCGTAGTCGGCGAAGCGCCGCTGCGCGTTCCGGTGCATCGGATGCGCGGGATCATGGTTTCCGGTGATCAGATGCATACGTACCGGTACCGTTGCCAATTGGGCGAGAGCAGATTTCATGCTTCCGACGCTGCCTGAGCAGATATCTCCGAGTATCCACAGCACGGCCGCATTGGGGTCGAGCCGGTGCATGGGTGCCAGCACCATAGCGTCGTGTGCGGCGACCGTGTCAAAGCCGCGCAGGGAGGCAAGCTTGGGATGCGCCAGATGTAGGTCGGCGGTGAAGTAGTGCATCAGTGGCTGGTTCATCGCCGTTTAGCTCTCGGCGCTGTGACTGTCATCGCTGGCGTGTGCATTTCGAAGAGCTCCGGGCCGGTGAGAGCCACGGCGCCCGCGGTATTTATCGAACGTGGCCGCCGCTCGGCTGTTTCGGCCAGCTTATGTATGCGGCGCAGCGGTGTGCGGGTCACGGTAGACATGCCTCGATAATGGCATTGGAAATTGGCATCCTCCAGCGATTTTTGCTCGCTACATCGAATTCAATTGTCCACCAATAAAATTCAAACTTAGATGCAGCCTGGCTCGCGGCTGGCTGCGTCCGGCGGGCGCGTGGCGCATGAACTTCCCGGTTGTTATCATTGCCGCGTGGTTGGCCCGGCTCCTGTTGAAGTAGCTGCATGACGATTCCGTCGTGTTCTCAAGAGTCAGCTCCCTCAGCACGGCATCGTCGACATGCTCAGGGCGTACCGACTTGTCGGACGACCCATAGCCGTGAGAAGCCTCTTCCTCGGCCTGTGATTTGGTGAAACCCACCGTTAGAGCGTAGGGCGGAGCTGGGGCTGCAACGTCCACTGCTGCGGGGATAGCTGCACGGAACCCGGGCTTTGAAGGGATGACGTCGCGCATGGGGTGTGGGCGGTTTGCACACGTGCGGATCGCGTTTCGGCGCCCAAGTTTGTGAACGGATTTGTGAACGAAACGCAGCGAGACGAATGGAACATGGTGAAACGGACCGTAACGCCGCGGAACGTCGAGTCGCTCTGACCTGCACGGCTGAGACCGTGCGGACGCTATGAAATGCGTACCGGGTAGCTCATAACCCAGAGGTCGCAGGTTCGAATCCTGTCCCCGCTACCATGTGATGTCGCAGGACATACGAATAGTCCCGGACCTACTTTAGGTCCGGGACTTTTTCGTTTTTGTGCCTTTGGGTGCGCCGGTGGGTTGGTAGTCCCTGGTGGGGTCGAGGGTGAAGTTGCGCAGGACTTCTCCGGTGGCGGCGTTGATGACGGTGATGTGGTGGTCGTGGGCCAGGATCAGGACGCGGGTTCGGTAGTGGTGGCGGCCGATGCCGATGTGGTGCAGGCGTCCGTTGACGCGCAGGGTGACCGCTCCCACTTGGTCGACGCGGTCGGTGCGGACGCGGTGGGGCAGGCTGCGGTGGGGTCGGCGATGGTTGTATTCGTCGCAGAAGGTTGGGGTTCACCCCGTTACGGTGAAGTTCGGTTCGTCGGCCGATGTCCATGGTGGAGGCTGGCCGGCGCAGGTCGCGGTTCGGGCCGCGAATCAACTGCACCTGGCACTTCAGTTGGCCGGACCCCATGAACTGACCAACCGGTCGGGGTCAGGTCACTGCAACTCACACTCGGCTGGCACGGCCGGGCGGACTTTGACTAATGTGGTCTGGTATCGACCTACCTTTGAGGACGGCTGCCATAACCATTGCAGGAATAGTGGCTCCATCGAATGTACGGTCGCTCGACCTCAGTAAGAACCTATAGCGGACCGGAGCAAAATGACCCAGCAGCGGTCTCTCGCGCGCAGCGAAAGACGCCGTGAGTACGTACTGGCCGCCGCGTTGTCGACGTTCGCGAGGGACGGCTATCAAGCCTCAATGGGTGATATCGCGCGCGCGGCAGGCATCACTCGTACGGTGCTGTACTACTACTTCGACTCGAAGAAGGAACTCTTTGAGGCGGTCTTCCAACAGGAACTGGCCGAATTGGTGAAGTACGTGGGCGTGGCCGCCTTAGCCGCCGGCGGCCCAATGGAGCGCGGACGAAACATACTGAGGCTGCTGCTGGAGTTCGCGCAACGCAAGCCCGATGCGTGGAACCTACTATTCCGACAAACCGACGAGTCCGAGCAGGACGTGTTCGAGGTCCGGTCGCAAACGCGAGCCGCGCTGAGGGCTACCGCGACGATGCTGTTGGCTGAGGATATACGAAAGGCCGGGTTCGCGGCTGATAGTCACGCGATCGAAGTGATTTTCGAGATGGCTTTGGGTGCTATCATTTCCGCGATCGCTTGGTGGCAATCCCACCCCGCCGTGGCAATTGAGGAAGTTGAAGAGGCGGCGGTCTTTATGCTTGCCGGAGCCCGTGATTGGGAATAGCGGCGGATCGCACATATTCCTCGTGACGATGATCCATCGCGATTGCCATTGCTCTTCTTGATCAGCGGGCCAAATATCCGCTCAGATTGCGCGGAGCGCTCATCAACAGTGCAGCAGTGTTTTCGACATCAGCCGTCCGCTGACCTCGGCGACGAGTCGTTGATAGTTCGAAACCCAAAATGCGCGTCAATACACCCACGACTGACGCATCCAGACGGCGGCCTTGCCTGACAAGACATTCATCTGATTCCTCAACTCGTTGGTTGGCCTAATGAACTGCGGCAGAAGCGACTTCCGCAGTCTGAGCCGGCGTGAGAGTGGCTTGTGTGAAGGTGCGGCTTCGGACTCTCCCCTAGAACGCATCCTAGACATGCATGTCTAAATAAGCTACCGTTTCCAGCGGCCGGTCTGCACCCTGTCGGGTGGAGCCTGTCGAAATGGCCACGCCCCACGCGCAGTCTTCGCGCAGGCCCGGGCATGCCGAGAGAGGCAGGGGTAGCTCCTGATGGACACGTTAGGGATGCCGACGAGGCCGGTGATCGCAGCGTCATGGCGCCGCGCCTCGCTGAGCGGTCTGCATCCGGGCATCCGCATCGACAGCTCCGGCCTCGCGGCGGTCAATCGTGGCAGCCGGTTGATGCAGGCGGCTGGGCCGGTCCTGGACGACGTTGCGATGGCGCTGGAGGGAACGGATTTCGTTGTGGCGCTAGCCGACCGGGAGCCGCGTCTGGTCGACGTGCGTTGCGGTCGGCCAGACATGCGGGTGCAGGTGGAACGGCTCGGCCTCGTCGCTGGACGAGCAGTCGGCGAAGAGGCGATCGGCACTAGTGCGATCGCAACAGCTGTCGAGGTCGGCGGCGGAGTGACGGTGCACGGGGAAGAACATTTCATCGAGTCGCTCAAGCAGTTCAGCTGTGTCGGGTACCCGATCTACCACCCCGCGACGCGCAGGTTGGAGGGAGTCCTTGACGTCAGCTGCGCCACGACGGAAATGAATCCATTGCTTGCGCCGTTTTTGGCTCGCGTGAGCCGGCAGATCGAGATGCGGCTGCTCGCAGCGGGGCGCGGTGGGGACCGGTTGCTACTCGAGGCATTCCAGTTGGCATCGGTTCGCGATCGGGGCTTGCCTGTAGTCGCATTGGGCATGGACGTGTTTCTGGCTAACGAGGCCGGAGTCGAGATACTCACCGCTGGAGATCATGCGGTTCTGCGTGATATGGCCCTCGACGCGTCCGGGATGAGGGGTCGTCCGCAATTGCTGCGATTGGGTTCGGGTCGAGTTGTCATGGCATCGGTTGTGCCGGTAGCGGATGGTGCGATATTCACCTTCGAAACAGCGCATCGAGGCCCTGTTGACATCGGCACGGTCCCGGCCGACCTCTCGACATCGGTGGCGGTGTGCGGTGAGCCCGGATCAGGATGCACGAGCGCCGCTCGCGAGGTGGTTGCCGGCCGCGGCAGCGCCAAGTGGGTGGACGCATCCGACATCGTTACGCACGGCGAGCGAGCATGGCTGAGCCAGCTGCATAATTGCCTGGCCGGTTCGGCGAATGTGGTTATCGAATCCGTCCATGTGATGCCACCTCGGATGGCGCGGTGTCTGGTAACTGCGATGCGAGAGACGGCTGCGCGCACTGTACTGACGAGTGTTCCTGTCGATCAGCTCGACGGTGAGATTGCCGGAATGGTGGCGGGGTGTATGGAGCACGTCGAGTTGAAACCCCTTCGGAGTCGGCGTGACGAAATTCCCGCGCTGGTCGCCTCGATTCTCGCCGAACTGGATGCGCCTCGCGAATTACGCTTCACCCCTGCCGTATTCGAGGCGCTTGCTGGTCAACCGTGGCCGGGGAATCTGCGTGAGTTGCGCACAGTCGTGCAGCATGTGATCGACACGAGAGGTGTCGGTGACGTCGCAGTGCACGACTTGCCCGAGCGATACCGCAGTCGAGCCCGCTCGCGTGTCTTAACTCCGATGGAACAAGCCGAGCGCGGTGCGATCGTCGTGGCATTGCGAAGTGCGGATGGCAACAAACAGGCCGCCGCCGCGCAGCTCGGTATTAGTAGAACGACGCTGTACCGAGCGATCCGGCGCTACGGAATCGTCGCTCCGGTGTCCAAAAGTTGAACGCTGCAGGGCCTCTCGTGGGCGCCTGATTCGGATCCGAAGTGCGACTTCTGATCGAACACGGTAGCTGGACGGAACGAGTGTCATGAGCCGCGATAGGTTCGTCGATACCGCTCCGATGTGTTGATCGGCGCCGTTACGACTGTTTTCGGGATAACCCTCGCGAAGGGCACTGTCCAGAAATACAACATCGCGGCCTTTCGATCCACGGCACGATCGGTGAGAGTCAACCGAGCCGGGTGGAGCTAATCGAGTGTCAACGACTATCGAGCACGACGGCCTTTTCATCGATGGTTCGTGGGTTGCCAGTGATGGTGCGCAGCGGATCGAGGTCGTCAATCCGAGTACAGAGCAGCGCCTCGGTAGCGTTTCAGCGGCATCGACAGCAGACGTTGATCGTGCTGTTGCCGCGGCGCGGAAGGCTTTCGTCGAGTGGTCAGCGAAGAACGCCGACGAACGCGCCGAGCTGCTCAACCGCCTTGCCGACGCCCTTGAGAAGCGCGGTGCGGAAATTGCGCATACGGTCTCGAGCCAGAACGGCATGCCGATCGTCGTCTCGACCGGCCTTGAGGCTGGCTTTCCGCCACTGCTACTGCGCTACTACGCCGGGCTCGTCTCCGACCAGCCGAGCGTGACCCGGCGTGCCGGCCTATTTGGAGGCGAGATCGACGTCGTCCGTAAGCCGATGGGCGTCGTCGGCGTCATCGTGCCGTGGAACTTCCCCCAGACTCTCGCAATGACGAAGATCGCCCCGGCTTTGGCTGCCGGTAATACGGCTGTGGTCAAGCCGTCACCCGAGACCGTGCTGGATGCCATCTTGTTGGGTGAAGCCATCGCCGAGGCCGAACTGCCGCCGGGCGTGATCAACATCGTGCCCGGCGACCGTGCGATCGGTGCGCACATCGTCAGCCACCCAGGCGTCGACCGGGTCGCCTTCACCGGGTCGACCGCGACGGGACGCTCGATTGCTGAGGCCTGCGGCAAGCTGCTGCGTCCGGTTTCGCTTGGGCTCGGCGGCAAGTCGGCAACGATCGTGCTGGACGACGCAGACGTTGCCGGTTCGATGGAGGAGTTCTTCAAGGCGACATTGTTGAACAACGGCCAGACCTGCTTTCTTGGTACCCGGGTACTGGCACCGCGTGGCCGCTACGGCGAGATCGTTGACATTCTGGCCGGGTTGGCGCACGTGGCGACGATCGGCGACGCGGTCGACGAGTCGACGATGATCGGTCCGATGGTGTCAGCGCGCCATCGCGAGCGGGTCGAGGGATACATCGAACGCGGCAAGACAGAAGGCTGCCGACTGATCGCGGGCGGCACGCGTCCCGACCGTGAAGGCTGGTTCGTTGCTCCGACGATCTTCGCCGATGTCGCGAACGACAGTGTGATCGCGCGGGAAGAGATTTTCGGCCCGGTGCTCGCTGTGATCGCTTACGACGATGTTGACGACGCAGTCGCGATCGCAAACGACTCGCCATACGGGCTGGGCGGTACCGTGTGGTCGCAAGACCGTGACCGCGCCCGCGCGGTAGCACAGCGGGTCGAAACCGGAACGGTCGGTATCAACGGTTACGACTTGGATCCAGCAGCCCCGTTTGGCGGTGTAAAGGACAGCGGTATCGGCCGCGAGTGGGGACCGGAGGCGCTCGACAGCTACGTCGAACTGCAGTCGATCTACCTGTAGTGCCTAGCTGCCCATCTCATCCTTTGGCCGGCCACCATATTCTGCGGCCGAGCAGTACGGAGATCGCTGGGACGGTCAGTGTGCGGACTACGAAGGTGTCGAGCAGTAGGCCGAATCCGATGATGAAGCCCATCTGTACGACATTCTGAATCGATGCGGCCATCATCCCGAACATGGATGCGGCAAATACCATGCCGGCTGAGGTGATCACCGATCCGGTGACCGTGACGGTACGGATTGTGCCCAGGCGCATGGATTTTGTGGATTCTTCACGCAGTCGTGATACGAGCAGCATGTTGTAGTCGGCACCGACCGCAACGATCATCACGAATGTCATGGTGGGGACGGCCCAAAATATCTCCTGGCCCAAGATGACCTGGAATAGCAGCACCCCCGCGCCCAATGTGGCGAGATAGGTGAGCAGGACGGTGGCGATCAGGTAGAGCGGTGCGATCACGGCGCGCAAGAGTAGACACATGATCACCGTGATGATGATCAGGGTGACTACAACGATTTCTTTGAGATCGCGCGACACGGTTGTCTGCAGGTCGGCGTTGAGTGCGGGGAAGCCGCCGACGCCAATTCTTGCCCCGGCGAGTTCGGTGTTCGGTCGAGCCTGCTCGCCGACCATCTTGAGTGCCGTGACGACACCCATGGCTTCGGCGCTGTAGGGGTTGATGGTCGATTGGATGAGGTAGAGGGCCGACTTTCCGTCGGTGGTGATGAATCGTGCTGCGGCGGTGGCGAAGTCGGGACTGTCGAGCAGCGATGTAGGTACGTAGAACCCCGAGGCCGATGCCCCGGCGGCGTCGTGACCGATGGTCTGCAGGAAGGCTGCGGCCTGGGTCATGGCGGCCGTCGTGTCGCGCATTTGCCCTGCCAGCTCTCGTGCGCGTTGCCCGAAGGCTCTCATGAGCTCGGGGGTAGCTCCCATGGTCTGCAGTTTCTGCAGCGATCCGTTGACTCGGTTGTATTTTGCTTCCAAGGCCGGGAGCTGGTTCAAATATGGCTGGACTCGGTCAATGGCGTGTGTCAATTGTTCGGAGAACTTTGACACAGAATCCTGCTGTGAGACATTTCGCAGCAGCGACCCAATTCGCTGGATATCGGCAAGGACCCCATCGCGGTCCATAACGGCTAACGAGGCAAGCCAGCGTCTGAGCTGTTCACAGTCAGGGTTTCCCGCGCACATCGGATTCGTGTCGAGAGCGGCGCTGGCACGGTTGATGGCGTCGAAGGCGGACTTGGTGTCCGCGACAATCGAGTCCATTGGAGGCGCCATATCGTTGAGCTTTGCGACGATTCGCGCGGCCTCGCTGAGATCGCGAATAGCGGGGCGGTAGTCGCCTAGCTTTCGGGAAAAGTCCTTGGCACTGGACAAGATCTGCGGAACAGCTCGTCGAAGCTGTTGAAGGTCGGTGTCATTGAATTCTGTCATCATGGTGGACACGACCCCGGCAATCGCCACCATCTGGTCGGCCTGGGGTTGCAGTTGGTCGGAGACCTTGTCGTGCGCACGGCTCAGCTGCTGGCCCATGGTTCCGATTTGCCAGGCGAGGGTGGCCTGGGTGAGTTTGTTTCCGTCCGGTCGCGTGATGCCGATAATTTTCGAGACTCCGGGAATCTGGGACATTCTCTGCGCCATTTGGTCGAGGTCGGCCAGACCCTGCGGGGTGCGAAGGTCCTTGTCGGCGGTCACCATGACGAACTGTGGAATGACGGTATTGGAGTCGAAGTACTTGTCCAGCAACTGGTAGCCCTCGCTGCTTTCGGTGTGCAGATTCTTCAGCGCGGCGCGGTCGTCATATCCGAAACGGATCTGTGTGGCGAAGCCGACCAGCGTCGCGAGAATCAGCAGACTGGACATCAGGGTCAGCACCGGTCGACGGACCACGAGGACACCAATACGGTGCCAGTATCGGCGGGTCAGGTCGCGGCGCGGCAATCCCCAGCCACGTTTGGATGCCAGTGCAAGAACCGCCTGAGCCAGGGTGATGTTGGCCAGAAAAGCGATGGCGATAGCGATCGCTATCACCGGTCCAACGGACGCGATCATCTTCAGCTTCGCGGTGAGCTGCGCAAGGTTCGCTATCAAGACGGTCGCGGCGGCCGCCAATGTCACCTTGCTGATGGACCCGCTGGCGTGAGCCAAGGCATCGATGGGCTCCTCGCCCGCGCGGATACGTTCGTGA
This sequence comes from Mycolicibacterium llatzerense, assembly GCF_025331195.1. Classification (NCBI taxonomy): domain Bacteria; kingdom Bacillati; phylum Actinomycetota; class Actinomycetes; order Mycobacteriales; family Mycobacteriaceae; genus Mycobacterium; species Mycolicibacterium llatzerense. The sequence goes on along the minus strand of NZ_LXOV01000015.1, from coordinate 276,968 downwards.
TACCGGCTGATGAGGAACACGGTGTAGTTGACGCATGCGCCCGCCATGATCGACGTCATCAGCGCCGAAGCCAGCGGTGACAGCGACAGAGCACCCGTCGTACCGATCGCGGCGACAACGCCTCTGGTGACGAAGATCGACACGGCCATAACGACTATTGGCAGGGCAGCGGTAAACACGGACCGATAGACCATCAACAAGATGGTGGTGATCAGCAAGCCCACGATGGCACCGATCACCACCAGGTCCTTCACGCTCTGATTGGCGATATCCGCGCAGGTCGCACCCGGCCCGGTCACCTTCGCGGTGACGCCTGAGTCCTGAAACGACTGTTGGATCGTCGATCGCACCCGCTGAATGGCGACGAAACTCTCAGGGGACGCCAACTGCCCTTGCAGCCCCACCATCATCAGCCAAGCGTGGCCGTCCTTGCTCATGGCCTGTTCCCTGAGCGCAGGGGTACTTTGGGCCAACGGATTGCCGATCAGGTCCTGAACGAATCGAACGGCAGCGGAATCTGCTCGCAGGCGTTCGACGGTGGCGCGATAATGGATTTGCGCTGACGGCGAGAAGCCATTGGGGCTCGTCATCACGACGATCACCGAGTTGTCGAACCCCTCCTGGCCGAACTTCTTGCCCATCTCCAGCATCGTGGCCATCGCCGGAGTATCGGTCGGCATCGGGGAAACCGCGTGGTCGCGGGCGACCTGCTCCAGTGGTGGGAACGCGACAGCGAGTACAGCGCCAAAACCCAGCCATACCAGGACAACTCGTGCACTGTATCGGGTGATGAAGCGGCTCAGTCGCTCGAACCGGGTGCTGTACTGATGCCCCACTACCGGGCCTGCCGCGATTGGCCAGTGCCGTCGTGGGCGGGCGGAACGGGTATGAGCGTCGGAATCGTCAGACTCGGCATTGCCGGCAGTCCAGGCACAGCGCTGGTATCCAGCACCATATAGCTGATGCTGTAGCCACCGCCCGTGCCGGGATCGCCGGTCAGTAACACCACGTAGCGCGTGCCCACATACGCCTCCTGGCCGAGTACACGCTCCCGCTGGTAGCCGGCGTCCAGCAACAACCGTTCGGCTTCACCCAGGGAGTTCATCGCAATGCCCGTGACCACGAGGGATACGGATTTGTCCACCGGTCCTGGTCCCATGCGGTACAGCCCGCGGGGAACGGGGACCTCGCGTGGGAAACCGGAGGAGAGTACCGCAGAAGGGGACGGTGGGGCAGGCGGCGATGTCACCGGTGCATAAGTAGGCAGATCGACTGTGCCGGTGAGGAAGTCGCTGCAGCCGGCGAGTGTCACCGCTAACGCGGCCACCACCACGTTGACGCCACAGCGGACGGAGTAGATACCGAGCACGCTTCGATGTGACACATTGCGACGATATATGTGTCAGCATGTCAAAGTCTATAGTTAGCGGTGCTGTGGCGGGATGTGGTGAGGAGCGCCGGTTGATGAGTCGCAGTACCTACGATCCGCCTGCCGATTCGGCGGGTGCGCAGAACGACGCAATACTCGCGGCCGCTGAGGAAGAATTCACTCTGTTCGGTCTGCGGCGATCCAGCGTCGAGGAGATGGCGCGGAGGGCCGGAGTCAGCAGGAGCACTCTCTACAGGCGGTTCAACGACAAGGAAGGTCTGGTCGTCGCCGTCATGAACAAAGTCGGCGACGATGCGGTTACCGAACTGGAGAATGCGGTCACCGGCTGCGGGCCCGCCGATGCGGTAGTGGAGGCGTTCTGTACCGCGGTCCGCATTTTCAATACGCGGAAAGTGCTGCGCCGCTTGCTGATCGGTGGCGAGGCGGCACTGCCTCATGAACTCGTGCGGTACGTGGAACGAAAGATGACCGACCTTCTGGTGAGTCACCTCGCCGCGCTCCTCAAGGCCTCCGGGTCGACGAAACCCGACGAGGACCTGCTGATCATTTCCGAGCTGCTGATGAAGATCAGCTTCTCCTATCTGGGGAGCCCTTCCCGCTTCGTGTCCTTCGACGACCCTGATGCGGTCCGGGCCTTCGCCAGCGCGCACCTTGCGCCGCTGGTGGCGCAGTAACCCTGGTGCCGGTGCGGCATTCTCGGTTACCAAGCCGTAGTCCCGCGCGGTGGGAGCCCCACGCGGCCATCACATTTGGAGTGCAGCACCGCGACCGCGTTGTCCACGTCTTGCACCATGTCAGCTGTTGGTTGCCCGTAGTTGGCTGAATCTTGCAGGGTATGCATGCCGGCCAGCAGATCGCGGGTGTCGGACCGAATGTCTGGGCTTCCCCATACGTTCGGGTACCAGAATGTCGCGAAGCCGACGGTGTTGAGTAGTGGGATCACCCGGTTGTAGTAGCTGTTTAGTCGGCCGATGTCCATGGGGCCGGGATTGGTGCGCAGCGGCTCGGCGAGCAACGCGATGCGGGCGCCGTGTGATTCGACGAGGTCACACCACGAGTCGTAGGCACCAGCAGTCGGTGCAGTACCCAATCCGGCCACTGTCACCGCGCACAAGAACGCGGCGCCAGCGGATCGCTGGAAGACGGCGTTCATCGGCGGCTCCTGTCCTAGCGTGCGATTCTGTGCGGTCCGGGTCCGCGTGACCCGCACCCGACGGATACCACAATAGTTTGCTGAGTACTCGATGGAAGTGTCCAGAATCTGAACACCCCAGTAAGGGGCTGGTGTGAAAATGTTGGCTTCGATATTTGAGGATTGCCACTTCTGAGGCTCTGCCATGCTGTGAGATACACAGCATGGCAGCCGAAGGGAGGCTGTATCGATCAGTTGCCGGCGCTGACCCGGGAGCATGAATTGTGGAGAGTCCGTTGCCGAACGTGGTTGAGCGTCAATCCGGCCACCGTGCCGACGGTGCTACGGGGCGCTTGGTCACGTCGATCAAGCATGGTTTGTATGAACGGCTGGTTTTGGGTTCGGCCACGGTGGGTCGATCGGTAACGCTGACTGTGTTGGCCGTTCGGTATTTGGTGACCGACATCCTGCGCCTCCGGGTGCCGATGGGGGAGTGCCTGACGCAGGCATGGTCGCTATTCACTGTCACCGCGTTCCCCGCGGTCCTGCTGGCCATTCCGTTCGGTGCACTGATTACCGTGCAGACTGGCGGGCTGTTGCACGACGTGGGTGCGTCGTCGTTGGCCGGTGCGGCCAGCGGATTGGGGATCGTCCGCCAAGGCGCGCCCATGTGTGCGTCGTTCCTGATGGGAGGTGCGGCGGCGTCGGCGATTGCCTCCGATCTTGGCACGCGGGCGATCCGCGAGGAACTCGACGCGATGCGGGTGATCGGTGTGGACCCGGTGCAGCGCTTGGTGGCCCCCCGACTGGTGGCGATGTTGATCATCGCCCCGATGATCTTGGCCACCATCATCTTCGTCGGTGTGGGAACGGCCTTCATTATTTCCGTGAAGGTTTCCAATGTGAATCCGGGCAGTTTCTGGGCGTCCTTCGGCGGGTTTGCCAACACCACGGACCTCATCTTCGCCTTGGTGAAGGTGTTGGCGGGCGCGGTGTTGGTGACCATTATTTCCGCATTACGCGGGATGGAGGCCAAAGGTGGACCGCGCGGGGTTGCCGATGCGGTCAACGCGGCGGTGGTGCTCAGCATTGTTACGAATGTCTTCGTTGCGCTCGTCCTGACGCAGCTACAGACGATGTTCTTCCCGGAGCAATTCGCGTGACCGCGCCCGCCGCGTATAGCCCACTGGCTTGGCTAACCACGCCAATTCAGCGACTTATTCTGCGTCCGCTGAGTAGCGCGGCTGCCCAGCTGGGGCAATTCACGATCTTCGTCGCCATGACCATTTGGCTGCTGCCGATCACCGTGCGGCACTATCCCAAGCAGACAATGAAGATTCTCAACAACATGGCATGGGGGCGAGGCTCGCTCATCGTCGACAGTGGCGTGGTGTCGACCATGCTGATCCTGGGGTTCGGGATCGGTGCGATGGTTTCGGTCGAAGCATTCGCCGCGCTCGACATGCTGGGGTTCGGCGCTCTCACCGGCGTGATCGGTGGCTTGGCCAATGTGCGCGAGATGGCGCCGATCGCGGCGGGGATCGCCTTCGCCGCACAGGCTGGGTGCCGGATGACCGCCGAGCTCGGCGCGATGCGAGTGTCGGAGGAGATCGATGCTGTCGAGTCGATCGGTATCCGCTCGATACCGTTTGTGGTGGGTACCCGACTGCTCGGTGGAATGCTCTGTGTCCCACCGGCATACCTGGCGACGCTGCTGTTGAGTTTCGTGGTGAGCCGGACCCTGGTGACCGTCGTGCATACGCAGTCGGCCGGCACCTACAACCACTACTTCGAACAGTTCTTGGACGTACCTGGCATCGGGTTCTCGGTGCTCAAGGCGGTGGTCTTCTGCATGGCGGTGACCCTGATCCATTGCTATTACGGCTATTTCGCGTCCGGAGGGCCCGCCGGTGTCGGGGTGGCCAGTGGTCGCGCGATCCGGGCCAGTCTGGTGATGATCGTCGTGCTCGATCTTGCGCTGTCCGTTGTCATTTGGGGCCTGTTCCCCTCGTATGTGTTCCGAGGCTGATCAATGTCTGAACTTCTGCGCGGCACTGACGAACATCAGCACCGCATACTGGTGGGCACCGGGGTGATGGTGGTGACTGTGGCGCTGCTCGTGTACGCGGTGGTGACACTCTGGCCGGCGAAACACTCGGCCGATGCCGTCAAGTTCATACTGACCACCCCCAGCGTGGGCGAGGGCATCGATGTCGATGCCAAGGTGCTACTGCGCGGAGTGGCTGTCGGCACCGTCACCGAGCTGAACCATCACGGTGAGCTGACAGATGTGGGAATTCAGCTGAACCGCAACGACACTCGCGGACTTACTGACGCCTTTCGATACGACTTCCGCCCCGCCAACACCTTCGGCGTCTCCGCCCTGAGTCTCGAACCGGGTGAGGGCGGCAACGCGATCGCCGACGGACAGCGCATTGGCCGGGCACCGGAGATCAATGCCACGATGGCGCAGCTTCTCACCGGGACAGTCAACTTCGCCAACAAGATCCTCACCGACAAGCTGGCCCACCTCATCGGCCGCAGCGTCGACTACACCGCAGCGCTGGCACCCCTTCTCGAGACCGGGTTTGCGCTCACCAGCCTGATCGCGGAAACCCAACGAGAGGAGCCGGCCGTGCAGTTAGGGCGTGTCAACCGGATTCTGGAGCCGTTGCCGGTGCTCGCCGAGAGCGTCTTTGCGAGCGTGCATGGCTTCCGTAATCGACCGGCCTTGGAGGAGTTCATCGACAGACCCGGTCCCCTCGCCGACACTCTTGAGGGGGTCGGAAATGAGTTGCTGGGCAAGGCGGGTGACGTGTTGGGCAAATATCAGCGGGAACTTGGCCCAACTACCGAGATCGTCAGGGCGTTTGCCGATGCGGTGAGCTCCATGGTTCAGCGGTCCCGGGGATCAGTCCGCCTGGACAAACTGTTGGCTGGGTTGACCGAGATCTACAACGGCCCGAGCACCGAACACACAAATCAGAAGTCATTCAAGCTGCGACTGGTGCTGGAACCATTGCCGGCTCTGGAATCGGCGCTCCCGCCAACATCGAACCTGGACGGCACGCTGGGTGGTGCGCGATGAGGGCTGTTCGACGTTCGGCGATCAGCTTGCTGATCGCCGTGCTGTGTACCGGGGTGATCTACGTGTTGATCGTGAACGCGCTGCGAAACCCGGTGGACGCATCGACGGCGGTCTACCACGCTCAGTTCACCGACGTATCCGGGGTGCGTGCAGGCGCCGATGTGCGACGCCAGGGGGTGCAGGTCGGCAAGGTGGTGTCCATCAAGGTGGTACGTGACGGGGACGCGAATGTCGCCGACGTGGAAATGGAACTCGTCCGCAACCAGCGGATGACCACCGCGACCCATCTGACCGTCAAGTTTCAGAACCTGACCGGGGCGCGGTACATCGACATCCGCGACGACGACGTCTCCCATCCGCAGTCGGTCTCGACAATTCCGCTGAAACAGACCACCGGATCATTTGACATGACAACCCTGTTCAACGGGCTCGCTCCTGTGCTGCGGACGCTCGACCCCGCCGATGTCAATGAGTTCACCGCGAAGCTCGCAACGTTCCTGGAAGGGGACGGCGCCGGCGCGGCGGATCTGGTCAACAGTATCCGGACGATCGCGGGCAAGGCTGCTGACCACGACCAAACCATTGGCACCCTGGTCGACAATATCTCCCTGTTCGCCACCGGTGTTCAGGGCCGCTCCGATCGCGTGATCAAACTTCTCACGTCCCTCAAAAGTGCCATAGCGATTGTCTACTCGGTGAAGAGCACGTTGATCAACGTTTCTCAATACGGTCCCAATTTCACCGCGTCTATTACTCGCCTGCTGTGGGAGCTGGGCCTGCGAGACGGTCCTGAGCTGGACAAGAATTTTGACGTGATGCGGGCCAATCTGTACCGGGTGCCCGAATTCTTCGAGCGTCTCCCCGGCATGTATGTGGGTATGCAGCCACAACTGAACAACCCGGGATCCGATTTGAACTGCACCGACGGGCGATTGGTTCTACCACCAATGATGAAGGTATTCCTTGCCGACGAATCGGTGGTGCTATGCAATCGCTAGCAGCACGCATCCGCGGCAGTCTGACCGGGCATGGCAACGCTGTTACCCGGCAAGTTGCTATCGCCATCGGCGTATACCTCGTAGTGGCGGTGATTGTGGCCGCGACGGCATACGTCTATCTGTGGCCGCCGGGGCAGCGGACGATGGCCTTCTTCATCAACGACGCGGTAGCCGTGCATCCGGGCAATCAGGTGCGCGTCGCGGGCGTCCCGTCCGGACAGGTCGCCAACGTGCGCCTGGTCGGCGACTCCGTGCGGGTCGAGATCACCATCGACGACGGCATCTACATCGGAGATCAGAGCACGGTATCCGTCCGCATGCTGACCGCCGCGGGCGGCTACTACGTCAATGTGGAGTCGAAGGGCGCCAAACCCCTCGGCGATGCAATCATCCCCGCCGAGCGCGCCCAAGCCCCGTATCAGCTGACCGAACTGCTCGCTGACAGCGCCGCCAAACTCCAACAGGTCAACGCAACACAATTAGGACAGGACCTGGATCGGCTGGCGAACGGATTGGAAACCAACCCCGGGGCAATCACCACTATCAGCCAAGGCATCCAGGCTGGCGTGTTCCCGCTGAATGAGTCCAACCCGTTTTAGAGTCCTGTGGCCCGATGTCGGGCCAGAAGGGACGATGAACACATGGCTGGTCGGAAGCGGAATTCCGCGGAGGACATCGTGCGCAAACTGCGCCGGGCAGATGAGCTGGCTGCCGAGGGCAAGACTGGCGAGGAGATCGCCGCCGAGCTGCAGGTCTCGCCGGCCACGCTGTACAACTGGCGGCGCACCTACGGCGGCATGGACACCGATGCCGCCAAAGAGCTCAAAGAGCTGCGCGAGCAGAACGGGCGCCTCAAGCGGCTGCTGGCCGAAGCCGAATTGGAGAAGGACGCGTTGCGGGAGGTCGCGAAGGGAAAATTCTGAGCCCAGCTGCCAAGCGCCGCGCCGTGGACATGCTCAAGGAGACGTTGAGTATGTCGGAGCGGCTGGCGTGCAAGGCCGTTGGGCTGGCCCGCTCCACCTACCGCCGCCTGCCGTTGGCGCAGACCCCGACCGATCCGGACGCCGAGATGAGGGCCTGGCTGCGCGCCTACGCCACCAAACATCCCTGCCACGGGTTCCGGCGCGCCTGGGCGACACTGCGCTACGACGAGCGCCGTGAGGTCAACAAGAAGAAGATCCACCGGCTGTGGCGCGAAGAAGGCCTGCAGGTCCGTGTGCACAGTCCGCGGAAGCGGGCGGGCATCTCCTCGGTGCCGCCGATCATCGCCGATGCGCCGAAGGTGGTGTGGGCGATCGACTTCCAGTTCGACTCCACCATCGACGGTAAGGCCATCAAGATCGCCTCGATGATCGACGAGCACACCCGCGAGTCGCTGCTGAACCTGGTGGAGCGTTCGATCACCGGCGAGCGCCTGGTCGAGGAATTGAAGAAGGTGTTTGCCGCTAATGGTGGCCCGCCGAAGGTGCTGCGCCTGGATAACGGACCGGAGATGGTTTCTCAAGCGCTGCAACGGTTCTGCGAGAACAGGACCGGAATGGTGTACATACCGCCGGGCTGCCCGTGGGACAACGGCTACATCGAATCGTTCAACAACCGGCTACGCAAGGAGTGCCTCAACCGTAATTACTGGAACACCCTGTTCGAGGCCCGCGTGGTCATCGGCGACTTCAAGCACGAGCACAATCACCGACACCGCCACTCGGCACTGGGCTACCGCACGCCAGCCGAGTACGCTGCTGCCTGCCGGTGCACCCACACCCCGGTGGCCTGCAGCATCACCTGAGAACGGATAAAACCAACCCGACTCTATGACCGGGTGGACTCAGTAACGGGGACTCGCCAAGGCCATCGCCCAAATCGCGAACCGGCAACGCGAGCAACTGCACACGATATTCGACACCACTAAGGAACTGGTCAACGCTGCCGAGCAGAACCGCCCCATGCTGATCGATCTGATCCAGAATGCGGCACTTCTGCTGACGCTATGGGACTCGATCAAATATGGAATAACTCAAACTGGGATTCAATTCGGCAAGCTATTCGACATGCTCGGTGGCGTCGGGGCCAAGTTCTATGCCAACCACCGCGACTGGATATTGGATGTGCTGCAGCGCACCAACAATGCGCTCAACGTCATCAACACCGACATTCCACGAATTGTCGGGAATCTGGGCAATTTCGTCGACAACCTGCGGAAAGCCGTCTCGCCCGATGGCCGGCGCATTATACCGCCAGAGCAGTTACTGGCGACCGACATCTGCGTTCCCGCACCGGGGCGAACATGCTGAGCATCCGGTGCGCCAGTAAGGCCACCGCAGTTGCAAGTATCACGATCGCCGTCGCCGCCGGGTCGGGGTGCTCGACGCTGACGCATTCGACTCCGGCGGCCGAGTACTGCGCGGTCATGGACGACACGATCGGCCTCTATCCCGGTAACTCCGTGACCCGCAAGGGGGTACCCGTCGGCACCGTCGACGCCGTTGACCGCGGGCCGCTGTCCGTCACGGTGCGATTTCGCCTTGACGACGGTGTCAGCGTTCCGGGTGATGTCGGCGCGGCCACCCGTTCCCCGACCATCCTCGCCGATCGAAGTCTGGAATTGAGCGGCGGTGATCCAGCGCGTGGCACCCTCAAGCCTCAGGCGTGTATTCCGCTGGAACGCACCGCCACTGCAAAGAGCATTTCCGACGGACTGGCGGCCTTCAACAACGTGATACGGCAGACGATGGACGCGGGCCAGGGCGATACGCTGACCCGGTTGGTCACCGCGGCGAGCAGTCAACTCGACGGTAACGGCCCTGGCCTGCGGCAGGCACTCTCGGACTTCGCCAATGCGGTCAAGGACTCGGGCGGTGACATGGCGACCGCCGATCAACTCATCAGGGGAACATCGTCGCTCATGACGACGACGGTCCAGAACTGGGCTGGGATCGACGCCGTCCTTGAGCATGCCGGCCCCGTCGCGCGAGAGACCAGCACACTGTTCCGCGGGTTAACGCCCGTGCTGTCAAAGGTGGCCCCACTCTTACAGTTACTGGTGGATGTGACCACGCACTTGCGCGGCATCGTTTGGAACACCCTCGACACCGCGGCAAAGACCGTGCGCCTGCTGTCCGACCACACTGGCGTGATCGTCATGAATGCAGGCACCCTGCCGAACGTTCTCGACGGCATCCGCAACTTCTGGGCCCGGGTCAACGTCAGGAGCATCCCGGTTCTGTCGCCGCGGGTAGCGGCCGGGCCGCAGGACGACGGCCAGATCTGCGCACGGAACGACATGAACCAGAAAGACCATTGCGGATTGTTCTACGGTGTCCCGGACGGAATCACCTCCATCGACATGCTCCAACTGGTCCTCAAAGGGGGAGCCAAGCAACCATGAGACGCCAACTGACAGCGGCACTCCTGGTGCTGGCCGCAACGATCTCCGGATGCGGGCTGAATCCGGTGCGCATGCAGGTCCCCGACGTCAGCGGGACCAAGAAACTCGGCATCGTCATCGAATTCAGCAATGCCCTCAACCTTCCTGCCGGCTCACGGGTCGCCTACGAAGGGGTCGACGTCGGCGTGGTGCGCGGCGTGAACCTCGGAAACGGCGTAGCACGAGTCAACGTCGACGTGGATTCCGCGGCCGCCATTCCGGGCAACTCGTCCGCGGCCATCGTCCAGGACACGATCCTCGGCGACTCCTACATCAGGTTGGCCAAGCCGACCGACAGTGCAATGGCGCCACCGCTAACCGCCGGAGCCGCCATCCCGGTGGCCCGGACGTTGCCCCCCACCTCCATCGAGGACATGATGTCGACCTTGTCGTCGTTCTTGGGCACCGGCAGCCTTCAGCAAATACAAGGCATGTTGCGAAGGTTGAATCGCGCCATGCCGGACGACCCCGCCGGTCTGCACCGGGATGCCTCGACACTGGCTGCCGATCTGCGAAACCTTGCGGTCAATGGTGACCAGATCGACCGGACGCTGGCCAACGTCTCAGACCTGGCCACCGTACTGCGCAACCGGAAGGACTACCTGGACGACTACCTCTCCGATCGCAGCCAGCGAGTCTGGGCACTCGTCCCACCGACGGTGGCAAAAGTCCTTGCATTGATCGGTGGCGCCGGGTCGTTGATCGTTCAAGGTTATTGGCTGATTCCGGTGTTCGACTCGGTGGCCACCGCGATGGAACAGACCGGCGTGCCGAGCGTGCGAGATTTCACCAACCAGACGCTGCTACCCTTTGCCCTCGACCCCCGGGTGGACATCACATCGGTGACCAGCGTCGATGGTACCGATCGAACAGCCGATACGCAGCGGCTCCTACGGCAGTTGGGGGTTATCCAATGATTCGCAACGTCGTGTCAGCGGCGGCGTTGATTGCGCTGCTGGTGGCTTCGGGCCTAGCCATCGGCCGGCAGGGTGTGCAGTGGAACCCCACCGGCGCCGACTGGCATCACGCGACGTTGATGGTGCGGGATGCGAATGGGCTCATTCCTCGATCCCGCGTCCTCCTGCGGGGCGTTCAGGTCGGCGAGGTCACCGCGGTTACTGCTGACGCCCAGCACGTCGCGGTCCAGTTCGCCTTTCCCCCAGGTGTTTCGCTGCCCTTGGACAGTGTGTTCCGGGTCGAGAATCTGTCGGCGCTGGGGGAGACATACCTGTCTATCAAGCCCACGGCGGCCGGCGGGCCGATGATCGAGAACAACCAGCGGGTAGTCGCCGATGCGGCGGCCGTGCCCGGCACCATCGGCGAGCTGGCGGTCACCGTCAGCAAACTGGCAATCAAACTGGATCCCGAACAGTTCGGCCGCATCGTGGACGAACTCACGACAGCCATGTCGAGTACCGCACCAATTCCGGTGCTCGCCAACTTCAACCATCGGCTGAATGAACTCGTCACGTCCGACAAGGACGACATCCGCAACATCCTGGTTCAAGCGCAAGTGCTGTTGCAGCACGACGATGCCCTCGCGGCGGCGTCTGCCAATCTGCCGGAGCCGGTTCGACTGATAAACGCGTCGCTGGGAGGTCTCCTGGACGCCGGTGTTCAGGCCCTTTATCACACCGGCGGTGACTATCCCAAGGACGTTTCCGATGGGGCCGGTGTGCTGCTGACGCGGGTTTCGGAGTTCGAGAAGGAAATCGGTGTCCCGTTGTACAACCTCACCAAACCGCTGCTGCCGGTGATGCAGGCCACCGCCGCGGCGATGGCCAGCATCGACACCAGCCGCCTGCTCGACGCGTCATTGGACTCGCTCGAGACGCCCGGGGCATTCACCGTACACGTGCTCCCCAGCGGATCCTGATCCCTGACAGCAAATTTCAGGAGCCGGCTTTGAGTGCGGTGTCGACGCCGCCGACGTCGGTGATGATCCAGTTGTTGTTCTTGTTGATGGTGACGGTGTAGGTCGCGGTCGACTGAATACCGTCCGGTGTCTGAACGTTCTTGGTCTTCACGCTGACAAAGCTATTGACCACGAACACGCCGTCACGCTCGGAGCGGACTACCGACGCGATCGGCGTCGGCGTCGAAACCCATTGCAGCGGAACGATGATCTGCTCCATCGATGCAGCGGCGTCCTTGAGCCTGGAAGTAAGCTCGGGTGAGGTATTGGTGGTCAGCCGTTTCGTCCAGCCAGGCAGGTCTTTGTAGTCCATCTCTGCTGCGCCTTTCGCATAGTCGAGGGCGATCTGCATGGCGTGGTCCTTCGACTGCGCGGCATCCCTCATCGCAATGAGCTGCGACTGGGCCTCCCGTGCGCTATGGCGGCTGTCATAAGTAACCCAGCCGAGAACGCCGTTGCCAACCAATGAGACCGCCAGCGCGGCAGTCAGCAGCTGGGTGCGGCGGGTCAGCGGAGCACGTTTTGGCGACGACTCTGCTTGCGGCGATTCGGCTACAATCGCAGGCGAGTCCGCAGCCTCTGCGGTCGGCGCAGCGTCCTCGGAGATCTCGTTTGTTGGTGTCTCGGCTGTTGAATCCTCGGGCACGTCCATCACTTCCTCATCGACTGGCTTGTAATCTAGTTCCATTTCGTTCCCTCGTTGTCAATATCTCGTGTTGACCGGTGATGTCGCGGCCGATGAGTGTGGGGGCAAACGATCTACTTCGTGTTGCGCGAGATGTCCGAACTTCAGAGTCTCGGGTACAAGGATGCTTAGGCCGTCATAGATATCCTTGAAAGAGCTTGATTGGTAACCGATTTCCTCGGAAAAGGTGCAAGTTCCCTGGGTGCGCTCGGGGGCAGTCGCGGGGGTGTTCTTCTTAATACTTGCCGTCGGCATGTTTGCCGGCGGGCTGCTTGTCGTGTCGGTGCGAATGGGTCTTGACCGATGGCCAGAAGGTGCTTGAATGGCTATTAACCAAGGGAGAGAACGTATGTCATCGCACGTCACCAGCTGGTCCCGCAAAGGATGGGTCGTCCTGTTGTTCGCCTCAGTCATGATTGCTCCTCCGGCCGCTCACGCCGATGAACACACAGTCCGCTACGTCGTCACCTCCAACGGAGAGCATGAGGTGACGATCTACTTCAGGGAGGCGGCGCAGACTATCAATTGGAGCGGCGTCCATATCGAGAACCATTGGGTAGGCCCGAGTCAACCTTGGGAAACGACGGTTCAGTTGGACGATGCGTCTACGGCTTATGTTGCGGTGCGCAATGTTTGGTGGAACCCCGACATGCATTGCGAGATTTGGATCGACGGCAACAAGACGATGGCGTCGGACCCCAATGGAGTATGCATCCCGCGTCCCGTGTATCCGAATTAGCCTTCCAGCGTTCATGAATCGGTGATCGTCCTAGTCCGGATCGATGGATTCGGCGAGCGCCTGCGCTGCGGCGCGATCAATTGGCGTGGAGGCGGTTCCGCGCCAGAGCGCGAAGAACCGGTTGACGTCATGGCCGACAACCCCCACCCACAGCTGACTGTCTTCATGGCGTGCGTCCTCATACTTCGTTTCGAAATACGAAGTGGCAGCTGGTAATCCGTTGACGCTGAAGGGCTGAGTGTCCCAGTTGATCCGGTTACCGGGGTAGGGCATGAGGAACGTGCCCATGTCGGAGGCCAGTCTGATCGCCGCCTTGGTGTTGTCCGGGTGCGAGGGGTAGGACGAGGCGAATAGCTTCAGGTCCAGCGGGCCGACCAGAATGACGCCGTCTGGGTGCCCGGGATTGGTCAAAAGCGTTGTGCCGTAAGTTAATTTCGGATTGGCTGACCGCACCCAACCTACGGGCGTAGTGAAGCTGAACCTGCCGAGGTCATCGTGGATTCGGTTCGGGTCGGCGGGGGAGCCCGAGTTCGGTAATGGCACGTCGGTGGTCATCAAGTCGACGGCCCGCGACTGCGCCCATACTTGCGCCTGTTGTTGGTCGGCACCATGTGTTGCCGCCGCGACCGCACACAGCAGCGCGATCGCGGTAGCTGGGAGCCGCCGCAGCCGTACGGCGCGTCGTATTCTGGTCGCTGTTGGGAATTCCTCTGAGGTGGTCACCGTAGTTCCGTTTTCATCGGCTGGTCGTGGACATCACGATTGTGCAGTCTGTTCTCCGAGCGCGAGGGCGATCCGATCAACGGGCCCCGCGGCGCATCCCCGGCCCCGCTCGATGCGTTGGATGCTGGCTCCATGCAGGTTCCCCTAGGCATCGATGGACGTTGGTTTGGATCCAGTGTGGCCGGGCCTTGGCACGTGTGGTGTTCCGAATATGGACACTGGGTCTGCGCAAACTGTGATCGACTTGCGCTGGTCATTGACTCAATGAGATGAGATGTCGTAGGCGTTGGATCCGTCACCCCCTTGACTATTTAGACATGGGTGTCTAAATTGGGGGCATGACGACACTGACAAGCGCTCCAAGCGCTCCTGCGGATGTGATTGATATCGAGATCGGTTCGGAGTCAGGTTTTTTCAGGCCGGATTCGGTCACTTGGAAGGTGATGCTCAGCCCTACCTATGTGCCGGGTCTGCTGTCTATCCTGGATCTGTTTGAGGCTTTTCCGCCGTGCGGCCTGATGGGTGCTCAATCGGTGACGTATCAAGATCCGATCGGCCGCTCGACCCGCACTCTTGAGTACATGCTCACGCTGACTTTCGGCGACCGGGACCAGGCTATGTCGCTTATCGAGCATGTCAATGCGATGCATGACACGATCAAGTGTCACTGGAATGGGCGCGATTACTGTGCATCGGATCCAGAGAATCTTCTGTGGCTTTATGTGCCCTTCATGCAGGCGACGATGGATGCCTATGACGCGTATGGTCCCTCGCGGTTGACCCCCGAGGAGCGCGACCAGATGTGGCGCGAAGTGGAGGTCATCGCGTTGCTGAATCGGATTCCGGCGGAGATGATTCCCACCTCGCAGGCCGAGGCCGATAAGTATTTCGAGGAGATGCGTCCGCGCCTGGCGGTGATCGAAGAATCCGCTTACGCGCACCGTTTGGTATTTCCTTTGCTGTGGGACAATGGGATTGTCCCGGTCGCGTTGGTGCCGCTGGTTCGACTTGTTGAGGAATGCGCCACGGCGTTGACGCCCGACTACGTGTTGAAACTTCACGGCCAGTACCGACCGGCCTTCGTTCGTCGCGCGACGATCGCCGCCTATCGCCCGTTGTTCAGGGCGATGGCCCTGACTCCGGGGTTGCGCGACGCGCTTCCGCGCGTGGCCGGCGAGCCGGTACTGAGCATGGTGCGCGACGCGCGCGCGCGACGGGCCGCGGTGATGAGGTCATCCCATGGTGGGTGACTGAGTGACGTTGTGGAAAGTCCCGTTTCAGGTCGTCTTTGAGGCCGTTGAGCTGATTCGAGGTGGCGTTGTCGGTGCTACCGGAGTATCTGTGGTGCCAACCCCTGACGCGGGTGGATCGGAATTGCGCTCGGGTCAAGGGAGAATCATTGACTCGGAGGATGGCAGCGTTGGGGTCTTCCGCGATGCGGCCGGAGAGTTGCATGCGGTCGTAGCGTTGTGCACGCATATGAATTGGCCACTCGAATTCGACGGCAAATCTCGATGCTGGGTCTGCCCGCGCCATGGTGCCAGGTTTGCCGTAGACGGCACGGTGCTCCGTGGCCCAGCTGACACGCCCCTATCGGTCGGCCATATATCCGCGGGCCTCCGGGCGGAACTCGACGCGTCGACGGCGACCATCCGACAGAGTGCAGCTGTGCCTCGCCGGCAACGAAACAATTGATTTGAATGGGATCCGGAACTGAAGCCGCGAGAGGCGATCTTGCGCGCGAGGTGCAACGGCAGCCAACTGCCGAGCGACTTGAGGCGTGCGCTACGACTCGCCAGTGAGTATCCGGTGGGCGGCCGGGCAAGCTGAACGGGTACTACCGTCACATAGCTCCGTGATGAACGACGGCACCACCTGTTCCACGACATTAGACGGCAACCCACAGGATGGCCGCATGTATTGCGCGCTCGCCACCATCCACGCCTGAGCATTTATGGCGAATACAAGTCAGTCGTCGATTATGTGGCCCGACTACGGGATTTGAGACGAACTCTTCGACACAGCAGTAGGTTGAAAGTCCCCGTGGTGGCCGTCGAGCAGTGGTGGCCACGACCCTCATGGGCGACTCATAGGGAGGTGGCAGATGGCGCGTGGACTGCCGGAGGGTCGACTGACTCGAGGCGGCAAGTTGGGGACGCTCGCGGCCAAGCAAGCGGTGCGGGGCGCGGGTACCCGGCTGTCGATGGTCGGCAGATCGGAGCAGGCCAAGCGGGTGTTGTCCGAGCGAGCGACCATGGATGCAGCTGAGAGTCTGGTGACGGTGTTGGGCGCCATGAAGGGCGTTGCGATGAAGCTGGGTCAGATGTTGTCGGTGATCGAATTTGAGATGGTGCCGGAGTCTCATCGCGACCGGTTCCGGGAAAAGCTTGCCGCGCTGCGGGATCAAGCGCCCAGAGAGTCGTTCAGCACGATGCGTGCGGTGTTGGAGGCCGATCTGGGCAGGTTGTCGCGGGTGTTCGCCGACTTTGATCAATCGCCCATCGCTGCAGCGTCGATCGGTCAGGTGTATCGCGCCAGGCTGCACGATGGGCGCGATGTTGCGGTCAAGGTGCAGTATCCCGGTGTCGATAAGGCGATACGTGCGGACTTGGGCAACCTGGCCCTGGTGATGAAGCTGTTGAGTTCGATGTGGCCGACGATGAATTCGGCACTGCTGGAGGAGATCACGCGGAGCATCGACGGCGAACTGGATTATCTGGGGGAGGCGACCACGCAGCGCTATGTGGCTGCCCGGTATCGCGACCATCCGTTCATTGTCGTTCCCGACGCTGTACTCGAATGCTGTACGCCGCGAGTGTTGGTGACCGAGTTTCTCGACGGTGTTGGTTTCGAGGAGATGCGGGCGCTGCCGGATGTTGAGCGCAACCGCATCGGTGAGGTGATTCACCGGTTCTACATCGGTTCGCTGTTCGCGCACAACGAGTTTTGTGGGGATCCGCATCCGGGCAACATTCTGTTGGCGCGCGATGGCCGTGTCGGCTTCATCGATTTCGGGCTCTACAACCGCATGGATCCGGCCAGCGTGGCATTTGAGCGGGCATGCCTGTGCGCTGCTGCTGAGAATCGGGCAGCGGATCTGTATCAGATGATGGTGCGTCGTGGCATCGTCGACGATGCGGCAGGGGTTACCCCGCAGGAGTGTCTGGACTATGCCTGGTCGGCGAGCGAATGGCATCTGGTCGATGCCGAGATTGCGATTACTCCGGAGTTGGCCACCGGTGCGGTGGTATTCGCCATCGACCCGCGGCAAACGGAGTTTGCCGGGATACGACGGCAGACGATGCCGCCCGAGCATGTCTTCTCGCGGCGTGCGGACTTCATGACATTCGGCACGCTGGGGCATTTGGGTGCTACCAACAACTGGCACCGCATCGGGCGGGAATGGTTCTACGACGAGCCGCCGACCACCGACATCGGCCGGGAGATCGCACGCTGGCGCGCGAGCCGGTGAGCACAGATGAACTCCCGTTGGTCGAGACTTCGACTAGTCCCGGTGGGCGCGATCGTCACTCACGGCCGCCGCCGCGAATACCCCTACGTGGCCGTCAACGTGGTGCTCGCGGTCTTCGCCGCGGTCGTCGTCTGGGGACGATTCGGTCCGTACGCGTTCTGACACGGCCGGCAAACGGACAGACTCCGCGGGTGCCCAATATCCAGCCTGCCTGCGGCCGACCGACGCTCAAACGGGCGTCGGATCCGTGCCGCCCCGTCTACCGCCGCAATCGCGCTCAATGGCAGCTTCGCCGAAATTTCAGCCAAGACCAGACCGAACAGGACAACGCGGAGTAGTGACATTTGCTGCCTAGCCATTGCTCCCCGTTCTGGCGACGTTTGCACGATTGTCATGACTCCGATTTGCTTCCGATGAGACGTTTTAGGAGCGAACGCTCCGGATCCGCCTCCCGTTCGGCGCGTAGGAAGTCGAGCCCGCCCTCAATCGCCGCCGCGGTACGCGTCCTCAGTTCGCGCGCACTTTCCTCGTGAGCCACTCCGTCGTATTCGGCGGTGGAGATGGGCTCGCCGAACCAGAAATACAGCCGGTCGGGTCGCGGTATCGGTGTCAGTCCGATGCCTCGCACGAGCGGCAGCGGCTCGGATTTCAGCAGCTTTTTGGCAAGAATTCGTGCTGGCGCCATCAACGGGCTGTCGGTGTCTATCACGATGTCCAACGCATCTTCAATGCCCAGCGAAGCAAACGGGATGATCGGATAACGGCCTTCGATAGCCATCATCGCGAACCCGACGCGGTTCTTCCAGATCAGCTGATACCGCTCACCTTTGCGCTTGGCCACCTCACGCGCCCCGCCCGGAAAAACCATGATCAAGTCGCCCCGACGCATCAGTTCACGCACATTCGCGCGGGTACCAGGGACCGCGCCAACAGCGGTCAAAACGTCCCGGTGACCGGGTATCAGGAAGTGGGCGTGGTCGGCGAGCCCCCGCACCACGATCTTGCGCTCGACAAACTCGCCCGCCAGCAATATCAGGTCGAACAATCCGTACAAGGTGTGATTGCCCACCAGTAACGCGCCACGCTGAGGCACATTCTCGATGCCGTACATCTTGGGCTTGATGATTCGACGCGCCGGCGCGAGTGCGGTAACGATTGGCGCGAGCGAGTCGGGTGAGGGCGCTGGAGGTACCGCATCGCTGGGATTCTTTGCCTTTGCCACAGCAGGAGTTTAGCGCTGGATATCCTCCTGGCGGCCGTTGCCTGTGACACCTGGGTGCCTACCGCGCTTCGACCAATTGCGCAGACCAAGCGGCCGAGGGCACGTTTGGGACTACTACTTATCGCGGAGAGGCGACCGCCACGATGATCTATGACCAGCACCCGGCCAATGACGTGTTCCGCAAAGTCGGTGACGACGCCGTTGTCGGCGTGATGGATGTCCGAGGCCAGCGGCCGTTCTACTTTGCGATGCAACGGGATAACTCACTGCCAGTGTTCAGTTCGCAACGTTGATGCGTCGTTCGTGCGACTCGGTCGAGGTGGGCTACGTCGGCCCTGATGGATCGAAATCAATTCCGCCGCGGTTCTGCCAGAACTTGGCGCCCTCGGTGTCCTGGATCCACACCCCGAGAGCGTCCTCGGTGATGTTGGAGATCAACTCGCGCGACACCGACGTCCCGTAGACCTCCTCCATGTGAGCCTCGATATCGCGGGTCTTCATTCCACGCGAATACAGTGACAGCACAACAGAATTGATATTACTGAGCCGCCGCGACCCCTTGGGCGCAATGGCCGACTCGATCGAGCCGTTCCGATCCCCAAGGAACGACGGGTTGATCCACAAATCGTGGTCGGCCTGCTGGTCGATCGTACGGGGTTCCCTCTGGAAATCGGCTGCTACGAAGGCAATACCGCCGAAACCACCACCATCGTGCCCATCGTTCAAGCCTTCCATGCCCGTCACGGTCCGGCCGGGGTGCCGATGGTCATCGCCGCCGATGCCGGCATGTTGTCCTGGACCAACCTTAAAGCTCTTGATGCTGAGGGTCTTTCGTTCAATGTCGGATCACGGCAGACCAAGGCGCCCGGCGACCTGGAATCGCATTTCCATTGGCACGGCAACATGTTCGCCGACGGATAGGTGATCGACACCGTCACACCCCGGCGCGGCGGTACGACGGTCAATGACACGAATACGTCACCAACATTGATGCTGCCGCGATGCCCGTAGCGGAGGTGATCGCGAAATATCACGAGCTCTGGCACGTGGAACGGTCATTTTGGATGTCCAAGCACGACCTGGCGGCCCGGCCGATCTTTCACCACGTACGCGAGTCGATCGAAGCGCACCTGACGATCGTGTTCGCCGCGCTGGCAGTTTCGCACGCCATCCAGGACAAGACTGGCCTGGCGATCGCCAACGTCGTCAAGCAGCTCCGCCCGCCGCGGTCAGCGACCATCGCCATCAACGGCACCCACCAGACCTTTCCGCGACAAGTCCTCGACGCTCAAGCCGAAATCCCGACCCATCTGGCAATCGCCGACGGGGTATAAAATGACCTAACTCAGGTGAAAAGCTGCTACCAGAACAAATACTCACACCAAACGCCGCCCGGCGAAGAGTTCCTATAGCGCGTCAAACGCCTCAAACTCCCGCGCTCATCAATTCCCTTGCGTTACGGATCATCTCGTACGATGCGCCTCCGGCTAGTTTCGCGGTGGCATCGCACAGGTATGGCGTCCTTGCCCAAACTGCGAACAGTGGCTTGTAGGCCGCGATTGTCGCGCGCCGAACAATGCTGGGACGCTCCTGCCCGACCAGCTTGGCTGCATAGTCGGGCAACAAAACGCTCGCAGCCTCCATGAGGATTCGCCAAATTGGTACCAGAGCAACCGGAACCGCCGTCGAATTCCATATCGTTGGATAGGTCGCTATGCGCATCGCGCGAGCAGAGGCCTCATTCAGGCCGAGATGTGGTCGCATCCGTTCAAAGTAGGCGTCGGCTTCGGCCTGCGACTTCGGGAACAATTCGAGGGGAATTCTGTTGAGCTCCGCGGTAACCGCCTGTTCGCGCCACATTTGGTCGCGTTCGGCCATGGTCAGAGGCTCAATGCCATATGTCGCGTACGCATCCAGCACAAGTTGGGTCACTGGGACCAAGAGCCACAAAAGATTGTCCGGTTCCGAGGCGCAATACTCGCGACCTGTGACTGCCCAGTGCCCTTTGATCGTGTCGTGCATCGCGTTGACGTGCGCCGCCACCTTGCGTGCTTCATCCTTGGTTCCGAATACCACGGTGTAGAAGTACTCCATCGAGCGCTTGCTACGGCCAATCGGGTCGGTATAGGTCACGGACTGCTCGCCGAGAACCGCCATCGGTTGGTAGAGCTCGAACATCACCAGTGAGGCAAGCAGCGCAGGTATGTAGGTAGGCCCCATCGCCACCTTCCAGCTCACTGAATCCGGTCCTAGAAACCGGATATCGTCGCGGACATCTTGCGGGGCGTCGACAACATGCAGAGGGCTAGCCATAGCCGAACTATAGACAGGTATGTCTAATTAGTCAACAGGTTGTGCTGGCTTCGAATATGCGCAGCGCCAGTTGGGGTTTCACCGCTCGTGACCACAACGTCGTTGGACATGGCCACCTGGCCGCAACCGAAAGCCAGGACATCGATTCGTCGACCTGGTGGCAAGCTCGCCATGGGTGGCGACCGCAGCACTCTCCGCTCTGGTGCCACCTAGTACTTTGCTAGGTCGTTGTATCGCAACGATTTTCAGGACAATTGGGAATGGATATCCCGTCCTCCAGCGGTGCGGTTAGGTCCTCAGTCGGGCGCCTTGCGGGTGGGAGGCCGCTGGTCCGCAGCGCCGCGAGGATGGTCTTGGCGAGTGCGGTGATCAACTCGTCGCGGCTGATATCGAGGTCGCCCGTAAGCCACGTTGTCACCACATTCAATGCGCCGTTTGTGAAGACGAGTGCGGCGACTCGGGTATCCACACCGAGGACCACCTGGTCGCCCAGCACGTCGACCGCCCTCGCTTCGATGATGCCGGCGATCATCGCGACAAATTCTTCACGCCGCTTGCGCAGCGCCGGCGTCGCCTGGGACTCGATCAGCAACGCTCGCCTGCACGGATCCGCGGCCACGAAGTCGAGGACCTCCGACACCAGGCCGGCCGTTCGCGCGCTGTCGACCCCAGAAGATGTGGCCCACCTGGCAAGGCCGAAACTGATCGACTCACCCACCACCCGGTCGAGGGCAGCTACGAGAAGCTCTTCGCGGCTGGCGAAGCTCTCGGAGAAGTAGCGCTGGTTGAGTCGCGCGCGCTTGCACACGCGGATAGCGGAGATCTGCTCGGTTCCGCCTTCTCCGATGATCTCGACCGCCGCGTCGATCAGATCCCCGCGGCGACGTTCCTGCCGCTGCGCAGGAGTTAGTCCGGCGTAATTCTTCCGCGTCTCGGGTTTGGTCACGACGACCGTCCGTTGACATCACTGCGCATCTGGGAGAGTATACAACCAGATCATTTGGTAGAGGGCTAAACCAGATCTAGGAACGGATGGCACAGATGACTGAGGTAGCAAGCACGACAACGAACTCGGCACCGTCCCGGAAGGATCGCGTCGCCGACGACAAGCCCCGACACCCGTACGACTACTACTATCGACCGGGCATGGAGCTGCGTCCGCTGCCTACCCGCGCAATGCCTTCGCCTGCCTGGCTGCCAATTCGGAAGTTCCTCGCCGCGGACCTCGTAGACCACGAAATCACCTTGATTGCCCAGGAGACCCCGGCAGCCCGGTTGCTCGCGGATCATTTGTGGCAGGGCGACGAACAGATGGACGGAGTAGTGGCCATGTTCCGTCGCGTGGGTGCGGCGCAGGGCAGGCAGATGCTCGATCAGGCACTGGACCACGGCATCGAGACGGTGGATGACCCGCCGGCAGAGCTGGTGGCATTGTTCGAGCAACTCGACAACCCGCCGCCCTGGCACGACCCCGAGACATGGGAGCGTGGACGCATCATCTGGCGGAGCGCATCGGTCGCCGGCAAGATCGGAATGTTCCTCATCGACGCCGCGTACACGATGATGGGCGAGGATGTCGCCGCGGCGACCGGATCGACCGGCTGGTTTGCCCAGAACACGTTATTGCGCACTCGTGATTCGGCCGCGTGGTTCGCCAGCGTGAACCTTCCGGGCGCGATGGAGCGATTCGCGGAGCCGTTCAAGGACACCGTCCGGCTCCGTCTGATGCATGCACAAGTACGGGCCGGAATGCTCCAGTCTTGGAGCGACGACACCTTCGCGCACCGAGCGAACCCTATTTCGAACTCCGCTATGGCAGGTGGCCTCGGCGCATTCGGTCTCAGCCCGCTGATCATCGACCGCCATCTCGGTCGCAAGATCAGCGAGGAGGAGCTGAACGACGTCACCAAGTTCTTCGCCTACACCTTGTACATCTTCGGTGTCGCCGACGAGCTTCTCGCCAAGAACGTTCGCGATGCGATGGCAAACACCGAGTACATGGCATCGTTGGGCGGCCCCGGGATGACCGAGTGGACCCCTCAACTAGCGGGAGCACTGCACAAGACGCTGGCGGCCCTCCCTGCTTTGCAATTGGGCCGTCACGCAGGCAAGTTGGTCGAGGAAGCCATCGTTCCGCTGCTCTGGGGCTACTTCAACTTCTTGGTCGGCGAAGACATGGTCCGGGTGATTTTCGACAACCGCGCCGGCCGTAAATACAGCACCACCGAATTGAAGATTCTGACGATGGTCACGAAGAACGCCATCTCGATTGGCCCCAGGATCGGCGGCATCCTCGATCAGCTGCCGGGTGCTGCGGCTCGAAAGAAGCGGGCTGCAGTCGGCGGCGACGGCATGCTGACCGGGATGTTGAAGCTCGTCGAGATGGCGGTCTCCCGCGCCGATGCCAATGGCCCTGAGATTGTTGCCCGCCGGGCCAGCTTCGCGGGCCACGACTCCACACCCAGCGGCGACTTCGCAAAGATCAGCTGACGGACCAGGGGACACGGACATGTTTCTCGCTCGACAACCGCTTCGTTTGATCGACACGAGGCATGCAGCCGAGCACACGGATAAATCCAGCCTCGTCGCGGCGGGAGAGTCGCGTCGCACCTTCGAGGTCGAATTACGGGAAACGGGAATCATTGTGGAGATCCCGGCCGGGACAACGATTCTCGACGCAGTCACGCGACACGGCGTGGTCGTGCCGTACTCATGTCGTCGGGGCGTGTGCGGCACCTGCGAAACCACAGTTCTGGCCGGCGAGATCGACCATCGCGATCTCGTACTGGCGAGAGCAGAACGCACGGAAAGCAACAGCTTGATGATTTGTGTGTCCCGAGCCGCGGCTGGGTGCGAACGGATCGCGCTCAAATTATGAACCCCGCGGAGCCATCGTCTGACGCAGCTGACATTGCGCAGCTGGCATGGCGATTGCGGCACCTGAAAAAACCGCGGTCCTCGAATATCGAGAAGCAAAGACTTGCGTGCACCAGTGAGCACGCATCCCAAAAAGATATATCTGAAGGAAGGTAGCAACAATGCCAGTCGAGTCCATGACAAAAAAGAAGGCTGTCAGCCCGTCCTCGCTCAATCGCGAATACGAGCGGCCCCCGATAATCGACGCGAGCAGCTACTCGAAGGAGCACCAGGCTTCGATCGCGCTGATGGAAGAGTTCTACCACAAGGTCAAGCAGCAGGAGGACATGTATGTTGCGGCGGGCTTTCCCGCCGAGGGGCTGACCGGGTTCCTGGGTAAGTGGTACGCCGCGTGGGAAGCCCGGTCCGCCGACATGCTGCGTTCGTGCGTTTCCGATGACCTTGTCTGGGCGGACCCGTTCTTCGGTAGCCGGGACATCAAAGGCACGCTCGAGGACTTCGACCTCTACATGAAGATATTCAAGCTGGCACCGGATATGGTGTTCTATGCGCAGAGCGACGGGCAGAAGGCGTTGCCCTACTACGACTTTCTCGACGGAAAGGTGCGAATCACCGCGCCGTGGCGGGTGATCGCGAAGTTCAAGTTCACCCCGCGCACTGTGAACGTTGTCGGGGTGGACCGCTACGACATGGTGCTGCATCCCGAGCGGGGCTGGCTCATCGAGCGCATCGACACCGACACCGACCTGCTCTTCTTCCTCGGGCAATTGATGCCTTTCAAGCCGATTAAAGGCCTGCCACGTAACGCTACGATGTGGATGCTCCGTCAGATGCAGAAGGTACCGAGTCTGCGCACCAAGGACACCGACGCCTTCGTCTACGACCTGCAGAGTCGCCGCTAGTCGCGAGATGGCCTGACGACAGAACAACCGCTGTCGTCGGGCCATCTCGTATCCGGTCCGGTCGCGATTCAAGTTACTCAGCTGACCTCACGGCGCTTCGCTGCCGTCGTCGCGAACGCCTCCCGGACCTGTCGGCTCAGGCTCCGCTCGATCTGCACGACTGCCACTTTCGCGAAGACCCGGATGATCTTGTCGCGCGCCGTGCCGACGAACCCGTGCACGTGATCTTCCATCTCCACGACACACTCAAAATCGAGTGTCGTCCAGCTCGCGGACCGTCCACACCAGTCCGTCTCCAGCCCCTTGATACTGCGCAGCCCGAGCGAGCGGCCTTATTCCCAGCGGATAACTCCGCCACGCATTTTCAGGCTGGTCGGCCCCAGGTCGCCGACGGTGTCGAACGTCGCCCCGACTCCGCGCACCTGATCGGTGACGGGCTCGAAGTGGTCGGCCCGAAGACCCAATCGGGAATCTCTCGATAGTCGACAACGAATTCGAAGGCGGCCAGTGTGTCTTTCGTGTCGGTTGGGCAGATGGCACAGGGGTCAGTCGAAGGCTGTGCGTATGCGGTGCCAGGCGGCCGCGATGGCCGGTGCCCATCGCTGAAGTGGTGGGCTACAGCGTCGGCCCGCGCAAGAACAGCCTCACGTTCGGCGACGTCTACGAAGTCGACTTTGATCGCCGAGCCCAATGCTTCGCATTGGCGCGCCGTCTCGTCGAGTTCCGTTGCGTTGACATCGCCAAGCTTTGGGCCTCGTCGTGCCAACTCGACCGCCGAACTACGTCCCACACCCGAGGGCGCGCCGGCGACAACTGCAACCTTGCCCGTGAAGACATTCATTCAGAGATTCATTCCCCAATCGTTGCACCGCTGAACTGTTCAGAGGTCGTGATTGCAACTCGTCGTCAACGACGTGGTCGGCCAGCTGCGCAAACTTCGTTGCGCCGGCGGGACACCTCGCGGCAGCGAAAGACGTAGGGCTGCAAAGGTCGTCGTCGCGACCGACCCTTTCGGGCGTGTTCGGCGTCTGAATTTTCGAGGACTATCGACTATGTAGACAGCCATGTCGAAATAAGCTACCGTTCACACACATCAAGCATCATGGAGGTAGCGGTCGTGACTGTTCGTACACACCGGAAGAGTGGACAGGCTGGCCCTGATCACGAGACCGTGGTCCTCGGCGCCGGTCCGGGTGGTATCTGTGCCGGAGTCCTCCTGAAGCGGAGGTCACTCGACAACTTCGTCATCCTCGAGCGGGCCGACGAGGTGGGCGGGACGTGGCGCGATAACGACTACCCCGGCATCGGCGTTGACGTGCCCGGGTTCATGTACCAGTACTCCTTCGCCCGTAACCCGCGCTGGTCGCGACTGTTCCCGAAGGGGGCACAGGTCAAGGCGTACCACCAGCAGGTCGCAGACGACTTCGGGCTGATGCCTCACCTGAGGTTCGGCGTCAACGTGGTGCGGGAGATATGGGACGAAGCGGCCCAGTGGTGGCGCCTCGAATGCGACGACGGTTCAGTAATTTCGACGAGGTTCCTGATCTCGGCGGTCGGCGCCTTCATGGAGCCAAAGAAGGATGCGGGCATCCCGGGTCTCGACGACTTCGTCGGGAAGATTCTGAGCCCGACGGACTGGGACCACAGTTACGACCTCACCGACAAGAACATCGCGGTGATCGGCACCGGGGCAAGCTCCGTTCAGATCACGCCCAGCATCGCCCCAGGGGTCAAACAGCTCGACGTCTACCAGCGCACCCCGGTGTGGTGCTTGCCGAAACCTGACATGGCCATGCCCCCCCGACTGCAGCGAATTCTCGCTGGATCGGTCGTTGGCGCAGGGCTCACCGGGATGTCGCTCCTCGCCCTCGACCTTGCGGTGCGTTCGATCATCTTCACTCCTCTCGCGGCCTTCGGCCCGTTCGCGCGGCGCTTTGACAACGCCGCGCGCTGGGCCTACCGCGCCTACCTTGCGAGGGTCGTCCGGGACCAGTCGGATCGAGCAGCGCTGGCTCCGGCGTACGGTCTGTTCGGCAAGCGCCCGACCTTCTCCAATGCTTTCCTGCAGACTTTCAACCGCGCCAACGTCAGCCTCGTGACCAGCCCCATCGTCAAGGTCACGCCACACGCGATCGAGACAGGAGACGGACGGATCCGGCCCACCGATGCTCTGGTGCTGGCCACCGGCTACGAGATGTTCTCCGATCCAGAGAGCTACAGGACCGGAGCAATCGTCGGGCGAAACGGCTTCGATCTCGGAAGGTTCTACACAGACCAGGGACTTCAGGCCTACCAGAGCGTGGCCCTCCCAGGACTCCCGAACCGTTGGATGCTGATCGGCCCGTACTCCTGGACCGGCACCGGGTGGCACGCCATGGTCGAGATCAGTGCGGGCCACGCGGTTCGGGTCATCGAGGAGGCGATGCGTCGTGACGCGCATTCTGTCGCGGTCAGGGAACAGGCGCATTCGGACTACCACCGCGGGATCATCAAGCGAGGGCGCAACGTCAAGCACTACTTCACGTCGGTCAACGAAGGCTTGCGCACCTACTACGTCAACTCCCAGGGCGACGTCCCGTTTATCAGACCCTCTTCAATCTTCAGCGCTCGTCGCAGCGGCACGCACGTGAAGTTCGAGGACTACGACTTCACCCCGCGGGTCACGTCGACCCGGTCAACCGAAGGTTGGCGGGGCAGCGCTTCCCGGAGGGTCAACGATGAAGCGACCGCCTGAAGTTGCGACGGTTACCCAGTTCGAGGACACGAGCCGGGCGGCACGCGTCTTGCCACGTGTGCTCCGCCGTACGCTCAAGCCCCTCATCAAGAACATCCCGCTGAACCGGATCGGGTTCACGGCGCTCAAGGCAGTCGACCTGACCGGGCTGGCGATGCGAACGCCCGGCGGGACGAGACGCGAGCGGGTCGTATACAACGGGTTCGAGGCCGAGCTCGTGACAGGTCCGTCCGCCATCGCAACAGCGGGATTGATGGTGCACCTGCACGGCGGCGGCTTCGTGGCCGGCGGCTTGCGTAGTCATCGGGGACTTGCCGCACGTCTTTCTGAAGCCTCAGAGGTGCCCGTTCTCAACGTGGCCTATCGCCTTCTGCCTAGAGCGACCTTGTCCACCACGATTGCGGACTGTCTGGCCGCTTATCGATGGGCGTTGGAGAAAGCGGCCGACCCGGGTTCGATCGTCCTGAGCGGAGACTCCGCGGGCGGCTATCTGGCATTCGCGGTGGCGCAGCGTGCCGCCGACGAAGGTCTTCCGCCTCCAGCGGCCATTGTCGCACTGTCGCCGTGGCTGGATCTTGAGTGTCGAGAGTCGGCCGCCCACCCGGACCCTGCCGGCGATCCGTTCGTGAGCGCACGACAGCTGGGGCGCGTCGGTTCCAGGCTGTTGAGCGAAGGCGAAGGCAATCTCCCGCCGTGGGATGGCGACCTCAGCACACTCCCGCCCGTGCTGATCCAGGTCGGATCGCGCGAGGTTCTGCGTTGCGATGCTGAGCGGCTCGCTAGCCGGCTCGCCGCACACGGCGTACAACACGAGCTGCAGATCTGGCAGAACCAGGTTCATGTGTTCCAGATCTTCGCCGACATCCTCCCTGAAGGCAGAGCGGCGATCACCGAGATCGGCGCTTTCGTCAGAACACATCTCGCTCCAAGCCGGACGCCAGCGCCTCCGCCCGCTTCAACCTTGAGGAGTCCACGGTGACCCATATCCCGCTCATAATCGTCGGCGCCGGCTTCGGCGGCCTCGGCCTCGGAGTTCGGCTTCGTCAGGCCGGCATCGAGGACTTCGCAATCCTCGAGCGCTCCTCTGACCTGGGCGGCACCTGGAGCCTGAACACCTACCCGGGCGCCGCATGCGACGTACCCTCGACGCTCTACTCCTACTCGTTCGCGCCCAACCCGGGGTGGTCGCGCAAGTACGGTACTCAACCGGAGATTCTGGAGTACCTCCGGTCGATCGCATCGACGCACGGCGTGATGCCGCACATCCACTACGACACCGAAGTT
The DNA here is from genome assembly GCF_025331195.1 of Mycolicibacterium llatzerense. Lineage (NCBI taxonomy): Bacteria > Bacillati > Actinomycetota > Actinomycetes > Mycobacteriales > Mycobacteriaceae > Mycobacterium > Mycolicibacterium llatzerense. The sequence goes on along the minus strand of NZ_LXOV01000015.1, from coordinate 248,070 downwards.
GAGGCCGCGGTCTTCGACGAGGACACGAGCCGATGGAATCTGGGCACGAACAAGGGCGACTTCACCTGCGACGTGTTGGTGGGTGCGGTGGGGGTCTTCGCCGAGGCGAAGTTTCCCGATCTCGAGGGGTTGGACTCGTTCGAGGGAACACAGTTCCACACTCTCCACTGGGACCACGAGCACGACCTCACTGGGGAGCGCGTCGCGGTCATCGGTACCGGCGCTACGGCCGTGCAGGTGATCCCCGAAGTGCAACGGGTCGCGAGCGAGGTGATCGTCTACCAGCGCACGCCACCGTGGATCGTGCCTCGGGGGGACCGAGCAATCACTCCCCTCAAGCAGCGAGTGTTCCGCGCCCTGCCGCTGGTCCAGAGGGCAAACCGGACGGCCTGGTACGCCGGCATCGAGACCCTCGGTCTCCCCGGCTTTGTCTCCGCCCGATTCCGCTTCCCCTTCGAGGCCATGGCCCGGAGGCACTTACGCCGCCAGGTGCCAGACAAGGACTTGCGGCGAGTGCTGACACCTGACTACATGATCGGCTGCAAACGGGCCATCTTCTCCGACGACTACTACCCGGCGCTGACCCAGGAGAACGTCGAAGTTGTGACTGCCGGGATCCGCGAGGTTCGGCCGCACAGCGTCGTGACATCAGATGGCGTCGAACGGCCAGTCGACACCATCATCGTGGCAACGGGATTCAGCACTCGGCCGACCTTCTGCGACAACGTCAAGGGGACTCATGGCCGATCGATCAACGACCTCCAACGCGACCGCCCCCAGAGCTACCTCGGGATTGCCAACGTCGGGTTTCCCAACATGTTTACGATCCTGGGCCCATTCGGTGCGGCTGGCAACCAGTCCGTGATCTTCATGATCGAGGGCCAGATCAACTACATCGTCGACGCTGTCTCGCGCATGCGTGCCGACGGAGTCCGAAGAGCCGAAATACGCCGAGACGTGCACGACGCCTTCGTCACCGAGGTACACGCGCGCGCACAGCACGGCACCTGGCTCACCGGCGGATGCTCGACCTACTACACCAACGACCGCGGCGAGAATGCCGGGCTCTATCCCAACTGGTCCTTTGAATACCGCCGGCGCACACGTCGCTGGGACGCCGAAAGCTACCACGTGACGCGATGAACCCCTACAGCTGCTCAACCTGCGCCGCATCGATCTGAGCGGCAAGGGTGGTCTGGATCGGTGATCTCAACGGCCGACGTCGGCATTTGGAGTCGCCGACCCGTTTATAGTTCGGCGCAGCCGCGGTGAAGTCTCGGTTGACCAGGCCAGGAAACTTCGGTGCCGTCTGCACTGCTTGGTAAGCCCACTGCGGCGAACGGGTCCCTCACGGAGTACCGAATTCGCCGCGTGAGCGCAGGCGGATAGGGAGTCCATCGGCAGGAAACGGGCCGGTGGCGAAGTCCAGGGGCATTTCGTAGCCGGCAGGGACCGTCCACTCGTACTTCAGCAGCAGCTGATGCATGAGCGCGATGACCTCCATACCGCCGAAGTACATTCCGATGCACTTGTGCACGCCGGATCCGAAGGGGGCCCAGGCGTTCCGGTGAACCTTGTCCTCTCGACGTTCTTCGCTGAAGCGTTCAGGATCGAAAGCGTCCGGATTCGTCCAACACGGATCAGTCCGGTGCGACGCGTAGGTCGCGAGGAACACGATTGTCCCGTCGGGTATGTATCGGCCGTCGATCTCAGTGTCGCGCAATGCCATTCGCGCCTGAAACCCGACCGGCGGGTACATTCTGAGCGATTCCTTCAGGATGAGATCCAGGGTGCTCAATCGCTCCATATCCGCATAATCGATGTACTCCTTGCCGAGCTCAATCGATTCTGCGCGGGCACGCTCCTGCCATTGCGGATACTTCGCCATAAAGTAAGTCATCGTCGCCATCGTGATCGCGGTCGTCTCGTGGGCAGCCATCATCAGGAAAATCATGTGGTTGGCGATGTCGTCATCAGTGAGCCGTTCGCCTTCCTCACCTACCGCACGGCACAGCACACTGAGCAGGTCGGCACCATCACCGACGCGCCGCTGCGGGATCAGTTCGCGGAAGAATCGTTCGAGTTGCGCACGGCCCCGCATCCCACGCCCGTAAGCGCCTACAGGCAAGTTCGCGCGCACGATCGCCGTCGTGGCGTGGACCGAATCGATGAACGCTCGGTCGACCGATTCTGTCTCGGCGCCAAGTGTCACCCCAGCGAAGACCTCATTGGCGACGTCCAGCGTGATCTGCTTGGTCTTCGGATACATCTCGAAAACCCCAGCGGCAGGCATGGATTCCAAATTGCGCCGGATGACGGGGTTCAGTTGCTCAAGATAGTCGGCCAGCCGAGATTTGGTGAACGCCTGCTGCAGCAACCTCCGGTGGTACAGATGTTCCTCGAAGTCCATCAGCATGACGCCACGCTCGAAGAACGGATTGATGAACCGCCCCCACGCATCCTTATTGCCGAATGCTTTGTCGCGGTTGGCAAGGACGTCGGAAATTGTCGCTGAACCGACGACCATGACAATGCGGTTTCCGACCAAGCGAGTCCACCAGATATCGCCGTAGCGGGCACGGCCCTCGCGGGTCCAGTCAAGATTGCGGTCGAACACACCCAGGGTGTGGCCGATGAGCGGCGCGCCGCTGTCTCCCATCACCGGCAGCAGCCCTGAACCGGCCGGCGGATCAGCCAAAGGAGTTGGGCGCGTTGGTATCCGGTGCACGAGCGAGGTCGCGGCGGATCGGACATGCCGCAGCGGGGAGATTGTCATCCAGATTCCTTTCAAGATGCTTCGGGGCTGGTGCCCCTTAGCCGGTTCGCTGGTTGTATGGACTGCACGTGCTGGAATCGGGTGCTAGGAACGTGTTCTCGGTGTCAACAGCTCGAGCGAGGAGCCGGCGAAGAGGGGCGAGGTACGATCGATTGTGCGAGCATCATCGATGCCGCACGACCGTTGTCCACCGCAGTGTCGACATCAACGTGCACGGCGCGATCATCGGCACGAAGCTAGCGGTGGAGCGGATGGCGCAAGTCGAAGTAATGCGGTGTCGCCGTATTTTCGCCGCTCGATGACCAGAACATGGTGTCCGAGTGGACTCTCCGTGATATCACCACAGCAGTACCGGTTTGATGGTCGCACCAGACGCGGCGTCGGCGACGGCCTGGTTGATATCAGTGGCCGCGTAGGCGGTGACCAGTTCCTGCACCGGGAAGCGGCCTGCACGATACAGACGGACGAGCGCCGGAATGACCTTTGCCGGCACACAATCACCCATCGAACTGCCGCGGAAGGTCAACCCCTTGAGGACCATCATCTGCATGTCGACTGTGACCTGTGGCGCGCCCAGTCCAACGGCAGCGAAAGTCCCGTTGGTAGCGAGCGAGCGGAGCCCGTTGTGAATCGACTCGGCTACACCGGAGGTGTCAACCGCGTGTGTCGCACCACCTTTGGTGAGATCGGTCACCGCAGCGACTACATTGGCGGTCGTCGGGTCGACGGTCACACTCGCGCCGAGTCGTTCCGCCAACGCCCGCCGTGACGGCACCGGATCGACCGCGATCAATGTCCGAACGCCCGCGGCCGCCGCGGCCATCAGTGCGGCGAGTCCGACCGCACCCGCGCCGTACACAACCATCCGCGCATCGGTATCCGGGCACAGCACGTTCATGGTGGTGCTTGCGCCTGTCAACAGACCACACCCTAGCGGCGCAGCGACGGCGAAATCGACGTCGTTGTCGATGACGATCGCGTTGTCGACGGTTGCGACCGCGTATTGCGCGAAACTCGATTGACCGAGGAACGAACCGAACAACGGCTCACCGTTCTGATGCAGCACGGCGCTGCCGTCGATGCGTCGGCCGGTCAAATTGAGACTCGGCCCGCGTCTGCAGTAGGCGGGGTTGCCCATTTGGCACCTCGAGCACTGGCCGCAATGGCGGAAGCTGAGCACTACGTGATCGCCGGGGCGCACTCCTACCACGCTCGGGCCAACCTGCTCGACTATGCCGGCGGCCTCGTGGCCTAACACCGCGGGCGGCGCGTCGCTGGCACGGCTGCGCTTGAACCAGAGATCGGTCTGACAGATGCCGCTCGCGACGACCTTGACGAGGATTTCGTCTTCGCGAATGTCGTCGAGGTCAACGGATTCGACGACGAACGACTCGGCACCCGAGCGGGTGACTGCCGCCAGCATCAGGCACGCTCTAGCAGAAAATAGAAGTGCCCGCCGAACTTACTGATGTCCTTCGCATTCATGATCCCCATTAGGGTGCGGTCATCGACCCGCTTGAAATGATCGAGGACCGGTGTGGCGTCGTAAACCATGGTGGCGGTGACTTCACCGCGGAACTCGACGTTCCAGAGGCTGGCCTCGCCACCGCCGATTTCAGTGTTCGAGTACAGCTCGCCGTGCTCGTCGAAGCACATGTTCGGCTGCACGTCGGACAGCGAATTGAATGTCTTCCCAAACCATCGCACGCGTTCGAAGCCTCCGTTGAGCGGGTGGCCGGTGTGGAACTCGGCGCCCTTCCAGGCGCCGAGAATGTCGCTCGCATCAACGGTTTCCAACGCCGCCCACAACTCGTCCAGGTCCGCTGGGGTCAGATCACCGTCGCGGCCTCTGATCTCCTCGAAACGTGCCCGGGCACTGGATAAGTCGGTCATTTTGTCTCCCGTCCAGTCAGTTCGAAACCCTCGTAGCCGGACGCAGCGGCCTTATCACATATCGAGCGATAGAGCTGCATACCCCCGGCGAAGATAGGAAATGCTCTCGGCTTACCGGGAACGTTGCCGCCCGTGAAGTAGGACTTGTCCGCCTGCCGGTACACGATGATCGAGTCGGCTACCCGCTGGATATCGGCAGTCCACTCGTCTTGGGCGGCGACACTCGCCTCGATCGCGCCGATGCCGTGATCACGCATATATACCAGGCAGTCTGCCAGCCAGTCCACGTTCTGCTCGGCAAGACCGATCATCATCGCGAAGATCGCGGGCCCGCCGGGCCCCCCGATGCTGAACATGTTCGGAAATCCGGCGAATGACAAGCCCAGATAGGTCCGCGGACCTCTCAACCACTCGGCGCGAAGCGTACGTCCACCTCGGCCGTAGATGTCGATCCTCGACAGAGCCCCGCTGACCGCATCGTATCCGTTGGCGTAGACGACCACGTCGACCTCGTAGGCCGACCCGTCCGCGAGCACGGGACCGGCCGGTGAAATCGCAACGATGGGATTGTCCCGGACACTAACCAGTGAGACGTTGGGGCGGTTGAAGGCTTCGAAATAGCCGTGATCGACGCAGGGCCGCTTGGTACCGAACATATGGTCGCTGGGACACAACAACTCGGCCACATCCGGATCCTCGACGCGGTCCCGAATGCGTTCCCGAATGAAGTCCTGCACAACGCCATTCGTCTCTGGACTCTGCAACAGGTCACGAAATGAGACCACTATCGGCAGCACCCCGCCACCGGCCCACCGCTTCTCCAGTTCTGCACCTCGCTCCGCTGGCGACATCTCGGTGCCCGAGCGATCGTTGTAGTCGAGGAGAACACCGTTACGTGCATTGCGGTCGGCGGCACGCCGCTGCGGGTAGTTGGCTTTCATCTGCGCGACGTCCTGAGCGTCCAGCACGCGGTTGCGGCCCGGCGCACTGTAGTTGGGGGTGCGCTGGAATACCGTCACCTGGGCGGCGTCCTGCGCGACGACCGGTAGTAGCTGCATACCACTGGACCCCGTGCCGATCAACGCGACTCGCTTGCCGCCCAGATCAACATCGCGCTGGGGCCAGGACTGTGTCCGATATGACTCACCAACGAAAGTCGATGCTCCCGGGAAGGTCGGCTCAAGCGGCGCCGACAGCGACCCGGTGGCGAAAACCACAAAGCGGGAGGATATTTCGTCCCCAGCGTCCGAGGTCAATGCCCATTGCACTGCATTCTCGTCATAAACCGCGCTCGCGATCCGTACCCCGAGCCGAACGTCCCGACGCAGGTCGAAGCGGTCCGCGACGTAGTTGATGTAGCGCAAGATCTCCGGCTGGGTCGCGTAGCGCTCGGTCCACTCCCACTCCTGGTCGAGCTCCGGGGAGAACGAATACGAATACGTGACGCTCTCAACGTCGCATCGCGCACCTGGGTACGCGTTCCAGTACCAGGTGCCGCCAATGCCGCCGGCGGCGTCGACAACCCGTACATCGAATCCAAGATTCCGTAATCGATACAGCGCATACAAACCCGCGAAACCGGCCCCGACGACAATCACGTCATGGTCGACTTTGTCGCTCATCAGTTCATCCTCCCCACCGTATCGTTGGCATGGTCATTGATCAGCCCAGCGACGAATGTCGGTTGTTCCCACCAAAATCCGTGGCCAACCCCGGACAATTCGACCAGCCTCGCACCGGGCGCCAGCTCGGTCAGCAGCCTGCCCTCATCGATTGGGATGACCTCGTCCAGTTCGCCGTGAATCACGAGGGGCGGATGCGTGAGACGCGCGATACGCGACCGACAATCGTGCCGATTGGTCGCCAGGACCTGGCGTTCAATGGTCGAGCGCGCAACCGGAGCGGCCAGAGCCGACTCCCGGAATGCTTCAAAGTGATTCGGGTCCGACGCGAATGCCGGCGACACGGTGGCCTCGAACATGGTCCGTATGGCCCGTTCCGCATCACCCACCGCCCATGCCTTACGCACCGGCTCGAGAAACTCATCCGAGAGCATGGCCTCGCCGCCGCCGCACGCCGTGCAGCCCAGCGTCAAACTGCCGACGCGATCCGGATATGCCAGCGCAAACTCCTGGGCGACCATCCCACCCATCGAGACCCCGAACACGTGCGCGCGATCCAACTCCAATTCGTCCAGCACGGCCAGCGCGTCGGCGGCCAGATCACGCACGCAGAACTCCCGATCATCCGGCGCCGAGAATCCAATTCCCCTGTGGTCGTAGGTGATACATGTAAAGCGCATGGCAAGCTCGCCAAGAAATACAGAACCCCAACTGGCGTGCGTGCCGGAAACGCCCGTAATCATCAACAACGGCTCACCGGCCCCGTGCCGAACAATGTTCAGGCTGGACACTCTCACCTACCTGTAGCCAGAGCGGCATCGCTGCGCGGCCGCGGAGAAGCGGTCATGGCGCGACCGGTGCCACAACGTCGAAGACGTTTGGTCGCCCCGAATCGAAGCGGCGATCGTCTAATTTTCACAACTATTTCAGCGGGCGAGGCACACCTGATGAACCGCCTCCGTGGAAGTACCAGACGTATGTGCACGGTGGACTCCCATCCCAGGCTTCGACGGCTTGAGTGCAGAGTAGACGCATGAGTCTAGAATCGCAACGGCCGCGACCGGTATGAAAAGTGCGACTGGCTCATCCGATTCGTCGCCTCATCTCTGGGTGTCTACAATGCGTCATACCTGGATGATGCCATATTAGCGCAGGTAAGGACCTTTTTGAGGTAGCTGATCGAGATGCTGGTCGGCCTGGGGGCGGCGGCAAGCACTGAGGTTGGTCGTATCGAAAGTTCATCAGGCTATGCTGTTCTAGACTCATGCGTTCACTCTTGCTTCGCAAGTCGCAACGGTGCGGCAGCGTGAGGCAGGGAATGGGTCGGCACGGCGAGGAGCCAGCTGTCCAAAACGAAGACGACGTGCGCAGGAGATGATGCTGGGTGGCCGAGTGGTGTCAGCCGCGGAAGTGCTCGAATGGGGATCGATCACGCGCATCGTGCCGGTTGAAGGCCTTAGCCTGTGTAACGGAACCTCGCAGATTCGAATCAAGGTGGACACGCGTATGACCCGACAATCGCCAAACCCTGACCGCGGTGAAAAGCGCCGCGAGCGGGTTTTGGAATCTGCTTTATCGATTTTTGCCAGGCGTGGCTATCAAGTTTCCTTGGCGGAGATTGCTGAAGCGGCAGGTATCACGCGCACGGTCCTCTATCACTACTTCGATTCCAAGCTTGAGCTGTTTGAATCAGTTTTTCAGCGGCAGGTATCTGAACTGTTGGAGGTGGTGGCGCCCACTTTCATTGCTGCCGGGTCTCCGGAGGAGCGGATGCGTCAACTTCTTAGGAATGTTCTCAGGTTTGCCCAGAGCAAACCGGAGTCCTGGGATCTCCTTTTTAGGCAGACTGATGAGGCCGAACCTGAGGTGGCTGATGTGCGAGCGCGCGCACAAGACCATCTGCGGGCGACAGCCATTTCCATGTTCACTGCCGAGTTGCAGCGGCAGAGGCTCGTCAGCGACAGATCGACTGTGAGCATTCTGTTTGAAATGAGCTTGGGGGCGCTCACCTATGCGATCAATTGGTGGCGCGTTAACCCGGAAGTCTCTATCGAGGAGCTCGAGGTAGCAGTTGCCCGTATGCAGGGCGCATTCCTTCGATCACTGCTGTCTGACGCGGATGCCGCGTTTTGAGCTCTGAGAGTGTTGAGATCTTGATTTGACCGGTCTACACATGCTCGCGGCCAGCGACACGTCTGCCCTCGGAGTACCTGTTCACTTCTCGAGCGGAGCCGACACGTCGAGGGCTATGTGGTATCTGTCGGCGCTGTTTTTCGGTTCGGTCGTGGGTGCTGAAAAGGTGTAGTCGTCGAGCGGGAATCTGCGTGCGCGCCATATTCCTTCGGGAGCGGTGTGTGGCCGGAAGATGGAGACGTCGCCGAATTCGTCGAAGTAGTAGGAATTGGCGCCGGAGCATTCCGTGGCCTTGAAGATTGTGTGTTCGATTCGGGATCGGACGGCCTTGAGGTAGGCGGCATTGGCTTTGGCTGTGATTTCGACGGTGGGCATGCCGCGTCTGCGTGCTTCGGTGGTGACGCGGATGATGTGTGTTGCTTGGTTCTCGACGAGATTGGTGTAGGAACCGGCGTTGAACGCGTAGGGGCCGAATACGAAGAATAGGTTGGGAAATCCTGGAACGCTGGTGCCTTCATACGCCTGGGGACGGTTCGTTCGCCAGAATGTATGCAGGTCATTGCCGCCGGCTCCGACCACTTTCACTGGCGGCCTTCGGTTCGGGTCGGCGGTGCCGAACCCTGTGGCTAGGATGATCATGGACACGTTGTGTTCTTTGCCGTTGACGGTCTTGATGCCGTGCGGTGTGACACGTTCGATGCCATCGGTGATCAGTTCGACGTTTGGTCGCGAATACGTGCGCAGGTATTTGTTGCTTATTGTCGGGCGCTTACAACCAAAGTCATAATTCGGCGAGAGTTTCTGCCGGGTCTGTCGGTCCCTGACTTGACGTCTCAGGTGCATCTTGGCGATGAACGCAACCGCTTTTGCGGGGAACGGGAAATCGCGGTAGAACGCGAACAGTCCCACGCCGAAGGACTCGGCGGCGATGGCGGTGGCCACCCTGACGAATCTGTTCGCAAACGGGGCGGATCGTAGAAACGATCGGAATTTGTTGCCCAGCGGAAAATCGAACTTCGGGACGATCCAGATCGGTGTGCGTTGGAACACCAGAAGTTGTCGCGCGTGGTCTGAAATTTCTGGAATCACTTGCACAGCAGTTGCCCCAGTGCCGATCACCGCGACGTTTTCGTCGGTGACGTCGGTTCCGGGCGTCCACTTGGCGGTATGGACAACTGTGCCCTTGAAGTCGTCGAGGCCGGGGATGTCAGGCAGCTTAGGTTCGGCGAACGGGCCGATCGCGATCACGACGTAGCGTGCCCGCAATCGTCCGGCCGAGGTGTGTACGGTCCACGCGCCGCGGTGTGCGTCGTACACGACGTCGTACACCTCGGTGTGCAGTCTTAGCCGCGGCCGCAGCGCGTACTTATCGGCGCAGTGCTCCAGGTACGTCTGGATCTCAGCGCCGGGCGGAAACAGGCGTGACCACTCGGCGTTGAGTTCGAATGAGAATTGGTATGCCCATCCAGGTACGTCGACTGCGACCCCGGGGTATACGTTGTCGCGCCAAGTTCCACCCACGTTGCCGGCACGCTCAAGTATGACGAAGTCGTCGATGCCTGCCGTTGTCAGCCGGGCGCCCACTCCGATGCCGGCCACTCCGGCACCGATCACGACGTACTCGTGGTCGAGTTCTCCTGCCGAGACATCCTCGTATGGCATTGAAACCTCTTCTTTGTTGCGGGGAGGCAGCTCACGCCAGACCGAATCGGTTCGGGTCTGTGCGGCATCGCCGAACACGGGCCAACAATAGACTTATGGGTCTACAGATACAACCAATCGGACGGGCTATCGAGACCGACGATCCAACTTGATCGCAACTTCGGTTCGATGTCGGCTTTGGCTCGGTGTCGTTCCGGGCGACTTGACCTGCACAGATAAACCGCAGATGCACTCCTTCCGGCTGTGTAGGCCCGTGAGTGAAGAGCAAATCAGTTTGATCGAACTGTTCGATTTGATCGGCTGGACTATTGCTCGAATAGACACACGAGTCTATTATCTGTCTTCAGTCATTGAAGTCTCGGGAAAGTGAGTACGCATTCACATGCCTGTTGAACGCGCTTGGGTCGCGCAGTCCGACGTCGGGTCACGTGACGGATGGACTGTCGGAGCCCCCGGCCTGGCGCGCATCGCCTGGAGTGGTACCCCTAGCGCAGCGTCGTGGTGGTTACCCGCTGCGCTCCGGCCCGTGACAAGAACCGTCATCAATCTCGTTTGCGCGGCAGGCGAACGTAGGTTGAGGCATGACCCGCGGACGATCGGGCAGTGGGCGGTGTGGCCCAAGCTCGTAACGTTCGACAATGCCATAGGCCGGGTGATGCGGCCGCCGAAGGGGACTGCAACCGCGCCTGTCGAACTGGTCGACTGTCGCGCCGAGTGGGTCCGAGCAGCGGGCGTTCGTCCAGGCGGTCGTGTCGTCCTGTACTTCCACGGAGGTGCATTCATTGCTGGCGGACTGGGATCTCATCGGCAGATGACCGCTCGGATCTCCGCGGAGGCCGATGCCAGCGTGCTCAATGTGGCGTACCGAATGCTTCCCCAATGGACCATCGAGGATGCGATTGACGACGGGGTGGCCGCCTACCGAAAGCTGCTGGCCGATGGCATAGAACCAGCGCGGATCGTCATCGGCGGAGATTCCGCAGGCGGCGGGCTCGCGTTTCTCGTCGCGTGCGCGTTACGCGAGCAAGGTTTGGCTCGACCTGCGGCGATTGTGGCCCTGAGCCCATGGGCCTATCTCGATCTGTCCGATATGCACGCACATCCCACCGCGTCCCGTGATCTCTTGGCGCTGCCTCGACTCGCGCAGCTCGTGACGGCGCTTCTCAATAGGAGTCGTCCACTCGACCAGGTCCCGTCGCCGGCCAACTGTGATCTCCGTGGCCTACCTCCGGTTCTGATCCACGCAGGGACCAAGGAAACGCTCGAACCGGACGCCGTCAAACTTACAGAGCGGCTGGCGGCTTCGGGTGTGCCCGTTGAGTTTAAGCGCTGGCGTGGGCAGGTCCACGTTTTCCAATTCACCGCGGGGGTAGTTGCCGAGGGGCGACAGGCGCTCCGCGAGATCGGCGACTTCATCAAACAGTTCACTGCCGATGGCGCGGCGGTTGATATCCCGGGTACGGCTGCAATGACAGGACATTGATGGACACCGGACACACATCGGTCAGGCAGATCTCTCGGGGAACGCTGCGGATGCGACGATCAGTAAAGGACTTCAGCGGCAAGGTGGCGGTGGTTACCGGCGCCGGGTCGGGCATCGGTCGAGCGACGGCAATCCTTCTTGCTGAACTCGGCGCCAAAGTTCATGTCGTCGACATCGATGACGAACGCGCCCAGAACGTGGCATCGGAGATCAAAGTGGCTGGGGGCAGGGCGGTTTGGCATGTCGTGGACGCCACCGACTCCACCGCGGTCGAGCTTCTGGCGGATGCGGTGTTCACCGAGGATGGCCGGGTCGACGTCCTGCACAACAATGCCGGCATCGCCGCGATGGGCGCAGTAGAAGAGACGCCGCTGCAAACCTGGCGCCGCCTGGTCGAACTCAATCTCATGGGCGTCGTGCACGGCGTCCATGCCTTTGTGCCCCGCATGCTCGCCCAGGGCGAAGGACACATCGTCAACACCGCCTCTGCCGCGGGACTTGCGCCAGTGCCTGGGATGGTTCCGTACGCGACGACCAAACACGCCGTGGTCGGTCTGAGCGAATCGCTCAACGCTGAGCTCTCCCGACGCGGGGTCTACGTCACGGCGCTGTGTCCCGGGACGATCAACACCGCAATTCTGGACGCGACCATCTACAGCGACGCCCTAGTTGGCGCCCGCGATCACCTGGATAAGCGCGCGTCACAGCTGGCCGCCAGCCCCGACAAAGTAGCCGCTGCTGTCGTCGACGCGATCGTGCGGCGGCAGCTGATCTGCACCGTGCCCAATATTCAGGTCCGCCCGATCTGGTTGCTCTGGCGGATCTCACCAGTCCTAGTCCAACCGCTCTCGCGCCTCATGAAGCGCGCTTTGTTCGGTCCGAGCTGAAATGTGTTGCCGCACCGTTCATTCCACCGACAGACCTCCCAACCAAACGATTTGAGTGACACGCGATGGCCATGAAAAGGGCAAACCAAAAACCCGCCCAAAACCTAGATGCGCTGGTTGCAGTGATTGGTGCCGGTCCGGGTGGTATCGCTACGGGCGTCTCGCTGATGAAGGCCGGTATACACGACTTCATCGTCATCGATCGTGCCGATGATGCCGGCGGAACGTGGTACGAGAACACTTATCCCGGTATTGGTGTCGACATCCCCTCCGTCTTGTATCAGTTCTCATTCGCCCGCAGCGCAGACTGGAGCCGCAGCTACGCCAGGGGCGCCGAAGTACAGGCCTACAACGACGGGGTGATCGATAGGTTCGGGCTGCGTCCGCACCTGCGTTTGAATACAAACGTCGTGCGCGAGGAGTGGGACGAGCAGAGCCATCACTGGAGGCTTCACATCGCCGACGGAACCGTGATCGTTGTTCGGTATCTCGTCAGCGCGGTCGGCGGATTTGTCAATCCGAAGCTTGACCCCGGGATCCCCGGGGTCAAGGACTTCCGCGGCAAAATCCAGTATCCAACGAGTTGGGACCACCAGTACGACTACACCGACAAGCGTGTAGGGATCGTCGGGACGGGCGCGAGCTCGGTCCAGATCACGCCGGCAATTGCGCCACGGGTTGCCGAGCTGGCGGTGTTCCAACGCACTCCGGTCTGGGCTTTGCCCAAGCCGGACTTTTCGATAACGCCACTACTTCGGCGTGCGCTGAAGATCCCAGGTGTGCAAGCTGGCATCAACTTCACCTCGCTGGTGATGCTGGGCGGCATGGTGAGCTTCCTCAGCCGGTCGCCGATCTGGGCGGTCAAGCCGATCTTGCAGATAGCCGACCGCAGCGCGTCGGCCCTGTACCGGGTTTGGCTGAAAGCGGTGGTGCGCGATCCGCAGGTGCGGCATCGGCTGACTCCCGATTTTGGAGTCTTAACTAAGAGGCCAACCTTCTCGAACACATATTTGCAGTCCTTCAACCGCGAGAACGTGCAGTTGATCGTCGAACCGATCGAACGATTCACCGAAAACGGGATCCGCACCGCTGATGGCGTCGAGCACGAACTGGACATGATCGTGCTTGCCACCGGCTACGAACTCTTCTCTGACCCCGAGACCTATCGACCCGGCACCGTCACCGGCAGGGACGGGTTCGACCTCGCTGAGTTCTTCGCCGATAATCACCTGCAAGCCTACGAAGGCGTCGCGATTCCGAAATTGCCGAACCGCTGGATGCTCGTCGGCCCGTATTCATGGACCGGCTCCAGCTGGCAGGCGATGATCGAGCTGACCGCCCAGCACGCAGTGCGAGCAATCGGCGAGTCTCGCAGGCGCGGCACGACAAAGGTAGAAGTCACGCGTGACGCCCACGATGACTACCACGCGACTGTATTCCAGCGTGCCGAGTGGCTCCGCTATTACCACGACGTGCTCAACGGACACGCCCGCACCTACTACCGCAACTCGCAAGGAGACATCGCGTTCCTGCGGCCATCCGGCTTCTTCGAGGCTCGGCGTGGCCTCACCAAATTTCCTTTCGATCACTACGCCTTCGACGGACTGCCCAAGGAATCAGAATTTCATACACCGACTCGGGGAAGAGGGGCCCAGGCAGGCGCGGTGAGGAGCGCCGCGGGTATTGAGCGCCTTACACCATAGTCCATTCACGGTCGGTCACACATAAACTATTTATGTGTTCAAACCGAGTCAGCGATACGCATCGACTATTTGTCCCACATATTGGAGGTAGCAAATGAGCCAAGCGTTTGGTGATCAGCCAGCCAACGGTCTTCGGAAACATTCGGCCCAGCCTCGTGTTGCCGTCTTCGGGGGAGGTGTAGGGGGCCTGACTGCGGCTCATGTCTTGGCGCGCCGAGGATTCGAAGTGCAACTTTACGAGCGTCACAACGTCCTCGGCGGTAAAACTCGCAGTTGGACCCTCGACAATACTGGCACGGACGGTCGTGCCGATCTTCCCTCGGAGTTCGGACCACATGGGTTGTTCGGCAGTTATCGCAACTTAGGCGAGACCTTGCGCGAAATTCCTACCGAGGATGGACGTACCGTTCTGGATAACGTGACCTCCGGACCCCCGAATGTGGTCGCATCTACTTCATTTCTAGGTAAGTTATTGCAGATGACGGTCCCTTCTGTTCGATTCCGCAAGAACGTCAACTGTAGAATAGTCTTGAGATTCATCAGGGGTGCGCTAACAATGCTTGGCAGCGGCTCGCTCACGTTTAGAGACAAGGCGATTCTCGCGAGTAAAGTCGTTGCGATGATGACGAGCGGCGAGAAACGGCAATGGCGCCATTTTGAAAACATATCTCTCGCCGACTTTGTGCATGCAGATCGCCTATCGGCAAATGCGCGGAGGCTCCTGCAGACTTCGACGCAAGGGAATCCGGGCCTTATAGAGAATTACAGTACGCGGGCATATGCAATCGGCACTATCATCGAAATTCTCGGAGTGTTGCTTCGAGGTCTTGGGCCTGGGTTCAAGGATATCGTCGGCTTCTTCTCATCGCCGACAAATGAAGCGTGGTTCGACCCGTGGAGAAAATATCTCGAGAGCCTCGGCGTGGCTATTAATTTGGATCATCAATTGGTCGATCTTTCCTGCAGCGACGGACGAGTAATTGAAGCGACTGTGAAACTCCCTAACGGCGAACTGCTGCCGATTGACGCAGATTGGTATATCTTGGCGGTGCCTTTCGATAAGGCCGCTCAGCTGATGAATCGCGCACTTACGGCCGCGGACCCCGCACTCGGAAGGATTGCAAATATCAAGCACAGCAGTTGGCTCGGGGCGGGGCAGATCTACCTCAGAAAGAAGCAGACGCCGGCATTCGGTACTTTCTATTTGCCGCTAGATCAGCCTTGGGCTCCCGCCATCGTGGACCAATCGGCAATCTTTGGAGGATCGTTCCACGAAAATTATGGTGACGGATCGGTTGTCCAATATCTGTCCATTGATGTGGGAAATTGGGACGAACCAGGAATTCTATATAGTAAGACTGCGAAGCAATGTTCGGAAACGGAGTTCTTCGAAGAGTTTCGGGCGCAAATCCGCGCCGCACTCAACGACGATACAGTTCTCGCAGACGCCGATATCCATAGCCGTGATTTCAATCCCGCCATCACCTGGCCGACTAGCGGAGGGTTGGCCACGCATGACGAACCGCAGCTCGGCGTGGATGTGGGCTGCTGGGCGAACCAACCTACTGCGGTAACCGGTGTCCCCAATCTCTTCCTAGCGGCCTCCTACGTACGGACGGGGCACGGATTGGACAGCACCGACAGCGCGAACGAGGCTGGGAAACACGCCGCAAATGGCGTGCTAGACGCCGCCGGATCAACCGAGTCGCGCGCCCCAATCGGCCCAGTGGATGCACCACGCCCACTGAAATGGCTGTGGCGTCTGGACGATCGTCGCTACGACGCGGGGCGGCCCAACGTCTTCGATATCGTCGCGCCCGTCGCCCCGTGAACCAGTTAGGCCCCCATTGGACAAGACACCGGAAGAACGGAGAATTGCACTTGCCTCGCTTCAAGTTGCAGCAAATTGCCTACGGCGACTTTGAATGTGCCACTAACGTCTACTCGCTGACGTGTCAACTTGCGTCTGATCCAAACTCTGTTTGGCATGAATTCAACAGTTCTTCGCCTTTGAACTGGTGTCGACCATTGAAAGACGTGGTTTGGACAAGTCGAGCGCCGTATGGGGTGAACAGTACTCGCACGGCGACCCTCGCGCCCGGTGGCATACAACTGTTCGAGCGTTACATACGGTGGGAGGAGGGTGAACAATGTATGGAGAATGCGTTTTTCGTCGAGTATGCAAACGTGCCCGGACTGAAGAGGTTTGGTGAACGCTGTGCCGTCCACGCAAATGAAGGCGGAACACGGCTTGTGTGGCAATTCCTGGTCGAGCCTGCGGGCGGAAAATTTCTTGCGCCATTGGCCGGAATTCTTGTTCGGCGGCTTCTTTTGATCCTCAAAGCTGACACCGAGCGTCATTTCGGGGCTCTTCGCATTTGACGGTGTAGGGATGGTCGGCGCGTCGTTGCCGGGATAGGGGTCGAGGCCTCTCGAAGATGGAGGTTCCTACGCCGCCCATCTGAAAGACCTCGACGTGCCTGACGTTACCTTCGCTTGTCCTGATCTGACCACTTTCTGCCGCCTCGATGAACTCGGGTTGGTGGTGACCGGTCAGCACGTCGCTGCTGATCGGGCGGTGTTGGCGTGCAGGCTCGTCGAGCAGGACCGGTGGTGCCGGCGCTGCGGCGAGGAAGGTGCCTGCCGGGACAGCGTCACCCGCACGCTGGCTCATGAGCCATTCGGGTGGCGTCCCACCACCTTGCTGGTCACGATCAGTCGGTACCGGTGCGCCGGATGCGCCCACGTATGGCGGCAAGACACCAGCAGCATGGCCGATGCACGCGCGAAGCTGTCTCGCCGCGCGTTGAGGTGGGCGTTGGAAGCCATTGTGTGCCAACACTTATCAGTGGCGCGGGTTGCCGAGGCTCTGGCCGTGTCGTGGAACACCGCCAACAACGCGATCCTGGCCGAAGGCCGCCGTGTGCTGATCGAGGACCCCACCCGGTTCGACGGGGTGCGCGCGATCGGGGTCGATGAGCACGTCTGGCGTCATACCCGCCGCGGCGACAAGTACGTCACCGTGATCGTCGACGTCACGCCCGTACGCGAAGGTACGGGCCCGGCGCGATTGCTGGACATGGTTGAGGGCCGTTCCAAAAAGGCATTCAAACAATGGTTGGCCGACCGGCCTAAGGACTGGCGCGACGGCGTGGAAGTTGTTGCCATGGACGGGTTTACCGGATTCAAAACCGCCACCACCGAAGAGCTGCCCGCGGCGGTCGCAGTGATGGATCCGTTCCACGTGGTCCGCCTGGCCGGTGAGGCCCTCGACAAGTGTCGGCGCCGTATCCAATTGGCCAGGTGTGGTCACCGTGGCCGCAAGACCGACCCGCTGTATGCGGCGCGGCGCACCCTGTGCACACCGGGGCGGACCTGCTCACCGACAAACAGCAGGCCCGCATCGTGGCCCTGTTCGCCGACGATGCCCACGTCGAGGTCGAGGCCACCTGGGGCGTCTACCAGGACATGGTCGCCGCCTACCGCGCGCCGGACAAGAAAGCCGGACGGTCGATGATGGTCACCCTCATCGACACGATCAGCCACGGCGTTCCCCGGGCGCTTGGTGAGATCACCACCCTGGGACGGACGCTGGCACGCCGGGCCGCTGATGTGCTGGCCTACTTCGACCGACCCGGCAGCAGCAACGGACCCACCGAAGCGATCAACGGACGCCTTGAACACCTGCGCGGATCTGCACTCGGGTTCCGAAACCTCACCCACTACATCGCCCGATCACTCCTGGAAGCCGGAGGATTCAGACCCCGACTACACCCTGGATTATGAAGAGCCCATTTCGGTGTCGTTTGATACTGAATACTCACCGCATTTCGCGAAATATCCGGGATAGTGACCATGCGCAATTCGACGAATTTGTGCGGGCCGCGATGGATCTAGGGATGCTCGCCGCAGACTTGATCCGACCGAACTCCGATACCTCCGATGCCTGCGTCATGGTATTCCACGACATTTGTCGTCAGAGCGAGCGCGCGATGATCGACTTCATGACCTCGTTGGCGCCTGCGTAGATGCGCTGCACGCGGGCATCCTCGTACATGCGGGCGATCAGGTATTCGCGCATGTAGCCGTAACCGCCGTGCAGCTGCACGCAACGGTCGATGACCTCGCATTGCTTGTCGGTCAGCCAGTACTTGATCATGGCGGCGTCGACGGGGTCGAGCTCACCGCGTAGATGGTCCTCGACGCAACGGTCCAGGAAAACCTGGCAGGTCCGCGAGATGGTCTGGCATTCGGCGAGTTCGAAGGCGGTGTTCTGGAACTCGAAAAGGCTGTGGCCGAAGGCTTGTCGGGCCTTGGTGTACGCGACCGTCTCCTCGACCGCACGCTCCATCGCGCCACTGGCCTGTGCGCCGATGATGAGGCGTTCCTGGGCGAGTTGGGTCATCAGCTGCGCGAACCCTTGGCCCTCGGTGCTGCCCAGCAGGTTGGTGACGGGGACCCGCACGTCGGTGAAGGACAGTTCGGAGGTGTCGGCCCCGTGCTGGCCGACCTTGTCCAGGACACGGCCGACGGTGAAGCCGGGGCTGTCGCGCAGGTCGACGATGAGCAGGGACACGCCTTTGGCGCCGGCTTTGGGGTCGGTCTTGACCGCGAGGACGATCATGTCGGCGGACGAGCCGTTGGTGATGAAGGTCTTGGATCCGTTGACGACGTAGTGGTCGCCGTCGCGCAGCGCGGTGGTCGCGATGGCCTTGAGATCGGACCCGGCGCCGGGCTCGGTCATGCCGATGGCGCCGAGAATGTCGCCGGTGGCCATGCCGGGCAACCAGGTTTGCTTCTGTTCCTCGTTGCCGTATTCGAGGATGTAGTGCGCGACGATGCCGCTGTGCACCGAGATGCCGAGCGCGAAGTCACCGGAGCGGCCCTGGGCTTCGAACACCGCGAGGTCGTGGGCGAAGTTGCCGCCCCCGCCGCCGTACTCCTCGGGGACCGAGCACAACAGGAGGCCGAGCTTTCCCGCGGTGCGCCAGACGTCGCGGTCGACGCGGCGGTCGGTGTCCCAGCGGTCGGCGTGGGCGACGACCTCCCGTTCGAAGAAGTCGCGGGCCAGGTCGGAGACCGCCTGCACCTCGTCGTCGTACCAGGATGGCCGGCGGTTGTTGCTCATCTGTTTCGCTCAGTCCTTCGATTGATGGCAGATCCGCGCCCCGTGATCAACGATGCTGCAAATGACGCTAGGGCGACTCTGTCAAACTGCGGATGCGATACGGACGTGCAAACGTCGAGCGCATGGGGTGAACACTAACAGCGCACACCTAGTCAGGGGATTGTCGGACGGACGGCGGGGCCGATGTTCCTCTGACAGGCGGAGCTGTGCGCGTGGCCGGGCAGTACGCCTTTACCTGGCGATCAGGGCGAGGATGAGTTGTTCCTGTCCTAAGCCGACGAAGAATCCGAGTGCTGCCCCCAACACGATGATGATCCATTCGTCATCTTTGAATATTGGACGCAGCAGGTTTTCATACGACTGGGAGTCCATCTGGCTCATCTTTTCGGCCACTATCTCTTCAAGATTGAGCCGCTCGCCGACGTATTTCTCGATATAGTGCGATGTCTCGGGGAGCTTGTCAAGAATCATATCGGCGATCTGCTGTTTCATGTCCCGGTATTGGCGGCTGCCGACGGCATTGATGATCCGGGCAGCGAAACCCAGCTGACTATCGATGGTCTTGTAGATCTCGCTCTGGATGACATCGAAGAACTTGTCCGACATCGGGCCGGTGAGGAGGCTCTCCATGATGGCATGCGAGGTGAAGATTTCGGTGGCCATCAACGCTGAGAAACTACGTGTGACCTGGTCGCGGTCCGCCTGGAAAACCCCTTGCCATTTGAAGCCCGGGGCGACGGTGCGCGGCCTTATCGGCCGGAAGATCATCTGCAAGGCAACGTAATCGGTGAGGCCGCCAGTGAGCAGGCCGAATGCGGGCAGCGTCCACGACCACCCTGTAAGGCCGAAGGCGAGAGTCTGGATGAGGCCGATAATAAAGCCGAATACGAGCCCCGCTTTGGCGAAGAACTTGAACGCCGCACCGCCCATATCCTCGAACACTCTGAGCAATTTCCGCTTGTCGCGCACCATGTTGGTGACAACCATGTGCTTGACATCGAAGAGTTGGTGGACCTGACCTTTGAATTGGGCAAACATATCCCGCGATGCGGCAGGCATCCGCGTTTGCACGCGTGTAACGATCAAATCCTTGACCTTCGCCGGGGTCGCACGCCACATCTGGGGTTGAAGAGACATCATCATCATGTCGACGATCTCGGTGGTGGCTGCCCGCAACGGTTCACCTAGCTCCTTGACGAGCTCGTCAGGATCTAATTGGTCGAACATTTCATCTATTCGGATGATGTCCGCAGTCATCGAATCGACCATTCCGGCGGCCATTTTTGGCGCCATCCGGGGGATTTGGCCCTGCCAGCCAAGGAAGGGCTTGATGCCCTTGAACTCCACCGGATAGAACATCATTTTCAGCGCTAGCTTCTTCGTTGCCCAGCCGATCAGCGCAGCGCCGAGCGGTATCGAGAAGTAGACCCACCATGGGTAAGTGAAGATCTTCTCCCAATCGATGGTGACGTCGATCCTCACGTGACGGCCTCCTCTATTTCTGGGCACAATGCGGTAATGCGGAATGTCCGCCCGATGACCCATACGGTGTGCACTGCGTTGATCACAGGGTCGGCTCGCAGCCGTTGGTCGATGTCAGCCATTTGAGTTTATGTTCGAATTCTCGTGCTATTGCACGACTGACCAGCGACTTCGTGGCAGCGAAGGGGCTGGGTATGCGCAGAGCGCGCATCAACTGTGCAGCATTGCTTTCGGCATCAGCCGTCCGCTGATCTTGGCCACGAGTCGTTGATAGTTCGATCCCAAAATGCGCGCCAATACATCCACGACCGACGCATCCAGGCCCACGAGGATCTTCGGTTGTCCGCGTTCGACGCCCTTGAGGATCGTCTTTGCTGCGGAATCGGCGCTGGTGGTCAGCAGCCGGTCCATCCCGTTGCTGAAAGCCTCCAAGCCTTCACCTCCGACTGAGGTGGTGCTGTGCGCGAAATCGGTCTTGATCCCTCCGGGATAGACGCAGGTCACCTTGATCGGCTGCTTGGTCACCAGCATCTCCTGCCGGAACGATTCGGTGAACCCGCGTACCGCGAACTTCGCGGCGCTGTAGGCGTTCGAGGCGGGTAGAGAGAAGAGGCCGAGGATGCTGGAGGTGTTGACGACGTGTCCATCGCCGGAAGCCAGTAGGTGCGGCAGGAATGCTTTTGTGCCGTTGACCACTCCCCAGAAGTCGACGTCCATGACGCGTTCGATGTCCTTGAATTCGGAGCGTTCCACGGTGCCGATGAATCCGATGCCCGCGTTGTTGAATACGTAGTGCACCGCGCCGTAGTGGTGTGCAACTGAATCGGCCCATGCCAGGACCGACTCACGTTCGGCGACGTTGATTACGGCTGTTTCAACTTCTGGCGCAAATTTCTCGCACAGACGGGCTGTCTCCTCGAGTCCGGCTTCGTTGATGTCGCAGAGGGCCAACTTGGCGCCGCGCCGGGCTAGCTCCACGGCCAAACTACGTCCCATGCCCGAGGACGCACCGGTGACGACGGCGACCTTGTCTGAGAAGACATTCATCTACTGATTCCTTAACTAGTTGGTTGACCTGATCAATTGCGGCAGAAGCGATTTCCGTAGTCTGAGCCGGCGTGAGAGTGGCTCGTGCGAAGGTGCGGGTTCGGTTCCTACTCGAGAACACATCCTAGACAGGTATGTCTAAATAAGCTACCGTTTCCACGCAACGGTTGCTCTGCACCTGACGGGTGGAGCCTGTCGAAGCTGGCCACGCCCCGCGCGCGGCCTTCGTGCAGGCGCACGAAAACTGATGCGCTGCGCTGAAGCAAGGAGAGAAATGGCTGTGAAACGGCACCGCTCGGCGAAGGCCAATCGTGACCACGAGGTCGTTGTCATTGGCGCCGGCATTGCGGGGATCGGGATCGCCGCCCGGCTGAAGCTCGCCGGTATCGATGATTTCGTCGTCCTCGAGCGCTCCGGCGACATCGGCGGCACTTGGCGCGACAACGCGTATCCCGGGGTGGCCGTCGATGTGCCCGCCTGGGGGTATCAATTTTCTTTCGAACTCAATCCCGAGTGGTCACGTCTTTTCCCGCCAGGGGCCGAGATCAAGGCTTACCTGGACCATTGTGCCGACAAGTACGGTCTGCGGCCCCACGTGCGCCTGTTGACCGAAGTACGTGACGTCGCTTATGACGAGCAAACTGCACTCTGGACCGTTCAGACCTCGAACGGCCCGGTGCGTGCCCGATACGCGGTGATCGCGATCGGCCCATTTGCTGAACCGAAGTTACCCGACATTCCGGGCCTGGATACGTTCGAAGGCGAGCTGGTGCACACTTCGAAGTGGAGCCCAGAGGTCAACCTTGCCGGCCAGCGTGTGGCGGTGATCGGCACCGGAGCCTCAGCTGTGCAGCTGGTGCCCAAGGTTGTCGATCAAGTCGAGCATCTACACGTGTTCCAGCGCACCCCGATCTGGATCCTTCCTAAGCCGGATATGCCGCTGAAAGCGATTGGTCCGTTGATGCATTCGTTGCCGCTGTTCAATCGCGTTGCTCGCCTGGGTACCGGCGCTGCGCTCGAGGCGTTTATGGTGGCGCTCTTCGTCTATTACCGAGAATCCCAGGCGATGGCCAACGCTTCGACTCTTATTTCGAAATTGCATTTGAGGTTGCAGGTGCCGGATGCTGGAATCCGCGACAGGCTCTCGCCGAAGTACGCATTCGGATGTAAACGTCCGGGACTCAGCAACGACTATCTACGGGCATTTGCGCGGCAGAACGTCGAGCTCGTCACCGACGGCATTGAGCGCATCACCCCGCGGGGGGTGAAGACAGTCGACGGGAAAGAGCGAGACGTATCGACCCTGATCTTAGCGACCGGATTCGCTGTCGCGGACCCGGAAAGGATGCCGCCGGTCAAGATTGCCGGCAAAGGTGGGCGCGACCTGCACGCGCACTGGAATGAGAACCGCCCACAGGCCTACGAGGGCGCGTCAGTGCCGGGCTATCCGAATCTCTTCTTCGTGTTTGGCCCGTATGCGTTCAATGCAGGTTCGTACACCAACATGGTCGAGAACCAAGCCACACATCTGATCCGGGTGATCACGGAGGCCCGTCGCCGCGGTACCAGCGTCGTCGAGGTCACCGAGGAGGCGACAGCTCGCTACACTGCCGAGATCCTCGAACGCATGGAACACACGATCTTCAAATGCGCTGACTGTTCAGGCTCGAACTCGTACTACTTCGATGAACACGGCGTCACACCATTCATCAGGCCACAGTCCACCCTCCAATCCTGGTGGCGGTCCAAGAAATTCCCGCTGAATGATTATCAGTTCTCGGTGTCACCCAGCGAATCGGAGCGGACGAACGCGCCAGGCGGTCCAAAATTCAGTCTGATGAGCAACTAGCCGGCGCTCCCGGCCGACAGCTGGCAGGACTTGGCGCAACGATGATTCGCTCACGCGTGGACGGTTCGAGGCAACCTGGTCTCGTCGGGACTTCGACGGAATTGTGGCGGAACGGTCGTGCTTATCTGTGTCGCACGCCTACGAGCTGGAACGGCAATTGCTCGGTGACTGCATCTCTTGGCTCCACAGCGCGAACCACAGGCGCCGGTCCGCAACAGTCTCGTGATCAAACCCGACAACCCCGCTGGTCCGTAATCCCGCTTTCTATTAGTTGAGAGGAACCATTGTGGTATTCGTACATTCGAGTTGCCTGGTCGAATTGCCCGTCGACGCAGTGTTCAGCTACATGGTCGATTATCGAAAAATGCCGGAGTGGGTCTTCGGGATAAAGCGAATCACTCCGGTGGGCGATCTTGAATACGGCGCAGGCGCTGTGTACGAGGGCGCGCTCGACCTTGGACCCAAGACACTCAGCTCGACATTCGAAGTCACCAACTGGCGCACGGACGACATGATCGTCCTCGCGTCGATCGGCGGGTTCGACTTCACATCGACGGTTCGATTCACTGCACTCGGTGCTGCCCAGACTCAGATCGATATCGAACTCTCGTACAAATTCGGGGGCGGACTGGCCGGAAAGGCGCTCGCTCGCACTCTCGAGCCACTCATCCTCCTGGTTCTACAGCACAGTGAACGCAGTCTGCAGGACGCCTGCATTCGCGATTCTGTGGCGCCCGATCCCGCGTCGGAGACAGGTGATTGACGCTCGTCCTGGACCGCCGAGACTGCACAAGCACTCGCGCAGCCGTCGCCCTCGACGAGCTCGATGGCGGTCCTTGGGCAACGTACCCTGGGCACCCAGACACCGCGAACGGCCACGTCGCCGTCAATCCTGGAGCGTGATGAGCAACCGGCCCCATGAACCCTCCGAAGTGTGGGACAAACAAGTCTTCGCCTGGGCCACAGTCGTGCCCACGCTGGTCGGACACTTTTCTGTCACCGATCACGTCAACGGGGACGTGGTTGCGTGCGGGTGCTCATCGGATGTCTACCGGAACAAGCGGCAGTGGGCGAGCCATGTCGGCGACGTCATCGCCCGCAGCCTGGCCACCGCGACGGAATGAGACATCGGCGAGCGGCAAGTGTTTCCGACAGGGACAGCACGGCGACCTTGCTCGCGCTGTAAGCGGCCATCATCGGTGCAGCAACGAATGCGGCTGCGGACGCGACGGTGATGATGCCGGCCTTCTCAACCAGTTCCCGCAGTCTCCTCGGCGCGTTGCCCGGATATGTCGGAACCCACTACGGTGCACCTAGTCAGCAGCGGTGCGTTGGCCCAACGAAGACGTCTACGTAGTGCCAGATACGACGTGCCTGCGAGCTCGATTCGCGAGGTCCGGCATGCTGCGGCGGATTGGATTCCGACTACGTAAGAAGGAGGTGAATTTGCAGCTCGCCGACAAGGAATCCAAGGAGGCCTCCTATCAGGACGATTTTCCATTCGTCCTGTTTGAAGGCTGGCCGCAGTAGGCCTTCATATTCATCATCAGTGAGATCGCTCATCTTCTCGACGGTCATATCGCGAACATCCTCAACCGAGTCGACCGCGAACTCCTCGACCATGGTGGACAGCGCGCGCACCCGGCCGACCGTCGCGTCGGCGATGTCACGCTTGAGATGCTGGTAGTCGTGCCCGCCGACAGAGAAGACCACCAGCGGCTTGGCGATTCCCAATAGAGAGTCGAGCGCGTCGTGTACCTCGCGGGTGAGCAGCGCTTTCAACTTGTCGGCATTCGGGCCGTCGAGGACACCTTCAATAATGTTCGACGGTGTCAGTATCTCGTAGGCGATCAGGCCGGCGTAATCCTTGCTCACTTCTGCTCTGCGCTTATGAAACAGCCCCTGCCAACGAATCAGACCGAAGTATCGAGTCGGGCGGATTGGCCGGAAGATCATCTGCAGGGCAATCCAATCCGTGGCCAATCCGGTAAACGCGCCGAACGCCGGCATCACCCACTCGTTGTGTGTCAAGGCCCACGTCACCATTTGCACAGTGCCGAGTATGAAGCCGAAGGGCACACCGCTGCGAACAATAAAGGACATTTCCGCACGGCCGATTTGACGAATCAATCTAATCAGCAGAACAGTGTCGCGAGTGAGTGCATTCATCGCGACTTCTTTAAGATCGAGCACCGATGTGACATCTGCCCGCAGGTCACGAATAGTTTTTTGGATTATGCTCGGTATTTCGCCTTGGATTCTCTTGATCAATAGGCTTCGTCCAAACTCGGGCATAGCCTCCCAGATGCCTGGCTGATACTTCAACATGACTTGCCGTGTCATATCGTCCACCATGGCGGACAGCGGCTTCTGCATTTTTGTTGCAAGCTCGATGGGATCGATTCGATCGATGATCTCCTGTGGAGTTAGCAACCGGGCAAGCATGAGATCGACCGCGACCGAGGCCATACGTGGTGCGTATCGCGGGATGATTCCCTGCCAACCGAGAAATGGGCGAATGCCCCTGAATTCAACTGGGCGGAACAACATTTCGACCGCTACCAGCTTTGTGATGTAGCCGATAAACGCGCCAATAAACGGGATGGTTAGGTAGACAAGATAATTCTGTCGTATGTCGTCCAGAATTGCATTCATAGCTCACTCCCGGCAATCGTTGACTTTGTGCTGACTTAGCGGACTTAGCAAGCGTCTTCACGCGGTCGTGAACGCTCACATTCAAACGCAGGCGAAGCCGGCTCAATTCGTGTGTAGGTCAACGGCCATCGCAGGTCTTACCGGTGGCGCACCGGGCCGATCCGCGGGCGGCCTGGCTCAATGTAGACACCCGTGTCGAGATGGTCAAGGTGTGAGGTCTGTGCACTGCGTCGCGTCACATATGGCGACGCGGTCGGCCGGTCGGCGCACGCGGGTTTGACGTTCGCCGGTCGGTTTCTTCGCATCCGCAACAGAGCTTCGACCCGCAGTACCGGCCGCCACCTGCGTCGATGGCGCTAGATCTGCTCCCTGTGTCAACTGTCTTGACTGTTGGATCCGTCACACCCTTGACTATTTAGACATGGGTGTCTAAATTGGGGGCATGACGACACTGACAAGCGCTCCAAGCGCTCCTGCGGATGTGATTGATATCGAGATCGGTTCGGAGTCAGGTTTTTTCAGGCCGGATTCGGTCACTTGGAAGGTGATGCTCAGCCCTACCTATGTGCCGGGTCTGCTGTCTATCCTGGATCTGTTTGAGGCTTTTCCGCCGTGCGGCCTGATGGGTGCTCAATCGGTGACGTATCAAGATCCGATCGGCCGCTCGACCCGCACTCTTGAGTACATGCTCACGCTGACTTTCGGCGACCGGGACCAGGCTATGTCGCTTATCGAGCATGTCAATGCGATGCATGACACGATCAAGTGTCACTGGAATGGGCGCGATTACTGTGCATCGGATCCAGAGAATCTTCTGTGGCTTTATGTGCCCTTCATGCAGGCGACGATGGATGCCTATGACGCGTATGGTCCCTCGCGGTTGACCCCCGAGGAGCGCGACCAGATGTGGCGCGAAGTGGAGGTCATCGCGTTGCTGAATCGGATTCCGGCGGAGATGATTCCCACCTCGCAGGCCGAGGCCGATAAGTATTTCGAGGAGATGCGTCCGCGCCTGGCGGTGATCGAAGAATCCGCTTACGCGCACCGTTTGGTATTTCCTTTGCTGTGGGACAATGGGATTGTCCCGGTCGCGTTGGTGCCGCTGGTTCGACTTGTTGAGGAATGCGCCACGGCGTTGACGCCCGACTACGTGTTGAAACTTCACGGCCAGTACCGACCGGCCTTCGTTCGTCGCGCGACGATCGCCGCCTATCGCCCGTTGTTCAGGGCGATGGCCCTGACTCCGGGGTTGCGCGACGCGCTTCCGCGCGTGGCCGGCGAGCCGGTACTGAGCATGGTGCGCGACGCGCGCGCGCGACGGGCCGCGGTGATGAGGTCATCCCATGGTGGGTGACTGAGTGACGTTGTGGAAAGTCCCGTTTCAGGTCGTCTTTGAGGCCGTTGAGCTGATTCGAGGTGGCGTTGTCGGTGCTACCGGAGTATCTGTGGTGCCAACCCCTGACGCGGGTGGATCGGAATTGCGCTCGGGTCAAGGGAGAATCATTGACTCGGAGGATGGCAGCGTTGGGGTCTTCCGCGATGCGGCCGGAGAGTTGCATGCGGTCGTAGCGTTGTGCACGCATATGAATTGGCCACTCGAATTCGACGGCAAATCTCGATGCTGGGTCTGCCCGCGCCATGGTGCCAGGTTTGCCGTAGACGGCACGGTGCTCCGTGGCCCAGCTGACACGCCCCTATCGGTCGGCCATATATCCGCGGGCCTCCGGGCGGAACTCGACGCGTCGACGCCACCCGCCTAGCGGGCCTGGCATTCGAGAACGCTCGTGCCGTTTCGACTTGAACAAAGAGTGCAGCCGTGCTTTGCCGGCAACGAAGCGATTGGTCCGAATGGAGCCGGAGTCGGGATTTGAGTCCCATACGCCGTCTTGCGTGCGAGGCACGAGATAGCCAAACGTCGAGCGACTCGGGCAGCCAGAGCCGCCATGCTCATCGAAATCCAAGAGCGCCATCCTCCAAGGGAATTGGTGCGATTCACCTGACGAAAGGCCCGCATATTATGACGACTTACAGCTCCAGCTGGCTCGACGACGATCTCGACGCGCTCCGCGACCTCGCACGATCGTTTTGCGAGAAGGAGATTCAACCCAACGCCCAGAAATTCATCGACCAGCACCACGTCGATCGTGAGTTGTGGAACAAAGCCGGGGATCTAGGCTTGCTTTGTATGTCCATACCGGAGCAATTTGGTGGCGGCGGAGGCACCTTCGCCCACGAGGCAGTCCTCATCGAAGAGCAAGCACGGATCGGGGATACCTCCTGGGGTCAAAACGTGCACAGCGGAATCGTCGCTCACTACATCAACGATTACGGTACTCACGAGCAGAAGGTTCGTTGGTTGCCGCGAATGGCTACCGGAGAAGTCATCGGCGCCATTGGCATGACTGAACCAGGCACGGGCTCAGATCTGCAGGCGATCACAACCCGAGCGATCCGTGACAAGGATGAGTACGTCCTCAACGGCTCGAAGACATTTATTACCAATGGGGCCCAGGCCGACCTAATCGTGGTCGCGGCAAAAACGGACACTTCCGCCGCAGCAAACGGAATCTCTCTCATCGTGGTCGAGTCGGGCAGTGAGGGCTTTCGGCGGGGCAGGGTATTGGACAAGATCGGTCAGAAGGGCCAGGACACGTCGGAGCTTTTCTTCGAAGACGTCCGCGTTCCCGCTTCGAATCTGTTGGGCAGCAGCGAAGGGTTGGGGTTCGCCCAGCTGATGCAGCAGCTACCGCAGGAACGGCTCATCATCGCCCTGAGCGCGGTCGCAGTGCTCGAGGCAGCTCTTGAACACACCCTCCGTTACACCAAGGATCGCCATGCGTTCGGCAAGCCGGTATTCGCGTTCCAAAACAGTAAGTTCAAACTCGCTGAGGTAGCCACCGAGGCGCGGATATCCCGCGTGTTCATCGACGACTGCATTGACCGTCACCTTCGTCGCGCACTGGACGTCCCGACTGTCGCCATGGCGAAGTGGTGGACCACTGAACGAACCATGGCGTGTCTCGACGAGTGCCTGCAACTGTACGGAGGCTACGGCTACATGTCCGAATACCCGATTGCGCGGCTGTGGGCGGATAGCAGAGTGCAGAAGATCTACGCGGGCACCAACGAGATCATGAAGGAGATCATCGCTCGATCGCTCTAGCGATCCCTCGCGGCGGCGAGAAGAGGCGGGGGACAGGGCTTCCCGCACCGCCCCGCCCCTGTTCCACACTCGCATACCGCAACAATCAGGAGTCACTTCGAATGACCAACCCACCAACCGAGCTCGCCTCGATCGACGTCAAAAATCCCGCCGATGGCACTGTGGTCGGCACGATTGCCAACCACAGCTCCAAGCAAGTCGCGCAGATGGCTGCGAACCTGCGGGCCGCGCAAGGCGAATGGGAGTCCATCGGCCCCCGAGGGCGTGCCGATTGGTTGTTTAAATTCCAGGAGTGGATCTACGACAACACCAACAAGATTGCCGACGTGCTGCAGTCAGAAACCGGCAAGCCGCGCGCCGAAGCGCTGACCGAACCGGCTGTCGTTACCGACCTGATCGGCTACTGGGCCCGCCAGGCTGAGGGGTTCCTCACTGACGGGCACCCGGTGCAGCTGGGGCCCATGACAATTGGCAAAAGGCTCACCACCATCTATCGTCCCTATCCCTTGGTCGGTGTGATCACTCCGTGGAACTTCCCCTTCACGATGCCTGGAATCGACGTCATCCCCGCCCTGGCGGCAGGGGCGGCGGTGTTGCTCAAACCTTCAGAGGTCACTCCACTCAGTGCAGCGGAGTTCGTTCGCGGCTGGACCGAGATCGGTGCCCCGCCCGTGTTGGGGTTGGCGACCGGCGACGGCAAAGCCGGTTCGGCCGTCATCGACTGCGCCGACTACGTGCAATTCACCGGGTCGACGGCGACCGGACGAAAAGTCGCGGTGCGCTGCGGCGAACGGCTGATTCCCTACAGCCTAGAGTTGGGCGGCAAAGACCCCGCCCTGGTGCTTTCTGACGCCGACATCGAACGTGCTGCCAACGGCGTTATGTGGGGTGGCTTGTTCAACGCAGGGCAGGTATGTGTCTCCATCGAACGCGTCTATGTCGAAGCGCCCGTATACGACGAGTTCCTCGCGAAACTCACCGCAAAGGTGAAGGCACTGCGGCAGGGACAAGACGGCCGCGAATGCAAACACGATGTGGGCGCGCTGGCTACTGATGCCCAGCGGGACATCGTCCAGCGCCACGTCCGCGAGTCAGTGGCCGCCGGCGCACGCGCCGTTACCGGGGGTAAGCCCGCCAGTCCGGGCACGTTCTTTGAGCCCACTGTGCTGGTCGATGTTGACCAGACGATGACGTGCATCACCGATGAGACATTCGGGCCAACGCTGCCGATCATCAAGGTCGCCGACGAGGCGGAGGCAATCCGGCTGGCCAACGACTCGATCTACGGTTTGTCGGCCACTGTATGGAGTTCGAACGGCGAACGCGCGGAACGGGTTGCCCGTCAGCTCGAAGTGGGCGCAGTCAACATCAACGACGTGATGGTCAACATTTTTGCGTATTCCCTCCCGATGGGCGGTTGGAAACAGTCGGGTATCGGTGCCCGCAGCGGGGGCGCCGAAGGCGTGCGCAAATACTGCCGGCGACAGGCCATCACTGCACCGCGCATCCCCACACTGTCCAAGGAAATGCTCTGGTACCCGGTCTCACAAGGAACGATCGACTTTGCGCAGACGCTGTTGCGTGCGTTTGCCGCCCGCGGTCGGCGCCGTGTGAGCCTTCCGAAATGGCTGGAGTGGTGACAGCATCGGCTGACCACAGCTGGTGCCCGAGCTCCCCGCGGCGTCCTTCTTGCCTTGCCTGACATGCGGACACCTTCGCGCGGGACCAGTGGTCCCACCGTTTAGGTGTCCACCCGCTAAGGACCAAATCGGTTGTGGGTCAAAGGCATCATTGACCATTAGCGCCCACAGGCAAATTGCTCAGCGGCGGTGGACATCACGGGCGTCAGGCGAACGAGGATGTCGGCCTTTGGCGCCAATGCAGGTTCGGCCGATTCCCTTGTGGTCGAGGCAACCTGCTGGTCGCCGGGCGACCATGCCTGCGTGATCGGCATGGTCTATACCGTCAGCGTTTGCTGACGTCGCCATCCGCGCATGACGCTTCTATTGCCCTGCCGGCCGCATTGGGAACAGATTTGGGAACGAAACTCAGCGAAACGGCTGAAACGGGGCGTGACGAACGGGCTATTCACAGCACCGTAGATACTCCTGAACTGGACAAACAAGACAAAGTAGACCCAGTGAAACCGTCACCGGTCGGCTCATAACCCAGAGGTCGCAGGTTCGAATCCTGTCCCCGCTACTAGTGAGAACGGCCCCCGGAGAACTCTCCGGGGGCCGTTCTTCATGTGCGGTGGGAACGCGTTCGGGACCATTCAATGCGTTGCGCGGCAACAGCATCCCGGCGGCAGTTGTGGTGGTGGTCGTCATCGACCTGGACCGCTTCGAGGACACCGACGATTGGTTCGGGCATGCCATCGTCGATGAGGTGCTCGGGCGCTGCGCCCGCGGTCGACGCCGGCTGCTGAGCGCGCCAGGCGCGACCCTGGCGGCGACCGTGGGGTCGCTTTGTGCGCGATGAGTCAGATTTTGCAATCAGGTTCTGCTGTGGGAGCTGTTGCAACTCGTCGTGACCGGTCGGGGTTGTTGGCAGCTACTTCTCCCGTAAATTGCTTGATAACATGCGCTTCAGCTGCTGCAAGATTGTGGTCGTGTTGCCGGCGAGTGCGTGGTTTACTTGCTAGTCAGCAAACTATTGAGTGGTTCGGTCCGGCCTCCGTTGGAGGTGGCGTGGCTGCCGACCGCGACGGCGAATCGGGAAGGGCCTGCCATGCACTGGTTGCGGCGGTGGTGGCACCAACCCGATCACTTCAACTGGATCATGGCGTACATCAAAACCCGCGGATTGGCCGGCTTGGTGCGCACCATGGTCGCCATCGTGACGTGCGTCAGTGGCCTGCTGCCGCTCGTGTTGATGACCTTGGACGGAGGGCCTACCGGCGACCGATCTCGCTTGGTGGTGATTGCTGCGTCGGGGTGCTTGTTTCTGCTCGGGCTGCTCTGGGCCTTCCGAATGCCCACCATGCGGTGCTCCAGGATTTTCGCCGCAGGCACTACGGCGTGTATTGCGGCCGTCGCTCTGTCCTGTAGCGATCCGTTCATCGCCATGTTCCTGTGCACTGCGTTTACGCTTCCTGCGACATACATCGCCTTCGCTCACACGGCGCCATATGCGGTGTACAACTTCCAGATCGCGATGATCGTCGCGGTCATCGAAGCCGTCCGCATCGGCCAATCCGGCCGCCCCGTCCTCGGGATGTGCGCGGTGTGGTTGGTGGTTGTGCTCACCACCACAGCGCCCGCGAGTATTCAGATCATCGTGCACAGTTTGGGAATAGACCTGCTCCAAGCGGACTCCGACCCGTTGACGCTTGCGCTGAATCGGCGGGCATTCAGCATGAAGGCGCAGGAACTGGTCTACAAGCATCGCGATACAGACAGTCACCTGCTCTTGATGGTGATCGATCTGGACGGATTCAAGCTCCTCAATGACGAGCGCGGTCACGCGGTTGGAGATCGTGCCCTCTTGGAGGTGGCCGACATTCTCCGTGCGCAGACGCGAGACACCGCGGTGATCGGACGTGTCGGGGGTGACGAATTCCTCATCGCCGATGTCACCAACCGACCCCGCCAGATCTCCATTGCCGAGCGCCTACGAGCTGCCATCGCTCGCATGTCTTTCCCGGTCACCGCCAGCATCGGCATCGCCACTGTCGAATTGAGCCCAATCGACGACTCCGGTGTCGAGGCGACAATCGATGATCTGGTGATCGCTGCCGATCGGCGCATGTACGTGGCAAAGCGGGCCGGCGGCAACAGAATTCAGCACGCTGACGCCACCTTCGCGACGATCGAGACCGCGCGACAGGAATAATGCCGTCGGTCCCGCCTGAAGCACAGGGGCGCTTGTCAGGGCCGCAGCAGCTGCGTCATGGCGGCGAGTTGCTCACCGGGAACCGGTCGCGCAAACCGGAAGCCCTGCGCGTATCGACAGCCGAATTGGCGCAGCATGTTCTCTTGCTGGATCGTCTCAACCCCTTCGGCTATGACGGTCATTCCCAAGGAGCGGCCGAGGCCGATGACGGCTTTGACTACTTCGTCGTCAGTTCTGCTGGTGCCGAGCCCAGATATGAATCGGGCGTCGAGCTTGATGGCGTCGAAGGGCAGTTGGGACAGATGCGCCAGGCTGGCCCAGCCGGTGCCGAAATCATCCAGTGCCAGTTGAACACCCACGTCCTTGACGGCCGTGATGTTGTGATGTGCCGGTGAGCCACGCGTGATGAGTGTCGATTCGGTGATCTCGAGACATATCCGGTCGGGCTGCACGTGATGGTCGGCGAAGATCGCGGTGAGGCGGCCGACGAAGGTCGGCGATTCCAGTTGCCGGGCCGACACATTGACCGCGATCCGGTCGATGGGGTGATTCGCGGCGAGCCAGCGCTCGTGTTGTGCACACGCCGCGTCGAGAATGGCCTCGCCCAACGGGACGATCAGCCCACTGTCTTCAGCGATCGGGATGACCTGTTCGGGTGTGAGCGTGTCGCCGGCGTTGTTGCGGACCCGCACCAGCGCTTCTGGCGTGTTCCCGCTGAATGAGTCCAACCCGTTTTAGAGTCCTGTGGCCCGATGTCGGGCCAGAAGGGACGATGAACACATGGCTGGTCGGAAGCGGAATTCCGCGGAGGACATCGTGCGCAAACTGCGCCGGGCAGATGAGCTGGCTGCCGAGGGCAAGACTGGCGAGGAGATCGCCGCCGAGCTGCAGGTCTCGCCGGCCACGCTGTACAACTGGCGGCGCACCTACGGCGGCATGGACACCGATGCCGCCAAAGAGCTCAAAGAGCTGCGCGAGCAGAACGGGCGCCTCAAGCGGCTGCTGGCCGAAGCCGAATTGGAGAAGGACGCGTTGCGGGAGGTCGCGAAGGGAAAATTCTGAGCCCAGCTGCCAAGCGCCGCGCCGTGGACATGCTCAAGGAGACGTTGAGTATGTCGGAGCGGCTGGCGTGCAAGGCCGTTGGGCTGGCCCGCTCCACCTACCGCCGCCTGCCGTTGGCGCAGACCCCGACCGATCCGGACGCCGAGATGAGGGCCTGGCTGCGCGCCTACGCCACCAAACATCCCTGCCACGGGTTCCGGCGCGCCTGGGCGACACTGCGCTACGACGAGCGCCGTGAGGTCAACAAGAAGAAGATCCACCGGCTGTGGCGCGAAGAAGGCCTGCAGGTCCGTGTGCACAGTCCGCGGAAGCGGGCGGGCATCTCCTCGGTGCCGCCGATCATCGCCGATGCGCCGAAGGTGGTGTGGGCGATCGACTTCCAGTTCGACTCCACCATCGACGGTAAGGCCATCAAGATCGCCTCGATGATCGACGAGCACACCCGCGAGTCGCTGCTGAACCTGGTGGAGCGTTCGATCACCGGCGAGCGCCTGGTCGAGGAATTGAAGAAGGTGTTTGCCGCTAATGGTGGCCCGCCGAAGGTGCTGCGCCTGGATAACGGACCGGAGATGGTTTCTCAAGCGCTGCAACGGTTCTGCGAGAACAGGACCGGAATGGTGTACATACCGCCGGGCTGCCCGTGGGACAACGGCTACATCGAATCGTTCAACAACCGGCTACGCAAGGAGTGCCTCAACCGTAATTACTGGAACACCCTGTTCGAGGCCCGCGTGGTCATCGGCGACTTCAAGCACGAGCACAATCACCGACACCGCCACTCGGCACTGGGCTACCGCACGCCAGCCGAGTACGCTGCTGCCTGCCGGTGCACCCACACCCCGGTGGCCTGCAGCATCACCTGAGAACGGATAAAACCAACCCGACTCTATGACCGGGTGGACTCAGTAACGGGGACTCGCCACTTCGACACCCGACATGAATCCGGTATCCAGGTCGATGATCGGCTGGTACACAAGGTGGACGCCGTCGTGGCGTAGCGCCCAGCGGAGTGTCTGTTCGATTTCCAGGCGCTGCCGGGTCCGCGTGTGCAGAGCTTGGTCGTCGATCTCGATGCGATTGCGCCCGCGCTCCTTCGCCTGGTGCATCGTCAAGTCCGCGGCATTCAGCACGGCCTCGGGTTGATCGCCGGCGCGCGGGATGGCCAGCCCGATCGAACATCCCACCGAGACGGATTGCCCGTCGATCGTGATCGGAGCGGAGACTGCTGCCGCGATCCGATCTGCAATCTTTGTTGCCCCGGTACGGCCGTCTACACAATCGGCCAACACGGCGAACTCGTCGCTCTCGAGTCGGGCGACGTTGTCGGTCGTTCGCAGAACGGCGCGTATGCGCTCGGCGGTGGTGATCAGTACGCGGTCACCAATCGTGTAGCCGAAGGTGTCGTTGATCTGCTTGAACAGGTCCAGGTCGATGACAAGTACCGCCGATTCGGCGTCCCGGGTGTCGCCGGCGATGGTGCGTTCGAGGCGGTCCAGGAAGAATGCGCGGTTCGGTAGGCCCGTGAGCGCATCATGCAAGGTCTGGTGCTCCAGCCGCGCGTGGGTGTCGACCTGATCGGTGACGTCCCGCGCGTTGGCCACCAACCCGCCGACATGGCTGTCGGACAGGTAGCTGGTGACGGTCTGCTCGATGTGGCGCCAGCCCAGTTGCGTGTGCCACATCCGGCAAG
Organism: Mycolicibacterium llatzerense; assembly: GCF_025331195.1. Taxonomy (NCBI): domain Bacteria; kingdom Bacillati; phylum Actinomycetota; class Actinomycetes; order Mycobacteriales; family Mycobacteriaceae; genus Mycobacterium; species Mycolicibacterium llatzerense. The sequence continues at coordinate 212,001 of NZ_LXOV01000015.1, read as the reverse complement.
TGAATGACGCGACGTCGAGCTCACCTGCCGCGAGACGCCGCCACCACCGACGAACGCGCCGCACGTCGTCAGGGTGTACGCGGTCGGCGAGATGTGCTCCGGTGAGTTCGTCCGGACGCAATCCGAACATCGTCGTGCAGGCTGGGCTGATGTAGGTGATCAAGCCCTCTGACGTGGTTATCGCCATGACGTCGAAGCTGTGTTCGACCAGTGCCGCAAATCGGGTGTTGGCCGCCTCGATGGAGTGCCGGTAGTGCTCGTGCAATTCGCTCATGGCGGCTTCGGCGCCGAACGCGCCAGCGTCCCCACCGCTACCCACCATCTTGTGCGCGATGATTGCCGACTCCTGATCGTCCTGTAGCTGTCCTGGCTAACGGCCGGCGATTTGGCTACCAGCGCGTTGTTCCACTGCCAGGCCCCGCCGAACTGACTTTGCGGTAACCGGCGGCGCTAGTGGCGAGTAGCAACTAGAGGTGACGGTCGTTACATTACCTCGCGTGCGGTCGATCTGCGCGTATATGGCGTCGTGGGCGTGGGTGCACGGAACCCGCACGCGTGTGGTCGCCCGTCGTGGCAGTTGCTCAACAGCGACCGTGCTCGGCGGCACGCAACAGTTCTTCGCGGACCTCGGCGGGCACCCGCAGCAACGCGGACGTGACGTCGCGGACATCGCGATCGTGTGCCAACTTCAGCCAGTACAGCTCGCTGTCCACCAAATTGACATAGGCGACGTCTTCGCCGGTGAAGTACGCGCGGCGGACTCCGAAGAACTGCGCGAGTTGGCTCACGGCATCGGGATCGGGGTGGCTTCGGGAGCCGGTTCGGAGCTGCGACAGGTACGCCGCGGACAAGCTGTAGCCACGCTCCGAGAGCGCGTGGATGACCTCGGAGTTTCGGATGGGGCGCTGACCAGGGGGCCGGATTGCGTCGAACAGTCGATTGAGTCGTTCTGCGAATGTCGCCGGATCGACCGTGGACCGTCTCCGGTGTGATTGCTGTTGTTGCATCTGGCTAACATTGCGACGTTCGGTCAACGCCAACAATGAACCGTTGATCCGTGATTCGCTGATCGCCTGCGAAGAGGGCACCGTTGCCTCTAGATGTTCGTTATTACCTGCGTAGTCCTGGCTGAGTCCACCTGCCTGCTGCGACATCGACCCTATCTCGTCTTCCTACTCGAGCGAGCCTTTCGTACCTGTACGTGCATTTTTGGCAAAGATACTAGAGTTTGATGTTGCGGTCGATAGTGCGGCAGGTATTCGACCCGAATACTCACGGATGTGACGAGAAGCAGCCTGATCGTGCTGAGGTCGGCGCGGACATACCGCCGGCGCGGCTAGGAGTCGAGGCCACCGTTCGGCCGGTCCACTGGTCCGGGGCGGGCCAAGGCGAGCAGATTGGCGAATGCGGCCAAGAGAACCGTCATGGCGAGCAGTCCGATGTGCAGAGGTGCCGCGGCCGAGACGCCGCCGATGAGTAGCGGCCCGCACGCGTAGCCGAGTTCGCGGCCGATTTCGGCGGCGCCCGTGGTCTGTCCGGCCAGGTCCGGGGGACTGGTGCGGGTCAGATATGCGAATCCGAGTGGAGTGATCAGCGCGATGCCGATGGCGGTGATCGCCGCGGCGCATACCAGGGCGCCGGTGCCCGGAAGCATCGCTGCGACCGCAATCCCCGATGCGGCCACGATCAATCCGATGGCCATTCCGGTGTGGTCTGCGAGGCGCCATGATTCGCGGGCGCGGACGACGCGCGGTTGCACCGTCGTCACGGTGGCGGCGAACACGGAGACGATGAGGCCGGTCGACAGCGGTCCGAGGCCATCCCGTGCGCCCAGGACCGGGAGGAATCCGACGCCAACGGCCAGTGCAGCAGAGGCGCCGGCCAAGGCTGCGGCGGGGCGCAGGAACCAACCACTGGACGGTCGTCGTGCGAAGTCGACGACGGTCAGGCGAGTCCGGGGCGGCATGTCGACGGCGGGCATGACCAGTGCGACCCATCCGGCCACCGCGATGGCGAGTACAGCCAGTGTGGTGAACAGCGACGAGTAGCCGCCGACGGTGATGAGCACGCCGCCGACGAGAGGGCCGAGGGTGTAGCCCAGCGCTTTCCACGCGCAGTAGCTGTCGAACGCGCGCGGGGCTGTCGGGGTCAATCGGGCGACGACGGCACCGGCGGTCGGGGAGAAGGCTGCCGCGCCAATACCCTGACCGAATCGTGCCAATCCCACCAGTTCAAGGTTGTGGGCTACGACAAATGCAGCCGAGGCCACGGCAAATACCACCAGGCCGCCGATCACCACGGGGCGCGCGCCGATCCGATCCGCAAGGGCTCCGAACACCGGTTTGAACAGTATTTCGGCGACGCTGTAGGTCGCCAGGAGCACACCGAGGGCGAGCAGATTCGCGTGTTGGAACTGGAGGTATCCGGCCAAACTGGCGGCGGTACCAAAAGAGCCGAACGCGGCGACGAAACCGGCGGCATACAACGGCAGCAGCCGTGCTCGGGACGGGGGGATGCTGTTGGTGGGTCCCGGTGTCATCGGGACCCGCGGGGCAAGTCGACGCCGCCACCATCGATCCGGCCGTCCAAGCTCGTCGGCTCACTCCGGTCACAGCTGGTGGAGGGCTTGGAAGACCCGTTCGGTGTAGTCGGCCAGTCGGTCCGCGCAATGCCTGAGTTGCTGATCCGCTTCGTCGGCGGTCGGACCACCGAAAACGTCGCGGGCCTTGACATCTCGGTGCCAGCGGCGCAGCTGCTCGAGGGTCTGCTCTTCTTCCTCCAGCTCTGCCATCGTGAACTTGCCCGCTGCGATGTCCTTGTCGATCTCGGCGTCGAACTTGGCGCAATTGGAAAGGAATTCGGCCCATTCCTCCGCTCGTTCGGCAGTGAACATCGTCTGCAAACGAGCCGCGTCCGGCTCATCGTGCCCCTCCGCGGTGAGTGTCAAGACCTCGCCCTCGCCGCGCTGCGCAAGCTCGACCACCCGGGCGACGCCGTCGGCGAAAACGGGCACATCCGGCACCGCCCAGACGCCCTGGCCGATCTGCAGCGCGCCGACCCTGCGTAGTTCGCGCCACACTGCGACTCGGTGCCGCGACGGGTCGGTTGGTATGCGCACCACCAGTATCAGCCAACGCACGACGCGTCACGCCCCTTATCACGACGAAAAATGTAACGGAGGTTTCCGAGTTGTGTGTATCGATAGTTCGACGTTGCTTTCGCAGTCGGAACTGCGGCAATGGTCAGTAGGCGCCGTCACCCGCGACGACGGTGCGGACGGTCTTGCCGATGATGAGGATGTCCTGGAGCAGCGACCAGTTCTCCACGTACGAGAGGTCAAGGCGCACAGCGTCTTCCACCTCGAGGTCGGAGCGGCCGCTGACCTGCCAGAGTCCGGTGAGGCCGGGTTTGACGGTGAGGCGGCGGCTGACGAGGTCGTCGTAGGTGTCGACTTCGCGACGAACCTGCGGACGCGGGCCCACCACACTCATCTCGCCGGTCAGCACGTTGAAGAACTGGGGGAGTTCGTCGATGCTGAATTTGCGGATGATCTTGCCGACGGCGGTGACGCGGGGGTCATCCTTCATCTTGAAGAACATCGCACCGCCGCCGTTGGCGGCGATCATTTCGGCCTGGCGGGAGTCGGCGTCCTGGTACATGCTGCGGAATTTGGTCATCCGGAACGGCACGCCGTCCATACCGATGCGCTCGGATTGGTACAAGACGGGTCCGGCACTGGTGAGTTTGACGGCCAGGGCGGTCACGATCATCACCGGCGCGATGGCGATCAGCGCGGCGACCGCGAACAGTACGTCAAAGGCTCGCTTGATCAACGAATTGGCTTGGCTGTATTGGGGTTTGGCAACTTCGAAGACCGCCATGCCGGCGACCGGGCGACTGGTCAGCCGCTGGTCGGCGATGTCGATGAGGCCGGGGGCGACCATCAGGTCGACGCCGTGTTCTTCCAGCTCCCACATCAACCGGCGGATCGCGACGGGGGTCAGGTGGTGGGTGGCAGCCAATGCGACGGTGTCGACGCCGGTGCGCAGCACCGCATCCAGAATGGCTTCGTCGCACCCGACGATGGGGATGTCGTGGCCGGCGACGGTGATGACCTCTTTGCCGTGGACGGGTCCCATGGGCGTGCAGAAGCCGACGACGTCGTAGCCGGCCCAGGGGTCTTTGGCGAATTCGGTGGCGATGTCGGCCGCGGCACTGGTGGCGCCGACGACCAACAGTTTGCTCTGGTTCCGGCCGTTGCGGTGTTTGCGGCTATTGATGCGGCGCCACATCCACCGGGTCACGATCAGGCAGAAGAGACCCATGGGCAGCGCGATGGCCAGGTAACCGCGCGAGATTTCGATGCGCAGCAGGGTGGTCGCGATGGCGATGAGGCCGAACAGCTGCAAAGTGGCGGCGACGAGGGTGACGTATTCGTTGAGCCCGCGGCCGACGACTTTCGCCGAGCGGCTGCCCAGGGACAAAAAGCCCATCCAGAGCACGGCCAGGGTGGCCGAGACGGCGATGTAGCGGATGTGGGGGCCGGAGTCCCAGGAGACGTAGACGGGGTGGCCGGCGGTGGTGGCGAACCGCGCAATTTGCCCGAAAATGACAGAACAGCAAATAACTAGTGCATCGCTAACAATGAGTTTTCGGGCGATTTTTGCGTGATGCTGCTCACGTCGTGAGCGTCCGCGGTTGCTGTGGATGGCCGGTGTCGGCAGTGCCTCGGCCGGTGTGGTGGTGGTGTCGGTGGTGGGCGTATGTCGTGCTTTGACCTGGGGTGTTGCGATGGTGGGGGTCGACATGGCTGCGGTCGGCTCTCTGCTGGGCGGGACACACTTGGTCGGCGCAACCCCGGTGGCCGGTGCTGGGTGGGTCGGCGGCTTTGGGGGTCGTGTGCGTGCCCACGGTGGCGACGCACCTCCACAGTTGTGTTAGCAGCTGCAGATTCAGCAAAGTTATACCCATGGTTTGCTTCCGGCAAGTAGGGCAGCTAACCAACCGGTGTTGTGTACCTCACAACGCGCCCGCCGGCCTGTGAGGCGACGGGCAGGATGTCGTTGTTGAGCTGCGTCGCTGCCGAGATTGGGGCGCGGCGCCGGCGACCGTGAAGCGGGCAGAAGAATTTCCGCCACGCCGATCGCAACGGCATGTGGGGCGGTACATGTCGGGCTGGTGCGTTTCTGGCAAACGATCGTCGGTTCGAGCCGGTAGCCCAGCCGCGGGCGGAAGGCCGGCGGCCGGCGTTCGGCGTACCGCCGTCGGACGGCTGGCGCGAAAACCCTCTACGCCGCCTGTGTAGCGTTAGCCACATAAGCAGATGTAACTCACTGACATGCATGGATTTACTGGTCTAGACATAGCTGTAATCCCCTGCTAGCGTACGTTTGCGGGGTTGGGGGAGGCCCTTGTCGAGGTGGTTCACCTGGAATGGGGTCCGGACGTGTTGGCAAGGCTGCGCGAGTTGTTGGCTGTTGCTCGCCTGGCTCGCGCCTGGTGGTCCTCGCCGGTGGATTACGACGCGCAAATCGGGTACTTCTCCCAACGCGGGTTGCTCGGTGGCGTGCAACTGCTCGTCGGGGCGTGCGCGGCCTTGCTCGCGCTCATCTCGATCGTCATTCAGTTTTCCCCGGCGGGGCCGACGACGGACCTCGCTCGGGCCGCATCGTCCGGGTTCGCCGCGTCAGCGGTGATATGGGCTTTGGTGTGGTGGTTCGGGCCCTGGCCGTCGCGCGCAGTGTCGATCGCATTCATTGTCTACGCAAATCTCGGGATCACCGCCGTTGCGCTGATGGACTCCGATCGGCTGGCCGGCTTCTTCGGCTTGAATGCGCTGCTGCTCATTTCCGTCTACGTCAAGTTCTTCGAGGGACCGAAGGCGCTCGCGTTGCACACGAGCTGGGTGCTTGCGGTGACAGCGGTGTTCGCTGTGTGGATCGCCGTCGGACCGCACGGTGATCCCTATCTGGCGGCCGCGAAGACGCTGATGGCCGTGGCATCGTTCGTCGTCGTGCCGGCGGTCGTCCAGTTCGGCATTTGGGTGTTGCGCAGTGACGCTCACGATTCGGTGACCGACCAGCTCACCGCGCTACTCAATCGCCGCGGCCTGAATCTGCGCATCGGCAGTCTGCTCACAGATCGGGCGAGCGATGCTGTTCCCGGTGCATTTGTACTGGTGATGGTGATCGACCTCGATCGGTTCAAGAACATCAACGACACCTATGGGCACGCGGTCGGCGACGAAGTGCTGGTGCGTAGTGCGCAGCGAATTGCGGCCAACGTTCGGCACGATGCATTGGTGGCCCGCGTGGGCGGTGAGGAATTCGTCGTCGTCGACATCGTTTGGCCCGGGCAGGCGGCCATCATCAGTGAACGGGTGCGCTCGGCTGTTTCCGCCGCCGCCGACGTGGCTCCGGTAACGGCAAGTATCGGTGTCGCCACGATTGCGCTGTCAGAGTTTGCCGGCGACGATGCCGATCCGCAATCGGTGTTGAGTGGCGCCATCGAGTGCGCCGATCATGCGATGTTCGCGGCGAAGCGTGGCGGAGGTGACGCGACAACCCGTCAGTCGTTGCTCGTGAGCGATGACGTGGTGTGCGACTGTTCGGGCCTCGCAGTGTCGTGTGATGACTCGGCGAGGCCCCCGCGTCCGTGAGCCGCGGAGGCCAAGAAGCGCACCCGGAGCGGAGCGTTTCAATCCGGCGATTGCATTGGGCCGAACGAGCTTTCGCCGGCTACCCCTGCCCGCGCTGCGATGCGCCGCTTCTGTCGCAGTCGGACGAACCGACTGCTCGGGAGGCTGCGCTGCGTGGACGGGTTTGACACACCGCTCGTCGCCCGCTGACTATTGACGATAGCAATAGTTTGCTGACTGTCGGCTCGCGGCGATTGTTCGCACGGGGTCGAGTTCGTGGCGGCTGGAACAGTCGCCTTGCGTGGGCGACAAAGTGCCTGACAGTACGACTACCTGGCAGCTGGCTAGTGGAGCACCGACTGCGTGACCGCATTGGGCGCGTTGAATACCTTAGGTATGACACTGTTGCTAAGATTGCACGAACTGACCGAATTGGAGGCTGCCTGTGGTGCGGCAGGTTCTGATCGCGGGCACAGAACGGGTGCTCGCCACCGGAGCGGTCGTCGACGTAGTGCTGACCGCCCTTGCGCTGCTCGTGGGGTGCGCGGCGGGAGCGGCTGCGTTGAGAGGCCGGGGCCGTCGGCGCCACGCCTGGATCGCCTTCACTGTGGGACTGGGCGGTTGGTTTCTCGGTCAGCTCATCTGGACGATCAGTGAGCTTCGCCTGGGTGCGCCGCCCGCGGTCATTCCGACCGCGGTAGACGTTGCCGGGTTGCTGTATCCGATCGGCGCGTGCGTCGGGCTCCTGTTGCTTTCCGGTCAGTCGTCGTGGAGATCGTGGCTTCGGTTGGTGCTCGACGGCGCGATCATGGGGTTGGCAGTGTTTGCTATTGCCTGGGTTGCGGTACTGAAGGGTGCGGCTGCGTCGGAACTCGGTCAACGGGCATCGTGGTTTGTTCTGCTTGTCCCGATTGCGAACGTCGTCCTGGTTGCGATCGCACTTTCCGTCCTGGCCAGAGTCGGCCGGGGCGAACGCGCCGTCGTCATGTTCCTGACAGTCGGCAACGTTCTGGGCGCAGTGGCCAATGGTGCAGTCATCTACCTCGACACCTGGGGCGTCGACGTCAACCATCGCATCGTCGGCCTCGGCTGGGGTGCGGCTCTGATCAGCGTCCTACTCGCTGCCTTCGCCAGCTGGCACAGGTCGCCGCGGCCGCGCGAAGCCGCCCCGCCGGTCCCGCCGCGCTGGGCCTCGTTGGTTCCCACGATCCCGTTGACCATTGCGACCGTGATTTGCGGGATTGAGCTCCTGCGGCACTCCCTGGATTGCTGCGTACCGATGCTGGTCACCTCGGTACTACTGATTGCCGTGGCGATCATTCGGCAGGCCGTGACGTTCAACGAGAATCGCCGCCTCCGGATGGCGGCCGACGACCTGTTGCGGCACGACCAGGTGACCGGCCTGGTCAACGCGGTGGCATTGCGAGACCATCTCTCTCGCGCGCTGCCGCTGCTGCAGCAGGATGGCCAGGCGCTCGCGGTCCTGCGTCTGGATGTCAGTGAGTTGTCGCTGGTGACGGCTGCTTGCGGGCGGGCGTCGGGCGACGAGCTGCTGGTCTTGGTCGCGGGCCGAATCCGTGGCCATGCTGGCAACTCTGACATCATCGCGAGGCTGAACGGCGGACAGTTCGCGGTGGTGATGGCCGCCGGCATCGATGAGTGCCGGCAGGCCGCCGACAACCTGGTCCGGGCCTTCACCGATCCGTTCATGCTCGGCGGTCGGGACCTTCTGATCCGTCCGAGCATCGGGCTGGCGGTGGCGACCGTGAACGATCGGCCGGTCGACGCCGACATATTGCTCGCACGAGCCGAGGCCGCGGTGGAGGTCGCCCGGTTCTCCCAGTCGCGCAACGTCTGCCAGTACGCGGCACCCGGCGATGCCGATGTGACAAAGGCGCAACCTGCGGCCGCCCCCAACGCTGCCCCGGTTGAGGCCGTGCGACTGCTCGGGCAGCTGCGCGAGGTCATCGATCGGGAGGCTCTCTGCCTTTACTACCAACCCAAATACGACCTTCAGTCCGGCGGAATAACCGGGGTTGAAGCGCTACTGCGGTGGCAACATCCCGAGCATGGTCTGTTGGGTCCCGACCGGTTCCTGCCGCTGGTCCGGTCTCACGGACTGACCTCCTTGGTCAACGATCTGGTGATCAACCAGGCCCTTGATGATCTTGCCGAATGGCGATCCCAGGGCGCCGAGATTTCCGTGGCCATCAACGTCTTCGCCAACTGCCTGACCGATATCGAGCTGCCGGACCGAATCGCCGGGGCACTCGAGGATCGCCGCATCCCTGCGACGGATTTGACGCTGGAGATCACCGAGGACTTCATGATGGGCAACCTCGGGAGCGTGCAGGGTGTGCTGAACACGCTGCGCCGCGACGGCGTACGAGTCGCTCTGGACGACTTCGGCAGCGGCTATTCCACGCTGAGCTATCTGCGGGATCTACCTGTCGACGAAGTCAAGCTCGACCGGCAATTCGTCGCGTCGATAGTCAATGACGAACGTACTGCCGAAATCGTGCACACTGTCGTCACTCTCGCACACAATTTGGGTGCCGGAGTGGTGGCGGAGGGGGTCGAGAATCGCCAGACCGTCACTCGCCTACAGCAATTCAATTGCGACATTGCCCAGGGGTATCTGTTCAGCCCGCCCATCGCGTTCAGCGGCGTGCTTCCTTGGCTCCGGCGTGGACCCGGGATGTCTTCCAGCACAACGCGTCCGGTTGGAGTCGGGTGCTGACGCATCGGCGCTACGGCGACGTGATACCCACGCTGTCCAAGATTCGTCGGGCGGAGGCGTCCCACGAGTAGCGGCGAGCATTCGTGAGGCCGCGCCGGCGCAGACTGTCAGCCAGACCCGTTTCGGTCTCGAGTCGGTCCAGCTGGGCTAGCAGGCCCGGCATGTCGTCAGGATCGAAATAGAGTGCGGCTTCGCCGGCGATCTCGGGCAGCGATGCCGCGTTCGACGTGATCACCGGACAGCCCAGGGTCTGGGCTTCCAGCGGCGGGAGGCCGAAACCCTCATATCTCGACGGGAAGATCAGGCCTTGGGCGTTGCGGTACAACCAAGCGAGTTCGGCATCTAAAAGGCGTCCGGCGACAACAGCTTTCGCTGATATGTCAGATGCCTGGCTGAATACCTGATCATTGCCGGATGCGCCGACGACGACGATGGTGCGGCCGGAATCGGCGACCGCCTGCACGGGTGTGGGCAGGTTCTTGTGCACCGCGAGAGTTCCGACCATCAGATAGAACGGTCCGTCTGGGGCCAGCTCGGGCCGTTGCGCTTCGACTGACGTCAGTACGTTCGCGGCGCATCCTGCGACCACGAACTTCTCCAAGCGGATACCCAATACGTCTTTCAGCTCCTGGGCGCTGAAGTGGGACACCGTGATCAGGTGTCGAGCCGATCGCCCCAGCAAGGAGTACGAGACGAGGTAGAACGCCACGAACGCTTTGCGGAAAGTCTGCGGGAAGCGGAACGGCGTGGCGTCGTGCATGGTGACGACTTGACGGCGTTTCGCCAGCGGGGCCGGTCCGGCAAAGTTGAGCAGCAGCGCGCCAAGGGTTGCGGCTGGGAGGTAGACCTGCTCGAAAACCACACCGGTGGTGCGGGATTGCCGGATCTCGACCCGCGGCGTGTACAGCCAGTCGGGAATTTCTGCGTCGGCCGGCACGTGGACCACGAGTTCGGTGTTGCCGCTGTCGATGACGGCCCGGACGATTTCGGTGGCGTAGCGTTGCGTGCCGGTCAGCTTCTGCGCCAACCACTTTCCGTTCACGTGTACCCGCTGCATCACGGTCTTCCTTTCAGCGGTTCGTACAGGGCGCGAAGCGCCGTCCGTTGCTGTGTGTCGGAATTTCCGGCCAACGCGACGGCGGTCTGCTGCCGCAGTGTCGCGAGCGCTCCGGTTTGGCGGAGATCTCCGATGGCGGTGGCCAGATCTTCGGGGCGGTCGAGGATCACCGGCAGATCGACGCCGCGCAGATATGCCCGGCGACGTGCCACCACCGGCAGGCCGATGCCCGCGGCCTCCATGATGGAGATCGGGAACCCTTCCCATGACGCGGTGTGCAGGTAGAGATCGCACGTGGCCATCACTTCGAGAGCCTCGGTGCGCGTCAGCCATCCCGTCACCTCGACTCCGTGCGCACGCAGATTTTCGATGTCTCCCTCACTACCGCCGCCGATCCAGATGGCTGCCAATCCTGGATGTGCTTGCGCCGCAGCGTGGAACGCTTTGGCAAAGAACTCTGGATCCTTCTGCGGGCCGAGTCGGCCGTTGCCGACGATCCGCAACGTGGCAACGGTAGCTGGCGGGCCGCTCTGGGGCAGACCGGGTGGTTGCACATTCGGCACGGTGACGACTCGTGGCGAGCTGAGCGGCCACCGTGACAACTCGGCCTCGCGTGGTGAGCACGCCGCGTAGGCGGTGGTGTTGAACGACAACAACCATTCGAGGACCCGGAAGCCTTGTCGCACCGGCCACGAGACGTCGAGTCGTTCGAATGAATAGCAGTGCGGGGTGTAAACCAGTGGGCGCCCGGTGGATCGGCGCACAGCGGCGCGTACGTAGGCGCCGGCCATGCTCGAATGGGCGTGCACGATGAAGTCGCCCGCTGACTTGCGGAGAAACCGTCTCAGGAACCGGATACGCGCGATTGTTCCCGGAGGCATCGGGGTCTTCGTTGCGAAGTACGTCAGCTCGTCGATGTTCAATCCCGCTTCGTCGCGAAACGAGTAGACGAGGTGATGTTCGGCCTCGGGATAGTTGCGCACGAAGTCCCCGATCGCAGACGCCGTACCGCTGGCGAACGATTCGGCGACGTGAATGATCGACGGCTGCCCGTTGGCCACGATGCCCAACGCGGGGTCGGGGTCTGCCACTGCGCGCCTCCGATGACGATTTCTAGCAAAGAAATATGTCGTTGCTGTTCGCCATACACCGTAATTGGTGGAGGTGGCATGGTCCAGTTCGGAGCGTAACGCCGCGATTCGCCGACGGCGGACACACTTCACCTGCAACAAATATTTCGAGGTCAGTTGGCATATGGGTCACGCGCGGTTGTCTGTGTCCACTGATTTCATCGGGGCGGCAACGCCGCCCCAGTCTGATCTCGAAGGCTAAAAGTGTTTGGTGTCGCAGTTCTAGCGAACATTGAAAGGGGTCAGCCGTGTATCTTGGACGTCGACCGCATCGGCTTGTCCGACTCCCGGGCGGCCGGGTCGTGAGCGGGCGACGCAACAGTTTCGACATCACCGAGGGGGCTCTGGGTCGTGGATGAGGACGGCGAGGATACGCAGCCGACATGGTTCGGCCCCGAAAACTCGCCGCTGTTCGGCGTCCTCCACATCCCCGCGGGCGGCCGGGCCCGAGGCGGCATCGTGATCTGTCCACCGCTGGGTAAGGAGCACGTCGACACGTACCGTGGCCTGAAGCTCCTTGCCCAAGAATTGTGCGGTCGCGGGTTCGCGGTGCTGCGCTTCGACTATCGAGGCACCGGCGACTCCGCGGGGCCGGTGGGCTCGGACACGGCGCTGACCGACTACCGGGACAGTATTCGCGACGCAGTGGGATACCTGCGAGCCAGCGGTGTGGCACGCGTCGGTTTGATCGGGCTGCGAATGGGCGCCATGTTGGCGGCCGGCGTCGCGCGCGATATCGAGGGATTGGCGGCCGTGGTCTTGTGGGACCCGGTGGTCGATGGACGGCGCTACCTGCGCGAGCAGCGGGCGTTGTACAAGATTACTGTCGGCGAAGACGCGGTCGACGTGCACCGCGAATCGATTCTGGGAACTACGTTTTCGCCGGAATCTGCGCTGACTCTCAAGACCATGCGGATGCCGGAATCGCTGGGTGTCGCCGTGCCGACGTTCGTGGTGACCAGATCGGAATGGGCTGCCGAGCCGAAGATCAAGGCACTGGTCGACAGTATGGATTGCGAGTCGGCGTCGGTCGGGGGGCAGCCCGAGTATGTGGAGCCGGTGACGTTCGTGGTGAAGATCCCGGTGTCGACCCTGGTGCTGATCGCAGACTGGCTGCATCGGGCCATGCCCGATGGCGACGATCCGGTGGTACCCGCCATCAGACGGCAGGCCGAGGTCGCCCACCTGCCGGACGGGCGAGCGATCGTCGAAACCTTGGACGAGCTAGGGCCCAACCGGCTCTTTGCGATCCGGACCGCGTTGCGTGGTGCGGCGGTCGATACGCCGACGTTGCTCATCCACAACACTGCTTGCGAACACCGGGTGGGGTCGGGCCGGGTATGGACCGATACCGCACGCGAATTCGCCGGGGACGGTCTGGCAGCAGTGCGTTATGACCGTCGAGGCACCGGTGACACCGGTTGGGCGACTGCAGATTTCGCCACGATCTATTCAACGGAGTCCAATGTCGACGTGCGGGACGCGATGGCGGCGACAGGAGTGCCGGCGGAGCGCCTCATGATGACAGGAATCTGTTCGGGTGCTTGGAATTCGGCCATCGGAGCAATGAAGTACGGCGCGCGAGCTGTGGTGCTGGTCAACGTGATCCTCTACAGCGTGCGGCACAAGGCCATCGGGCCCGAGAAGTTGATCGGCATGACGCCGCCGAACCCCGGTGTCGAGCCGGCACCGGAGCCCCGAACGTTGGAGGCCAAGTTCAAGAAGCTGGTCAGGCGTTGGTTGCCGTATCCGCTGTGGCTGTTGATGGGGCGGTTCGGATTGACCGAAGTGCCCGAAGTACTGCTCTCGGCACTGAGGCGCAACAGAATCGTCGTTGACATGGTCATGTCGCCCGAAGACCACGTATGGTTCGACAAACAGCGTGGTCAGCAAGGCTTGGCGCGGCTGGCGCGGCGAGGCTGGGAGCCCTCGATCACGCTCGCGCCGACGGGTGACCACCCGTTGCTGCAACGGGACATCCAGAATGTGGCCAGTGCGCGGATTTTGGAGGTGGCTCGGCGCGAGTTTGCCGAGCTGGTTGCAGAATCGGTAAACGGAGACGCTGGGCAGACCGGGTTACATCGCGATGTCGATCCACCCGCGTCCTATTGCGGGCGACGGTGATCGGAATGAGAAGTAGGCGGCGTGAGGCGATTGTGCATGTGGAATCCGGTGGCGGCGTGAGCACCACCGACAGCAGCGAAGTCGATGCCTCGGCGGGCGTCGATGCCCAGGAGCGCCGGCGGGACGAGGAGCACGCGGCCGTCGGCCGCAACACCGTTGCGTTGTTGTTGAGCCGCCTCGCCATCGCGCTGATGGGCTGGTCGGGGACCGTCCTCATCGCCCGGCTGCTCTCGCCGACGGACTGGGGCGTGTTCTCGTTCGTGTTCGGACTTCTCGGGATGATGTCGATCGTCACCGATCTCGGCGTGGGCCGAGTGGTGCTGGGCAGGCTGATCGAGTCAGACGACGAAGAAGCCGATGTGTTCGCGAGTTCGTTTGTGGGCCTGCGGGCGGCACTTGGCCTACTCGGGTACGGGATCGCGGTCGGGTACGTCGCTGTCATGGGTTACCCGGGTGAGGTGATCCGGGCGACCGCGCTGGCCGGCCTCGTTGTGGTCATCGCCACACCCAGCCACGCGCTGTCAGTCCTGTACCAGAGCCGGTTGAAAATGGTGACGGTGGCCGCGGCGGAAGCGTTCGCCCAGTTGTTCCAATTGATCCTGACCATCCTGATCGCCACGACCCACCCCGGCTTGATGATCTTCATCCTGCCCGCGATAGCGAATGAGATCTTTTCCGGCACCTGGAAATTGATCGGCGTCCGACGCGGATCGGCCGGGCCGCGCGTCACCAAATCGCCGCGTATCAAACTATGGCGCGAGATGTTGGTGGAAGCCATTCCGCTGAGCATCGGATTGGCCATGATGACGCTGTTGTCCAAGGTCGACGTTCTGATGCTGGGCAAGCTCGACCATTTTGATTCGGTCGGCCTGTACAGCGTGGCTTACAAGTTCGCCGACGTGCTGTCGTACGCGGTGCTGGCCGTAGTGACCCCGGTGGCAACGCTGTTGGTGGCGGCGTGGCCGCTGTTGACCGACGATTTCCGGGGCCGGGTGCGCTCGTCGGCGGTGACCATCGGACTGCTGACATGCCTTGGAGTCGTGGGTATGTGGGCGTCTGGCGACGAGATCGTGTCATTCCTGTATGGCGACCGGTTCGGCGTGTGTGCAGACGCCGTCCGCATGCTGCTGGTCGGCGCGGTGTTCGCGGCGCTGTCCCACCTCATCCTGGTTGCCTTGGTTTCCGCCAAGCGCCAACGTGCCTATCCGTGGGTGGCATGCAGTGCGTTGGCACTCAACGTCGGTCTCAATGTGTATCTGATTCCGCGCTTTTCGTTCAACGGTTCAGCCGGCGCCACGGTCATCACCGAGATCGTGATGTTTGTCGCCATGTGGGTGCTCGCGGCGCGGACCATTCCGATCGACCGGCTGATACCTGTCGCCAAACTGCTGTTGATCGCCGCGCTGACGGTCGCGGTGTGCGCGCTCACCGAGGTCATCCAGGGACACGTGCCCTGGGTGGTCGTGGCCGTGTGCTCGGTAGTGCTGTTCGTCGGCGGTGCGTTCGCGCTGAGGCTGCTCGATCGCCAGATGCTGTCTCGACTGCGGCCCGCACGGGCGGCGTGACCGTGGCCTCGATCGTTTTCATCAACCGGGCCGGTCGGGTCTCGGGTGCGGAAGTCGTTCTGCTGCGGCTGATTCGAGTCGCTTGCGAGCGTGGCGATCAGGTGTGCGTGATCAGCCCGGTGGGTGTGCTGGCCGAGCGACTTCCCGAGGGCGCCGAGCACGTCGAGATCGAAGAACTCGACCTCGGCGGCGCCTCGGGGGTGGCGCGGTTGATGGCGGTCGGCACGTTGGTGCGGCGCTGGCTGCGTGCCGCGGTGGTCATTCGCCGTACGGTTCGCGCCGACGACGTGGTGATCGTGAACTCCCTATTGGCGCTGCCGGCGGCCCGCCTCGCGCGGCTCCGGCAAGGGGTGTCGTGGCTCGTCCACGACACCATCGATGAAGCCAAACAGCGCGCGATGATCCGGATCGGCAAGCCGGCCGTGCGCCGCGCGGTGGCGGTGTCGCCGCCTACGGCGCTGCCGGTTCAAGAGCTCGGGCTCGACGTCTCGGTGTCGCCGTTAGGGGTCGACATTCCAGGCGTCGTCGCGCGCCGGGGCGAGCGTGCACAGCCGGTGGTGGGCATCATGGGTGTGATCACCCCGTGGAAGGGTCACCGGGTGCTGCTGCAGGCGCTCACCCGCGTACCGGGGGTTCAGTGCGAAGTGGCGGGCAGCGCCTTCCATGCCGACGATGATTATCGCGCTGAGCTGCAACGGTTTTCGGACACGGAGTTGGGTGGTCGGGTTCGTTTTCTCGGCCATGTGGATCCGGTCGCGGCCGTGCTGAGTTGGGATGTGTTGGTCAATGCCAGCACCTCACCGGAGGCGGGCCCGATCGTAGCGCTTGAGGCGATGAGTGTCGGCGTACCGGTGATCGCGACCGATCATGGCGGCAGCAGTTGGTTGTTGCGCGACGGTGCCGGTGTGTTGGTTCCCGTCGGGGACGCGGATGCTTTGGCCGCGGCGATCACCCGCGTGCTCGAGAACCCTTCCGGCGTCGCCGAAATGATCGAGCGGGCGTACCAACGGGTCTGTGCCGTCCACGATGCGACGCTGGCGTTTCCGGCGATGCTGGACGCGTTGCTACCGGCGTCCGTCAGCCCGAATCAGTAACGGCCCGAACCGCTGCCGCTCGGTCAGACGATTACTGGCGTGCCTCCCTTGGTGATCCCGCTCGCGCTGTAGCTGCCGCTGGGCGTGTTGGTGTAGAGAATCGGCAGTGCGGTGTTGTCGAAGCTGATGTTCTTGAGGATGATTCCGCTCATACTCGATCCGGTCTCCCTGATCAGGCCGATCTCGCGCTGGGCAGTCAGAGCGGTTCCGGCCACTGAAAGGTTCTCGATGGTGACGCCCGTCGCGGGCTGACCCGCGTTTCCGGCGTAGACCAGGATGGCGCCGTGTACCACGCCCGAGTTGTAGTTGGCGCCGGTGACGCTGCCGCCGTTGATGATGATGTTCGATACGCCCATCGTGTTGTAACTGGGTTCGGACGCCACGTAGACACCGGCGCCATTGGTGTTCGAAACCTTGATGTTGTTGTACGTAATGTTCTGCCCGCCAACCACAGTCACGCCGCGACCCCAGGTCGTGCCGTTGACGATCGGATTGTTGATCGTGATGTTGGAGCAGATCGTTCCGTCCGCGACGTAGGACACGACGGACACCCCGTCGTCACCCGTGTTGTTCGTGACCGGATTGTTGACGACGCCGTCGTGCGCGCCGCCTGTCATCGAAATGCCATCCGCGCGTGAGTTGTTCACCGTGATGCCGGTCAGGTTGAACCAACCGGCACCCAGGACGTACACCCCGGCACCTGCGGCGCCGTTGATCGTCACATTGCTGATCGAGTCGTAGTTGCCCTCGATCAGCAACTTGTGCTGTTCATTCGCGTAGTAGCGCGGGCCGGTCAAATTGGCACCGAGCGTGAGATTGCTCATCGTCACGTGGTCGGCGAGAACTTCGACTGCCGAGGTCGCGTCGTTGGTGGCCTGCAGCGTCGCGCCGTTGCCGTTGATGGTCAGCCCCGAAACCGTGATCTGCAGAACTCCCGAGTGGTAGAAGGTCTTTGACGCCAGGGTGAGCGTTGAGCCGGCCTTCAGATTGCTGAACACGTCCTGCAGCACGGCGGTGCTGTCGCCCGTGATCGGCGTCGCGAGGACCGGCACCGTCACCGTCTGGGACACCTTGGACGATCCGCTGCTGGACATGACGGTGAAGCTCGACGTGTTCGCATTGGCCGACACCGCGGACAGGTCACGCGCGAGTTGGGTTGGCGTGTAGGTGAATGTCCCGTTGGAGTCCACTGTGACCGTGCCGTAGTTCGGTTGCGATGACACGGTGTACGTGATCGTCCCGGTGCTGCGGTTGATCACGTTCAACGACCCCGACACGGCGCCGGTCGTGGCGTCCGGCGCACCGATCGTCGGCGTGCCCGCGACGAGCGTGCTGCGCGCGGGCTTGACCGCGGTGACCGGTTTGAGGGCGCTGAGGAGGGTGGCGCTGGCGGGGGCCAGGTCGGTTGTCGTGGTCTGAGCCGCCGTGGGCGATGCGATGGTGGGAGCTGTTGCGGCCGTGGGGGTCTGGCTGGTGGTCGTGGTTTCGAGTTGGCTGGCTGCACGTCGTACCCACGCCGCGATCGTCCATGCGATGGGTGAACCGAGTGGGGTCGACGGCGCGTTGCCGTTCGACAGCGGACCGCTTGCGGTGGTGATGCTCGCCGTCGTGGGCACCTGCACCGTCGGAGTTTTGATGCCGGTTGAATCCAATTGCACGTGTACCGCGGTCGCGGCTGCCGTTGCTCCGCTGGGCGCTGCCGAAGGCGCTTGGGCTGGGATCGCCTTCGGTTGTGACGATGAGGCCCCGAGGGCGCCGAGAGTTGGTTGCACGCGGGCGGATACCGGTCGCGATGTAGTTGGTGCGGCGGTTGTCTGCACCGAAGTTGGTTTGCGCAATGAGGGCGACGTTCCTGCTGATGGTGTGCCGGCTCCGGTGGTGTTCGGGTGTGCGGAACCAGTTCTCGGATTGCGTATGTGGTTGCGTCCCCGTCCGGATGGACCGCTCTTGTCGTCATCCGACGAGGACTGCGACGCCGGCGCGGTGGTCGGCTTGGTAGCCGCGGGGGACTGGGGGTCGTTGTGCTGTGGAGCTGTGGACGTGGTGTCCGGTGCTGCGGTGGCTGTACACGTTCCGGCACTACTGGCGATGGCGGTGCCTATGCCCAGCGCGACTGCCAATGCGCCGACTCGCCCGATGCAAAAAGTGACGTCCATTTGCCGACCTCTCGCCGCTGTGTCAGGCCGCAGAGCTACGCGGCCGTCATTTGTCGCAACGATGATGACGATCATTTGTCGGGATGTGTGGTGTTTGAAAAACAATCTCAGAGAATTGGACGTTGCCGGTCGGCTCGAAAATTCGCCAAAATCACTGTTCGGTGACGCATTATTCGGCAAATACGCAGCGTAACTATTATTCGTACTAATAGTAGGTTTTTGCCAAAGTGTCAGTTACGGTTCGATTTCTTTGCTGGTGGCGACCCTCGGCGGGTTCGTGCGGCCAGCATGTCGACCATGCGCATCGGTTTGCTGGCAGTGGCACCGGCGATGAACTAACCGGGAGTCGGGTGCGTCGGATCGATCGTCGCTACGCAGCCGGGACGATTCCTACATCAATGTTGCCGGTTCTATTTCAGCAAATTCAGAGCTAATTCGAACCGACGTCGATGTGCTTGCCGTCGTTGGTCCAGTTGGCAATTGTGTAGCTGGTTGCGGGCACGTTGCTGTAGAACGGTGCCACGGTGGTCGCGGTCAGGTGGATGTCGGACAATCTGATTCCGTGGATCGCCTGATCCCCGCCAGTGGTTTCGTCGACAATTGCCACGTTGCGGTTGGCGTGGGCGCTCGTGGCATTGACCGTCACGGCCGAGACTTCGACGTCGTGTACGAATCGCCCGCGGTTTCCTGAGTACACGAGAATGGCGCCCTGCTCGATGTTGTTATCCCAATTGGCGCCGGTCACGGTGCCATCGGCGACGGTGACCCGTTCGACGGATCGCGTGTAGAACGGATTGCCCTCGTTGGCGATGTAGATGCCTGCCGAGCTGGTGTTGGCCACCGAAAAATGTCTGATGTCAACGTTGTTTCCGCCGACCACCGTGATGCCACGTCCCCATCGGGTACTGCCGACGGTGATGTTCCTTTCGACGATGTCGTGGCATGTCGCCGAGTCATGGTCGTACGACACGACTGCGACACCGTCGTCGCCCGTCTGGTCGGTCTTGACGTTGTCCACCTGACCGAAGGCTGAGCCGCCGGTCATGTGCAGCCCGTCGGCGCGGGTGCCGATGATGGTCACGTCTCGGACGACGAAATGCTGTGCGCCACTGAGATAAATCCCTGCGCCGGCGGACCCCACCACGGTGACGTTCGAAATGGTCGCCTGCTGTCCTTTGACGACGAGCTTGTGCTGTTGCTCACCCATCCACCGTTTGCCTTCCGTGGGTGCGCTGAGCGTCACGTTCGTCACGGTGATGCCGTCGCCGAGAATGTCAACGGCGGAGGTCTCGTCGTTGGTGGCGGTGATCGTGGCCCCGTTGCCATTGATCGTGATGTTGGGGGTCCGGACCGTGAGCATGCCGCTGTGGTGATAAGTCCGAGGCTCCAGAGTCAGGGTCGCGCCGGGTACGAGCGCGTCGAACTGTGCTTGCAGAGACGCGGTGTCGTCGCGGTAGTCACCGTTGTCCGCAGCCGAGAGCGGCTTGCAACCCACTGCCATCATTGCGATGGCTCCCACCGCTGCCAGCACTGCCTGACCTCGCACGAGGCATCCCTTCCCGACAATCACGGCAAACTATGCCTCGGTTGCTTCAGCCAGATTGTCTCGCGCCGGCGTGCCCTGCGCTCGGCGATCAGTACTGCCGCGATCACCGCGACGAGGCTGACCCACGCGTAGGTGACCCGCCCTTGGACCCAATACATGTACCGCGGCCATTCGACGAGTCCGGTGAAGAACATCGGGTAGATCAGCAGGCCGCCCAGGCTGCCTCGGCAGAAGTGGCGGTACAGCAGTCCGGCCACCATGCCGAGTCCGAAGAAGAACACCAGGCCGCCGATCGGGCCATAGTCGACGAACGGGGCTTCGTACCCGCTGGGGTTGTTGAACTCGGGGTTCGCATATTGCTCGAGGGCTTGGAAATAGGGTGATTTCGGGTCGAACGTCTTTGGGTATGGCCGATCATGGCCGCCGAGGAGCTCGTACAGTCTCACCTGGTAGATGCCTTGGACCGACCAGAACGATTCAAGGGTGTCGTAGGGTAGCCGGCCCGGCCAGCTCATGTGGTCGATGATGACCGCGCCGTTGTTGATGGCTGTCGCGTAATAGCCCGCGAGGCGGTTCAGCACAAAAGTGGGGAACGAGTCCTCACCGTGCATTCGGTAGAACATCCACGAGCGGAAGTACTCGAAGAAGGCGAATGTACCGACCACCAGCGCGATTCCGGCGATGGGAATCGTTCGTGCGATGGTGCGGCGCTTGCGGTCCCGGGTGGCAAGCCAGGCCGAGCCGACGACGACGATCGGCACCACCAGTTCCAGGATCGCCAGGCGCTCCGAGTAGATGTACGAGCGAGGTACCGACAGCGTGAGGACGATCAGAAGCTTGGCCAGTTCGGCGCGGGTGTACCCGTGCGCCAGAAGAATCGACGAGACGACGACTGCCGCGATGCCGACCTGGGTGAGGGCGGTGACTCCGGGGATGTTGCCGATCGCGGTTTTCGCCGGGGCGTCCCATGGGTGGTCGGATCCGCCGAAGAGTTCTGCGGGCCCGAGTCCACTCTTGACGATCAGAACAGCGAAACCCACGTAGCCGGCGACGGTCAGCGTCGTCAGTACGGTACTGGCGCGTTCGAGAGTCGCGCGCCGCAGTGCTGATAGTGCCGGCCAGACCGCAATCAGATTGTCGCGCGACGGCATTGACGCGATGACGATCATCGCGCCGAACGCGAACGCGAGCACGCCGCATTCGAACAGCCACAACATGTTGTCCGACACGAGCTTCGGCTCCTGCCAGTACGTCCGGAATTGCTGATCGTTGATAGACGCGGTCAGCAGGATTGCGCTGGAGCCGACGGCGAGCGAAACGACTGCCGGTGACAACCAGCCCAATCGCAGTTCGCCACCTGTGCGGGGCCGGACTGTGGGACGGACGCTCGTTGCGGTCAGCATGCTGCGATCACCGTGATGCTTGCCGGCTCGATCGGGGTGTCACGCGCGGGTCGCCACGATGGAAACCGGTGCGTCCCGGTGTGCGATGGCCCGTGCCGCGATGTCGACATCGTCTGCGGTGTCGAATCCGATCCGAACGACGACGATGATGTGGTCCGCATTGTCGGCAGTCTCGACCGCTACGGGTGTACTCCAGGTGTGCCCGTCGAGGATCGCGGTCTCGGCGCTGCTGGCGTCGCTGTCGCCGTTGATCAGGTCTGCTGTGGCCACCTCGCCGTGCTCTCCCGCGGCGAACGCGATGTGCCGTGCGACGGCGGTACTGCCTGAATCCGCCGATGCTCCGACGACGAGGATGTTTCCCGTGCGTGGCAGGGGGAGTTGCGCGTAGACGGCCCGCGCCGCGACTTCGTCAACCTGCTCGCCGAGTCGGAGGACGGGCCGCAGCGCGAACCTGTCTTCCCCGTCCAGTTGAGCGACCGACGTGACGGTGCGCGAACGAGTGCGCCACACCATGGCTCCGGCCAGCGCGATGATGCCTCCGATGAGCCCTCCGCCGATCGGGCCGATGGCAGACGAGGAGAGCAGTCCGGTCGACGTCGTGATCCTCGTCGGTTCGACGGTCTGAATTCCGGGTGCCCGCAGCAGCTCCACTTCGAGTGAAGTGCGCCTGAAGTAGAGCTGGACCAGCTCATCGGTCGGGCGGCCGGCGTTGGGTTCGCTTGCTCGCTGGGCTTCTTCGAGCTTCGGGATGACAGCATTGACGGCGTCGAGGCTGGCCTGGTAGCGCTGCTGGTTCTGATCGAAGATGTGACCGGTGAAAGCAGTCACCGCGGTATCGACAACGTGGCGGGCGTCGTCCGGGTTGGCTGCTGTGGCCGACAATGTGACAAGGTTCGATTTGCCGGCCTGCGATGCAGACACCTGGGGTTTCGTTCCTTTCGCGAGTTTCTTCGCGACGGAATCCAGGTAGCTCGGCGAGGACAGGTACGCCAATTCTCCGGACATGTAATCCGGCATCGTGTTGAGCAAGGGCTGTGTGCCGAGCATGATCTGGTTCGCCTCGATCGGCTCATCGACCCGGATAACCGTGCTGGCGGTTACGTCCTTGCTTGGGGCGAAGGCAAATGCGCCGATGAGGGCGCCGAGTGCGATGCCGACCAACGTGATCGGCCACAGCGGCGTGATCCACCTGGAAATAGCAGTCCTACGTCGCTGTTGCACGTCGGCTCCCTCCAAACCCATTCGTGTGAGCTAGACAGTAGTGAACGTGCCGCGATATGGCAAATTTTCTGGCCAATCAACAGGCATCGCTATAGGTTGTCATCAAGGGCGACGGTAGGCGGTTCATGACAGTGTCCAAATTGCAATAATATGATGTGTAACAACATATTTCGTAGATTGGCATCGCCTCTGAATGGGTGTGATTCAGGTGCGCAAACTATTGCTGAAATCACCAGTCGTGCAATTACAGCAACAGAAGCGCAGGGCATGTGCGGGTCACTCTGCGCGGATTGACCGGGTGTCGCCTTCGCCGCAGACCGCCACCACCACAGCTGCGGCGTGGCACTCGGCGTGCGTCAGCGACAGCGAGATCTGATGCCAGTTCTGCGCAGCGGCCAGCTCTGCGGCCGAGCCGGTCAGCCGAAGCGTCGCAAGGGGCTTGGACGTGACCACCTCGATCTCCGCCGGCACGAAGTGCGCATCGGGGGCCGAAAACGCTTTTATGGCTGCTTCTTTCGCGGCAAATCGGGCTGCGAGCCGGGGCAGCTGATTCGGGCCGGCACACGCGGCGAGTTCGCCGGCGGTGTAGATCTTCGAAAGGAACCGCGCGCCGAACGTCGACACGGAGTATTCGATCTCGCCGAGGCTCACCACGTCGCAACCGATACGGATGCGATGCCCTGGTATCTGCAGGTCGGGAGGAATCATGTCAGGCTCCGGATCAGGGTGCGTGCGCGCAGGTCGATCGATCCGACCGTGCCGGTGGGTGTTTCATTGCCATCGTGACGGAGTAGCGGTATCTGGCGAGGCAGCCGTGGAGCCAGATCGAAATAGTTGTCGCCTGCAGACCAACCTGGAATGTCGACGTCGACGTACCGCACCGCCACCTCGGACAGCAGTTCGAGGACCCAACCGTCGTCCGTCTGACGCGAAGCGGTGGCCGTCACCGACGATGCGAGCTGCCGGCCCGCGGGATTGGTGATCAGCACGTCATGCAGTGTGGGGCCGCCGTCGAATGCCGCCGTGACTTGCACGGCATCCGCGGTTGGCGGGCCGAACTTGAAGCCATGAGACAGATCACGGAACCGGCCGGATAATTCTGCGTCGGCAAATGTGATCGACGACGCCGCCGGCACCGCGATACTCCGTGTCACGTCGATGGTCACGCCCGCGGAACTGGTTGCGGTCAAAGTCAATTCACCGTGCAGCGCCGCGTCGGTGTCATTGTGAATATCGACTCGGATGCCGGCGAGGCCCTCGTCGGAAAGCAGAACCGCCACAGGTGCCCACACCCTGCCAAGTACCGACAGCGCGGGTTTCGCGTGGCCGTCAGAGTCGAGCAGGCCCCATCCGGCGCCGGGGGTCAAATCTCGGCCGGACAGCACCAGCGCGCCGCTGCAGCCGGAATCTGCGCGCCGCCAGAACGCGAAGCATTCACGCATCGCGGTGGCGACTGCCAGCCGGCCCAACTGCAGGTACCGCTCGGGATCGGTGCGGCGGACGGCCAGCAGGTTTTCGCCAAACACCGCCTGCGCGTAGAAGTCGCGGACATCTTCGAAATCCCACGACGATCCGCGGTCCCTCGGTACACCCGTCTTCCACTCGGGGTGATGACCGGCCACTGCGGCGGAACCGAAATGTCGCTCGATGTGGTCGAGCATCGGCGGGTTGGAGAACGCGAGACTCTCGGCAGCGAACTGGACTCCTGCGCTGCGTACTGCGGCGATCGGCTGCAGGTAGCCGCCGACGCCGAACCAATGCGCTGTTCCGGTGTCCGGCCGGATGGCCAGATCGCCGCTACCCGGTGGCGGTGCAGGTGTGGACCGGACGTAGTGCGCGTCAGCATGTTCCGCCACGGCCGCGGGTAGCAGTGAGTCGATCACCTCCATCGCGGACTCCTCGTGGCTGAGCCCCATCATCTCCGGCTGTTGGAGCGTCTCACTGCCGCCGCTGACCACCGCCAGTGCTGGATTGCCCGAGACCCGTTGCAGGACTGCGATCAGTTCTCGAGTGATCAGTCCGCCGTGCTCTGCCGGCGGATCAAACGTCGCCAACATGGTGTCCTGCCAGACCAGCAGTCCGGCCTCGGCGCAGGCCTGCCAGAACTCGTCTTGCTCATATGCCAGGCCGCCCACGACCCGCACCATCGTCGCTCCCGAAGCGGCGAAGGCCTCGACCTGGTCGGAGATCTGAGCGTCGTCGGCATACATCCGCACTGGATCCGGAGGGGACCAGGTCGCGCCCCGACAGAAGATCGGAGTGCCGTTCACGCTGATCCGGAATCGTTCGTCGGACACCGAAATCGTTCGGAAGCCCACGGTCATCTCGGCGACTGCGACCCCGTCGGCTTCGACGGCGACCCGATAGAGATGCTGTGGGCCATAGCCATTGGGCCACCAGAGCAGAGGTTCGGTGACGGTCACATCGAATCGGAATTCACCAGCGGCCGGGGTCGTGGTCTCAGCGGCAATGCTCCGGCCGGACGGGTCTCGGAGGGTGAGCCGGATCGATGCGGCGTTGGTGGTACCGCGCACAGTCACCACGTTGCCTTCGACCCGTGCTGTCGCCTCGGTATGAATGCGGGTCGGTACAGCGGTCACCGGACGCCAAATGCCCACGGGGGCAGGGAGCTTCCCGTAGACCGGGGCCCGTCCGATCAGCGTGCTCCGAGCCCACCTCAGGCCAGGCGTGCCGACCAGGGCCGAACGCCACCGCCCTCGGGGGCGGCGAGTTCTCAGCCACTGATTCATCGAACCGAAGCGGATCGTCACCTCGTGATTGCCGGCATCACAGTCGATGCGGGTGGGCAGGAACATCGACTCGCATTCGCCGACCGGTTTGCCATCGAGAAATACCGTGGCCGGAAAGGTCAGTCCTTCGAAGTCGATGCTCGTCGGCTGCTCGACCGCCAACGTGGTCCGACACCACCAGTCGTAGTCGTCGGGATTCCCCTGCTGCACTGTTGCCACGGTTGCCGGTGCCTCGAAAACCGTTGCAGTACTCCATTTGTCGGCCAACTCGTCGGGCCGCGCGATGGTGTCCGGGTCGCACCGCAGCACCTGCCAGCGCTCCAGCATCGGGCTAACCTACCGCGTCGGCGATGACGTCGAGTGCGAGCTGCCAGTTGCCGGCCATGGTCGTGAGGACGGGGGACACGTCAGCCTTGCGACCGCTGGCGACGCGGGACATCTTGAACTGCAATGATTTTGCGTTGGCGGCCACCTCGTGCAGCGGAGCTGCTGCCGCTGCCGCGCCAGGGAAGTCGTTGTCGAGGTGCTCGGCCAGATCAGCAAGCAGTTCGGCGCACGCTCCGCACTGCCGCAGCGATGCAAAAGCCCACAAATGGAAGCGCTCCATGCTTGCGTCGGGCAGCCAGGTCGCGGCGTGGTCGACACATGCGGCAAGGCGATCGATCGGATTACCGTCCGGTCGGCGCGAAAGGTGCTCGCGCACAATGCTGGCCAGGGCACCGGGCTGAGCGCGGTCGGGAAAGTGCCGGATCACCTCGATATAGGGCGGCAGCGGCAACGCGGATTCGGCGGTCAGGCCGAAGACACCATCGAAGTCGTCGCCGCCGAGTTCGAACAGTCCGGCGTTGTGCAGGTACCACAGTCGCCGGTTCGCGGGGTCGATCCGAACCGGGGTGATCGTGGTCTTGACGTGCTCGGTGCGGTACGCGGTTCCAGCAGTGTCGGCAAGCCACCAGCTGTCGACCTCGACCGTGTGCAACACACCGCGTGGAGGCCCTGTTTCGATCAGCTCAAGCACGGGGAGCCACGAATTCTCCTCGTCGACCTCGATGCCGTAGAGGCGGCGCAGGTCCTCGGGTTGCTGTTTGCCGAACGTCCAGCTCAATCCGTCGTGATCGGCGGAAAGTAGCGCCGCGAAGGTCGGAACGGGGTCCAGCCCAAGGCAATTGAGAACTTCGATCCACAGGTCGAGGTAGCAGTTCGTCTCAGTCCAGATGCGTTCGGGGCCATGGGTGAAATGCTGTTGGTAGTCCCCGGGGACGGCGTCGATCCGCAGGCCCGTTGCGGTCTGCGGCACCGCGGCGAGTGACATGTGCCCTACTTGGCGAGGGTGGAGACGACGGTCTGGATGTTCTGAATCGAGGCGAAGGTGGATTTCTTGAGGGCTTCGTCCGGGAATTCGATGTCGAACTCGTCTTCTAGCGCAAGCATGACGTTCACCGACGCATGGGACGTGAGGCCCAATTCGTAGAGGTCGGCATCGTCGGCCACCCCGGTTGGGTCGACGGCCATTCTGCCGTGCGCCACCAAAACCCGCTCGATCGTTTCCCGCATGGTTCTATCATACAGAGTAAGTTCTGATTGTAGTTCGCTGTGGCTGTTACAGCTAACTCACACGCCGCCAGAATCCAGGTTGTCGGTGGCCATCCCGAGGGAGTCGATATGCCCGACCATGACGGTGCTGCCGCGCGGAGTGCGCCGGCTATCCCGGGACTCGCCGACGCTGTACGCGCCGCCGCCGACGCCGCCGCCGACGTCGACCGCGATGCGCGCTTCCCTCATGAGGCTGTCAATGCACTCAAACAGGCAAAACTACTGTCGTGCGGGCTTCCGCCCGAGCTCGGTGGTCAGGGCTATCGGATCGGTGAGCTGGCGGTCGTCGCCCGGTCGCTCGGGGCTGCGTGCAGCGCCGCCGGCATGGTGTTCGCGATGCACCAGACGCAGGCCCTGGTGCTCGCGAAGTATGCCCGGTCGGGACCTGCGGCGGGGCTCGCAAAAACGATTGCAGCAAATGAATCACTTATTGCGTCAGCAACCACGGAGATCACCACGGGCGGTGATATCGGCTCGTCCACTTGTGCGGTGGTCACTGACGGAGACGCTGTGGTGTTGGACAAGAACGCGCCAGTCATCTCGTACGCGGAATTCGCCGACTACATCGGCGCGACTGCGCGGCGCCATCCTGACGCGGCCAACAATGATCAGGTGCTACTGCTGTGCCCGTCTGCCGACACTCGTCTAGAGCGCACGAGCACGTGGGACACCATGGGATTTCGTGGCACCTGCAGCCCGGGTTATCTGCTTTCGGCTCGGACCTCACCGGCCAATCTCGTGCCGGCCGACTACGCGAGCATCCTGGCCACCACGATGTTGCCCGCCTCGCATACGCTCTGGGCGTCAGTCTGGCTGGGTATCGCAGACGCGGCATATGCCAAGGCTCGCACCACGGTTCGGCAGGCTGCGCGCAAAGCACCGGACAAGACCGTGCCGCAAGCGTCGCTGCTGGCCGACTTGACCGTCACGCACCAGAGTTTCGAATCGATGGTGCTGCACGAGGTCGGGCGCTATCAGGCGTTGGTTGAATCCGAAGCCGCGGAGGCGACGATCAGCTTCATGGTCGCCATGAACAATCTGAAGATTGCCGCGTCGACGGCGGTGATCGAGGTGGTCACCGAAGCGCTGAAGATCGTCGGCCTCAACGGCTACCGCGAGGACCACGCATTGAGTATGGGGCGGCTGCTGCGGGACGCATTCGGGCCGCAGCTGATGGTTTCCAATGAACGCATCCGATTGAACAACGCCAATCTTGTGTTGGCCTACCGGGGGTAAAGGATCTGAACATGACTGGCGACTCGCTTGAACTGGCGCGCAACCAATTTCGTAATGAGCTGATCGGTGCCGGCCTGCTGATCCCGCTGGGGATCGACGGACTCTACGGCCGTGGCGGAGACTTCGAGAAGATCGTCGACGGCATTGATTTCGCAGTCCGTGGCAAAGGTGCAGCGGTACACGGAGACGACGCAGCAGTGCTGAGGTTCCCACCGCTCTACCCCCGTGAGGCTTTCGAGAAGACCGACTACATCGCGTCTTTTCCGAATCTGACCGGCTCCATCTCGACGTTCGCCGGCGGCAACACCGAACATCGGGCATTGCTGGCCGATCGCGATGCTGGTCTGCCGTGGGACGGACATTTGAGTCCGGCTGGCACCATGCTGGTGTCCGCCGCGTGCCATCCCAGTTATGGCACCTTGCCGAAGGTTCTTCCGGCAGACGGCGTTCTGATGGATATCTATGGATACTGTTTCCGCCACGAGCCGGCGATCGACCCGGCGCGGATGCAGGCCTTCCGGATGCACGAGTATGTATGCGTCGGCGCACCCGAGCAGGCAGAGGCCCATCGTGATTCGTGGGTGACGCACGGGATGGAGGTGCTCACCGCGCTCGGCCTGGAGGCTCGGCCTGCAGCCGCCAACGACCCGTTCTTCGGGAGGGTCGGCCGTATGTTGGCGGCCAACCAGAGAGACGAGGATCTGAAAACCGAACTGCTGGTGCGGCTCTACGGTGATCTGGACGACGGCACGGCGGTGGTCTCGGCCAACTGCCACCGCGACCATTTCGGCGACACGTTCGGGTTGTCGACCTCGGACGGCGCAACGGCGCACAGTGCATGCGTAGGGTTCGGAATGGAGCGCATTGCCCTGGCGCTGCTGAGAAACCATGGCCTGCAGGCTGATTCGTGGCCGTCAGGCGTCCGGTCCACGTTGGGCTGGTGAACACCGCAGACAGGACTGGGTCCCGAACGATGGATCGGGGACATCGTTCGGGACCCAGGGTCTGATGGGTGGTGTATCTCGCGTGGTTAGTAGGCGCCGTCACCTGCGACGACGGTGCGGATTGTTTTGGTGATGATGAGAATGTCTTGGAGTAGTGACCAGTTCTCGACGTAGCTGAGGTCAAGGCGCACAGCGTCTTCCACTTCTAGGTCGGAGCGGCCGCTGACTTGCCAGAGTCCGGTGAGGCCGGGTTTGACGGTGAGGCGGCGGCTGACGAGGTCGTCGTAGGTGTCGACTTCGCGGCGGACTTGGGGTCGGGGGCCGACGACACTCATCTCGCCGGTCAGCACGTTGAAGAACTGGGGGAGTTCGTCGATGCTGAATTTGCGGATGATCTTGCCGACGGGCGTGATACGGGGATCGTTCTTCATCTTGAAGAACATCGCGTTGCCGCCGTTGGCGGCGATCATTTCGGCCTGACGGCTGTCGGCGTCTTGGTACATGCTGCGGAATTTGGTCATCCGGAATGGCACGCCGTCCATGCCGATGCGCTCTGACTTGTAGAAGATGGGTCCGGCGCTGGTGAGTTTGACGGCGATGGCGGTCACGATCATCACCGGTGCGATGGCGATCAGGGCGATAGTTGCGAATAGTACGTCAAAGGCTCGCTTGATCAACGAATTGGCTTGGCTGTATTGGGGTTTGGCGATCTCGAAGACGGCCATGCCGGCGACCGGGCGGCTGGTCAGCCGCTGGTCGGCGATGTCGATGAGGCCGGGGGCGACCATCAGGTCGACTCCTTGCTCCTCCAATTCCCACATCAACCGGCGGATGGCGACTGGGCTCAGGTGGTGAGTGGCGGCCAGGGCGACGGTGTCGACGCCGGTGCGTTGGACGGCGTCGAGGATGGCCTCGTCGCTGCCGACGATGGGGATGTCGTGGCCGGCGACGCTGATGACCTCTTTGCCGTGGATGGGTCCCATGGGGGTGCAGAAGCCGACCACCTGGTACCCGACCCATGGATCCTTCGCGAATTCGGTGGCGATGTCGGCCGCAGCGCTGGTGGCGCCAACGACGAGCAGGTGGCTTTGGTCGAGGCCGTTGCGGTGCCTGCCGGCGTTGATGCGGCGCCAGGCCCAGCGCGTGATGATGAGCCCGGTCAGGCCTACGGGCAGCGCGATGGCCAGGTAGCCGCGGGAGATGTCCAGACGAAACAGCGTGCAGCTGATGGCGATGAGGCCGAACAACTGGAGGGTGGCGGCGACGAGGGTGACGTATTCGTCGAGGCCGCGGCCGACGACTTTCGGCGACCGGCTGCCGAGGGATAGGAAGCCCATCCAGAGCACGGCCAGGGTGGCCGAGACGGCGATGTAGCGGATGTGGGGGCCGGAGTCCCAGGAGACGTAGACGGGGTGGCCGGCGGTGGTGGCGAACCGCGCAATTTGCCCGAAAATGACAGAACAGCAAATAACTAGTGCATCGCTAAAAATGAGTTTTCGGGCGATTTTTGCGTGACGCTGCTCACGTCGTGAGCGTCCGCGGTTGCTGTGGATGGCCGGTGTCGGCAGTGCCTCGGCCGGTGTGGTGGTGGTGTCGGAGGTGGGCGTATGTCGTGCTGTGACCTGGGGTGTTGCGATGGTGGTGGTCGACATGGCTGCGGTCGGCTCTCTGCTGGGCGGGACACACTTGGTCGGCGCAACCCCGGTGGCCGGTGCTGGGTGAGCCGGCGGCTTTGGGGGTCGTGTGCGTGCCCACGATGGCGACGCACCTCCACAGTTGTGTTAGCAGCTGCAGATTCAGCAAAGTTATACCTATGGTTTGCTTCCGGCAAGTAGGGCAGCTAACCAACCGGTGTTGTGTACCTCACAACGCGCCCGCCGGCCTGTGAGGCGACTGGGATTCGTGGGCGTAGGGGCCTGGGCCGCCCGTGCGATCGGCAGCCAGATGCCGACCGGGTGATGCGTGGTGTCGGCGACCGATTGCCTCGCCGGGCTGACCGGGGCGCCGCGGCGTCGTTGTGGCAGCTCGCCGGCGATCGGCGCAGGTCGATGAGGTGATCGGCCGCGCAGATTGTCGAGGTCCGGCCTGAACATTTGTCGCTGATGTGCAATTTTGGCGAATCGACAGAACATTGCCAGCGAGCTATAGCTAGCCACTTATCGCAGATCTATGCCACTATTTGGTGCCATTACGTACTTGCGCATGCAGTGACAGCAAAGATTCTGCCAAACAAAGTTGCGACCGGAGGTCGGGATGGCCGAGTTCGACTACATCGTGGTCGGAGCAGGTGCTGCGGGGTGCGTGCTAGCCAACCGCCTGTCCGCCAGTGCCCACAACCGGGTGCTGCTGATCGAAGCCGGCGGCCGCGCGAGCAGCCCCTATCTGCGAGTGCCCAAACTCGGCAGTCGGCTGTTCGACAATCCTCGGTACGTCTGGCAGCACCAGACCATCCCGTTCGGCCCTGACAGCACCGCCGAACTGTGGCCCCGCGGCAAAGTTCTGGGCGGATCCAGCTCGGTCAACGGCATGGTCTACAACCGCGGCCAGCAAGCCGACTTCGATGAACTGGAGCGGCGCGGCAACATCGGCTGGGGTTGGGATGACATCTTGGCCACCTACCGCAGTTTCGAACACAACACCATCGGCAGGTCGTCGAGCCGGGGTTTCGGAGGCGAGCTCGCGATCAGTGTCGTCACCGACCCTGACCCGATCTCGCTGGCCACCATCGCTGCCGGCACCCGCCTGGGCATGCGCTACCTCGACGATCTGAATGAATCGGACGAACCGCGGATCGGACTGGCCCCAGCCACAATTCACAACGGTAGGCGAGTCAGCGCCGCTACCGCATTCCTGAGCCCGGTGCGCGGCCGCCCCAACTTGCGGGTACTCACGGGCGCCACCGCAGAGCGGCTGGAGCTGACCAGGGGACGGGCCACCGGAGTGGTGATTCGCCAGGGCTCGACGTCTACCGTCGTGCGGGCGAATTGCGAGGTGGTGCTCAGCCTCGGCGCGCTTGGTTCACCAAAGTTGTTGCAGCTCTCGGGTATCGGGCCGCGCGAGACGTTGGCCGCCGCGGGAGTGCCGCTCTACCTGGAGCGCTCACACGTTGGTCGGCGGATGCGGGACCACCGGACGCTGGTGAATACGTACCGGCTCAATCGGGACATCGGACACAACCGGCACTTGTCGACCATGCCGGGCAAAATCCGGTCCACGATCAAGTACGCCGCCACCGGTTGCGGACCGCTGGCTGCACCGGCCGGCGACGTGCTGGCATTCTTCAAGACCGATCCTGATCAGCCGCGGGTCGACGGCCAGATGCTGATCACCGCTCTGACGCTGTCCGGTCACGGCGGACACGTCGAACGACTGCCAGGTCTCTCGTGCATGGGCGAAATCCTGCGGCCGACGTCCGAAGGCAGCGTCTGGATCAGCTCAGCCGATCCGGACGAACCCCTGATGATCGACCCGAATTATCTCGCCACCGCGCACGACCGCGCCGCGGCTGTCCGGGTGTTGCGAACCATGCGTGAGGTGTTCCGCCAGTCCCCGATCGCCGCGTTGGTCGAAGCGGAGCTGGCCCCCGGCGACGACGTCCAGTCTGACGATGAACTCCTGTACAACGCGATGGCACAGGGGCTCACCGGGTTCCACGCCATCGGAACCTGCGGCATGGGACCCGACGACGACGACGTGGTCGATGATCAACTGCGCGTCCGCGGCATCGATGGACTTCGTGTCGTAGACCTGTCGATATTGCCGATCATGGTCGCGGGCAACACCAATGCGCCCGCGATGGCAATGGCCGCCCGAGCTGCCGACCTCATCCTGGATACTCCCGCTGGCGGACTCGCGCTCGTAGGCCCGCGCGAACGCCAGCCGCGAGCCACTCCGTGGGCGATGTCCCGCTAGCTGCGGCATCACTCGTCGCCGACAACCCCATCGGCCGCTCAGTATCTCCCCGGGATCCGCTGTTGCATGTCACGATGGAGGCAGGGCAAACAACCGAGCGGTGTACCGATGAGCGGTATCGACAAAGCGTTGGGGCGCGTGGTCGCGGTCCTCGTACTGCTGTTCGTTGTCGCCGTCGCGCTGCGCGGATATCTGCCGGGTGTTGGTCACCCACACCCAGACGAGCCGACGCACAGCACCGCGAGCGTGGTTGGCGTGGACACGCTGCTCATCGTCTCGGTCGTCATTGTCGGGATCGGCGTCATCTCGTCGCTACGGCGCCCACGGCCGGCCGCCGCGTCGGCCCCCTTCGCGCTGCCAGGCTCGTTCGAGGGCAAGCTCGGGTGGAAGCCGGTGCGCAGGGTACTGCTGATCGGGCTCGGCGCCCTCCTGGTGTGGCTGGCGCTCGTCGTCCTGCTCTCCCACCTGCAGCTGCTGCAGCTGCCCGACCTCCCGATCTCGGAAGGCCCGTCGAACAAGGCGCCGGGCGGCACACCGCCCACCGCAGTGCCGCCGCCGGCTCCGATGCCGGTGCCGCCTCCGCAACCCGAGCACAGCGTCTTCGGCTACCTGCTCGCCACCACGGCGGTGATGCTGCTGCTCTGGGGTGCTGCCGTCGTCGTCCGCAGAAGACGGCAAACCAACGAACCTCAGCTGCCGATCGACCACGCCTACGAACCGCCTGTCGCCGCGTCCACACCGGAATCGCTCACGCGCGCGGCGGAATTCGGCCTTGCCGAGATCGGCGATCGCAGCCGAGGGGCGCGTGAGTCGATCATCGCCTGCTATGCGGCGATGGAGCGCGCCCTCGCGGACGCCCCCGGCGCCGAACCACAGGATTCCGATACGCCCTCCGAAGTGCTGGCCCGTGCTGTCGAACACCACGCATTGCATGCCGGCAGCGCAACCGAACTCGTGGCATTGTTCGCCGAGGCCCGTTTCAGCCCGCATGTCATGTCCGAACGGCATCGCGACATCGCTGCGGAGGCGCTTCGCCGGGTGCTGGCCGAGTTGCGGAGCCTGACATGAAGCGGCTTGCGATCGTAGGGATTTCACTGGCGGTGGGAGCGGAGCTGATCACGCTGCTACTCGGCGATCGCCGAGTCGTGGGGTGGGTTTCAGCCATTGCGGCGGCGCTCGTATTGCTGGCCGTCCGCCGCCGACTGGCCGACCGTGGACCGGCGCCGGCTGAACCCATCGCGAACGACGCGGAGGAATCGTTGCGCGACTGGATGGTTCGCACCCACACGCTGATCCAGTGGTCGGAATCCACGCGCGGCGACTGGGACCACCACTTGCGGCCCACCCTGGCCCGCGAATTCTTCATGGCCACCGGCGCGCAGCAGGCCAAGGACCCGGCCGCGATGCAAGCCACCGGCCGGATGGTCTTCGGGGATCAGTTGTGGCAGTGGGTGGATCCGCAGAACATCCTCCGTTCCTCTCGTGGGGAGCCGGGCCCTGGCCGGGCCACGCTCGACGAAATCCTGCACCGATTGGAGCGGCTATGACGATGCCGGCCGAGTTGACGACGGCCCATGCCGAGGCGGTGCTCGACGAGATCGAACGAGTGGTGGTGGGGAAGCGCGCGGCGCTCACCCTCATCTTGACCTCCGTGCTGGCGGGTGGCCACGTGCTCATCGAGGACCTCCCCGGACTGGGAAAGACGTTGATCGCGAAGTCTTTTGCCCGGGCGCTGGGACTGAGCTTCACTCGCGTGCAATTCACCCCGGACCTGCTGCCCGCCGATCTGCTCGGCTCGACCATCTACGACATGCAGTCGGGCCGGTTCGAGTTCCGTCGCGGGCCGATCTTCACCAATCTGCTGCTGGGCGACGAGATCAACCGCACGCCGCCGAAGACTCAGGCTGCGCTGCTGGAGGCGATGGCGGAAAGCCAGGTGAGCATCGACGGCGAAACCCACCGGCTGCCAACGCCCTTCATCGTTCTTGCCACGGACAACCCCATCGAATACGAGGGCACGTACCCGCTACCGGAGGCGCAGCTGGACCGGTTCGCGGTCAGGATCGAACTGAAATACCTGTCGGGTGCGGACGAAACGGTGATGCTGCGCCGGCGTCTGGAACGCGGGTCGGCCGAACCGATAGTGAAACAGATTGTCGACGCGCATGACCTGCTCGCCATGCGCGAGTCGGTCGAGCAGGTGACGGTGCATGACGACGTCCTGCACTATGTGGTGTCGCTGGCGGCCGCCAGCCGCAATCACCCTCAGGTGGTCGTGGGCGCCAGCCCGCGGGCCGAACTCGACCTCGTTCAACTCGCGCGTGCACGTGCCCTGCTGTTCGGCCGGGACTACGTGATTCCCGAAGACGTCAAATCTCTCGCCATTCCGGTGATTTCGCACCGGATCAGCTTGAAACCCGAGATGTGGGTGCGCAGTGTCCACGGCAGCGACATCGTGGAGCAGCTGTTGCAGCGCCTGCCCGTGCCGCGGACGCGCGGCGGGCCGGCGTGACGAACGTGACCGAGCCGCGCGAGGTCGAATTGCGTTGGCGTGCCTCACCGCTGACATTGGCCATCGCGACATGCGCGGCTGTGGCCCTCGCCGCGGCGGTGCTCGGCCCCCGCTGGCAGCTGATCGCCTTCGCGGCGCCGCTGCTGGGCGTGCTGTGCTCGATCGGTTGGCAGCGTCCGGCCGCCAAGGTGCTTGTCGAGGGGCAGCCGGCCCTGACGCGATGCTTCGAGGACGACGAGGCCCGGCTGTCGGTGTCGGTGACGACGGCAGCGCCGAGCGTCGCGTCCGAGGTCACGGTGTCGGTCGAATCCGGAATGGATATCGAGGTTCTCGAAGGCAGTTCCGCGCAGCTGAAGACGGTTGCGGTGTCGGCCGAACGATGGGGCCGTTACCCGATCCGGGCCACGGTTGACGTCGTGGCCGGCGGCGGGCTGTTGGCAGGGACAGGCACCGTGGACGTCGCCGAAGTCTTTGCCTTTCCCATTGCCCCGCCGCAATCGACGCCGATACCGCGTATCGAACTGCCTGACCGGCTCGGCACCCATCTCACGCGGCACGTCGGCCCGGGCGTCGAGTACGCCGACGTCCGCGCCTACCTTCCCGGCGACCAGCTGCGCACCATCAACTGGCCGGTCAGCGCTCGCCGGGGCCGGCTGCATGTCACCGAACGGCTGACCCACCGTGCCGCCGATGTGGTCGTTCTCATCGACACCAGCATGCAGCCGCCCGGCCCGGCGAGCGCCGCGATGGAGCGGGTCGTGCTCGGCGCCGCCCAGGTGGTGCAGAGCGCCCTGCGAAACGGTGACCGCGCCGGCATCGTCGCGCTCGGCAGCCTGCGCCCGCGGTGGATCGGCGCCGACATCGGCCAGCGCCAGTTCTATCGGGTGCTCGACGCCGCGTTGTCCGTGGGACGTGAATACGAAACCACGACAGGCACATTGGCGCCGCGCGCGGCCGTGCCGTCAGGCGCGATCGTGTTCGCCTTCTCGACCTTGTTGGATACCCCGTTCACGCTGGCGCTGACGGAGTTGCGTGGACGCAGGCACACCGTGGTGGCCGTCGACGTTCTCGAGGGGCCGCCCTTCGACGCCGAGCAGGACTCGACCCTGGCCCGCATGTGGGCCTTGCAGCGGCACGCGATGTATCGCGACATGGGGATCGTCGGAGTGGACGTGGTGCCCTGGCCGTCGGCCGTCACGCTGGATCAGGCGCTGCGGCTGATGCCGGTTCGCCGACGGACAGCGAGACGGTGATGCGATGACGACCACCGCGCAGGCCGGGTGGAGCCAGCCGGGTGCCCGGGTCGTTTCGACCGGGTTCGGCGTCCTGATGGTCGCTGCGGCAGCTGTCGGGACACATGGCCCGGCGGCGGTCGTTTCGATGGCGGCGCTGGCGGCGGTGGGAGCCGGACTGCTGTTTCGGGCGGCTGCCACGGGCGCGGTGCTGCTCACCGTGGTCGCGCTGGCTCTGTCCGACGCACCTCCGGTGGTCGCGGCGCTGTCGGGACTTTCAGCGGCCACCTACCTGCTGATGCGGCATGCCGCCGGCTCCGGTGTGGTCACCATGACCAGACCGACATTGGTTGCCATGCTCGGGTTCACGGCCGCCGGGGCGATCGCCACCACGTTGAATCTCGACCTGCCGTGGCTACCGCTGCTCGCGCCGCCGGCGGTGGTCGCCATCTACGTGCTGGCCTTGAGTCCTCACACCGATACCAAAATCCAGATCGCGCCGACCGACCCCAATAGAGCTGCGCCATAACAACATAGCGCGATCGCGCGATCGAACCTGCCCAGCTGGAGCGCATGTTCGAACGTGAACCGGAAGCGGTGCGCGGCATGCCACAGCGCCAGCACGACGACGCCGATGAGAACCAATTTCGTCACCGGATTGCGCACGATGGCCGGCAGATGAGTAGGCGCATCGACCACCCCGAGCGGCACCAGCAGCCCGAACAACAACATGGCCGCGGGCAGCACGAGGGCGGCGGCCATCCCGCCCGCACTGAACAGCAGCCAGAGGAACGGCTCGGGTGAGGGGCGGCGGCGCGCGGACGTACTCATGTCAATGCCACCCACGCGATCACCGCGGTGACGGCCAGCCACGCCACGTAGTGGGCCGCGAGAACCGTACGGGCCGAAATCCGCTGTCCCCGTGCATGGATCACCATCGCCCGTGGGGCCAGGCTGAACCAGGTGACGGCGTGCAACAGCAAGAACGCCAACGCGACGACGTTGAGCGCGACGACCGGGGGAGTGGCGGCGGTGCTCAGGAAATCGCGATACGCATCGCCGCCCATGCCGACCGCGCGCACCAACAGCACCAGGTACCCGGCAGACCACGCGACGAAGACGCAACTCAGTTCGCGGAGCATGAACAGCAGGTACGAGCGTCGTTTTGCCCACCAGAGCCTGGGCACCGGTTGACGGTACGGTCGGGCGGAGGTGGTCATCGCGTCCCCCTGGGGAACACCAGGTGCTTCACCGAATGTGTTGCCGCCGTGAGCTTGTAACGCTGAATCGCCCCCGCCGGGTCGACTCCCTTCGGACACGCGGTCGAGCACTCGCCGACGTACGTGCAGGCCCATGCGCCGTCCGCGGCGGCGAGCACGTCCCTGCGGTCCGCCGCGCCGTCATCGCGCGAATCGAGGTTGTAGCGTTGTCCCAGAGCGATTGCCGCGGGGCCCAGAAAGTCGGGGTCCAGCGCGTACACGGGGCACGCCGAGTAGCACAGCATGCAGTTGATACACATGCTGAACTGTTTGTATTCGGCCAATTCGGCTGGGGTTTGCAGGTATTCGCCGTCGTCCACCGACTTCTCGTCGTCCCGGATGATCCACGGCTTGACCTTGGGCAGCTTGGCCATGAAGTCGCTGATGTCGACGACGAGATCGCGGACTATCGGGAAATTGCGCAGCGGCTCAACCCGAACCGGACCGGGCAGATAGTCGACGAGGAATGTTGCGCAGGCCAGCTTCGGGTCGCCGTTGACGGTCATTCCGCAGCTGCCGCAGATACCCATCCGGCACGACCAGCGGAATGTCAGGGTGCCGTCGAGGTGATCCTTGATGTAGTTCAGGCCGTCCAGAATTGCCCATTCCCGGGTGAGGGGAACTTCGTAGGACTGGAACACCGGTGTGGTGTCGACCTCCGGGCGATATCTGGTGACTTCCATGACGATTCGATCCGCCATCGCTCATCGTCTCCCGTCTCGTCCGGGCTATCGCCCGTAGACACGTTCACCCGGCGGCCACCGAGTGATGGTGACCGGGTGGTAGTCGACCCGTGAGGTGCCGTCGGATTGCCGACGCACCATGGTGTGTGCCAGGAACCGCTCGTCGTCGCGCTTGGGGAAGTCGGTGCGCTGATGCGCACCGCGCGACTCCTCGCGATGCAGCCCGGACTCCACGATTGTTTCTGCGATGTCGAGCATCCCCGACAGCTCGAGCAATGCCGTCAGCTCGGTGTTGAACGTGTGGCTGTGATCGTCGAGGCCGGCGACGGCGAATCGGGCCTTCAGTTCCCGGATCTGGTCGACGGCCTTGGCCAGCGTCGGTCCGTCGCGATAGATGCCTGCCGCTGTTTCCAGAGTGGTTTGCATGGCGGTGCGGATGTCCGCGATCCGTTCACTGCCCTCGCGGCGACGGGCGAGCTCATGTTCCAGCCGGCCCGTCTCGTCTCTCGCCTGTGCCTGCACGGAAGGCGAGGCGGTACCGGCGGTGGACACGTATTCCGCGGCGGCGCGGCCGGCGCGGGCACCGAAGACCAGCAGTTCGGGCAATGAGTTCGATCCGAGCCGGTTGGCGCCGTTGATGCTGACGCATGCGGTCTCCCCGGCTGCATACAGACCGGAAAGTGTTGTGGCTCCAGTGATGTCGGTGTCGATGCCGCCCATCATGTAGTGCACCACCGGCCGCACCGGGACGAGTTCGGTGACGGGGTCGATGTGCTGGTAGTCGCGGCACAGCTCACGGACGAATGGCAGTTTGGCATCGATCAGCTCGGCGCCGAGGTGTCGCAGGTCGAGGTAGACCACGGGACCGTAGGGGGTTTCGTCGGTGCGGCCCTTCTCTTGCTCGTGGACGAAAGCCTGCGACACCCTGTCGCGGGGTCCGAGTTCCATGCTGCGCAGCTGGGGTTTCGGGGTCGGCTTGCCGAGGTCGTAGTCCTGCAGGTAGCGGTAGCCATCCTTGTTCACCAGCCAGCCGCCCTCCGCCCGGGCGGCCTCGGTGATCAGGATTCCGGTGAACGGCAAGCCCGTTGGGTGGTATTGAACGAACTCCATGTCCTTGAGCGGTGCGCCGGCCCGGAACGCCAACGCCATGCCGTCGCCGGTCTTGATATTGGCGTTCGTGGTGAACGGAAACACCCGGCCGCACCCGCCGGTGCACACGATGACCGCGTTGGCGAGGATGGTTTCGATGCGTCCGGTGGCGAGCTCGATGGCGACCACTCCGCGCACCCGGCCGTCATCAACGAGAAGCGTTGTGGCGAACCACTCGTCGTAGCGCACGATGTCGGGGTATGCCAGCACGCGCTGAAACAGGGTGTGCAGCAAGTGGAATCCCGTCTTGTCGGCGGCAAACCAGGTGCGCAACTTCTTCATGCCGCCGAATGCGCGAACGGCAATGTGCCCGTCCGGTTTCCGGCTCCACGGGCATCCCCAGTGTTCGAGCTGCAACAGTTCGCGGGGTGCTTCGGCGACGAACGCCTCGACCGCGTCCTGGTCGCACAGCCAGTCGCCACCGGAGATCGTGTCGTACGCGTGCTCGTCGAGACTGTCATCGTCGCCGACCACGCCTGCCGCGCCGCCCTCGGCCGAGACCGTATGACTGCGCATCGGATAGACCTTCGAGACGATCGCCACTGACAGCCGGGGATTCGTGTCGGCGACCGCGATCGCAGCGCGCAGACCCGCGCCGCCGCCCCCGATCACCACGATGTCGTAATTGGCGGTCATCGCCGTGGCCTATGCCTCGAACGTGGTGTGT
Source organism: Mycolicibacterium llatzerense (assembly GCF_025331195.1). Taxonomy (NCBI): domain Bacteria; kingdom Bacillati; phylum Actinomycetota; class Actinomycetes; order Mycobacteriales; family Mycobacteriaceae; genus Mycobacterium; species Mycolicibacterium llatzerense. The sequence continues at coordinate 171,391 of NZ_LXOV01000015.1, read as the reverse complement.
TCACCGCAGTGCTCGTCCCTCAGCACCTTCCCGTCATGCCGGATCGTGCGGTTCCGCGTGGTGCCGTCGTGGTACACATGGCGAACTTCGCGGCAGCCGCACGCATATCTCAGGTCGTCGTAGCTGAGGCCGTCGTCGTCGGATTCGACGTGGTGATAGCCCTCGGCCAGGTGGCCACAGGGCGCCTTTTGCCTGTCGAAATGCGTCGTGCTCGCGACCATCATTCGCCTCCTCGCAGCGGGAGAATGATGTGGGTCACATTCAGGATATGCCCGGGTGCACCCGGTCGTCTACGACGACGCGGTCATCCGCCGGGTGAGGTCAGGAGCCTCCGAGTCTTCCGGCGATGGACTCCGGCGATGGACTCCGGCGTAGGGTGAGGAGATCGGCGGTATTTCGCATACGGCTGTTCGAAGCCGTTTCGTCGCCGAGTTGAAGAATCTGGCCGATTCGCGGTCAAGATCGGAGCGTCGCAATGACGCCACCACCCTCCCGCAGCGATGTCGGGCGCACCAATTCGGTACCGCATCAAGTGCGATGCGGTTATGGCAGACGATAATCCGACATCCCGGGACGCCAAACCCGTTCAGCCGCAGGCTGATTCACTCGCAGTCGGAATGAGCTGCGAGAACTACATCTTTAATAGATCGGATTTCAACCATGACCGTACGCGTAACGTGCGACGGCGGGGCAATTGACGAGTTTTCCCGCTTCGCCGACCGCTACATCAAACACGACGATGGATCGCTGGAGATCGTTCGACTCGGAGCTCCGAAGACCACGAGCTATGACGCGGGGTGCTGGACCGAGGTGACCGGAGATGAGCACCAGACGCGGCGGGCGCGCTTCCGTCACTGGTTCACCCGGACAGCCGTCGCCGGAGCCTAGCGACCGAGTATCGGAACGCTGCGGCGCAGCTTCTGGACGATGGCCGGCACCCGTGACGCCTGCATGAGTGTCTTGAACTGCCAACTGTCGTCGGCGGGTACGACGCCGGCTGACTGCAGCGCGTCGAGGAGATCGAACAGCGTCTCGCCCTCGTACATCAGCCCATCGGAGTTGAAGTGATAGCGGTCGACGGCGGTGCACTGAACGAAGGTTCCGATGCCATGGACCGTCGGCGCGGTTTCGTCGTACGGATAGAACCGCAGCGACCCGTCGAAGTGCCCACTTCCGATGTACCGGATGACGATTCGGGTCTCACCTTCGGGTGTGATGTCGATGTAGACCTGTCCCGGCAGCGGGTCGTAGCGCCAATCGGGTATGGCGTCGAAGAATGCGAAGTTGTACTTCACGAACTCGTCCAGCCCGACCAGCGTCCGGCCGAAGGTGGTGGGGTCCTTGTAGCGGAGGTCCTGGGTATACAGCTCGTCGTTGAGCGACATGTCCCGCATCAGCCAGCTCCACCAGTACTTCTTGGCCCACTCGATCAGCCAGGCGACGTCGATCCCGAAGTTCTTGTAGTGTGCGACTTTTCGCTCGAAGTCATCGAACCACCGCTGGGTCATGGCCGTCAGTTCGTCCTCGCCCAAGACAGGTACCTTGCCGCCTGACCGGTTACCGGCCAGGAATTCCGGCAGCGGCTGCCGCAGCCGCGGTTGGGCGAGAGCCTTCTGAAACAGTTCTTCATTGAACATGCGCAACGCTCCTTGGATCGGTTGTCGGATGGTCGTCAGACTTGGCCGGCCCGGCGCTCGACCGCGCGGATCAGCTCCTGCACCTTCGCATTTCCCGCGAGCCAGCTGTCGAGCCCCACGTTGATCGCGCCGCGCAGCAACGCATACGGCTCCCAGCCGCTGGGCGCGATGGTGCGGGCAGCCCGGCGCCCGATCCCGTCGGCGATCACCTTCGCGGCCTGTGCTGCGGTGATGCGCACGTTCAGGGGCCACGGCAACAGACTGCCGAGTTCGACGCCCAGATCGTCTTTGTCGAGCATGTCATGCGTCATCGCGGTCTCTACGACGCCGAAGTAGGCGATGCCGGCGCTCGCGCCGACCGCGGCGAGTTCGACCCGCAGGGCGCGTCCGAGCTGTTCGACTGCGGCTTTGCTCATCATGTACGTCGCGCCGCCCATACCCGGAGCGAATGCCGCGCACGAGGAGACGACGACGACGTGTCCGTTGGCCGCGATCACGTGGTCGAGTGCCGGGCGCAGCGTGTTGAACACTCCGGTGAGGTTGATGCCCATGACGCGGTCGAAATCATGAGCGTCCATGGTGCGCAGTGTCGCCGGCTCGGGCGTCACGCCGGCGTTGGCGACGACGACGTCGAGGCGGCCGAAGTGTTCGACGACTCGCGTGGCGATCTTCTCCATGAGCTCGCGGTCGCGGACATCGGCCCCGAGCCCCAGTGCAGAGGGCCCGAGCTGCCGGGCGGCGGCCTCCGCGCTGCTCTCGTCGACATCGACGATGGCAACCCGCGCACCGCGGCGGTACAACAGCTTCGCGAGTTCCCAGCCGATGCCCTGACCCGCGCCGGTGATCAACACGGTCTTGCCGCTGACGTCGTAGGTCGTCCCCGATACCCAGCTGAGCGGGTTGAGCTGGCCGATATCCATTACGCTGTCACCTCGTACGCGTCCACGTCGAATTTGCTTGTCCGGCTGCGGTATTCGAAGCTCCAGTTGGGGTAGAGCCCCGAGTTGTGGCCATCCGGGGTGGTGTAGTAGCTCTGGCAGCCCCCGGTCAGCCACACCGTCGAGGTGCTGCGGCGTTCCATCTCATCGAGGAAGGCGTCCTGTGCCTCCTGGCGTACCTCGACGCGGTGTGCGTCCGCGGTGCGCATCGTCGTCAGCGCATCCACGATGTAGGTGATCTGTGACTCGATCATGAAGATCGCCGACTGGTTACCCGCCGCACCGAACGGGCCGAGGGTGCAGAAGAAGTTCGGGAAACCGGCGACGGTGGCGCCCAGATAGGTCTGGCGCTGTTTGCGTTGCAGGTCGCCGATCGAGACGCCCACGGGGCCGATGATGCGGTCATAGGCCGCGGGGATCGGTTCGAAACCGGTGCCGTAAATGATGGTGTCCACCGGGATCTCGACGCCGGCGCGGGTCACGATCGAGTGCGGTCGAACCTCGGCGATGCCGTCGGTGACGACCTCGACGTTGTCCTTGGCCAGGGCGGGCAGGTACGCATCGGCGAAGATCGCGCGCTTACAGCCCAGCATGTAGTCCGGTGTCAGCTTCTTGCGCAGCTCCGGGTCGGAGACCTGCCGCAACAACTGGAATCGGCCGAGCGCCTCGTAGGGGTAGCGGAACCGGGTGTCGACAAACCCGACGAGCCCGAGCGCCTCGATCACCGAGTACCAGGCTCCGCGAATCACCTTGCCCGTCAACGGAAGATTGCGCAGCAGGGCGCGTTCCAAGCCTGCTGTGGTTCGGTCCATGCGCGGGACGATCCAGGGAGCCGAGCGCTGGAACACGGTGAGTGCGGCGACGTTCGGCTGGATCTCCGGTACGAACTGTACGGCCGAGGCGCCGGTGCCGATCACGGCAACCCGCTCGCCGGTCAGGTCGTGCTCGTGGTCCCAGTGCAGCGAGTGAAAGGCCTTGCCCGCGAACGTATCCAGTCCCGGCAGCGACGGGTACTTGGCCTCCGCGAACGCGCCAGTGGCGGAGACCAGGAAATCCGCGGTGAGCGCGCCGGCACCGGTGTCGATGTGCCACAGCGACTCTGATTCGTCCCAACGCGCGCCGAGCAATTCCGCGCCGAATCGAATATGGCGCACCACATCGTGTTTCGTCGCGACGGATCGAATGTACTCGAGGATCTCTTTCTGCTGGCCGTACGTGCGCGACCAGTTCGGGTTGGGCGCGAACGAATAGCTGTAGAGGTGTGAAGGCACGTCGCAGGCGCAGCCGGGGTAGGTGTTCGCCTGCCAGGTGCCACCGAGGTCGGTTGCGCGTTCCAGGACGACCAGATCGTCGAATCCCGCTTCGCGCAGCTTGATCGCGAGCCCGATGCCGCCGAAGCCTGCGCCGACGATGGCGATGTGTCTGTGTTCGGCTTGTGCTGCCATGGCTATCGGCTCCTTCCGTGCAGCAAGGAAACCAGTCGGTCGACAACGGCGTCGATCGTGGTGCTGCGCGCGAATGTGGTCAGTGCCAGAGGCGAGGGGAAACGCTGCTGCGTCGTCGCCTTGGCGTAGGTGAATTCTCTGAGGCCGTCGGGGCCGTGCACGCGGCCGAAGCCGGAGCCGCCGACGCCGCCGAGCGGCAGGGTCGGGATCGTGGCGTGGGCGACGAACGCGTTGATCGAGGTTCCGCCGGCGCGGATCCGGTCCGCGATCTGGCGCCCGTTGCGGCGGGAGAACACGGTGCCGCCCAGCCCGTAGGACCCGGAGTTGACGCGTTTGATCGCCTCGTCCATGTCGGCGACCTTGGCGACGGTCAGCGTGGGCCCGAAGGTTTCCTCAGTGACAGCGAGGGCGTCCTCGGGCACGTCGACCAGGATGGTGGGCTGTACGAACTGACCGTCGATCGCGTCGATTCCGCCGAGCAGTGCCGTCGCGCCACGCGCTATCGCATCCTCGATGTGGCGCCGGATCACGTCGATCTGCTTGGGCATGGTGATCGGGCCGATCTTGGCGTCGCCGCCGGCCCGAAGCCCCCCGGCCAGCCCCATGAGCTTGTCCACGAACTCCGCATAGACGGCTTCGTGGACGTAGACGCGCTCGACGCCGAGGCAGGTTTGACCCGCGTTGGACATCCCGCCCCACACCGCGGCATCCGCTGCGGCGTCGAGGTCAGCGTCAGCGTCGACGATCAGGGCGTCCTTGCCGCCGCATTCCATCAGCACCGGGGTCAGCCGTTCCGCGCATGCCGCCATGACCCGTTTGCCGGTGTCGGTGGAACCGGTGAAGCCGATCTTGCCGACGTTGCTGCGACAGAGCGCTGCGCCCGTTTCGCCGAGCCCTGTCACCACCTGCAGTACCGATTGTTGGGGTGACACTCTCGCGAATGCGGCGGCCAGCCACAATCCGACCCCGGGGGAGTATTCGCTCGGCTTGAACACCACAGTGTTGCCGGCGGCGAGCGCGAACGCGACCGAACTGAGCGGGGTGAACACCGGGTAGTTCCACGGACCGATCACGCCGACAACGCCGAACGGGCGGTGCTCCACCCATGCCGCCTGGTTGATCGTCAGCAGGCTGGAGGGCACCGGCTTGCGGCCGAGCACTTTCTCGGCGTTGCGCGCCGCCCACTTGAGGTGTTCGAGCGCCATTGCGATCTCGAGCTTGGCGTCCGAGATCGGCTTGCCCATTTCGTCGTGCATGACCTGGGCCAGGTCGGCCCGGCCCCGGGTGATCTCCGCGCGCCATGCGTCGAGGTACTTGGCCCGTTCCACGAATCCCATTGCGCCCCACCAGTCGGCGGCCCGGTGCGCACGGTGTACGGCAGCATCCACCTCGGCGACGGTGTGCACCGGATACGTGCCCACCGTCGTTCCGGTCGCCGGATTGCGGACGTCGAACATCGAAACCTTTTGTCTGGTACGGGTATTCGTCAGCGTGGCCACTGTTGGTCCTTAGGTCAGAGGTCGAGTACGAGGGAGTCGCCGGCCGCGCGTGAGACGCAGGTCAGCATGTAGGCATCCCGTTCGGTGTCGGGCAACGTCCGGTCGCGGTGGTCCACCTGACCCGCAAGGACTCTCACCTTGCACGTGCCGCAGAACCCTTGCTGGCAGGAGTAGGCGGCACCGGGTAGCTCGCGCCGGATGGCCGCCAGTGCCGTCTCCTCGGCGCCGACTCGGACGGTCGCGCCGGCGCGTGCCAGCGTGATGTCGAACTCCCTACCGTCGATTACCGGCCGCGCCGAGAACCGCTCGGTGTGTAGAGATCCGGTCGGGTTGGCGGTGAATGCGGTGCGCTGCGCGGCATCGAGCACCGGCGGCGGGCCACACACATACATCGCGGAATCGGCTTCGGCTCTGCCGATCAGCACGCTGATATCGGGAGCGCCGAACTCATCGTCTGGCCTGATATCGAGTTCACCGCCGGTCAGAGCCTGCAGCTCGTCCAGAAACGGCATCGTCGTCCGTGATCGGCCGAGGTAGACCATCTTCCACGGCACGCCCGCGGCGTCGGCCGCCTTGACCATCGGCAGGATGGGCGTGATGCCGATGCCGCCTGCGACGAAGAAGTAGGTTGGGGCCTCGACAAAGGTGAACGCGTTGCGGGGGCCGCGCACCCGAATCATGTCGCCCACCGAAAGCGCGCCGTGCACCTCGAGTGATCCGCCGCCGCCATCGGGAAGGCGGCGCACGGCGATCCGGTACCGGGAGCGATCGTTCGGGTTGCCGCACAGCGAGTACTGCCGCTGCTTGCCTGAGGGTAGGAACACGTCCAGATGTGCGCCAGGCGTCCAGGCCGGCAGTTGCGCGTCGTCGGCCGATCGCAGTGTCAGGCTCACCACGTCCTGTGCCTCGACCTGCACCGCCTCGATTCGGACGTCGAGCTCGAATCCATTGCGCCGTAAAGGGTTCGGGCGAGAGAACAGGGGAGCGGTCGGGCCGACGAACACCTGCTTGTACACGTCCATGGCGGCGCCGAACATGCGCAGGGGTGCGGGCGGCGTGAATTCCTCTGTCACCGTGGGGCTTTCCATCAGCGACCGGCCGCGCGCGCGGCCGGCGAATGCGCGAGGTAGCGCAATGCCGAGTCCATCGGGCCGAGTTGCGACGGGTGAAAACCCGGCCGCAGGTAGCGCGGGAGCTCGGTGAAGAAGGTTGCGAAGTTGGGCACGATCCCGCGCACCGTCGCGCTCACGAACTGCACCGGCCACATGCGGCCCTTGTCCGGCTCAGGGTCCTTCGCGTACAGGTACACCGACGACAGTAAGAAGGTGGTCAGCAGGGTGGCGCTTGCGACGACGGCAGTCCGTGCTTTGCGTGCGTAACTGCCATCGACATACATGTAGGCGTCGTAGACCACGCTGCGATGCTCGACCTCTTCGGCGCCGTGCCACTTGACCAGATCCAGCATCGTCGGGTCCATGCCGAGTTCTGCCAACTTGTCGTTCTCCAGCATCCACTCGCCGATGACGGCGGTGTAGTGCTCCATCCCGGCGAACAGGCCGAGCCGTTCCTTGAGCCATTCCTCCTTGGCGCGCCCGGACAGACCGTGATCGCCGAGGATCCGATCGACGAACCACGAGAAAGCCCGCACCATCGAGTCGACGTCGAGGCCTATCGACTGCAGATGCTCGCGAGCGCCGGCATGGCTGCTGGCGTGCATCGACTCCTGCCCGACAAAACCGGCTACTTCTTCACGGAGCCGCTCGTCATCGATATACGGCATCGCTTCGGCCAAACACTTGGCCATCGCACGCTCGCCTTCGGGGAGCACCAAGTGCATGACGTTGACGATGTGGGTGGCAAAAACCTCATTGGGGATGTAGTGCATCGGCACCGAGCCGAAGTCGAAGTGGACGTCGCGCGCGTTGATCGCGTGCTCTTCCTTGCGGTAGCGGCGCCTCGTCGCGCCGGCCGATTCAGCCATGATCGAACTGTACGATGCAACAAGATTGATTGCAATGTTGCAGCAACAAAATTCCTCGATATGTTGCACTGGTCTGGTTCTTGCTACCGTTGCGGCATGACCTCGGCACTTGTCACCTCGACAGATGCGCCGGAGACCGACGACTCTGTACGGGCCCGCATCCTTGATGCTGCGCTCGTTCAGTTCGAGAAGGTCGGTGTCAAGAAGACGACCATCGAAGACATTGCCCGGCAGGCCGGGGTCGACCGCGTCACCGTTTACCGTCGCGTCGGTTCACGCGACGACGTGGTCGCGGCGGTGTACGACCGGGAGGTCGCGCGCGTCCTCGCCGAGCTGGCCGCCATCCCCGCGCGCCACGACAATGTGGCCGATCTCGTGGCCGACATCTTCGTCACCGTCATCACGCGGTGGCGCAGTCATCCGCTCGTCACTCGAATGCTGGCGCTGGAGCCCGAGCGGGTCCTGCCGCGGCTGACGACGGATGGTGCATCGACGTTCGCCACGTCCATCGCGGTGACCGAAGCGGTATTCCGGCAGGCGATCCGCGACGGATTGCTGCCCGAGACGCCGGACATCCAGGCGCGCGCCGAGATCGTCTGCCGGATCGTCCATTCGCTGGTCTTGACTCGCGCCGGCCTGGTCCCACTGGAATCCGACGAAGAACTCAGCGCATTCGCGCGCACCTACCTGATGCCGATCATCAACCCCTGACGCCCGGGTGTAGCGGTCGGCAAGAACATCATCAGTTGCCGATGATCGACCACATCACTTCAGTGCAGTAGTCGACGAGCTGGTCCTGCGAGATGCTCAGCTGGCCCGACAGCCAGTCGAGAAACAGCTTCACCAATGCACCGGAGAGCGCACTGATCTGAAGCGCGCGGCGGTTGTCGTCAACCGCCGTTCCGCTCTCGGATTCGTCGGTCAGCGCGGTGGCGACGAGGGAGACGAATCGCGGCACGGTCTGGGCGCCGTGCTCACGCAGTGCGTCATTGGCCACGGTTTCGCGGAACAGGATGCGCCCACGCCGAGGGTCTTCGGTGATGAAGGCGAGTGCCGCTCCGAAGGCCACTCGTGCGCGAGCCCGTGGATCGGCGGGGGCCGTGAGCACCTCTTCGAGAACCTGCGCGGTCAGCGCATCTGCAACGCGGTCGTACACCTCGACCAGCAACGAGTCCACGTCGCGGAAGCTCTCGTAGAAGTAGCGCAGCCCCACGCCGGCATCACGGCATACGCCCCGCACCGTCGTTTCCGGCGCACCGAGGGTGCCCAACAACTCCGTCCCCGCTGCGAGTAGCCGTTCGCGTCGTTCGGCGGCACGGGCGGCAGACGACTGGCCGCGCCACAAGTCCTCGGTCGGTGAGCTCACCAGCCGATTTTCGCAGTGACCATGACGGGACGTGAACGACGGTCTGGTCGACTGGCTTGACATCAGTCAATTCTATAGGAAACATACGCTTCCTATAGAAGGCGGTTTCACCTGCTCCCCCGGATGTCACGGCGCGCGAGTTGATCGACGACCTGGAAAGAAAGAGATGAAATGAGCCTGCAACTCACCGAAGAACAGCACGATCTGGTGCGGACTGTGCGGGATTTCTGCCAGAAGCACTGCGACACCCGCGAGCAGCGGCTGGCGCTCACCGAGGGCGGAAAAGAGCTGCACAGCACCAAGATCGCCACCGACATGGCTGCGCTGGGATGGCTGGGACTGTCGATCCCCGAGGAGTACGGAGGTTCCGGCGGCAGCCTTTTCGACGCGTGTCTGTTCGTGGAGGCAATGTCGCGGGGCCGGGCGCCTCTGTCGAGTTTCCCGGTGACCCTCATCGTCTCCCACACCTATCTGAAGTTCGGCAGCGACTTCCTCAAAGGTCAGGTCCTCGGCGGGGTGACCACCGGTGTGGTCACCTCCATCGCGATGAGTGAACCGGGATCGGGCTCGGACGTGGCGTCGCTGACCTGCCGCGCCGACAAGGTCGACGGTGGCTACGTGCTCAATGGACAGAAGACGTGGTGCTCCAACGTGCACCTCGCCGACTACGTGGTTGTCGTTGCGCGCACGTCGCACGGTGGCGCCAAACACGAAGGTATCTCGATGTTTTCGGTGCCGACGGGCAGCCCGGGCATGGAGATCCGGCAGATCGAGACGATGGGTGGCCGGGAAGTCAACGACATCTACCTCACCGACTGCTTCGTGCCCGAGGACCGGCTGGTCGGTGTTGAGGGTCAGGGTTGGGGGCAGTTGGTCGCCGGACTCAACATCGAGCGGATCATCATCGGCGCGATGTTCCTGGGTCTGGCCCAGCGCGCCTTCGATGACACCCTGGCGTACGTCAAACAACGCACCCAGTTCGGCAAGCCGGTCGGGTCGTTTCAGGCGTTGTCGCACCGATTGGCTGATTTGGCAATGGAATTGGAAGCCGCACGGCTGCTCGTCTATGACGTGGCGCAACGTGTTGACGAGCATCCCGACAGGCTGCTGCCGCGTGAGGCGTCCATGGTCAAGTTGAAGACCACCGAGCTGGCCAAACATGCCGCGCTGGAGGGTGTGCAGATGATGGGCGGCTACGGCTATGCCTCCGAATACGGCATGGAGGAGATGTTGCGCGCCACCGTCGTGGGCACGATCGTGGGCGGCACCAGCGAGATTCAACGCGACATCATCGCCAAAACCCTTGGGCTGTGACCATGTGTACGCCACAACAACATCGCATGCCGGAGCCTCAACGTGGTTCGGTTCGCGCCCGGGCGCTGCGAGGGTTGTCGGCGTTGACGATCCGGCGGGTGGCCGCTGCCGCGCCGGTGAATGCCGGCACGGTTCCGGTTGTGCGGCAGCTCCTGGAGCGCGGCCTGCGGGCCTCCGCTCCCACTCTCGGCGGTACCCGGATCGAACTGGTGGATGAGGGCGACGTTCGCGGCGAATGGGTCAGGGGCCCGAAAGCGAGCCGAGATGACATCGTCGTGCTGTATGTGCACGGCGGCGGCTTCGTCGCCGGGTCGCCACGTGCGTATCGCGGTGTGACATCGCGGCTTTCGACCGCGCTTCGTGCACCGGTGTTCGGGCTCGCGTATCGGCTGGCACCCGAGCATCCCTTTCCGGCCGCACCGCACGACGTCGATGCCGCCTATCGTTGGCTGCTGCGCTTTGGCTACCGGCCTGACCAGATCGTGGTCGCGGGCGACTCGGCGGGCGGCTACCTGGCCGCCGACCTCGTCATCGCCAACGCCCGCGCAGGACTTCCTGAGCCGGCGGCGCTGATGCTGTTCTCGCCGATGGCCGATCTCAGCCTGTCGATCGCCGAAGTCCACGACGGGGCCGTCGACGAGGGCATCCTGTCCATGTCCGTCGCGCGGGCCGCAGTCGCGCACTACCTTGACGGCGACGGCGGTCCCCATGACCTGCAGCCGGCAGCCGGTATGTCGTTGCCGCCGACGCTGATTCAAGCCAGTACTACCGAACTGCTCGGCGGTGACGCGGTTGAATTGGCGGACCGGTTCCACCGTGCCGGTGCCACGTGCGAATTGCAGATGTGGCCCGATCAAATCCATGTCTTTCAGGCGCTACCCGTCGTGGTACCCGAATCGCGCATGGCCTATCGCGCAGCCGCTCAATTCCTGGCATCGATCACCGGGTCCGCGCAACGACCTGCGATGTGACAGCCCGGGTTTCCGGCTCGCGCGCTTCCCTGAAATTCCACCATGATTCGACATCACGACAGTTGAGGAAGTCATGCCTGAGACAGCTATCACGACGCTGCCGGCCGCGTTTCAGTACACCGCGTCCGTCGACCCTGATGCGGTGGCGCTGCGGACGCCAGGAAATACCCACACCATGACCTGGCGGCAGTACGCCGAACTCGTGCGCCGGGCCGCCGCCGGACTGGCTGCGCTGGGAATCAGACGGGGCGACACCGTGGCCCTGATGATGGCCAACCGAATCGAGTTCTACCCGTTGGAGGTTGGCGCGCAGCATCTCGGCGCCACGTCGTTCTCGGTGTACAACACGCTCTCAGCCGAGCAACTCGGCCACGTGTTGGGCAATGCCGGTGCGCGGGTGATCATTTGTGAACCCCAGTACGTGGAACGGATCCGGGCCAGTGGGGCAGCGCCCGAGCACGTCGTATGTGTCGACGAGGCGCCGGCCGGAACGATATCGATGTCGGCGTTGCTTGCCGGTGGCGCAGACGATTTCGACTTCGACGCGGCGTGGCGCGCCGTCCAACCAGACGATGTGGCGACACTGATCTACACCTCGGGAACCACCGGCAGCCCTAAAGGTGTGGAGACCACCCACGCGAATCTGTTGTTCCAGGTGCAGGCAATCGATGAGGTCCTGGAACTCCGATTCGGCGACACCATCACCTCGTTCATGCCGACGGCGCACATCGCCGACCGGTTGACCGCGCTGTACGTCCAGGAGGTCCTGGGCACCCAGGTGACCGTCGTCGCGGATGCCAAACTGATCGCAGCGGCTCTGGCTGAGTTGCACCCGACGGTGTGGGGTGCGGTGCCGCGAGTATGGGAAAAGCTCAAGGCGGCAATCGAACTCAGCGTCGACAGCGAGTCGGACGAAGTGCGTAGGCAAGGGCTGCGCTGGGGACTCGAGGTGGCCGCAGACCGTAGCCGATACGAACTGGCCGGTCAGCTGGTCCCCGCGGACATCGCTGCCGAATGGGCACGTGCCGATGAGTTGGTGCTGTCGAAAATCCGCGCGAAACTGGGGCTGGACCGGGTTCGGTGGGCATTGTCGGGGGCGGCGCCGATCCCGCCTGAGACGCTCGGTTTCTTCGCCGGCCTCGGCGTTCCGATCGCCGAGATCTGGGGCATGTCCGAGCTTTCCTGCATCTGCAGTGTCACCCACCCACGGGAGGCCAAACTGGGCACCGTCGGAAAGCTGGTTCCGGGCATGCAGGGGCGCATCGCCGCGGACGGTGAGTTGCTGGTCCGAGGACCGCTGGTCATGAAGGGCTACCGTGGCGAGCCCGACAAGACCGCCGAGGTCATCGACGCCGATGGTTGGTTGCATACCGGCGACGTCGTCACCATCGACGACGACGGCTTCCTCCGGATCGTGGACCGCAAGAAAGAACTCATCATCAATTCGGCCGGCAAGAACATGTCACCCACCAATATCGAGAACGCCATCAAAGCGGCGACCCCACTGATCGGAGCGATGGCTGTCATCGGCGATGGCCGCCCCTACAACACCGCGCTCATTGTGCTCGATGCCGAGAGCGCATCAACCTATGCTGCGCAGCGCAACCTGCCTGATGCGTCGGCAGCTGCGCTCGTCGCTGATCCTGTTGTGGTCAAACAAATCTGCGCCGGAGTCGCCGCCGGGAACGGTCGGCTGGCCCGCGTCGAGCAGGTGAAGCGGTTCCGCATCCTGCCAACGTTCTGGGAGCCCGGCGGAGAGGAGCTCACGCTCACCATGAAGCTCAAGCGCAGAGTCGTTGCCGAGAAATACGCCGACGACATTGACGACCTCTACGGTCCAGAACCCCTTCGTGGCGTTCATGAACCGGGCTGACCCTGCTGATGCCGCCGGGAATGGTCAGGGACGCCGCGGTGCCTACCGTGCCGCCTCCTCCGTTCGGCGCGGAGACCTGCAGCGGGATGCGATCCTCAACGCCACCCGAGAACTACTGAGCACCAACAGTTTCGAGAGTATCTCCGTTAGTGCGATCACCGCCCGCGCCGGCATTACCCGATCGGGCTTCTACTTCTACTTCGATTCCAAACACGCCGTATTGGCGACCATGCTGCGAGCCGCCGTCACGGAACTCGACGAACTGACTGACCACTTCGCGCCCAGGACTCAGCAGGAATCGCCCGAAATGTTCGTGTCGAGAATGGTCGGCACCCTGGCCACCGTGACTTCGCGCAATGACCCAGTGATGGCGGCTTGCCAGGCTGCCAGGCAGACCGATGCCGAGATTCGCGCGATCACCGACGAACTCAGTGACGCAGTGATCGCGGTGGTGCAGCAGAACATCGCTGCCGAAGTCGCGGCCGGCACCGCCGCGCCGATCGTCGACGACACTGCCGCACTCGTGCGCATCCTGTCGGCCACCACGCGGTTTGCCGTCAGCGGCGACACCGCGTTCGTCCGATCGGCCGATGATCTTCCGAGGGCATTGCACGCCATCGAGCAGCTGTGGCTGCACGCCTTCTGGGGCTGTCGCTGATCCAGAGCTCTGGGTCTACGGGCTGAAGTCGGTGTTGCCGACCAGCACGTCGGTCAGCCGCAGCGCGATGGTCGCTCTCCGCGACGCGAGCTGTCGCGCCGAGCGCTGGATTTCCGCCGTCTGTTCCGTCCGGACAGCCTGATACCGCAGGAGTGCCGCGGCGACGTCACCGTCCTCAGCATCGGCGAGCTGGCGAGCGAGTTCCGCACCATCCTGGATCGCCTGATTGGCGCCCTGTCCGCCGAAGGGTGTCATCGGGTGTGCGGCATCGCCGAGCAGCGCGATGCGGGCGGTGGTCCAGCGTGCGATGGGGTCCCGGTCGTAAACCGGGTGCATGTACACCGGCCCGGTTGCGCCACGGATCAGCCGGCCCACCACGGGCTCGAAATCGTCGAACTGCCGGGCCAGCGCCGTCAGATCCGCACGCGCCGACCACTGGTGCAGCGGTGGCTCGTCGACGCCGAGGGTCGCGTCGACCGCCACCTGGCGGCCCGCGCGTACCGGCATCGCGATGACGTGTTTGGCGTAGTCGGCCGAATGCCACGAGCGCAGACGGTCATTCGGTCGACTGTCCAGGCAGTCCACCGGGCTGACCGCGCGGAAGATCACCGAACCGCAGTAATTGATTTCGTCATCGCTGAACAGCGTTCGCACGGTGGAGCGCAGCCCGTCGGCGCCGATCACCAGCGGCGTCCGCAGGACGGCGCCGTCGACGAACGTGAGCGCGACATGATCGTCGTGCTCGACGAGCCCGGTCAGTCGGTGCCGTAGGCGCACCTGGTCCCGGCCCAGATGGGCCACCATGAGGGCGTGCAGATCAGCCCGGTGGACGGTGCGCGGCGACAGCTCGGCGTCGGCGTACCCGAACCGTCCGTGCTCGGAACCGATGTTCGGGGTGGCGGCGTAATCGGCCACAGATTCCACGTGACCGGCCTGATCGTGGGTCTCGAAATATCTTGTTGCCGAAGATATCTGGTTGAACTCGTCGAGCATTCCCCATTCTTCGAACAACCGCAGCGTCGGCGGCGAGATCCCGAGTGGGCCGCCGACCTCGCCGAGCTCACGGGTCTTGTCCACCACGATGGCGTGGTGGCCGTTGTTGCGCAACGCAATCGCTGCGGCGAGGCCGCCGAGGCCCGCGCCGACGACGATGGGTGCGGTGGTGTGGTGATCGGACACGACTGAGTGCCTTTCAGGTTCTGGGATGAGTGAAGCGCGCCAGGCCCTCGGCGTCGAGGGCAAGCCGGGGCACCGCTTCCGGTCGGTGGCTGACGACGGTGCGCACGTTGCAGATCGGCAGCCACAGTCCGTCGTGGATGATCAATTGCTGTATGTCGTGCACCAGCTTTCGGCGCCCAGCGGGGTCGGAGCAGTGCAGTTGACCGTCGAACAGGTCGTCGAGCCGACCGCGTTCCGCGCGACACATCGCGTTGCGCTGGTCGACCGCGAACTGATACCGCAGCGCATCGGGATCTATTGCGGTGTAATAGAAGAACCGGAAATCGTAGGCTCCGGACTGCTGCCGCGACCGGAGTTCGCCGAAGTCGACGTTGTGCGGCACCAGCTCGATGCCATGCCCGGCCCACTGGTCGGCCACCGCGGACAGCAGTTCGGCGTCGACGGGGGAGAACGAGCTGTTGAACACCACCTCGAACCGCAACCCGTCGGCTCCGGCCGCATCGAGTAGTCCCCGGGCCGCTGCCGGATCGTGCGCCAGCTGCGCTGAGCAATCGAGGTAGTGCAGTGCGGTCGGCGTGAGCACCGAGCCGGCCACGGTGTAGCCGCACGAGTCCAGAATCTGCCGCAGTCGCTCGCGATCGATCAGCAGCGACAGCGCGCGCCGGATTCGGGGATCGGTGAGCGGCCCGCGAGAGACGTTGGGACACAGGCCATAACTGATCCCCGGATTGTGCAGTGCTGCCGTCCGGAAGCCGTCTGCGGGCCCGGCGTGCACATCGGCGAGTTCGTCGTCACCCGCAGTGAACAGCAGCCGGTGCTCGCCATCGGTGAGGCAACCTGCGCCGGCGGGCACCCACGACCCGGTGCCCAAACGCATCCCACCCGCTGACGGTTTGCTCACCGCCAAGTTCACGCCGGCCAGGCTGTGCAGGAACGCGGCGTTGTGCCGATCGAACCGGAACACGACCGTCTCGCCGCGCGATTCCATACCGGACAACCCGGCCAGGCCGGCAATCGCCGACGGTAGGGGAGTGGCCGCCGAAAGGTCATTGATGATGTCGCAGAAGCTGTTTCGGACCATATCGGCAGTGAGCGGAACACCGTCGGAGAAGTGCCGACCGGCCGGGATCGTCAGCTTCACCGTCAGCGGATCGGGACGAGACCACGACGACGCCAGCCACGGCCGCAGCTGCGCGGTCACGGGGTCGATGTCTACGAGGCTCTCGAACGCCTGTCGCGCATAGGTTTTCGAGATGCCGTTGTAGGCCAGGCGAGGGTCGACGGTGAGTTGCCCGGGCGGCCAGGCGAAGCTGATGTCGTGCGTCACTGGGCGACTCCGGCCCGCGTAAAGACCGCTGGCCGCGCCGCGGCGGACGCGACGAGGCCGACGACGGCGATCAGTACTCCGGAGAAAACGAACAGGCGGTGCGGGCTATCGAAGCTGCCGATCGCCGTCGCGCCGACCGATACCCCGATCGCCGCACCCAACGCACGCAGATAGTGGTAGACAGCGGAATCGAACGTGACCCGGCCGGAATTGGTCAGCACGTTCGTGGCCAGCGAGCTCCACAGAAAGCCCATGGCGCCGCCCATCACGGTGGCGCAGATCAGCAGCGAGCCGATGTGATCGGCCGCCACCGCGACACCGAATCCGGCCAGTGTCAGGCAAGCCGCCCCGTAACTCACCAACCGGGTGTTCTTCGCGTCCTCGCCCGGGCGACCGAACTTGGTGATCGGCAGGAGGCCCGCGACGACCGCCATCGGCAGCAGCACCAGCGCCGCGCGGTAGGAGCTGAACAACTGCACCCGTTGCAGGACGTAGATCACCACCAACGTGAAGACGTTGGTCGCGATGCCCGCGGCGAACACGATCAGAAAACTGCGGTACAGAATCGGCCGCCGGGCGCCGTCGCCGCCCGACCACCGGCAGGCGCCGATCACCCCGACGCCCAGCACCGTCGCCAGCGCGCCCAACAGCACCTTGGTCGTCAGCTCGGTCGTCGTCCCGGCCGCGAGGAAGATGACGACCTGCACCAGCCCGAAGCCGACGATCAACGTCGCTCCTCTGCGCGACCTCTCGGGCTCAGCGTCGGGCTCGGGTGCCTGCGCGCGTGCGCCCCACGCCAACAGCGGGATCGACGCGGCGGTGGTCAGGACCGTCTCGTACGGGAAGGCCCGCCACCCCCACGCGTCGTTGAGCACCGCGGTGATCAACGGTGAACACAGCGCCGACGCCGACACCACGAGCCCCCACGTTCCGAGGAATGCCGTGTGGTGATCCGGGTAGAACTGTTGCCGCGCGATCCGGAACAGCTGCGGCGCCAACAATGCCGATGTCGCGCCCTGCAGGAACCGGATGACGATGAGCACCCAGAACTCCGGACTGAGGCTCGCGGCGATGCCGAGTACGGCGAGCGTTGCCGAACTGACGTAGAACGTCGTGACGGGCCGGCAGCGGTGCAGCAGCAGGCCTGCCGGCAGCAGGGTCGCACAGAACCCGGCGAGGAAGGCGACGCCGACGTTGGCGGCCACGCCGTAGGACAGGTGGAAGTAGTCCGAGATCGACGCGTTCAGCAGAACGGTCGCCGAGGAATTCGAATAGAGGGTGTACTCAGCGAGGTATAGCGACGCCGCAACGGCGTAGAGAGATGGCTTCATTTTTCATCACAGGAACTGGAAGGGTGAACGTTCGGGCAGCGAGAATCAGCGCGCGAATTTGTTCAACGGCGCCAGGCGGGCGCGGTTCCAGATCGAGGAGAGAAAAGACGGGGTGCACGACGAGTACGCCCGCACCATGGGTGCGGGAACCTGGTCAGAACGAGCACCCACGCGAGCGACTATACCGGTCAGCTCCTCGCGCGCCCTCGGTGCCTGAGGCCAGAACCCCGCCCGCGGGATTTGCCGGAAACCCGCTACGGCGGGACGCGGCGCCGAAGTCTTGATTGCTGAACAGCACGTATTTGCTGGTCAGAGGTTTGTCTTCCTTTCCTGCGTGCGGGTAAGATGCAAGGATGCTGTTTCGCCACGTACGTAGCTCAGGCGCTGCTGGCGCGTCTGCTGTGCTCCGCTGGGCCGGCCTGAGTGCCTCGGTACTGCTCACCGTCGCGGCCCCGCTCGTCATCCCGAGCGTGGCGGCTGCCGACGACTGCCCCGACGCCGAAGTCATCTTCGCGCGCGGCACCGACGAGCCGGTGGGCATGGGCCGTGTCGGTGATGCTCTCGTCGATTCGCTCCGTAGCAAGACCAGCGGCCTGGTCATCAGGTCCTACGCGGTGAACTACAAGGCCACGATCACGCAGCGGCACAGTGGCGAGGGCGCCAAGGACGCGATTGCTCGCGTCAAGTCCACCGTGGCCGAGTGTCCCAACACCAAGATCGTCCTGGGCGGCTACTCGCAAGGCGCGAGTGTGGTCAACATCGTGGCGGGATTCGACGGAGTCAACTGGGGTGATCCGCTGCCGTCCGAGTACGTGAAAAATGTTGCGGCGGTTGCTACTTTCGGCAACGTCGCCGACCGTACCGGTGGCGCGCCGCCGACTCAGAATTCGCCGCTCAGCGCCAAGGCGATCGACCTGTGCAACCCTGCAGACCCGATTTGTCACGCGGGTGCGGGCAACTCCTGGACCGGCCACACCCAGGGCTACGTCCCCGAGTACACCGACCAGGCAGCGTCTTTCGTGGCCTCCGCGCTTCTTGCCGGGACGGCTCGGACCCTGCCCGGCTACGGCTCGCAGTTCCCGGCGTATGGCCCGCAGCCCGGGCCTGGTCCGCAGGCTGGTTATGGTGCGTTGCCGGGGCCGCCGCCGGCCTACGGCACGCCGCCCGGGCCTCCGCAGGCCTACGGCACGCCGCCCGGCCCGCAGGCGGGCTACGGATTGCAGCCTCCCGGTTCGGTTCCGCCGGTGTCTGCGCCGACATCGTCGTCTCCCGTACCGGGGTTGGTCTAGCGCGACCCCTGCGGCGGTGTCCCCAGCATCATGAGCGCGACATCGACGGCTTCATCGACCATGTCCTGCAACGGAATTCCCTGATGAACAGCAAAGGTCAACAGCTCGTTCAACGCGCCCAGCAGCATGACGACCCGAAGCAACGACACCGGGGCAGCGCCAGTTTCGCGCAGTTGCTCGGTCTCCGTGAGGTTCTGGATGAGTGCGCGGTAGGCCTCGGCGTACTGAAAATGCAAGGCCCAGCTCTTGGGGCCGAGCGCGGCGAAATCTCGGGTGAGCGCACTGGTCAGCGCGGGCCGCTGGTCGCATACGCCGATCCAGGCCTCGACGGCGGCACGGACCTGGTCTTCGTTCGAGGCCGCCGGGTCGATGGCCTGCCGAATGGCGTCGATGATGATCCGGACGCTCTCCGAGTAGAGCGCCTTCAGGCAGTCTTCGATGTCGGTGAAGTGCTGATAGAAGGTGCGCCGTGAGGTGGCGGCCACCCGCACCACGTCGGCGACGGTGACGCGGGCGAAGCCGGTCTCGACGATGCAGTCGGCCATCGCATCGAGCAGGCGCTGCCGGTGCCCCTTGCTATCGGGCTCGGCAGTCAGCGACGGACGTTCTTGCACCCTTGACATCTTTCCCCACGGTCGTGGTACGTTCGTGTACCGCACCACCTGGTACGAATATGTACCACATTTGCCGTCGCCTCAAGGGGAGAAGGATCGTCATGGTGGATCACGAGATCGTCGTTGTCGGCGCCGGATTCTCCGGTATCGGACTGGGGATTCAGCTCAAGAAGGCCGGCTTCGAGGATTTCCGGATCCTGGATGCCGCCGACGGTATCGGGGGAGTATGGCACCACAACCGGTACCCCGGTGTCGCCGTTGATATTCCGTCGACCACGTACTCGTACTCGTTCGAGAGCAACCCCTCCTGGTCGCGGCTCTTCGCGCCCGGTGCCGAACTGCGGCAGTACGCCGAGAGTTGCGTGGACAAGTACGGGCTACGACCGCATATTCAGTTGCGCACCAAGGTCGACCGCGCGGTGTTCGACGAGCGTGAGAACGTCTGGCACGTCCACACCGACCGCGGCCTGATCATTGCCCGGTTTCTGATCGGTGCGGTCGGCCCACTCGACCAGCCGAAGAATCCGGACATCAAGGGCATCGACGATTTCCGCGGAGAGTTGGTGCACACCGCGCGGTGGGATGACGCGGTCGAAATCGACGGGAAGCGGGTTGCGGTCATCGGAACCGGCGCCACCGCACTACAACTCGTGCCGCAGCTGGCCGAGCGGTCCGCGCACCTGGACGTCTACCAGCGCACACCCATCTGGGTGGTGCCGAAGTTCGACGGCGCCATCCCGGAATGGGTGCAGGGGATGTTCGAGGCCGTGCCGTTCACGCAGGACGCGGTCAGCATGGTCACGACGGTGCTCTCCGACTTCATCTTCACTGCCGGCGTGGTCTATCACACGCGGCTGCCGTTCCTGGTCCGCGGCATCGAGCAGGTCTGCCGCCGGCACCTCGCAAATCAGGTCAAGGATCGCGAAGTCCGCGAAAAGCTCACTCCGGCATATGCATTCGGTTGCAAGCGGCCGTCATTCTCCAACACCTACCTCAGTACGTTCAACCGGGACGACGTCGATCTGGTCACCGATCCCATTGCCAGGATCACCGAACACGGGATCATCACCGAGACGCAGGATCCGCAGACCGGCGCACGGCGCGAAATCGAGCACGCTGTCGATACCCTGGTGCTGGCAACAGGTTTCAATATTCTGCAGCTCGGTGCCATGCCGGCGTTCCCGGTTGTCGGGCTCGGCGGCGTGGAGCTGGGTGCGTTCTGGGACGAGAATCGCTATCAGAACTACGAGGGCGTCTCGACGCCGATCGCACCGAACTTCTGGTTGATGAACGGGCCGTGGTCGGTGACGGGCGCCTCGTGGTTCTCGATCATCGAAGCGGGGTGCCGCCACATCGTGCGATGTCTTCAGGAGGCCCGTCGACGCGGAGCCATTCGTGTGGCGGTCAAGCAGGAACCCCACGACGAGTACATGCGCAGCATGCGAAAGAAGGCTGCCCACACGGTTTTCGTGCAACCCAGCTGCGCCCAGGCGAACAGCTACTACTTCGACCGTCATGGCGACGCGCCGTTCGTGCGGCCGGTATCCGGGGTGTCTCTTTGGTTGGCCAGCAAGACATTTGATCTAGACAGCTATGACTACACGACCGACGCGCGCAAGCGCGGTCGCACCAGAGTTGCTGTGGAACAAGGGGTCTAGCGCACAATGGCATTTACGCGGTCGTGATAAAACCGCCGGAATCCCGCACTGCGTGAGCATGGCTAATTCCTGAAGAATTGCTGTACGCCGCGCTTGGTGCGGCGTACGCTTTTCTGAGCTGCGCCGGGTGCGGCCTGCCTCGGCGCAGTGCGAACTTCGGGAGCAACCATGTTGGCCCAGGGATTTGACGTCGTCATCGTCGGTGCTCGATGCGCCGGCTCGCCGCTGGCCGCGATGCTGGCCCGGCAGGGAGCAAATGTAGCTGTCGTGGAACGAGCGACGTTTCCACGAGACACCCTGTCGACACACATCTTCGAGGCAGATGGGTTGGCGTTCCTCGACCGGCTCGGCGTGACGGACCAGCTGCGCGCCACCGGTGCGCCGTTCATGACGCGGTCCAATTCCCGCGCCGAGGATTTTCAGTTCAACGCCGCATGGCCGCAACGCTCCGGTGATGTGGGCGGTAGTGCCTCCGTCCGACGCACGTTGCTCGACCCGATTCTGGTCGGTGCTGCCGAAGAGGCGGGGGCAGAGGTGCGGATGGCCACCGACGTCACCGGACTGGTGCAGGACGGCGATCGGGTCACCGGTGTGCGCGTCAGGACTCACGGCCATGAGGCTGAACTTCGCGCGCGCCTGGTTGTCGGCGCGGATGGGCGGAACTCGACCGTCGCGAATCTTGTTGCCGCGCGCAAGTACAACATCGTGCCGAATCAGCGGTTCGCGTACTGGGCGTTCTTCGAGGGCGCGAACATGCCTGCCGAGCCGACGAATGTGTTCCACCGGTGGGCCGACAAGTTCGTGATCGGTGCCGCAGCCGACAACGGGCTGTACCAGGTGGTCGTCATCCCCGAGTTGTGCGAGCTACCGCGATTCCGTACCAATCTCGAGAGCAGTTTCATGGAGCACGCGCTCAGCTGCGAGCCGGTGGCGGAGGCATTGGAGGGCGCTCGGCGGGTCGGCAAGTTGTTGGGGATGGTGCACTACACCGGCTTCTTCCGTGAACCGTGCGGTCCGGGCTGGATGCTCGTCGGCGACGCCGGCCACTTCAAGGACCCGTCGCCGGGGCGGGGGATCGGCGACGCGTTCTCACAGGTCGACGCGGCGGTACCGGAGATCGTCGAAGGCCTCGGCGGTTCCCCGGAAGCGCAGGATGCGGCGTTGGCGCGGTGGGGCAGGTGGCGCGACCACGAATTCTCCGACCACTACTGGTTCGCCAACGATCTGGGTAAGGCGGGCCGGGTCCCGGCGGTGTTCCCGCAGATGGTCGCGGACCTGCACGACAAGGGGCAGATCGGGCGATTCCTCGACCTCTTCACGCACCGGGAGAAGCCTTCGAAGGTGCTGAGCCCGGCTCGACTCTTCGGCTCGGCCGGACGGCTCTTGCGTCATCAGCACCAGGGCAGGCGCGCGGTGCTGAGCGAGGTGCGGACCCTGGTCGGCGAAAATGCGCACCGCCAGCTGCTCAACCACCGCCATGCCTACGTGACGCCCGCCGAGGCGCTGAAACCTGCTGGGGCGACGGAGGTTGACGCCAGTAGCGCGCGCTGAGCGGATTTCAGGTCAGGGTGTAGGACGTCATCGACAGCGACCCGTACGTATAGCCGTCGACGAGCACATTCGCGGGAGTGTCGGCCGCTGAACACAATCCGGCGAGGTAGAGCATCGGGATGAAATGATCCGGTGTCGGCGCGGCGGCGGCGAAGTCGGGATGTTCCCGCAGCCGCACAATCTGGTCGGGGGCGCGGGTCAGCAGATCGGCCGCAGCGTCGTCGAACCGTGTGGCCCAGTCGAATCCGCCGTCGGCGAGCCGCGTGTTCATGGCCCGTAGGTTGTGCACGATGTTGCCGCTGCCGACGATCAGGACACCCCGGCTGCGGAGCTCGGCCAATTGCGCGCCGAGTGCGACGTGTTCCTCCAGAGGTTTCTCAGCGTCGATCGACAACTGCACCACCGGGATCGAGGCGTCGGGAAAGGCATGTACCAACACCGACCACGTGCCGTGGTCGATACCCCAGCTGTCCCGGTCGGCCCCGACCCAGGTCGGTTTGACGGTCTCGGCGATCTCGTCGGCCAGCTCGGGCAGTCCCGGCGCCGGGTACTGCACATCGAACAACTCCTGTGGGAAGCCGTAGAAGTCGTGGATGGTGCGAGGCCGCGCCATGGCAGTGACCGCGGTGGCGTTGATGTACCAGTGCGCGCTGATCACCAGGATCGCCCGGGGGCGGGGCACGGACTGGCCGAACTCCGTCCAGGCGGCCGTATACCGGTTGCGTTCCACGGCGTTCATCGGACTGCCGTGTCCGATGAACGCCGCCGGCATGAGGGCGGGCAGGTCAGCTGATCCGGTCATCGTGCGGTCAACGCTACCGGGATTGCGCTCCCGCCGCCGCTGCGGCGGCGGCGCGTCCCGCCCGCCGCCCGAAGAACGAACCGGCACCCAGCTGTGTGCCACTGGAATACCCCTTGGCGTCCTGCGCAATGGTGGAGGCACAGGCGCCGGCTGCGTAGAGGCCGGCAATGGCATTGCCGTTGTCGCGCAGCACTTCACCGTCGACCGAGATCGCCAGGCCCCCAAGGGTGAAGCCGCTGTAGAACGCCTTGCCCAGACTCAGATCGAACGCCGCCCATGGACCGACGTCCTGAGGCTCCAGATACGTTGCGGCCTTGTGGAAGTCGGGATCTTCGCCAGCCGCGGCGTTCGCGTTGTACCTATCGAGGGAGCACTGCAGCCGGCCGGCCGGGATGCCGAGTGCCGTTTCCATCTCGGCGACATCTTCCCAACCGTCGATCAACTGGACCAGCGGCATGGCCGGCATCTCGACGTGCTGGGAGTCGACGACGAGGTACGCCACACTGTCGGGTTGTTCGAGAGCGAATGCGGAAGTTCGCGCGTGATAGGAGTCCTCGGCGACGAACCGGTCCCCGTTGCGGTTCACGATGAGGCCGGTGAGCAGCTTGGCGGGCGGATACACCGGCGCGGTCATGAACGCCTGGTCCAGGTATTTTGTTGCGGCGCCGACAGATTGGCCCATCCGGATACCGATGCCATCGTCGTAGCTGCTGCCCAAGGCGAAAACACGCGCGTCGGCCAGTTGCGGGACATGCTGCGCCAGCATCTCCGGGTTCATCACGAAACCACCGGTGGTCAGGACGACGGACTTCGCCCGCACGGCGCCGGTCTCACCGAAGCTCTTCCAGGTGGCCCCGACGACCCGGTCGTCCTCCACGACCAGCGCGGAGACGCCTGTCTCGTAACGGATTTCCACGCCCAGTTCTGCCAGCCGCTCGACCAGAAGTTTGACCACCATCCCCGCGCCACCGGTATCGCCCGGCACCGGCACCTTGTGGCCCCGGGGGGCCGGCACCGCACTGTCGCGGAACGGCCACACCTGCTCGTTTCCGGTGTACATCAGCCCCTGCGTCTCCGGCTGGATGACGGCCTTGTGCGGGTAATAGCTGCGCTCGAATTCGAACCCCAGCGCTTCCAGCCATCCGAGATGCTCCGCGCTGCCCTCGCAGTAGGCGCTGATCAGCTCCGGCACAGGCTCTTTCGAGACCGCGGTCAGATAGGCGGCCATCTCGGCGGCGGAGTCGGTCTGGCCGGTGGCTTCCTGGACCGCGGTGCCGCCGCCCAGGTAGAAGTGGCCGCCCGCCATGGCTGTGGTGCCGCCGGCGACCGCGGCACGTTCGAGCACCAATACGCGCGCACCCGACGCGGCTGCTTCGACAGCCGCGCATCCGCCTGCCATGCCGAGTCCGACAACCAGCACGTCGACCTCGTCGGAGAACGACGAAACACCCTGTACCGATACTGTTTCCGGAATCATCAGGCGCCCGCCGCAGCCTTCTTGATGTGCTCGAACATCGCACGAATCTCGGGGCTGAACGCGCCGAGTTCGATGTACGGCACCCCGGCAGACGCGCCGTCGACATAGGCGAAACGCATCAGACCGCCCGACATCTCGCCCTGTTGGACGATGGCCAGGCCCTGTTCCTGCGCCGACGCCACGGCCGCGTCGAAATCGCCTGGCTCGAAACACACATGGTGCAGTCCCGGACCGCTGCGCTCGAGGAATTCGGTGTAGATGCTGGTGCCCCGCACCGGCTGGATCAGCTCCAACTGCATGGCGCCCGAGTACGACATCGAAATGTGGGCGGTGAAATCCGCGGGCTCGCCGTGCAGGCGACAGGTTTCCGGCCCGAACTCGATATTGGGCATCCGGACCCATGCACCCACGCCGAACTGCTTGCTCAGCAACTGCTCGGTCGCCTCGATATCGTCCGTGACCCAGGCGATTTGGCAGATCGGTCCATACGCGACGGTCATGGTGTTCCTTCCGAGGGGCGAGCGGCGCCGAGGGGCGCACGACTCAAAGTAAGCGAGAATGCTTAAAGCGTCAAGCGTTGGTGATTGCATTTTCAAGTGTTCGGGATAAACTGGCGCCCATGAGTCGGCCTGATGCGCGCACGCAGCTGCTGCTCGCCGGTGAACGATTGATCGCCGAATCGGGTCCGGAAGTGTCGTTGCGCGATGTCGCGGTGGCTGCCGGTCAGCGGAACAATTCGGCCGTTCACTATCACTTCGGATCGCGAGATGGCTTGATCAGAGCCATCATCGGCTACCGGCAAGCACCGTTGGAACAGGCGCGACTGGCGCTGCTCGCGGAGCACGAAAGTAACGGCAAGCCCGATGACAACATCGCCGTCCTGGTGACCATCTTGGTCGAGCCCCTGTTCGATACCCCGTACTCCGACGGGTCGAGCCATTACGCGCGGTTCCTCGAACGCGTCCGCAGTCACCCCGTCATGGCCGAGCTCACGCTGACCGCCGAGCAGTGGCCGGCGACCCGAATCCTGACTTCCCGCATGCTGCGCGCACTGGAGCACCTCCCCGAAGCGCTTCGCCACCAACGCATGGCCGCGATGGCATCGGTGGTGTTCACGCTGCTCGCCGACCACGAACGTCAGGTTGATGGGCAGCGCGACGCACTCCGTGGCGCACTGAGTGAAGCCGAGGCGCGGGACAACATCGTCGCGATGGTCGTCGGCCTGCTCACAGCGCCGATGCCCGCACTGGTTGGGCCCCAATGAATTCAGGCACAACGATGGAGGAGCGTATGTCGGTCGCCGAGCAGGAGTCGGCTGAAATCCGTCAGATCGAGGCGGGGGAGGACCCGACCAGGTTCGCCCGCGGCTGGCACTGCCTCGGCCTGATCCGCGATTTCAATGACGGTGCACCACACCAGATCGACGCCTTCGGAACGTCATTGGTGGTCTTCGCCGACAGTCAGGGCCGGCTCAACGTGCTCGACGCCTACTGCCGCCACATGGGTGGCAACCTGGCGCACGGCAGCGTCAAAGGCGACTCGATCGCGTGCCCGTTCCACGACTGGCGCTGGGGCGGCGACGGCAAGTGCACGTTGGTGCCCTACGCCAAGCGAACTCCGCGGCTGGCGCGCACCCGCTCATGGCTCACGCTGGAACGCAACGGGCAACTGTTCGTCTGGAATGACCCGCAGGGCAACACTCCGCCGCCGGAGGTCGACATCCCCGAGATCGAGGGGTACGGCACGGACGCCTGGACCGATTGGACCTGGAACATCCAGTTGATCGAAGGGTCGAACTGCCGCGAGATCATCGACAACAACGTCGACATGGCGCATTTCTTCTACGTGCACTACGCATTTCCCCGGAACTTCAAGAACATCTTCGAAGGTCACGTCGCCACCCAGGTGATGGATTCGACGCCCCGCGACGACATGGTCGTCAGCACCTTCCATGACCCGACCTCCATTCTCTATTCGGAGGCTTCGTATTTCGGGCCGTCGTACATGATCGACCGGCTGCGCAGTGTGTCCAACGGCATGACTGTCGAGACCATCCTCATCAACTCGCACTATCCGGTCAGCCCGAACTCGTTCGTGCTGCAGTACGGGGCCATCGTGAAGAAGCTCCCGAACATGACCGAAGAGCAGAATGCGGAACTGGCAAGGACTTTCATCGATGGGGTCCAGACGGGCTTCGAGCAGGACGTCGAAATCTGGAAGCACAAGGCCCGCATCGACAACCCGCTGCTCACCGAAGAAGACGGCCCGGTGTATCAGCAGCGGCGTTGGTACGAGCAGTTCTATGTCGATGTCGAAGACGTGACGGCGGATATGACGGACCGCTTCGAGTTCGAGATCGACACCACGCATTCCATCGAGAACTGGGAAGCCGAAGTGGCAGAGAATCTGGCGGCGACGTCGTCCGCGTAACCGCCGCAACGGAACTGACGGCTGTTCAGCCGTCAGCTCGGCTGCGGCCGAGGAACGCGGCCACCAGATCGAGCGCGGTGTCGATCTCGGGCGGTCCGCCGCCGAGGAGTGGGGCGTAGAGGTGGGCATCGCACATCCGGATGAGTGCCAGCCCGAAAGTGCTTGGCGGCAGCGGTAATTCCAGCCGACCGGCGGCCACCTCGGCTTCCAGCACCTCGCCGATCAGGCGGCCGGCGGTCTGCTCCACGAGTCCGGGCAGCAGCATGAGCCGGACGATCAGCAATGGCTCGCGTTGGGATACCGCCTGCAGCGGCTTGGCGTCGGCCACCGCGTTCAGGAAATGCTCCATGACTGCCAGGAGCCTGTCGACGCCGACGGTATCGCCGTTGCCGGCATCGATCTTGGCGACCGAACGGCGGAAGGTGCGTTCGGTGGCCTCGGCAAGCACGGTGCTGAGCAGGTCTTCGCGATTGCCGACCAGTCGATAGAGGGTAGAACGGCCGATCCCGAGTTCGGTGGCCAGCGCCGACATGTCGACCGGGTCGCCCGCCAGATACAGCCGGGTTGCGGCATCGACTGCGGCCTGGCGGCTCAGTGCCGTCCCCAGTCGCGGGGGATGCGTCGTCGATTCTGCTCCGGACATCCACCCATTATGGGACATTGCACCGCCGTGTGCCAGTGTGGCACACTTCGACTATGTGTCCCACTGGGTGGGGCCATGTACCGCAACTCGACGAGGAAGTTGACATGAGCACGCGATTCGAAGGAAAAACCGCGATCGTCACGGGTGCCAGTCGTGGCATCGGATTCGCCATCGCCCAGCGACTGGTCACCGAAGGCGCCAAGGTCGTTATCACTGCCCGCAAGCAGGACGCGCTCGATGCCGCCGTCGAGGCTCTCGGTGGGCCGGACGTCGCGCTCGCCGTGGCCGGCCGTGGTGATGACGTCGAGCACCAGGATGCTGTGGTGGCCAAGGCGATTGCGACGTTCGGCAGCGCCGATCTGTTCGTGAACAACACCGGCATCAACCCGGTGTACGGGCCGCTCATGGATATCGACATGGACGCCGCGCGCAAGATTCTGGAAGTCAACGTGCTGTCGGCGCTGTCGTGGGTGCAGAAGGTGAACCGGGCCTGGCAGGCCGAACACGGCGGAGCGATCGTCAACGTCGCGTCCATCGCCGGCCTGCGGCCTGCTCCGGGCATCGCGTTCTATGGCGTCTCGAAGGCCGCGGTCATCCACCTCACCGAGGAACTGGCGGTCGAGCTGGGGCCGAACATCCGGGTCAACGCCGTCGCGCCCGCCGTCGTCAAGACGCGCTTCGCGACCGCGCTGTACGAGGGCCGTGAGGACGAGGTCAGTGCGAACTACCCGCTCAAACGTCTTGGCGTGCCCGAAGATATCGGTTCGGTGGTGGCATTCCTGTTGTCGGATGATGCCGGCTGGATGACCGGGCAGACACTGAGCATCGATGGTGGCGTGCTCCTGGGCGGCGGGGTCTGATGGCTGCCGGCACGCATCTCGAATTGCCCGGGCTGGATTTGGACAAGCTCGGAGACTGGCTGCCGTCCGCGGTGCCCGGTGCCGGCGCGACGCTGTCGGCGGCGCTGATCGCCGGTGGCAAGTCCAATCTGACTTACCGTGTCACAGACGGTCATTCGTCGTGGATCGTTCGCCGTCCGCCCGTGGGTGAGCTTCTTGCCACGGCGCACGACATGGGCCGCGAGTACCGGATGATGTCGGCGCTCGCGCCCACCGCGGTACCGGTGCCTGCCATGTACGGCTTCTGCGACGACGTGTCGGTGCTCGGTGCCCCGTTCTATGTGATGGCCGAGGTCGACGGATCCCCGTACCGGCAGGCGGCCGAACTGCGGGCGCTGGGTGCCGAGCGCACCAGGGGCATCTCCGAGCGGCTGGTCGATACCCTGATCGCAGTGCATTCGGTCGATCCAGCGTCGGTGGGTCTGGCGGATTTCGGTCGGCCGCAAGCGTTTCTGGGCCGTCAGGTCGGGCGCTGGCACAAGCAGTTCGCCGCTGCCCGCACCCGGGATCTGCCCGCCATGGAAGAGCTCTATCAGGCGCTGTCGGGCCGGGTTCCGGCCGACTCGACGCCGGGCATCGTGCATGGCGACTATCGCCTCGACAACGTCCTGATGGACGCGGCCGACCAGCCGGCGGCGGTGCTGGACTGGGAGCTGTCCACCATCGGTGACTCGCTCACCGATCTGGCGTTGATGGTGGCTTACGGACGGTTGGCGGCGTCGGGCACCGGAGAGGTCTCCGACGTCAGCGAAGCGCCCGGCTTCCTCTCAGAGCAGGAGATCATCGACCGCTACAGCGCCGGAATCGGCCGCGGCCTGGGCGATTTCGGGTTCTATCTGGCCCTGGCCTTCTTCAAGATGGCGGGCATTTTCGAAGGTATCCACTACCGATACGTCAACGGGCAGACCGTGGGCGACGGGTTCGCGTTCGCCGGGGACGCGGTGCACTCCCTGCTGGACGCCGGATTGAACGCATTGAAGGAGAACTGACATGGAATTCGCGTACGACGCCAAGACCAACGAAATGGTCGCCGAACTGACGGCGTTCATGGACAGCCACGTCTATCCCGCCGAGAAGACGTTCCATGAGCAGCTGGCTGCTCTGGACAACCGGTGGGCCTGGGACAGCGTCCCGGTGCTCACCGAGCTGCGCGCCGAGGCCCGTAGTCGCGGTTTGTGGAATCTGTTCCTGCCCGGCTCCAAGGGTGCCGGTTTGACCAACCTGCAGTACGCGCCGCTCGCCGAAATCACCGGCCGCAGTATCCAATTGGCGCCCGCCGTCTTCAACTGTGCCGCACCGGACACCGGAAACATGGAGGTGCTCAATGAATTCGGCACCGAAGCGCAGCAGCGCCAATGGCTGGAGCCATTGCTGGCCGGAGAGATTCGGTCCGCCTTCGCGATGACCGAGCCAGACGTGGCCAGCTCCGATGCCACCAATGTCGAGCTGTCCATCGTGCGTGACGGCGACGACTACGTGATCAACGGTCGCAAGTGGTGGATCACCGGAGCGATGAATCCCAACTGCGCCGTCTTCATCGTCATGGGCAAGACGGACCCCAGTTCGGAGCGCCATCGTCAGCAGTCGCAGATCCTCGTTCCCAGGGACACCCCGGGGCTCGAGGTGCTGCGCGGCATGGAGGTGTTCGGCTACGACGACAACGACCACGGCGGCCATGCCGAGCTGCGGTTCACCGATGTGCGGGTGCCGGTGTCGAACCTGATCGGTGAAGAAGGCGGCGGATTCGCCATCGCCCAGGCTCGCCTCGGGCCGGGCCGCATCCACCACTGCATGCGGGCCATCGGTGTTGCGGAGCGTGCCATCGAAATGATGTGCCGGCGGGCCGCCAGTCGCATCGCGTTCGGCAAGCCGCTGGCCGAGCAGGGCGTGATCCGCGACTGGATCGCCGAATCCCGCGTGCGGGTCGAGCAACTGCGACTGCTGGTGCTCAAGACCGCCTGGCTGATGGACACCGTGGGAAATCGCGGTGCGCACAGCGAGATTCAGTCCATCAAGATCGCCACGCCGCTGACGGTGCAGTGGATTCTGGACAAGGCCATTCAGGTGCACGGCGCCGGCGGCGTATCGCAGGACTTCCCGCTCGCCGCGATGTATGCGGGCATCCGCACCCTGCGCTTCGCCGACGGTCCCGACGAGGTGCACAAGAACGCCCTCGCGCGCACGGAGTTGAAGAAGCACCTGGTGAGTTGACGCAATGTCGGACTGAGAGCGCCGCCAGAGGCTATATATCCTCAACCGCGCTCTCGGGCCGACATTGTGGACGGGCGACTTTTATTTGCATCAGAAATGATGATTCAAATAGCGTGGTCGGGTGCGGCTAACCGGTTTCAGTGACGTCGGGTTGCGGATTCTGATCCGGCTCGCCGCCGAAGACGGCCGGCAGCGGATTTCGACGCGCCAGATCGCCGAGGAGATGCAGATCTCGTACACGCATGCGACGAAGGCATGCGCGCACCTGGCCGCTTCCGGGTGGCTCGATGCCGACCGCGGCCGGGGCGGTGGACTGGCCCTCACGGCAGCCGGCCGCGTGGCGCGGCTCGGTGACGTCGTGCAGTCGCTGGAAGACGACGGCGACACCGAGCTGGTCGATTGCAGCGGACTCGATTGCCCGCTGCAATCGGCGTGCCGGCTCCGCTCGGCGTTGGCGCAGGCGAAAGCGGCGTTCTATGCGTCGCTGAACACCACGACGGTCGCCGACCTCGCGCAGCCGCCGACCAGGAAACTGCTCATCAGCCTCGGTGCGCTGGCCGCGCAGATCGATTCTCGCGCCGATTGAACCGAATGGCTCGCCAATTCGTGGTGCCCATAACCGCTGCGCAAGGGGACCACGATGCAACTTTCCGCACGACTGCCCGCTGACCTCGCGGCAACCGCCGTTGCCCTGGCGGTCGTGGCACCACTGATACCGGTCGCCCCGACTGTCGAGCATTCATCACCGCCGGCCGTGACGCGGGAAATCCGGTTGGCCGCAACGGTTCCGCCGGGCGGGTTGATCACGAGTTTCGTGCAGAACCAGGGGATCTACTGCTCCCTCATCTGTCCGCTGCTGGCGCAGACCGTCACGACGGGAATCATGACCACGCTGATGGAGCCGGGGGTGTTCCTGGCGGCACTGCCGGCGAACGGCCCGCTCAAGGCGCTCGGTATCGCCGGCGCATCGATGACCGGGCCTACCGCCGCAGCCATGGATCGCGCGATCGATGTAGATGCTGCCATTCCGGCGCAGCGGGCGCTGAACGCGTTCGAGGTCGCAGTGGTGGGTCTGCTCAACATCCCGCCCGCGATCACGGGCGGTCCGGGGGCCGTCTTGAGCGCGTTCCAACAGTTCCGTCAGCAGACGTTCGACGCGCTCAACGCGCCCGTCGTACGGAACCCCGAGCCGACCGTCCAGCCACGCGGCGTCTTCCAGGTCGCGGTGATCGGCGTCATCAATGTGGTTGCGGCCGTGATCTTCCCGGCCTTCAACGACTTCCTCGCGGGTGCATTCCACGTGCCCGACGCCGTCGCTCAGGAACTGGCGAAAAGCGGTAACCCGGTGCGCGCGGTGATGGCAGGTGTCCAAACCGCAGTCGGCGTGGTGACCGCGGCCGGCACCGTCATCGCGAACACCATTGTCACCGAGGCCAACAAGGTGCGCGCCGCGGCCATGCAATCCGCCGCTGCTGCGCCGGCGGCAGCGCCCAAAGTTGTCAGCACCTCTGCTGTAGCTCCGACGCTGCCGACGTCACTGCCCAAGTCCAAAAAGACGGAGCTGTCGACACCGATCGACGACGTGAACAAGTCGACGCCGCCGAAGCCGCGCGGTCAGGTCCTCAATCCGCTGGCCGGTCTGGCGAAAGGGCTGACGAAAGCACTGACGCCCAAGCCGAAGCCGAAGCCCAAGACCGAGTCAGACGGCAAGTCCGTAGTTCAGTCCAGCGACCGCGGCGCCCAATCCGGAGTGCCGTCCCGCCCGGCCTTGCGCGCCAATCGGTGATTGCGCCCCCGAAGCAGTCGCAGCTGCAACAGCGACTCGGTCCAGAACGCTGACCGCGGCGTCGACGTCCACGTCGAGTCGAACAGTTTCTTGGTGGCGGCCAGCGCGTCGGGGGAGCGCTCGACCAACTGTGCGGCCAACTCCTCGGCTGCTGACAACGGGTCTTCGGCGACCGATGTCACCAGTCCATAGCCCAGGGCTTCGGTCCCGGAAAACACCTCGGCGGTCATGGTCAGCCGTTTGGCCACATCCATCGGCAGTAGTTCGCGCAGCGTCACCGACCCGGTCATGTCGGGGATCAGTCCCCACCGGGCCTCCATGACCGACAGCTTGCAATCCGGCGTCGCGATCCGGAAGTCCGCGGCCAGGGCAACCTGCAGGCCGCCGCCGTAGCAATGGCCGTGTACTGCCGCGATGACCGGGACCGGCAGCTCGCGCCACGCCCAGCAGGCCTGCTGGAACAGGTTGGTCTTCTGTCCGGGGAGTTTGCCGAAGTTGCGCACGGCGCTCAGCCCCTGCAGTTTGGCGCCGGCGAAGTCCAGTCCGGTGCAGAATGCGCGTCCGTCACCGCGCAGGATCACGACCCGCACCGAACGATCGCGGGCCAGCTGGCCGGGGACGGTGGCGAGCGCTTCCAGCATGGGGAGATCCAGGCTGTTCATCTTGTCCGCCCGGTTGAGCGTCGCGTAAGCGATGCCATTGCGGATGTCGACAGTGATCCGGTCCGTTGTCATGGACGCAGGATAGTGCGGCCCGGGCGCTACCACGGCAACCGCCTAGGCTGTGGGTTTTTGGTGAAAATGCAGAAACGGCCACATGGCTGCGAGGGTCGCCCTACTGTCCTGCGGCAGTGCCACTCTGCGATTTTCAGCAAACCGCGCACCGTCCGGCGTTTACTCCCGAGACAATTGATTCCGTTTCGCGAAGAGTGTGTCCGGAACCGGAATCGATGCGCTACTGTGATCCGCGTGACAGGCGAGGCGCGGGCGACCATGGCGGAACGCCAGCGCGCGAAACGCGCGGAGCTGGTGCGCGAAGAGGTCATCGAAGCTGCCTTGGCAGAGTTCGCCGAGCGCGGATATCACCAGACCTCGATCAGTCACATCGCCAAGCGGCTCGGGTCCGGGCATTCGATGTTCTACCGGTACTTCGAGAACAAGCGCGACATCGTCGACCACGCGGTGCGCCAGGTCAACGCCCGCGTGCTCGCCGCGATCGGTGACCCGACGCCGGGACGGCTGGCATCCATCACCGAGTTCCGCGATCACCTGCTCGGTATCGGGATGGCCTACAGCGAATTACTGGCCGACGAGCCGCGCCTGATGCAGTTGATCGTGGTGCAGGCGGCCGGCGTCGATCAGCAGATGACCGAGGAATTCCAGCACCTCTTCGACGACGGCGCCCGCGTCCTCGCGACGATGCTGCGCGACGGCATCAAGCAGGGTTACATCCGGGCCGACGTAGACGTGCGGGCCACCGCCCAGACGATCTGCGCCATCCCGTTCGGTATCGCCCTGCGCTACGGGCAGAAGCCGAGCCGTGAGGAACTGCTCGCGCAGACCTTCGCAAGCAACGAACTGGTGTGCCGTGGCATCGCCACCGAGTGGCCGGAATCCGGCCGGGAAGCAGCCGCGCTGTGACCGACCAAGCACAAACCGGAGGGCTGGCGAAGTGGCCGGCGATCAACGAGGCCATCGAGTGGGTGCGCCGTTACCTGCAGAACCATCCGATCGCGTCGCTGAGTACCGCGGGCGGTCAGATCGTGCTCGGGTTGCGGGCCTTGGAGTATCTGTTCCGCGACATCGTCAAGCGGACTTTCCAGTGGCGCGAGTTCCTGGATCAGGCCGCGTTCATGGCCGGAACCGCTTTCACGCCAACGGTTCTGGTGACGATCCCGATCAGTGTGACGTTGTCGATCCAGTTCGCCCTGCTGGCCGGCCAGGTCGGCGCCTCGTCCCTGTCAGGTGCGGCCACCGGTCTGGTGGTCATCCGGCAGGGCGCCCCGCTGGTCGCGTCGCTGTTGCTGGCGACGGCCGTCGGTTCGGCCGTCTGCGCCGACCTCGGGTCGCGCACCATGCGTGAGGAGATCGCCGCGATGGAGGTCATGGGCGTTTCCCCGATCCAGCGGATGGTGGTGCCGCGGCTGGTCGCACTGGTGCTCATCGGTGTGCTGCTCACCGGCGTCACCAGCTTCGTCGGGTATCTGGCGAGCTACATGTTCAACGTGTACCTGCAGAACGGCACCCCGGGTTCGTTCATCGCCACGTTCTCGTCGTTCTCGACGGTCGGGGACCTGGCGCTGGCCATGGTCAAGGCGATCGTCT
Source organism: Mycolicibacterium llatzerense (assembly GCF_025331195.1). NCBI lineage: Bacteria > Bacillati > Actinomycetota > Actinomycetes > Mycobacteriales > Mycobacteriaceae > Mycobacterium > Mycolicibacterium llatzerense. The sequence goes on along the minus strand of NZ_LXOV01000015.1, from coordinate 136,188 downwards.
TCGGCGTGATCGTGGCGGTGATCAGTTGCCATAAGGGGCTCGATACCCGTGGTGGTCCGGCCGGTGTGGCCAACTCGGTCAACGCCGCGGTGGTCGAGTCGGTGCTGCTGATGATGATCGTCAACGTCGTGATGAGTCAGCTGTACGTCATCATCTTCCCGAAGACGTCGATCTGACATGGCAGCTCCCTCAACATTCACCCCGGGTCTGCTGCGGCCGGTCGCCGCTGTCGGCAACGGGCTGCTGAAGGCGGCCGGGCGCACCGGTCACATGATCGAGTTCTTCGGCAGGGTGGTGCTGGCCATGCCGACGATGTGGGTTCGTTACCGCAAGGAATTCCTGCGGCTGCTGTCGGACACACGTGGGGTAACGGCTCGATCGTGGTCGGCGGCGGCACGCTGAATGTGGCTGGGGTGCTGGGCATCACGGCCGGCGCACTGGTGGCGATCGAGGGCTACAACGCGCTGAACCTGTTGGGGTTGGGGCCGGCCACCGGTCTGGTCTCGTCGTTCGCCACGACGCGAGAACTTGCGCCGGCGATGATCGCCATGGCGTTCATCGCGCAGGCCGGCTGCCGGTTCACCGCGCAGCTGGGCGCCATGCGGATCAACGATGAGATCGACGCGCTCGACACCCTCGGCATCAACTCGGTGGCGTACCTGGTGGCCACGCGGGTGATGGCCTCGATCATCGCGGTGGTGCCGCTGTTTCTGGCGTCGTTGGCCCTGGCTTACCTGTCGTGCCAGCTGGTCAGTGTGATCGCCGGCCAGTCCACGGGCACCTATCTGCATTACTTCGGTCTGTTCCTGGAGGGCCGGGATGTGCTGTTCGCGACGATCAAAGCGGTGGTGTTCGTGTTCATTTCGTCGACCATGCAGTGCTACTACGGCTACTTCGCCTCGGGTGGTCCGGCAGGTGTCGGGGTGGCGGCCGGTCGGGCCATGCGCGGCAGTGTCACCGTGGTGATGATCGTCAACATGCTGCTCACGATGGCGCTGTGGGGCGTCATCAGCGGTGCAAGGTTCGGTGGCTGATGGGTAACTCTTTCGATCACGACCCGCGCGGCTCGACCGACCGCAAGCTGGGCGTCATCGGCACGATCTTCGCAGTCATCGCCGCGATCGCCGCGGTGCTGATGGTGGTCAAATCCCAAGGCAAGCTGGACGATTTCATCCGGGTCGACCTCAAGCTCATCAACATCGGTGACGGGCTGCCGGAGCGTTCGGATGTGAAGTTCCGCGGCGTCATCGTCGGCATGGTGTCGAGCGTGACACCCTCGCAGCACGGCCAGCCGAACGTGGTGCACGTCAACATTCAGCCGCAGTTCGCGCCGCAGATTCCCGACAATGTGACCGCTCGCGTGGTGCCGGCGAACCTCTTTGCAGTGTCGGCTGTGCAGCTGGTGCAGAACGGCAGCGGTGCGCGGCCCATCCGTTCGGGCGATGTGGTCATGGAAGACCAGACCTTGCCCACGGTGCTGTTCCAGAATGTGCTGGCCAAGCTGCGGCAGCTGCTCAAGGCCGTCGGTCAGTCACCCGATGCGAACAACGTCGGTGTCTTCGCGGCCATCTCCGAGGCCACTCACGGCCGTGGGCAGAAGCTCACCGATGCCGGCGGTGGTCTCAACAGGGTTATGCAGCAACTGAATTCGGTGGTGGCCTCCGACGACACCGGGCCGACGACACTGTCGGCACTCAAAGCGGCATCCGAGAGCCTGCGTACGGTGTCACCGGATCTGTTCGCCGCATTGGACAGTTCGGTCAAGCCGATGCGGACGCTTGCCGAAAAGCGTTCGCAGTTGACCAGTTTCCTCGCCGGTGGGCTGAAGACCACGGGAACACTCCGTGATGCGTTCGACCACCAGATCGACCGGATGATCCAGGTCAGCACCGGCCTGACACCGGGGCTGGGTGTGATCGCGGACCATGCCGGCGAGTTCCACGGTATTTCGACACGGCTGCAGGCCCTCGCTAACAAGGCATACGACGAAGCCTGGAACCCCGTGACCAACCTGTTGACCGTCAAGGCGGTCATCTCGATGAATCCGTCACGGCAGTACACCCGGGCCGACTGCCCGCGGTATGGGGCAATGGAGGGGCCGAGCTGCCACACTGCGCCGGAAACCCCGACGGCGCCTGACCTCATCCCGGGGTTGGCCTCTATGGGCATGGCCCCGCCCGCATGGGTTCCCGAGAATTACCCCAACACCGCTCCGCCGCGGTTCTCGGTGCCGATCGTGCCCGATTTCCCCGGGCCGCCGGACCCCGATGCGCCCCCGGCACCTCAGGCGGCGCCCGCTCCGGGGCCCCAGGCCGTGCCGGCCCCCGCAGGGCCACCGCTGCCCGCGGAAGCCGGCGCACCCGCCCAGATTCAGCAACAGTCCGCGCCGCTCTACGGCGGAACAGTCGGGCCGGTCGGTAGCGACGTTGAGAAGGATCAGTTGAGCAAGATCGTCGGTGGCCCAGCCACATCCGCGACCCAACTGTTGCTGGGTCCCGTTACCCGCGGGCAAGACGTACAGGTCACTCCGATTCCGGAGGGGCAGCGATGAAACTGAAACGCACCACCGTCCTGTTCCTGACTCTGTTTCTGGTCTTTTCGGTCGCGGTCACGTGGATGGTGTTCGCCACCTTGCAGCGCAACATCGCCGGGCCGACCACGAGCTACTCGGCCATGTTCACAGACGTATCGGGCCTGGCCGAGGGCGACGACGTCCGGGTGGCCGGCGTTCGGGTGGGCCGCGTCGACAAGATCGACCTGACCTCCGACTATCGGGCGAAGGTCACCTTCCAGGTGCACAGCAACCAGACCCTCTATACCAACACGCTGGCCTCGGTGACGTACCAGAACATCATCGGGCAGCGCTACGTCGGACTCAGCCAGGGCGAGGGTGAAAAGCGGAAACTGCCTGCCGGCGCGCAGATTCCGGAGAATCGGACCAATCCCTCATTCGATATCTCGTACATGCTCAACGGTTTTGAGCCGCTGTTCACCGAGCTCGACCCGAAGCAGGTGGACAACCTGACGGGCGCCATCATCCAGGCGTTCCAGGGCAACCAGGGCTCGCTGTTGACATTGACCACTCAGGCCTCCGTGTTGACGCAGACGCTGGCGGGTCCGGATGCGGCGCTGGGTGATCTGATCGCCAACCTGGACAAGCTGATGACGACGCTGGCCAAGCAGAGCCAGAACCTGGAGACGATGCTGAGCCAGACGTCGGCGTCGCTGGCGGCGTTCAATGGTCGGCGTGAGGAACTGCTCTCTTCGGTGGGGTCGATCACTGCGAATGTGAATCGGCTGTCGCAGATCGTCAACGCGATCACCCCGAACATGCAGCAGTTCATCGCCCGCGATCCCGGCTTCTTGAAGTACAGCACCACCGATGGAAAGGCCCGGTTCGGCTACATGATGGCCAACGTGCCCCTGCTCTTGAAGGGTCTGAGCCGGATGACGCAGGACGGCACGTACCTGAACGCGTATCCGTGCGACGTCGACTTCGCCCTGTGGCGCGGCCTGAAGCAGTGGTTCCAGAACTTCGTCATCGCCGCCACCCCGGGCAACGGCAACGAAGTGTGGCACACGGCGGTGTGCCGATGAGCGGCCTGTTCGGCGGCCCGCTCCGCCCGGCGAACATCCCGGGTGGGCGGCAGCGAGTTCTCGAGGACTACAACAAGTTCTGGCTCGGCGTCATCGGTCTGACGGTGATCGTCGTGATGGTTGCCACGGTGGTGCTGATCAGCGTGCTGGACTTCGGCAGGAAGCAGTACACCGCGGAGTTCGCCCAGGCCGCCGCCATCAAGTCGGGCAATGGGGTGACGATCGCAGGCATCCACGTTGGTGAGGTGCAGGACGTCGCCTTGGCGGGCGACCACGTGGTGGTCACGTTCAAAGCCGACAAAAACGTGCGACTGGGGTCGGAGACCCGCGCGGCGATCAAGCTCACCACCATTCTCGGTTCGCGCTATCTGGAGCTCGCCCCCGCGGGCTCCGGTGAATTGCGAAGCAACACAATCAAATTGAGTCACACTGAAGTGCCGTATGACCTGCAGAAGACGCTGGAGGGCGCGACCAGCACCCTGGCTCCGCTGGACGCTGACCGGATCGCCGAGTCGGTGCGAGTGATGAGTGCCAGCCTGCAGGGGCTGCCCGACGCTCTGCCGCAGGCGCTGACCAACCTCAATTCCCTTGCCGGCGTGATCCAGTCTCGTCGTGATCAGCTGGGCACGCTGATTTCCAACGCCGATACGATCGCGGCACTTCTACATCGGCAGAAGGCCGATCTGGGCGCACTGGTGTTGCAGGGCAACCAGATTCTCGGCGAAATCACCACGCGGCGGGCGGCGGTGCAGCGCCTGTTCGACGGGGTGACATTGCTGGCCGACCGGGCGAATACGATTCTGGGCGATGAGCCGCAACTCGACGCGCTGATCAACAGCCTGCATGACTTCGCCAAGATGCTGGCCGACCATGATGCGCTCGTTCGCAGCATCCTGCAGAACGCACCGATCGCGGCGCGCGACTTCGCCAACATCTTGGGTAGTGGGAATGCTGCGGATGTGACGCTGTCCGGTGGTCTCATGGTGGATTCCTGGATGTGCGCCATCAGCGGCCGGGCCCGTCAGTTCAACATCGTCGAGTACTTCAAGGACTGCAAATGAGTAAGCGTGCCTTGGTAATCGGCGTGATTGCGGTTGTTGCCGTTGTCGGCACGGTCGTGGCCGCGGTCCTGGTGGTGCCGCGATTCTGGCACCGTGACATCAGAGTGACTGCGCACTTCGAGGACGCCGTCGGGCTGTATCCCGGCAACGCGGTGTCGGTGCTGGGTATGCAGGTCGGCAGGGTCGACACGGTGGAGAACAAGGGTGGCTATGTCGAGGTCGTCATGGACATCGATCGGAAGGTCCCCGTCCCGAGCGACGTCGTGGCCGCAACCGTTTCCGCCTCGATCCTCACCGACCGGCATATCGAGCTGACCCCGCCGTATCGTGGTGGCCCCAAGCTCCGCGACGGCGACCTGATCGGAATTGGGAACACCAGGACCCCGGTCGAATTCGACCGGACCCTGGCCATGATGGACAAGCTCGGTACCGCCCTGCGCGGCGACGCCAAAGGCGGTGGGCCGCTGGGTGATCTGGTGAATCTGGGCTCCCAGATCTCGGCGGGCAACAGCGATCAGATCAAGTCGACGCTGACCAAATTGTCCGAGGCGCTCAAGGTCGGACCTGACGGTGGTGCCAAGACCCAGCAGAACCTGCAGCAGATCATCCGCAGTGTCTCGGATTTGACGCAGTCGGCGGCCGACAACGATGCGGCCATCCGCACCTTCGGCAGCAACGTGCACCAACTCAGCGACATCCTCGCGGACCAGAACCTGGGATCTGGGCGCACTGGCGCCAAGGCCAACGAGATCCTCCAGCAGGTGAGCGGTCTGCTGGATCGGCACCGGGATCAGTTGAAGGGCGCGTTCGGTGACCTGGGCACGATGACCAAATCGCTGGCCGACAACAAGCGTGAGCTGACGGAGACCATTGACGTGCTGCCACTGACGCTCGACAACTTGTACAACGTCCTGGACCCGGTCGGCGGTAGCATCCGCGTCCACCTGTTGACCGACAAGGTGATTCTCAACAACAACCTGAACAAGGAACTCTGCAACTTGATGGGCCTGAAGCAACTCGGTTGTGCGACAGGCACCTTGCAGGACTACGGGCCAGATTTCGGCCTGGGTTCGATGCTGGACTTGATGGGCAACGGCATCGGTCCGTCTGGTCAGGGCGAACCGCCCAAACCCGGCGCGAAGCCGGCACCGGCCGCACCCGCTACACCGACAGGGCCGACACGATGATCAGTCCCACTTTCGTACTTCGCGGCGCGCGCTGGACCGTTGTGCTCGGCAGCGTCCTGCTGATGACCGGCTGTGCCGCAGGCCTCGACAGTGTGCCCTTGCCCTCCCCGGGTTCGAGTGGGCCGACGTACTCGTTGAATGCGGTATTCACCGATGCACTGAATCTGCCGGCCAAGGCGAAGGTGCGTTTGTACGGCGCCGACATCGGTGAAGTCACCTCGATCGAGGCGCAGGATTTCACCGCCAAGGTGGCCATGAAAATCCGTAAGGATGTGCCGCTGCCGGTGGGCAGCACCGCCGAATTGCGTGCTGCCACGCCATTGGGCGACGTGTTCCTGCAAATTCGTCCGCCGTCGCGCACAGACGGTGGCCCACTGCTGCACAGTGGCGACACCATCCCGCTGGCGGACACGGCGTCCGCGCCGACGGTCGAGGAACTGCTCAATTCGCTGGCGATGTTGGTCAACGGCGGTGCCGTCCGTGCCTTGACGACCGACGTCAACGGTGCCGGCCGCGTCGTTGGTGGCCGCGGGGAGAAACTGGCCGGGTTGATCTCGGAAACAAATCAGTTCTTGTCGAAGATGTCGGCGCGTTCGGCGCAACTGGATTCGACACTGCGTAGTACGTCCAACATGGCCGCCGAAGTGGCCAATCACCAACAGACCATCGACACGGCGCTGTCGGCCGGCGGCCCGGCGTTGGCCGTCATCTCCGACAACACCACTGCGATCATGGATGTGGTCGACAACGTCGGCAGGATCACCCGGCAGCTGGCCAAGTTCCCGTCGATGCAGGGCACCGACACCCGCAGCCTCATTGCCGACATCAACAAGCTGTCACAGGTCTCCAACGACATCGTGTTGGACCCGAACCTCACGCTGACCGCCTTCAACCGACTGATCGGCGTCGTCGTCAAGTCCACGAATTCGGCTGCGCTGCATGGACTTGCGTCAGTCGAGAAGATCGCGATCGGAGCCCTGCCGGACAAGAACTACGCGGGTGACCCCGGCATCCACGGCCCTGACGGCACCGACTGGCACCTGATGATCGGGAGCCTGCGGTACGAGTGGAACATGATTGTCGGGCGAGTCAACGGGGCCGATCGCCCATGATCACCCTTCTCAATTCCGTTCTGGCAGTGGTTATTCGCTTTGTCAAGGCAGTGGCCAGTCGCAAGATCTTGCTGGCGCTGGTTGGCCTGGCACTGACCGCGGTGGTGGCCTTCGCCTACATCGCGATCGATGGCCTGCGGTTCAACCCGTTGCACCGGACCATCGCGGTGCGGATCTTGCTGCCCGAATCCGGTGGGCTGCTGACCAATCAAGACGTCACGCTGCGTGGCATCCCGATCGGCCGGGTATCAGCGGTCAATCTCACCAACAACGGTGTCGAGGCGGTCGCGTCCATTGACGCGTCTGCCCGCATCCCGAAAGACTCGCCGGTGCGGGTGTCGGGTCTGTCCGCGGCGGGTGAGCAGTACCTGGACTTCCGTCCCGACAGTGGCAATGGACCGTATTTGGCTGACGGTGCGGTTATTTCGGGCAAGCAAGCCAGCATTCCGGTGACGCTGCCGCACATCATCGACCACAGCCGCGGCGCGCTGGCGCAGTTGGACGCAGACAAGCTCGGCAAGATGTTCAACGAGCTGCATGTGACCAAGGACGGCCCGCGCAAGCTCGCCGCGATCCTCGACGGCGCCAGCTTGCTCGCGAACACCGTCGACTCAGTGCTGCCGGAGACCACGAGCATGATCCGCAGCACCCGGGTGGTGTTCGGCACTGTCGCCGCCGTCCGCCCGGGCTTGCAGGCGACGACCAAGAGCCTGGAGGCGGTGCTGGGTGGCGTGAACAAGATGGACGGCGGCTTCCGCACGTTGGTGGAGCGGGGTGAGCCGCAGTTGGCCACGCTGGACAACCTCATCGCTGACAACCGCCAGAATGTGGTGCAGATCCTCGGGAACCTGACCACGGTGTCGCAGATCATCTATCAGCGCATTCCTGCGCTGGAGTACATCTGGCGGCCGGACCGCGATCCGTTCATCGACCGGTTCTCCGCCATGGTCCACGACGGCGGGATTTGGGCGCTGGGTGACATCTATCCGAAGTACCGGTGCGACTACGACCTGCCGCGTCACTCCCCATCGGATGCGAGTTTCCCAGAGCCGTACAAGTACACCTACTGTGAGGACAAGGATCCATCGCTGTTGGTTCGTGGCGCCCGTAATGCGCCGCGGCCACCGGGTGACGACACTGCCGGCCCGCCGCCGGGATACGACCCCCACGCGGTGACCGACAAGACCCCGCACTACCCGGGCTACACCATTGACACCCCATACGGAGGTCCAGTCATGCCGGTGCCTCTGCCGAACTGATGGGCCACGAGATACGCGAGAAGTGATGAGTAAACGAACTGCCAGTGCGGACGTCTTCGAGCAGGTGCAGGACACGGAGACCGAAGCCGCCGAGGCGACCGATTTGTCGGTCGAGCCTGATGCCGAGGCTGCCGAGGTGCCGGAGGCGGATGCGGCCGCCGAGGCCACGGAATCGGCCGCAGCGACATCGAAGCGGCGGGTCGGTCTGGCCGCGCTGGTGTGCGCGTTGCTGTTCACGGTGTTGGTTGCGGCGCTGGGATTTCTGGGTTGGCGGCAGTACGAGCAGTACCGGCTCACCGAAGCGAGTGAGGCCGGGTTGCAGGCGGCCAAGGACTATGCCGTGGTGCTGACGACGTTGGACGCCAAGAACATTGACGAGAACTACCGCAAATCGCTCGACGGTGCCACCGGCGAGTTCAAGGATGCGTACAGCCAGGGCGCCAATCAGTTGCGGCAGGTGCTGATCGACAACAAGGCATCGGGGACGGGCATCGTCGTCGCTGCGGCGGTGAAGTCGGCGACACCCGACAAGGTCGAGGTGCTGCTGTTCGTCGACCAATCGATCACCAACGCGAACAACCCGAGCCCGCGTATCGACCGCAACCGCATCGACATGACCATGGAGCGCAACGGCGACCGGTGGCTGGCCAGCAAGGTTGAAATCCTGTGACTACCAAGGAAGCTGACGTGCCCGAAGACGTCGAACGCGTGGATTCCGAAGAGGCGCAACCCGAGCCCACCGGACCCAAGACCTACACCATTCGTCGCTCGATCTGTTGGGCTGTCGTGGCCGTGGTGATCGCACTGACCGCGGCGGCCGGCACCACGGGGTGGCTGGTTTTCGCCCAGCACCAGCGCGACGCCGAAGCTGCGGGGGCGCTGGATGCGGCACGCAGCTATGCCGTTCTCCTGACCACTACCGATCAGAACACGATCGACAAGAACTTCGCCGATGTTCTCGGCGGTGCCACGGGCAAGTTCAAAGACACTTATAGCAAGGCCGCCGCGACCATGCGAAAGATGTTGATCGACAACAAGGTCAGCACAACGGGTGTCGTTGACGACGCGGCAGTCAAGGCCGTCCGCGGTGGAGATGTCGACGTGCTCCTGACCGTGAAGCAGGACGTCACCAGCGCCGCGGTGAAAGACAAGAAGACCGACTACGTCAGCGTGTCCATGACGATGCGAAAGGTGGGGGATCGATGGCTCGCAGCCGACGTGATGCTCGCTGGAGCGGGCGGTAAGCGTGGCAACTAGGGTCCGGGCGGCCCTCGCCGCCTTAGGTGCAACAGTCGTCGCTACGACGTGTTTTACAGGTCTGCCGGCTGCCCACGCAGCGGTCGACGGCTTCTGCGCCCAACTGGGCGCCGTGTGGGACGGCGGCGCCTGCACCGCGGTGGTCAAGTCCCAGCGCGAAGCGGAAATGCTGCTGTCACTGCGGGTTCCGGTCGAGTTGATCGACAACCCGACTGCCGGGCCGGTGCTGCGTGATTACTACACGCGGCTGTTCAACGGCTGGCGCAACACCGGCAACACCACGCCGCGCGACAGCAGCGCCCGCGCCGACTACGAGATCATTCCCGGACCCGGGGGAGTTCAGTCGGTGGTGGTCCACGAGATTTTCGAGCCGTTCGGTGTCCAGGCCAACAACGCCTACCGGTCGTTCGTCTTCAACATGAATACCGGACAGCGGCTGTATCTTCCGGACCTGTTCCGGCCGGGAGTCAATGCCAATCAAGCGGTTTCAGCGGCCGCGGCGCCGATCCTGCCGCCGATCCTCGACGTGGTACCGCCGCCGCATACGCCGGGCACCTACCCCTTCACGGTGCCCGAATTCCAGCCGGACAGAGCCGGCCCCGGCTACTCAGGCAACTATCGCGCGTTCGCGCTCACCGGCGATTCATTGCGGCTCTACATGCCCGATCAACCCATGATGCGCGAAGAGCCCACTCCTCCGGGCCAACGCGTCTGGTCCATGGACGGCGGCACCGTCGTGGCCAACATTCCGCTGGCCGCATTGGCCGGTCAGCTGAAGCCGCAGTACGGCGGCTGAGGTCAGGTCTCAGACCGGTCGCCGGCCTCCGCCGTGGCGGGCGGGCAGGTCTCAAAGACGAACAGCTGACCACCGATTCGAATGGTGTCGCCGTCGTGGAGTTCAGCCGTGGCGCGGATCCGTTCGCCGTTGACATGGACTCCGTTGGCGGACCCGAGGTCGGTGATGATGTGAGTGGTGTCGGCGTTGTTGATGACGGCATGGTGCCGGCTCACCTTGTCGTCGGGCACGACGAGGTCATTGTCGGGATGCCGTCCGATGCGGGTGGCCGACCCCTTGAGTTGATGAACGTGATCACGCACGTCGCGTAGGACAGCGGTGACACGGCTTATCAGGGTGGTCGCGTCGGGTTCGAAGGCGATGATCGTCTGGGCGGCGGCCTGCGCATTTCGTTGTACGTCGAGCGGTTCCTGTCGCAGGATTTGTTCATACAAGGTGCGCAGCGCCGGCGCGGGGTCGATGCCGAGGTCCTCGGACAACGCGGTCTTGAGCCGGTGATAGGTGTCCAGCGCATCGGATTGGCGGTCGGTGAGGTAGTAGGCCGTGACCAGCTGAGCCCACAGCGGTTCGCGGTAGGGATGCTCGCCGACCAGGGTTTCGAGCTCCCGAACGATGGTATGAGCGCGGCCGCAGGCGATTTCGGCTTGGGCGCGTGCGGTGTGCGCCAGGATCTTGTCCTCGGCCAACTCACTGCGCAACATATCGGTGAACGCAAAGTCGCGGAGGTCGTCGAGGACGGGGCCACGCCATTGACGCAGTGCGGCGGTGAGGTGAGTGCTGGCCGATTCGAAGTGTCCGGCGGCCACGGCGTTGATCCCGGCTTGTTGCTCAGCGGCGAACCGCGCCAGATCACTTTGTTCGGTGGTGATTTCGAGTCGGTAGCCATTGGGTGCGGTGGACACGACGGCGTGCGCGTCGACGCCGGCCTGGGTGATGATGCGGCGCAGATTCGACACGTACGCACTCACCGAGATCCGTGCGGCAGCCGGCGGTTCGTCTGCCCAAATGGCTGTGATCAGATCAGCGGCGCTGACCGCGCGGTTGGCGTTCGCGATCAACATGGCGAGCACCGCGCGCTGTTTTGGCGTGCCAACCTGAATCGGTGTGGACCCGACGCTCACCTGCAGTGGACCCAGCACACCGAACTGGATTTCGTGTCGCACGGATAAAGCGTTCCATACCCAGCTGACTCAGGCCGGGCGAATCAGGCACACAACCGCGGCACCGTACGGAGCCCGCTGACGCCATCGGATCAGAACGATTCGAAACATCGCATGGAAGTGCCTGGACCGCTGACTTCCTGCAGGTCGGAACGGGTCCCGTCGGTGGCGCTGCCGCAGCGTGGACGATGTCGCGACGTCTGGGACACACCCGATTTGGCCGATCGTGAGTGTTACGTTGCGGGCCGTTACGCAGGCCTGCAAGGGAAGATGGATGGTATCGGCACCCGCACGCGGTTCTGGCGCGCTCCGCTCGAGCAGCGCGCCCACAGTAGTTCGTCCGCGCGACGCGGTCACTGCCGAACGCCACCGACGCGATCGCCGTGAGGTGGCCCGCGCCACGCTGCTGGCGGCATTGCCCGTCCTGAGCCTGATCGCCGTGGTGGTCGGTTGGGAGGCCGCGGTGCGGCGTTCAACGACACGATCCGCTTTCGCCACGTCGTCATACCCGCGGTCACCTTCGGCCCCGGCGACGACGGTTGGGCGGTCTATGACGAGAGTATCGGCATCGACACCATGGTCACTGCGGTGCAGGTGCTCGAAGCTGCTGTGCGGGAGTACTTTTCGGTCACCGACCTCGATTAGTGCGACGCCAGGTGTTCGTGGACGCAGGCAATGAACGCCTGGCACGCCGCCGAACGCAGGTGCGGCTGCGGTGCGACGAGATGCACCCGGCGCTGCATCTCGACACCGGTGACGGGACGCAGCGCCAGGCTCGCGTCGGTGTCGGCGCGGGTGCGGGCCACCGATTCGGGCAGCAGTGCCACGCCGAGGTTCTGACGAACGAAGTGGACAACTTCATCGACGCGGGTGACTTCGAAGGCCACGCGTCGCGGTACCTCGGCGAATCCTCGGTCGGTTTCGTGGCGCAGGCCGTATCCGGGCGGAAAGTCGATGAACGGCAATGCCGCGAGCTCGGTGACCGATACCGTTCGGTGTTCGGCCAACGGGTGATCGCAGGGGATGACCGCGATCAACGACTCGGTGAACAGGTGCGTGAAACTCAGCTGATCGGCTGCCCTGGAGACGTTGGAGCCGACGATGGCCGCGTCCAGCTTGCGGTCGCGGGTGGCGGTCAGCAGCACGTCGCTGCCACCACTGCGCAGCGTCACGCTGACATCGGGGTAGCGGGAGTGGAATGTCGCCATCAGCGTTGCGACGTCAAGGCTTTCGGAGGGGACCTCCATCATGCCGACCGTGAGGCGTCCGGTGACGATGCCGCTGAGTGCTTGGGCATCGACTTTGATCTGGTCGAGTCCGGCGACCACCTGGTGCATCAGCGGCAGGAGTGCCTCGCCCGCCGGGGTCAGCGAGACCGACCGCGTCGTGCGTTCGAAGAGTGTCACGCCGAGCTCTTCCTCGAACTTCCGGACCTGCTGGCTGAGCGCCGATTGCACGACGAAGGAACTTTCGGCGGCCTTCGTGAAGCTCTTGGCCTCGGCCAGGGCAACCACATAGTGCAACTGCTGCAGATTCATCATTCTTCACTTTCAGTGATCAATCGCATCATATCTATTCGTTGGACTCCTAGGTGAGTAGCCGAGAGGATGGGTCGATGTCGCGTGCGATTCCGCTTCGTCCCCAAGGTCCATTGGCTAGCAATGACTGCTCGGTGGCAGCAGTGCGGGACGCCATCACCGCCGAATTCGACGAGCTGCCTTTCCTCGGCGACCTGCAGTGCTCACACGCCACGGTGGTCGCCGGCGCACTGGAAGAAATCGTCTTCACCTACACCGTCGGGCGGTCGGGTATCGCCGACAGCGGCTGGCTCAAACTGTGCTTCCGCTATTACTCCGACTGGGACCTGCAGACCACCGATCCTGCCGCGCGCGACTACGCGAGCGCAGAGCTGGTCAGCCGGTCACTGGTAGGACGTGCGTCCGAGGCAGGCGCCGCCACGGTGCAGCAGTTGGCCGTTCGCTACGACGTCAAGGGCGGTGAGCGGCCGTTCCAGAAGTCGCTGCTGATCCACGCCGTCGACGGCTACCTGCGTCCCGGTGATGTGATCGAGATCCGGCTGGGGGACCGGCGATTCGGAGGTCCCGGTACCCGCACGCAGACCTTCGTCGAGGACGAGTTCGAGGTCCATCTGTTCGTCGATCCGTTGGGGACCTCGCGAATGGCCCGCGCCGGCGTCAATCGGCTCGCCGTGGTGCCCGGTGCACCGGAGCGCGTGGTCGTCCACGGCCCGCGCGTCGTGCGCAGCGACAGCGAGGCGGTGACCCTGCGCGCACACTTGCAGGACCGCTGGGGAAATACCTGCGCGGGTATCGCCACCGAACTGTGGGCCCAGGTTGACGGCACCACCGTGGCCCGGGCGAGCACGCCGCACACCGGTTGGGCGAGCGCGTCTCTCGCGATGCCCGCGCGCGCTGCGCACATCCGGGTCCTCGCTGACACCGAGGCGGATGTATCGCCAGGGGAGACCAGGCTCGACGTTGTCGACGATCTGCCCGGACCCCGTGGCTTCTTCTGCGACCTGCACGTGCATTCCAACGACACCGTCGGCACCCAGGACACCGACTGGAACCTGCGCTATGCCCGCGATATCGGGGCACTCGACGTTGTGGGCTACACCGCCAACGATTTTCAGATCACTGACGATGCCTGGATCGACGTGGTCGCCGCCTGCCGGGCCATCTCGAACGAGGGCAGTCTCGTCTGCTTCCCGGGCGTCGAATGGTGCGGCACCGCAGGTGTCGGCGGCGATCACAACGTCGTCTTTCTCGGCGAGGACACCACGCTCGCGCGTTCGCTGGAGTGGCACCAGGGGATGGCGAGCACCGTGCCGACGCCCCAAACCTGGCCCATCACAGAGCTTTACGCCGCGTACGAAAAGGACCCGGATTCCTATCTGCTGATTCCGCACGTGGGTGGCCGGCGCGCGATCCTGGACTGGCACCACCCCGAGCTGGAACGGCTGATCGAGGTGCACTCGACCTGGGGCAGCAGCCCGTGGTTCCTGGAAGATGCACTGGCCCGCGGACTTCGCCTGGGTGCCAGTGCGGCCAGTGACGAACACCGTGGCCGACCCGGCGGCGGCGCACCAGGAGCGAACATCTTCGGCGGATTCGGCGGTCTCACTGGGGTTCTTGCGCCGGCGCTGACCAACGCGGAGGTGGGCCGCGGTTTGCGTGCGCGCCGGACCTGGGCCACCACCGGAGCGCGCGCGGTGGCGCTGTTGCGCAGCGGGGATGCCTGGATGGGCGACGAGATCGACACGGAAGCAGACGAATTGAGCGTCAACTACGCGCTCTATGGAACTGCGGGCTGGGACGAGATCGCAATCTATGACAGCGACGGGCGAGTCTGGCAGCGCGATCTGCATGCCGAGACCGGGTTGTCGAACGAGCTCGTTCGGATCCGGTGGGGTGGAGCGCGTCACCGCGATCGCTACCGGTGGGCGACCTGGTCGGGTCAGCTGCGGGTCGCAGGAACCGAAGTGTCGAACGTAACACCATGGGCAGCAACACATCCTGAGCAATCGTTCGAGTTTTCCGGTGACACGGTGAACTGGCGGACCACGACGTACGGCTCGGATATCGGCATCGTCGTCCGGTTGGCCGATCTCGCTACGGCTCGCTTCCACCTCCAGGCCTCGGCGCATGAGGATGACCTCGACGTCGACCGCGAATTCTCGGGCGCTGAGCTGATCCGCGATGGTCATGTTGAAACCGCCGTGGGAGGCCTCAACTTACGGGTACGTGCTGAACGCGTGGCTGAGTTCTCAGCGCTCCCCACCACGGTGACCGGCGACCTCGTCCTCGATCTGCCGCAGGGCACCAGCGCGACGTACGTGCGCGCCACGCAGTCGGACGGCCATCAGGTTTGGACCAGTCCGCTGTTCGTCACTCGTTCGAGCGGCCAGCCGCGATGTCCGGCGACGGCCTGACATTGCACCCCACCCTGCTCGTCCGAAACCAAGGAAAACTGTGTTCTCTCATCGATATCTCACCAAGCTGATTGCGCTGGGTGCTGCGGTAGGCGCCATCGCGGCGGTGACCGGATGCTCGCCATCGACCCAGTCGGCGTCGTCTGCGCCCGTGCCCCTGCGACTGGGCTACCTGACTCGCATCACGCACGCGCCGGCGCTCGTCGGCATCAATGACGGATTGTTCGCCCGGGAACTCGGGCCCGGAATCACCTTCACCGCGCAACCGTTCAGCGCCGGGACCGAGGAGATCACGGCGTTGTTGTCCGGCCATCTCGACGCGGCCTATGTGGGGCCCAATCCCGCCTTCAACGCCTGGCAGAAATCGAAGGGCCAAGCCATCAAGCTCATTTCGGGAGCCGCGAGTGGAGGTACCTCGATGGTCGTACAACCGGGCATCACCTCAGCCCAGGATCTCAGGGGCAAGACGGTCGCCGACCCGGCGCTCGGCGGCACCCAGGACGTCAGTCTCCGAGACTGGCTTGCGAAGAACGGATTGCAGACCAACACGCAAGGCGGGGGTGATGTATCGGTCAAGCCGACCAACCCCGAATCGGCCATCGTCCAGCAGTTCGTCAGCAAGCAGATCGCCGGCGCGCTGGATTCCGCGCCGTTCGATATTCAGATGATCAAGGCCGGCGGCGTGCGGCTGTGGTCGGACCCGAACACCATCACCGTGCTCGTCGTGCGCCAGGACTTTCTCGCGGCACATCCAGACGCCGTGGCGGGGCTGTTGCGCGGCCAGGTCCAGGCCAACGACAAGATTGCCGCGGATTCCGCATCAGCGGCCCAGTCCGCCAACGCCGCGCTTGCGAAAGTCCTTGGCAAGGGCCTGGATCCGGGCGTCTTGACGGAGTCGTTCAAGGAGACGACGTTCTCCAACGATCCCGGGATCGCGTCGTTGCGTGACCAGGTGAGCAAGGCCGTCGCAATCGGTCTGTTGCAGCCGCTCGACATCAATGGTCTGTTCGATCCGGCTCCGCTCAACGCGGTGCTCTCCGCGGCGGGCAAGCCGGCGGTAGCGGCGTGACCCGCTGCGCGCAGCCCGGTGAGTTCCTCGTGACAGTTCCTCCGCCGCCTCCGGCACCGCGGCTGGCGTTGGAACTTGCCGAGGTGACCAAGCGCTACGGAAAGGGCCGCACGGCGGTAGCGGCCTTGGACACCATCAGTCTGACCGTCGCCGAGGGCGAATTCGTCTGTCTGGTGGGTAGTTCCGGTTGCGGCAAGAGCACGCTGCTGTCGATCATCGCCGGTCTGGATGCACCCTCGAGCGGAACGGTCGAGAACTATGGCCGCCGGGTCGCGTTGATGTTCCAGGAGCCGGCGTTGTTCCCGTGGCTGACTGCCGCAGCCAACGTCGATCTGGCCCTGAAGGCACGCGCGGTACCGCGGGGTGTGCGTCGTGAACGCGTGGCACGACTGCTGGCCACAGTCGGATTGAGTGATTTCGCGGACAAGCGTCCACATCAGTTGTCCGGCGGGATGCGGCAGCGGGTTGCCCTGGCCCGCGCGCTCGCTCAGGACGCCGACGTGCTGCTGATGGACGAGCCCTTCGGTGCGCTGGATGCGCTGACCCGTGACCTGCTGCACGAGGAACTTGAGCGGATCGTCGAATCACGCGGATTGACCGTCGTTTTCGTGACTCACAACGTGCGGGAGGCCGTTCGCCTGGCGGACCGGGTGATTCTGCTGGGTTCCCGTCCAGGTCGCATCGTCGAAGAATTTCCCGTCCCGGTACCCCGCCCTCGTCAGATCAATACCGCGGACGTCGCGGAGTTGGCCGCGCACATCACCGCCCGGCTGCATGAGGAAGGAAACGGTCGTCGTGGTCAGTAGCACAGTGACCACGACGCCTCGGTCATCACGCCGCAACTCGGTTCGGTTGCGGCCGTTGGTGGCATCGGTGTGGGCGAAAGCGCTGGCGCTGCTGGTCGTGTTGGGTGCGTGGCAGCTCGTCTATCTGAGCGGTTGGAAGTCTTCGGTGGTCTTGCCCAGCCCCGCGACAGTCGGTGTCACGCTGTGGCGGCAGCTGCACGACGCTGCGCTGTGGGAGGCAGTTTCGACGACGATGGGGCGGGCGCTCGTCGGCTTTGGGCTGTCCCTGCTCCTCGGCGCTGTCATCGGCGGCATCCTGTCCCGAAACAAACTGCTGCGCAATACCTTCGGTCCGCTCATCACCGGTCTGCAGACCATGCCGGCCATCGCGTGGTTTCCCTTCGCGATCATCTTCTTCGGTCTGAACACGTCGGCAATCCTGTTCGTGATCGTCATCGGCGCCGCTCCGTCGGTGGCGCTCGGCGTGATCTCGGGCGCCGATCTCATTCCGCCGCTCCAGTTGCGTGCGGCAAAAACCATGGGACTGAGGAACTTCGCGCTGTACCGCCACGTCATCCTGCCGGCGTCGCTGCCGACATTCATCAGTGGATTGCGACAAGGTTGGGCGTTCGCGTGGCGCAGCCTCATGGCGGGTGAGCTCGTGGTGATGGTCGCTGGAACCGCATCGATCGGGGTTCTGCTGGAGAACGCACAGAACATGAGTGACATGCCGCTGGCGATCTCGGTCATGATTGTCGTTCTGTTGATCGGCATCGTCGTCGACTCGATCTTCGGCGTGGCGGACAGCCAGATCCGACGCTATTGGGGCCTGGTCGACGGTGACCGCGAATGACCGGCGGAGTACACCCGTTCCGCCTCTGGGCCTTTGGCGACGCTCATGTGGGTACTGATCGTAGATTCGGCAGAGACAGTCTGGCCGAGGCGATTTCGCAGTCCGAGTTCGGTGGGCCTGACGGTGGCGCGGCGTTTGACTGGGACATCGCCG
The DNA here is from genome assembly GCF_025331195.1 of Mycolicibacterium llatzerense. Lineage (NCBI taxonomy): Bacteria > Bacillati > Actinomycetota > Actinomycetes > Mycobacteriales > Mycobacteriaceae > Mycobacterium > Mycolicibacterium llatzerense. The sequence continues at coordinate 117,947 of NZ_LXOV01000015.1, read as the reverse complement.
TCGACGTCGGCGACATGTCCGGTGCCCACCACCATCTACCGGACGACGAGGAAGGGCGTGAGCTCCGACGGCAGTTCGGGAGTTTGCGTCGCCACCGCCGCGAGGACGTCTACAGCGTGTGCGGGAACCACGACCGCAGTGGCTTGGACGAACCCGAGGCATGGTGGTGGCAGAAGTGGATCGACCCGCTGGGGCAGCACACGGAGTTTTCCGGTGTCGATGCCGCACTTCGACGCTATCCGGTAGCCGGGACCTGGCAGCACTACTCGTTTCGGGTGGGGAATCTGTTGTTCCTCATGCTGAGCGACCGTAACGAGCCGACGCAGGCCGTCGGTCGTGGCACATTGGGTGGCAATCCAGGGGGTGTGGTCAGCGGCGAAACGTTCCGCTGGTGGAAGCACATGGTGCTGACCAATCCTGACGCGATCATCGTGACGGTGCACCACTACGTGCTCAAGGACACCACGGTGGCGTCGGGGGAGTGGGAGGGCGTCCGTCGCGATGCTGACGGCCAACTGGCGGAGCATTACCACCGGCCGTTCCAGCAGGGCACGCCGCAAGCGGCGTCGTATCTGTACTGGGTGGACAGTCAGCCTGATTCCGGTGCGTTCGAACAGTTCTTGGCCGAGCATCCGGGCCGGGTGCAACTGTGGATCGCCGGTCACACCCATACCCACCCCGACGACAATTTCGGCGGCAAGAGTCATATCGAACAGCGTTGGGGGACATGGTTTCTCAACGTCGCGTCACTGAGTCGGCATCACATGCCGATCACGACGCTGCCGCTGAGCAGACTGCTGACATTCACTCCCGGCAGTTCAGCAGTGCGCGTGCAGTGCTATCTGCACTCTGATCAGTACGCGCCGCAGGGCTGGTATGACAAGGCGGAGAAGACCATTGGGCTCAGGATGCCGTTTCGCTGGACGCCCGCTTCGGTGTAGCGACAGCTACAGCGATTTGCCGACCAGTGCGGTCAGGTCGGCGATGCGGTTGGAGTAGCCCCATTCGTTGTCGTACCACGAGACGACCTTGGCTTGGTTGTCGATGACCTTGGTCAGTCCGGAGTCGAACAGTGAACTGTGCGGGTCGGTGACGATATCGGACGACACGATCGGGGCGTCGTAGTACTTGAGGATCCCCTTCAACGGGCCCTCGGCAGCAGCCTGCATCGCCGCATTGATCTCCGCGGCCGACGCGGACTTGCCGAGTTCCACGGTCAGGTCGGTGACCGAACCGGTGGGCACCGGCACCCGCAACGCATACCCATCCAACTTGCCCTTGAGCTCGGGCAGCACCAGACCGATGGCCTTGGCCGCCCCGGTCGACGTCGGCACGATGTTGATCGCCGCGGCCCGGGCCCGGCGCAGATCCTTGTGCGGGCCGTCCTGCAGATTCTGATCCTGGGTGTAGGCGTGGATGGTGGTCATCAAGCCCTTGACGATGCCGAACTCGTCATTGAGCACCTTGGCGATCGGCCCCAGGCAATTCGTCGTGCACGAGGCGTTGGAAATGATGTGCTGGCTGCCGTCGTACTTGTCATCGTTGACACCCATCACGATGGTGATGTCCTCACCGGTCGCCGGCGCGGAGATGATCACTTTCTTGGCCCCGGCCTCCAAATGCCCCCGCGCTTTGGCGGCGTCGGTGAAAATCCCGGTCGACTCCACCACGATGTCCACCCCCAACTCGCCCCACGGCAACGCCGCCGGACCCTCCTTGACCGCCAGGGCCTTGATCTTGGCATCACCGATCACCAGGGTGTCGCCATCCGCGCGGACGTCGTAGGGCAGCCGGCCCAGGATCGAATCGAACTTCAACAGATGAGCCAGCGCGTCGGTCGAGGTCAGGTCGTTGACCGCCACGATCTCCAGATCGGTGTTGATGCCCGCCGTTTTTTGCGCGTCCAGAGCGCGGAAGAAGTTACGCCCGATGCGTCCGAAGCCATTGACGCCGATCCGAATAGTCACTGCTGATCTCCTTGGATACCTAGAGCTTGATCGGTTCAGGACGAACCCTACACCGATTAGGATTTTCCGCAACACATCTTTAGTACTTCAAATACCTAACTATCGGGTCCTTACGCTTGCATGGGTGTGTGTCACCTTGCTTCAATGGGGCGCATGGCGCTCAGTGGCACGTTGGTGGCACCCACACCCGGCGATGTGTTCGCCTTGATCCGGGGGCGCGGAGCCATCACCCGCAGTGAGATCGGCCGGATCACGGGCCTGTCCCGCACCGCCGTGACGGCTCGGCTCTCGGCTCTGGAGGCCGACAATCTGGTGATCGAGCCCGAGTACGCAGCGTCGACGGGCGGCCGTCCGGCGACCCAACTCATGTTCAACATCGATGCCGGCATCGTCTTCGCCGCGGCGATCGGGCGCAGCCGCACCCAGTTGGCATTGTGCAATCTCGCCGGCGACATCCTCGCTACCGCCGACATCGATCAAGAGCCCGGCATGCGTCCAGACGATCTGATGCCCGGCCTGGTCAGGCGCATCGAGGCGCTGTTGGACGACTCCGGACGCCGCGGCGACCGCGTCTTCGGGATCGGGCTCAGCCTGCCCGGTACTGTCGATCAACTGCGGGGAGCCAGTCTGGACTCCCCGAACATGAGCGGCTGGGATGGTGTGCCGTTGGCCCCGTACTTCCAGCATCTCACCGACGCTCCGTTGGTCATGGACAACGATGCCAACGTCATCGCCCTGGCGGAACGGCGGTTCGGATTCGCTGACGTGCAAGACATGCTGGTTGTGAAAGCGTCCACCGGACTGGGCGCCGGCATCGTGATGGCCGGTCAGCTCCGGCGCGGGGCCGCGGCGGCTGCCGGGGATTTCGGGCACAGCAAGATCTCGGCGGCAGCAGGTATTCCGTGTCGCTGCGGCGACACGGGTTGTGTGGAGGCGGTCGCCGGCGGCTGGGCGATCGTGCGGGACCTGCAAGCCGACGGGTACGCCGTCAACCATCTGCGCGACGTGGTGGCTCTCGCTCTTAGTGGGGATGCGAAGGCTCGCAGCATGATTCGTGACAGCGGGCGCCACATCGGCGAAGTGCTCGCCGCCGCGGTGAACCTGATCAACCCAGCGGTGCTGGTCGTCGCCGGTGACATGGTCGGTGCCTACGACGTATTCGTCGCTGGTCTACGAGAAACGTTGTACGGCAACGCCAGCACCCTGGCCACCCGGACGCTGCAGGTCGTCCCGTCGGTGTTGCAGGAGCGCGTCGGCATCGTCGGCTGCGCAACCACGGTGCTCGATCACATCTTGAGCCCCAACATGATTGATGCGTCGTTGGACGCGCGGCTTCAGCTGTCGGGTGCCTGACGCGGTTCCGGTGGCGAAGGTCGACGCGGATGCCAACCTACGAGTAACCGAGCAAAATGATGCGTGGATCACAGTGTTCCACGTCACAATTGCGCAGTCTGTTCAACATCTGCGCTGGCTATTGACGCAGGTCAGGCGCTGAGGCAGATTTCGCTGCACCGACTGCTCATTGGTTGGCGCAGTGCATATCTGCGGGACGTGAGCGGTCGGCGGTGTGAGTGGCCACTGGCCGACGGCACCAATCCATCTCGCAATGAATACAAGGAATTTGATGTCCCGTTCACGTCTGACCAACGCCGCCAACGTCCGTCGCATCGCGGCCGCAATCGGAGCCAGTGCCCTGGTGGCCATGGGAGCCGCCACCGTGGCGGTCGCCCAACCAGCGCCGTTGGCGCCGCGTATCGATGGCGGCGCCACCACGACGTCCACGGCCCCGCCGACCGCACCCCTGACCCCTTCGGCCAGCCCCGTGGTCAAGGCGACGTTCTCCGGCAAGGGCTAGACCGACACCGAAAGGCCAGTTATGGCACGCTTTTTCGTGAGTTGCGTGCCGTAATCCCCCGCAAGCGGGAGGTGCCCCCAGGCGCTCGGCGGCAGGAATCAGGCGCGCGGCATGATCATCACCGGCACCGGAGAATGACGCAGAATCTTTGCCGCCGCCGACCCGAGGAAGACCCGCGCCGATTGCCCGGCTGCGCCAGATCCGAGCAGCAGCACATCACCTGATGCCCATCCCGTGTTCTCCACGGCCTGCTGCCAATCGCGCCCGCTGCTGACGATCATGTCCACGTCGGGCACGGCCAGTTGCTCACGAACTTTGTTGAGCTGCTTGGTGACATCGTCGGCGGTGCGCTTCGACCATTGCGCGACCACCATGTCCTCAGCACCCGCCTCGAGTGAGGGCCCACCGAACGCCCACACGGGCCGCACGGTGAACGCCACGATGCGCAGCCGGGCATTCCAGTCCTTCGACAGGTCCGCGGCCGCCCGGATCAACCCGTTGGTGTCGGCCTCACCGCCGTAGGCCGCGGTGAGTCGGCGGATCGGCTCGTGGCTGAAGCCATATCCGCGCGGCGCGATCGCCACCGGCACCTGCGCGGTGTGCACCAGACGTTCGGTGACGCTGCCGAGCGCCACGCGTCCCAATAGCCCCGACGACGACGAGCCGAGCACCACGGCCCTGGCCTGAAACTCCTGCGCCAACTCGAGCAAACCTGTTGGGATGGAACCGGATTCGTGCACCAGTGTCGGGACGTCCGGTCGCCCGGGCAGGCCGTCGACGACGGCCTGCAAGGACTGGGCCGTCTGCGCCTTCACGTGGCGCAGGTACTCGTCTTCGACCGGGTCGTTGCGCGGTGGCCACGAGCGCTCCAGTACCGCCGCCGCGATCACCTTTTCGCCGGTGGTCTTCGCGATCTGCACGGCGAGGTTGATCGGGGCGCTGCCGTGCCGGGATGCGCTGAACCCGGCGATGATCGTCACGCGACGGGCTCCTCGGCGGGCGCCATCGCGATCACGTTGGTCACCGGCACGTGGTAGTCGGCCCGGGCGCGGTCGACGACATCGAAGCGGTGCCAGATCGACTGTTCCGGCGGCTCCGTCGCGATGACGATCTGGTCGGGCTCGAACTCGGCGACGGCGGCTGCCAAAGCGCGCAGCGGGCGGTAGTCGCCGAGTTTGCCGTCGGCTTCCAGATTCGCCGAGTGCAGCGCGGCGAGTGTCTGATCGAGGCGTTGCTGCGCAAGGATTTTGGTGGCTTCCCAGACATCGAGAGGACCGTGGGAGGCGGCGGCGCCGGTCTCGATCGGGCTGACGGGCACGACGACGTGATAGGTGGTGGCGTTGTCGGCGCCGATGGCGCGTAGTTCGTCGAGCAGCTCTTCGGAGCCGACGGTTTCGTTGGCCAGCACCAGGACTCGGTGCGGTCGCTCGGTCGGGGCGATGACCTCCGGAACGGGCCGGCGCGAGACGAACCAGCGGTTGGCGAAGAACAATCCGATCACCACAGCCCAGGACAGGAGGCTCAGCAACAAGGCTCGTCTGTTGTCTCCACCTTGGATGAACATCTGCGCCAGGATCGCGGCCATCGCTATCGCTGAGACGATCGACAGCACAGGGAACAGCCACATCTTGACTTTGAGATGGCCGTCGCCGTTGCGGTACCGCAGCACGATCTGGGATATCGCGATCAGCAGATAGACGAAGAGGATCACCGCACCGCTGGAATCGAGCAGGAACTTGAAGATGAATTCCGGCGAGAATGCCGAGGCGATGACACCCAGGAAACCGATGACCGACGACGTGAGAATCGCGGCGGCCGGAACTCCGCGGCGGGTGACGGAGACGAGCTGGGCAGGTGCCTCGCGACGGGCGGCGAGCACGAACAGCATGCGCGAAGCGGTGTACATGCCGGAGTTCAGGCAGCTCAGGACAGCTGTCAGGACGACCGCGTTCATGATGTGGTCGGCGTAGGGAACGCCCATCGCGGTGAAGGCCGAGACAAACGGCGACGCGGCGAGTTGATTGCCGTTCCACGGCAGGATGGTCACCAGCAGGAACGCCGAGCCGACGAAGAAGACTGCGATGCGCATGATGACCGAGTTGGCGGCCTTGGCGACGGCACGCTCAGGGTCGGTCGATTCGGCAGCGGCGATGGTCGCGATCTCGGCGCCCACCATCGAGAAGATGACAGTCACCACACCGACGGTGACCGCGGCCGAGCCCAGGGGGAAGAATCCGCCGTGGGCCGTCAGATTGGAGAAGTCCATGGACTTGTTCGGCCACAGGCCGAGCACGTAGCACGAGCCCGCACCCAGGAACACGATGATCGCCGCGACCTTGATGCTTGCGAACCAGAACTCGAACTCACCGAACGACGACACCGAGAACAGGTTCGTCGCCGTCATCGCGATCAACAGCAGCAGGGCCGTGAGCCATATCGGCGCCGAAGGCAGCCAGTACTTGACGATCTTGGCTCCGGCGATGGCCTCGAAACCGACCACGATCACCCAGAAGTACCAATACAGCCAGCCGATCGAGAAGCCGGCCCAGTTGCCCAGTGCGTTGCGGGCGTAGTCGGCGAACGAGCCGGTCGACGGGTTGGCCACCGCCATCTCGGCGAGCATCCGCATGATCATGATGATCAGCGCCCCGGCGAGTGCATAGGTGATGAACGTTCCAGGCCCGGTGTTTTTGATGACGACCCCTGAGCCGACGAACAGCCCGGCGCCGATCACCCCGCCGATCGCGATCATCGATAGTTGGCGCTGGCTCAGGCCCTTTTGCAGGGTCGATGTCCCACTCACGTCGTCTCCTTCGCGCTGCCCCGACGGCATTGTCGGAGCGTCTTCAGCCCACGCCCAGCGACGATGTGAGCTGCACCACATTTTGGCGTGTGCGAATACTAAGCCGATCGATGCTGCGTGCGGGGGACTAACGAGGCGCAGCTGGTCGGAACATCCAGCAGTTTTTCCGACAGCAGTCGGAAGACCACGCGCGGTCAGCGACGACGCAGCCGGGCCAGCCGGATGCTCAGCATCAGATCGAAGCGCGCCTCTCCATCGGTGAGGTCGTTGACGTCATCACCGAGCGCCTGGGTGATCTTCTCCAGGCGGTAGTACAGCGTCGAGCGATGCAGGTGCATGGTGTCGGCCGCGCGCCTCGCGTCGCCGCCGGAGGACAGATAGGCCTCGAGGGTCTGGATCAGGTCGTCGCGTCCGTCGGCCAACAAGGCGGCGACGCCCGGGTGGATCAGCCCGTCGAGTTCGTCGGGGGAGTCTGCGAAGCTGTCGGCGAGCAGGGCCACCGCCCGCCACGAGCCGGCCCCGGTCCAGTCCGTCGGGGACCCGGCCGGACCTGCGCCGATCGCGGCGATGGCACACGCGAGCCGCGCATCTCGAAATGCCTGCGGTGCTTGCGACAAGGGCAGCCGGGTGCCCGACCAGCCGATGGCCGGATCGTCATCGAAGGTGGCCTGGATCGATGAGGTCACGGTCTCCACCAACCGCTGCGGCGGGACCCGTACGTGTGCCGGGCAGAAGGCGAAGACGCTGATGGGATTGCCCGGCAGGACGAACCAGTTGTGCGTCCGCTCGACGGTGGACAGCCGCAATCGCAATGCGATGCGACGCTGCTCGGTTTCGGAGGAATCCCCGGATGGCGCGAACGCGAAGACGCTGAGCAGGCTGTCCGGCCGGGCCATGTCGTGGGTGGTGAGTTCACGCAGCACCGGTTCGAGGGGCTCGTCCGACACCAGCCGGGTCAGCAGGGCTTGATGCGCGGACTCCACGGCGCGCTCTGTGGTCCGGCGCCGGTCCAGGATCGCCACCAGGTCCGCCCCCGCTTGGTGAGCCAAGGTGCGATCGGCCGCGCTCAGTGACTGCTGCGGGTCGATCACCCACAAGTAGCCGAAGCGGTCATCGGCCGAGCGCACCGGCACGCAGTACCGTGCCACCATGCCGTGCTGCGGCAGTGGCGGGATCGCGACACCGGGGTCGGCGTCGTCGAGTCCGAAGGCCTGGAGCCCTGCCATGACTTCGGGTTTCGTGGCGCGCTCGATGAGGCTGTGCATCCGCACGTCGTCGACGGTGCCGCGCTGACGGCTGAAGGTCATGGGCGTCATCGCAGTGTCGTCCAGCAGCACCGCGCGATTCAGGGACCGGGCGAGCAGGTCGACGATCAGCTGAAGGTGGGCACTGGGATCGGTGCTGTGCGGTTCCGCCATGCGCTCCCTTCAGATCTGTGTCGGCGGCACCGCGCTCACAGGTACCGCAAGGTTGTTGCCGGGTATCGTCGCACGCACTCCGCGGCCGGGCGGGGCGTTGACCGGGGAGATTGATCATGTGGCCCGCGGTGTGGTCGGAAGTGCGGTGGGCGTTCACCCCGCCGCGCAGCTGGCTGCTGGGCGTGGTGGCCAACGTCGTGCTCGCCCTGGTGTGGCTCTCTGTGCAGCCGTTGGCCTCCGGTGGACGTCATCACCAGGACTGGGTGATCCTGGTCGGCACATACTTCTCATCGTTCGTGCTGGCCGACACCACGACGACCAATGTGCTTGGCGCTGACCATGATCGGGTCCAGCGGGCCCTGGCGGAGTCGATACCGCCGTGGCGAATGCTGCTGCGCAAGAACCTGGCCTTGCTGGTACTCGTCGGCCTGCCGGTGCTTGCGGTGGCCGCGGTGCTGACCCTCTGGTTGGAGACGCCGGCACGGCTCGGCGTGACGATTCCGAACGTCGCGGTGCCGATCCTGTCCTGGCTGGGGATCGGCAATGTGGTCTCGGTGTTGCTGCCGGTGGCCGAAGTCCCGCTGGCGCAGCGGTGGGGTCAGCGCCATGACCGGCGGCGCATCGTGCTGTGGCTGTCCTCGTTGGCGTTGCCCTACGCGCTGTACTTCGTCGCCGACCCGATCGGCGGGGTCGAGCACCGCGAGCTGTGGCGGGCGCTGCCGACCGCCGTCGCCCACATCGTCGGTCCCGTGCTCGGCCGTGACACCAAAAGTGCTGTGCACCTTGGTGTTGCGATCATGGTCTGGATGGCCGGAACGCTGTTTGCCGATTGGTGGGTGCGGCGCCGGGGTGTGCAGTTCCGGTAGCGGCTACTGGGGTGGAGCGTCCGGTGCCGGCGACGGTGCGGCCTGCTCCGGCCCCGGGAGCCATGGCGCGCTCGCCGGCATGTGGGCCGGCGCCGCGGCGGTCTGCGGAGTCGAGGCCGGTGCGGGCTGACCGCGACCCGCCTGGTCGGCGGCCTGCACCGTCGTTGATGACCACGGCGCGGGTCCGGCCAGCGCGTCGGCCGCCCACCCGGCCTGCAGCTGGCTCATCGCGAAGTTGACGCCCTGGGTGACCAATCCGCTGTCGATGTAACTGTTGTGGGCATCGAAGCTCGACCCGTGCGCGTCACACACCAGGTCGTTGGAAACGCATAGATCGGTGGTCTTGGGCTGATACACCGGGCCGACCGTGACCGTGGGGGAGCCGATGGCTCGCATGAAACGTGGGGAAGGCTTACCGAACAGGGCAACGGCCGCAACGTGATCCGCGACGTCCGGCGGCATGGGGGCCGGCACATCGGTGGCGGCGATCCCCTCGGGGATGGTGCCCGCGGTGACGAAGCCCGCAACGGCGGCGCCCTGCGAGAACCCGCCGAGGACCATCTTGGTCCGCGGGCAGGCCGCAGCGGTGGTCACGAGCTGCCTGCGGGCGTCGCGAATTCCGTCGACGGCGGTGGGGAAGTCGGTGGTAGCGGGATAGTCGACCGCATACACGTCAAGGGTTTTCGGGCTGATTGCGGTGCGAAGCCCATTGATGAATGCCGTCCCGACCCCGCCCGGTCCGGGCGCTTCATCGGTTCCTCGGGCGAAGATGACCTGGGCGTCTGGGCAGTCTGCCGCGTGTGCTGTCGGCAATGGTGCGGCGGACAGCAATCCTGGCGGTACCACCAGGATTGCGGCTGTCGTAGCGGTCGTCAGGCTTCTGATTCGGCTTCTGCTTTTGCTTGGCCTCACGGGGTCCATGCTGACACGTCGGCGGGTCTTCTGCGCGCCTACGCGGGCCGTGTCGGGGTTGATTATTTGCTGGTAGGGCCGGATTGCCGGGCTGCGGCTTGACGATGCGGCACCGGTACGCCATGCTGTTGAACATGTTCACTGAACACGTTCAGTCGCGTGCCGCGGCGAGAGACGAGACCCGGGCGAAGGTGTTGGCGTCCGCCGAACGGCTGTTCCGCGGACAGGGTTTCGCTGCGACGACGGTTCGCCAGATCGCGACCGACGCGGGTGTCAGCACAGGCACCGTGATGGGCGTCGGCGACAAGGACGGTTTGCTCATCGAGGTCTTCGACGAGTGGATCGCCGCCGTCCACCGCGACCGTCAGGCCGGCGATGAATCGCCAGACCCGTTGACCCCGGACGCGACGGTCGATGCCGTAATCGGGCTGCTCGCACCGTTTCTGCGGTACTTCGCCGAGGACCCCGCGTTGTCCCGGCAGTACTCCTCGATCATCGTTCGCGGCAGCCATGAATCGGCGATCTTCCGCGACCTCGCCGTCGCCTTGGTCACCGAACTGGAGTCGGTCCTGGCGCGCGCCGGGCTCTCAAAGGCCGCCGCGCCACGCGCCGCCCGGGTCGTCTACTTCGCCTACCTCGGCATCGTCATGACCGGCGGCAATCAAGTGTCCGGCGGTGCGTCGGTACCTGACCAACTACGCGACGTCGTCCGTTGCGTCATTCACGATTCAACACAAGGAGATGAGCAGTGACTGGTATTCCGCACTATTGGTGGCCCACCGCATTGTTGGCGGCGGTGCTCTTCGGTGACGCGTTGATGTCGATCCGTCCGCCGCAGTTCATCCGCGGATGTCTTGAGGGAGTGAAACTTCCGCAGGACTGGTGGTGGGTGTTGATCGTCGTCAAGCTGCTGGCCGTGGCTGGCCTGGTGGCCGGGCTGAAGTATCCCGGCATCGGGGTGGCGGCCAACGTCGGGGTGATCGTCTACTTCGTGTGCGCGGCCTACGCGCACTACCGTGCCGATTTCCTCAAGCAGGAATTCTGGCTCAATTGCCTTGGCATGCTGGGGCTGTCGGTCGGTGTCTTCGTCCTGTCGTACGTGGTGTGACTCGTTACCTCAGCATCATGACCGTGAACGCCACGACGCTGACCACCACGATGCAGGCGCGTAAGGCATTGGGCGGCAGGCGCCGTCCGATCTTTGCCCCGATGTAGCCACCGATCGTGGAGCCGACGGCCAGCAGCAGCGCCGGTAGCCAGGCCACCTGGCCGACGACGATGAAGATGATGGCCGCGACCGAATTGACCAGTCCCACAGAGATGTTCTTGACGCCGTTGAGCCGCTGCAGGTCTTCCGACACGAACAGTCCGAACAGGGCCATCATGATGATGCCTTGCGCCGCACCGAAATAGCCGCCGTACACCGCGCACCCGAAGATGCCCAGGTACAGCGGCACAGCATGGTCGGTAGTCCGCTCGGTGCCGCGTCGCGCGTCGAGTGCGCGGCGCAACAGGGGTTGCACCAACACGAGCACGCCGGCCAACAGGATCAGCCACGGCACCACCGCGGTGAACGCGCCCGGTGGAAGTTTGAGCAGCAGCACCGCGCCGACAATCGCTCCGACCAGCGATACCGCGCCGAGCCGGACGATGCGGGCGCTCTGGCCACCGAGCTCATGCCGGTAGCCGTAGGCGCCGGTGAAGTTGCCGGGTACCAGCCCGACGGAGTTGGACATGTTGGCCACCAGCGGCGGGTAGCCGACGGCCATCAGCACGGGGAAGGTGATGAGGCTGCCGGATCCGACGACCGCGTTGATCACTCCCGCGGCGACGCCGGCCAGCAGCACCGCGGTGATCGCGAGGGCGGTCAGGGGTGCGTCTTACTGTGCGGTCTCACGCACTGAATTCTTCACTGGGCCGGCGCGGCCGTCGCACCGGCCTGGAAGAACTGCTCGATATCGGCGGTGCTCAGCCTCGCGACGCCGATCAGCGCCAGGTCGGCCAGTCGCTCGGGCGTCACCTGGGAGGTGGCGTCGGTGACCAGCGCCGCGCGGTAGTCGCGCTCGGAGGCGTCGAACAGGGTGGCGCGCGGACAGTTCGGCAGATTGCAGCCCGCCACCACGACGGTGTTCACCCCGAGGTCGCGCAGATGCTCATCGAGTGAGGTGCGGTAGAAGGCCGACCACCGCGGTTTGAACATGACGACCTCGCCCGCCGCGACGTATTGGATACCGCCGGCCAGCAGCGAGTCGTAGTCCAAGGGGTGGGCCAGCAGTTCGGTGGGCACGGCAGCGCCGTCGGTATGCGGTGCGGCGATCTGCCGGCCGGACTCGATCATGGCCCGACGCGGCGGGTCGGCGTCGCTGCCGCCGGGGACGTACAACCGCACGATGTGCACGATCGGTCGGCGCGCCGCGCGGAACGCCTCGAGTAGTCGCGCCATCGCGGGCAGGTGTTCGGCGGTGCCGTCGACCTGCGACGGCCCCGAGACGAAATCGTTCTGCACGTCGATCAGCACCAGGGCGCTGCGTGCCAGGTCAGGGGAGGTGTAGTCGTGGCCGGCAGACACGTTCCCGATCTTTCCAGACAAACCGCCGTCGTGAGCCACTCTTGACGACCCGCCGACGGCAATGCTAAGCAACTGCACAGCATTTGTTGCGCGCTCACCCCGGGGCGCGCGTCGCTGACGATGAGAGGCACGCGATGACGCTGCAGTCGGTCTTGGAGGACATCCAGAAGCGCCCAGGCACGGGTGATCTCATCCCGATCATCGATCCGGTGAGCGAAGAGCAGATCGGCGAATTCACCGATTGCGGCCCTGAGTTCGTCGACGAGGCGGTCGCCCGCGCCAAGTCGTCCTTCGAGGCCGGCGTCTGGTCCGGCATGCCCGGCCGCGAGCGGGCCAAGATCCTGTGGCGCATCGCCGACCTGATCGACGAGCACGCCGCCGACTTCGCGGCGATCGACTCGGCCAACACCGGCATGATGAAGATGCAGTCCGAGCTGGTGGTCCCGACCTGCGCCGAGTTCTTCCGCTATTACGCCGGCTGGTGTTCCAAGATCAACGGCACCGCCTATGACATCCGCACCAGCGGCATCGCCTCCGACGCCTATGTCGACCAGCACGGCTACACGCTGCGCGAGCCCTACGGCGTCGTCGGCCTGATCTTCCCGTGGAACGGCCCGATCTTCAACGCCTGCGCCAAGATCGCCCCTGCCCTGGCCGCAGGCTGCAGCAGCCTGGTGAAACCCGCTGAGGAGACGCCTCTTTCGGCCCTGCTGCTGGACCGGCTGATCCACGAAGCCGGCGTTCCCGAGGGCGTCATCAACCTGATCACCGGGTACGGCCACACCGCGGGCGCCGCCATCACCGCGCATCCCGACGTCGAGAAGGTCGCCTTCACGGGGTCGACCGAAGTCGGCAAGGAGATCGTCAAGGCGTCGGCGGGCAACCTGAAGAAGGTCATGCTGGAACTCGGTGGCAAGTCGCCGGTGCTGATCTTCGACGACGCTGACCTGGACAAGGCCATCTTCGGCGCGGCCATGGGAATCTTCATTCACTCCGGGCAGGGATGTGTCTGCGGCTCAAGGATTTTCGTGCAGCGCGGCGTCTACGATCAGGTGGTCGAGGGCATCGCGGGTGTCGCCAACTTCATGAAGTACGGCGGGCCGGATGAAGAGGGTGTGATGAGCGGCCCGCTGATCAGTGCCAAGCAATTGGGCCGGGTCTTGAGCTTCATCGACGAAGGCCGCAGCGACGGTGTCGAGATCGTCGCCGGTGGCTACCGACTGGATCGCAAGGGCTACTTCGTGCACCCGACGGTACTGACCAACGTCGATCCCGGAATGCGCCTGTACCGGCAGGAGATCTTCGGGCCGGTGGTGAGCATCCTGCCGTTCGACACCGAAGATGAGGCCGTCTCGATGGCCAACGACACCAGCTACGGCCTCGCGGCCACCGCGTGGACCACCAACGTCAGCCGGGCGCACCGCATCGTCAAGCGGCTGCAGGCCGGCAGCGTTCAGGTCAACTGCCAGTTGGTCTTTGACCACGACGTGCCCTCCGGTGGATACAAGCAGTCCGGCTGGGGCCAGGAGTTCGGTCGCGAAGGGCTCGATGCCTACCTGAAGAACAAGAGCGTCATCGTCCAGCTCTAATCACCCGCGGGCATCATGTGACGGAGGTCACGTCTCGGTGTGACCTCGCACCCTTCGGCTACGCAACCGTAGGTTCACAGAACCTACGGTTGCGTACCTTTCCGTCGCCGCCAATCCTTTGTATGTGAGCCACTACATCGCCAACCTGCGCGATATCGAATTCAATCTGTTCGAAGTGCTGCCGCTCGGTGCGGCCCTGGACGCGGGCGGCTACGGCGACCTCGATGCGGACACCGCCCGTTCGATGCTCGACGAGGTCTCGCGACTCGCGGAAGGCGTTGTCGCAGAGTCGTTTGTCGACGCCGACCGCAACCCGCCGGTGTTCCTGCCCGACGAGCACCGGATCACGGTGTCAGACGAGCTTGCCAAGACCGTCCGGGTGGTCAAGGAGGCGGAGTGGTGGCGCCTCGGCCTCGACGAGCGAGCCGGCGGTACGGCTGCGCCGGCGGCGCTGGTGTGGGCGATCCAGGAGATGCTCATCTCGGCCAACCCGTCGGCGACCTTTCTGTACGGACTCGGGCCGGCGATGGCCCACACGCTGGCCGAGGTCGGTACCGAAGAGCAGCAGCACTGGGCGCAGTTGGCGATGGACAAGGGCTGGGCGGGCACCATGGTGCTGACCGAGCCGGATGCCGGATCCGACGTCGGCGCGGGACGGGCGAAGGCGATCGCTCAGGAGGACGGCACCTGGCACATCGAGGGCGTCAAGCGCTTCATCTCCGGCGGCGACGTCGGTGACACCGCCGAGAACGTCTTCCACCTGGTGCTGGCCCGCCCTGAAGGGGCTGGCCCCGGCACCAAGGGACTGAGCCTGTTCTTCGTGCCCAACTTCCTGTTCGACCCCGAGACGCTTGAACTCGGCGAGCGCAACGGCGTGTACGTCACCGGCCTGGAACACAAGATGGGCATCAAGTCCTCACCCACCTGTGAGCTGACGTTCGGCGCCCATGGGAAGCCCGCGATCGGGTATCTGGTGGGCGGGGTGCACAACGGCATCGCGCAGATGTTCAAGGTCATCGAGAACGCGCGAATGACGGTCGGGGTCAAGGCTGCCGGCACGTTGTCCACCGGCTACCTCAACGCGCTGGCCTACGCCAAGGAACGCATCCAGGGCGCCGACCTCACCCACATGGCCGACAAGACCGCGCCGCGCGTCGCGATCATCGAACACCCCGACGTTCGGCGCAGCCTGATGACACAGAAGGCGTACGCCGAAGGGCTGCGCTCGGTCTACCTGTACACCGCCGCCTATCAGAATTCTGATGTCGCGCAACTCGTTTCGGGGGCCGACGCCGATCTGGCGCACCGGGTGAACGACCTGCTGCTGCCCATCGTGAAAGGCGTCGGCTCCGAACGCGCCTACGAGATGCTCTCCGAATCACTGCAGACCCTCGGTGGGTCCGGCTTCTTGCAGGACTATCCGATCGAGCAGTACATCCGCGACGCACGCATCGACGCGCTGTACGAGGGCACCACGGCCATCCAGTCGCTGGACTTCTTCTTCCGCAAGATCATCCGGGATCAAGGCTCGGCCCTGGCTCACGTGTCGAGCCAGATCACCGCCACCATCGACGCTGCCGGGCCGGACCTCAAGGCTGAAACCGACAGGCTGGCAACGGCTCTGGCGGATGTGCAGGCGATGGCCGCCGCGTTGACCGGTTACCTCATGGCCGCCCAGGGCGACCCTGAGCAGCTGTACAAGGTGGGCCTTGGCTCGGTGCGTTTCCTGCTCGCGGTCGGCGACCTGATGATCGGTTGGCGGTTGATCCTCGCCGCGCAGATCGCCCAGGCGGCGCTCGCCGGCGCCACCGAACGCGACCACGCGTTCTACACCGGCAAGGTGGCGGTGGCGAAGTTCTTCGCCAAGAACATGCTGCCGCTGCTGTCCTCGGTGCGTGAGGTGATCGAGACGCTGGACACCGACGTCATGGAAGTGGAGAACGCCGCCTTCTAGCCGGGCTTCCTGTCCCGTCGATCAGATCACAGTTCCGGCCCTGAATTGCTGTGGATAGGCCGCTGCCGTGGAAAATGGTCGCAGACCCACGACAGGACGAGGAGAGTGCGACGTGCGACGCGACACCCTGGCGTGGCTCGGTGCCCGCGCACTGACCCGCCGCTTGGGTTTGCCGCGCGCCAAGAGCTTCCGGGTGGAGCGCTCGCTTCCGGTACCCATGCGCGACGGCGCCGTCCTGTTGGCCGATCACTACGCGCCGCGGGTCCGCAAGCCGGCCGGCACGTTGCTGATGCGGGGTCCGTACGGTCGTGACGGGCTGCCCAACCGGGTGTTCGCGGGGTTGTATGCCGGGCAGGGCTTCCATGTCGTGCTGCAGAGCACGCGCGGGACCTTCGGGTCCGACGGTGCGTTCGAGCCCGGTCGACACGAGGTCGACGACGGTGCCGACACAGTCCAGTGGCTGCGTGAACAACCTTGGTATGCAGGAGAATTCGCCACCGTCGGTGCGTCCTACCTCGGCTTCACCCAGCTGGCGCTGCTCGTCGACCAACCTGCTGACCTGACCACCTCGGTGATCACCATGGCGCCGCACGATTTCGGTCATTCAGTTTGGAGCACAGGATCATTCGCCCTCGGTGACTTCCTGGGTTGGAGCTATCAGGTGGCCTGGCAGCACCGTGGCGGCTGGATCCGTCAGATCCTCCGCGGCATGGCCACGCCCCGAACCCTCAAGCCGGTCGTGGAGACCCTGCCGCTCGATCCGGCGGCAGCTGAACTGCTGGGTGGCCGTACGCCGTGGTTCAACGCATGGCTCGAACAGCCCGATCCGTCATCGCCGTACTGGGCGGAGAACGGTGTCGCGGCAGCGCTCGACAATCTGCGCGGCCCAGTGCTGCTGATCACCGGGTGGCAGGACGTATTCGTGGACCAGACCCTGGAGCAGTACCGGCGGCTGCGGGCCCGTGGCGTCGAGGTGGCGCTGACCGTGGGGCCGTGGACCCACGGGTCCGGCGGCACCGAAGCCATCAAAGAATCCGTCTTGTGGTTGGACGGATCACGCCGCGCCGCGGCCCCGGTGCGGATCTGCGTTGCCGGCGGTGACTGGCTCGAGATGCAGGAGTGGCCGCCGCCGGCCGCCGAACGGGTGTGGCACCTGCACCCTGGTGGCGCCCTCGCAGACACTCCGCCGGACACTGGGACGTCGTCCACATTTGTCTATGACCCGGCCGACCCGACGCCGAGTATCGGTGGGCGCCTTCTGGTTTCCGGCAAGTCCGGCTACATCGACGACACCGAGCTGGCCGAGCGATCCGATGTGCTGTCCTTCACCAGCCCCGTGCTCGCGGCTGACCTCGACGTCATCGGAACGCCGTACGTCGATCTGGACCATCGCACCGACAACCCGCACGCCGACGTGTTCGTGCGGATCAGTGACGTTGCGCCCGATGGGCATTCGACCAACGTCACCGACGGATACCTGCGGCTCACCGCGGCCGACGCCCCCGAGGCATTGCTCCGCCTGGAACTCGACGCGACCGCATACCGATTCGCGGCAGGCCACCGGATCCGGCTGCTGATCGCCGGTGGCTGTTTCCCGCGGTACGCACGCAATCTGGGCACCGGTGATCCGCTGGCGACGGCGACCCGGATGGTGCCCTCGCTGCACACCGTCGCGCACGGCGACGGCGGGCAGTCCCGGTTGGTGCTGCCGGTCAGCGGACCCTGACCACCACTTTGCCTTTGGCGGAACGGTTTTCCAGCGATGCGATGGCGTCCGCGGCCCGCTCCAGCGGATACACCTCGGGCGCCGGCGGGACCACCGCGCCGGACGCCAGCAGCGGCTCCAGCTCGGCCCACTGTTCGGCGAGATAGCCGGGGTGGGTCATGGCCCACGCGCCCCAGCCGACACCCACCGCGTCGACGTTGTTGAGCAGTAGTCGATTGACCTTGACTGTCGGGATATCGCCGCCGGTGAACCCCACGACCAGCAGCCGGCCACCCGGTGCCAGCGATCGAAGGGAGTCGGTGAACCGGTCGCCGCCCACCGGGTCCAGGATCAGATCGACGCCCCGCCCGCCAGTCAGCTCGCGCACCGAGTCCTTGAAGCCGTCGGCCAGCACGACATCGGAAGCACCTGCAGCGCGCGCGATTTCGGCCTTGGCCTCGGAGCTCACCACCGCGATGGTGCGGGCTGCCCCGAACGCCGGGGCCAGCCGCAGGGTCGATGTGCCGATGCCGCCGGCGGCGCCGTGGACCAGCACCGTCTCGCCCGGGCTCAGGCGGCCACGGGTGCGCAGCGCGCAGTGCACCGTCAGGTCGTTGAACAGCAATCCGGCGCCGGCCTCGAACGACACCGTGTCTGGCAGCTTGAAGACCCGATCAGCCGGTAGTGCAACGACTTCGGCCATGGCACCGGACAGCATGGTCAATGCGGCCACCCGGTCTCCGGCCGCCACATGCGCGCCCTCGGGCGCGCTGCGCACCACACCCGCGAGCTCGGCGCCGGGGGTGTAGGGCAGCTCGGGCTTGTGCTGATAGAGACCGCGGGACTGCAGCGCGTCAGGGAAAGCGACACCGGCCGCGTGCACCTCGATCACCACGGTGCCGGCGGCGGCGTCGGGTTCGGGAATCTCGTTCAGTTCGGCTGCTGACGGGCCGTCCAACCGGGCGATCTGTATGGCGCGCATGGTGTCCTCAATTCGTCGCAGGATGTCACCATCTAACATCCCGGCATGATCGATGCACGTGCCGCGGTGTTGCTTCGCCCGGGTTCGGCCCCCGAACTGGCCGACGTCCAGATTCGCGAGCCGCAGGGCAACGAGGTGCTGGTCGGCATCAATGCGGTCGGCATCTGCCATACCGACATCAGCACGGCAGCACGCTGGCCGGAGAAGCGACTGCCCATGGTGTTCGGCCACGAAGGCGCAGGCACCGTCCTGGCCGCGGGCCCGGACGCCCGCATCGACGTCGGAAGGCAGGTCGTTCTGACCTTCGCCAGTTGCTCGCAGTGCGCCGCATGCTCGTCCGACACGCCCGCATACTGCGACAACGCCACCCGCCTGAACATGGCGGGCGACCGCGGTGACGAGACGAGCGCTCTGCGGCTGGACGGTCGCCCGGTTCGCGGTGGATTTTTCGGGCAGTCCAGCTTCGCCACCCACGCGCTGGCCAACACGTCCAATGTCGTGGTCCTGCCGGACGGTATCGACGCACAGCTGGCGGCGCCGCTGGCCTGCAGTGTGCAGACCGGGGTCGGTGCGGTGCTGAACACGTTGGCCGCGGGACCGGCCGACGCGCTGGTCGTGTGGGGCGCGGGCGCGGTGGGTCTGTCGGCGGTGATGGGTGCCCGGATCGCCGGGTGCCGCGCGATCATCGCCGTCGACCCGATTGCCGAACGACGTTCGCTGGCAATCGAATTGGGCGCCACTGGGGCCGTCGACTCGGCTTCGGAGACCCTGCCGGCCGAGATCATGGAACTCACCGGCGGTGGAGCGACCCTGGCCGTCGACACCACCGCGCGCGGTGACGTCATCAGCACCGCGCTGACGCTGCTGCGCAAGTGCGGCAGTCTCGCGCTCGTCGGGCTGGGCGCGCTGACCGCAGAGCTGCCCGTCGGTCTGATCCTGGCCAACGGGCTGCGGGTGCAGGGCGTCATCGAAGGCGACAGCGAGCCGCACAGCTTCATCCCACGGCTGGCCGGGCACGTCCTTCGGGGCGAGTTGCCCGTCGACAAACTGGTACGGACATACGAGTTCGACCGCTTCGCCGACGCCTGGTCGGACGCCGCGGCCGGTCGCGCAGTCAAACCTGTGCTGGTTGTTTAGGTAGGCTCGCTGGTACGGGATGTCCCGCCGGCAACGTCGCCGAACCCGAATGGAGCAGTATGACCGTCTTCAATCAGCCCCAATTGGTCAAACCGGGACGTCCCGCAGCCCTGCCACCAGGCCGTTCGCTGGAGATCGCAGCGGTAGACGGCACCCGACTGCACGCCGAGGTGTTCGGTCCTGAGCATGGGCAGCCGATCGTCTTCGCCCACGGCATCACCTGCGCCATCGGCGTATGGGGTAACCAGATCGCTGACCTGGCGTCCGATTACCGCGTCATCGCCTACGACCACCGCGGGCACGGGCAGAGCGCAGCTCCCAAAGGCCGCCACAAGTACAACCTCGACTTTCTCGCGGCCGACCTCGATGCGGTGTTGAGCGCGACCCTCAGGCCAGGGGAGCGGGCCGTCATCGCCGGGCATTCGATGGGCGGTATCGCCATCACGTCCTGGGCGCAGCGCTACCCGCAGCGCGTCACCGAGTGTGCGGACGCCGTCGCCCTGATCAACACCACCACCGGGGACCTGCTGAAGCTGGTCCAACTGGCGCAGGTCCCGAACTCATTGGCGAAATCCCGGGCCTATGCGGCCGGCCGCATTCTCAAGACCTTCGGCGGGGCCCCGTTGGTGCCGGGTTCGCGCAAGGCAGCGCGCCAGTTCGTCGCCATGATCGCTGTCGGTCGTGACGCCGACCCTGCGGTCGCCGACTACGTCTACGAACTGTTCATGGGCACGTCTGCCGCCGGCCGCAGCGGGTGGGTCAACGCGCTGGTGGACAACCTCGATGCTCATCACATCGGCCTCGACAGCCTGACGGTGCCGGCGCTGGTCATCGGCAGCACCAAGGACCGGCTGTTGCCCATCGCGGCGTCCCGCCGGATCGCCAGGAGCGTGCCGAATCTCTGGTCGTTCGTCGAATTGGGTGGCGGGCACTGCGCGAACCTGGAGCGTCCCGACGAGGTCAATCAGCATTTGCGGGCGCTGCTTGTCGGGTCGGCCCACAGCTCGACGGCCTAGGACCGTGATGTCCTAAGGTGAAACCGGCGGTACCGGATTTGATCAAGGGAGATTCATGACGGGCAGCGACGGCGAGTTCCTCGATGTGTTGATCATCGGCGCCGGTATCTCCGGCATCGGCGCCGCGTACCGGCTGCACCAACGCAACCCGCAGCTGAAGTACGCGATCCTCGAGCGGCGGACGCGCATCGGCGGCACCTGGGATCTGTTCCGCTATCCAGGAATTCGTTCGGACAGCGACATCTTCACGCTGAGCTTCCCGTACCAGCCGTGGACCAGACCGGAGAACATCGCCGACGGCGACCACATCCGCGAGTACCTGACCACCGCGGCGCACACCCATGGCATCGACCGTCACATCACCTTCAACACCCATGTCCAGTCGGCCAATTGGGATTCGGAGACCGACACCTGGACGGTGCAGACCGTGCAAGACGGTGAAGCCAGGTCCTACCGTGCCCGATTCCTGTTCTGCGGCACCGGTTATTACAACTACGACCAGGGGTACACCCCTGATTTCCCCGGCATCGACAGCTTCACCGGCGAGGTCGTCCACCCGCAGTTCTGGCCGGAGTCACTGGATTACGCCGGCAAGAAGGTGGTGGTGATCGGCAGCGGCGCAACTGCCGTCAGCCTGGTACCCGCGATGGCGAAGACCGCCGCCAAGGTGACGATGCTGCAGCGGTCGCCCACCTACCTGATGTCGCAGTGGCAGATCGACCCGATGGTCAACTTCATCCGGAAGCTGTTGCCGGACAGGCTCGCCCACCGCATCGTGTGGTTCCGCAATGTGCTCATCGGGGTGCTCAGCTACAACCTGCTCCGCAAGTTCCCGAAGGGCGGGCGACGGCTCATCCGCAGCCGCGCCATGGCCGCCCTGCCGGACGGTTACCCGGTAGACGTGCACTTCAACCCGAAGTACGACCCATGGGATCAACGCCTCTGCGCCGTGCTCGACCGGGATATCTTCACGGCCATCGGCGACGGTCGCGCAGAGGTCATCACCGACCACATCGACCACGTCGATGCGACCGGCATCGTGCTGAAATCCGGTGCGCGCGTTGATGCCGACATCATCGTGACGGCGACGGGGCTGGAGTTGCAGGCCCTCGGCGGCATCTCCCTGGCAGTCGACGGTGACCCGATCACTCCGTCCGACCGGTTCGTCTACAAGGAGTTCCTGCTCGAGGACGTACCCAACATGGCCTGGTGCCTGGGCTACACGAATGCGTCATGGACCCTGCGTGCCGATATGACGGCGCGAGCATTCGCAAAGCTGGTGGAGTACATGGACACTCACGGCTACACCCACGCGTACCCGCATCTGGGCGCGGCACCGATGGCCGAGAAGAAGACCTTCGACCTCGACGCCGGCTACATCAACCGCAACCCCCACGCGCTGCCCAAGTCGGGTACCCATCGGCCGTGGCACGTGCGGCACAACTACGTGCTCGACGTCATCGACCACCGCTTCGACCGCATCGAAGAGTCCATGGTCTTCGGCCGGGTGAGGCAGCGGGTCTGACCCGTCCTGATCAGGATTCCCCGGGCTCGGTGAGTCTGCCCGGGGCGGCCAGCCGCCAGGAGTCGAGGAGAATGTCGGTCAATTCCTGGACATCATCGAGGGCATCGAGCCGAACCCGAACCCAGGACGACGCCGCCTCGTGCCGCGGCACCCAGAATTTGTGTGGTTCTGCGGCGATCAACTCTTCGCGGTCAAATCTGGGGCAGCGCACCGCGAAAGAGGTCTCATCGTCGGGCACGGTGACGAACATCTTGCGCGCCACGTCGAACGTCGGATGACCCCAACGCTCCTTCTCGGTGGTCTCGGGGAGGGACAGCGCGATGCGGCGCACATCGTCGGCGTCGAGCACGGTATCGAACCTTCCGGGGCCACCTTGGTGAAATCTGATCGTCGAGGCAGCCTACCGCTGTGCGGTGACAGGTACTCAGGGGCTACGAGAGCACAGCGGCGAGCTGTTCCACGATCGCCTCGATCTCGGACCGGTTGCTCAACCGGTCCGGTGCCCACGCAAGTGCGATTTTGGCCGGCGCCCAAGTACTTTCGTCGATCGGGATCAGCTTGAACTCGGGCGGCGAAAAGATTCGGCCGAGCGTCGAGGCCGGCGCGTAGCTGACCAGCGCGACGAGATACCTGTTGAACACGTGACTGGCCATCTCGAGTTCGCCGCCCAACTGGCTGACGGCCCGCACGATACGCGTGACGCCCCGCGCGTTGAGGCCCCGCGTCATCTGCGCCAGCACGACGGGATTGGGCCGCGCGAAGTCGATCACCACGTCGCGGTCCCGCAGGTCCTCGATCGCGATGATGTCATTGGCGGCCAACGGATCGTCGAACCGCACCGCGGCCGCGCCCGGATAGGTGGCCACCACCCGGTGCCGGATGCGTTTGTCAGCGGACGGCAGGTGGATCAGGCCCAGCTCGAGATGCCCGGAAACCAGTTTGGCGATGACCTCGGCCGCTGACCCGGGCACGCTGAACTCGGTGGGCATCGCCAGGCCGGCCACCGCCCGCTCGAACCTGGCCGTGAAGTCCGACGGTGCATAAGCGGTCGCCCCGATACGAATCGGGTTGCTGGCCTGTGTGATTCGAGACGCGGTGGACTTCAGCTCCTCGACCCGCCGCAGGATGTCGCGTGCCGGTTCCAGCAGCTGTGCCCCCAACGGCGTCAGACGGACTTCGTGGTACGTCCGCTCGAACAGCTCGCCGCCCAATTCCCGCTCCAGCAGTTTGATCTGCTTACTGAGCGGAGGAGGGGTGATCATCAACCGGTCGGCGGCGCGTTTGAAGTGCAGCTCTTCTGCGACAGCGACGAAGTAGCGAAGCCGGGTGAAATCGATTTCCATGCGGGTGTCGGTTACCGTCCCGAATGTGCCGCTGCCGCAGGTACTTCGAGAACGCCCCGCGCGATCAGTTCTTCGATCTTGTCGTCGTCCAAGCCGAGGAGTTCGGCTGCGACCTCGCGGGTCTGCTCCCCGAGCAGGGGCGCCTGCCCCAGCAGGGGATCGGGGATGAGGTCAGCATGGATTTGCACGTTCTCCATCATGAACGGTGCGGCCCCGTGCGGATGCAGTTCCTCGCGGAACGCCCGGCGCTCCACGTAGTAGTCCCAGGTGGGGACCTCCACGGCGTGCAGCACAGCCCCTGCCGGGACGCCTGCTGCCTGCAGTTGCGCCATCGCGTCCGCCGGTGTGCGCCGGGACGTCCACGCACTGAGTGCCTCATCGAGCCGCGCGCGCTGGCGGTGCCGCCCGGCCGGGGAACGGAGCTCTACGTCGGCGCCGAGGTCGGGCCGGTCGATCACCGCGCACAACGCCGACCAGTCGGCGTTGTCGCGGACCGTCACCGCGATCCAGGTGTCGTCGCCGGCGCCGGGAAATACGCCCCAGGGTGCGTCGTGAGCCGGCTGATCATCGGGAGCATGACCGCGGCTGGTGAGCACTTCGCCGGCGATGTCGTCGGCCAGGTGACTGAGCATCACTTCCGCTTGTGCGATGCTCGCCGATCCACCGCGGCCGCTGCGTTCGCGGCGCAGCAGCAGCGCGACCGCACTCACCGCGCCGATCCGCGCGGCCACGTGATCGGGGTACACCGTCACGGTGTCGCAGAAGGCATCTGGGTCATCCGGGTACGTCCACAACTTGGTGAAGCCCGCCGCGGCGCGCACCAACGGTCCGTAGCCGAGTCGTTTCGCCCACGGTCCGGTGGGCCCGTACGCCGAGCTGTCGACGACCACGATGCCCGGATTGATCTGCTGCAGCGCGGCGAAGTCCATGCCGAGTGCAGCTGCCACACCGGGTTTGAAGTTGCTCAGGACGACGTCCGACTGCGCTACCAACTGATGGGCCAGCGCCCGGCCTTCGTCGGACCGGAGATCGATGCCGATAGACCGCTTGTTCCGGTGGCCGGCCGCATAGGCCTGCGTCATGCGAGTGAGGCTGATGCGCAGCCCGTCGGGGAAGGCGGAGTTCTCGATCTTGACGACGTCGGCACCGAGGTCGGCGAACAGACGGCCGGTGTCGCTGCCGACCACGATGACGCCGAGGTCCAATACGCGCAGACCCTCCAGCGGGAGTCCGAGACCGGCGCGGTCGCGCTCGGTGAGCATGGGGGCGTTGCGGAGCCGCTGGTGTTGCGATGTGTCGAAGTTGAGGCTGCTGGCCCGGTACCCGTCGACCTCGACGACGCCGACCGGCACCGGTGCCGTCAGGCCGGGGGAGAGCTCCGTCTCGCGGAAGAATCCGCGCGCGGCAACCTGTTCCGTGGACAGCGCCTCGGCCAGGCTCAGCACCGCGGCCGTCGGCACACCGTGCCGTTGTCCCGCGAGCTCGAGATCCGCGCGCGTCTTATCCGAACAGAATTGCTCGATGGCCCCGAACAACGTCGCGGACGCGAAGCGCTCGCGGAGGCTGTTGAACTTCGGGTCGGCGAACTCCTCCGGGCGCCCCATCCACTCGAACATGCCCTGCCACTGGCGTTTTGCCAACACACACATGCGGACGTGGCCGTCCTTGCATTTGATGATCGGATAGCGCTGCTGCTCGGCGACCCAGTCCCGCTGCTGTTCGCTGATGGGCACGCCCGCCGCCGCGCTGCCTGCCGTCCCGAACGGCGGATCGAGGGTCTGCATCGCCCCCTCCAGCACGGAGAAATCGATGAGATCGCCTGTGCCCGTGCGCAACCGATCCAGAAACACACACAGTGTGAAGAAGGCGGCCTGAGCTGCGGCGACGTGATAGGGCAGGTCCGCACTCGGTGGCACCAGCGGTGCCTGGCCCGGAATGCCCGACCGGGACAACTCACTGGTCAACGCATGCAGCACCGGTGTGGTGGCTTGCCAGTTGCAATATCGCGTATCGCGGCCGAAGTCACTGATGGACAGGATGACCAGCGACGGATGGTCAGCGTGAATCTGCTTGACCGCCAAGGACTCTTCGGCTGCAGTCCCAGGAGGCGTGTTCTCGATGAGGATGTCAGCTGCGGCCAACATCGTCACCCATGACTGCCGGCCGGCCGGTGTCGACATATCGACCTCGACCGTGGGGACGCCGTGGCGGTTGATGGCGGTACCGATCGGCACTCCGTCGATGTTCGGTCCGACAACGTCGTCTGCGGTCACTCCGGCCAGGTTCACCGCCGTGACGTGGGCACCGAGGTCGGCCAGCAACCGGCCGACGGCGGTGATGGGTCCCGCCGTCAGATCGAGAATCTCGACCCCGGCCAGGGGCGGGTCGTAGGCCATGGTCGTCAACTGCGTCGCGCCTGGCGGAATGGAATGTCGCGATCGGTCTCGGGTTCCTTCGCCAGCCCCAATACGCGTTCGCCGATGATGGTGCGCTGAATCTGGTCGGTGCCACCGCCGATCGAGGTGAAGAACGCGTTGAGCGATAGAAAGTTCACGTCATCGGCCTCGGGGTTGCCGGGACCTGCCAACAGCGATTCTGTCCCGATGATGTCGGTCTTCAACGCAGCCTCGGAGTGCAGGATTCGCGACATCGCGAGCTTGCCGAGGGACATGATCGAACTCGACGTGCCCTGGCTGGTGGCCGCCTTGGCGCGAAGATTGTTGAGCCGGTTGAGTTCCCGCAGCGCCAGCACATTCGCCAGCTTCTCCCGCAGCGCGGCGTCGTCGAGGCGTCCGTGCTCGCCAGCCAGCTCGACGAGGCTGTCGGCCTTCGACTTGTTGCGTGACCCGCGTCCGCCGTCACCCATGATGGACCGTTCGTAGGCGAGTGCGGTCTGCAATACTCGCCAGCCATTGCCCTCTCCGCCAATGAGATTCGCGTTGGGCACACTGGCGTCAGAGATGAACACCTCGTTGAAGTGCGCTTCGCCGGTGATCTGGACCAGCGGCCGTACCTCGATGCCCGGCTGGCGCATCGGGATGATGAAGTAGCTCATGCCCTTGTGCTTGGGCACATCCCAGTCGGTGCGTGCGATCAACAGGCCGTACTCCGACGTCGCCGCACCAGAGGTCCACACCTTCTGGCCGTTGACCACCCAGCGGTCGCCGTCGCGCACCGCCGTCGTGCTCACCCCGGCCAGATCGGATCCGGCGCCGGGCTCGCTGTAGAGCAGGCAGGTGCGGGCCGCTCCGGTCAGAAAGTCGCGCAGCAGTTCGTGTTTCAGTTCATCGGTACCGAACGCGAACAGCGTGTTGGCCGGGATGTTGTGCTTGTCCTGGCAGGCGCCGGGGGCCTTGACGGCGCGGAACTCCTGCTGGATCACCGCCGCGAGTTTGCTCGGGTACCCACGGCCGAACCAGTCAGCCGGATAGGTGGGAACGGCGTATCCGGCATCGAGAACCTTTTCGCGCCAGGCGATTTCCTCGGGCGAGCTGATCCAGGGATCGTCCGATGGCGCCAGCGCGGTCCAGTTCTGGGCGAGCCAGCCGCGCACCTCGGTGCGTAGGTCGTCCGGGTTCGACGCGGTGCTGCTCATGTCAGGCCCCCTTCGATGCCAGGTAGCGCTCACGGTGATCACGCGAGCTGCCGAACAGTTGACGGCCGGTGCGAGCTCGGCGCAGGAACAGATGGGCGGGGTGCTCCCAGGTGAAGCCAATGCCGCCGTGCATCTGGATCGCCTGCATGGCCGTGGTGTGATAGGCCTCCGCACAAGCGAATCCGGCCAGGGCGACCGGGCCGTCCGCGCCGACCGGATCGGCGTCGAATTGCGCTGCGGCGTGCTGCGCGGCGGACGTGGCCGATTCGACTTCCAGCAACAGATCAGCGGCCATGTGCTTGATCGCCTGGAAGCTGCCGATGGGCCGCCCGAATTGGATTCGGGTCTTGAGGTATTCGACGGTGATGTCGAAGAGGTGGCGGGCGCCACCGACCTGTTCGCCGGCCAGGGCAATGACCGTGAGTGACAACGCGTGCTCGACGGCAGCCCAGCCGCTGGTGCCGATGCGGCGGGCCGGGGTCTCACTGAAGGTGTACGTCGACAGCCGGACGGTGGGATCGAAAACTGTTGCGGCGGTTCGGTCGAAGCCGGGTGCGTCCGGGGCGACTTCGAATATCGCGATGCCGTGATCGGTCTTCGCCACGACGATGAGGACGTCGGCGATCTGGCCGTCCAGTACGTAGTGCGCGTCGCCCGTCAGCCGGTAGTCCGTGTCGTGCTGAACTGCCTGAACCGCAACACCGTCCGGTGCCCACGTGCCACGGGCTCCGGTAGCCGCGACGGTTCCGATCGAGGCTCCCGACGCCAGAGCCGGGAGCAACCGGGCCTTGTCATCGTCAGTGCCGGCAGCCTGAATCAATGCCGTGGTGAAAACCGCGCTGGACAGGAACGGGGCGGGCAACAAGGCCGCACCGGTGACCTCGGCGACCGCCTCCAACTCCTGCGCCCCCAACCCGACGCCGCCGTATTCGGGGTCGACGATCAGACCTGCCACGCCCTGCGCGGCCAGCTTGTTCCAGAGGTCGCGATCGAAGCCGTCGTCGGTGCCCATGACCCGGCGCACGTCGGCTTCGGCGCAATGCTCACGGAGCAGGTCTTTCACGGCTGCGGCGAGTTCGGCGCGTTCGGCCACGCTCATCGTCATGTGGTCACCCTTCTGCATGTCAGGTCTATGCAACGTGGACGCCGCCGCCCTGTAAATCGCATTGTGCGACACCTGCACGTTTCCATTGGGGACATCTGCGGCACTCGAAGGCGATTGCATGTCCCGAACGCTCATGTGCGGGTTTCCGTGCTCGTCGTTTACAGCGCAGGTCCGATGCCGCCAAGGTGGACATATGCCCCTTGATCCCAGGACCCCGGTGCTCGTCGGCTACGGCCAGGTCAACCAGTACGACGAGAACCCGGGTCGCGAGCCGGTGGACTTGATGGCGGCCGCGGCGCGGGAGGCCGCTGATGCCCGCGTCCTCGAGGCGGTCGACGCCGTCCGGATCGTCAACCTGCTGTCGTTGCGATACCGCGATCCCGGTCTGCTGCTGGCTCAGCGCATCGGCGCACCCGATGCCGTGACGAGGTACACCCCGGTCGGCGGCAACGTGCCGCAGTCGCTGGTGAACCAGGCCTGCCTGGACATTCAGCAGGGCCGCAATGAGGTGGTGTTGATCGCCGGCGGTGAGACCTGGCGGACCCGGACGCGGTTGAAGGCGCGCGGTGAACGTCTGGCCGGCACCGAGCAGTCCAACTCGGTGCCGCTGGCACCTTCCGATCCCGAGTTCACCATGGCCGGTCCCGCCGAACTCCGGATCGGTCTGGTGGCGCCGTCGCACGTGTACCCGATGTTCGAGCAGGCTTTGCGGATCGCCGCGGGGGAGGCACCGGACGAGCACCGCCGCCGGATCGGCGAGCTGTGGTCGCGGTTCAGCCAAGTGGCAGAAGGCAATCCGCACGCCTGGAGTCGGGAAGCAGTTTCCGCGGAACAGATTTGGCAGCCCGGTCCGGACAACCGGATGATCAGCTGGCCGTACACCAAGCTGATGAACTCCAACAACATGGTCGACCAGGGCGCGGCGCTGCTCCTGACGTCGATGGGCAGGGCCGAGGCGCTACAGATCCCGAAAGAGCGGTGGGTCTTTCCGCATGCCGGTACCGACGCGCATGACACCTATCTGATCGGGGAGCGGGCGAGTTTCTCGGGGTCGCCGGCGATCCAGATCGCCGGCCGACGGGTACTGGAGCTGACCGGGCTCGGTATCGACGACATCGACGCGGTGGACGTGTACTCGTGCTTCCCATCGGCAGTGCAGGTGGCGGCACGTGAATTGGGCCTTGGCCTGGATGATCCGGCGCGCCCGCTGACGGTCACCGGCGGCCTGACCTTCGCTGGTGGCCCGTGGAACAACTACGTCTCGCATTCGATCGCCACCATGGCCGAACGGTTGGCTGCAAATCCCGGCCAGGTCGGCCTGATCACCGCCAACGGCGGATACCTGACCAAACACAGCTTCGGCGTCTACAGCACGCAGCCACCGATACATGAATTCCGTTGGGAAGACGTGCAATCCGAAGTCGACGCAGAGCCGACTGTCATAGCCGAGGCAGACTGGTCGGGCACCGGGACCGTCGAGACGTGGACGACGCCGGTGACCCGTGACGGTGCTCCCGAGAAGGTGTTCGTCGCCGTCCGTACGCCCAGCGGCGGCCGGGCATTGGCGGTGATCACCGATTCGTCGCAAGCCGAGGCCAGCACCCGCGAGGACCTTGCCGGCGCCACCGTGACCGTCAAACCGGACGGCACCGCCGGGCTGCAGTAAGCCCACAGCGAACACCGGCTTGCCGCAGGGAATAGATCGACGACCTCAGTCGCTGAATTTGAGCACTGATGCCGACGTTGCCCGTCGCCGAGGAAGTGCGATCTCAAAAGCATTGTCGGAGTTCGTGAAGGGATACCGCGATGGCGACCAACTCTGCTTCTGTTGGCTTCCACCCCGCCGCGGCCGCGATGCACTGGTGGTCGGACAAGACCGCCGCGTTCGTGACCCGGATGCATCTGGCGGCGAAAGTGCGTCAGCCGGAGACTTTCCGCCACAAGGCATTCGAACAGGCCGCCACCGAACGCGAAATGTGGCGTCTCTGAGTCGTTTTCGCCTGACGGTGTGACCCTGGTGAATCGTGCTGGTGGCCTCCTCTGGGTAGGCCGCCGAGCGCCAGTAGACAGAAATGTCCCCGACACAACGGCATGTCAGGGACATTTCTGTCTACTCGCGAGCGAGCAAGTTAGGGGGCCACGGTCAGCCAGTCCGCGAAGCCCGACGGATCGTGCCGGCCGAGCGCGCCGTGCTCGAACAGGCCCCAGCCTTCGGCCGGAGGCTTGGTGCCTTCATGGCATACGGCACGACCGACGTGGTCGATGACGCCGAAGCCGGAGCGGGCGATGATGCCGGGGTCGGTCATGTTGTACGTGAGTCGCTCGGTGAACTTCTCGCCCTTCCACGTGCCGTGCAGCCAGTCGGCGTCGCCGCCGTAGCCGCCGCCCACGTGAATCGGCACCGGCAGCTTGGATTCCACGTCGAAGCGGATCGGGGAACCGTCCAGCGCCGTCGCCTCGATGGTGGCACCGGTGGGGATGCGGGTGCCTGAGACGTAGTGGATCTTCACGCGCGGCCAGCCCAACTGCTCGACCCGGCCGTCCTTCCAGACGCGGGTGCAGTCGTTGAGCGACCGGAAGCCGTCAGGGGCCTCTTGGATGATCATGACGAGCGAGAACTCTTCGAACGCGATCGGCACGTACAGCCACCACATGCCCTCGAACGGCGGATCGGCCGGGCGGCCGGCAGGCTCGGCCTCGCCGACGGGGCGGATGCCCCAGGACCGGTCGCGCGAACCGATCCACGTGTCCGGGCTGACCTTGATCTCCTCGCCGTCGATGACGAGAGAGCCGCTCCAGGAACCCAATTGGGCGAAGCGCTGCGCATTCAGCGAGACCCGGTTGCCCTGCCGCATGATGTGCGGCTGCTCCTGCACAACGTCGAACAGGCCGTTCCACGTCAGATCGGCGGCGATGCCCTCGGTCTCGTCGAGCACGATTCGCACCTTGTGCAGCGGCTCGGTGACCTCGATGCGGTAGCCCACGACGTGCTGGTTCAGCCGGTCCTGGTCGATGGCGTCGGACAGGTGGACGGCGGTCTGGGTGTCGCCGCGGCGCACGAGGAAGTAGGCGTCCTTCACCCCCAGGTTGGGGTAGTAGCCCATGCCCGTGATGACGAAGATGTCGCCGGTGCGGTCGTGGGCGTTGAAGTAGCAGCGGTCGTAGAAGTTCCGGTCGCTGGAACCGGGCCAGGCGATCGGCTGCGGGACCTGGTGGATCGGATATTCGTCCATGGGGCCGAGCATTTAGGCGGTTCCTTCCAGGAGCTTCTCCAGCAGTGACTTGTGGTAGAAGAGGGACTCGAGATCGTCGGGCTGTTCCATCTCGCCGAAGTGGACGCGACGGTGGCCGGTGCGCATGAACACACAGCACCACACGACGGCGGAGTAGATGTAGAACCAGTGCAGGTCGCCGACCTCGACGCCGGTGAATTTCTTATAGGTCGCGCGCACGTCCTCTTCACGCAGCACGTCCGGCAGGCCCGGCAGCCCGGCCAGGCCGCACAGCTCCTGGAACACCTTGTGCGCGAAGATGATCCACGAGACGTCGAACTCGCGGGGACCGACCGTGGCCATCTCCCAGTCCAGTACCGCGGAAGGGCGGAAGTCCTGGTACATCACGTTGCCGATGCGCGAATCACCCCACACCAGAACGGATTCCGACGCCGCGACGTCATCGGGGAAGTTCTCCTCCAGCCAGACGAGGGCGCGCTCGACCAGTGGGGAGCGGCCGAGGCCCGCGGCCGCGTACTGATACCAGTCCTTGAGCCAGCCGAAGTGGCGGCGCAGCGCGGTGTCGCCTGGGGGATCGATCTCCTGGAGGAAGCTGAAGGTCTTGTCGGCGTCGGGGATCGAGTGCAGTTTGGCGATGGCCTCGACGGTGCTGTCCTGCAGGGTGCGCTGCTGCTCTTCGGTGGCGTCGGCGAACCAGTTACCGCCGAAGGTGTAGGGCATCACGTCCGGCGGGACCACGCCGTCGACGCAGTCCATCAGGAAGAACGGCGAGCCGAGAACCTCGCCGGTGTTCTCCAGCCAGCGGACCCGGGGGACCGGGACGTCGGTGAGTTCGCCGGCCAGGCGCATGACGTCGAATTGGTGGTCCAGGCGGTAGGAGGAGAAGACGGGAACGTCCTCGGTCGTCGGCGCGACCCGCGCGACCCACTTCTGCTCCACCGGCGTGCCGTCCTCGGTCCAGCGGCCCGTGAGAATGATTGTCTCGGAAGACATTCCGTTGGAGTCGACACCGCTCTCCACGGTGATATCGGGCTTGATGCCGCCTTCCATCACAGTGGACAGCCACTGTGACAGGATGTCCGGAACTGTTGTCACGTCGCGGCTGGAGCGCTGAATATGGTCGACGTTCGTTTCGACCGTGACGGAGCCTTCCGCCGGTTGGTTCGGCACGGAGCCTTCCTTCCCGAGATAATTACGATACGATGCGTAGCGTTATGAAATCAGACCTGCAACCGGTTGACAAGCCCTCTGGCGCTGGGCGGCCTCGCGACCGACGGATCGATGCCGCGGTGTTGACTGCTGCCGCCGAGCTGCTGCCCGAAGTCGGCTACGCCAATCTGACGATGGCGGCCATCGCCGAACGTGCAGGTACGACGAAGACGGCGCTGTACCGCCGCTGGTCGAGCAAAGCCGAGTTGGTGCACGAGGCGGCGTTCCCCACCGCACCGAGCGCGCTGACCACCCCTGAAGGGGACATCGTCGGCGACATCCGCGGCATGATCGCTGCGGCCCGTGATGTGTTCACCAGCCCGGCGGTGCGGGCGGCCCTGCCCGGGTTGATGGCAGACATGGGCGCTGACGAGGAACTCAACGCACGGGTCGTCGCGCGCTTCCACGGACTGTTCGATGTGGTGCGGATCCGGTTGGAGCACGGCATCGAGCGCGGCGAGGTGCAGGCCGACGTCCAGCCCGAACGACTCATCGAAATCATCGGTGGCGCAACGATGCTGCGGATGTTGCTGCACCCGGAGAGCGAGCTCGACGAGCTCTGGGTCGACGAGACGGCGGCCATCGTGACGCACGGGGTGATCAGCGGAGTGTGACATACAGGCGAGCCCCCGCTTCGGGTCCAGTCTTCCGCTGCGGAGTTCATTCTGACCGGGAAAGTGTTTGGCCCTTCCTGTGGATCCGGTAGTCCATGGGCTACGCGAACCGTCGCCACTGCACAGGAGAAGCTGGGATCACTTCGTCAGGAGGGAATTTGGTGTGCAACTGCCTCGCGCATGTCGGCTACCGGCTTCGGGGTAGCGCCGGCCGATAGTTCTTTGGCTTCTTCCCCGGTCAGGCGGGCGTCTCCGTAGATCGGAATGACGGAGTAGATGTTCTCGTTGCCGCGATACATCGCAGAGAGCGCGTAGGTTGTGCCCGCTTCGAGTGGCGTGTCACCTTTCACGATGTAGGTCGTGTTCTTGACGGGGTCGTGGCCGCCTTCCTGCTCGACCACGACCTCACTTGCCGGTGAGCCCTTCAGTGCCAGCTGGACTTTCACCTTGAACCGGGTGTTCGTATGCCCGTATCGGACAAAAGTGCCGGCCTGCTCGGATACCGTGCCGATAAAGACCGCGTCGGCGAGTCCGGCGAGCCGCCGCAAATCCTTGAGGTCAGACGCATAGTGAGGAACACCCTCGCGGATTGTCGGAGAATCCGCGGGGGCCGTCGAAGATGGTGACGGTTGAGACGTCGGACCGGGTGTGGATTTCGGGTCCGCTTCGGCGGATTCACTGCTGCACGACACAAGGGCAAAGACACATAACCCACTGGCCAGTAGGCAACGCGCAGTACTCCATCCAGGGGCTGACGACGAAGTCGTCATGGGTGCTCTGCCGGCATGAAGGAGCAGATTTTCCATCCGGAATCAACTTTCTGTAATTCAATGTCGTATCCGCGTGTCAATTCAGCTGCCTGCGGCAGGCTGCTGGTGTATCTCACCGTGACCGGCACACTTGCGTGGCCTCCATCTACGCGAGGTGTGGCAACGTTCGTCAAAGTGGTTCGGAGAACCATCAACCCGGCAGCGCTCCGACCATTCAGCAGAGCTGTGTCAGAAGTGGATAGGTCTGCGAGCATTCTCCCGCACGCCAACTTCCGAGCAGCGACGAAATCGGATTTGTTGATCACAGCGCTGAAATTCTCAACTGCTCGCGTTATCGCTTCAGTCGGTGCTGGTTGCGCCGAGCAGCAGGTCATAAGCAGGCCTGTCATCAATATCGCGGCCAGCTCGGCATCTCGGCGCACTTTTACTGACGGTGTCTGGTTGCGCGTTATGGCCCTACCTCCATCGTTCGCAGCAGGCCGGTCATTAGTGCATGAAATGACGCATCGGATCGATGTCGATACCTCTCCGGAGAAACCGATGGATTACAGCCGCTGAACATCCGTGACGGCAATATCAGGAAAGACGTCGATAGTTACACGCCCATCGGTGCCCAACTCGCCCTTGAAATCGACGGCTAGGTACGACCTCCCGTCCTTTGACCAGACTGTGAGTCTGTCCGCGCGATCTCTTGAGAGAGAAAGAAGACTTCTCTCTCCTTCGCGCCATTCAACGCAAACAAAGCCGGTCTGATCGTACGAGACACGCAGGGTCTCTATTCCCGTGGACAGCTCGACAGTTCTCTCCCAGTAATCAAGATCCCACGAAATAACAGGGGTTACACCGAGATTGTCCAGGATCTCGGCATCATCGGGATATTCGAACGACACTACCGCGCACCTCCCATCGTTTACATGCCATAGGGTATAACACTTGTTAATCTCAGGCCGTCGCTTGTGACTTCCCAGAAGGATTCCAGTTTCAGCACACCCGCCGGGCCGATCAACAAGGAGTCTTTCGTCAAAGTGGTGACGCCGTTCCTGACCTCCTCTCTTACGACGTTTTCTGTCGCCTTGGCGGCAGCTTCGAGGCTTTGTTGTACCAATGTTCTACCCTGCGCATTGTCGAATACACCCACCGCATTGAGTTTTCTCAGCATCGATATCGATCTGGCCGTGTTCGTCGGAGAAGATGTAACTTTGCCAAATATGTAGTCGAGCTTCCCGGGTGCGATAATAGAGTTTAGAACTTCGACCGCAGACTTTGCGTCGCGGACGGCTGACGCAATGCGTTTAACAAACTTTAGAAGGGCACCAACCCCGACTGTCGCGGCAATTTCGACGATGTTCGCAGTGACGCGCTCCATCGCTTCCTTGTATTGCCCGGATTGCCACTTATCGAGACCGATCAGCTGGTTCAATGCCCCGAGTCCCAGGTTCTTCCATGCGTCGCCCAGACCTATGCTGCCCTCAGGTCCGAGCCCGAACAACGGGCCGAGTGCCTGGCGTAAGGCCGATTGCGATTCGCCATTGCCGGTGCTCGCTTTCGTCAGTTCCGCGATCAGATTGCCGATATCGGTTAAGTCGCCCCAGATGTCTTTTCCGACTCCGCTGAAGAAGTCGCCGGTGGAGCGGGCGACTCCGGAGCCGATGCAACTGCCGTCAGCATTGGTTCCGAAAGGGCACCAGAATTCTTGTAGGGCTTCTCGTAACTTCTGTGCGGCGCATTGTTGCGTCGCGCCGTGGTTGCTGATTTGTTGCAGGAGTTGAATATCGAGGGCTTGCGGTCCACTGGGTAGCGCTCCCGAGGGCGCCATGAGCTGGCCGGGAACGCTGTCGTCGAGGCCTAGCGCGTGGCCGAGCTCGTGGCCGAGAACTGATTGGATGCCGCCAGGCCCGGCCGCCCCCATGCGGGCCAGGTTGATGATGATCTCGCTGGGTGAGGAGTCGTCGCCGCTGGTGTACGCACCGCCCCAAGGTGTGAGTGGGTCGTCGATCGTTGAGATATTCAGCGTCACGCCCGGCATACCCGAGTCATCCCCGGACTGGACACTGTTTGAGCGCCGATCGTCGGAATCGCTGTCCTGCTCGGACTTCGTCCTGTTGGAGTTACCGCTTGCAGGGACGAGCTGGATACCCCCGAGGTCGTTCCACTGCTGAGCTGCGGCTGAGACTTGATCGGCGATCTGCGTAGGCGCGGTGTAGGTAGCCTTGCCGTCAACGACCGACGACAACCCCGAAATACCTTGGCAGTCGCGATCTTTTTGCTGCTGGGCCTCCCGATTAGGGCTTGAGGTCTGCGTCGGTGACGACTGCTGGCTCTGTGACGGCTGCTGGCTGGGTGTCGCGCTGTGGCTCGGCTGCTGCGTCGGTGTCGCTTGTTGGCTCTCGTGCGGTTGTTGTTGACCCTGCTGCTGCGGCTGTGCCGAAGGTTGCTGGGAAATGGGGTGGTCGTAGTCCGGCGGTTGGGTTCCGTTGACCGGCTGCTCCGATTGTGGGTAGTTGCCGGCCTGGCTGCCACCGCCCTGGTTTTGCGGGGCATTGGAGTTGTAGATGGAGATGCCGTTGCCTTGGTCAGGCGCAGGGTATGCGCCGCTGTTGTAAGGCCCTGGGGCGCTGGGCATATCTGGCGGCTGCAAGGGGAAAGGCGGCCCACCGGAGCCTCCGCCAGGCCCGCCGGTGGGTCCGGTAGGCGCGGGTTGGGCGGTGGCCCCGGGCAGCGCAGTCAGCGGTGATCCGTGCTGATCGTGTGCGGTGACTACGGCGGCCAGTAGCACAGCAAGGATCGCGACGACCGCGAGTGCGCGTCGGTAGCGGTTAACGCTCCGCCTCGATCGCGGCTTCATCGGTGTCATGGCCGGATTCCCATCTAGCTCAGTAACTCTGCGGACGGATCCCTGCGATCTGGGCATCGGATCATTCGGGTCCACCAGCCATGTTGGCTTTGGCCCAGGCGACTTCGTCTGAAGC
Source organism: Mycolicibacterium llatzerense (assembly GCF_025331195.1). NCBI lineage: Bacteria > Bacillati > Actinomycetota > Actinomycetes > Mycobacteriales > Mycobacteriaceae > Mycobacterium > Mycolicibacterium llatzerense. The sequence goes on along the minus strand of NZ_LXOV01000015.1, from coordinate 80,811 downwards.
GGTGCGGATGCACGCGTCGTAGTCGTCGCCGGTCTGGCCGAAGACGGTGACGCACTGGATCGACATGTGAGCCAACAGGCGGTCGTTGCAGGAGTCGACGCTGGTGCGCGCGGGAGTGCTTGCGAGGCAGAGCTGTTGGGTTTGGCAGGCGGCTACGAAGTTCGCCGACCGCCCGTCGCTGCTGCCGTAAGTGTCGGGTCCGCCCTGGCAGTGACCAGAGTGGCGCTGAGCATAGGTGACGGGGTCAATGCCGTCGGGGCGGTGGGCGCCGGACGGGTCGGTCACATACCCGGCGGGGTTCGGCGGGACGACCGCGCCAGCAGGTGTTCCGGCGGGCATGCCGGCCCAGTTCGGGGCCGGTGCCCCGGTAGTCGCCGCGTCGGAGGCCCGGTAGGACAGGGTGATGGTGACGGGGAACGCGAAAATGCTCGTCGGGCCGAGGTCGACGGTGAGGTTGGATTGACCGGGTGGGAAACCGGGTCCCAGCGTGGGCGTGACGCCGACGAGCGCTTGGTTGGCGTCGGCGGCGGCCGGGATGCTGAAGGTGCCGATCACTCGGGCCGGATTGCCCGGTGCGGCATCGGTTTCCACCAACACTACGTTGTTGCCTTGCCGCAGATGTGTCGCTGCGGGCATCTTCACACCGAACGGGATCGTCGATGCGGAGAACACTGTTTTGCGGGTCACGGTGATGTCGACGCCGCCGCCGGAGTATGGGATCACCTGGTAGTCAACGTCATTGGAGCCGTAGATGGCGCCGCCGCCAGGTAGCCAGGCCGCCGGGCCCAGCGTCACTTCGCCGGGTAGGTGGATGGCGAGCTGGCGGTTCGGGTGTGCGGTAGGTGCAAAGATGCCGTCTTTGGCCCACATGGGCACTGTGGTCGCGCCGCGTTCGACTTGAGCTGTCAGCGGTCGTTCCATGCCGGCAGTTTCCCCTTGTGGAGTGGTAGAGGAAACACGCGCGCCGCCAATGGGATTCACTCGTGTGGGGTCCTCGGGCATGGGCCGCGGCGCCGGCACCGGGATCGGGGGCGGTGCCGGCGCCGCGGAGTCGGCAGCGGCGATCCGCAGCGGACCGCCGAGTGCGGCGAGCATCAATGCCGTCGCGATCAAGCTCGCCATCGAACGGCCGATCGATGCCTTCGGGTAATTCATTGGACTCACAGGTCTTTCGGTTCGCCGTAGAGGGTTTGGGTGTCGTTGCCGTTGTCGGTGCGAACCCGAATGGTGGTGTAGGACTGGATTTTCACCTGGCCGCCGCAGCCGTCGGCTTCGATGTTCTGCTCGCGCAGGTTCGACACCGCATGCATGGTGCGCAGGCTGATCCGGTCCATCGGAACTTGCGCAAGCCCACCAGGTTTGAGCAGGACACGGATGTAGCCACCGAGGTGTTCCTGCACACCGAGGGTGGCTCCGGCCGAGCCGCCGGCGAAGCCGCCTCCACCACCGCCCCCGCCCCCGGCACCGCCTTGGCCCTGCCCGTAGCCGCCGCCGTAGACCTGGCCGTTGATCTGCTGATAAGGGGTGATGCCGATATCGGCGCCGACCTCGACACCGGGGGAGGAGTCGGTGCGGCACCCCACGAAATACCCGGATTCGAGTTGGGCGTCCTGAATCACCGCGCCCCCGGTTCCGGTGATGCGCGCCTCCGAGCGCAGCGTCACTCGCGCTTGCCAGGAATTGGATGCCCCGGCCAGGTTGTCGATGTGATTGATCACCTCGTTGGTGGTGTTCACGTCCACCACCCAGCCGTCATCGGTGACGAACTGCGTCCACCGATCCGGCATCGGCTGCGGATCAGCGACCGACACCGCCACCGGAGATGCCCACGCAGCGACAGATACAGCGAACACCAATGCCGCTGCGCCGAGACGCAGCGATGACCACCCAAAACCGACCATGTATGAATCCCCCTGTGAAGACCGGCTCCAAGCCCCCCGGCTCGCTTGGTCTTTCACTCAATACCGCGAACAATCGCATAAGCTGATTGGCGCGTCAACGCGTACGCTTGCCGGCTAACTGCAGCAAACCAGATAGGCAACCTACGGAAGTGGGCGGTATGCCGATTCCAGCAAAATGGGGGATGACGATGAGCAGGCACTGTGGCTAGCAATGGGATCAGCCCGGGAGGGCCTGTGGTGAATGCCGCGTTGGCTCGCGCCAGCATCTTCCACGGTGTCAGTCCGGACCTTCTGGACGCGGCGGTCAGTCAACTTGATTGGGTATCATTTCCGGAGAGACACAACGTGTTTCGCGAAGGCGACGCCGGCGACCGGCTCTACATCATCACCGCCGGCAGAGTCAAAGTCGCCTGTGCAAGCAAGCACTCCGACACCCTGATCGCCGTCCTGGGACCCTCTGATGTTTTCGGTGAAATCGCCCTCCTGGACCCAGGTCCGCGCACATCCACCGTCACCACAATCACCGCCGTGCGCACCGCGACAATGACCCGTACAGCACTGCGGTCCTGGATGAGCCAGGACCCCCAGGCTGCCGAGCAGATGCTTCGCGTGCTGGCACGGCGGCTGCGCCGCACCACCAACAAGCTGTGCGACCAGACATTTAACGACGTCCCTGGGCGTCTCGCCACCCTGCTACTGGACCTGGCCAACCGCTTCGGCGAATCCGACAATGGGACACTGCGGATCGACCATCAGCTCAACCAGCACGAGCTTGCCCAGCTCGCCGGATCAACCCGCGAATCGGCCAACAAGGCTCTCGCGTCGTTCGTCGATCGGGGCTGGATTCGTATGCAGAGCAAGACGATTAGCATTGTCGATCCAGCGGCGCTGGCCAAGCGCGCGCGATGATTGCCCGCGGATGATCATCAGGCGAGCACTCAGCGCTGGCTGCTGCGGCAGGGTCCGCGAATTGCCGGAGACGGCCACGTTGCTACCTGTGGTGCGCGTCAGTTCCGTCCATCGTGTGGCGTTGCTCGCCTAGCCGCCCTGCCCGCGATAACCGCTGTATACAACGCAATGCCGATGAATGCGACGAGGCAACCGATGCCAAGGAGTATCACCGGCCCCGGCGGCCATGAACGCACGATCACAGCCAGCAGCAGGCCGCACGCGATCACCGCGTTCGCCCCGTGCAGCGGTGCGAGGCGCCACGCAGCCCGGTGGCCGGCGACCCACGCTTGATCGCTGCGCATCGTCGACGGAGTACGGATGCCCGTCAACTGATTGCGGGCCAGGCGCCCAGTGGCTGCTCGGCAGCTGGCGACGACCAGGACCACTGTGACGACACTTTCGGTGACGATGAAGACCGTAGCGATCGACGCTGCAGCGAGACGTTCAGGTTCGATTATGTCCTCTCGCATTCCAGGGGCACATCCCCTGTGAACGAAAGTCGGTTCGGGAAGGCTTTCGGGTCGACCGAATATCTGAGATTGGACGAGATAGCGGCACGACCGTGTACTGCTTCGCCGACGAGTTGGCCGTCATGGCTTCGGCGGCGGCGTTTGTTGCTAGTCATCGAATTCGTGGCCTGCTGCGGTGGCGGTGGTGATGAGCGCGCCGACCACGTCGGAGTCGGTCACCGCGGGACGCATCAAGGCCGCAAGTGTCAGCAGTTGGTCTCGATCGCCAAAGGCGGCGAATGTTCCTGCCTCAGAGTCAAATTCGAACTCGCCGGAAAGATCCGGGCGGTAGCTGCTGATCAGGTATTCGGCCACTCCCGTCCAAAAGTAGCCGTTCGCCAGATGACCGTGAGCCTCCACGGCCGCGTCCACAGCCAGATCGCCGGTGCTCAGCAGCAACTGCACCGATGCGGGATTCTCCTCGTCAAGGAAGAACGGGTCCACCAGTGACACCTCTCATTTCGTCTTGTCTCCGATGATCCGGGCGGTCAGTTCACGAGGAACGCTGTTCTGCAAGGTGTAGTCGGGCGCCCGCCCCGAAACCGAATGCCACCCGACGGTGATCTGGCGCACAGTAGACGGTGGTGCTGTCGCACCACCGCGAGCCTCCCTTCGAGGCAGCTTGGGGGACAACGAATTCCACATCGACTAGCTGAGAACTCAACCGGCGCTATGAACAGGCTCGGTGAGTTTGTGCGTTCATTGTTGCCACCACGGGTTCAGGACAATCGATTCGCCGGGGTTCCATCCGCAGAGCATGGTGTTACGGCCGGCGGGGGTGACCAGTGGCAGGTACGCGGTGTAAGCGAATCCGCCGACGGTAAGGGTGACCAGGTCGATATCGGCGGCTGCCGACTGCCAGTGCGGTATCCATAGCTCGTCGAACTGCTGAAACTCATGGCTGCGGAAGACGCGGTGCTTGGCGGGGTAGCGGTCTACCAGGGCGGTCCAGTCCTCGGGACTGGCGATCGTGAACCGCCGATCGCCGCGGTACTGGGATGGAAGATGTTGTACTGCAACAGGTTTGTTGTCTGAGTGCTCGTCGGCGCAATAATGCCGCACAATCTGCATGTCGCCGCCGAACGCCTGGGAGACAGTCGGGTAGCCGGCTGGTTCCATCCACCATCCGCCTGTGAGCCGAGTGGGGCGTTCAGGCTGAATGACGAGATGCTCGTGCAGGATCGGTTGGAACCACCAGCGCGCACCCGGATGGTTCAACAGCGCCGCCACCGTCTCGGGGTCGGGGTCCTGGGTCCAGCCCATCACCTCAGTCCAGTGGCGGTCTGCGAACGCCACCATGCCGGCCTGGGACTGCAACCTTTCCAGTCCTTCGACGCCGTCCATCCCGATGATCTCCACATCCAGACAGTGGCCGTTGTTAGCGATCGCTCTCTGTACGTGGTCAACGAACGATCTCCATACGGGGCCGATGCGCTGGTGTTGCTGGGGTGTCATGCCCACATTCCTTTCACGATGGCGTCGGCGCTCGCGTCGACCACAGATGGTGCGGCGGCTCTTGCTGGCTCTTCACGGCAGCTGACTGGCTCTGCAGCAGTGCTCTTGTCGCGGTGGAGGTTTTGCCACCTTGCGCCGCAAAGCGTGGTGCCGCGGCGATCTCGGCGCCACGCAGGTTCAGATGTTCGCGATTGGTGCTTCCTAGTCGGGTTGAGTCCATGCGGTAGTGATCGTCATCATCAGCATTGCTACTGACCGGTTCTGAGGCCATTACGTGCCTAACTCGCGGTGTGTGTGTTGGCGGGACAGTCGACCGAGTCGAGGAGCCGGTCGCGCACGGCGGGCGCCAGCGTCATGAGCGCTGTGGTTAGTTCGCGCACGCTCTGGTCGTGGACGAGGTCCAGCCAGTCCAGATCAGCGTCGACGACGCGGGCGTAGCTGCTGTCGGTGTCGAAGTATTCGACACCGACACCGAAGAATTCGGCGAGCATCTCCACGGTCCGTGCGGACGGACAGCTGCGTACTCCGGTGCGCAGTTGCGACAGATACGGCGCAGACAGCTGGTATCCACGGCCGGCCAGCGCCTCCGTAACCTCGACGTTTCGATAGGGGCCGCGCCCGGGCGAGTACACAACGGCGAACAATCGATTCAATCGTTCGGTGAACGCGTCGACATCCACCGACACCCTGGCGCGTTTCCTGTCGGCCATGCAATCCCCCTGAATGTGATTGTGGTACAAAGACTTACAGCCCGTCCTACTCGGCGGGAGGGACTGGTATGTGTGGCGTACAAGCGCCTGGTGATGACCGCCCGGGGGTGCGGCATCTGGGTTGACTGCTGAACCAATTGAAGCCGCAGACGGCAAACCCAACGTGTGCACGTTAGCTCAAAACCGATCCAAGGTGTTGACAGCTACTCATCGATATGAGTTGACGAGTCGGTTGGTTCGTGGAATTCTCCTGAATATCAGTTGGAGAGTCAATCGGGCCGGGGGGCTTTGGTCAGGCTTTTGCAAGGGGGAAGCAGTGTTTCGTGGTATGCCGCGCGTAGTGCGGTCTCTCGTATCAATGCCGGCGCTGTTCGCGGCGACGATTGTGGCTACTTTCAGAACGTCAGACGTGGTCGTTGCTGGCCGGTGAACTCAGCCCCGTGAGGGTTACGTCGCTGACGATCCATGGGCGGACGGGCAGTAGCGTCGTCGCCGCGGTGAAACCTGGCGACAAACACCGCACCTCCAATATCGCTGAGGGGCAATGAGTCCCGAGCCAACCCGCAAGCGCTGGCACATTGCACGTGTCGCCCACGTCACCGGGGACGTCGCCTGGTGGGTGTTCGTGGTCGCTCGACTGATGGCGGAGATGAACACATCCGGCCTCCCACGTCGCTACGCAGACTACGAGCCACCGGCGGTGTTCGGAATCGGCCTGGGGCATGTCGACGCAGGCTGGACCTCCTACGCGCCGCTGACGGACCACCCAGCGCCGGGACTCAGTGACCGCTTCCTCAGCGCAGACATCATGTCGGCGTGGGTGATTGGCGCTCTAGTGCTGGTGGTGATCGCCGCGGTCGTCGAAGCCGGTGCGGTCGGCAGCTGGCCCGCCGGCGCCGCCACCATCGTAGCCCCGATCATCGGAGCGACAGTCGTTCTCACCGCACTCTACGAGCGCACCGGTTCCTTCACCGGTGGCGTACAGCTGAGCCTGGTCGCCGTGTTCGCGTTGGTGCTCATCGGCATCGCAATCCGCCAGGTATGGAGCCAGGCGTTGGCACCGCGCCCCATACATGGAAGCTGACAACCCTCACAGGACCGAAAGGCCGACAACCGATGTGGATGCGAACAACGCACATGACAGAGCGAACACGGTGGCTGATCGGATCGGGCCTGATGTTTGCCTGGACCTTCGGCATCTCGGCGTGGACGCTGACCCGGTACGGGTACGGCATCCACGATTGGCTGTGGTGGCTCGTGTGTGCGGTCGTTGGTGCCGCCGTCAGCCTGACAGTCGGGTGGATCAGCGTCTTCACCACGCGGCAGATTGTCGCCGCCCAGCGTGATGCCGTTGCCGGACTTGACCAGGAGCAACTCGATGAGCTGGCCCGCGCCTGGAAACGCGGCCCGGTCCCTGACGATCCCGCTGTTCTTGTTGCGGTGCTGCGCCGCCGCGATCTGTTAGAGCACTACCGCCGCCGCACTCTGCGTATGCGCTTCGTTGTCGCAGCCCTCCTGGGCGTTCGGGCTTTTGCGGCGGTATTGGTGAACTTCACGCGCCACAACTATGGGGCGACTGCGCTCATTCTGGCGCTCTGGGTGGTGTGCCTGCTCGCCGTGTTTTGGTCCGAGATTCGTGAAAAGCTGCGACGACCCAGGCTGATGCAACTACGCGCAGCAGCCGATCACGACCCGCAGGTATCCGCGGCGATCGCCGATCCCGTCACCCCGATGCCGCGACCCAACTGGCGCTGGTGGACGGTCGCATTCGCCGTGATCGTTGCACTGGCGTACGGCGGCCTGTTGGGTACCGCCACCTACTTCTCCCCGAAAGAGCGGGGCTGCCGAGTTGCACGGTCAGTCGTGCATGACATATACGCCAACCGCGAGTGGTTTTGGACCACCAACATCGGCCCGACCGGGCGATCACTGGACGACTATCAACACCTAGCCCAACAGTTGCGCGATAATGCCACCGCCGCAGAGGGATTCCCCGACATCGCCCCCCACGCACGCCGCATTGCCGAACTTGCCGACCGGGCCGCCACCATCGTCGCCACGGCCCGGCAACAAACCGACGACGCCAGCAGGGATGCACTGCGGAACAACCAAACTGATTATGCTCAGGCTCTCGATGCGGTTGCCAATGAGGAAAAGCCGCTCGCGCAGACGTGCTGGCCGTGACTCGTCATCGACTCCTGCCGGCGGGGACGGCGAATCCCACTGATGAGTGCACTCTGCCGATGCCTCGCGTACGGGCAGTCAGAACTGCATCGAGTTGTGGGCTAGATCACCGTTCGGTTTTGCGGCTGGTTCCCGACTACACCTTGGACAAGCTCGTCGTCGTTGCCGGGTGCACGGCGTCGGTTTGTTGGAAAAGGGGATGTGGGCATGGGTGATTTCTCGTCGGCGCAGGTGACGCCTGCGCCGCGGGCGTTGGGACCATCCAGGAGCGGGTGTCGATGACCGAAATATCGCGCGACCGCTCCGCCGGGCCGGCCGATCACCAGGATTGGGCGCCCTACTCCGACTTGGCACAAGCGGCGCAGGCGTACCTGCGTGATTCGGCGATCGCGTTGGAGGCGTTGTGCCGCGTGATGGATCCGATGGCGATCAAGGCGTTCGTCATGGAACGCACTCTCGAAGAGAAGGATTCGCGCGAGTCGTTGTACCAGGAGGTCGCTGTGACCGATGGCCGGACATTGCTGCTGTGGATGGGTGACGATGAACTCACCGACGACGATGATCCTGAGCCTGGCGCACCATTGCTGACATCCACCCTGCGCTCGATTCCATTGTCCGCGTTGACCGACCGCAATCTCAAGGTTGCATATCGCGTCGACGGCAGCGGAGGACGGTCATTGCACAGTGTTGAACTGCGGTTGGTGACCACGACGGCCGACTACACCCTCGCCAAGACCCCGTCGAGAACCGAGGCGTTCAGCGAGGAACTGCTGTTCACGAAGTCTGTCACCGACGGCGGACGAGCACAGATGGAACGGCTGATTCAATTCGGAAGGGCGCTGGCCGCACATGACTGATTGGACATCGCACAGGCATCTTCAGCAGGCGGTAATGCTCGGCATCCGCAATCCCGAAGTGGCGCTGAACAATTTGCGCGCTTTCGTCAACTTCGACACTGTCTACTCGTTCGTACTTACGCAGCGTCCGGCGTGGCAAGAAGTTGCGGTCACCGACGGTCAGCGTTTGATCTTGTGGCACGGCTCTGACTCTGAATGCGCCGGCCACGATAATCGATTGCCGCACCCAATGTTCCAGTCCTCGGTACGGACCGTTCTACTCTCGCGGTTCAGTGATCAGGCGTTGCACACCGACTACGACGTGCTGGACGACGGTTCTCGCCAGCTGGTTTCGGTGCGCCTGCGGCTGTACACGTCGATCGTCAGCAGCACCACCCGAACTACTCCCGAGGACAGTCAGCACTACGTCGAGTGCTACCTCTTCGACAAGAACTCAGACGATGGCCAGGCCGAGATGGAACGACTTCTCGAATTTGGGGCCGCGCTATCGATTTCGGCCAGTGTGTGACTGGCCTTCAGGCAGGAAAGGGACCGCTGCCGCGATGACCAACCTGAATGCGCAATATGTTTCGTGACATGCAGCGGGTCCTGCGTTGCCTCGCATCAATACCAATGCTGTTCTGGACGACGATCACGACTGCCACTCGCAAACCGGGAGAAACGGCAGCTGACCGGGGAATTTCGCAGGATCCCGGACTGTACTTCGCCGACGACCCGTGGGTGGACTGACCGGCATCAACCGTCGCCGGGCTTTGGGGCGCGCTAGTGGTCGAACCCCACTGCGGATCGAGTCCGCCCGGGAATGCAACTGCCATATGTTGGCTACGGAAAGAGGAGACTTGGCTGTGCGAACAGCAACGAACAAGCTGCTGTGCGACACCACGATCGCACCCGACGGCGGCTTCATCGTCATTGAAGATGCTGGGGCGAAGGAGATTTCGGGTGCCCGCGCCTTCGTAACCACCGACATCGACTGCGAGGCCGCGACGGTGCAGCGCGCACTGTGGGTGCAGACCATGAGTGCCCACGAGTGCGACGTCGTGGGCAGGGGGATTCGGGTTCGGGTCCTTTCCGGCTCGGACACCGGTGGACTCGGCGTCCGAACGTTTGATGGCCAACTGAACATCGCCAGCGGACTATTGGCCATCGGCGATCGCCGCAACCCCGACCGTCAATTGCTGGTTGGCCCAACGGGTGTGGTTGGCATCAGTGTGTTCGTGGGCAACGACGTCGACGCCATCTGTTTCGACGACCCTGGCGTCACCTATCCGACGTCAGGTCCCAGCGAAATGACACTGCTGCTTCGCGGAGATGCCTGGCACACCTACACGCTGCGTAACACAGTTGCTCGGTGGGGACGACTCTCGCGGTAACGATGGTCTGAGTCTGATCCACCCCTTGGGCCTCGTGCAGTGTGCTATTCAAAGTCATGCTGCCGAAAATTTATGTCGCCACGGCCCTGGCGTTGTTGGTGGCCGTCCCGCAGGCGCACGCCGATCGTGCGGAACCGGTGCCGCTTTACGGGGGCTATGACACCTTTCTCGACCATTCTCGTCAGACTTTCAATGGGCGTCCGGACAGCTCTGACCCGTCGACCCAGGCGGCCATGTTCCGGACGGTATGTGACGCCGGAGGCTGCGTCGCACACTGGCTGAGAGTGACTGAGCTGAAAGAGAATCCGAATGCCCCGGCACTGTTCGACTACCGGTGGACGGGTGACCGTTGGGAATCTTCGGGCGACTACCCGTTCCACTGCGGCCCGAATGGCGCTGCGGTGACGGCCTTCCGGTCGGACTTCCTCAAGCCCAACGGCGACGGCAGTTTCACCGGCGAGCGGACGTTCACCGTGGCAGCGCCAGGCTGCCCTGGTGACGGTGCTGGTACCTACTGGCTGCCGTTCACCTTGACGCCCACGTAACCGGTCGGGGTGGGCGGCGTGGGTTCAGCCTTGTCACTGCGCTGCCGTCGACCCACTATCAGCGCGGCCACGCCGGCAAGGGTCAGCACCGTGAGGGCCGTGATGTCGAAGGCCGGCCTGCCGCCGAGATCCCGGTCGATCACGTGCGACACGACGTGGAGCGCTTCGAACGCCACGAAGCCGCCCAATGCCACCTCCACCGGCGATCGACGGGCGGCGGCCAGCAACATCGACACTCCGACGCCGATCTGCAGGACGCCGGCGTCATGGAGGAAGTGGCGGTTGTAGGGCTCGAACGGTGCGAGCACCTCGAAGAATGACATCGGCGCGACGAACGCCCAGATGCCCAGGACCAGCGTTATCAGGCCAAGAGTCGCGCAGGTAACCAACACGATCCGCAACGGTGTTTGCGTCGTCATTCTCCGAGGGTAGCCACGCAATGGCCCAGGGTCAGGCGCCACTTCTTTGCCGGAATTGGGTACCACTTACGACGGGCGGCGGACGGCAGCGGCGATCGCCCGGACGCCGGTGTCGATCTGCGATTCCGTGAGGTTGGCATAGCCGAGGATCAAGCCCGGCGGGGCAGCGCCGGGTTCGGTGTAGCACCACGACAGTGGATCGATGCGCACGCGCCGGTTCGCCGCTCGCCGCACGACGTCGTCGATCTCGCAGTCGGCGGGCAGACTCACAGTGAGGTGAACGCCGGCGGCGGCGCCGAGCACCGTGGCTTCGGGGAGGTGCCGGCCGAGTGCCCGCAGCAAGGAGTTGCGCCGGGCCAGGTACCTGCGGCGCATGAGCCGCAGATGCCGGTCGTAGTCGCCGGACTGCAGCAAGGTGGCGAAGGCCAGCTGATCCATGACTGAGCTACCGGTGTCGGCGAGGCCTTTCGCCGACACCACGGGACCGACGAGGTCCGCGGGCAGCACCATCCAGCCGAGCCGCAGCCCCGGAGCCAACGTCTTGCTGACTGAGCCGAGGTAGATGACGCGGTCGGGGGCCAGGGCGTGCAGTGCGCCGACGGGCGCGCGGTCATAGCGATACTCGGCGTCGTAGTCGTCCTCGATGACGAGGTTGCCCGCACGCGCCCATTCGAGGAGCGCGGTGCGGCGGGCGGGTGACAGGACGACCCCGGTCGGAGATTGGTGCGCGGGGGTGGTGAGCACAGTGGATGCCGCGGTGCCGGCGAGTGCCTCCACGTCGAGTCCGTCGTCGTCGACCGGGACAGGGGTCGGCTCGATGCCGTGGTGGCGAAAAACCATGCGGTGCAACCAGAACCCCGGATCTTCCATCGCGATGGCGCGGTGCCGGAGCACGTGGGCGAGCAATGCGATGGCCTGCGTCGCGCCGGAACACAAGACGACGCGCTCTGGATCGGCCAGCACACCCCGCGTGCGCCGCAGGTACTCCGATACCGCCGCGCGGGCATCCGGTAGACCCTTGGGGGAGACGTAGCCGAACGACTCGGACTCGATGGAGGACAGCCCCTGGCGCAGTGCGCGCAGCCAACTGTGCCGTGGAAAGCTCGCAAGATCGGGCACGCCCGGTGCGAAATCGATGTCGAATGTCCGACGGTCCGGGTGGGATGGCTGAGACCGCCCGGTGGTCGTGTCGACGGCGGCAACCGTTGTGCCAGAACCTTGTTGGCTCTGCAGGAAGCCTTCCGCGACGAGTTGGCTGTACGCGTCGACCACGAGCCGCCGCGACACCTGGAGGTCCGCGGCGAGCACACGGCTGGACGGCAATCGGGTTTGCGGCGCGAGCCGGCCGGTCCGGATCGCGTCACGCAGGCCGTCGGTCAGCTGACGATGCAGCGCGGCGGCACCACTGGTCCGGTCCAGTTCGATGAGAAGCTCTGGACCTGAAGTGGTACCCGATTCGCTCGAAATATTGGTTCCTAACCTGCGACCAGTGCGGACCTAGCATGAAGCTATACCGCAGCCACCGGCCCGTGGTAAGGGAATCGAGGAGAACGCATCGTGAGGATCCTGAAGCGCATCTGGGTTCACCTGGTCGTCTTGTCCAAGTCCCGCGAAAATCGTTGGGACCTACCGGGTTGGCTGATCCGGCGCCCGCTCATCGCGGCGGCGAACGGGCTGTTCGAAATGGCGCTGCTGTTCAGTGGCAGGGCGCCCACCGCGCTCAAGGTGCTCGCGGGCACGAAAGCGGCGATGCTGACTCACTGCGAGTTCTGCATCGACATCTCCGACACCCTCGGCCGCCATGAGGGGTTCTCGGAAGAGAAGTTGATCGCCTTGGTGAACTATCGCGACAGCGACGAGTTCACGCACCTGGAGAAGTTGTGCATTCAGTTCGCCGAAGAGATGTCCCGCGCACCGGCGATCATCTCGGACGGGCTCCGTGAGGAACTGCTCACGCATCTGACCAAGGGGCAGTTGATGGAGATCGCGGCCGAAATCGCCTGGGAGAACCAGCGTGGACGGCTGAACCAGGGCCTCGGTATCAGGCCGATGGACACGGCCGGCGGCACGGTCTGCCTCATCCCTGAGCCGGGAAACCGAAGCGGCGCAAATGATTCCGTTGCCTGACGCATGGGCCCCACCAGTGCAGATGACTACGCGCTGGCCCAGGTGATCTCGCGTCGCGACAGCCGAGCGCGGCTTGGGGCCGGGCCCGTCTTTCCGTCCGACGCAGGGCCGGCTACGCCCAAGGCCGTCATCGACGTCACCTCCCACTCGGCCGGGACATCGAACTCCCGGGCGACACCTTCACGATCGAATGCACGAAACTGATGTGCGCCGAGTCCCATGACCAGCCCCTGAATCGTCATGTGAGCGACGGCCTGTCCGAGGTCGTATCGCGCGAACTCCGAGAACTCCCAGTCCGTGTCTTCAACGAGGATGTGAGCCAGATTCACCACCAGCAGCGAGGCATCCAGAGCCCACCGAGCTGAACTGGGTGCCAGGTGGCTCGCGATCCGCGCGTGGATCGGATCGTCACGCCGACCCACGATGAACATCCACGGCTGCGAGTTCCCCGCTGAAGGCGTCATCCGGGCAGCGTCGAGCAGCACGTCGACCTGGGCGTTACTCAACGCCGCATTCCGATCGAACGACACTGGACTGAACCGCTCCGCCAATAGGGGGTGGACTCCATTTGCCGCGGCATTCTCACACTCGGTCACGTCAGCATCATGTGCTGAAAACTCCTCTTTCACAACCGATGTGGTGCAGCGCCGCGTTTGCTTCCGGAATGTCAGTGACGGATGGGCGCTGAGTTTTCAGCGTGATGCTTGAAGTTCAGCAGCTGCCGCCGCGCCATCACGAGATCGCCGACACTGAGCAACGGAGCGGCGAGCCGCATTGATTGCGGCGCCGCGACTTTCAACACCAGTCGAGTTCGGCGGTCGTCGATCGGGGTGAGCTGATACGACATGTGCGTGCCCATGATCTGCGCAGTCAACTGCGCCTGGTGCTCCACCGCGAGCACCCTGCCCAGGGGCTGTCCCGCGGTGGCGGTGAACGGATCGCCGGGCGTGGGATCGGGCAGATTGCGCAACTCGCGTGGTGATTTCCGGCCCAGGTTGTCGATCCAGTCGTACGAGTACGGCGCCAGGCGAACCTGAACAAGCCACGGCCACAATTGATCTGGTGTCGTGTTCACCGTTACTCCGCGCCATGCCTCGAGCGATGGGCTGGCGACATAGCTGTCACAGCCGTAGGTCGCCCGGGTCTCGGCGTCGGTGACGCCCCACCGGTCACCGATCATCGGGTCGCCACCTTGTTCATTAGGTAGGGCGCGGCCGTGCGATGGATGGGGCCGATGGCTCGCCAGACCGCGGCGGCCGCCCGGCGGCGCTTGTAGTGGAGCGCGGTGATGAGTTGGCCCGTCGAGGCATCCGTTCGCCGAAGAATCAGGGTCCCGCTCATCAGTGGTGAGTCGGCCTGCAGGTGGACCACATCAGGTGTCGAATCCACGATGCGCCAGCCGAGGATGTGGTCGGGTGAGTCCGCCGGTCCGAGCTGGAACAGCAGGAACTCCTTGTGTGCGAATCGAATTCCCTCGCGAAGGAGAGTCCCGGACCGCTCGAGCGCTTCACGTGCCAGCACCTCGGGCGTACGGGTGTCGGATTCGGCGACGGTGACTTCGAAGGCGTCGAGATAGTCGGCACGCTTGACTTGGCCAGGCAAGGAGTCGCGGTCCAGATTCACCTGGCGAGCATGTCCAACTGCCGTCGTTGTCGCCACACTTCGAGACTAGGTACTCATTGGTCGCTTGTCAGGGGCCAGTTTGATGGCGGAACCGGGTACCACTCGGCTGGTGCTGTATTCCGATGGCGCGCTCAGCGAGCGCTGGGTCCGAGGGCGCTGGGTCGACGCGCGCTGGGTCGATGAGACGGCGGCAAGCGTCACTCATCGTGCGGTGCGCAGGTGCGGTCGAGCCAATTCCAGGCCCTTCCAGCCGTGGTCGCGGCTCTCCGCAACTGGCGACCTTGTCAGAATCTTGGAGCAGTGAGACCCTTGCCTATCGAACATATGTTCGATAAAATCGAATCATGAGTACCTCGACGGAACTCGACACCATCGTCGGTGGTGTCTGCGCTTTGCGTATCCCTGACGACGTCAATGGCGACGACGCTCTTGATGTGATGCGGGCGCTGGTGGTGCTGCGAAACGTCGTTGAGCATCTGGCGGCGATGGTTGCTACTGCCTTGGGGCGGCTTGGTGTTGCGTCGTCGCAGGGGCGGACGCCGCGGGAGCTGTTGATCAGTCTTGGTTGTGCGCCGGGCGTGGCGGAGCGGCTGGTCCGGGTTGGTGCGGCGTTGCCGTCGCTGCCGACCTTGGTGGCGCATGCTGCTGATGGGGCGATTTCGGGTGAGCATGTCGATGCGATCGTGAAGGGCATCAATCACATTCGGGCACGGTCGCCAGGTCCTGTTGATGAGGCGGCCCGGTTTGAACAGGTCACCGATCTGCTCGGTCAGTTCTTCTCGGGGGCGACTCCGGCGGCGATCGGTGACCGGGCGCGCCGGCTGGGGAATCGGGTGGCCGCCGCTGAGGGTGGCTTGCCCGCGGCGGAGGACCGCTCGATCAACACTGTGGACCATCGGGTGACCAGTGATGGCCGGTTGCAGATCCGCGCGGATCTGGATGCTGAAGTCGGTGCCAAATATGTGGCGGCGATGGAGGAGTTGTCGCCGCCGCGACCGGAACCGGACGGCAGCCCCGATGTGCGGTCGGCGGGGCGGCGGCGTGCTGATGCGTTGGAGGCGGTGCTGGATATCGCCGCTCGTGGTGGTGACGCCGCCAGCGCGCCGCGCACGCAATTACTGCTGACGGTGCCCGCGGACACCCCGGACTTGGCCGAGTTGGAGTTCATGGGACCGATCACCGCCTTGACCCTGGACCGGCTGACCTGCGACACCACGGTCACCACGGTGCTGGTGGACGGCGAGCAGGTGCCGCTGGACATGGGGCGCGAGAAACGCCTATTCCCGGCCCATCTACGCAAGGCCCTGTATCTGCGTGATCAGTGCTGCATCAAATGCGGCGCACCACCGGGACGCACTCACGCTCACCACATCGTGCACTGGAGCCACCACGGCGAAACGAGCCTGAGCAACGGGTGTCTCCTGTGCCCGGCCTGCCACGCCAACATCCACCACGACGGCTGGGACGTGGTCATGGGCATGGACAAGCATCCGTGGCTCATCCCACCCGCCTGCGTCGACCGACACCGGCGACCCATCCCCGCCTACAACCGCCGCACCATGCGACTGGACCACGCGGCCGCGTAACGAGGCCTGGAACCTATTGCGCACCTTGATAACTCAATAGTGATGCCCCACCGCCGCATCTGGTCAAGTGGAACGCGTGCGTCGGTCGGCGGTCAGTCAGTCGCTCAGCGCAAGAATTGTCCGGCATGGTTGGCCAAGTCCAGCACGGGCTGGGGGACGGCACCCAGCGCGAGGGTCACGAAGGCCGTCAGCCCGATCATTGCGGTGCTGAGCGTGCCCGACTGCACCACCGGGCCGTCCTCGACCGGATCGGTGAAGAACATCAGGACGATCACCCGGACGTAGAAGTACGCGGCGATGGCGCTGACGATCACACCGATGACCACCAGGGATGCGGCGCCGCCCTCGGCCGCGGCCTTGAAGACCGCGAACTTGCTGACGAACCCGCTGGTCAGTGGAATGCCGGCGAAGGCAAGCAGGAACAGCGCGAACACGACACCGAAGAATGGATGCCGCCGGCCCAGTCCGGCCCACCGGCGCAGGTCACCTTCTTCGTCGCCGTCGGCGCGGCGGACCACGCTCACCACCGCGAACGCGCCGAGCGTGCTGAACCCGTAGGCGAAGAGGTAGAACAACGATGCCGAGAGTCCGCTGGTGTTGAGCGCGATCACACCGGTGAGGATGAAACCGGTATGTGCCACAGAGGAATACGCCAACATGCGCTTCACGTCGTTCTGTGCGATGGCGATCACCGTACCCACTGCCATGGACAGCACGGCGATGATCGACAGCACCGGTCGCCAGTCGTTGGCGAGGGTCGGCAGCGCGACGTAGCAGACCCGCAGCAGCGCGCCGAACGCGGCGATCTTGGTGGCCGACGCCATGAACGCCGTCACCGGCGTGGGTGCCCCCTGGTAGACGTCCGGCACCCACGAGTGGAACGGCACTGCGCCGACTTTGAACAACAGGCCGACGCACAGGAGCGCGATGCCGATGAGTCCGAGGGATGCCGGTCCGCGGCCGGCCGCGACCCCCGACAGGCTCAGGCTGCCCGAATAGCCGTAGAGCATCGCGACACCGAAGAGGAAGAATGCCGACGAGAAAGCCCCCAGCAGGAAGTACTT
Organism: Mycolicibacterium llatzerense; assembly: GCF_025331195.1. Taxonomy (NCBI): domain Bacteria; kingdom Bacillati; phylum Actinomycetota; class Actinomycetes; order Mycobacteriales; family Mycobacteriaceae; genus Mycobacterium; species Mycolicibacterium llatzerense. The sequence continues at coordinate 63,507 of NZ_LXOV01000015.1, read as the reverse complement.
CAGCGACGCTTCCTGCGACAGCAACCGATTTCGCCGGGCCAGGCCGCACATCAGGTACAGGGGCAGGGACAGCACCTCGAGCGCGACGAACATGGTCAGCAGGTCGTCGGACGCGCCGAACAGCATCATGCCGCCGAGGGCGAACATCGCCAGCGGGAACACCTCGGTCTGGGTCACACCGGCTTTGAGCGCGATCTGCTCAGTGGCGCTGTCGGGCACCGTCGCTGCTTGTGGCGTGAACGCCGCCAACCCGCTGCCATCCGAAACGCGTTGCGCCATCAGCAGGGTTGCCAGCAGGCTGACCCCGAGCAAGGTGCCCTGCAGGAACAGCGCCGGACGGTCGATGGCGATGGCCCCGAGCACCGCGGACCGGCCGACCGGTGAATCCAGGTACAGCGCTTGGCAAACCACGGCGACAAAAGCCACCGCCTGGCCGCCAATGCTCAGCACGACCTGGGCGCGGTACCGCGCGGTACGCGGCGCGAAGGCCTCCACCAGCACACCAGCCAGTGCGATGCCGAAGACGATCAGCATCGGCGACAGCAGGCCGTACTCGACGGACGGCGCGGGGATGGGCGTCACCGGGCGACCCCCTGCGCGGTGCTCGGCGAGGTATGGCCGACAGCGGGATTGATGATGTCGAGGGCGGGCTTGGGATAGACGCCCAGCACGAACAGCAGGGCGACGAGCGGCACCACCACGGCCAATTCGCGTGGCACCAGGTCGCGCAGCTTGTCGTTGCCATCGGCCACGGGGCCGGTCATCATCCGCTGGTACATCCACAGGATGTAGAGCGCCGAGAGCACCAGCGCCGTTGCCGCCACGGCGGTGACGACCGGGTAGTGGATGAATGTGCCGACCAGGACCAGGAATTCGCTGATGAACGGGGCCAGACCGGGCAGGGACAGCGTGGCCAAGCCGGCGATCAGGAACGTGCCGGCAAGGACCGGCGCAACGGTCTGCACGCCGCCGTAGTCGGCGATGTTCCGAGATCCCCGGCGGGACACCAGGAACCCGGCGATCAGGAAGAGGGCGGCGGTCGAGATGCCGTGGTTCACCATGTACAGCGCGGCACCGGACTGCGCCTGCTCGGTCATCGCGAAGATGCCCAGGATGATGAAGCCAAAGTGCGATATCGATGTGTACGAGATCAGCCGCATGACGTCGGTCTGCCCGATGGCGACGATGGCTCCGTAGACGATGCCGATGACCGCCAGCGCAATGATCAACGGCCGGAACGTCGCTGCGGACTGCGGGAAGAGCTGCAGGCAGTACCGGAGCATGCCGAAGGTACCCACCTTGTCGACGACGGCCATCATCAAGACGGCAGTGGCCGGCGTCGCATGTACTGCCGCGTCGGGCAGCCAACGGTGCAGCGGCCACAGGGGCGCCTTGACTGCGAACGCAAACATGAACCCGCCGAACAACGCGTTGGCCAGGCCCGGGCTGATGTTCAGCGTGCCGTAGCGCGCGGCGTCCGCGACGGCGCGGAAATCGAAGGTGCCGTGGGCGAATAGCGGGCTGTTGGCAGTGGCCACGTACAGCCCGATGACGGCGGCCAGCATGATCAAGCCGCCGAACAGGTTGTACAGCAGGAACTTCACGGCTGCCTTCGAGGCGGCGGGACGGTCTGCTCCGAAACCGCCGATGAGGAAGTACATCGGGATGAGCATGGCCTCGAAGAACACGTAGAACAGCAAGATGTCCAGCGACACCAGGGAAATCAGCACCATCGACTCGACGGCGAGGATCAGCGCGAAATAGGCATGTGTCGACTTGGCCTGCGCACCAGCGTCGTTCGTGTCACCGTCATTCCACCCGGCGATGATCAGCAGCGGTACCAGGACCGCCGTCAGCGCGACCAACACCAGCGCCACGCCGTCCACGCCGAGGATGTATCCGGTGCCGAACGACGGTATCCACGGATGGTTCTCGACGAACTGATAACGCGCACCGGCCGGATCGAAGCGCAGCGCCAGCACCAGCGCGATGACCAGCACCAGCAGCGACACCGCGAGCGCGGCCCAGCGGGCGAAAGCCCGTGCGTTGGCAGGCAACAAGATCACTGCCGCACCGCCGGCCATCGGGACGGCCCACAACGCCGTCAGCCACCACATTCCGGTCACCACACCCTCACCGTGAGAATGGCGGCCGCAATCAATGCCGCTCCGGCCAACATGGACAGCGCATACGACCGGGCGAACCCGTTCTGCCAACGTCGAAGATCCTGCGACCCGCTGCGTACCAGCGCCGCCAGTTCGCGCGTGACGCCGTCGACCGCGACGTCGTCGAAGTCGACCAAGTCTTTGGTGAGCCGCCGGCCCGGCGCCATCAGCGCCCGCTCGTTGAACGCGTCGCCGTAGAGATCGTTGCGGGCAGCGACCGTCAGTCCGGAGACGTTGACCGGCGCACTGATCGGAATGGGTTGCAGCGCATACATCCGATACGCGATCGCCACACCGACCCCGACGACCGCGAGCGTGACGATGGTCAGCAGCCACGCGGGGATGGCATGCGCGGGCTCCTGGTAACCGACGATCGGTTCCAGCCAGTGCTCCAGTTTGCCGCCGACGGCGAGCAGGGCACCGGCACCGATGGATCCGCCGGCCAGCAGGACCATCGGCCAGCCCATGACCGACGGCGATTCGTGCGGATGTGCCTCGGCGCGCCAACGCTTTTCACCGAAGAACGTCATCAGCATGACGCGGGTCATGTAGAACGCGGTGATGCCCGCGCCCAACAGGGCCGCGCCGCCGAACAGCAGGCCTCTGGCGCCACCGGCCGCGAAGGCGGTCTCGATGATCGGGTCTTTCGAGAAGAACCCGGACAGCGGCGGGATACCGATGATCGCGAGGTACCCCATGCCGAACGTCGCGAACGTGACGGGCATGGCGGTGCGCAGCCCGCCGTAGCGGCGCATGTCGGTCTCGTCGTCCATGGCGTGCATCACCGAACCGGCACCGAGGAACAGCCCGGCCTTGAAGAATCCGTGGGCCAGCAGATGCAGGATCGCGAGCGCGTAGCCGGCCGGACCGAGCCCCGCCGCCAGCATCATGTAGCCGATCTGGCTCATGGTCGACGCCGCGAGGGCTTTCTTGATGTCGTCCTTGGCACAGCCGATCACCGCGCCGAACAACAGCGTGACCGCCCCGACGACGGCGACCGCCAGCCGGGCGTCGGCGGACTGGTTGAAGATCGGTGCCGACCGCACCACGAGGTACACGCCCGCGGTGACCATGGTGGCCGCGTGGATGAGCGCCGACACCGGCGTCGGGCCCTCCATCGCGTCCCCCAGCCAGGACTGCAGCGGCACCTGCGCGGACTTGCCGCAGGCCGCCAGCAGCAACAGCAGACCGATGAGCGTGGCGGTCGCCGCGGCCAGATGCGGAGCCTTGGCGAAAACACCCGTGTACGAGAGGGTTCCGGTGTGGGCGAACATGGCCGCCAGGGCCAGCGCCAGCCCGATGTCACCGACCCGGTTGACGACGAACGCCTTCTTCGCGGCCGTCGCGGCCGACGGCTTGTGCGACCAGAACCCGATCAGCAGGTACGACGCCAGGCCGACGCCTTCCCATCCGACGTACAGGCCCAGGTAATTGTCGGCCAGGACCAGCAGCAGCATGGCGGCGACGAACAAGTTGAGGTAGCCGAAAAATCGGCGCCGTGCCGGGTCGTGCGCCATGTAGCCGATCGAATAGATGTGGATCAGCGCGCCGACGCCGGTAATCAGCAGGACGAAGCAGACCGACAGCTGGTCCAGCCGCAGCCCGAAGTCGACCTGGAGTTGCGCGACCGGGACCCAGGAGAACAGCGTCTCGTGCACCAACCGGAAGTCGTTGGCACGTCCGGACATGGCCACGAACTGCGTCGCGCCGACGAGGAAGGCGCCGACCACCGTGGCGCAGCCGAGCAGATGACCCCACGCGTCGGTGGCCTTCCCGCCGAGCAGCAGTATCGCCGCACCGGCCAGCGGCAGCGCGATCAGAAACCACACGGATGTCGTCACGGTCACTGCTTCAGCAGGCTCGCGGCGTCCACTGACGCCGACCGTCGGGAACGGAAGATGGTCATGATGATCGCCAGTCCCACCACCACCTCACACGCAGCCACTACCATGGTGAAGAACGCCACCACCTGACCGTCGAGTTCGCCGTGCATCCGGGAGAACGTGACGAACGCCAGATTGGCGGCATTGAGCATCAATTCGACGCACATGAACATGACGATGGCGTTGCGGCGCAGCAGCACACCGGCCGCGCCGATGGTGAACAGCAGCGCCGAGAGATACAGATAGTTGGTGGGATTCATGAGGCGTTCCCATCGTCGGTGGACACACTGCGCCGGGGCAGGACGGCGCTGACGGACATGTCGGCGTCCGATCCGTCGGGCAACCGGGCCAGGATGTCGACGGCGTTGTGCCGCGCGTACACACCGGGGTTCGGTCGCGGCGTCGGATGCCCGCCCGGGGCGAACCGTTCGATTGCCAGCTCGCGCTGGGTCTTTCGGTGTTCGAATCGTTCGCGGTGGGTCAGCACCATGGCGCCCAGCGCGGCGGTGATGAGCAGGGCGCTGGTGGTCTCGAAGGCCCACAGATAGCGCGTGAAGATCAGCACCGCCAGGCCCTGGACGTTGCCGGCCCGGTTCGCGTGTTCGAGACCGACGACGTTGGTACCGAGGCTGCCGATGCCGGCGATCACCGCGATGCCGAAGCCGATGCCGGCCACCACGGCGGCAATGCGTTGTCCCCGTATGGTTTCGACCAGGGAGTCCGCGGAATCGACACCGATGAGCATGAGGACGAACAGGAACAGCATCATGACCGCGCCGGTGTAGACCACCACCTGCACGACGCCGAGGAACACGGCGTCCTGAGCGATGTACAGCACGGCCAGGCTGATCATGGTGCTGGCCAAGAACATTGCCGAGTACACCGCTTTGGGCGCGGCCACCATGGCGATGGCGCCGAGCACCGACACCGTGCCGAGCACCCAGAACGTCACGGCCTCTCCGGTCACTTGGCCGCCTCGGGCCGCGACAGTCCGGCCGCGGTGATGTTGCCGCGGTAGTAGTCCTCGTCGGTGCTGCCCTCGGCCATCGCATGGGGCGGCGCGGTCATGTCGATCTCCAGCGGAGCCAGCAGCCTGTCCTTGCCGTAGATCAGGCCGGACCGGTTGTCGCCGGCCATCTCGTAGTCGTTGGTCATGGTCAGCGCACGGGTCGGGCAGGCCTCGATGCAGAGCCCGCAGCCGATGCACCGCAGATAGTTGATCTGGTACACCCGGCCGTACCGCTCGCCGGGCGAAAACCGTTGTTCCTCGGTGTTGTCCGCGCCCTCGACGAAGATGGCGTCCGCGGGGCAGGCCCACGCGCACAATTCACAGCCGATGCATTTCTCGAGGCCGTCGTCGTAGCGGTTGAGCTGATGCCGGCCGTGATAGCGAGGAGCGACCGGGCCGGGCTCCTCGGGATACTGTTCGGTGACCGACTTTTTGAACATGGTTCCGAAGGTGACGCCGAAGCCGGCGATGGCATCGATGAACTTGGGCCTACCGGGCATGGTGTATCTCCTTGGCCGGGATGGGTGGCACCGGGAACGCGCCGGGCTGAGGTTCGGCGGCCGGGACCGGGGTGCGAGCCGCCTTGCGCCGCACCGTATTCCACAGCGCACCGGCGATGGCGACCACAGCGATGAGGGCGGCGAACGCCAGCACGACGGGCCAGCTGTCGTATCCCTGCAGTCGCAGCGTCCGCACGATGCTGACGATCATGATCCACGCCAGTGAGATGGGGATGAGCACCTTCCAGCCCAACGCCATGAACTGGTCGTACCGCAGGCGGGGGAGCGTCGCACGCAGCCACATGAACAGGAACAGGAACGTCCACACCTTGCCGATGAACCACAGCAGCGGCCACCATCCGGTGTTGGCTCCGGGAATGAGGCTCAGCGGCCACGGGGCCTGCCAGCCGCCGAGGAACAACGTGGTGGCCAGTGCCGACACCGTCGTCATGTTGACGTACTCCGCGAGCATGAACATCGCGAATTTCAGCGAGGAGTACTCGGTGTGGAATCCGCCGACGAGCTCGCCCTCGGCTTCGGGCAGATCGAACGGTGCCCGGTTGGTCTCGCCGACCATGGCGACCACGTAGACCAGGAACGACGGCAGCAGCAGGAAGACGTACCAGCGGCCCTGCTGGGAGGCGACGATCTGCGACGTCGACATGGTGCCGGCGTACAGGAACACCGCGGCGAACGAGAGTGCCATCGCGATCTCGTACGAGATCACCTGCGCGCTGGACCGCAATCCACCGAGCAGGGGGTAGGTGGAGCCGGAGGCCCAGCCGGCCAACACGATTCCGTACACCCCGATCGACGTGACCGCCAGGACGTACAACACCGCGACCGGCAGGTCGGTCAACTGCAGCGGGGTCTCGTGCCCGAAGACGTGGACCAACGGTCCCATCGGGATGACGGCGAACGCCATGAACGCGGGGATCACCGCGATGATGGGTGCCATCAGGTAGATCGGCTTGTCCACCCCGGCCGGGACCAGCCCTTCCTTCAGGGCGAGCTTGATACCGTCGGCCAGGCTCTGCAGTAACCCGAAGGGCCCCACCCGGTTCGGCCCGATGCGCATCTGCATCCAGCTCAGTACCCGGCGCTCGAGCAGGATGGCGACGAGCACCGTCAGGACCAGGAACACAAAGATGCCAAGGGCTTTGGCGAGGACCAGCCACCACGGGTCGAGTCCGAACGACGACAGGTCGGGATAGTTCATGGCCTGGTCCCGTCACTGGCCCCGCTGATCGTGACGACGGCGCCCGGGGCGACGCCGAGCGTGGCGTGCACCGTCGACCCCGGCGAATTCAGCGGCAGCCACACCACGCCGGTCGGCATTTCGGTGATCTCGAGCGGCAGGGTGATGCTGCCGCGATCCGTACTGACTGTGACCATCTCGGACGCGCCGATGCCCGCGGCGGTGTCAGCCGACAACCGGGCGACGGTCGGCCGCGCGGTGGCAGCCAGGTTCGGTTCGCCGTCCTGCATCCGGCCGGCGTCCAGCAGCATCCGCCAGCCCGCGAGGACTGCCTGTCCGGGTCCGGGCACCGGGTTGGGTGGAGCGGTGAATTCCGGTGCGGCGGGGCGTGGTCCGCTCCAACAGCCCAGCCGGTTCATCTCATTGCGCACCGTCGTGACGTCGCGAAGACCCAGATCGATGCAGTGCTCGTCGGCGAGCGCGGCCAACACGCCCATGTCCGCTCGCATGGCAGGCGGCAGCGCCGCGCCGAAAGACCGCCCGCGCCCTTCCCAGTTGACGAAACTGCCGGCCTTCTCGACCACTGGCGCCACCGGGAACACCACGTGTGCCAGGTCGGTGACGGCGCTGCGGCGCGCCTCCATGCTGACGACGAACTTCGCCGCACCGAGTGACCGCTGAGCCAGCGCCGGGTCGGGTAGGTCGGCCAGTTCGACCCCGGCGACCAGGACCGCCTCCAGGTCACCGTCGGCTGCGGCGGCCAAGATCGCGGTGGTGTCGCGGCCCGGAGCGTCGGGCAGTTCGTCCACATGCCAGGCGACGGCAACCTCGGTGCGTGACGGCAGATCGGTCACCAATCGCCCGCCGGGCAACAGATTCGGGGCCGCCCCGGCCTCCAGGGCACCCCGCTCGCCGGCCCGCCGTGGCACCCAGCCGACGGTGGCGCCCGTCCGCCCGGCCAGCCGGGCCACCGCGGAGAACCCACCGGGCACGCCGGCCAGTCGCTCACCGGTGAGGATGACCGATCCGGGCGGCAGCACCTCGATGGCGTCGAGTGCGCGGGGCTCGCGGCCGGGTGCGGCCGTGATCAGGGTGCCGCCCATGTTCTCCAGGCCCCGGCTACTGAAAGGTGCCACCGCAACCACTTTGAGCCCGTGCTTGCGGAAGGCCTTGCGCAGCCGTAGGTAGATGATCGGTGATTCGTCTTCCGGCTCGAACCCGACGAGCAGCACGACGGGCGCCTTTTCCAGGTCGGCGTACGTCACCTGCATCGGCTGACCCGCGACGCTGGCCGCCAGGAACTGCGCTTCCTCGTCGCTGTGCACCCGGCTGCGGAAATCGATATCGTTGGTGCCCAACACGATCCGCGCATACTTGGCGTAGGCATAGGCGTCTTCGGTGGTGAGTCGTCCACCGACGAGCACTCCGGTGCGTGCACCGGCGGCCGACAGGCCGCGCACCGCGACCGCCACCGCTTCGGGCCAGGACGCCGGACGTTGGGTGCCGTCGGCCTCGCGGATCAGTGGCGTGGTGATCCGGTCACCCTGCGTGGCATAGGTGAAGGCCCAGCGGCCCTTGTCGCAGTTCCACTCTTCGTTGACCTCGGGATCGTCACCGGCCAAGCGGCGCAACACCGTTCCGCGTCGGTGATCGGTGCGCTGCGCACACCCGGAGGCGCAGTGTTCGCACACGCTGGGGGTGGAGACCAGGTCGAAAGGCCGGGCCCGGAACCGGTACGCGGTCCCGGTCAGGGCGCCGACGGGACAGATCTGCACGGTGTTGCCGGAGAAGTACGAGTCGAACGGGTCGTCGCCGCCGATCCCCACCTGCTGCAGCGCGCCACGTTCGAGGAGTTCGATGAACGGGTCGCCGGCGACCTGGTTCGAGAACCGGGTGCAGCGCGCGCACAGCACACAGCGTTCGCGGTCGAGCAGTACCTGCGCCGACAGGTTGATGGGCTTGGGGTAGGTTCGCTTGACGTCCTCGAAACGAGAATCGCTGCGGCCGTTGGACATTGCCTGGTTCTGCAGGGGGCATTCGCCGCCCTTGTCGCAGACGGGGCAGTCCAGCGGATGGTTGATCAGCAGCAGTTCCATCACGCCGTGCTGCGCCTTGTCGGCAGCCTCCGACGTCACTTGGGTGCGCACCACCATGTCCGGGCTGACGGTGGTGGTGCACGACGCCAGCGGCTTCCGCTGGCCCTCCACCTCGACCAGGCACTGCCGGCAGGCGCCCACCGGCTCCAGCAGAGGATGGTCGCAGAACCGGGGGATCTGGACGCCGATCAGCTCTGCCGCACGAATCACCAACGTGCCCTTGGGCACACTGATCTGCTGGTCGTCGATGGTCAGCGAGACCATCTCGACCGCAGTCGCGTCCTTCGCCGGCTCAGTCACTGTCACGCGCCCGCTCCTTCCGTGGCGAAGATCGTGGCGGCGTGCGGATCGAAGGGGCAGCCACCGTTCAGGTGCGCGACGTACTCATCGCGGAAGTACTTGAGCGAGGACATGATCGGGCTGGCCGCACCGTCACCGAGCGCGCAGAACGACTTGCCGAGGATGGCGTCGGAGATGTCGAGCAGCTTGTCCAGATCGGCCGCCTGCGCCTGCCCGCTCTCCAGCCGGGCGTAGATCTGTGCCAGCCAGTAGGTGCCTTCCCGGCACGGCGTGCACTTGCCGCAGGATTCGTGCGCATAGAACTGGGTCCAGCGGCGCACGGCCCGCACCACGCAGGTGGTCTCGTCGAAGATCTGTAGTGCCTTGGTGCCCAGCATCGAGCCGACCCCGGCCATGCCTTCATAGTCGAGCGGGATGTCCAGATGTTCGGGTGTCAGCATCGGCGTCGACGAGCCGCCCGGCGTCCAGAACTTCAACTGGTGTCCGGCTCGTACCCCGCCGGCGTACTCGAGCAGTTCGCGCAGCGAAATCCCCAGTGGTGCTTCGTATTGTCCGGGGCGGGTGACATGACCCGATAGTGAGTACAACGTGAAGCCCGGTGACTTCTCCGACCCCATGGACCGGAACCAGTCGACGCCGCCGCGGATCACCGAGGGGACGCTGGCGATCGACTCGACGTTGTTGACCACGGTCGGGCACGCGTACAGCCCGGCGACCGCGGGAAACGGTGGACGCAAACGGGGTTGGCCGCGTCGGCCCTCCAGTGAGTCGAGCAGCGCGGTCTCTTCCCCGCAGATGTAGGCACCCGCCCCGGCGTGCACGACCAGGTCCAGATCGAAGCCGGTGCCGGCGATGTTGGTGCCGAGGTAGCCGTTCGCGTAGGCCTCGGCCACGGCGCCTTGCAGCCGGCGCAGGACCGGCACCACCTCGCCGCGCAGGTAGATGAATGCGTGCCGGGCGCCGATGGCGTACGACGCGATGATCGCGCCCTCCACCAGAGTGTGCGGCGAGGCCAGCATCAGCGGAATGTCCTTGCACGTTCCGGGTTCGGATTCGTCCGCGTTGACCACGAGATAGTGTGGACGGCCGTCGTCGGGGGAGATGAACGACCACTTTGTTCCCGTCGGGAAACCGGCACCGCCCCGGCCCCGTAGGCCCGAATCCTTCACCAGCGCAATGACTTCAGCGGGTTGCATTCGCAGCACCGCACGCAGCGCCTGGTAGCCGCCCTGCCGCAGATAGCTCTGCAGCGTCCAAGACTGCGGCTGATCCCAATGCCTGCTCAGTACCGGCGTCAGTCCCGTCGACGTCATTGCGGCGCCTCCATCCCGCGCTCTTCGGCGACGCGCAACCCGGCGAGGGTGGCCGCGCCGGGTTCGCCGTCGTTGCTGCCGGGACGCTCGTCGGGGAACCCGGCGAGGATGCGTGCGGTCTCCTTGAAGGTGCACAGCGCCGCGCCCCGGGTCGGGGTCACCGACTCGCCGGCTCGCAGCGAGTCGACGAGATCGCGTGCCGAACCGGGGGTTTGGTTGTCGAAGAACTCCCAGTTGACCATCACCACCGGTGCGTAGTCGCAGGCGGCGTTGCATTCGATGTGTTCCAGCGTGACCCGGCCATCGGCGGTGGTTTCGCCGGCGCCGAGGCCGAGGTGTTCTTCCAGGGTTTCCAGGATGGCGTCCCCGCCCATGATGGCGCACAGCGTGTTGGTGCAGACGCCGACCAGATACTCGCCGGTCGGCGTGCGCCGGTACATCGAGTAGAACGTCGCGACCGCGGTGACTTCGGCCGTGCTGAGGTCCAATTGCCCAGCACAGAAAGAGATTCCGGCTGGTGTCAGGTAGCCGTCCTGGGACTGGACGAGATGCAGCAGCGGCAACAGTGCGGACCGGGCACTGGGATAACGGGCGATGATCGCCGCCGCGTCGGCTGCCAGCTGTTCCCGCACGTCTGCCGAATACGACTGCGGCCCTTGGCCGATGGGAGGTCCCGGCTCGTCCGGACGCGGCCCGAGACGGAGTTCGATAGCGGTCACCTGTCCACGCCTCCCATGACCGGATCGATCGATGCCACCGCGGCAATGGCATCGGCGACCATGGACCCCTCGCACATCACCGACACCGCTTGCAGATTCGTGAACGACGGGTCGCGGTAGTGCACCCGGAACGGCCGGGTGCCGCCGTCGGAGACCATGTGCACGCCCAGTTCGCCGCGCGGCGATTCGACCGCGACGTACACCTGCCCGGCCGGTACCCGGATGCCTTCGGTGACCAGCTTGAAGTGGTGGATCAGGGCCTCCATCGAGGAGCCCATGATCTTGGCGATGTGTTCGTTCGAGTTGCCCAGGCCGTCGGGGCCGACTTTCAGGTCTGCGGGCCAGGCCAGCTTCTTGTCGGTGATCATCACCGGTCCCGGCCCCAGCCGAGCCAATCGCTCCACGCACTGCTCGACGATCTTGATGGACTCGCGCATCTCCAGCACACGAATCATGTAGCGGCCGTACGCATCGCACTGGTCGTGGGTGATGACGTCGAAGTCGTAGGACTCGTACCCGCAGTACGGCTGCGACTTGCGCAGATCATGCGGCAGCCCCGTCGACCGCAACACCGGACCGGTGATGCCCAGTGCCATGCATCCGGTCAGATCCAGGTAGCCGACTCCCTGGGTGCGTGCCTTCCAGATGTAATTCTCGTTGAGCAGGTTCTCCATGTCGCGCAACCGTTTCGGCAACAGCTGCAGCAGTTCCCGCAGGCGTGGCAGTGCGTCGTCGGGTAGGTCGGCCGCCAGCCCGCCGGGGCGGATGAAGGCGTGGTTCATCCGGAGTCCGGTGATGGTCTCGAAGACGGACAGCACCAGTTCGCGTTCCCGGAATCCGAAGAACATCGCCGACATGGAGCCCAGCTCCATGCCGCCGGTCGCCAGCGCCACCAGGTGCGACGAGATGCGGTTGAGCTCCATGAGCATGACCCGGATGACGTTGGCGCGCTCGGGAATGTCGTCGGTGACGCCGAGCAGCTTCTCGACGCCGAGGCAGTACGCCGTCTCGTTGAAGAAGGGGGAGAGGTAGTCCATCCGGGTCACGAAGGTGACGCCCTGCGTCCAGGTCCGGTACTCGAGGTTCTTCTCGATTCCGGTGTGCAGGTAGCCGATTCCGCATCGGGCCTCGGTGATGGTCTCGCCGTCGATCTCCAAGATCAGGCGCAGGACGCCATGGGTGGACGGATGCTGCGGCCCCATGTTGACCACGATGCGCTCGCCGGCCACCGCGCTCTCGCGCGCTGCCGCGACAACGTCGGCCCAGTCCTGACCGCCGACGGTGACCACGCGTTCGCGGCCATCGGGTTCGTTGTCCGGAGTCATCAGTTGTAGGCCCGCCGTTCGTCCGGGGGCGGAATCTTCGCGCCGTGGTACTCGACGGGAATGCCGCCGAGCGGGTAGTCCTTGCGCTGCGGGTGGCCCACCCAGTCGTCGGGCATCTCGATGCGGGTCAGCGCGGGATGGCCGTCGAAGATGATGCCGAAGAAGTCGTAGGTCTCCCGCTCATGCCAGTCGGTCGTCGGATACACCGAATACAGCGACGGCACATGCGGATCGGCGTCCGGTGCGCACACCTCGACGCGAATCCTTCGATTGTGGGTGATGGACATCAGCGGGTAGACGGCGTGCAGCTCGCGATCCGTGTCGTCGGGGTAGTGCACCCCGGAAACGCCCAGACACAGTTCGAACCTCAGCTCGTCGCGCAGCGTCTGCGCCACCGGCACGAGGTGGTCCCGGCGTACCTCGAGGGTCAGCTCGTCGCGGAACACGACGATGCGCTCGACTGCGGCGGTGAACTGGTCCGCGCCCAGGGCCTCGGCCAACGCGTCGACGACGTCGTCGAAGTAGCCGCCGTACGGACGGGGCGAACTGCCGGGCAGGACCACCTCACGGACCAACCGGCCGTAGCCCGACGTGTCGCCGCTGCCGCGCACGCCGAACATGCCGCGCCGCGTCCCGATCACCTCGGGGCCGGTCTGGTCGGGCGTGTCCGTCATGACCGCAGCAGTCCCTTCAGTTCGATGGTGGGACGTGCCTGCAACGCCGCTTCCTCGGCCGCGGCAATCGCCTCGGCCCGGTTGACCCCCAGCGGCATCTCCTGAATCTTGGCGTGCAGCATGAGGATTGCGTTGAGCAGCATCTCGGGCCGGGGCGGGCAGCCCGGTAGGTAGATGTCGACCGGCACGATGTGGTCGACCCCCTGCACCACCGCGTAGTTGTTGAACATCCCACCGGAGGAGGCGCACACCCCCATGGCCAGCACCCATTTGGGTTCGGCCATCTGGTCGTACACCTGCCGTAGCACCGGTGCCATCTTCTGGCTGACGCGGCCCGCGACGATCATCAGATCAGCCTGCCGGGGTGTCGCGGAGAACCGCTCCATGCCGAAGCGCGCGATGTCGAAACGAGGGCCGGCGGTGGCCATCATCTCGATGGCGCAGCAGGCCAGCCCGAAGGTGGCGGGCCACAGCGACCCCTTGCGTACGTACCCCGCGACCTTCTCGACAGTGGACAGCAGGATGCCGCCGGGTAAGCGTTCTTCGAGTCCCATGGGTCCTGTCCTCAGTCCCAGCTCAGTCCGCCGCGTCGCCAGATGTATGCGTAGGCGACGAACACCGTCAGCATGAACAGCAGCATCTCCACCACGGCGAATACCCCCAGCGATTCGAAGGAAACGGCCCAGGGGTACAGGAAGACGATCTCGATGTCGAAGACGATGAACAGCATGGCGGTCAGGTAGTACTTGACCGGGAATCGCTGGCCCGTCGTCTCATGTCCCGGAGAGCCGGGCGCCATCGGTTCGATACCGCATTCGTAGGCCTCCAGCTTGGCCCGGTTGTACCGGCGAGGGCCGATGACCAGCGCAATTCCGACCGAACCCACCGCGAACGCAGCGGCGATCGCGCCGAGTACCAGGATGGGGATGTAGACGTTCATGCGTGCGCCATGCCCTGTGCGGCTCCCTCGTCGAGCTGTCGATGTGAGCTGGCCCACAGCTTAGCCTGGTTAACGGAACGGCCGCCGCATTTTGGCTAGGATCATGATCAGTTCCTGACGTTCCCGCGCCGCACCGCCGCTGACGCGAAGAGTGAACGGCCACAGGCCATTTCGTGCTGGTTAACGCACTGTTTCACCGCTGTGGAGACAGCACTGCCACCACTGCCTCGCCGAGCCGGATCGGGTCGATGGGGTGCGGTACCGCGGCTTCCGCGCGCGACCACGAGGCCAGCCAGGCGTCGTCGGCGCGGCCGGTGAGCACCACGATCGGCGGGCAGTTCGCGACCTCGTCCTTGAGCTGCTTGGCCAGTCCCATCCCGCCGGCGGGAGTGGCTTCGCCGTCGAGGATCGCCAGATCGATCCCGCCCGCGTCGACGGAGCTCACCACGACGGGCGCCGTCGCCACATCGAGGTACGTCAGGTCGGGCAGGTTCGGGTGAATGCGCCGTCCCAGGGCTGTGCGCACCTGGTCGCGGGTGTTCGGATTGTCGCTGTAGACCAGGATCGTGAGGGCAGAATCGGCCACGTTCGCGATGGTACGCAGTTCGCCGGTGGGCCAGGCCCGGATCGGGCTACTCGAGGTGGTAACCCGGATGTGCGACATCCAGCCGGTATCGCACCAGTGCTCGCAGCATCGGGTCCAGTTCGGCTGTTCGATCATCGAATTCGCCGGATCGAATGGCCTTCGCCAGCGCCTGCTCGTCGTCGAAGCCCAGCAACTCAGGTTCCGGGCCGGCCTGCAACAGTTCGCGTTCGACGATCCGCAGCGCGTTCGCGGCGACGCGGGCGTGGAAGTTCACGGCGCCCAGGTCGGCGAGCCGACTATTGGGTCCTGTGGCGTCGCGTACTTCTGTCTCCAGGAACTCCGCCACCGCGGCGATCAGTTCGGTGGCGGTGGGGCGGTAGTGGCTCATTGCGCCTCCAGCAGATTGAGCAGGTCCCATTCGGTCTCGCACACCCGCCGGCCGATGGTGGCCAACTCCACCGACCTGGTCTGTCCCGAGAGATGGCGTTCTGCCTGGTACCGGCAGATGATGCCCCAGCGCAAGGTGGCCGACACCAGCCACCAGTGAAAGGTATTGCGGTCCAGCGTGACTGCGCTGGCGCGCTCGTAGGCGATGAGGAAGTCCTCGATACGGCCCAGGCCGCCGGCATCCAGGGCGCGCGGCGCACCGAAGCGCCAGGCCCGAATGCAGAACCAGGCCAGGTCCTCGGCGCGCGAGCCCCGATGGGTGAGTTCCCAATCCAGTACCGCGGCGAGCCGGCTGCCGTCAACGATGAGGTTGCCCATCCGGAAGTCACCGTGCACCAGCACCGGATCGCCGGTATCCGCCGGCTGGTTGCGCTCCAACCAGCGGAACGCCCACTCGAAAGTCGCTGTGGTGTCGCCGATCTCGTCGAGCTCGTGCCGCCACGATCCCAGTTGGTCCGCGCTCGACAGCCCGATTCCGGTGGCGTCGGCGCGGTGGATCGCCGCCAGCGCTTCGGCGCACTGCTCGAGCAGGGCGACCCGGCCACCGTCGTCGAGTGCCCGCTGGATCTTGCGCACGATGGTCTCGCCGGGCACGAAGTCGCACACCAGGAACGGATTGCCCAGGGCCTCAGGCGAATTACTGGCCGCCAGCACCCGCGGGACCGGAGCACCCGCGGCCGCGGCCCGGGACAGCGCGGCGGCCTCCAGTTCCATGCCGGCGTGGATTTCGTCGGGCGGCCCGACCCGCAGGATCAGTTGGCGGACGTCGGTTGCGGTGGTCGCGGTGAACGCCCACGTCGCACGGCTGGCGCCGCCGGTCAGCTCGCGCAGGTTCTCGACGCTGACCTCGCCGAGCCCGGGTTTGAGCACCGCAGCGAGCGCTCGGGCCAATTCGGGGGCGTCGATCACTTGCGCCCGAACTTCAGCATCCGCTGTGCCACCCGGCGAATCTGAATCTCCTCCGCGCCTTCGGTGATCCGGTAGCGGCGGTGGTGCCGGTAGATGTGCTCGAACGGCTCGTGCCGGCTGTAGCCGATACCGCCGTGGATCTGCATCGCGCGGTCGGCGGCCTCGCAGACCAGCCGGTTGGCGCGATAGTTGGCCATCGACACCTTGTCGGAGACCTCCATGTGGTGATCCCGATCGAGGTGCCAGGCGGCGTAATACACCAGCAGCCGGACCATCTGGGCCTCGGTCTGCAACTCGGCCAGCGGCCACTGCACGGCCTGGTTGACCGCCAGCGGCTTTCCGAACACAACGCGTTCACCGGCATACTGCGCGGCCCGGTCGATGCAGTATTGGGCGGCGCCCAGGCTGCTGGCGGCCTGCCGAATCCGGTTCTCGTGCAGGAACGTCTGGCCGACCTCCAAGCCGTGGTCCACCTCGCCGAGCACCGCATCATCGGGCACGCGAACATCTTTCAGCTCGACTTCGCCGTGATCGCTGGGCATGTTGAACGTCCACCAGTAGTACGGCACGGTGAATCCCGGCGTATCGGTGGGGACCAGGAATGCGCTGATGCCGACCGCTTGACCGGGCTCGCCGGAGGTGCGGGCGAAGATCAGGTCGTGGGTGGCCCGGTGTACTCCGGTGTTCCAGCGCTTGCGGCCGTTGATGATCCAACCGTCACCGTCTCGGACCGCGGTCGTCTCGAGCCAGGTGGCGTCGCTGCCGTGGTCGGGTTCGGTGAGCCCGAATGCCATCGACCGCTTGCCCGTGATCATCGCTTCGACCCACTCCGCCTGCTGCGCCGCGGTGCCGAATCGGCTCATCATGATGACCTGCGGGAAGTTGCCGACGATCGACGATTCGTCCTGCAGGTCGTTGTGCAGCCCGAGTCCCTTGTGCGCCAGGTGTTCCCGGATGACGGCCATGTCCAGGTTCGTGCCGTCGCGGCCGCCGAACTCGCTGGGCAGGCCGTACCGCAGCCAGCCGGCCGCGTCGGCGCGGCGGCGCATCTCGTCGAGCAGATCCTCCCATTCCCGGGTCGGCACACCGCCGTTCTCGAGGTCGGTGCGCGCGAATTCGCGGCGCCGGTCGAAGTACTGCATGTTCTCACGTTCCAGCGGCTTGATCTCCGCCTCGATGAAGGCGTCCATCTCGGCCAGCAGGCCCGGGAGGTGTTCCGGTAGAGCGAAATCCACGGTGATCTCTTCTTTCGGTCAGAAGCCGTACAGGGTTTTCTTCCAGATGGTCGACAGTGTCGTGATGGCGTCCTCGTCGCTGATCTGCAGTTCGGATCCCGGGTTGCCGACCACCACCACGGTGAAGTTCTCGAACAGCAACGCAATGGCAGCGGCGATGTGTTCGGCGTTGAGGCCCTGGGCGTAGCCCTGCTGGGCGGCGTGACGCACCGAGTCGGCGACCATGTCCATACCGAAGCGGCGGAACTCGTGCTGCACCTTGGCGAATCGTGGTTGGGTGGCGCCCAACTGGGCGACCGCGATCATGATGCCGATGTTCTGCTTGAACAGGTTCCAGTATCCGGTGACCACCGTCGTGAAGTAGTCGGTCTCCTCCGGAGACTCCGGCAGCGGCACACTCATCCCCGAGGGGGTGACGATGTCGTGCAGGAATGACTCGGCCAATTCGGCCAGCAGGTCTTCCTTGTCGTCGAAGTATCGGTAGAACACCGCCGACGACTTGCCGGCTGCCGATGTGATGTCCGCCAGCGTCGTGCCGTGAAAGCCCCGCTCGGCAAACAGCTTCCGCGCCGCCATTTCGATCGCCTCCCGGGTTTGGCGGCCCTTGGCGGTCAGAGTGTCGGACGGCATCTCAGCCCAGCAACCGGTCACCGGCGCGAAGCAGCGCGCTGGGCAGTTCGTGGCCGACGACGCGCTGCGCCACCATGGCCGCGTCGATCGCCAGATCCAGGTTGATGCCGGTGTCGATGTCGCTGTCCCGCAACAGGTAGACCAGATCTTCGGTGGCGATGTTTCCGGTAGCGCCCGGTGCGAATGGGCAGCCACCCAGCCCGCCCACCGACGCGTCGAGCCGGGTCACCCCGGCCTGCACGGCGGCGTAGGCACTGGCCAGGCCGGAGCCCCGGGTGTTGTGGAAATGCGCGCCGAGCGGCAGGTCTCCGATGACCGGGCGGACCCGGCTGATCAGGTCGGCGACGCGGCGCGG
The DNA here is from genome assembly GCF_025331195.1 of Mycolicibacterium llatzerense. Classification (NCBI taxonomy): domain Bacteria; kingdom Bacillati; phylum Actinomycetota; class Actinomycetes; order Mycobacteriales; family Mycobacteriaceae; genus Mycobacterium; species Mycolicibacterium llatzerense. The sequence continues at coordinate 45,223 of NZ_LXOV01000015.1, read as the reverse complement.
GGTGGTGGTGCCGATGGTGTCGGCGATGGCCACCCGATCCGCGCCGAATTCCAGTGCTGCTGCGGCGATCTCGACGACCCGGCTCGGGTCGGTGGGGCCGTCGAACGGGCAGTCCCAGGCGGTGGCGATGATGACCTCTGCACTCGCGCCGCTGTCGTGGGCCAGGTTCACGATGTCGGCGATCAGCGCTGTGGACTCGGCCGTCGACCGCCCGACGTTCGCCTGGCTGTGCCCGTCGGCTGCGGATACCACGTACTCGAGGGACCGCAGGCCCGCGGCGAGCGCACGGCCTGCGCCGCCGGGTCCGGCCACGAGCGCGGAGAACTCGACCTCGGGAAATGCGTCCAGAGCCGCTGCCAATTCGGGGGCGTCGGCCAGCGCGGGCACCTTCGACGGTGACACGAATGCGGTCGCCTCGATCTCTCGCACTCCCGTGGCAACGATGGCTTCGAGTAGTTCGAGCTTGGCGGACAACGGAATCGGGTCTTCGAGCTGCAGACCGTCGCGCAGGCAGACTTCGCGGATGGTGACATGGGACGGTAGGTCGGTCACAGCACGCCCTCCTCACGCAGCGCCGCCAACTGCTCGGCGTCGAGACCGAGCAGGCGGCCGTACACCTCGTCGTTGTCCTGACCTGGCCGCGCCGATCCGCCGTTGCGGATCGTGCCCGGCGACTCCGACAGCACCGGCACGACACCGGGACCCTTCACGTTGCGCTGCACCCGCTCATCCCAATGGTCGGCAATCATGTTGCGCGCCTGTAGTTGTGGATCTTGCATGACTTCGGCGACGGTGTTGATCGGTCCGCTGATCACCCCGGCCTCCGACAGAGTGGCGATGATGTCCTGGGGCTCACGCTGTGTGGCCCAGTCGCCGATGAGCTTGTCGAGCTCGTCCTGGTTGCGGCCGCGCGCCAGATGGTCGACGAACCGCTCGTCCGTCGCCAGTTCGGGCCGGCCCATGGCCTGACACAGCCGCCGGAAAACCGTGTCCTGGTTGGCCGCGATCACCACCCAGCTGCCGTTGGCGCTCTGGTAGATGTTCGACGGCGCGATGCCTTCCAGGCGCGTGCCCGACGGTCCGCGCACCACACCGCCGATGTCGTAGTCGGGAATGGTGGATTCCTGGATGGCCAAACAACTTTCGGTGAGTGCCGTATCCACGACCTGACCTTCCCCGGTGACGCTGCGCCGGTACAGCGCGGCGAGCGCGCCCTGGGCGGCGAACATGCCCGCGAGGCTGTCGCCCAAGGAGAGGGCGAGCCGTGGGGGAGGACCGCCAGGGAATCCGTTCATGTGCCGCAGCCCGCTGGCCGCCTCCGCGACCGACGCGTAGCCGGCCTTCCCCGCGTCCGGACCGGTCTGCCCGTAGCCCGACACCCGCACCAGGATGATGCCTCGATTGTGTTCGCGCAGAACGTCGTAGCCCAGGTTCCATTTCTCCAGGGTGCCGGGCCGGAAGTTCTCGACGATCACATCGGACTGCTTGACCAGGTCCAGGAACAGTCCCCGGCCGCGCTCGGTGCGCAGATCCAGGGTCACCGCTTTCTTGTTGCGCGCGTGCACCGTCCAGAAGAACCGGTGTCCGTCGAGTTCGGCCTGGCCCCAGGTCCGCAGCGGATCGGGGGAGGACGGCAACTCGATCTTGAGTACCTCGGCACCCATGTCGCCGAGCAGCCGCCCGGCGAACGGCCCCGAGATCAGGGTGCCGAGTTCGAGGACCCTGATGCCGTCGAGCGCACCGGTCACATTCCCCGGGTCGCTGCGCTCCTGCCCACCGGCTGCGCTCATACCGAGAACCCTTGCCGGTGCAGCCAATCCGTGCAGACCCCGACCGCTTGGCGCAGCGTGCCGCGTTGATCCGGACCGGAGTAGTAGTGATTGGCGCCGGGGATCTCGTGCATCTCCTTGTCGGGATGCCCGATCGCCTCGTACAGCCGCCGCGTGTGGCTGGGCGTGCAGGCGTCGTCGGCGAGATTGCCGATGACGAGCGTCGGTACCGCGATATCGGGTCCCGCCTTCACGGCGTCACCGTTGGCGTCGTCGTAGCTCCACTGCGACAGCCAGCTGCGCAACGTACAGAATCGGGCCAGGCCGACCGGGCTCATGTTCACCACTTGAGGATCCCCCAGATAGCACTGTCCCGGGGTGCGTTCGTTGGGATCGACCGTCGGGTCGAGCCAGCGGGGGTCGGCCATGGTGCCATGGACGACGAATGCGAACTCGTCATCGGGCCGCCCAGCGGCCTTGAGTTCGGCCAGCTTTTCCTTGACCCACTTGGTGATTCGCCGGTTCCGCGCGACCTGTGCGTCGTGGTAGCGCTGCAGGAACTCGGCGGTGTAGGGCGGCTGGTTCGGGTTGTCGGGGTTGTAGAGGTCCAGTTCCGGATCGCGCTTCGACGGGTCGTTCTCGTCGAGGATCGACGCGTCCATCCACTCGGTCATGGTGCCGTGGCGGCTGATGTGGGCGGCCAGCAGCATGAGACCGTCGGCGGGGATCAGGCCCAGCTTCGTCAGGTCGGGGCCGTCGCCGGAGGGGCTGGCGGTCACCGTCGGGTGCTGCGCCTGCTGCTGGTAGAACACCGACAGCGATCCGCCGCCGCTCCACCCGGCGAGCACCACCTTCGAGTAGCCCAGCCGATTCTTGGCGTCCTTGATGCACTCGCCGAGGTCCTCGACCACCTTCTCCATCAGCAGCGCGGAATCGGTGCCGCGGAACCGGCTGTTGCAGTAGATGACGTGGTGGCCGGCGCGGGCCAGCGCGTTGATCATGGGCAGGTAGGCGCCGCCACCGATGGGGTGCATGAACACCAGCACGGTGTCGGACGGCTTCTCTTTCGGCCGCAGCAGATAGCTCTCCAACACCACCAGCTCAGCGACGCCGCCGTAGACGTCGCGAACCGCCGAGTTGTTCTGGTAGGCAACCAGATACGGAATGCGGTCGTAGTCGTGCTTCACAGGTGCTTCGGTGGTGGTCATGTCTAGTGCTGCCCCAGGTCGTTGGCGAGAATTTCGGCGGATGGTGTGAGACGTCGGCGAGTGTCGATGGCGATCACCGACCAGTCGACGCGGTCGTATTGGTCGAACTTGCGGCGGGCGCGCTCACGAGCCGCTTCCGGCGCCCCGTGGTGAACCCCTTGCGGTGCATGGGAAACCAGACCGGGCGGCATCGGGATGCCGTACAGCGAGCCGGAGTGGAAGAACGCGATTTCGTCGTAGTCGACGTTGCGGTGATACCAGGGGGTGCGCTCGGTGCCGGGCACGCTCTCGGCGGGCTTGGGCAGGAAGTTCATCACGTAGACCCCGGTCGCCTGCATGAACAGGTGCACCGTCGGCGGCAGGTGCACGCTCTCGGACGTGATGACGGTGTAGTCCTCGATGTTGAAGGTGAACGGGAAGTTATCGCCCCGCCAGCCCTCCACGTCGAGCGGATTATGTTGGTAGAAAAGCGAAGTGGGTCCGCCGTCGTGGTAGAGCCGCACCTCGTACTCGTCACGGCCATCGTCATCGATGGGTTCCGGTTCGGGGATGGTGACCTGCGCCGGGTCGAACGGGAAGTGCCGGCCGAGCGTGCCGGCCGGCGGCACCCGGAAGTCCTCGGTGGCCTGGATCATGAGCCAGGTTGACTCCTCATCCGGCACCTGCCGGAACGTACAGGCCTTGGGGAGGTAGACCCAGTCGCCCTCGCGGTAGCGCAGCGGACCGAACTCGGTCTCGAGCAGCCCAGAACCCTTGTGTACGAACAGCAGTAGATCGCCATCGACGTACCGGACGAAGAATGGCATCTCCACACTCCGCCGGCTCAGCAGCACCTGGCAGTCGGCATTGGAGAACATCAGCAGGGGAGCGCCCGCCGCGTCGGTGGCGTCCGATGGCTTCAGTTCGGACGACAGCACATCGGTGGGGCGCAGCGGGCCAACGGTCCGGTACGCGGTCGGGTCATTGCGCCGGTACATGTTGGCGGTGCGGCCGACGAAGCCACCGCGCCCGAGTTCGTCGTCCTTGAGTCCGTCGAGGTCGGCATGTACCCGCTTGGGTGTCTTGCCTCTCCGTAAATGAACGAAGGATTCCATGTACCGCTCCTGTCGCATTGCTGGAACTAAAAGTGACATTAGTTTTACTTATGGTTCGACGTCAATGACCTGACCGATGTTGCGCGGTCTAGTGGTCCAGATCGACCCGCACGGTCAGCAGATTGGTGCCGAACGTGCGCACGCCGAAGCTGTTGAACTGCGGTAATTCACGAAGGCGCGCGGCGGCGTCATCGTCCGGCACCAGGTGAGCGGTCCCGCTGAGCCACCGGCCGCGCAGCCGTACTCGCACCCGTGGGTCGGCTTGGATGTTGCGGATGTACTGCGACTGGTCGCCGAACTCCGAGACGAACCAGAACCGTCCGTCGACGAGCTTTCCGCCGAGCGGGGTGCGGCGGGGTTCACCGGACTTGCGGCCGGTGGTCTCCAGCAGGGTCTGAAATGGCATCCGCCGCATGACCGGGTTGGCGATGCGTTTCTGGAAGAAGTTGGTGAACGCGGGCTGCGAGTTTGGCATGGACCTCATTTCACACCCTCAGCCCCGTCAGATCATCGACGTCCGCGGGATCTTCATCCCGAGCGTGAGTGCGCCGGCCAGCTCCCGGCTGGTGTCGTAGTCGAACACGACGTGCCCCGCCAGCACGTCGACGTCGCGCTTGAATCGCTGCATCGGACTGGACAGGAAGTGGATGCTGGCCCCGCCGGCGCCCAGGAGATCGCCGATCACCGCCTTTGATTCGGCGACGATGTGCGCGGCCGCCAGCCGGGCCTGCGCGCGGACGGGCTTCTCGACGGAATCGCCTGAGTCGACGATGTCCTCGATTTCCCCGACCGTGTCGGCAAGCAGTCCGCGCAGTGATCGCAACCGCACCTGCGCTCCGGCCAAATGTGCCTGGGCAATTGGCTTGTCCTTCTGCATCACACCCTCGTACGGCAGCACCCGCTCGGCCAGCCGCTGCGCGTAGATCTCGGTGACCCGCTCGGCGCTGCCCAGCGCGGGCATCGCCGCGAGCAGGGCCAGGGCCGGCACCATCGGCCAGCGGTAGGTGGCGCTGTCATGCAGGCCCGCGCCGGGGGCGGTGCCGGCATAGATGTCGGTCACCTTGACCAGGCGGTGCTCGGGCACGAACACATCGGTGGCCAGAGCATCGTTGGATCCGGTCGCCCGCATCCCGTCGGTGTGCCAGACATCGTCGACCGTGACGTCGCTGATCGGCAGCAGGGCGAGAGCGGGGTAGATGCCGTCGTCCGGCCCGCACAGCGCGGCGACGATGATCCAGTTGCCGTGCATCACCCCGGTGGCCCAGGACCAGCGCCCGGTCAGTCGAATGCCGCCGTCGACGGGAAGCCCCCGCCCCGTCGGGGCCAGCGGTGCCGGCGCGAGGAACGGCCTGCTGTCGAATGCGTCCTGCTGGGCCTGCTCGCCGAACAGCGCCAGCATCCAGTTGTGCAGCGTCAGGAAGCCGATGGTCCAGGCGCTCGAGGTGCAGCCGTGGGCCAGTCGGCGCACCGGATCGAGGATGTCGGGGAACGCTGCCTGCTGTCCGCCATACCGGGCCGGCACCAGGAGTTCGGTGATTCCGGACGCGATCAGGTCGGTCACCGTGTCGTCGGGGAGACGTCGGAGTTTCTCGGCCTCGGCGGCGCGTTCGCCGAGTGCGGTTACGAATCCATCAGTGATGCCGGCCTGCGTACTCAACATGCGCCGGACGCTACCATACCTTTTAGTATGGAGGTCAGGTCGCGAGCATCAGGTCGAGAAATCGTTCGCTGCGGGCGGCCAGCCGTGGGTGCGGCGAGTCCCCGGAAAGGTGCAGGAACCCGATGCCGACGGCGAAGGTGGCGTCGGCTCGCAGTTCCGCCTCGTCGGTGTCGAAGCCGTAGTCCTCGAACGCGCGCCGGACCGCGGCGAGGATGCGCCGATCCGCGGCTCGGACGCTCTCGGCGACGGCCTGGTCCGAGCGCGCCCATTCCCGCATCGCACGTTCCAGCGTCCAATGCCGAGGGCTGACCAGCGAGTTCATCATCTGGACCAGCCGGTCCCGTGGTGCCAGGGAGCCGATCGCTTCGATCTGGCTGCGGTCGGCGTCGCGGAGCTCGCTCCACCCCTGGATGAGGGCGGTCCGGTAGGCGGCGATGTTGGCGAAGTGCCAGTAGAAGCTGCCCTTGGTGACCTTCAGCCGAGCGCACAACCGGTCGATCTTCAGGGCCTTCAAACCCTCTTCTGCCAGGATTGCGTACCCGGCAGCCCGCCAGTCATCGATACCCAACCGGCTGCCCGCTCGGGAGTCCGGCACGTCGTCGACATCGTTCCGATCGATGGTCACAAACGGCAGCCTACGGCGGGATGAACGCCGCGTAGCTCTGCGTCAGGGTGGTAGCTGAACGGTACGAAGTACGCAACAACCTGGTCTCAAGCGGGATTCGGGGGTTCCTCGGCGTGTCCGGCGCGTGTTTTACTGCCCACAGACAACTGAATCATTCGGTGCGTTCAGTTCCCGTACCAGACTGAGCCCGCCACACGCGGCCGCGAGAAATCGCGGCCGTGCCACCAACGCCGTCTGATCGCGTGGAGTGGGCACGATACCCGGTACCTGATACTGAAATGGGATTGTGAATGTTCGTTGACAAGCTTCGCGGCCGTCTGGCGCGCAGGGTCGCCGGCGCCGTCTCGGCCGCCGTCCTGCTCCCGGGTCTCATCGGACTTGCCGGCCAGACAGCTACCGCCAGTGCGTTCTCGCGCCCCGGCCTGCCGGTCGAATACCTACAGGTGCCGTCGCCGTCCATGGGCCGCGACATCAAGGTGCAGTTCCAGAGTGGTGGCGCCGGGTCCCCGGCGGTGTACCTGCTCGACGGTCTCCGTGCGCAGGACGACTACAACGGCTGGGACATCAACACCGCCGCCTTCGAGTGGTACCTCAACTCCGGCCTGTCGGTCATCATGCCGGTCGGCGGCCAGTCCAGCTTCTACGCCGACTGGTACAAGCCGGCGTGCGGCAAGTCCGGTTGCTCCACCTACAAGTGGGAGACCTTCCTGACCTCGGAGCTGCCGCAGTGGCTGCAGGCCAACCGCGAGGTCAAGCCCACCGGCAGCGCCGCGGTCGGCCTGTCGATGGCCGGTTCGTCGTCCATGACCCTGGCGATCTGGCACCCCGAACAGTTCATCTACGCGGGCTCGATGTCGGGCTTCCTGAACCCGTCCGAGGGCTGGTGGCCCTTCCTGATCAACGTCTCCATGGGTGACGCCGGTGGCTACAAGGCCGACGACATGTGGGGCTCGACGGGCGACCCGAACAATGCCTGGCAGCGCAACGACCCGATGGTCAACATCCCGCGGCTCGTCGCGAACAACACCCGTCTGTGGGTCTACTGCGGTAACGGCAACCCGAGCGAGCTCGGTGGTGACAACGTGCCGGCCAAGTTCCTCGAGGGCCTGACCATCCGCACCAACCGCACCTTCCAGGACAACTACCTGGCCGCGGGCGGCAACAACGGCGTGTTCAACTTCCCGGACAGCGGCACCCACGACTGGGGCTACTGGGGCCAGCAGCTGCAGGCAATGAAGCCTGACCTGCAGCGCGTGCTGGGCGCAAACCCGTCGTCGTAACCTCAACAGCAAACAGGCCCCGGGAGAAATCCCGGGGCCTGTTTGCTTGTCGCGGTGCATGATTGGGTCATGACGGTCCACGCCAGCCCAGTCGACGCGCACCTGCCGGACCCGAAGGACATGCTCACCTGGAGCCAGGCGGAGCGGGTGATCGGGTTCCGCAACACCTACCGCGCCTATCCGGGCACCGTGTTCCGGTCGGAAACCGAACGGGCGCTGCCCGTTTCGGCTACGCCCCTTACTGACGTGACGTACGAATTCGACGGCGAGATCCGTCATCTCGCCGACTATCTGGAGCATCAGAGCGCCACCGGACTGCTGGTGCTCAAGGACGGCCAGGTCGCGTACGAGTACCTGGGCAGCGGCAACACCACCGAGACACTGTGGACGTCGCGTTCGGTGGCCAAGCCCGTCGTCTCGACGCTCGTCGGCGTCGCGGTCAAGGCCGGCGCGATCGCGTCCCTGGACGATCCGTTGACTCGCTATGACCAGACGCTGGCCGGCACCGCGTGGGACGGCGTCACCGTCAGGCAGCTGATGCAACACACGTCCGGGGTGCAGTGGAACGAGGACTACACCGATCCTGATTCGGAATTCTCCCAGTTGACGCGGTACGAGGCGGGTTCCGATGTGTACCCGGCCGTGGCCAATCTGGTCCGAAATCTCAAGCGCAGAAACGGCATTGAGCCCGGGCAGGTGTGGTCCTACAACAGCGGCGGTGCCTGGCTGCTGGGCGATCTGCTGGAGAAGACGGTCGGCATGCCGCTGAGCCGGTACCTGGAACAGCAGATCTGGGTCCCGTGCGGCATGGCGTCCGACGGGGTCTGGCACTCCTACGAGGGGCACGACACCGGGGCGCACGGGTTCAACGCGACGCTGGCCGACTGGGGCAGATTCGGTCTGTTCGTGCTGAATGACGGGGTGTTGCCCAGCGGCGAAAAGATTCTGCCCGATGGGTGGGTGCGCGATGCGTCGGACTGGTCGGCCGCGTCCGTCTCTCCGGAGCACCCGAATGGTGTGTACGGCTATCAGTGGTGGCACAACGAACTGGCAGCGGACAGCGAAAAGCCCAGCGCCCGGGACAGTGAGTGTCTTTGGGCGCTGGGCATTTTCGGTCAGATGCTCGCGATCAACCGCAGTGAGGACCTCGTCATGGTGCAGTGGTCCACCTGGCCGGTGGCAGAACCGTCGTTCAGCGCCCAGCCGGCGGAGGCCGCGGTGATGTTCGCGGCGCTCGCGACCGCGCTCCGGTAGCCCAGCGCGTGCCGGGCCACCGGAGCACCGGTCACTTGAGCTGTGCCGAGGACAGGCCCAGCAGACGTCGTGCCACGACGAGCTGCTGAATCTGCTGCGTGCCTTCGAAGATGTCGAGAATCTTTGAGTCGCGAGCCCACTTCTCGAGCAGCGGCTCCTCGGAATAGCCGGTGGTGCCGGCCAATTCGACGGCCTTGAGGGTGACGTCGGTGCCCATGCGCCCGGCCTTGGCCTTGCTCATGGACGCTTCCTTGGAGTTCGGGATCTTGTTGTCGGCCTGCCAGGCAGCGCGCAGCGACAGCAGGTAGGCGGCCTCCCAGTCGGACTCCATCCGCAGGAATTCCGCTGCCGGGGCGCTCTGCGCATGGGCCGGCTTGTCGTACGAGATCTCGATGCCGGCGTCGGTCAGGATCGTCCGCAGTTCCTCCAGCGCGGCGCGGCCGACACCGACGGCCATGGCGGCCACCATCGGACGGGTGTTGTCGAAGGTCTCCATGACCCCGCCAAAACCCTTGTCCACCTTGATATCCGGATCGCCGAGCAGGTAGTCCTTGGGGATGCGGCAGTTGTCGAAACGGATGACCGCGGTGTCGGAGGCCTTGATGCCGAGCTTGTGCTCGAGGCGCTCGACGATGACGCCGGGGTGCTCACGCGGCACGCAGAACGACTTGATGGCCGCGCGGCCGAGCGAGCGGTCCAGCGTCGCCCACACCACGATGTGGGTGGCGCGTGAACCGGCGGTGACGAAGATCTTCTCGCCGTTGATGACCCACTCGTCGCCGTCGAGCACCGCGGTGGTCGAGACCGCCGCCGAATCGGAACCGAAGCTCGGCTCGGTGATGGCCATGGCGGCCCACACCTTGCCCCACTTGGCCAACTGGTCCTTGGTGGCGACCGCGGAGATCGCGGCGTTGCCCAGGCCCTGGTAGGGGACGGTCAGCAGCAGGGCGACGTCGCCCCAGCTGACCTCGAGCGCATTCAGCAGCGCAGACATGTTGGCGCCGTTGATGTTTGTGTGCTTGCTCTTGGATTCGCTGGCCGAGAATCCGGCGCCGGCGATGGAGACGGCGTTGGACTCCTGGATGCCTTCGAACAGGCTGGCCAGGGTGTCGAGCTCGGACGGATAGGCGTGCTCGGCCAGGTCGTACTTGCGGGAGATCGGGCGGAGCATCTCCGCGGCACCCTGGTGGCCCTTCTCGACGACGGCCTGCAACTTGCGGGGTATTTCCAGATTGATTGCCATGATTGGTCTTTCGCGATATTTGGAAGTTTGGGCGGTTACCGGGCCGGGCTACAGAACGACGACACCTTCGGCGACGCCGATGGCCCGCAGATCGCGGTACCAGCGCTCGACCGGGTGTTCCTTGGTGTAGCCGTGGCCGCCGAGCAGCTGCACGCCGTCGAGGCCGATCTGCATGCCCTTGTCGGTGGCGAACCGCTTGGCGAGGGCGCCCTCGCGCAGGAACGGCATGCCCTGCTCGGCGCGCGACGCACCGCGCCACACGATCAGCCGCAGGCCGTCGAGCTCGATGGCGATGTTGGCGCACATGAAGGCGACCGACTGGCGGTGGGCGATGGGCTCACCGAACGCCTCGCGCTCCTTGACGTAGGGCACCACGTAGTCGAGCACCGCGTGCGAGGTGCCGACTGCCAGTGCGGCCCAACCCAATCGGGACAGCGCGATGGCTTCGGAGTAGTCGTTGTCGGTGGCCTCGTCCTCGCCGAGCCGGTTGCCCAGCGGGACCGCGACGTTGTTCAGCTCGACCTTGCCCAGGGCTGCGGCGCGGATGCCCATGCTCGGGTCGGCCGTGACCGACAGGCCTTCGGAGCCCGACTCGACGATGAACAGCGCCGGCTTGCCGTCGAGCTGCGCACCGATGATGAACACCTCGGAGTTGGCGGCGGCCGGGACCAGCGACTTCACGCCGTTGAGGCGGTAACCACCGGGGGTGCGGACCGCGGTGGTCCGCAATGCGGTCGGGTCGAACAGGGCGTGCGGCTCGGCGATGGCGACGCATGCCTGCGGCACGTTCTCGCCGGCGAACGACGGCAGGTAGGTGGCCTGCTGGCCGGCGCTGCCCCAGCGGGTCAGGGCCGACGCCACGCCACCGGGCGCCAGGATCGGCAGGGCCAGACCCATATCGCCGTAGGCCAGGGCCTCGGCGACGAGAGCGGTGGTGACGGTGCTCTGGGTGGCGGCGATGCCGTCGAACTCCTCGGGCACGTTGATCGCGGTGATGCCGAGTTCAGCGGCTTTGGCGATCAGGTCGGCCGGGTAGGCCGCCGCGGCGTCGGCGTCGTGCGCGGCCGGTCGCAGGATCTCAGCGGACAACTCGCGGACGGTCTCCACGATCATTTGCTGGTCTTCGTCCGGATTCAGGTCGAAGTAGTCCGAACCGCCCGGCTTCAGGCGCGTCGGGGCGCCGTTCAGTCCGGGAATGCGCTTGAACGTACGGCTCGCGGCGCCGACGGCGGAGAAGCCCGTCTTGACTCCGTATTTCACGCCGCGGTTGAGCGGCTCGCGCAGGTTGTACTTGTCCAGGAATTCCTGGCCGACAAAAGGCGTGATCAGCGCCAGACCGATGTCGGTCGCTGTCCGCTTGTGCCGTTGCAGGCCGATGGCGCTCTCCGGACCCTTGCGCACGGGGCGCTGGGAGGAACCGGCCGAAGTGCCGTTCTGGGGAAGGGTGTTGGTCATTTCGACAGCCTCGCGTCGTTGGGGCAGTGCGCTATGACCGTATCTTACTCCGGAGTAAGGTAGGACGCTCGTGTTATCAAGTTCACACTTTGCTCAACGCCGAATGGCCGGTTATCGCACGCAATTCGTGGAATTTCGGGCGACAACCGGCCACTCGGCGGGGTGAAATCAGGAGAGGGCGGCGAGCACCTTGTCGTGCAGCAACCCATTGGTCGCCACCGCGCTGCCGCCGTGCGGGCCGGACGCGCCGGCCAGGTTGGTGAACGAACCGCCGGCCTCGCGCACGACGACGTCCAGGGCGGCCAGATCCCACAGCTTGACCTCCGGTTCGATGGCGATGTCGACCGCGCCTTCGGCCAGCAGGCAGTACGACCAGAAGTCGCCGTAGGCCCGCACCCGCCACACCGCGTCGGTCAGTGCGACGAACGCGTCGCGCCGGTCTTCCCAGCCGGTGGTCAGATCCGAGTAGGACAGGCTCGCGGCGTCCAGCGCGTCGACACCCGATACCGAGATGGTGCGCGTCCGGCCGGCGAATGAGCTGAAGGCGCCCTCGCCGGTGCCGGCCCACCAGCGCCGTCCGAGTGCCGGGGCGCTGACCACCCCGACGATGGGCACGCCGTCCTCCAGTAGGGCGATCAAGGTGGCCCACACCGGGACGCCGCGGACGAAGTTCTTGGTACCGTCGATCGGGTCGATCACCCATTGCCGGCCCGCGAAAACTGCTGTGCCCCCGTACTCTTCGCCCAGCAAGGCGTCGTCCGGCCGAGCTGCCGACAGAGTCTCCCGCAGCACCCGTTCCACGGACTGGTCGGCATCGGTCACCGGGGTCAGATCCGGTTTGGTCTCGATACGCAGGTCCTGTGCGCCGAAGCGGTCCAACGTCACGGCATCGGCCTGATCGGCCAATTTCAGGGCAAGGTTGATGTCGTCTGCGGTGGTACTCATGGGTGCAGTCCTACCATGGGTACGTGTGGGAATTCGTCGTGCTCATTGTCTTGCTCGGAGCGCTCGTACTGCTGGCTGCCCCGTGGCTGCGACGTACGCGTAGCGGGGAGAGCGGGACGCTGCTGATCACCGGCGTCAGTCCGCGACCGGATGCCACGGGGGAGCAGTTCGTCACCGTCGCGGGAGTCATCAACGGCCCCAGCGTGAACGAGCACGAGGTCTACGGCCGGATCGCGATGGATGTGGCCGATTGGCCCTCGGTGGGCCAACTGGTCCCCGTCGTCTACTCACCCAAGAACCCCGACAACTGGAACTTCGCGCCGCACGCCCCGCAGGCGTAGTCGATCGGCCCGAACCTTTCGGCGCACGCCGCCTGGGAGTTTGCTCAGCACCCTCTGGAAATTCCATCGAATGGACTAATTCCGGTGTTGCCCTGTGCTAATAGATTCACTGTGCGAATAGCCAGCTATCGCATCGAGCTTGCTGACCGGATGGCATGCGCGGCTCGGATTCGACCGTCGGACACAGTCTTTCCGCAGAAGGGGACAAGAACGCACATGGCCAAGTCTCAGATCTCGTCGACCGGTAGGGCCACCAAGATGATTGGGGTGGGGCTGACGGCAAGCGGATTGCTGGTCCTTGCGTCGGCGGGCGCCGCATCAGCTGACAGCGGGCCGCTCGACGGGCTGGGCAGCGCCGTGGGCGGCGAGCTCGGCTTCACGCAGCACTTCGCCACCCACAACATCGGCGGTCTCGCCGGCATCGCCGCGATCAACACCGGCGGCCTTCAGGCCGGCGTGGGTTCCCTGAGCTCGGGCGTCCTGTCTGGATCGACAGCCACGTCGTCGCTGCTCAATTCGGGCGGCAGCCTCACGACTTTCGCGGTGCAGGGCATCCTGCGGCCCAGCCACTGAGCGGGCACCAACGATCGCGCCGGGGCGCACGGCTGCTCAGCCGTGCGCTACCCGCAGCATCTCCGCGACCTCCGTCAGCTTCACGCGCGGCCGGTTCTGGCCCTCGCCGGCCGACCGTTCGTGCGCGTCGATCAGGCGCCAGTGGTCATTGGTGACCAACGCGGGCTGCCGGGACAGGAACCAGGCGGCCAGGTCCTCGGCGTGGGTGGTTCCGAAATCGGCCAGCTCCGCGCCGCAGATGTCCTCGATCAGGGTGTTGACGGTGTCCTGCGAGTCCTTCTTGTTGCTGCCGATGACGCCCGACGGTCCGCGCTTGATCCAGCCGACGACGTACTCGTTGCGGCTGCCTTCGACCCGGCCCTCGGTGTGCGGGATGATCGCGGCGCGCTCATCGAATGGCAGGCCCGCGGTCGGCACGCCCCGGTAGCCCACGGCGCGCACCACCAGCTGGGCCGGCAGTTCCTCGCGGTTACCGCTGTCCTTCGCGACGATCCGGCCACCGTCGTCGACCAATTCGTTGTGGCCCAACACAATTGACTCGACGCGCGCAGATCCTTTGATCTCGATCGGCGAGGTCTGGAACTTGAAGACGATGCGCCGCTCGCGCCCGAGGTCGCCACGTTCGGCGTAGCTGCGCAGAATCTTGATGTTCTGCCGCACGGTCTTGCCCGCGGCTTCCAGATCCGCGTCGGTGATGCCGTCGACGTCAGCGGGATCGACGATGACGTCGACGTCGGCCATGGCGGCCAGGTCACCGAGCTCACGCAGTTCCAGCGTCGTGAACGGCGCCTGCAGCGGGCCGCGCCGCCCGATGATCACGACCTCGCGAACGCCGCGAGCGCCCAGGGCCGTCAACGCGTGGTCGGCGATGTCGGTGGCGGCCAGTTCGGCCGGATCGCTGACCAGGATGCGGGCCACGTCCAGGGCCACGTTGCCGTTGCCGACCACCACGGCGCGGTCCTGGGTGACGTCGGGGTTCATGGTCGCGAAATGCGGATGTGCGTTGTACCAGCCGACGAAGTCGACGGCAGCGACGCTGCCTTCGAGCTCCTCGCCGGGAACGCCCAGCGGCCGGTCGGATTGTGCGCCGATGGCGTAGATGACCGCGTCGTACCGCTGCGCCAGCTCGGCGGCCTGCACATGCTCACCCACGGTGACGTTGCCGAAGAAGCGGAACCGGGCATCGTCGGCGACCTTGTCGAACTGCGCCGAGACCGTCTTGATCTTCGGATGATCCGGAGCCACACCGGAGCGGACCAGTCCCCACGGGGTGGGCAGCATCTCGATCATGTCGATCTGGACGTCGACCGGATCATCGGTGGCGGCCTTGGCATCGGCGAATTTCAACAGTGACGCGGCAGCGAAAAACCCTGACGGGCCGGATCCGACAACCGCCACATGGTAAGGGCGCATATGTATGGTTTGCCTTCTTGTTCTGCTCAGTGCGCGCAAGGGGCTGTCGCGACGCGCGGAGCGGGTTACACGGCGATGCTAAACCGGTCTAATCGATCATGGCTTGCAATGCGTAAGTCCGTCTCACTGGTCGGTACCCTCATGCTTTGTGGACCTCGATCGTCAAGCCGACATTGCCGCCCTCGACAGCACTCTGACCACTGTGGAGCGGGTGCTCGACGTCGACGGTCTGCGCGCGCGGATCGCCAAACTCGAGGACGAAGCCTCGGATCCCAAGTTGTGGGACGACCAGGCCAACGCGCAGAAGGTGACCAGCAGCCTGTCGCATGCACAGGGTGAGCTGCGCCGCGTCGAGGAGTTGCGCGGGCGGATCGAGGATCTGCCCGTGCTCTACGAGCTGGCCGATGAGGAAGAGGGCGCCGCCAAGACCGACGCCGTGGCCGACGCCGACGCCGAACTGGCCAAGCTGCGCGAGGACGTCGAGGCGCTCGAGGTTCGAACGCTGCTGTCGGGGGAATACGACGAGCGGGAAGCTGTCGTGACCATCCGCTCCGGCGCCGGTGGTGTGGACGCTGCCGACTGGGCCGAGATGCTGATGCGCATGTACATCCGCTGGGCCGAGAAGCACGGGTATCCGGTCGAGGTCTTCGACACGTCGTACGCAGAGGAGGCGGGCATCAAGAGCGCGACCTTCGCGGTGCACACGCCGTTCGCGTACGGCACGTTGTCGGTCGAACAGGGCACCCACCGGCTCGTGCGGATCAGCCCGTTCGACAACCAGAGCCGGCGCCAGACGTCGTTCGCCGACGTCGAGGTGCTGCCGGTCGTCGAGACCGCCGACTCCATCGACATCCCCGAAGGTGACATCCGGGTCGACGTCTACCGGTCCAGCGGTCCGGGTGGTCAGTCCGTGAACACCACCGACTCCGCGGTCCGGCTGACACACATCCCGACGGGCATCGTGGTGACCTGTCAGAACGAGAAATCGCAGCTGCAGAACAAGGTTTCCGCGATGCGAGTGCTCAGCGCCAAGCTGCTGGAACGCAAGCGCCTCGAAGAGCGGGCCGAGATGGACGCCCTCAAGGGCGACGGCGGCAGCTCCTGGGGCAACCAGATGCGTTCGTACGTGCTGCACCCCTATCAGATGGTGAAGGACCTGCGCACCGAGTTCGAGGTCGGCAACCCGGCCTCGGTGCTCGACGGCGACATCGACGGCTTCCTGGAGGCCGGAATCCGCTGGCGCAACCGAAAAGACGATGATTAATTTCTCTCTGATCGCCGCGAGCCAACCGGAGTCATTCGGTTGGTGGGCCCAACAGTGGCACGACTTCTGGCGCGGCTCGATCGGCGCCTGGATCATCACCCGCGGGCTGCGGATCGTCATGCTCGTCATCGCGGCGATGCTGATCGCACGGTTCGTCGGCTGGCTGACGCACCGGATCACCGCCCGCATCGACGAGCGTTTTCAGGAGAGCGACGCGCTGGTCCGGTCGGAGACCACCAAGCACCGGCAAGCCGTCGCTTCGGTGATCTCGTGGGTGTCGATTGCTCTGGTTTCGGTGATCGTGCTGGTCGACGTCATCGAAATCCTCGGGATTCCCATCGGTTCGCTGGTCGCGCCCGCCGCCGTGCTGGGCGCGGCGCTGGGCTTCGGCGCGCAGCGCATCGTGCAGGACCTGCTCGCCGGGTTCTTCATCATCACCGAGAAGCAGTACGGCTTCGGTGACCTCGTGTCCCTCACCGTCAGCGGCATCAACACGCCCGCCGAGGGCACGGTCGAAGACGTCACGTTGCGCGTCACCAAGCTGCGTTCCAGCGACGGCGAGGTGTACACGATCCCGAACGGGCAGATCGCCAAGACCGTCAACCTCTCCAAGGACTGGGCACGTGCGGTCGTGGACATTCCGGTGCCGACGACCGCGGACCTGGGCAAGGTCAACGAGGTACTGGGCCGGGTCTGCGAACGCGCGATGGCGGACCACCAATTGCGCACCCTGCTCCTCGACAAACCCCAGTTGATGGGCGTGGAGAGCATCGAGCTGGACACCGTGAACCTGCGGATGGTGGCCCGGACGCTGCCCGGCAAGCAGTTCGAGGTCGGCCGGCGGCTGCGGGTGATGGTCGTCTCCGCGCTGGGCCGGGCAGGTATCGAGAGCCCGCACGACAGCGAGCCCGAAGTTGAGGCCATGGTGCACCCGGCCACTGTCGCCGGTGCCGAGGACAAGACCCAGGGGCCGGGGGACGAGCACTGATGAATGCGCTGTCTCGTCTGACTGCCAAGCACAGCGACTCGCGAGCGTGGCCCGAGTACATCCTGGGCCGGGTCCGGACGTCGACTCTCGGCCTGATCGTGGCGTTCTTCGTGGCGTACTGGGTGCACCAGACCTACGCGCCGCCACCACCACCGCCGACACCGCCGCCCGCGGTCGTGCCGCCGGGCTTCGTGCCCAACCCCGATTACACCTGGGTGCCGCGCACCGATGTGAACACTCGCCCGAAGTCGACGTACCGGCCGACGCCGACGGAGACCACCGAGACGACTGACACGACTGAAACGACGACGACCACCTCGACCACATCCAGCACGTCGGCGCCGCCCACCACGACGGTCATCACCCCGGCGCCGGGGATCCTGCCGCCGGTCACGCTGCCGGTGCTGCCCGGCCTGGCGCCGGCCCCAACTCCGGCTCCGGCACCCGCGGCGCCACCCGGCCCGCTGCCGGCCGCTGCGCCGCCCGGCCCGGTCACGACCACCATCGTTTCGCCCGGCGCGGCACCGGCGCCGAGCTAGCAGCATCAGCCTCACCCGTCACACGGCGGCGTCCGACTACACTGGCGTGCCGTGATGATCACCCTCGACCACGTGAGCAAGAACTACAAGTCTTCGGCACGCCCAGCCCTGGACAACGTGTCGCTCAAGATTGACAAGGGTGAGTTCGTCTTTCTCATCGGACCGTCCGGTTCCGGCAAGTCGACGTTCATGCGGCTGCTGCTCGGCGCCGAGGTCCCGACCTCGGGTGACATCCGCGTCTCGAAGTTCCATGTCAACAAGCTGCACGGTCGCCAGATCCCGAGCCTGCGCCAGGTGCTCGGCTGCGTGTTCCAGGACTTCCGGCTGCTGCAGCAGAAGACGGCGTTCGAGAACGTGGCCTTCGCGCTCGAGGTGATCGGCAAGCGCCCGGACACCATCAACCGCATCGTGCCCGATGTGCTGGAGATGGTGGGGTTGTCGGGCAAGGCCAACCGGCTGCCCGGCGAGCTGTCCGGTGGCGAACAGCAGCGGGTCGCGATCGCCCGGGCCTTCGTCAACCGGCCGCTGGTGCTGCTGGCAGACGAACCCACCGGCAACTTGGACCCCGAGACGAGCAACGACATCATGGACCTGCTGGAGCGGATCAACCGCACCGGCACGACGGTCGTGATGGCCACCCACGACCATCACATCGTCGACTCGATGCGTCAGCGCGTCATCGAACTCGAACTCGGCCGCCTCATCCGCGATGAGCAGAGCGGCGTCTACGGAATGGATCGCTAAGTGCGCTTCGGCTTTCTTGTCAATGAAGTCCTGACCGGATTTCGTCGCAACGTCACCATGACGGTCGCCATGATCCTGACGACCGCCATCTCCATCGGCCTGTTCGGCGGCGGTCTGCTGATCGTCCGGCTGGCCGACCAGTCCAAGCAGATCTATCTGGACCGGGTGGAGAGCCAGGTCTTCCTGACCGACGACGTCTCGTCCAACGACCCCAACTGCGACGCCGACCCGTGCAAGTCGCTGCGCAAGCTGATCGACGACCGCAAGGACGTCAAGTCGGTGCGCTACATGAACCGGGACCAGGCCTACGACGACGCCGTCCGACGGATTCCGGCGTTCAAGGATTACGCGAGCAAGAAGGCGTTCCCGGCATCGTTCGTCGTCAAGCTCGACAATCCCGAGCAGCACAAGGGATTCGAGGACGCGCTGCGCGGACGTCCCGGCGTGCGCCAGGTGACCGACCAGAAGGAACTGGTCGACCGGCTGTTCGGCATCCTCGGCGGCATCAGCAACGCGGCGTTCGCGGTGGCGCTGGTGCAGGCCGTCGCCGCAGTCCTGTTGATCGCCAACATGGTTCAGGTCGCGGCCTACACGCGGCGCACCGAGATCGGCATCATGCGACTGGTCGGTGCCACCCGCTGGTACACCCAGTTGCCGTTCCTGGTCGAGGCGATGCTGGCCGCCACCATCGGTGTGGTCGGCGCTGTCATCGGCTTGATCGTGGTGCGGGCGATGTTCCTCGAGGACGTGCTCAACCAGTTCTATCAAGCCGGCCTGATCGCCAAGGTCGACTACGCCGACGTTCTCTTCTATTGCGCGCCAATCATGTTGGCACTGGGCCTGACCATGTCCGGGGTCACGGCCTACGCCACGCTGCGCGCGTATATCCGGCGATGATGATGGCCAAGAAGAAAGACGCCGACAAGGACAAGTCGGGCAACAACTCGGTCGTCGCAACCAACCGGAAAGCGCGACACAACTATTCGATCATCGATACCTACGAGGCGGGTATCGCGCTGGTCGGTACCGAGGTGAAGAGCCTGCGCGAGGGTCTGGCGTCGCTGGCCGATGCGTTCGCCACCGTGGACGACGGCGAGGTGTGGCTGCGCAACCTGCACATCGCGGAGTACCACCACGGCACCTGGACCAACCACGCCCCGCGGCGCAACCGAAAGCTGTTGCTGCACCGCAAGCAGATCGACATGCTGGTCGGCAAGCTGCGGGACGGCAACTTCACGCTGGTGCCGCTCAAGCTGTACTTCTCCGATGGCCGGGTCAAGGTCGAGTTGGCATTGGCCCGCGGTAAAGAAGCGCACGACAAGCGTCAGGACATCGCAAAGCGCGATGCGCAGCGTGAGGTCACCCGCGAGATGGGTCGACGTTTCAAGGGCAAGATCTGACCGGGGTTCTGCTGGCGCTGCTGTCCGCGCTGGGCTACGGCATCAGCGATTTCGTCGGCGGCATCGCCTCACGACGTGTCGCCGCGCTGCGGGTCGTGCTGGTGTCATACCCGATCGCCGGCGTGCTGCTGACGCTGATGGCGTGCGTTGTCGGCGGCCAGGTTTCGTCGAATGCGGTGCTCTGGGGCGTGTTGTGCGGCGTTCTGCAGGCGTTCGGGATCTGGTGGTTCTACGCCGCATTGGGCTCTGGGCCGATATCGGTCGTCTCGCCGCTGACCGCGATCCTGGTGTCGGCGGGGCCGATTGGCGTCGGCGTCGCCATGGGGGAGCGGCCCAGCGGGCTGGCGATCGCCGGGATCGCGCTGGCGTTGGTCGCGGTGGCATTGGTCAGTGCCCAGGCCACCGATGAGGACGAGACACCGCACCGGTTCACCGCCAAGGTCGCCTGGCTGACCGTCGGCTCCGGATTGACCTTCGGGCTCAGCTTCGCCGTGATCCATCAGGTGCCGCACGAGGCGAAGCTCTGGCCGTTGGTATTCGCCCGCTTCGCAGCCACCGCGGTGGTGATGGTCGCCGCGTTGGCGACCCGCAATTTCGCTCTGCCACGCGGACTTCCACTGAAGCTCGCCCTGATCGCGGCGGCTCTCGACGTCATCGCGAACGTGGGGATGCTGATGGCGCTGCAGGCTTCCATGCTGTCGTTGGCGAGCGTGCTGATCTCGCTCTATCCGGCGGCGACCGTCGCACTGGCCATGGTGGTGCTCAAAGAGCGGGTTCGGGCCTGGCAGGCCGTCGGCATGGCACTGGCTTTGAGTTCGGTCGCGATGATCGCCGCGGGCTGATTTCTTCCGCGAGCAGACGTAAAACTGTCGAATTCGGGCGGAAAACGACAGTTTTACGTCTGCTCGCGAGGGACCCGATGCGAGGAAATCAGAGCTGGTTGATCCGGATCAGGTTGCCGGACGGATCGCGAAAGGCGCAGTCACGCACGCCGTAATCCTGGTCAGTGGGTTCCTGCAGGACGTCGGCGCCGGCAGCTTCCAGACGCGCGAACAGCGCGTCCAGATCATCGGTGGCCAAGGTGAGGGCGCCATAGGAGCCCTTGGCGATCAACTCCAGGATGGTGCGCCGCTCGTCGTCGGTGATGCCGGGGTCGGCGCCCGGCGGGTGCAGCACGATCGACGTGCCCGGCTGTCCGGGCGGGCCGACGGTGATCCACCGCATGTCTTGGTAGCCAACGTCTTTGCGAACTTCGAAGCCCAGCGCGTCGCGGTAGAAGGTCAGGGCGGCCTCGGCGTCGGTGTGGGGCAGGAATGCGTAGTGAATGGATATGTCCATGCCCATGACGGTAGTGGCGCTCAGTGCGGCGGTGCTTCTTGATTCCTGACCGGTCTGGTGACCTGCCGTGCCAGGCAAGCGGGGATGCCGTCGGCCGCCTGCGAGTGGTCGCGGCGGTACACGCTCGGCGCGACCCCGACCAGCTCGGTGAATCGGGTGCTGAACGTGCCCAGTGATGAAAAGCCAACGGCGAAGCAGACATCCGTCACGCTGAGATCGCCGCGCCGGAGCAGCGTCATGGCCCGTTCGATGCGTCGCGTCATGAGGTACGAGTAGGGCGATTCGCCGTAGATGCGACGGAACTCCCGGCTGAGGTGACCGGCCGACATGTGCACGCCACGGGCCAGGTCTTCGACATTCAGCGGCTTGGCGTACTCCCGGTCGATCCGGTCCCGCACCTTGCGGATCACCGTGATGTCCCGTAGGCGTTGCGCTTCCGCCCGGTCGTCCGCCATACGGTCATCGTCGCACGACAAAATTGGGACGCATCGCGCAATTCCCTGTCTGGACGGGTCTGCCGTCGTACGGTCGATCAGTGAGCAGCTCAACGCGACCCGTGACCGTTCTGGAGAAGTCCGATGTTTTACCCGCCCTGTTCGGGGTATGGGACGACCTCGACAAATTGCTGGCCACCATCTCCGAAGCGGAGCTGCTGACTACGCAGACCGAACTGCCCGGCTGGCACGTCCGGGATGTCGTCGCGCACCTCATCGGCACCGAGCTGATGCTCAAGGGCGAGCCGGTGCCGGAGGCCGACATCGACGTCTCGGAGCTGGACCACGTCCACAACCCCATCGGTGTGATGAACGAGTGCTGGGTCCGGTCGTTCGGCGCTCTCTCGAGTGCCGAGTTGCTGGAGAAGTTCCGCGCCGTCACCGGCGATCGACGGGCCACGTTGACCGCGATGTCGGACGAGGAGTGGAACACCCCGACGATGACGCCGGCCGGTCAGGACAGCCTCGGTCGCTTCATACGGATCCGGACGTTCGACTCGTGGATGCACGAGCAGGACATCCGCGAGTCGGTCGCACGACCGGCGCCGGACGCGGCGTTGCAGAAGCCGGAAGCGCGGCTGTCGCTCGATGAGATCGAGACGATGATGGGGTTCGTCGTCGCCAAGCGCGGGGGAGCGCCGGATGGATCGCGGGTAGCGATCGAACTGACCGGCCCCATGGCGCGCACCATTCGGGTCGCGGTCGACGGCCGCGCAGCGGTGGTGCCCGACTTCGGCGGTGCCGAGCCGACCACGGTGATCCGGCTGGATGGCTGGCAGTTCACGCGGCTGTGTGGCGGACGCCCGCTGGGGGCGGTGCGGCCGGTCGTCATCGAGTTCGAGGGTGACGCCGAGGTCGGCAAGCGCATCGTCGAGAATCTGGGTTACGTCATCTGACCTGGTCGAACGGCTGCGCCGGATACTCGGTGGAAGTTGTCGGTGCGGCCGGTATGATGGAGTGTCCTACCGAAAGTCGGTAGGGGTGCGAGGGGCTGAACGGTTTCGACTTCGCGCATCGAATCAAGAGAAGCGTGCCGGTGCAGGCAACTGACCACCGTAAGCGTCGTTGTAAACCAATTAAGCGCCGATTCCAATCAGCGCGACTACGCCCTCGCTGCCTAAGTAGCGACCGCGTGTCTGTCAGACCGGGAACGCCCTCGGCCCGGACCCTGGCATCGACTAGAGGGAACCACCCACGGGTTCGGTCGCGGAACCCATGGGGACATCAAACAGCGACTGGGATCGTCATCTCGGCTTGTTCGCGTGACCGGGAGATCCAAGTAGAGGCATAGCGAACTGCGCACGGAGAAGTCTTGAGGGAATGCCGTAGGACCCGGGTTCAATTCCCGGCAGCTCCACAAGGGAAGGCCCGGCTCGAATGAGCCGGGCCTTTTCGTTTGGTCGCTTCGTTCGGTCTGTCCCACACGCCCTTGGGCTCAGACGTTGCGCCTGTCCGCTTTGAGCAGGTGGGGTTCGGTATCGGTGTCGTCGATGCCGAAGCTGATGATGCGACGGGGCGTGATGCGAATGATTGCGGAATCGAGGGCATCTCCTGCGGGGCCATGTTGACCCGACGCTGTCGCGGCCTGTTGGGCGGTGCCGCGTATTTCCAGGCAACGCACGCGCCATGGGTTGCGCGAGGCGATGTCGTCGATGACGAAGGCCACCTTGTCGTGGTGGGCGAGGTTGCGGAACTTTTGGCTCTTGGCCATGTGGTAGCCCGAGATGTCGATTGTGCCCAGTTCCTCGTTGTAGGTGAAGCCCACTGGGCTGACCTGCGGTGTGCCGTCGGGCTGGATGGTGGCGAGTCGCCCGAGGTCTGCCGCCTTCATGAACTCGATTTCGTGTGCTTTGAAGGACATGCACTCCACGCTAAAACCTCAACGTAGGTTGAGGTCAACCCCGTCCGTGCCACACGCTTCGTAGTTTTGATACCACCATGTGGTGAGCGGCATTCCGCATTCTCGTGACAGAAAATGAAACGTGTTCTAGTCTCGCGTCATGAGCAACTTGGCGGCGATCGCTGATATTCAGCGACTCAAGTACCGGTACTTTCGGTCCTTGGACCTCAAGGAGTGGGACACCTTCGGGGATTGCCTCACTGCAGATGTCGTGACCCGCTACGGCACACATGCGATGGGTGAGCCGGTGCACTACGAGGGCCGGTCTGACGTCGTCGACTTCATGCGGACGAACCTCGACAACGGAATCATCACGACGCACATCGCCAGCCACCCGGAGATCGACATCGACTCCGACACCACCGCGCACGGTTCCTGGGTGTTCGAGGACACCGTGATCGTGCCGGGGCACGCGATGATCCGCGGCTCGGGCTATTACTCGGATACCTACCGCAAGGACGAGGACGGTTCGTGGCGGATCGCCAGCACCGGGTATCAGCGGATCTATGAGGCGCTGGTGCCGCTGGAGGATCTGCCGAGTTTTAAGTTGCTGGCGAACCGCTGGGCCTAGTGCCCGTGCGCTTCGGCGCCTAGTTTGTCACCACGTTCAGCACGAAGTTGGCGTCGGTCTGATTGGGCACCTCGGGCGGCACTTGAGCGGTGCCGTCACCCCGGGCCTTGTTGTACTTGCCGCTGCCTCCGACGATCGAGACGGGCAAGGTTTCGCCCTTGCTGAACACGGCAGCTCGGTCGGCCAGCATCTGGATCGAAATCTGTCCGCCATCGAGGATGAAGGTCTCGGTGCACGCGACGTCACCGGCGGTGGCGTCTCCGCTGACGGTCGTGCACTGCCCTGCCGTCCGCCCGAGCTTCGTGCCCCCTTGGCGATCGAAGACGTCGCCGGAGAAGATGAATTGGTCGCCGGGTCCTTCCCCGGGAGTTCCGAGATCCACGCTGGTCTGTCCGGTGTCGTGCTCGTAGAAATGCAGTGTCGTGACGGCTGCGGTGGAGTCGTCGGCCTTCTTGCCGCCTGAGGAACACGACATCGTCAGCAACAAGGCAGGGATCAACACAGCCGTCGTAGTACGCAACATGTTCATGTTTCTTCCTCTCGGAGGGCGAGTAGCTACCGACGGCCGCAAACCATCGGTTGAGTGGCGAGACCTCCTGATTCGTAGTTTCAGCTGCGAGTTCCCTGTGGGAAGCAACCATCTCAAGAGCATCCCACTCGCAGGGCGCAATTTTTGGCAAACAACTCAGCGATTGTGGCGGACTGGGAAAGTTAGGCTTGCTCCGGTGTGCACACGAGTGATCTGGCCAGACGCCGGCGACGCGGTCCTGGTCGGCCGCAACATGGACTTCCATCGGGACCTCATGACCAACTTGTGGAAGCAGCCGCGCGGCGTGACCCGCGACGACGGGGTCGCCGGCAAGCTGACCTGGACCTCGAAATACGGCAGCGTGATCGCCACCGCCTTTGACATCATTTCGGTGGACGGCCTCAACGAGGCCGGACTGGCCGGGCACGTGCTGTGGCTGGCCGAATCCACCTACGGCACACCGGATGCCACACGGACCCAGCTGAGTCAGGCGATCTGGCTGCAATACTTCCTGGACAACTTCGCGACGGTCGCCGAGGCGGTCGCGTGGATCGGCGAGACCAACGTGCAGGTGGTCCAACTCGACGACCCCACCGGTGGCAATCCGCCCACCATTCATCTGGCGCTCGACGACGCCACCGGCGACTCGGCGATCATCGAGTACCTCGACGGTCAGCCGAAGGTCTACCACAGCAAGGACTTTCGGGTGATGACAAACTCACCCACCTTCGATCAGCAGCTCGAGTTGGTGAAGAACTTCGAGGGCCTCGGCGGCTCCGAGCCGTTGCCGGGTTCCACGTTGGCCTCCGATAGGTTCGCGCGGGCCACCTACTACGCCGGCCGCCTGCCCACACCGTCCAGCCAGGTGGAAGCGATCGCGGGCATGTTCTCGGTGATCCGAAATGCCGCCCAGCCCTTCCGGATTCCGGATCCGGGCAAGCCCGACGCCTCGCAGACCATCTGGCAGGTAGTGCTGGACCTGACCAACAGGCGCTACGTCTACGAATCCACCACGCGGCCCAACATCGTGTGGGTGGATCTGGCTGATCTCGACTTCAGCGAGGGCAGCCCGCAGCTCAAACTCGACCTGATCAGCGACCTCGCCGTCGAGGGCGGCATCGCGGGCAACGCCGGTGGCAAGTTCAAAGACGCGGGACCGATGACCTTCTTGTCGCTGTCTGTCCTGCGTGAACTGGAGAAGGCGAAGACGGCGGATTGAGTGGCACGTCGGTGATTGCCATGACGTGTCGCTGACGCTCTGACAGTCTGTGCACGTGGACCTGATGTGGCGTGTCGTCGCGCTGACCGTCGCGACGTTCACGGTGCTGCTGGCGGTGCGCCGAGTGGTCATGGTCGTCAGCGGGTTGGTGTTCGCGCGCTACGTCGCCGTCGGCGGATTGGCGGCCTTCTCCGTCGAGCACAACGGGGCCGATGGCTACACGGTGCGGTTCGAGGTCGGCGGGCCCGCGGTCTTTCACAACGTCGCAGTGCAGCTGTTCGGCGTGCCCGAGGGTACGCAGCCGGCCCCGCCGGCGTTGCGCCACACCATGATTGCCGGTGACGATCCGATCGAGTGGAGCTTCCGGGTTCCCGACGACGCGGCGGTGCAGACGTGGGTGATGGTCACCTGGGTCCGGCCGTATCTGCAGGGCGTCGAATCAGAAGCGCTCGCGCACTGGCTGCAGGCCGGTCGCCTGTACGAATGGCGTTGGTACTCAGAGACGAACCGCTATGTGCGGACCGTCATCCGCTTCGTAGCCCGACGATGGTCCGTGGGCGGAGAGTCGTTGCGCGAGTTGCCGCTGTCCGGGCGCTGGCGACGCACCTCGTCGAACGACAGCGCCGATCTATTGGGCCCGGCGGCCACACCGCCACCGCGAACGTAGCCGGGGGAGGGCGAGCAGCTGGTCGCGCGCGGACGACCGTGCCCGACGGCTTGGGGCACTGGTGGATGCTGCAGGACCCGGTCCGGGGCGCCGCGGCCCTCACCGACTTCCGGAACTCAGGGCAGTACGGTGTGCAGCAGCATCACGTTGTACGCCGACCACAGCGACAGCGTGAAGTACAGATCGCGACCGTTGGACCACGGATGCAGGTACGGCGCGTAGACGCCGCCGGGGAACTGCTGCGACGACACCACCAATTGCTCTGGGCCCCAAGGTCCTTGCGGCGTCGGCGCGGTACGGATCACCACGTCGGACAGGTTGTTGCAGTACATCACCAAGTACTGCTTGAGGTAGGTGTTGTACTGCACCGACATCTCACCGACCGGGCCGGGGATGATCGGCGAGGCCGCGCTGGGGTTATTGGGCACCCACGACTGGCTCTCGTTGTTCCAGTACTCGTACTTGCTCATGTCGGGCAGCAGGTTCTGTGGCACCCGCGACACGAAGGCGGATCCGCTTCGGCCGGACGGGGTTCCGTACGAATAGATATAGCCGTCACTGCCTTTGAGGAATGCGCCCTGCTGAAAATTCTCGTTGCCGGGCATGAAGGCAACTCGCGACACGCTGTCCGGCGCCATCGGCCGGACACTGCTCGGATACACGCCCCAGTTCTGGCCGTTGTCGTTGGAGACCGCGATCGCCGAGTAGTTCGTCGTCCACTGGCCGGCGCTGTCCCAGTTCTTGATCGACATGAAACTGGCGTACTGCGTCTTGCCCACGGAGACACCGGAAGTCGGGATGATGCCCTTCTCGACCGGGGCCCAGCGGATGGTGGGGATGGTCTGCTTGGCCAGGTTCGGCTGCCACTCGGGTGAGCCTGAATAGGGGTTCGTCACCGAGCCGGGTGGGATGTGGACACCGCCCGACAGCGTGCGGTCGCTGGTGCGCACCATGGTGTTGTAGCGCCACTGCTGGTTCGGGGTGGCGCAGTAGCCGTACGTGTCACCGAACATCATCAGCACCTGGTTGTTCACCGGGTCGCCGTTGTCCCACATGATGCCGAGGTCGGTGCCGGAGATGCCGAACCGTTGCAGGGTGTCGCCGCCCGCACTCTGGTCGCCGGTCACCCACCCGACGAGGGACGTGGTGCCTGCGTCGATGGGCGGTGCCGGTGCTGCTGCGGGTTGGGGTTGCGTAGCGGCCGGAGCGGGCTGGGCCGCGCGTTGTTGGACCGGCGGCTGCGGCACCCGAGGCGTCCCGGGCACCACCCCGGCCTGCTGTTGCACGGTGCCCTTGGTGAAGGCGCTGAGCAGTGATCGGGACAGCTTGCCCAGAGTCGGCAGCGGGGCCTTGTCGATCGCGTTGCTCGGTCGATGGCCGCCCGACGTTGGCCGCATGACGCCGCTCGACGGCACCCCGTTCGGCGGCAGGACGCCCGCGTTGGGGCCGGTGCACGGATCGGCAGCTGCGCGGGGCGGCGCGATGCCGACCGCTCCGCCGAGAACGACGGCGGCCGTCAGTGCCATCGATGCAATGCGAGGACGCGGCGACACGGTCACACCTTTCGGATGGCGGGCGGCGCTCGGGCGCCAGCAGGGGCTTTTGTGACCATAGTTATCAATGAGGTTTGTGAGGCCCCTGCTGCGCGGATGGGTACCTATCTGTGACCGCGTCGCTACCGTTCACCTGGCGTTTGCCCGGCGAGGGTGACCCACATCGCAATGCTGGCGCAAGAGCGCCCGACCCAATGGGATTTGTCGCGCTCCTCAACGCGGCTCGTGCCTCGCCGCTTGATCGTCGCCCGACCTAGACTTCAGCGCATGACAGCCGCCCGGCGCGAACGCGCCGCACTCGTCGAATCCCTGCGCGAGCACGGGCCTGATGCGCCCACCCTGTGTGAGGGGTGGACCGCCCGTGATCTGGCCGCGCATCTGGTGGTGCGGGAACGTCGGCTCGATGCCGCGCCCGGAATTCTGGTGCCGCAGCTGGCCGGGTACACCGACCGGGTTCAGGCGCAGGTGACCGCGTCCACCGACTGGGAAAAGCTGGTCGACATGATTGCCGCGGGCCCGCCGCTGTACTCGCCGTTCAAACTGCTCGACCCGTTCGTCAACGTCGCCGAGATGTTCATTCACAACGAGGACGTCCGCCGGGCGGGGCCGGCCTGGGAGCCGCGGGAGCTCGATGACCGACTGGTGTCCGCATTGACCGGACAGGTGGCGAACATGGCGCGTATGGGGATCAAGAACGCGCCGGCACGGATCGTGCTGGTGACCCCCGAGGGCCGTCGCCTGGCCGCCGCCGGCCGCGGCGCGGAGGTGACTGTGACCGGCGCTCCCGGCGAGCTGCTGCTCTTCGCGGCAGGCCGTGGGCCCGCGCAAGTGACCTTCACCGGACCCGACGAGGCCGTCGCCGCCGTCCGAGGGTCGAAC
Source organism: Mycolicibacterium llatzerense (assembly GCF_025331195.1). Taxonomy (NCBI): domain Bacteria; kingdom Bacillati; phylum Actinomycetota; class Actinomycetes; order Mycobacteriales; family Mycobacteriaceae; genus Mycobacterium; species Mycolicibacterium llatzerense. Next base: position 16,278 of record NZ_LXOV01000015.1, on the reverse strand, counting down.
CGCGGATTCTGACTATCGGCGGCTACCCGCAGAAAGCACAACGCAGCTCAATCCCGAAGGATTGAGCTGCGTTGTCTTGGCTTCTGGGATCAGAAGTTGTTGCAGGTGTTCGCGACGTTCAGCACCAGGTCGGTGTACCCAGCGGCACCCGGGGTGTTGTACGCACGCGTGATCAGCGCCTTGCGCTGCTGCGGACCGGAGGCGATCAGCTGGTGCAGGTAGCCGACGCCGATCGGGTTTGCCTGCAGCTCAGCGGCGGCACCCGGGTCGAGCGCGGTCAGCGCGGCGATCACCTGCGGGTAGGTGCAGGTCGAGTACATGATCGCGGTGGGGTCCGGCTGAGCGGTCGCGACAGCGCCGCTGGCCATGACTGCGACCAATGCAGAACCCGCGCCGACCATCATCCGAGTGGTGAAAGACATGGTGTGTTCCCCTCCCGCACCAGCTAACTGATGCGACCAAAGTGATTAATGACTACGTTAGCAGCTCTATCGACCTGTTGTGGCTGAGCGTTACAGGGGCTGTTTGCGCATTCGGCGGGCTCTATCGGGTGTTCTGGGCGAACCGATGACAGCCGTCGGCATTCAGTGGATAGCGGGCAACACACGAGGCGATGTAGGCAAACCTAACCTAAATCAATCCGGTAGGCTCGCCGCTGAAATGACCGAGATTGATCAGGGCCCGGTGCTGCCGCGCGAGTTGACGTCGCTGTCCGCTGAAGTGCGCGCGGTGGGTGCACCACCCGTTCCGCAGCTGGTGGCTCCGTGGGCAGTGCGTCTTGTCGACGCCGACGCCGATGCTGAGCTGCTGTCCGAATGGATGAATCGGCCGCATCTGGCAGAGGCCTGGGAGTACGACCGACCGCCGCATTGGTGGCAGCGGCACCTTCAGGCACAGCTCGACGGCGAGTACTCGCGGCCGTTGCTGGTGAGCTACCAGGACAAAGCCATGGGCTATCTCGAGCTGTACTGGGCCGCCAAGGATTCCATCGCGCCTCGATACGATGCCGATCCCCATGATCTGGGACTGCACGCCGCGATCGCGGACGAGCGCTTTGTGAACCGGGGCCTGGCGCCGATGTTGTTGCCTCAGGTGTTGGCGAGTCTGTTTGAAATGGTGCCGTCGTGCCGTCGGGTGATGTTCGATCCCGACCACCGCAACTCCGGCGCGCGACGGCTGTGCGAGCACGCCGGTTGCGAATTTCTCGGTGAACACGACATGGCGAACCGCAGGATGGCGCTGTACGCGCTGGCGCGCCCATCCGTCTGACGTCCGACCCGCCCTGTATATAGGGGGAGTGGCAAAAAGGCTTCTGCTGGCGCTGACAGTGCTCGCCGTCGTGGGGGTGTGCGCCGGACCGTGGTTCTACCGAACCCAGATGGAAGGCCTGCCGGCTCCGGTCCTGACTCTGCCGTCGACGCTTCGTCCGGCCACCACAAACCTCGACGGCAAGTGGGTCGTGGCCGCGGGCCCCGACGACGAGGCCAACCGCTCCCAGGCCGGTTACCGAGCCAGACAACAACTGTTGTGGGAGACCGTGACCGTCACCGGGCGGACCAATGCGGTGCGGGGCGACGCCACCGTCGCGGGCGGCACCTTGCAGGCGGCGAGCTTCGTCGTCGACGTCGGGACGATACAGTCACCGCACCGCGGCCGCGATGACAAGTTCCGCAGCACCGACGTGATGGACGCCGCCCAGTTCCCGACGGCAAAGCTCGCTGTGCTCGATCCGGTGAACCTGTCGTCCATCGCCGGGGACGGCACGCCCACGACTCAGGAGGTGTCGGCGCAACTCACGCTCAAGGGCGTCGCCCGGCAGGTGGCTGTGCGGCTGGAAGTGCAGCGGTCGGGTAGTGGGGTTGTTGCCGTCGGACAAATCCCGGTCACCTTCGCCGATTACGGCATCATCCCGCCGGCGCCGCCGGCGGGACTGCTCGCCGTCGATCCGATCGTCACCATCGAATTCCTGGTGAACCTCGTCAAGCGATGAACCCGGCCGGTGACGTAACCACCGCGTCGTAGCCCTCGTAGTCGGGTCGCATGCCCGCCGCGACCAGCTCCCAGAGCACCTCGTCGGTGCCGCCGCCGACCCGCGCGAGTTTCATGTCGCGCCACCACCGACCCAAGGGTGTTTCGTCCACCAGATATCCGGCACCGCCGAAAATATGCATGCACTCGTCAACGACCTCGACGCCGAGCCGTGCCGCGGTGACCTTGATGGCCGCGGCCGCGCGCAGGTCCATGCGTCCCTGCGCGGCAAGCCCCGCCAATCCGTAGCGCAACAGGTCGACCCGGGCCTGCAGGTCGGCCAGCCGCATCCGCAGGGCTTGATGTTCGTACAAGGTATGGCCGAACTGGCGCCGTTTCATCATGCGGGCCAACGTGATTCCGATGATCCTGCGGCAGTTGGCCTCGATCTGACCGGCGATCGACAGCCGCTCCTGTGCCAAGCCCCAGGAGATGGCGGCCAGGCCGGTGCCTGCGCGCGCCACCAACGCTTCCGCGGGCACCCACGTGTCGATGTGGACTGCCGCAGTGTCGAGCGGGCCGGCACCCACCTTGCGGTAGGGCGTCTGGACGTCGACTTGGGCGGTCGGCACGGCAACCACCACCACGCTGCCGTGGCGGCTGCCCGGATCGTGGTCGACGCTGCGGGCGACCACCATGATGTGATCGGCGATGGGCGACAGCGACACGAACTTCTTGATGCCGCGGACCTCGAAACCTCCACGCGCGGAGACGACTTGGGTCTCGACGGTCTGCAGATCCGAGCCGCCGGACTCTTCCGACGCGCCGATGCACAACACGGCGTCGCCCCGGATGGCCTGCTCGGCGATATCGCGCAGATAGTCGGATTTGCCGAATCGGCGCAGGATTGCGATGGCCGAGTCGTGCAGGCTCACTCCCACGCCGATTCCCGCGGACCCGAGCTTGCCCAGTTGCTCGGCGAGCGCGAACACCTTGGCCACATCCGGATGCTGGCGCTCGCCCCACTTGGCGGCGAAAACCTCGGACTGGCCCAGGTATTCGATGAGCTTGCGCGGAAAGCGTTCGGATTCTTCAGCTTCCGCGGTCCAGTCGCGGACCCGCTCGTCGAAGACCTCGCCGAGCAGCTCTCGATAGTTCTCGGTGGTGCACGTCTCGAATGTGGTCATGAACCCACCGTTTCCAGCGTGCGTCTGACCTCGAGGCGTCGGAGTTTCCCGGATGAGGTCCGCGGCAGTGAGCCCGGTTTGAGGAACACCACGTCGGCCGGGACGATGCCGCACTCGGAGGCGACGAGCGCTACCACTTGGCTTCGGGCGGTCGATTCGTCGTCGCCCTTGAACTCCGCGGCGATCACCAAACCTTGCCGAGCGCCGGTGTCGTTGGTGCCCACCGCCACGACGGCGCCCTCGCGCACTCCGTCGGCGCGTGCGGCCACCTGCTCGATCTCCGTCGGGAAGATGTTCCGCCCCGCGACGGTGATGAGTTCCTTGAGCCGACCGCATACCACCAGACCGTCGTCGGTGAAGTAGCCGAGATCGCCAGTGGTAAACCAATTTTCGGGATCGATCGGGTCCAGGCCGAGATAGCCCGCCATCATCGAGGTGCCACGTACCTGGACTTCGCCGACATCACGTCCGGTGAGCTCGTGGGGCACATCCGTGGGGGCGATGCGGACTTCCATGCCGTCGATCGGCCGGCCGAGTATCGCGTACCTGCGCACAGCGGTACTGCCGTCGACGGTCACGGTGACGTCGTCGCGGCGTAGTCCACCGCCCGGCGCGGGAACGGTTACCGCGCAGGTTGATTCGGCCAGGCCGTACGACGGGCAGAGGGCGTTCGCATCGAAGCCAAACTTCGACATCTCGGTGGCGAACCGATTGGTGCCGTCGCAATCGACGGGTTCGCCGCCGTTGAGCGCGAATCTCAGTGCGCCCAAGTCGACATCGCTGACCAGGCGGGCGTACTTGCCGAGCAGTCCGTAGGCCATGTTCGGGGCAGCGGTCATGGTGGCCTTGCTCTCGGTCAACCATTTGAGCCAGTTGAACGGCGACGCCGAGAATGCGGTGGTGGGCGCCTGCCACAGTTCGCCGCCGCCGAGCGTCACGGTGAGCATGAACGCCAGGCCCATGTCGTGGTAGATCGGCAGCCACGACTGTCCACGATCTGCGTCGGTGACGCTGATCCGCGCGACCAGGCCGCGCAGGTTCGCCAACGCCGCGTCCGCAGGGATCTGTGCGGTGCGGGGGGTGCCGGTCGATCCCGCGGTGCCCTGCAAGATGCCGATGTCGGCGCTCCGGGAGGGGATGAACGTGGTCGAACGCTGTTCGTGTGCAACGGTATTGACGTCGTGCAGCTGCGTGCCGGTGGCGCCGGTGCGCAACAGGTCGAGATGCTTGCCGTGGCTGAGCACCGTGTCGATGCCGATACCGGCGAACCTGGTCAAGGTAGCGTCGGCCCAGGCGTGGGTGTCGGCCCCGCGAACCGGCCCGGGAAGGATGGATACGGCGGCGCCGGCGAAGATGGCGCCGTAGATGCCGGCCAGGAATTCCACCGTGGGTTCGCCGACCAGGCCAACTCGTGTTTGGCCATCGACGTGTGCGGCGACGTTCTCGGCGCGGGCGTGCACTTCCTGCCAGGGATGCCGCCGCCAGTCACCAGATTTCGGATCGAGGGTCACCAGGTCGCGCCCGGACTGGGTCATCGCCTGCGACAGGGCGGACGCGAGGCTCGATGTGCTCATGAGCGTTGGGCGGTAGGGAGTTTCGCGGCGATCGCGTCTTCGAGGTCGCCGACGGTCTCACTGCCCAGCAGGTCTTCTTCGGACAATGCGACGCCGAAGTGGTCTTCGATTGCGACCATGCCCACGGCGAAAGCCACCGAGTCCAAACCGACATCGTTGATGAGCCGTGATTCACGGGTGACGCGCTTGATGTCCACGCCCATGTCGTCCTGCATGATCTTGGCCAAGCCAGCGCTGACCGATTCAATTGTTGACTCCATGCCGAGGGACCGTAGTCGACCAAAGCTGTTTAGGCTAGGCTTACCTTCTATGTGAGAAAGTGTCCCAGACTGGTACCGCCGTCCCGGTATCCGTTGTCGACGGAAACCAGCGCCGGCACCCGCTCGCAGGTGACCACTCCATGGTCGGATGTCACCTCATCGATGAGATCGAAAGCGGTAGCGATGTTTTCGGGAGTATCGACCACGATGGTCGTGACGGGAACCTGGCGTCCGAGCTGAAACAGCCGGTCGCCATGCGGCGTTCGTCCGTCATGGAAGCCCCAGATGCCGCGCAGGGCAGTGACGCCGCGGGTGCCCTCGATGGCACGCAGGCGGCGCACGATCTCGCGGTGCACCGGCTCGCCGTCGTGCAGCGTGTCCTCGGTGGTGTACACCATGAGTTTCTGCCACAACGGAGATCCACTGGCATCGTGGGCGGGGAGCGCACCGGGACGGGTCAGTAGCGTCCCCGCCTGCTTGCAGAGCTCGGCCCGCTCCACCGTCACCAACGGGTCGGGCAGCAGGCGCTCCAGGTCGGGCAGGACTGCGGCAGCGCGGTCACCGTCGCCGATCGCGATGATCATGACGGGCACGTCCGTGTTCCGGTTGAGGAATCGGGCCCGCTCACGGCGGCCGCGGACCGTGCCGTCGACCCCGAGAAAGACGGAGGCACAGGCGAATCCGCTGCGGTGGAGCAGTTCGCACACCGCGATGTGGGCCGGCCTGCCATTGATCCGGTGCTGGCGCCCGACGTAGACGGTGAGCTTGGTATGCACGCCGGCATTCGCGGTGGTGACCAGCCGGGCGCGTTCGAGCGTGACCAGTCCCCGGGTCGTCAGCTCCACGGTCCGCTCGGCCAGCCCCGCGATCTTGTCGGCGGTGTCGACCGCGGCGATGGCCACCGGCAGGTCCTCGGACTGGCTCAGGGTCTGGTCGGTGCGCAGCTGGTGCCGTGGCCCGAATCCGGCGATGCCGCGCAGCACCACGCTGGTGGCGACGTTCGCGGCGCCGTAGAGGTCGAGCAGCTCCTCGGCCAGGAACCGGCCCTGATGACGTTGTCGCTCACCGAAATACGTCGTGAGTTTGAGGTAGTCCGCGGAATCGCTCACAGCAGGCCGCCCATCCATAGTCCCAGCGCCGCGGCAGCCAGACCGAGCACCACACTCGCCACGATATTGGCCAGTGCGAACCAGACCTGCCGTTCTTCGCCGAGCCGCTGGGTTTCCAGCATCCACGTCGAGAACGTCGTGTACGCGCCGACGAACGCCGTACCGGCCAGCAGCGCGACATTGGGGCTCAACGCCAGTCCGCCGAAGAAACCGAGCAGCCAGGCGCCGCTGAGATTCACCACGAAGGTGCCGTACGGGAAGCTGCTGCTCTTGCGTTTCGAGACGGCCCGGTCGACCAGGAAACGGGTCACCGCGCCCACGCCGCCGATGAGCGCGACGCCGGCCCACACCACCGCCGTCATGCCCGCACCCGTACCCGCCGCACCAGGACGGTCGCCAGGTACACCGCGGCCAGGCCCGCGATGATGCTGGCGACCGTGTAGCCGGCGGCCAGCCCGTAGGCGCCGTGCTCGAGCATCCGCACCGTCTCGACCTGCATGGTGCTGAACGTGGTCAAGCCGCCGCAGATGCCTGTGCCGAGCAGTGGACGCTGGTAGCTCGACACCGGCAGTCGTTCGAGCAGGCGGGTGGTGAAGTACCCGAGCAGGAAGGCGCCGACGATGTTGACCGCGAAGGTGGGCCACGGCCAGTGGCCGGGAGAGGGTGCCGCGTAGACCGCGAGGACGGCGCGCGCGGCGGTACCGATCGCGCCGCCAACGAACACGGCGGCCAATTCTCGGTTGTCGTGGCCGAACATGTTGCAAAAGTATCGTGACCGACCGTCGACCGGGCGACACCGGGGGAGTGTGGGTAGCAGAATCGAGTCCATGACGGCCAACCCGCGCGCCGGCCAACCGGCCCAACCAGATGACCTGATCGATGTGGCCCACGTGGTCACCGCCTACTACACAGTGGCGCCGGACCCCGAGAACGTCGACCAGCAGGTCGTATTCGGCACGTCGGGCCACCGCGGGTCCAGCCTGGACGCGGCGTTCAATGAGCCGCACATCCTGGCCACCACGCAGGCGATCGTCGAGTACCGCGCCGCGCAGGGCACCACCGGGCCGCTGTTCATCGGCCGCGATACCCACGCCTTGTCCGAGCCGGCCTGGGTCACGGCACTGGAGGTGCTGGCCGGCAACGAGGTCGTCGCGATGATCGACGCCGCCGACCGATACACGCCCACCCCGGCGGTCAGTCACGCGATCCTGACCTTCAACCGCGGCCGCGAAGGCGATCTCGCCGACGGAATCGTCGTCACTCCGTCGCACAATCCGCCGCGCGACGGTGGTTTCAAGTACAACCCGCCCAATGGCGGCCCGGCCGACACCGATGCGACGAGCGTGATTGCCAAGCGCGCCAACGAGATTCTGCGTGACGGGCTGCGCGACGTGAAGCGGATCCCGCTGGCGCGCGCGTTGGGCTCGACGGAGCGGCACGACTATCTGAATGCCTACATCGAGGATCTGCCGAATGTCGTTGATCTGCACGCCATTCGGGCCGAAGGCGTACGCATAGGCGCGGACCCGCTCGGCGGTGCCAGCGTCGACTACTGGGGCGCCATCGCCGAACGGCACCAACTCGACCTGACCGTGGTCAACCCGCTCGTGGACGCGACCTGGCGGTTCATGACGCTCGATACCGACGGCAAGATCCGGATGGACTGCAGTTCGCCGAATGCCATGGCCTCGCTGATCGCGAACCGGGACCGCTACCAGATCGCCACCGGCAACGACGCGGACTCCGACCGGCACGGCATCGTCACACCCGACGGCGGGCTGCTCAACCCGAACCACTACCTCGCCGTCGCGATCGACTATCTGTACACCCATCGCGCGGGTTGGCCGGGTTCCACCGCGGTCGGCAAGACGGCGGTCAGCTCATCGATCATCGACCGGGTGGTGGCCGGGCTGGGGCGACAGCTCATCGAGGTGCCGGTCGGCTTCAAATGGTTCGTCGACGGATTGCTCGGCGGCACAATCGGATTCGGTGGCGAGGAGAGCGCGGGGGCGTCGTTCCTGCGGACGGACGGGACCGTCTGGACCACCGACAAGGACGGCATCATCCTGGCGCTGCTGGCCTCGGAGATCCTCGCGGTCACCGGCGTCTCACCGTCGCAGCGCTACACCGAGCTGACCGAAAAGTACGGTGCCCCAACCTATGCCCGTATCGATGCGCCCGCCAACCGCGAACAGAAGGCCCGGTTGTCGAAGCTGTCGGCCGAGCAGGTCATCGCGACCGAGCTGGCGGGCGAACCGATCGTCGCCAAGCTCACCGCGGCACCGGGTAATGGCGCGCCGCTGGGCGGGTTGAAGGTGACGACCGAGAACGCGTGGTTCGCCGCGAGGCCGTCGGGTACCGAGGACGTCTACAAGATTTACGCCGAGTCGTTCAAGGGCCCAGAACATCTGGCGCAGGTCCAGGCCGCCGCGAAGGAAGTGGTGAATACCGTCATCGGTTAGGGCGAGTACCGCTTTGCTGAACTGGCGAAATTACACGCCGCTTTCCCAGTAAATTGCCAGGTTCGGGGGCGCTTATGGTTTTGCTGCGAAGTTGGTGCGCCATTGCTGTCATGGGCCTAGAGTTATGCCTGTTCACGACGCTTCATTTGCGAGAGGAGCAATCGTGAGTGCCGCCACAGATGTCCGCAGATATGCCTGCGCCGGTCTGTTCGCCGGACTGAGCGTCATCGTCGCCTTCCCGAGCCTCCCAGCGCCGTGGTACTGCATGCCCTGGGAGGATCCGGTGTGCAACGGCGTACCGCCGATTTGCACGTGTGTGCCGCACGGTGGTTCGGCCATTCCAGCCGAAGAGTTGACACCGGCACCCCAGCCTGCGCCCTCGATGGTGCCTCGCGGTCCGGTGACGAGGAACGGGCAATAGCGCGCCCACACAGAGGAAAGAGCATCGCCATGTTCGCATCGTCTTTGCGCCGGATTGTCTGTGCGGCCCTGCTGTCCGGCGGCATCGTCGCCGGCATTGCCATGGCGCCCATCGCGAGCGCGGACAAGGTGGACGAGCTTTTCCATTGCACGGACAACGGCGGCACCATGAAGGACTGCTGCGCAAAGGGCGGCGGGGACTACATCAAGCATCCCAACGGCACCGAAGTATGCACATTCGACGAAACCGGGACTCGGATAGCCAGAAACCCCGATGGGCGGCTTCAAGTCGTCGAGGGGGAGGGAACCACCAACCCGTTACCTCCGCGGGCGACGTACGCACCGTTGCCGCCGGGGATCGCGAACGTGAACTAGCGAGCGAACGCGCACCGGATACAAGCCAGGATTCACGGCCAATACAGTCATAGTGTGAGTGCTGTCACGGAGGGCGACTGTCCGGCCCCGACCAGACTTCCGGCTGAGATATGGGTGCTGGTCGGCGCCAACGTCGTCATCGCACTCGGCTATGGCGTGGTTGCGCCGGTGCTGCCGGCGTACGCCCGCAACTTCGGTGTCAGCATCAGCGCGGCGACGTTCGTCATCACCGCGTTCGCCGCGATGCGCCTGATCTTCGCGCCGCCCAGCGGACTGCTGGTGCAGAAACTCGGTGAGCGGCGGGTGTATCTGACCGGCCTGCTTATCGTCGCGTTGTCGACGCTGGCCTGCGCTTTCGCCCAGACCTACTGGCAGCTGCTGCTGTTCCGCTCGCTCGGCGGTGCGGGGTCGACGATGTTCTCGGTGTCGTCCCTGGCGCTGATGATCCGGCTGTCGCCGTTCGACGCCCGCGGCCGGGTGGCCGGCCTGTTCTCCAGCGCCTTCATGATCGGTGGCGTCGCCGGCCCGGTGCTGGGCAGCCTGACCGCGGGCCTGGGCCTGGCGGTGCCGTTCGGCATCTACGGCATGGCGCTGACGCTCGCCGCGGCCGTGGTGTTCGTCAGCCTGCGCAACTCGACACTGGCCGCTCCGGAAGAGGAAACCGGGCCGATGGTGTCGGTGCGGACCGTGCTGCGTAACCGCGCCTATCAAGCCGCACTGCTGTCGAACCTGGCGGCCGGATGGGCCGCGCTGGGCCTGCGGGTGGCGCTGGTTCCGCTGTTCGTGGTCGACGTGCTGCACCGCAGCGCGGGCATGGCCGGCCTGGTGCTGGCGATGTTCGCCGTCGGCAACGTGTGTGCCGTGATTCCCAGCGGGCATCTGTCCGATCGGGTCGGCCGGCGCAAGCTGCTGATCGTCGGGCTGACGGTGTCCTCCGTCTCGACGATGCTGCTGGGCTGGACCACGTCACTGCCGGTGTTTCTGGTGATCGCGTTCGTGACCGGCGCCGCGAGCGGCATCTTCATCTCGCCGCAGCAGGCTGCCGTCGCGGACATCATCGGCAACCAGGCCCGGGGCGGCACCGCCGTGGCGACCTTCCAGATGATGTCCGACCTCGGCACGATCCTTGGCTCGCTGGTCGCAGGTCAGATCGCCCAGCACGTGTCCTTCACCGCGGCGTTCGGCGTGGGCGGGGTGATCCTGCTGGCGGCCGCGGTGGGCTGGTGGCTGGCTCCGGAGACGCGTCATTCGGGTGACGAGGAGGAAACCCCGATCTGTCCGCTGGGCCACGAGCCGGTGGAAGGGTCCCTCTGACCAGCCGTTTTGTTCACCATGGGGCCGGTGGTGTAGCTTCATCAGGCACCACTTAAGGGGCTATGGCGCAGTTGGTAGCGCACCACACTGGCAGTGTGGGGGTCAGGGGTTCGAATCCCCTTAGCTCCACCCAATTCGGGCGGAAATCGCCTGGTAGATCGTTCGGACACGAACCGAACATCGTGCGACTGCACACAGCAGATTGCACCGCAGGGTTTACGCTGGTCAAGTGGACTCACACCGTGCTGCACAGATTGCACCGACCCGGCCGGGTTTCTAATGGCCTGGGTCGCATCGCGAAACAAGAAGGACGGCACCCCCTTCTGGTCGGTGTACTGGCGCGAATCCGGACGCGGCTCCAAGACCCAGTGCATCTCCTGGGAAACCCGCGAGGACGCCGACCACTGCAAGAAGCTGGTCGACGAACACGGCGGCGACAGAGCCCGCGAAATCATGCGCATCGTCGCCGCACCAAGACAGGCACAGACGGTCGCCCAATACCTCACCAAGCACATCGACCACCTCACCGGCATCGAACCCGGCACCATCAAGAAGTACCGGGCCTACGTGCGCAACGACCTCGGCGCCATTGCCACAATCCCCCTCACCGCACTCAAGCGCACCGACATGGCCCAGTGGGTCAACACCATGAACGAAGCCGACGAGGACGGCAACAGGCCCTCGGGTAAGACCATCTCCAACAAGCATGGGTTTATCGCCGGCGCACTCAATGCCGCTGTCGCCGCCGGCCTCATCAAGTCGAATCCGTGCGACGGCAACCGACTGCCGCGCTGGGATCGCGAGGAGATGGTGTTCCTCGAGCGTGAGGAGTTCGCGATCCTGCTGTCGTCGGTGCCGGAGTACTGGCGGCCGCTGGTGCAGTTCCTCGTATCGTCGGGCTGCCGATGGTCTGAAGCGACCGCGTTGAAGCCGCGCGCCGTGGACCTCGCGGCTGGCACCGTCCGCATCACGAAGGCGTGGAAGGCTGGGGCCACCGGTGGCTACGAACTCGGCGTACCGAAGACCAAGAAGTCGGTGCGTACCATCAACGTCCCGAAGCGTGTGCTCGAGCAGCTCGACCTGTCGGGGGAGTGGGTGTTCACCAACTCGGGTCGGGGCAAGGGCCAGTTCGCGGGCGGCGCCCTTGCGGCCGACGCGGGGCCGGTGCGGATCCATTCGTTCAACCCGAACGTCTGGGTTCCTGCCGTCGCACGCGCGCAGGCGGCTGGGTTGGGCAAACGGCCGCGCACCCACGACTTGCGCCACACATGCGCGTCTTGGCTGATTCAGGCTGGTAGACCACTCCCGGCGATTCAGGCGCACCTGGGGCACGAGTCCATCACCACGACGGTCAACACGTACGGACACCTGGACCGGTCGAGCGGGAGCGGGAACGCCGACGCCATCGACGCCATGCTCGCCTAGAAGCAGGGGTAGACGGCCGATACGGTCGACACAAACTGTGTCGCCATCTGCGGCGTCAGCTGTGGTTCGACGCCGAGCAGCTTCTGCGCAATCAGCGGACTCGACTCACCGCCCCGCAGCATCCCGCACGCCTCATGCGCGCGGCGCAGCATCATCGTCCGGTCCCAGATTGTCCAGCCGTTCCGTTGGATGGCAGCCAGGAACTCATCGTTGTACGGCACGAGGTCTGGGATCGGCCCTGAGAGCGTCCTAGTGGGCGGTACTGCGGCGATCGTCTGTGTGACCGGCGGTGGGCTGACGATCACCGTCGTGATGGTGGGCGGCGCTAGTGATGGAGCGGCGACGGTCGTCTGTGTTGGACTCGGCGCACCGACGGGCGCAACAGCTTCGTGCCGGCTCTGGCCGACGTACAAGACGGCTCCAACCAGGGCTGCCGCGACGGTGACGATGCCTGCCGCGATCAGCCCGACGCGCACACGTGACACAGGCTCTGGGTACTCGAGCACTTCCGTCTCATCGCTGTACGCGAGTTGCGGGCCAGTCTCGACAATCGCGCCACCGAGCTCGGTCGGAGCAACTCCGGTTTCACACTCGTGATCGACAGGCACGTCCCCCGACATGGCCCCTCCTCGACTAGATCGTCAGCTGCGTGATTTCAGTGTGTGGTTGATGGCGAACGCGGTCCAGACGATGGTCCACATGCCGCCCCACATGAGCCAGAGCACGCCGACCCAGCCACCATCGCCGCTGAATAGCGGCGGCAACCCGAACAGCAGCGTGCCGACCAGCGAGAAGAACGCGAGCAGCGCGAAGCCGTAGTGGATGGTCACCCGGCCAGGTTGCTGTGCTGGTGTCTGCGCGATTGGGCCGATGGCGGCAGTCCATTGGTTGCCGTCGAAGTATCGGTTCACGGGTGCGCCGTGAGGGTCTGGGTACCAGCCAGGCGGGGCGCTTGTTGTCATGGTTGGATCGTAGGTCTTTCGGGTAGGGGTTATTGACGCTTTCGCCGGGTTCACCTGCGGGTTTCTGTCAGTTGACTGGTAGCCCGCTGAGCCGTTACTGAACCGTTATGTTTGAGTCTTGGCAAACGCCGTTTACTACCTAGTCATTTAGTCGTAACCTAGCGTCTGACCGGCTACGCGGGGATCGCGGTCAACCTAATTCTCAAATGAAATCTCAGGGGTAGCAATGCCTTTCGTACAAACGCGCGCAAATCATGACCGCCGTCATTGATCCCGACCCACCCCCGGAAACACCCGCTGAACTTCTCCAACGCGTCCAAGCCGTACTTACGGCAATGCCCACGGTTGAAGCCGAAGCGCGGTTGATGCCGCATCTTGAATGGCAGCTCGACGGCATCCTCGACGACCTGACGAGCGCCGATTTACTGCCTGCCGAGCTGCTGGTCGTCGTCGCGGTCCTCGTTCCCGCGCACAGCCGGCGTCTTATTGCGCGGATACTTCCCGGAGGCCAACCTTTTAAGCCCCGTCTTGTCCACTGAGGTCGCGGTCTTCTGGGCTTGCCCGCCTTGAGTTTGTGCATCCGATTCCTGCGTAGTTTCCACGTCACCGGTGGCGCCTCTCGCTTCGAGGAGCACCCGAACCATTGCCCGGATGACGTCGCGCTCCCGCTCATTGAGCCTGCCCGCGTCATCGGGCAGGGTGAATGGTTTGCGATCGACCGCCGCTTCGCCACGGAGTTCCCGCACCCTCGCTGCTGGCACCCTGAACGCATCGGCTACTTGCTGTAGCGCGTCCTCGCTGGTGCCCCCGCCGAGCAATAGTCGACGGAGCCTGGTGTGGTCCATTCCAATGTGGTTGGCCAGCGGGCGATAGCCGAATTCGACCCCGATCGTGTCGAACAGTGATCGCCACTGCTCGGGGGGTAAATTCGAATCGCTCACGGCCCCACCATGCCTCTCGGATCACGTGTTCGAAAACACCATCGAATAGACGCACCGTATAGGAACTACACTCGCGTAATTCCTGCTCGCGGACGTTAGAGCCACATTCTTTCAGAAAGACCCTTGACCGGATCGTCTAGCGGTGTAGTGTGGTGCACACAACGCACAACGAAGAGAAGGGGGCGGCGAATGGGATTCACGTCACGCGACATGTACGCCGAGGTTGACATCGACATGTTCCGTCGAGCCCTCATTCGGTCGCGGCTGTCGTACCAGGAGTTGGCCGACGACGCGACCAAGGAATTGCGTCGGATCGTCCGGTCGGAGAAGAAGAAGAACCGTGGGGCGAACCTCCCGGAGACCATCTCCAAAGCGCTGATTGGGCAGATCGCTAGCGGGGCGGCGAAGACCACACACGAACTGCGGGCCGTCGCTATCGAAAGGGCGCTCTCGGCGTCCGACGGCGACCTTTTCACGCCCAAGGTGTTGCGCGGTGCTGGCACCGCACAACGACGGACCGCATAGCAAAAGGCCTCACCCGCGCGAACGAGTGAGGCCGACCGACAAGAGAAAGGAACTTCTCAATGTCAGACACACAGTCTATCGGCAACTGCCCGACACCAGACAAGAAGTGGTACCGGTCGCAGGCCGAGGCCAATCGGCACGAGCGCGAGCGCTACACCGGTCGCCACGGCAAGAAGGAACGTCTCTACCCGTATGAGTGCCCTGGCGGTGGGCACTGGCACCTCACCCACCACACGCCCGAACAGCAGGGCGTCATCTTCGACAAGGGCACCCGCAACCCGGGCCTCGTTGCGACATCCAACATGTTCGACGAAACGAACGTCCGCCACGTCTTCACCACCGAGCCGGTGTGGGTCGGCCACGACGTCTGTGTTGCCGTCGGCATCTCCAAGTACCGCGACGCACTCGCGCAACTTGATGATGACGAAAGGGTGTCCGTGGTCGTGGACACCCCTGGCGGACCGCAGCGCATGACCGCAGTCACCGAGTCTGGTATCTGGTCGCTGCTACTCATCAGCCGGTCGCCCGACGCCAAGCGATTCAAGCGGTGGCTGACCCACGAGGTATTGCCCGCAATCCGCAAGACCGGCCGCTACGAGGCCGTCGGCGCGAGCATCGCCCTGCCGGACCGCAAGACGCTCGCGCAATGGGTTGTTGACGCAGAGTCGCGCGCGGAGATCGCCGAAGCTCGGGCCGCCGAGCTGTCCGAGCCGGCATCGGCGTGGAACGAGCTAGCAGAAGCTTCGGGTGACTACTCGGTGTCCGATGCGGCGAAGGTTCTCAGCCGCGACCCAATGATCAACATTCGGGAACGCAGCCTGTTCACCTACATGTCGGGCATCGGATGGGTGTTCCGGCGCGACCGCCGCTGGAAGGCGTACCGCACACAGCTCGAAACCGGGCGCCTAACAGAGAAGGTCAGCAAGCCGTTCTGGCACGAGGGGCGCGGTGAGTTCGTCAACGCCGAACCAACAGTCCGCATCACACCGAAGGGCCTGGCCGACTTACACAAACGGCTCGGCGGTAGCGGGCAACTCGCTTTGGTGGCGGCGTCATGAACGACTTCACTTACCAATACGCCATCCGGCGACCGGACGGGGAGTTCATCCGGATACCCAAGTCGTCGGACCTTTTTGGCAGCCTCTTCGGCCGCACCTGCGGGACTGATGAGACACGCCCGCCGAGAACTTGGGACTCGCGAGAGGCCGCCGACTCTGCGCTGAACGACATTCGCGAGCGCGCGGCCGATCTGGGCGTCGGTGACTGGCTGGGCGTTGTGGTCCAACGGCTTTGTACGCCCTTCACTCTGCATGATCCGGCTGAGCACTTCGCCGAAGAGGTTCAGCAATGGATGGACGGGGGCTGTCGATGACTCAGTATTTCTCGCCGCCTCCGAAGCTGCGGCACTTCAGTCCGAGACTGAAACCCGCTGTCTACGTGTCGAACCCGAGGAGTAAGCCGTGAGAACCAATTCCCTGGAGGAGTACGCGGACGCTGTTCGTGGTGGTCATTCGGATGCGGATTTGCAGTGGCTGGAGAAGCGTCTGCGGTCGGGCGTGTTGCCTGGGTATAAGGCCGGCCGGAAGTGGCGGGCTACGGATGAGCAGATCGCGGAGGCTGTCGCGCGGTTGACGCCGGAACCTGTTGCGTTGCCGGATATTCCGGTGCCGTCTGGGATGACTCGGACGTCGCGTCGGCGGTTGATGCGGGATGCGTCATGAACAGTTCTGTTCTTCCGTGGGTGAGGCGGACGGTC
>NZ_LXOV01000014.1:96272-431651 GCF_025331195.1 Mycolicibacterium llatzerense | reverse complement strand
AACTCCCCGCACAATCGACTGGGCAACCGGCCGCCGATAATTCCCGGCCGCTTCCATCGCCTCGGCTTCCAATTCCTCGACACGACACTTCAACTCAGCGATCTCCTCGTCCTTCACCGCCAACTCATGGACAAGACGCTCACGATCAGCAACCCACTGATCCGCCTGCGCATTCGCATCGAAGAACACCGACGGCCCGCGCTCAGGAAGGGCCAGACGCCGAATCCACGGCACCACAGAGCCGTTCATGCTGACTTCCGCTCGAGGCTGTCGATGTAGCGGTCCAGGTCCTCGCGTCGGAACTTGTTCTTCCCGCCCTCAAACACCGAGATCAACTTCCCGCCACGACGCAGATCATCAACATGGCGCGGACTGGTTGACAGGTACTCGGCCGCAGCGTCTCGGTCGTAGAGGCCCCTGATCATCACGCTGCCTTCTCCTCTGATTCCAGCGCTGGCCAGGTGATCAAGCTCGAACGAATGACCTCCGCCGTTGCCCCAAAGTGCTCAATCAACTTGGCGCGCGACTTAGCCGACTTCTCGGACCTGTACTCGCGTTTAGTGCTGGGCCAGAAGAAATTTCGTCCATACTGCGCAACCCACTCTTCGTCCGGGTCCCAACCCTCGGGCTCCCAGTCTGGGTCGACGTCTCCGAACGTCTCGCCATCGTCGTCGTAATAGAAGAGCGCACCATCCGGGTACTTGGTGATGACGACGCGGTACAGGTAGTAGCCGCCGCTATGCAGTTGGCGATCGGGGTCAATTGATTGCAGCGACCTTGTCAACTCGCGGAGTTCCGGCAATGTCAGGACGGTGTCGACCCGGGAGCTGTCTGCGCCAACCCCGAGATATGCGAGCTCGAGCCCCGAGATCGACCCAAGAGACACGTCGACCTGGCGGCTGCCATCGCTGACGACGTTGACCGGTTCGGAGTAGTGCGCGAAGGTGTCGGACATTGGCTAGACCGCCTCGGGGAAGGTATCGCGAGTCCACGTGCCACCGGCTGGGCGCTGAAACTTGCTGAGCTTGCGACCTTCTCGCCACGCATTCCATGCAACGATGAAGAACGCGATGTAGTCGCGATCTGAGGTGTTGACCTTCTGTTCACGGATGCGCACAAGTCGCTCGCGAAGGGTCAGGATCGGATTGCCGGCGTCCAGGCCAACGCCAGTAGTCAGTCCCCGGGTAAAATCCCGCGCAGCCTCTCCATCGATCAGGTGGAGTTGGAACAGCACCGCGAGCGTCAGGCTGGGCCGGCACTTCACGCGCCGGATTCGGTCCACGCAAATCTGCTCCATCAGGGCGACTTCCGTGGGATGGTTCTCGGCCCACTCGATGACGTGTGGATTGCTGACCTTGTTGGCTACGCGATCGGTGAACAGGTGCCCTGCTGACCATTCGATGTAGACGCGAATCGCGCCGGCGATCACCTTCGAGGAGCCGCCGTTGATGATTCCGTCCAGTGAAAGCTGGTCGCTGGCAGAGCGTTTGCGGCCCTGGTCCATGGTGTCCTGCGCCTTGGTCGGCAGCCCGCGTACTACCAGGAAGGGAATGGCTGGAAAGTCGTCAGCCATCCGAGAGACTGCGGTGAGGCGGTGTTGACCATCGAGGAGAACGTCATCGATTGACCACTTGACCGCCTCGCCGTTGTACTGCCACCGACCCGCGCGCATCTCGGCCATGAGGCGCTGGACGTGCAGCTCTGACAGGGGGCGGTTGCGGGTGTTCTTCGCGAGGACGCGGCGGGCCATCGCGGGATCGACGTAGATGATCGACTGCGTAGGCTTCTCGGGGCTGCGATCGCCGATGCGGTGAACGGTCATTGCGGTGTTACCCTTCTAATTGTTGAATGACGCCATCGATGGCGTCGCGGACTCGGATCAGGTCGCTCAGATTGACGTCGGCGATCTGGTCCTTGTTCTTTTTGAATCGGTCGTTCTCGCTCAGGCTGACGACCCTTTTGACTGCGCGCTTCAGCTCGTAAGCCGCGGAGTCAAAAGACTTGGTGATCGGCTTCTCCGGCGACTTCCGTTGCGGCGCTTGATCAATTTGCTCTTCGGGGAAGCAGGTTTCGCACCCGTATCCGTCGCAATTCCGGCAGACAATCTCGGCGTCGATAACCGACTCAGGCTGTAGCGCATCCGGTTTCGGTTGCGGAAGGCAGCGTTCGCGGCCATCTTGACCAAGCGTCTTACGGTCGGGATCAACCCTTACATTTGTAAGAGTTCGATCACGCGACACAGTTGCGTTACTGACATCGAGCGCGTCGGCGATAGCCTCGCCGGACATGCCAGCTCCGGTCAGCTCGGCCACAACCATCCGGCGCTTCGGCGCCGGCAGTCTCAGCCCGCCGAGTTCGCATTCGCACCACTCGGCCCACGAGCCGTACGCCAGTGCGATCCATACACGACCTCGGAATGCGAGCACCACGTCATCGACGGGAAAGTCATTCACCCAACGGCGGATGCGACTGGTTACTACTTCGGCTTCATCGGCGGTGAGATCGTCACATTCGCCGGCGCCGTCAAACTCGACCGTCAAGTCGCCGTCAGCAAGGGCGAGTTCGGCGGACACTAGGCCACCACAGATTCCGTGATTACTGGGCGAGCGAGAAGCGTGCGGTGATCTTCAATCGCAAGGTGGTCAAGCAGCTTGCGATAGAACTCAACACTCACGCGCTTCGAGGTGCCGTTCTCAATCTTGGTGATGTAAGAGCGGTCGCAACCAAGCGCGGCAGCCGAGTCGGCCACCTTGATTCCCGTACGTTCGCGGATCACCCGAGCGGCAAATCCGTTGATCTCGACCGAGCTAGGCGCCGATCTTTGGGGAGATTTGGGCATGTCGGCAAAGCTAGTCACTTCTAGTCACCATGTCAAGCATGAACTAGCCACTTCTACATATTTCTATCCTGAGCTGCGGAATCACATCGCGTGAAGATGATGGGTGTTCGATAATCACAACGACGTAAGTGACTAGGCGTCCCTAGATGTTCCTAGGTGTGACTGGCATGCTTCTGGCCATGGCCTACACGGAAGAAGAGCGGCGACGGATCGCCGAGGTTGTTAAGAGTGCGCGGATTACGCGAAACCTTGACAAGGAGCCGGCCGCGCGCAGCGCCAAGATCAACTCGATCACCTGGAAGCGGGTGGAGGATGCCGAGAGTGTCAGGGACGCGTCACTGGGCAAAATTCTCTCGTCGCTAGGGCTTCCGTCGGCCGACGAACTTCTTGGGCAACAAGTCATCTATGGCGTCCCCCGAATAGAAGCCAACGAGGAACAGCCTCAGTCGCCGACCCTGCCGGTCATTGACGGGGAGCCCACCATCGTCCATGCGACACGACTACTTTGGCAGCGAATCGTCGCCCTCGCCGAATCGCCAGACGGCGACCTACAGCGTCAGGACAAGGCGGACAGAGTGGTGATCGTCGCGGCCGACGTGATCGCCGACGTTCTTCTCGGACTCAACGCGGGTACGCCGGCAAAGCCGCTAATCGAAGAGATGTTCACCCGAGCCACCCTGGCGGCCCAGCGCCGCCAGGCACGCACTACTACAGAAGGAGGTCAAGATGGCCTGGAAAGCACATCGCAATCGGATGCATCGCCGGAGGAAGACGAAGGCGAGAAGAACCCTGACGAGTTAGCGGACGAGGGTGAGTCTGCGTCCGCCAGGCTCGGGGCGGCCGTCGAGGTGGGGCGGCCCAAACTCCAAGTCGAAGACGTCTCGGAGGACGCGTAGGAATGCTGCGGACCACTGCATGTGTGGGTGTTGCTCGAAGCGGAGCGCCACGTCGTTTCGTAGCTGTTCAAGGTCTGGAGGGTCCATCCGTACCGCGTTCAGTGAAGGTATCGGATGGCGGCATTAGGGCGTGCGGAATCCATTGTGTTCCTACAGGTTTCGGCGTTATGAAGGCTTCCCCGGCCTGCCCGGTAATTTACGTACCAGTCAGATATATTGCCAGCGTTTCCACAGTCGTTATGTAACCGTTATGCAGGTTGCTAGTGCCCAGATCACCCACTGAACAACCGGCCCCAAACGTTCAGCCCAACAATTCAGGAAACCGCCAGTCGGTGACCCTGGCGACAATTAGGATCACCGTCATGTCCAGCAACCCGGGGGATGCTGAGTCAGTCGACCACAATGCGCCGACGCAGGCCGGACCGACTCAGCTCGCCAGCGCCGAGTCCGAGTCTAGTTACGCATGGTCGCTCACCGACCCCATGCCAGTACGGACACCGCTACTAACCCCGGGGCGCATCACTGCCGTGGCGGTTGTTGCGAGCCTAGTGGTCGTCGTCGCGGTCGCCGCCTATGCCGGATACGCAATGGGTAATCGATCGTCGAGCACAGGGAGTGCACCCAGTGTGTCGATCGCCCCTCCGGCAATCCCAAGTGCGCCGAAACCGCCGCCACTCGATGGGGTCTACCGCATCACCTACGACGCCGCGAAGCAACGGACCAACGGGACCGCATCGTCAGGGCCACAGGGCGCCGACACCTACTGGGCATTCCGATCGCAGTGCGACGGAAACGTGTGCCTAGCCAGCGCAACGCCGTTAGACCGGAACAATCACGACGTGGCGCGCACGCCGACTGAGATTGTCAACCTGCAGTACGTGGACGCGCGCTGGCGATCCGATTCGTACGAGGATCAGGTACCACAGAACGAATGTCTGCTAGCGGGCGGACGCGTTGGCCCCGGCAGCCATACATACAGCAGCTATTGGTCCATCGAGCCTGTCAGCGAGAACGAACTGCGCGGCTCTCAAATCGGCTACGCCATGACGAACGAATGCGGCTTCCGTGGAAGCGTGAGCGACCTTCCTATGACAATGGCTCGCGTCAGCGATACACCACCAGCGGTGCACCTGCCAGAGCCAACCCCAGTCAATGCGGTAACCCCAGACGCGAGCATGCACCTTGGGG
The DNA here is from genome assembly GCF_025331195.1 of Mycolicibacterium llatzerense. Lineage (NCBI taxonomy): Bacteria > Bacillati > Actinomycetota > Actinomycetes > Mycobacteriales > Mycobacteriaceae > Mycobacterium > Mycolicibacterium llatzerense. Next base: position 426,728 of record NZ_LXOV01000014.1, on the reverse strand, counting down.
AGCTGGATGGTCTTTACCGATTCGCGATTGACAACACTCATCAGACGATCAACGGCCGGTCGACAACTAACCCGGCCGCCGATCGGGTAGAGGTCTGGGCGCTGAAATCAGCGTGCACAACCACTAAGTGCGCAGTGGTGGCAGCCCAGGTGTCGCCCGACAACCCACAGCAGAACACCGGACAGGCGATGCTTCTCGAGCTAATAGACGGACAGTGGACGATGCCCACACTGTCTCCACAGCCGCCTGCGCAGTGCCGCAAGGGACCGGGCGCAGATGTCATGGCGATGAAGTGGTCATTCGCCAAAAATCCTGACGGATCCCTGGTTGGCGTGGCCACGGGCGAGATTGTCACAGACCAGTGTGGTCATAGCGGGTGGGTTTATCAGTCGCCCATAACCGGTATCCGGACTGGCGACATACCTCCGACTGTCGCCATCGCTGACCCGGCGTCCTTCGTTAGCCGGTGATCGCCTTCCGTGTCTGCGTACCGATGGCGGCGTCGAGTGCCATAGCTGCGGCTTGGGCGTTGCGTCGGTCGAGGTGCCCGTACCGATCGACGGTTGTCTTGATGGATTCGTGGCCGAGCTGCTGCTGAATCACCGGCAGCGGCACGCCAGCCTGGATCATCCAGGACGCGCAGGTGTGCCGTAAGTCGTGCACGCGCGGCGACTTCCGCAACCCGTTCTTCTGGGCCAGTTCTCGGGCGGGTTGCCAAGACTTCGTATGCAGTGAGGGGCGACGGGAACGACGTGTCGTGCCTCGTTCGACTCACTCGGTGAGGTGTACACGTTCGTCATGCCTGGTGTACACAGGTTCAAAATTATGTCGATGTGTGTACAGCGGTGTGTGCAGGAAGGAAAACCTAAAACACACGCTGACCTGGTAGGGCGGGCGGGGCTCGAACCCGCGACCAAGGGATTATGAGTCCCCGGCTCTAACCAACTGAGCTACCGCCCCATCGCGAAGATCGCGGCCACCATGGTCGCATGTCGCCGCGGGCCGACGCTCCATGGGCTGATAATCGACGTCAGAGGGAAGGGACGGCATGGCGACCGACGAGTTGGGCACCGGGCTGCCGTGGGTCGATGCCATCGCAGCGTCGTTTCCGCAGCATTCGTTCGGCGCGTTCCACACCCGCGATCTACCCGCTCTCAGCGCCCGACACGGCGCCCTCGTCGTCGACGACCTCGCCGGTGTCCCACCGCTCGCGTTCCAACTCCCGGACGGCACGGCGTTCACCTGGCGCGCGACGCCAACCGGAGTGGAAACCAGCGCAGGCGACACCAACGCCGCCACCCTGGTCGAGCTCGACGAGACCACGTTCTCGGCGTTCCTGCACCGACTGCTGTCAGCGTCCGGCGCCGTCCGCACCGGCCGGGCGCGCATGATTCGCGGCACGCTGCCGGACTGGCAGCGCTGGGAGCCCGCCATCCAGACCCTGCTGAGCGGTACCCCGATCTACACCGCCGCGGTGCGGGACACGCTTATCGACCGGGACGGCCGGCCGCTCGATCTGAACCAAACCTTCACCGCCGAGGACGACATCGAAGACCTGCGCCACTTCTTCAACGTCGCCGGCTACCTGCACATCCGCGGCGTCTACAGCCCTGACGAAATCGCCGCCTGGGGCGCGGAAGTCGAGAAAGTCCGAGCCATGAGTACGCCGGGCGACCCGTTCTCGTGGTGGTCGCTGAACTCCAGCGGATCCGAAATCGTCACGCGCATCAACTATCTGGGCCGCTACTCCGACGTCCTGCAAGCGCTGTGTACGGAACCGCGAACCACCGCGTACGCCCGGCTGGCGGGCGCCGACCTCCGGGTCTGCGACGACCGGCTCGACGGCCCAATGGTTTTCATCAAGAACTCCGATGTCGTCAAAGGTGACGGCGATCTGGGCTGGCACGTCGATGACGGCATCGGCGGACACCCCGTCATGTGTCCGCTCATCCAGGCGGGCATCCAGCTCGATCAGGCCAACGCGGCCAACGGCCAGTTGATGGTGCTGGCCGGGTCGCACCGCTACACCAAACACTGGCTCCAGTGGGGGCACGAGGGCGACCTCCCCGTCGTCAAGCTCGACACCGAACCCGGCGATCTCACACTGCATTACGGCGACATCATGCACAGCACTCCCCCGCCGACCGCGCCGGATGCCGGGCGCAGGGTCCTGTACTACAAGTTCGCCGAAGAGAAGACCTTCGGATGGATTCCGGCGGGCTGCCACTACAACGACGCGCTCTTCCGCGCCGACGCCGCCGGCAAGGTGTCCAGCCGCGCTGCCACCCACTGACGGCGGGCACGCGACCGACGCCAGGCATCATGTTGAGCGTGACCAGTTCTCACTCGTTCGACCAAGCCCTGGACCTGCAGCCCGTCGATGACACGCGCATGCGCGGCAGCACCCACCCGGACTGGGCGAACATGGTCGGCCCGTTCGGCGGCGTCACCGCCGCGACACTGTTGCATGCGGTCGAGCTACGGCCCGATCGCATCGGTGAACCGCTGGCCCTCACCGTCAACTACGCGGCGCCCATCGCCGACGGCGAGTTCGACATCGCACTGAAGCCCGCCCGCACCAACCGGACCAACCAGCACTGGATCGCCGAACTCAGCCAAGACGGCGACATCAAGACCACGGCGACCATGGTCTTCGGTGTCCGTCGCGACACGTGGTCGGACGACGAGTCCCGGATGCCGAGCGTGCCGGGACCCGAGGGACTCGCCATCAGCGGCCCGCCCCTGCCGTGGGTCAGCCAGTACGACATGCGCTTCGTCGAAAACCCTTTTCCGGCAGAGGATGCCCAGCCCAGCGAGTCGTCGAGGACGACGCTATGGGTGCGGGACGCGAACCAACGTGGCCTCGACTTCGCCGCCCTCGCTGCGATGTCCGACATCTTCTATCCGCGAGTTTTCCTGCGGCGCGGCGGCTTCTTCCCGGCCGGCACCATCTCGCTGACCACGTACTTCCACGCCAACGGACACGAGCTCGAGAACATCGGCGGTGACTACGTCTTGGGCAGCGCCCACGCAAACCGCTTCTCGGACGGCTACTTCGACCAGAGCGCCCACGTGTGGACCCGCGACGGTGCGCTGCTGGCCAGCACCCATCAGATCGTCTACTTCAAGGGCTGACGCGCGAACAGCGTCACCGCGAGACCGTCCCTCAGGCTCCGCGTTTGCGCCCGAAGGACGCGCGCCCGTTACGTCGCACCATCGCCACGGTCGTCGCGATACGGCCACGCTTGACGTCAGGCTGCAGACCGGCACCGAGGCGGTGTAGTTGATCGGTGTGCCAGCTGAGATCGAGCAGCCCGTCCATCGACTTGAGATCGACGACTCGCCCGACCACGGGCGGCATGCCGTACCGAATGGTGTGCGAGGTAAGAGCTTCCGTGTGACCAGCCAGGATTTGTTGGGCAGCGTCGGTGGTGGTCGCGGTGGGCCGTCCGAGACCGATGACGTCGCATTCGCCGTTGGAGACGGCATCGTGCATCGCGGAGCGCGACCGGAATCCACCGGTAACGGCCAGCGGCACATCACCGATCAACTCGCGCACAGTGCGGGCGTACTCGAGGAAGTAGGCCTCGCGGGCCCGAGTGCTCTCCGCGGCGGCGCCCATCATGGCGGGTTGTTCGTAGCTCCCGCCACTGATCTCGATGAGGTCCAGCCCTTCCGAGGCGACCGCCGCCAGCACGCCGCGGGATTCGTCTTCGCTGAATCCGCCACGCTGGAAGTCCGCTGAATTGAGTTTGAGCGCAACGGCAAAACTGGGCGAGACCCGGCTGCGGATGCGGCGGATGATCTCGACCAGGAAGCGCATCCGCCGCTGGGGGTCACCACCCCACTCATCGTCGCGCTGATTCGACAACGGCGACAGGAACTGTGCGACGAGATAGCCATGCGCGCCGTGAATCTCGACGCCGTCGAAACCTGCTGTCTCGCAGACCGCAGCGGTCGTCGCGAAGCGGTCGATGATGTCCTCGATCTCGCCGGAGGTCAGCTCGCGTGGGGTTGACGCGCCGGGAAAGTTGAGCGGAACCGCACTGGGCGCAACGGGAACATGTCCGAGTGCGAGCGGATTGGATTGACGCCCAGGGTGATTGATCTGCACGAAGATGGGGACACCGGCGTCCTTGGTCGTCTTGGCCCAGCGCGACAGCGCGTCGAGGTCGCGCTCGTCCTCGATGACGACGTTGCCCGGTTCGCCCAGCTGCGTGCGGTCGACCATCACGTTGCCGGTGACGATCAAGCCGTAGCCGCCACTGCCCCACGCGGTGTACAGCCGTTCGAGACGCTCATCGGGCGCGTTGCGCTTGGTGCCGAGCGCTTCGCTCAAGGCGGCCTTCATGATTCGGTTCGGCAGCACCAGACCGCAAGGCAGGGTCAACGGGTCGTGCAACGCGGTCACGGACTGGTCCTCTCGTCGGCCATCAGATGTTCGGAGGCAAGCGAAATCATCGGGCACGCGGTCGCAGTATATCGATCGGTATACCGACCGCGACGCTAGTACACCGAATGGTATATTTCAAGGCGTGCGGGTACGCGAACGTCTCATCGCGGCGACAGCGTCGCTGATGCGGTGCCATGGCGTCGCAGGGACGGGCATCGCCGGAATCGTCGACACCAGCGGCATCACCCGACGCTCGATCTACGTCAACTTTCCGGGCGGCAAGGCCGAACTTATCGCTGCCGCAACGCGTTCGGCGGGCGATGAGTTGGCGGCGATATTGCGCGACAACATGTCGGAGCCTGATCCGGTCGCCGCCTTCGCCAAGATTTGGGCCGAGCATCTCATCGAGACGAATTTCGAGGGCGGCTGCGCGATCGTCGCGGCAGCGACGAGCCGGGACGAAGCACCCGAGGCGGCCGACGCCGCTGCCGAGGTTTTTGAGGACTGGGTCCAACTGATCGCCGCGCGACTTACCGGCGAGGGCATCAAACCCCAAGTCGCGCAATCGCTGTCAACCACGATTGTCGCCGCGATGGAAGGCGCAGTGGTGATGGCACGCGCCGCGCAGTCGACGACCCCGTTGGACTTGGTCTCGCAGCACATCAGCGAACTCGTCGCCGCGCACCTCCCCGCGCCCCGGCGTGCACCGCGAAAGCGGTCAGCGGTCTAGAGGCACTGCCTCAGGAGAACACCGGCTGACCGTCAGCTCCCAGCAGATACCGCTCGGTGCCTTCGGCGACCCGGGGTGCGTCGCCGCCCAGCGCCACGGCGACCTTGTTGATGGCGTTGCGCATGACGTCGAGCGTGATCTCGGTGGCCTCGGCGTCGGAGAAGTGCGCCCGCACGTCGGCGGCCACCTCGGCCGGAATCCGCGACGGCGTCCAGACCAGGGCGTCGACATAGCGCAGCGCCGCCTTCTGCCGCTCGTCGAGCAGCGTCGACGATTCGTACAGTTCGATCTCGGAGTACAGGGACTCGTTGCCGCCGGCGTCCAGCGCGGTGCCCTCGCGCAGCGACTTACACAGCCGGCAGTTGTGGGCGGCCGCTCCGCGCAGCCGCACCACCTCGGTCATCACCGGATCGAGCTCGCGTCGCGCCCCGACCGAGCTGGCGAACCGGTTCAGCAGCAGGTCCACCGGATCGGTGGCGTGGTCCCAGCCGTCGGGGTCGGCTACCGGCGGCAACCCCAAAGCGGCGAATCCGGCCCGCACCCGCGGCACGAAATCGGCAATGAACATCAGCGCCACGATGCGAAAACTATTGGTGCCCAGCGCTGCAGTGAGCTGTCCTCGCTGGGCCACAGAAACCACGGACACATCGGTGCTGAACTGCTCGGCGAAATCGGCCACCAGCGGCTCGGCGTCAGACACCGGCCCGAACACCTCTTCATAGGGCAACGCCGCCAGGCCCAAGGTCTCGGCACACGTCTGCCGCATCACCGCATTGAGCCGGCGATCAGCGGGTGGCGACAATGCGATCAGGGCCGTCAGTAGATCCTCCACGCTCTGGATTATTGCCGTGATGAGACCATCGACGCATGGGTTCGACCGTCTCGGCCGCATTCGCCTCCGACAACGCTGCTGGCGCACACCCCCGGGTGATCGAGGCCATCATCGACGCCAACCAAGGCTCGGTGAGCTCGTACGGCACCGACCCCAGCACGGAACGTGCAGCGCAGGCCCTCAGAGCAGCCTTCGAGGCCCCCGACGCCTACGTGCTGTTCGCGCTGACGGGTACCGCGGCCAACGTCATCGCGCTGGCCTCCGCGGTACAGCCGTGGCAGGAGATTCTGTGCAGCGACATCGCGCACTCGTTGCTCGACGAAGCCGGCGGACCCGTGCGACTGTCCGGCGCACAGCTGACTCCCCTGCCCAGTGATGACGGGCTGATCGCGCCGCGGGAACTCGATCGGCACATCGCCCGCCGCGGGCCGGTGCACCACTCTCAGCCGCGCATCGTCACCATCACCCAGTCGACCGAGAACGGCCGCGTCTGGTCACCCGCCGCACTAGCGGACTTCATCGACTACGCCCACCGGCACGACCTGCTGGTCCACGTGGACGGCTCGCGCATCGCCAATGCCATTGCCGCGCTGGACGTCCATCCGCGCGACGCCATCGGGGACGCCGACATCGTCACCGTCGGCGGCACCAAGAACGGCATGCTGTTCGGCGACGCCGTGCTGGTTCGTCGGCCCGAACAGTTCCCCGGAATTCGGTTCGTCCAGAAGCAGATCGGTCACCTGGCCAGCAAGCACCGCTTCATCTCAGCCCAGTTCGAGGCGATGCTGCGCGACGACCTCTGGTTGCACAGCGCGGCCCACGCCAACCGGATGGCCGCGACCTTGAGCGCCGGGATGACGGAGGCGGGGCTGCAACTGGCCGCACCGACCGAGACCAACGAAGTGTTCGTCATTCTGGACGCCCCAACCACGGCGCGCGTCCGGGAACAGTTCGCCGTCCATGCTCCGGATCCGCTGCGACCAATTGTTCGGTTCGTCTGCTCCTGGGCGACCAGTGACGAGGACGTCGCCGCGGCGCTGAAAGTTATTGCGCCTGACTGACCGACGACATGTGGAAGTCCGGAATCCGCAGCGACGGCATCTGGGCGCGGGTGGCCCAGTCGCCCCATTCGCGGGGCAGCGTCGTCTCGCTGACGCCGGCCTCGGTGGCGCGGCGCAGCAGGTCCAGCGGGCTCTCGTTGAACCGGAAATTGTTGACCGCGCCCGTCACCTCGCCGTCCTCGATGAGGTAGACGCCGTCGCGCGTCAGGCCCGTCAGCAGCAGGACCGTCGGGTCGACCTCCCGCATGTACCACAGCGTGGTCAGCAGCAGGCCGCGCTCAGTGCTGCCGATCATCTCGGCCAGGCTCACGGTGCCGCCGGTCATGAGCAGGTTGTCGGCGGGCACTGCCACCGGCGCGTCGAATTCCGCTGCGGCAGAGCGTGGATAGGCCAGTGCGTTCACGACGCCGTCGCGAATCCAGTCGACGCGGCCGATGTCCAGGCCGTTGTCGAACACCGATACCCGCTCCGACGAACTCGACGCCGCCACGAACGGCAGGCATTCCAGTCCGGGCGCAACAGGATCCGAGTACAGCGTCAGCCCGAGATCGGTGAGCTTCTCCCCCACCCGGGTGCCGCCCGGCGCCGACAGCGCGGTGCGCCCTTCCTGGGCGCCGCGGCCGTCCATGCTCCAGCCGAGGTAGATCATCATGTCCGCGACGGTCGACGGCGGCATCAGCGTCTCGTACCGGCCGGCCGGCAACTCCACGGTCTTCGTTGCCCAACCCAGCCGCAGGCACAGGTCGTCGAGCATGGAATCGATTGGCACATCGACGAAATCGGCGGTGCTGACCCCGGCCCAGGCGCTGGCTCCGCCACGTTTGGCGTTGACCTCGACCGAGCCGGTCGGCTGCGTGAAGCGCCGCCGGATACCGCCCGAGGTAGCCAGATAGGTGGTGTCGAGCTCATGCCGGGCGAACCCGTACAGCGCGTCGCTGCGGTGGAAGCCGTCGACGAGACGCGCACCCACGTTCCCGAACACCGAGGCACCGGTCAGCGGCGACGGCGCCTCCCAGTCGTCCGACACCTCCTGGCCGGCCAGCGCCGGCGCGCTGTCGCGGGCCTCCGGCGCCGCCTGTGCGGCATCCTGCGACGCCGCCACCAGACCGGCGATGGTCGCCGGATCGACTTCGCTGGACTTCACCGCGCCGACCCGGGACTTATCCCCTTGCCGGACAATCGAAATGACGGTGGTATCCCGGCTCACCGACTCGCCGTTGGTGGTCATGGTGTTGCGGGCCCAGCGCAGCGACGCGGTGGATCGGTCGGTCACCAGGACGATGGTCTCGTCGGCTCGACCCCGGCGGGCGGCCTCGGCCAGCACCAGGTCGACAACCTGCGGTGCACTGATCATCAACGCCCCGATTCAGTTCGCGTGTTGAGCACATTGATTCCCCGGAACAGGGCGGACGGGCAGCCGTGGCTGACGGCGGCCACCTGGCCGGGTTGCGCCTTGCCACAGTTGAACGCCCCGCCAAGGCGCCAGGTCGATTCTCCGCCAACGGCTTCCATCGAACCCCAGAAGTCGGTGGTGGTGGCCTGGTAGGCGACGTCGCGCACCTGCCCGTCCAGCTTGCCGTCGCGAATCTTGAAGAACCGCTGCCCGGTGAACTGGAAGTTGTACCGCTGCATGTCAATTGACCACGACTTGTCGCCGACGATGTAGATGCCGTTCTCGACGCGGCCGATCAGGTCGTCGGTGCTCAGATCGTCGGGCCCGGCCTGCAACGATACGTTGGCCATCCGCTGGATGGGCACGTGATGTGGCGAGTCCGCGTAGGAGCAGCCGTTGGACCGGGCCACCCCCAGTTTCGGCGCGAACACCCGGTCCAGCTGGTAGCCGACGAAGACGCCGTCGCGCACCAGGTCCCAACTCTGCGCGCGGACGCCTTCGTCGTCGAATCCGATGGTGGCGAGCCCGTGTTCGACGGTGCGGTCGGCGGTGACGTTCATGATCGGCGACCCGTACTGCATGGTGCCCAGCTTGTCCGGGGTGGCGAACGAGGTACCGGCGTAGGCCGCTTCATAACCGATGGCGCGGTCGTATTCGGTGGCGTGGCCGATGGATTCGTGGATGGTCAGCCACAGGTTCGTCGGGTCGATCACCAGGTCGGTCGGACCAGCGGTCACACTCGGCGCCTTGACCTTCTCGGCCAACAGCGTCGGCAGCTCGGCCAATTCGGTTGTCCAGTCCCACACCTCGTCACCGGCGACGGCTTCCCAGCCGCGGGCGGTCGGCGGCGCCAGGGTGCGCATGCTCTCGAACGATCCGGCGGCGCTGTCTACGGCGACGGCCTCGAGCATCGGCTGCACCCGCACCCGCTGCTGGGTGATCGACGAGCCGAACACATCGGCGTAGAACACCTGCTCCTTGACTGCCTGCAGCCCCGCCGACACGTGGTCCACTCCGTCGGCCGCGAGCAACCGGCCCGAGTACTCACCCAGCAGCGCGATCTTGTCGGCCGCGGTCACCTCGAACGGGTCGACACCATACGGCGACACCCACGACACATCGGCGTACACCGGTTCCGGCGCCAACTCGATGCGTTCGGCGTTCAGCGGCGCCAACGCCACCGCGACCTGCACCGCGCGGCGCGCGGTCTCGGCCGCGACCTCAGGTTTCAGCTCAGCATGTGAGGCGAAACCCCAGGTGCCGTCCACAATCACCCGCACGGCGAGCCCGATCTCGCGGGTCACCACCGAGGTCTCCAGCTCGCCGTCGCGCAGCTGGATGTGTTCGGTGGTGATCCGGTGAACCCGGAGGTCGGCGTAGCTCGCACCAGCAGCCAGCGCGGCCGACACCGCGGCCTCGGCCAGCAAATGGCGCGGCAGGGCCAGGAAGTCGGCGTCAACCCGTCGCAGCGCAGTCACGGCTACACCGTAATGGCAGGACCGGCTTTAATGATCCGGTGGCACGCCGCAGGTTCCGGGACACCCTGACCGGGTACGCGCTGCTCGCCCCCAGCCTGTTCGGCGTGGTCATGTTTCTACTGCTGCCCATGCTGGTGGTCGGCTGGCTGAGCCTGCAGCGGTGGGACCTCTTGGGACCCATCCGATTTGTCGGGCTCGACAACTGGCAGGCCGTGCTGACCGATCCGACGTTCGGCCGCTCGATGGCAGTGACCTTCGGCTTCATCGCGCTGGTCGTGCCCGTTCAAACAGTGCTGGGTCTGGCGGCGGCCATGCTGCTGGCCCGCGGGTTGCCGGGCACCGGGTTCTTCCGCACGCTCTATGTCCTGCCGTGGATCTGCTCGCCGCTGGCGATCGCGGTGTTGTGGCGCTGGATTCTCAGCCCCACCGATGGCGCGGTCAGCACAGTGCTCGGGCATCGCATCGAATGGCTGACGGACCCGACGCTGGCGCTGCCGCTGGTTTCGGCGGTGACCGTATGGACCAACGTCGGCTACGTGACGCTGTTCTTCCTCGCGGGAATCCTGGCTATCCCCAATGATGTTCACGACGCGGCCCGGATCGACGGGGCGACGGCGTGGCAACGATTCCGTCGTATCACCCTGCCGATGCTGCGGCCAACGCTGTTCTTTGTCCTGGTGACGGGAATTGTGAGTGCGGCACAGGTTTTCGACACCGTGTACGCGCTGACCGGCGGCGGACCGGACGGCCGCACCAATCTCATCGCGCACCGCATCTACGCCGAGGCGTTCGGCTCGGCGGCGGTGGGCCGCGCCGCGGTGATGGCGTTGATCCTGTTCGTCCTGCTGCTCGGCATCACGTTGGTGCAGCACATCTACTTCCGTCGACGGGTCAGCTATGACCTCACGTAACGCGCTGATCTACCTGGTCCTGGTGGCCGGCGCCGCGATCACCCTGGTGCCGTTCGGCCTGGGTCTGCTGACCTCGTTCACCTCGGCCCGGCAGTTCAACACCGAGTCGCCGCTGTCGCTGCCGAACCCGCCGACGTTGGACAACTACACGGCCCTGAGCGACGCCGGCTTCGGCCGAGCCGCGCTGGTGACCACCCTGATGACCGCGGTGATCCTGTTGGGCCAGTTGGCCTTTTCCGTGACCGCCGCCTACGCCTTCGCCCGGCTCGAATTCCCGGGCCGGGACACCCTGTTCTGGCTGTACCTGGCGACGCTGATGGTGCCGGCAACGGTCACCGTCGTGCCGCTGTATCTGATGATGGCCGAAGCAGGGCTGCGCAATACGTTCTGGGCGTTGGTGCTGCCGTTCGTGTTCGGCTCGCCCTATGCGATTTTCCTACTGCGCGAGTACTTCCGGTCCATCCCGGCCGACCTGATCCGCGCAGCCCGCATCGACGGCGCCGGCACGCTCGATGTCATCGTGCACGTGGTGCTACCGGCCAGCCGGTCGATTCTCGTGACGCTGGGGCTGATCACCGTTGTCTCGCAATGGAACAGCTTCATGTGGCCGCTGGTGATCACCAGCGGCTCCTCGTGGCGGGTACTGACCGTCGCCACTGCCGGGCTGCAGTCGCAGTTCGACGCGCAGTGGACCGTGGTGCTCGCCGCGACGACCGTTGCGATCGTGCCGCTCATCCTGCTGTTCAGTGTGCTGGGCCGGCACATCGTGCGCTCCATCGTCGTCACCGGCTTGAAATGAAGTTCTCGACCCGGTTCGTGACCGCCCTGGCTGCCGCCATGGCGGTGCTGCTGGTGGCCGCCGTGCTCATGGGCCGGACGCCGGACACCGGGAAAACCGTTGTCACCGTGCGGCTGTGGGACGCGCAGGTCGCTGCCGCGTACCGGTCGTCATTCGCCGAGTTCACGCGCCGGCACCCGGACATCGAGGTCCGGGTCGACGTCGTCGCCTATGCGTCGTACTTCGATTCGCTGCGCACCGATGTCGCGGGCGGTGGTGCCGACGACATCTTCTGGCTGTCCAACGCGTACCTGGCCGGCTACGCCGACGCCGGCCGGCTACTGGACATCGGACAGCTGTTGAGCCCCGGCGCCGCCGGCGCGTGGGATGCCTCGGTGACGCAGCAGTTCACCCGCGGCAACAAGGTGTGGGCGGTGCCGCAGCTGACCGACGGCGGCATCGCGGTGTACTACAACGCCGACCTGCTGGCGACCGCCGGAATCGATCCGGCCGAGCTGGACGCGCTGCACTGGTCCCCCGACGCCGATGACACCCTGCGTCCGCTGCTGGCCCGTCTCACCCTGGACCGGCACGGAAACCAGGCCGGGGCACCGGGATTCGACGCCGGGCAGATACGGCAGTGGGGCTACAACGCGGCCAACGATCTGCAGGGGATCTACCTCAACTACATCGGCTCGGCCGGTGGCACTTTCAGCGACGGGGACCGCTTCGCCTTCGACAACCCCGGTGCACGACAGGCATTCGAGTATCTGGTCAACCTAATCAACACCGACCACGTCTCCCCGTCGGCCGCCGACACCAACGGCAACGGCGACTTCTCCCGCAACCAATTCCTGCAGGGCCGCATGGCGCTGTTCCAGTCGGGCACCTACAACCTGGCCGCCATCGCCGATCAGGCGCCCTTCCGCTGGGGTGTGGCGATGCTGCCCAGCGGACCGGCCGGCCGCGTCAGCGTCACCAACGGGATTGCCGCCGCGGCCAATTCGGCCACCCGTCACCCCGACGCGGTGCGTGCGGTGCTGGCCTGGATGGGCAGCGCCGACGGGAACGCATTCCTTGGCACGAGCGGCGCCGCCGTGCCCGCCGTGCTGGCGGCCCAACGGGTCTACTTCGACTACTGGGCGCAGCGCGGGATTGACGTTCTGCCCTTTTTTCAAGTCCTGAACGGCCCGCGCATCCCGGCCCCCGGCGGCGCGGGCTTCCCGGCCGGATTCCTGGCCATCAGACCGCTTTTCGACGAGATGTTCCTGGGCCGCGCCCCGGTCGCATCGACCTTGGCCGACGCGCAGAAGGCGGCCAACGCCGCAGCCGAACGCTAAAGCTTGCTGGTGGCCAGCGGGGTCCACACCTCGACGTACACCGACAGCGCACACATCGCGACCACCATCAGCAGCGCCACCGCATCGGACAGTCCGGGCCGTGCCGGACTCGCGACGATCTGGCCCACTCCACCACGCGCGGTGATGGCGTCGCCCATCTCGTCGCCGCGGCGCAGCGCCACTGTCACCGCGGCCGCCAGCAGGTCGACGATCTCGACGCGACGCTGCCGGCTGCGCTCGCGGCGGGTCTCCGGCTGCGCACGGGGACGCAACCGACGCGCCGCGAACAGCACGCGATATTCGTCGATCAGCATCGGGAACGCCCGCAGCGCCAAGGCCAACGTGACGGCCCACTCGTCGACGGGGATCCGCAGCCATTTCAGCGGACGGCCCAAAGTGGCCACCGCCGGAGCGATTTCGGCGACGTTGGTGGTCCAGGAGACCAGGCCGCCCAGACCCAGCAGCACGATGGACAACGCGGTGATCTGCAGGAACTTCAGCAAGCCACCCAGTCCCAGGTGCACCGACGCGATGTCGATGAACGGCTCGCCCCCGGCCAGGGCCGCCGTCCCACCGCCGAGCAACAGCAGCACCCACACCAGGCGCGGCACCGACGGCAGCACGCCGCGCGGGATGCGCGCCAGCCACACCGTCAGCATCACCAGCAGCGCGACCAGGCCGATCGGTATCCACCCGGGGTAGATCGTCAGGACGGCGCCGATCAGCGCCACCACAATGAGTTTGGTGCCGGCCCACAGTTCGTGCACCGGCGACGTGCCCGGTATGGGACGCAGCAGCACCATCGACCGGCGCTGGGCGGCTGGGGCGGTCATGATCGTCCTCCCGCGGTGATGGGCGCTTCAGCGAGTTCGCCGCGGTGCAGCCGCAGGATGCGCGGACAGAGCTCGTCGAGTCCGGCGAAGTCGTGCGAGATGACGACGACCGTCAGCCCGGTGGTCCGACGAAGCTCGGCGAGCAACGTGACCAGGCCACGCTGGCTCGCGGCGTCCAGCCCGGCCAGCGGCTCGTCCAGGATCAGGGCCCGGGGACGACGAGACAGCAACCCGGCCAACACCACTCGGCGCATCTGGCCGCCACTGAGCTGATCGATACGCCGGTCGGCCAGCTCGGGGTCCAGGCCGACCATCGCGAGTGCCTCGGTGATCCGGGCGGTGTCGCGCTTCGAAAATCCCGCAGCCGACGCGATTTCGGCGCCAACGCGGGACCGCATCAATTGCAGCCGCGCCGCCTGGAACGAAATCGCCACGGCGCCAACCTGATCGGACACGGGCTTGCCGTCGAGCAGACAGCTGCCGGTGGTCGGCACGGTGAGTCCGGCCAGAATCCAGGCCAGCGTGGACTTGCCGGAGCCGTTGAGCCCGTGGATCAGCACGCCCTCGCCCTCGTGGACGGTGAAGCTGATATCCCGCAACGCCGTTGATTCCCAGGGCGTTCCGCTGCCGTACTGGTGGCCGACTCCGCTGACCTCGAGCACCGCCGGGCCGTCGGGTTCGATGCCCGTCGACACGATCGGCACCGGTGCGGTCGCGACCATCTCGATGTTGTCGCTGGCGCCGTCCAGCCGGACCACCCGGTCAGCGGAGTCGGCTTCATCGTTGTAATGCGTGATGTGCACCAGCGAGGTTCGGTGGTGCCGTGTCAGATCCGACAGCACCGAGAGCAGCACATCGCGGCCCTCCTGGTCGACCATGCTGGTGACCTCGTCGGCGATCAGCAGCGCCGGCTCGCGGGCCAGTGCGGCCGCGACGGCCAGACGCTGCAGCTCGCCGCCGGACAGCCCGCCGGTGTCCCGGTCGGCCATGCCGCTCAAACCGACCTCACCCAGTAGCCGTTCGACGTCGATGGTCGTGCCCGACGGCAGGCCCCAGACCACGTCGTCGGCGACGCGGGTGCCGAGCACCTGACTTTCCGGGTGCTGCATGACCACCGCGGTGCCCCCGGCCTGGCCGAGGCCGACCGCACCCGGTCGGTCGATGCTGCCTGCGGTTGGTGCACGGCCCGCGAGCATGAGCATCAGCGTGGTCTTGCCCGACCCGTTGGCACCGGTGACGGCGACGTGCTCGCCCGCGTTGATGTCCATGCTCACTGGTCCGAGCGCATCACGATTGGTACCTGGGTACCGGAATCGAACATCGCGCAGGCGTGCCGGGACCGGTGCCACCGGTCCGGCGGATTCGGCGGTGTCGAGCTTGTGCACATCGGGAATGCCGAACAGTCGCTTCAAGACTCGCGACAGCGCCCACCAACCCAGCAGGGTGACGAACAGGATGTGCATGATCATCGAGAGCATCACCGGCACCGGCCAGTAGTGCAGGAACGCGGCGAAACTCGTGCGCAGATCCTCGGCAGCAGGCTCCCCGCCGGGCATCGCCCCGACGATGTTGGCGATGCCGTTGATGTTCGAGGTCATCGACGCGAAGATCAGCTCCCGCAGCCGTCCCACCAGCAGCAGGACACCGATGACGTACGCGCCGAACGCAGCTCCCGCGACCACCGACGCCCACAGGACCGTCCCGATTCCGCGGCCCGTGCGCTTGACGATGCCCGTCAGGCCGCCGATGTAGGCGCAGAACACCACCGTCATCAGGCCGCCCATGCCGGCGATGAGGAACGCGATGGTGCCGCCGGCGACGGTCGCGGCCACCAGCACCCGGAGTCGGTAGCGGTAAGCGAGCAGTCCCATCGGGACCGTGCCCAGCATGCCGAGGCCCGCGGCGAACGGTACGACGACGGCAATGATGGCGGTGGCCGCACTCAGCGCCGCCATCACGGCGGCCTGGGCGTACTCGCCCGGATTGAGGGGACCGGCTTTGTCTCGGATGCCGGCAACAGTCATTGCACAATTCTGCCAGCTGCGTAGACGAGTAAACTCGACGCTGATGTGACCGTTACCACTCGCGACGGTAGTTCGACTACATAGAGAATCTATGAAACCATGTTGAACATGGCAATTGCACCGGCGACAGACACGACCCTCGGCTCGGATCTCCTCGCCGTCGTTGCACGCATCAACCGCTTGGCCAACCAGCGCGTCCGGCTCCCGTTGCCGTTCGCCCAGGCCCGGCTGCTCTCCACCATCGAAGCCGAGGGCCGCGCCCGGATCTCCGATCTCGCCGGGCTCGACCACTGTTCACAACCGACGATGACGACCCAGGTCCGTCGGCTCGAAGACGCCGGACTGGTGTCCCGCACCGTCGACCCCCACGACGCCCGCGCCGTGCTCATCAGCATCACCCCGCAGGGCATCGCCACCCTGGCCCAGGTGCGCGCCGACCGCGGCAGCGCCATCGACCCGGTTCTGGACGCGCTCGACAGCTCCGATCGGGAAACGCTGGCCGCTGCCGTCGAGATCATGCGCGGCATGCTCGCCACGTACTGACCTCAGGTGTTGATTCCGCGCTGAGGGCGACCGCTACTCGGACTTTCCCGCCGCAGCCGCAGGGTCAACGGTGGACGCCGGCTACTTCGGTCCGGGGATCGGATCCAGTGCCTTGAGCGCACCACCGTCGACGGTGAATCGCGTGCTACCGATGCCCGTCGGCATTCCCGGCTGATCCTTGGCCTGCTCCCACTGGTACTGAACCGTCACGCTGTCCGGCGCGCTCGCGGTCACCGTGATGTACGGCCGCGCGTTGGGTGTCGGCGTGCCGATCATCGTGTTCTTGTTGAAGAACACGACCTGCTGCGGGCTGTCCGGCGTCGAGTTGTTCTGGCCGACCTGCACCCAGTACAACGCACAATTCGCGGTGTGGCCGCTGCTCATCTGGGTCCACTTGCCCGACGGCGGTGCCGGCAGCGCGAAGATCGATGCGGTCACGACGTTCTGGGCCGGTCCGTCGGCGGGCGTGCACTTGTCGGCCTGTGGGGCGGAGTCCGGGCCTTTCGGGCTCCAACCACACCCGGCGGTGAGCAGGGCCGAGGCCGAGAGCAGGACGAACGCTGACGTATAGCCGATGGACCGCATCGGCCCAGCCTACGTCCAAGCGCACCAAGCATTTTGAAGTCAGCATGGTTTGCCCATCCACGAGGCGGGGAACTCTACCTCTGTCTTTGACATCCGGTTGGGGTAGCCGGATGCGAATTGGATTGTGACAAGGGGTAATCCGATGCGGCATAGACAAAAGAAGGGTCAACTCAGGCGGTCGGTGATCAAGACCGGTGTGACACTGGCAATCTCGGCGGCACTGCCTGTCGGGGTTGCAGGTCTGCTCGTGACGAGCATGGGCACCGGCCCCGAACCGGTGCCTTATTCGCTGTCCGCCGCGATCAGCGATTCCAACACGACAATCGGATTCGCCGATTCGGACATCATCGGCATGTCCACCGCCGACATCGACAAGACGCTCGACGAAATGCAGTCGCTGGGTGTTCAGAACGTCCGAATCCTGATCCCGTGGAACAACGTCGAACCGGTACAGGGCTATTGGAACTGGAGCACCGTCGACGCCCTGGTGAACGCCGCAGCCGACCGCAACATGGGCATTCTCGGCGTGCTCAATTCGACCCCGGCCTGGGCGGTGCCGGCCGGCGATCCAGCCGTGGCGACGCCACCGGCCTCCGACGCCCAGTACGCGGCGTTCGCCAGTGCGGTCGCCCAGCGCTACGCCGGCAAGGTGTCCGCCTACGAGGTGTGGAACGAACCCAACGCCGCGACGTTCTGGTATCCCTCACCCGATCCCGCTGCGTACACGAAGTTGCTGCAGGCGGCGTATCCGGCGATCAAGGCCGCTGATCCGAACGCCACGGTGATCGGGGGCGTGGTCGGTTGGGTCACCGACACCCCGGGCCTGGCCATCAACGCGGCCTCGTACATCCAGCGCATGTACGACAACGGAGCCCAAGGCTATTTCGACGCGCTGTCGTTCCATCCGTACCAATACCAAGTTCCGTTCGGAAACGGCACCCCGTATGGACCGCTGGCGCCCATCAACCAGCTCGCGACGATCCATCAGGAGATGGTCGCGGCCGGCGATGGCAGCAAGCAGATCTGGGCCACCGAATACGGGGAACCGACCTCGGTCGTCGACAACACCACACAGGCGGGGTTCATCTCCAACTTCCTGAATTCGTGGAGCAGCTTCAACTACACCGGGCCGATGTTCATCTACACCACCCGCGATCGCAACACCGGAAGCACCAGCGACCAGGACACTCTCGGTGTGTTCCAAACGAATTGGACGCCCAAGCCCGCCGCGAACGTCATCGCTCAATGGACCGCGACCCATCCGCAGACCGCGCCCGCAGACCCGCCGAGGACGTTGGCTCCGGTCACCAGCGCCGTCACCAGCACTGCGACTGATGCCGCCGCGACCACCAAAACCGCTGCCGCACAGACATTGTCGATGGCCCAGGCAACTGTGATGACGCTGGCCGGCATGCCGGCCACCACTGCCACGACGGCACCGACGACGGCGTCGACCACAACGCAGGACTCGACAGCCAAGGCGCCTACGACGAAGGCAGGGCCGAAGGCCGCGCCGACCAAATCCGGGTCCGTGAAGTCCGGACCGTCACCGAAGTCGAAGAAATAGCCTGTCCGACCGCGCCGGGTAGAGCAGCCTGCCGGGCGCGGCCGGGCACCCCGACCGCTTCCACCGCACCGATAGCTGAGCGTTTCGCCGCAGGTGCGCACGGGTACTCATTCGCCATGTCGATCATGGTCGGTGGTGGACCACCGGAGTACGACGGTGATTTGCTCGGCGGTGCGCCGGGGCTGTACGGCACCGGGGCCTTGCCTGCCTCGGGCACCAAAGCTCAACGCCGTGTGCTCGCCCTCGCCGTCGGTGTCCTCGTCGGACTGCAACGACGACGTTGGCAAGACGCCGCCGTGGAATTGATCGCGGTCGCCCATGACTTCGACATGTCGCCCTATGTACTGGCCGAGGCATTGGTCGAGCTGTCGGGCGGCCATTCCCTGCGGCTGGCGGGTAGCTCGCGCCCCGACGCGGTTCGCGTCGCGCAGAAGTATTGGGGCCACCTGCTGAATCCCGCTCCGGGGGCCTCGGACGACCAGGACCCCGACCACGCGCTGGTTTGGTGAGGCCACCGAAGCCCTCATTATTCTTCAGAGCGTGACCGCAACTCAAAGCTTCGCGCTCCGCGCGTGCCACGGCCCCGCCGAATGGCCTGCACTGGTGCGCATCTGGCGTAGTGCAGTGGAAGCGACGCACGACTTCCTGACCGCCGACGACATCGACTTCTACGAACGCCGGCTCGCCGAGGACTACTTGAAGATGGTCGACGTGACAGTGGCGGACTCCGACGGCGTGCCCGTCGGGTTCTCGGGCGTCGCCGGCGGGAACCTCGAGATGTTGTTCATCGACCACCAGCATCGTGGCCGGGGCGCGGGATCGGTTCTGCTGGCCGACGCGATGGCCAAGAACCCGGGCCTGCTGGTCGATGTGAACGAACAGAACCCGCAAGCCGTCGGTTTCTACCACCGCCACGGCTTCGTCACCCTGAGCCGTTCGGAGACCGACGGCGACGGGCGGCTGTTTCCGATCCTGCATCTCGGACCCGCCGAGTCTGCCGCGCAACGCGGCTAGGTAGCACCGACAGTCACTGACCTGGAGTCTGCGGCTCGGCCGTGCGTGCGGACGTGTTGGCGGCAGTGCCCCCGATTCCGGCTGCCGCGACCGCGGCTTCCCGGAGGTGCTTCCCCGGCGCCGACGACTGCTGCGGCGCCGATTCGAGTCCGGTCGCGTGCTCCGCAGGCATCCCGTAATGCCGGAGCAGCGTGGCCACCTCCGGCGCGGTGATGCGATCGCCGTCGGCTACCGGCGGGGCGTTCCCGACGATGTTCTTGGCGACGGCAACCCGAACCGATCCGTCACCGCCTCGTGCGCCGCCCAACGGCACGAACGACTCTGAGCTACCGAACCACCCGCTGCGAACAGACGCCCATTTCGGGTGCCCGGTACGCCGATCGACGTACACGCGATGAATCTTGCCGATCTTGTCTCCCGCGAGGTCGTAAACGGTCGCGCCGACAAACCGGGCCACCTCATCCGACATCGAGCTGTTCCCCTGTTCTTCTACCCGCGCTGTCCCGCGCGGGAACTCAGCCATGGTGCAGATGGCGGTGGTGCTCGTTGAGCAACATGCCCGACAGCAACCACACGGCACCGAACGTCGCAGCGGCCAAGGAGACGATCATCGCCACTGCGCCGAACGTCAGATATCCGGCCACCATCGCGACGGCACCGGCAACCAGGGCCACGAAGCTGACGGCGATGGTCACCAGACCCGGCACCATGGCGCCGACCGGGGTAGGTGATTCATTCATGTACTGCGGATACCCGAATGCCAGACGACCAAAACGCTGGGCGCCGGTGCGCCTCTGCCGAGCGTGGGGCTTGCCGAGGCGACACGCCGCAAAAGCCACGGCAGGCCACACGCTCGGCATAGGGCGCGAAGCGGGGACCCCGCCCCAGAAAGCAAAATGACCAGCACTTTCGTGCTGGTCATGCTTGCTCCCCCGATTGGACTCGAACCAATAACCGCCCGATTAACAGTCGGGAGCTCTGCCAATTGAGCTACAGGGGATTGTGCTCAGGCCCCGGGCGCGTGTCCCTGAACCGAGGCATGACTCTAGCGCATGACTGCGCGGATCTTTGAATCGGCTGGTAGCCGCCGGTCGGGCCAGACGCATCGGCGATCGTGAGGCAGGATGGAGCCAAGCACCGTCATCAGGGAGGGGTCCAGTGATCCGAGCCGTCGCCGTCATGGCCGTTGGCTATGTTCTGGGAGCCAAGGCAGGCCGTCGCCGTTACGAGCAGATCGCCGGCACCTATCGCGCCATCACCGAGAGCCCGAAGACCAAGGCGATGCTGGATGCCGGCCGGCGCAAGCTGGCCGACAAGGTGTCACCGGACCCGAACATGGTGCGATTGACGGCGATCGACACTCAGACCACGGTGCTGCATCCGGAGTCGATTCACGACTGACCCGACTGGTCGTCGTGCGGTTATCGGTTCGAGAACCGTCAGCCGAGCGGCTGGTGCCAGGTCTGGCCGGGCAGCAGCGGACCGCTGCTGACACCGCCGTTGGGACCCCAGACGCCCCACGGCGTGCCCACGTTCACGGGCTGACCGTTGGACCGGCCCATGCAGTTGCCGTCTTCTTTGTTGCCGAACCAGGCGAGGCAGCCGCCGTCAGCCGTCGACTGTGACGCCGGAGCGCTGCTCAGCGCGACGATGACCGGGGCTGCCACTGCGGTGGCCACGAGCGCTGCTGCGGCGAAAAGCCGGGTTGCTCCGATGGTCATGGTGGGCCTCTCCCCTTTGGTCGGTTCTGCCCCACCATATCGCGCACGGTGGTTCTGCGCGTTACACCAGCTAAAGCGTCAGCTGACGTCGTCGCCGCTGGCCTGCTGCAGTAGGCTGCGTCGGTACTGCTCCATGGCGACGAGGTCGCCGAACAATGCGTGGTACTCGGTGCTCTGCTCCACCGGCGACATGCGCTGCAGTTTCGACTTCAACTCGGCAATCTCGCGGCCGACCCAGACTTCCTGCAACCGGGCCAGCACGCTCGCGATGTACCGCGGCAGCCTGTCCTCTTCGACCTGGAACGCCTCGACCGACAGTTCGTTGATCAGGCTCGCCGCCGCCGGGTCGGCCGCCCGGATCGCCTCGATCCACTCCGCGCCGCCCAGACCGGACGCCGTGCCGCCTGCGGCGGTGATCGCCTGCCGGACCGCGGCATAAGCGGGATGGGTGAAGCTGTCGACCGGCAGTCCGTCGAATACCGGGCCGGCCAGCGCCGGGTGCTGCAGCGCCGACTTGAGTGCTTCACGCTGTGGCCACAACGTCGGGTCTTTGGGGTTCGGACGCCCCACGGCCGGGACCGGGGCTGCCGGTGCCGACGGGCGACGGGCGTCGCGCTTCGACGTCGCGGGACCCGCCTTGGCGGACTCGCGGACTCGCGAAATCACCTGCGCCACATCGTCCCAACCGACCCAGCCGGCCAACTGACGGGCGTACTCGTCACGCAGGGTGGGGTCTTTGATGCGGGCGGCCAGCGGCACACAGCGGCGCAGCGCCGCCACCCGGCCCTCGGCGCTGTCCAGGTCGTGCTCTTCGAGCGCGGTGCGAATCACGAACTCGAACAACGGCGTTCGGCGCGCCACCAGATCCCGCAGGGCACTGTCGCCGGACTTGAGCCGCAGATCGCAGGGGTCCATGCCGTCGGAGGCCACCGCGACGAACGACTGTCCGGTCAGATTCTGTTCGCCCTCAAAGGCTTTCACGGCCGCGGCGCGGCCGGCGGCGTCACCGTCGAACACGTAGATCAGCTCGCCGCGAAAGAAGTTGTCGTCCATCATCAGTCGCCGCAGCATCGACAGGTGCTCGTCGCCGAAGGCGGTACCGCAGGACGCGACCGCGGTCGTCACCCCGGCCAGGTGCATGGCCATGACGTCGGTGTAGCCCTCGACGACGACGGCCTGGTGTCCCTTGGCGATGTCACGCTTGGCCAGGTCGAGCCCGAACAGCACGTTGGATTTCTTGTACAGCACCGTTTCCGGCGTGTTGACGTACTTGGCTTCCATCTGGTCGTCGTCGAACAGGCGGCGGGCACCGAACCCGATCACCTCACTCGTCGCGCCCCGGATGGGCCACAGCAGCCGGCGGTGGAACCGGTCCATCGGGCCGCGGCGACCTTCCCGAGACAGCCCGGCGGCCTCCAGCTCTTTGAAGGTGAATCCCTTGCGCAGCAAATGTTTTGTCAGGGTGTCCCAGCCCGACGGTGCGAAACCGCAGCCGAAACGCTTGGCCGCGTCGGCGTCGAAGTTCCGCTCGATCAGGTACTGGCGGGCGGCGGCGGCTTCGGCCGACTGCAGCGCCTCGGCGTAGAACTCCTGCGCGGCGGTGTTGGCGGCGAGCAGACGGCTGCGGCTGCCCTTGTCCCGCTGCACATTGGTGGTCGATGACCCCTCGTAGCTGATGGGGTAGTTCAGCCGGTCCGCAAGCAGTTCGACGGCCTCGACAAAGGTGACGTGCTCGACCTTCTGCACGAACGCGTAGACGTCGCCGCCCTCACCGCAACCGAAGCAATGGAACTGGCCGTGGTTGGGCCGCACGTGGAACGACGGTGACTTCTCGTCGTGGAACGGGCACAGACCCTTCATCGAGTCGGCCCCCGCGCGCCGCAGCTGCACATGCTCGCCGACGACGTCCTCGATGCGGGTGCGTTCACGAATGGCCGCGATATCGCGATCAGGAATCCGGCCGGCCACGCGCCCAGTGTAGGCGGCGCTTTTCCGGAGGTTGACCGGGTTTCGCCTCGCTACGGTGACGGACTTGGACAGCCCTAGTCCAGGGGCCGCGGCGACCGGGCTTCGTGGACGCGTTCGAGCCGGGTCTCGGTGTACGACGCGATCTGGTCGACGACCACCCGCAACCGGGCACCGTCGTCGTCCGCGAGAGCGAACTCGGCGGCGAACTGCGGGTCGAGGCTCGCCGGGGCCTGGCCCCACAGCGACAGCGCCACCTCGCCGACCATGGTGCGCTGATCGGCCTGAATCTGCAGGTGCTGGTGATCGGACATGATGAACTGCAGGGCCAGCATCTTGAGCACCGCCACCTCGGCACGGACCAGGGCCGGCACCGCGAGCTCGGCATCGAAACGGCGCATCGTCGCGCGCCCCGCCTGCAACTTGGTCTCGGTGACCGCGGCGTTGGCGAACCGGCCGACCAGTTCACTGGTGAGCCGCTTGAGCGCCACCGACGTCGCGACAGAACCGTCGTACTTGCCGACGGCGGTGACCACCGGCAGCTCCGACAACCGCGCGGCGGCCGCCAGCATGTCGTCGTGCGTCACCGTCGGATGAGACCGCGCGCCCAGTCGGGCCAGGGTGTCGGCCGCGTCCGCGTCGGCGAGGACGCGCAGGTCGATACGGCCGGAGATGATGCCGTCCTCGACATCGTGCACGGAGTACGCGACATCGTCGGCCCAGTCCATGACCTGCGCTTCCAGGCACAGCCGCTCGGCGGGCGCGCCCTCACGCACCCAGGCGGCGGCGGCCGCGTCGTCGTCGTAGAAACCGAACTTGACGCGGTCCTCGCGGAACCACGGGTACTTGATCACGGCGTCCAGCGCGGCCCGGGTCAGGTTCAGCCCGGCCGAACGTCCTTCGCTGTCAAGCGCTTTCGGTTCGAGCCGGGTCAGGATCCGGAAATTCTGGGCGTTGCCCTCGAACCCGCCGAACGGTTTGGCGATCTCGTCGAGCGCGCGTTCGCCGTTGTGGCCGTAGGGCGGATGGCCGATGTCATGGGCCAGCCCAGCGAGGTCGACCAGGTCGGGGTCGCAGCCCAGGCCCACCGCCATGTGGCGCCCGATCTGGGCCACTTCGAGCGAATGGGTGAGCCGGGTCCGTGGCGTCTCCCCCTGCCGGGGCCCGACCACCTGGGTCTTGTCGGCCAGTCGGCGCAGCGCGGCGCTGTGCAGCACCCGCGCCCGGTCACGCGAGAAATCCGTGCGGTGTCCGGCATCGGTGCCGGGCAGCGTGGCGCTCTTGACGCCTTCCTCGACCAGCCGCTGCCGGTCGAAGTCGCTGTATCCCTCACCTGCGATGCCCACAGCCGAAGTCTGCCAGCCCGGGTGCGCCGAATTACCACATACCCTGTCACTACATTGGGCGGCATGCGCATTGTGCGACTGCTCTGGCTGATGATCTCGGTCCTGATCGTGGGGACGCTGCTGGCCCCGACCACCACCGCCGAGCCGCCGATGCGGCTGCCGGACTACGTCACCGATGAGGCCGGCGTGCTGAACTCGCAGCAGCGCACCGAGGTCTCGGGCGCGGTGCAGCGGCTGTACGACAAGCGCGGCACGCGGCTGTGGGTGGTCTACGTCGACACCTTCGCCGGGGCGAATCCCCGCGAGTGGGCGGAAAACAGCTGGCGCCAAAGCTTTCTGGGCGACCACGACGCCATCTTTGCCGTCGCGATCAAGGACCGCGCCTATGCGCTCCTGGTCCCGGAGGCCGCGACGGGTGACGTCGACGTCGACCGCCTGCGCCGGGATGTCGTCGAAGCCAAGCTGCACGACGGCGACTGGGCGGGCGCGGCCGTCGCTGCCGCCGACGGGCTTCGGGCGCCGGGTGCACCGTTCAACTGGGTCGGGTTGGTGGTTGCGCTGGCGGTGATCGGCGTCGCGCTGGGCGGACTCATCTGGTGGGTCCGGCGTCGTCGCCGGCAGCGTCGGCAAGCCGATCTGAACGCCGCGCAGCAGGTCGATGCCACCGACGCCGCTGCCCTCGCGAAGATGTCGCTCGAGACCTTGGAGGACCTGTCCAAGTCGATCCTCGTCGAGGTCGACAACGCGGTGCGCACCAGTGACAACGAGCTGTCCCTGGCCGTCGGCGAGTTCGGCGAGCGCGACACCGCGCCATTTACCACCGCGGTGCAGAACGCGAAAACCGCCATGGCACAGGCGTTCAGCGTGCGCCAGATCCTCGACGACGACGTGCCCGAAACCCCGCAGCAGCAGCGCGACCTGCTGACCCAGGTGGTCGTCGCGGCCGCCCGCGCCGACAAGGAACTGGAGAACCAGCGCGCCGCCTTCCATCAGATGCGCGATCTGGTCATCAACGCACCGACCCGGTTGGACGCACTGACCCAGCAGATGGTCGTCCTGACGGCGCGCGTCGAGCCGGCCCAGCAGACCCTGACCGGGTTGCACAGCAAGTTCACCCCATCGGCGCTGGCGTCGGTCGCCGGCAACGTGGACGGCGCCAAACAGCGCCTGGCGTTCGCGGACCAGAACATCACCGCCGCGCGCGGGCTGGTCAGCAAGGCCGGCGACAGCCAGGCCGCCCTGGTCAACGCGATCCACGGCGCGGAGTCGGCGCTGGGCCAGACGCAGCGCATGCTGGATGCGATCGACAGCGCCGCGGACGACATCACGCACGCAATCAGCGCCCTGCCCGCCGCGATCACCGACATCCAGCACGGGATCGCCGCCGCGGAGGCGGTCCCACCCGGAGCGCGCTACACGGAACTGACGGCAGCGCGTACCGCTGCGGTGCAAGCGGTTTCGAACGCGCAGGCGTCGGGCGCGGCCGATCCGTTCGGCGCGTTCACCCAATTGACCGCCGCCGACGCCCAGTTGGACAAGCTGCTGGCGATCATCGCCGACGAGGCCGCCGCCCGGCAACGGCTACAGCAGTCGTTCGATCAGGCCCTGCAGGCCGCGACCTCCCAGGTGCGCGGAGTGTCGGATTTCATCGACACGCACCGCGGGAGCGTCGGCCCCGAAGCTCGCACCCGGCTGGCCGAGGCGCAGCGCCGAATCGAATCCGCCCAACAGACGTCGCGCACCGACCTGCCCGCCGGCATCGAGCAGGCCAACTCCGCAGCTGATCTGCTCAAGCAAGCCCAGCAGCTGGCCGCGAACGATGTCGCCGCCGCGCGGCAGTCCTACACCGGCACGAGCACCGGCGCGGACCTGGGCGGCATCATCATCGGCGGCATCCTGTCCGGCATGATTCGCGGCGGCAGCAGCGGTGGCAGCAGTGGCGGTGGTTGGAGCTCAACGACTTTCGGCGGCTCCGGGGGCGGCTTCTCCGGCGGTGGCGGCCGGTTCTAGCCCTGCGGGGCGGCGAGGCGCGCACGCTCGCGGATCGAGGCGACCACGCCGCCGTCGTTGAGGATGTCGGTGCCGGTGAGGTAACCGGCCTGGTCGCTGGCGCAGAACGCGAACAGCGCCGCCATCTCTTCGGCTTTGCCCCAGCGCGGGACCGCGGCGTTCGTCAGCATCGCGCCCGCACCGGCGTCCGCCTCGAGCAGCCCCATCTCGGTGTCGACCGAACCCGGCGACACCGAGACGATGCGCAACCCCTTGGCGTTGAAGCGCTCGGCCTGCGAGCTGCTGTACCACTTGACGAAGTTCTTGCTCACCCCGTAGGCCATGCCCGAACGCAGTTCCTCGGGCGCGAACGCGCAGGCCGCCGCCATCTCGGCCAGGAACGCGTCCTCGTCGGTGAGTGCCAGCGGGAATTTCGTGGTCGGGATGATCTCGTCGGGCAACAGGTGTGCCGCCATCGACGCCACGTTGACGATCGCCGCGCCCTCTTTCGCGACCCGGTAGAAGACCTCGTTGACGTTGACAGTGCCGACGGCGTTGGTGCGCGTCACATAGTCCGCCGCCCCCATGCTGGGGCTCACGCCGGCAGCGTGGATCACCGATGCGATGAGGCCGAGACCTGTTGCGGTAACGAACAACTGGTCCACCGCGGCCCGGTCGGTGACATCGGCGTTGACGATGGTCGCGGCGATGCCGAGGTCGGCCAACTCGGCGGCGGCCTTGTCGAGGCGATCCTGACGGACGTCGGCGAGCACCACCGCGTGATCCCGCCCGACCACCTTGGCCGTCGCTGTACCCATGCCGCCGGCACCGCCGGTGATCACCGAAACCCGAGTCATACCGGCACGCTATACCGGAAGCCCAACGGGACGCGGACCGGTGCTCACAAACCGCTCAGCAGAATGGCTCAGGTCGTGTACAGCGACAGGTGGACGTACACCTCGTCGGGCCCGCGTTGGTCGACGACGACCTCGCGGTTGACCAGCCCGTGATCCTTGGTGGTGACCTTGTCCTGCAGGAAAAGCGGCGTGGGAGCACTCGCCAGCGACGGCCCCGCGAGCGCCGTCATCGTCTTGGGAATCTGGGACGGTCGCGGCGCCGCCGGGAACTGGCCCAGAAAGTCGTGAAGTTGGCTGTCGGTCATCCGCAGCGCCACGCGATAGCGGGTGTCGCGGCCCGAATCGTTGACAGTGGCGAGGACCGCTGCGCCCTGCGGCAACGTCACATCGCCGAATGCCGCGGCCAGCTCAGCGGGAACCGGCACCTTCTGCTCTCGGTTCTCGGTCGAGCATGCGGACAGCGCACACAGCAGCAGGACTGCGGTCAACGCCCGCAGGTATCGGGTCATGGGTGTTTGTCGTTCGGATCATCGGCCTCGCCGCCGCGCCCGGCGACGTCGTCGTAGGCCGTGCCGATCTCGCGGATGCGCGCCGCGATGGCGTCCAGATCCGTGTTCGACCGACTGATGATTGCGGTGATCTCAGCCGTCCCCTTGGCCACCACGGGAAGCAGCGCACGGTCACCCGCCGCGGTGGACGGGACGCTGGCCGCGGCGTCGATCACCCATTGTTTGACGGAATCGAGATCGCGACGACCTGCCGTCACCACGGCCGCGGACCGATCGACCTCGGCACCGAGGCGCCGGTCGAGTGCGGCCAGCCTGCCGATGGTCCCGGCATGCTCCCGATTGCGGCCGTCGTACGCCTCGGCCGCGGCGCCCGTCCACTCTCCACCGGGCGCCACTGACAAGACCGTGCTGCGCAGTTCGTGGAACTGCGCACTCCTGTCGAACTCGGAGCCGCCAACCGGCGTGTCAGACCCGAACGTCGCGCGCGCGTCGCCCCAAGTCGAAAGAAATGCGCCGAGAACCGTCACTGTCGCCCCCTCCAGCGTCCCTTGGCCCTTGGCTCACAAGCCTATTCGAGCCCGCGGCAGGTCCCCGGCGGCAATTTCTCCGTCAGCAGCCCTTGAGGCGCACCGCGAGGTAGTCGCTGACGGCGTCGATGGCGACGCGCTCCTGGGTCATGGCGTCACGCTCGCGGATGGTCACGGCGTGGTCCTCGAGCGTGTCGAAGTCGACCGTGATGCAGTACGGCGTGCCTATCTCGTCCTGGCGACGGTAGCGGCGGCCGATGGCGCCGGCGTCGTCGAACTCGACGTTCCAGTTCTTGCGCAGCTCGGCGGCCAGGTCGCGGGCCTTCGGCGACAGGTCGGCGTTGCGCGACAGCGGCAGCACCGCGGCCTTGACCGGCGCGAGGCGCGGATCGAGCTTGAGCACCGTGCGCTTGTCGACGCCGCCCTTGGCGTTGGGGGCCTCGTCCTCGTGGTACGAGTCGACCAGGAACGCCATCAGCGACCTGGTCAGGCCGGCTGCGGGCTCGATGACGTACGGCACGAAGCGGGTGTCGGTGCCCTGGTCGTAGAACGACAGGTCGACGCCCGAGTGCTCGCCGTGCGTGCTCAGGTCGAAGTTGGTGCGGTTGGCGATGCCCTCGAGCTCACCCCACGGGTTGCCGGCGAAGCCGAACTTGTACTCGATGTCGGTGGTGCCGGCGCTGTAGTGCGACAGCTTCTCCAGCGGGTGTTCGTACAGCCGCAGGTTGTCCGGGTTGATGCCCAGGTCGGTGTACCACTGGAAGCGGGTCTCGATCCAGTACTTGTGCCACTCCGGCGCGGTCGAGGGCTCGACGAAGAACTCCATCTCCATCTGCTCGAACTCACGGGTGCGGAAGATGAAGTTGCCCGGCGTGATCTCGTTGCGGAAGCTCTTGCCGATCTGGCCGATGCCGAACGGCGGCTTCTTGCGCGCGGTGGTCACCACGTTGGCGAAGTTCACGAAGATGCCCTGCGCGGTCTCCGGGCGCAGGTAGTGCATGCCTTCTTCGGACTCGATGGGGCCGAGGTACGTCTTGAGCATCATGTTGAAGTCACGCGGCTCGGTCCACTGGCCCTTGGTGCCACAGTCCGGGCAGACGATCTCGTCCATCGAGACGGCGTCAGGATCGTCCAGGCCCTTCTTCAGGGCGTAGGCCTCCTGCATGTGGTCCTGGCGGTGCCGCTTGTGGCAGTTCAGGCACTCGACCAGCGGGTCGTTGAACACCGCGACGTGGCCCGAGGCCACCCACACCTGGCGCGGCAGGATGATCGCGCTGTCCAGGCCGACGACGTCGTCGCGGGAGGTGACGACGGACTTCCACCACTGGCGCTTGATGTTCTCCTTGAGCTCGACACCCAATGGCCCGTAATCCCACGCAGACTTTGTGCCGCCGTAGATTTCGCCGGACTGGAAGACCAGACCACGGCGTTTGGCCAGGTTGGCAACGGTGTCGATGATGGACGCCACGATGTTCGAGCACTCCTCGAGTCAGCTGGGATGCAACCCGTCCAGCCTAAAGGCCCCACTCACCGGTGAATGTCGCACCCACCTTTGACATGCGTATGCGCGCATGGAAAGCTAAATGAAAACTATTTCCAATAGCTTGGGAGTTACCGGGTGCCACCCACCACCACGCATGACGAGCTCGACCACCAGCACAGCGGTGCGCCGTTCCCGTCGTCCCCACCGCGGGAGACGCTCGACGCCGCCGGCGACCTGCTGCGCGCCCTGGCCGCCCCCATCCGCATCGCGATCGTGATGCAACTGCGGGAGTCGCAGCGCTGCGTGCACGAACTCGTCGACGCCCTGGGCGTGGCGCAGCCGCTGGTCAGCCAGCACCTGCGCATCCTCAAGTCGGCGGGGGTCGTCGCCGGCGAACGCGCCGGCCGCGAGGTGATGTACCGCCTGGTCGACCATCACCTCGCGCACATCGTGGTCGACGCCATCGCCCACGTCGAGGAGGACCGGCCGTGACCGCCCCCACCCGGTCCACCAAACAGCGCACCGCGATCGCCGCGCTGCTCACCAACGTCGAAGAGTTCCGCTCCGCGCAGGAGCTGCACGACGAACTGCGCCGCCGCGGCGAGGGCATCGGTCTGACGACCGTCTACCGCACCCTGCAGTCGATGGCCGCGGCCGGACAGGTCGACAGCCTGCGCAACGACAGCGGTGAGGCGCTGTACCGACGCTGCTCGCAGGCCCATCACCATCACCATCTGGTGTGCCGGCAATGCGGTGCGACGGTCGAGGTGGCCGGCAGCGAGGTCGAGGCCTGGGCCACCGAAACTGCTGCGGCCCATGGCTTTTCCGACGTCAGCCACACCCTGGAGATCTTCGGCATTTGCGGTCGGTGCACGCCGGCCTGACCGGGTGCGCGCCGGTCAGCTGATCCGGACGAAGTCCAGCACGATGTCGCGGGTCAGCGGCGCCAACTCGACGTCGCCGGGATCGTGCGGATCGATCCAGGCCATCTCCTCGATCTCGGCGGCAGCCTGCGGTACGCCGTCGAGCTTCACGAAGAACAAGTCAGCCGCGACACTGTGCCCAGGCTCGTTGGCCGCGATCGCGGTGTGGTGACCCAACTCCCGCACGTCGGTCACCCCCACCCCGAGCTCTTCACGGACCTCGCGGACCAGCGCGTCGACCGGCGCCTCCCCCGGCTCGAACTTGCCGCCGGGCTGCATGAACGCCGTCGTCCCGCGTTTACGGACCAGCAGCAGCCGCCCGTGCTCGTCGACCACCACCGCGGCGACGATCCGGATGACGGTCATGACGCCAGGTCGGCCCGCACGTCGACACCGGTGGACAACACCAGCAGGACCAGCGTGGACAACGCGTCGTCGCTGAGACCAGCGGCCGGAAAGTTGTAGCGCAGCATGACGTCGCCGACCTTCTTGGCACCGTTGCTCCGCGGGTCGCCGGCCCGCTCGACCAATACCACCGAGCCGAGCATGGTGCGTCCCGCGTGATCGGACACCCGGTCACGAATCTTGTTGTCCAGCTTGATATCCCACGCCAGCGGCTGGGTCAGCGAGATCAGTTCCAGGCCCTCGCTGATGTTCACCACCCGCAGTGAGGCCACCGTCCCGTCGTGCCCGACGGTCAGGGCGCCGTCGTTCTCCTCGACGATGGTGACCGTATCGGCCAACACAGAAGCCAAGCGCTGCAACAAGTTCGACATCAGGCCCTCCCACTCAGGTTCATCATCAGGCTCTGCCGAAGCGTCGGTTGCGACTGACGTATTCCTCGCACGCGGCCCACAGGTCGCGACGGTCGTAGTCCGGCCAGAGCTTGTCCTGGAAGACGTACTCCGCGTACGCCGCCTGCCACAGCATGAAGTTGCTGGCGCGCTGCTCGCCCGAGGTGCGGATGAACAGGTCGACGTCAGGAATGTCGGGGCGGTGCAGGTGCTTGGCGACCGACGCCTCCGTGATCCGGCTCGGGTTGATCTTGCCCGCGGCCGCCTGCTCGGCGAGTTCGCGTGCGGCTTCGACGATCTCGGTGCGCCCGCCGTAGTTCACGCAGTAGTTGACGGTGATGACGTCGTTGCCGACCGTCATCTGCTCGGCGATGTCGAACTCCTTGATCACGCTGCTCCACATGCGCGGCCGGGACCCGACCCAGCGCATGTTGACGCCCATCGCGTTGAGGTTCTCCCGGCGACGGCGCACCACCTCGCGGTTGAAGCCCATCAGGAAGCGCACCTCTTCGGTGCTGCGCTTCCAGTTCTCGGTGGAGAACGCGTACACCGACAGGTGCTTGATGCCCAGTTCGATGGCTCCGCAGGTGATGTCGATCAGCACCGCCTCACCCATCTTGTGGCCTTCGGTCCGCCCGAGCCCGCGCTGGGTGGCCCACCGGCCGTTGCCGTCCATCACGACGGCGACGTGGTTGGGCACCTGGTCTGCGGGAATCTGCGGGGCCACGGCCTTGGACGGGTGTTGCGGCGGCCGGGCGAAGCGGCCATTGGACCTCGGTGGGAGCTCCGGAAAGACCACCGGCCAGGTCGAGACGTCCGGGAAAATCGGATAGTCGTCAGGCGCCTGCGGCAGCTGCGGATAGCTGGTCTTGCGCGCCCGGTTGAGTGCCATGGGCAATATCCTGCCTGAGGAGGGTTACTCGCTGTTCAATGAGTGCGGTATCAGGGCGGTAGACGCGCTCGACCAGAGGCAATGTCCGCAGCTGACGCTCCAGATGCCACTGCAGGTGCGCGGCCACCAAGCCGCTGGCCTGGGTGCGATGCCCCGCCGGTGAGTCCTGCGCAAACTCCCAGTCGCCGTCGTGCAGCGCGGCCATCAGATCCAGCACACCCTGAGGTGGGGTGACCGATCCCGACGGCCGGCAGTGCACACACACGCTGCCGCCGGCCGCGACGTGGAACGCCCGGTGCGGACCGGGTGCGGCGCAGCGGGCGCATTCGGTGATGGCCGGCGCCCAGCCGGCGATCCCCATGGCCCTCAGCAGATAGGCGTCGAGCACCAGTTCACGGGGCCTGCTGCCGTCGGCGACGGCCCGCAGCGCACCGACGGTGAGCCGCTGCAGCGCCGGCATCGGGTTGCGTTCCTCACCGGACAGCCGTTCCGCGGTCTCCAGGATGGCGCAGCCGGAGGTGTAGCGACCGTAGTCGTTGACGATGTCGGTGGCGAACGCGTCGATCGACACCACCTGGGTGACGATGTCGAGGTTGCGGCCGGGATGCAGCTGCACGTCGATGTGGGCGAACGGCTCCAGCCGCGAGCCGAACTTGCTGCGGGTCCGGCGCACGCCCTTGGCCACCGCGCGGACCAGCCCGTGGTCGCGGGTGAGCAGCGTCACGATCCGGTCGGCCTCGCCGAGCTTGTGCTGGCGCAGCACGACCGCTCGATCCCGGTACAACCGCATCGGGAGATTGTCCCATCGCGGACCGACAACTTCAGTTAGGCAGCGCCGGGCGAGTGCCCAATCTATTCTCGGAATCGCCATGGCCAGCCTTCCGAAACCATCCACTCCGCCCCGATTCCCGACCCTGACCCAGCAGTTGTACCGGCTCGCGAGCGGCGCGGTGACGTCCCAGCAGATCGTGCAGCAGTCGCTCGATGCCATCGCCGCCAGCCAGCTCGAGCTGAACGCGTTCCGGGTGGTCTTCACCGAACAGGCACTGGCCGACGCCGCCGAAGCAGACCTAAAACGCGCTGCCGGACAACACCTTCCACTCCTGGGTGTACCCATCGCGATAAAGGACGACGTCGACGTCGCGGGAGTGCCCACCCGGTTCGGCACCGACGGCACGGTGCGTCCGGCCACCGCGGACGCCGAAGTGGTGCGCCGGCTGAAGGCGGCCGGCGCCGTGATCGTCGGCAAGACCAACACCTGCGAGCTGGGCCAATGGCCGTTCACCAGCGGCCCCGGTTTCGGGCACACCCGCAACCCCTGGTCGCGCGGGCACACCCCGGGTGGGTCGTCGGGCGGCAGCGCCGCGGCCGTCGCGGCCGGATTGGTCACCGCCGCAATCGGATCCGACGGTGCGGGCAGCGTCCGCATCCCCGCCGCCTGGACCCACCTGGTCGGCATCAAGCCGCAGCGCGGACGAATCTCCACCTGGCCGCTGCCGGAGGCCTTCAACGGCATCACGGTCAACGGGGTGCTGGCCCGCACGGTGGCCGACGCCGCGCTGCTGCTCGATGCGGTCTCCGGCAATGCCGACGGTGATCTGCACAAGCCGCCGCCCATCGAGGCGGCCGAGGCCGTCGGGCGGGCGCCGGGTCCCCTGCGCGTCGCGCTGTCGACCAAGTTTCCGTTCACCCTGTTCCCGGCCCGGCTGCATCCGGAGATCCGGGCCGCGCTGAACAACGTTGCGGGACAACTGGAAGAACTCGGACACACGGTCCGGCCGGACGACCCGGAATACGGGCTGCAACTGTCCATGGACTTCCTGGCCCGCTCCACCTCCGGACTTGCCGAATGGCGCGACCGCGTCGGACCCGGGGTCGCTCTGGACCGTCGCACCCGCAGCAACATCCGGACCGGTTGGCTGCTGTCGGAGCACGCGCTCCGGGAGGCACGGCGGCGGGAAAAGTCCCTTCAGCGCCGGATCGGCTGGATTTTCAACCTCTTCGACGTGGTGCTGGCACCGACCACCGCGCTGCCACCGCCGCTGATCGACGCCTTCGACCGGCTCGGCAGCACGGCCACCGACCGCGCCATCATCGCGGCCTGCCCGGTGTGCTGGCCCTGGAATGCGCTCGGTTGGCCGTCGATCAACATCCCGGCCGGCTTCACCGCCGACGGGCTGCCCATCGGCGTGCAGCTGATGGGTCCGGAGGGCAGCGAACCGCTGTTGATCTCCCTGGCCGCCAGCCTCGAAGCGATCAGCGGCTGGGCCACCAAGCAACCCGACAATTGGTGGGCCAGCTAGAAGCCGAGCTTGCCAAGCTGTTTCGGGTCGCGCTGCCAGTTCTTGGCGATCTTCACCCGCAGGTTCAGATACACCTTCGTGCCGAGCAGCTTCTCGATCTGGGTGCGCGCCGCGGTGCCGACCTCACGCAGTCGCGAGCCGCCCTTGCCGATCACGATGCCCTTCTGGCTGTCGCGCTCGACATAGATGATGGCGTGGATGTCGCACATCTCGCCCTGCTCGGGGGTGCGGCCTTCGCGCTCGGTGAACTCGTCGATGACCACCGCCAGCGAGTGCGGCAGCTCGTCGCGGACGCCTTCCAACGCGGCCTCGCGGATGAGCTCGGCGATGAGCACTTCTTCGGGTTCGTCGGTGAGTTCGCCGTCCGGGTAGAAGGCAGGACCCGGCGGCAGCTTGTTCGCCAGCACGTCGATCAGCACGTCGACCTGTTCTCCGGCCACCGCGGAAACCGGGACGATCTCGGCGGTGCCCTCGGTGAGCTCGCTGACCGCCATCAGCTGCGCTGCCACCTTGTCGCGCGGCACCTTGTCGGTCTTGGTGACGACCACCAGCAACGTGGTTCGCGGTGCGACAGTGCGGATCTGCTGATAGATCCAGCGGTCGCCGGGCCCGATGGCCTCGTCTGCCGGGATGCACAGGCAGATGATGTCGACCTCGGAGTAGGTGTCCTTGACCAGTTCGTTGAGTCGCTGGCCGAGCAGCGTGCGCGGCCGGTGCAGGCCCGGCGTGTCCACCAGGATGATCTGGAAGTTCTCGCGGTGCACGATGCCGCGGATGGTGTGCCGGGTGGTCTGCGGCCGATTCGACGTGATCGCGACCTTGGTGCCGACGAGCGCGTTGGTCAGCGTCGACTTGCCCGTGTTCGGCCGGCCGACCAAACAGACGAAGCCGGAATGGAATTCGTCACTCATCAGGTTCTCCTTCTTCAACAGCATCGGGCGCGGCGGACCGTTTCGGCTCGACCGGCTTCACCAGCACGGTGCCGACGCGGACCCGGCCACGATGGTCGCGCCCGCCCTCGGCCCGCAACTGGAGGTAACGGATGTCCTGCGAGCGATGCAACGGAAAGGACACCCGCACCTTGACCCCTGGCAGTGGCACGCGCCCCAGCTCATGCGCGAGCAACCCACCGACGGTGTCCACATCCAGGTCGTCATCGACCTCGAAGCCGTACAGTTCGGCCAGATCTTCCAACGGGAGGCGGGCGGACACCCGAAACTTGTTGTTGCCCAATTCCTCTACCGGCAGCACTTCATCGGTGTCGTACTCGTCGGCGATCTCGCCGACGATCTCCTCGAGCACGTCCTCGATGGACACCAGACCGGCGATCGCGCCGTATTCGTCGACCAGCAGCGCCATGTGGTTGCGGGTGCGCTGCATCTCGTTGAGCAGCTCATCGAGCGGCTTGGAGTCCGGCACGAACACCGCGGGACGCATCACTTCGGCGACCTTGGTCCCGCGACCGCCGTTGGTGGAGTTGTACGTCC
This sequence comes from Mycolicibacterium llatzerense, assembly GCF_025331195.1. NCBI lineage: Bacteria > Bacillati > Actinomycetota > Actinomycetes > Mycobacteriales > Mycobacteriaceae > Mycobacterium > Mycolicibacterium llatzerense. The sequence continues at coordinate 390,450 of NZ_LXOV01000014.1, read as the reverse complement.
GCTCCACCAGGTCTTTGAGGTAGACGACGCCGACGACGTCGTCGACGTTCTCCCCGATCACCGGGATGCGGGAGTGCCCGCTGCGCACCGCCAGCGAGGTTGCCTGGCCGGCCGACTTGTCGCTTTCGATCCACACCATCTCGGTGCGGGGCACCATGACCTCGCGCGCGGGGGTGTCACCAAGTTCGAAGACGGACTTGATCATTCGCCGTTCCTCGGCGGCCACGACGCCACGCTGCTGCGCGAGATCGACGACCTCGAGCAGCTCGATTTCCGACGCGAAGGGTCCGTTGCGGAAGCCCCGGCCCGGAGTCAGGGCGTTACCGATGAGCACCAGCAGTCGGCTGATGGGGGTCAGCAGCGCCGAAATGAACTGCAGCGGAAGCGCCGACAGCAGTGAGATGGAATAGGCGTTCTGCCGCCCCACGGTGCGCGGGCCGACGCCGATACCCACGAAGCTGACGACCACCATGATGGCCGCGGCGGATACCAGCGCCCAACCCCGCGTCATCAGATCGTCGAGGTAGTCCACCAACAGGACGGTGGCCGACGCCTCGCAGATAACCCGCAGCAGCACAACGAGATTGACGTACTGCGGCCGGTCCCGGATGATCTTCGCCAGCCGCACCGCGCCGGGGCGCTCATCGCGGATCAGCTCATCGACGCGCGCGATGGAGACGGTGTTGATGGCGGCATCGATCGCCGCGAACAGCCCGCCGATGACGACGAGCACGATGGCGCCGATCAGCGGCGTCAATCCGGTCACGGCTCGTCGAAGTACCGCGACTTGTCGAGCAGCCTGCGGTCTTTCTCGGTCTGCCGATCCTGGTGGTAGGCGTGCACCTGGTCGGCAACCCACTCTTCGAGCAGCTGGCGCTGCAGGTCGAACATCTCTTTTTCTTCGTCGGGCTCGGCGTGGTCGTAGCCCAGCAGGTGCAGCACGCCGTGCACGGTCAGCAGCGCCAGCTCGTGGCCCAGCGAATGTCCGGCGGCCTCAGCCTGATTCGCGGCGAACTCTGGACACAGCACGATGTCGCCGAGCATCGAGGGCCCCGGCTCGGGCGCATCCGGACGACCGCCGGGCTCGAGCTCGTCCATCGGAAAGCTCATCACATCGGTGGGGCCGGGCAGGTCCATCCAGCGCATGTGCAGATCGGCCATAGCCGACTGGTCCACCAGGACCATCGAGAGTTCAGCGGCCGGGTTCACGTCCATCTTGGAGATGACGAACCGCGCCACACTGATCAGCTCGTCTTCGGATACGTCGATCCCCGACTCGTTGGAAACCTCGACCGTCACTCCGTCACCGCCTCGTCCGGCCGGTGGATCGGCGGTGTGAACGGTTGGCCAGACCGTGCTCGCTCACTTTGGCTTCCGCTGCTTCATACGCGTCGACGATTTCCGCAACCAGCTTGTGCCGCACCACATCCGCACTGGTGAGTTCGGCGATGTGAATGTCGTCGATGCCGTCGAGCACCTCGACGGCCGTCCGCAGCCCCGACCTCGATCCGCCCGGCAGATCGACCTGAGTGACGTCACCGGTCACGACGATCTTGGACCCAAAACCCAAGCGGGTCAGGAACATCTTCATCTGTTCGGCGGTGGTGTTCTGCGCCTCGTCGAGGATGATGAAGGCGTCATTCAACGTCCTCCCCCTCATATATGCCAGCGGCGCAACCTCGATCACCCCGGCTGCCATCAGCTTCGGGATCATCTCCGCGTCCATCATGTCGTGCAGCGCGTCGTACAGCGGCCGCAGATACGGGTCGATCTTCTCGTTCAGGGTGCCCGGCAGGAAGCCGAGGCGCTCCCCCGCTTCGACGGCGGGCCGCGTCAGGATGATCCGGCTGACCTGCTTGGTCTGTAGAGCGCTGACGGCCTTGGCCATTGCCAGATAGGTCTTGCCGGTACCGGCGGGGCCGATGCCGAAGACGACGGTGTGAGCGTCGATCGCGTCGACGTAGCGCTTCTGGTTGAGCGTCTTGGGCCGAATCGTCTTGCCGCGCCGCGACAGGATGTCCAGCGTGAGTACCTGCGCGGGCGACTCGGTGTCGGCACCGTCGAGCATGCCCACGCTGCGGCGCACGACGTCCGGGGTCAGCGACTGCCCGCCTGCGGCGATCGCGATCAGCTCACTGACGACGCGCTCGGCCATCGCCACTTCAGCGGGCCGGCCGGATATCGACAGCGAATTGCCGCGGACGTGGATGTCGGCCGCCAGCAGGTTCTCCAGGGCACGCAGATTCTCGTCGGCTGAGCCGAGCAGGCCCACCACAAGATCAGGCGGAACAGTGATGCTGCTTCGAACCGACGGGTCGAGCTCCGAGGAGCGCGACGAGGCGGCGTTCGTATCGCGGGGCGTCACGTGGTTTTCGATGCCTGCTTTCTTGGGTCGAGCTGAGAAGCACATTCTACCGCCGGGCCGATGGCACGCCCAATGAGTTGGCTGGTCACGCAACCGCGGGCGGTACCTTTCCGGTACCGCCCGCGGGGCCTGAGTAGTTGTGGTCGCCGATTACCGACTCTGGTGGACGTTGGTGTCGACCTTGGGCGACTTGGCGCCCTGGTGGACGTCATCCAGCCAGTTCAGGTGATCAACTCCCGTCGGCACCATCGTTGCCTGCACTCCTGTCGGTGCCGGGCCGGTGGCTGCAACGGCGGGAACGGCGAACCCCATGGCACCGGCGACCAATCCGCCGGCGATAACTGCTGCAATTCCGAAATTCTTCATGGTGAGTTCCCCTTCACGTCTTCTGTCCGTCTTTGTCGCCTTGCGGCCTGTGCCGCTGTGACATTTATGTAAACAGGCAGGTCAAGGGATTAATTCCGCTGGCAGGAAATTGTTGTTTCCTGGCAGGAATTGCTGTGCCCCAGGCCACACGATCCGGCCCGTCCCGTCGCGCCGCGGAGTTCCGAATTAGCGCAATGGAGGGGCTGGGGCCGCTGTTAGGCTCGAATTCACCGGCGAGGGTCCGCTGGTGCGATGAGGAATCGGGGAGGGTTTCTGCATGAGTCGGCGTAGCCATGGCGGTGGCAATCACGGCGGATCGCATAATCCGCCGTCGCCGAGCCACCGGCGGGGCGACGACCACAACGGCCACAACCGACGGGGCGACGATCACGACGGCGGCGACAAGCCGAGCCTCGGCGAGAAGATCAACGACATCCTCGACAAGGCCAACGATGTCCTCGACACCGCCACCGACATCGCGGACAACGTCAAGAAGCTGATGGAAGGCGACCCGATGGGCGTCGTCGGGCTGCTCAGCGACGCGGGCGACGTCGCCAAGATGCTGATGCCCGAGGCCGCGGCGACCCCCATCATCGAGGGCGGACTGTTCGCGTTGGACCTCGCAGGACTCGGCTTCGGCATCGGCGATCCCGACGTCGGCGAATCATTCTCCGACGGCGCCGAGCTCTTCCAGGCCGCGGGCGACGGACTCAGCGGCGCCTATCCCAACGCGTGGCACGGCACCGGCTCGTCTGCGTACTCCAACCGGAACGCCGAGCAGATCGGCAGCGCCGAACAGTTGCTGCAGGCCGATAATCTCGTCGTCGAAATCCTGAGCGCCGAAGCCGATCAGGTGGTCGCCGGCCGCGAGCAGATGGACAACATAGCTACCGGCCTCGGCGCGATGATCCCCGTCTGCCTGGCGCTGGAGGCGACGGTCATCGGCGCCCCCGAGTCGCTGGCGCTACAGGCCGCGTCCGTCGCCGTCGCCGCAGCGGCCTCCGCCCTGGTCATGAACAACATGATGGCTCAATCATCAAGCAACGCATCGAAACTGAGCCAGGCGACGAGCATGTACCAGAGCGCGTCGCACGCCCCACCGCTGAGCACCATGCCGCCGCCGGCGAAAAAGCCGGGCGACGGACCAGATTTCGGCAACAGCGATCCCAATGCGCCCGGCAACCCGAACCAGCCGGGAAATCCGCCGGGAACGAATTCGCCGTACGGCCCGCCGACGGGCAATCCACCCAGTTCCGGCAATCCGACCGGTACAGGCACCGGAACGGGCACGGGCTCCGGCGGCGGCGGCAATGGATCCGGCGGCGGTTCGGGCTCCGGTGGTGGTTCGGGCTCCGGTGGTGGCGGCGGTACGCCGAGCATGCCAAAGATGCCTGAAATGCCCACGGCCCCAGCGGCATCGGGTGCGGGCACCGGCGCGGGTGCCGGCATGGGCGGTATGCCGTCCCTGCCGCAGATGGGCGGCGGCTCCGGCAGCGGAGGCGGCGGTCTCCTCGGTACTCTCGCCGGCCTCGCAGGACAGGCCGCGCAAACCGCGACGCAGGCCGCTCAGGCTGCGCAGCAGGGCAAGCAGGATTCGAACGCGCAGGATCCCAACGCGCTCGGCGAGGACAAAGACGGAGACGGCAAGCCGGACGATCCGGCCGCCGACCCCAATGCCCAACCCGCGGAAGAGAATCCGCCGGGCGCCGCAGCCGGGACCGACTCCCCCGCGGGACGTGCGCCCATCCAGGTGTCGTTCGACGACGGCACCCATCACGTCGAGGTGGCCGTCGATCCCGACACCGCCAAAGGCCCTGTCCACGTGAGCCTCGACCCGGCGAATCCCACTGCGCCACCGCGCATCACGACCGAAATCTAGTTCTTAGCAAAGGAGCAACACATGAGCAGCAAGCTCAGCGTCGAGACCTCAGAATTGCGAGAGCTCTCCACCAAACAAGACGACGCTGCCGCCACGTTCAGCGCAGCGGGCAACACCACGTCGTACGTCGAGGTCAAGGTGCTCGCGACCCACGGGCCGCTGTGCATGTCGACGCAATCAGCCCTGAGCGCCGCGAACAACGCACGCAAGGCCGCCTGCGAGCAGATGATGAACAAGTCGCGCGACCTGGCCTCGAAGCTGACCACGGCCGCATCGCAATACGACCAGACGGATGCGCAGGAAGGCTCCAACCTCGGCAAGCAGATGCAGATCTGATCGATGTCAGACCATTCTTGGGACGACCACGACGACGAGCATCTCGCCGAACCCGAGGACTCGCTCGACTTTTTCGCCACCGACAGCAGTGACGACGCAGACCCGGACGACTCGGGCCTGGATCTGTTCGCGGCGTCGTACGACGAAGCACCCGGCGCGGCAGCTGAGACCGACTCGTACACGGCCGCGATGGAGCAAGCAGTCCCCTCGGTAGCGGACGCCGACGAAGATCAGGGTGACGAAGGTCCGCGCGTGGTGGTGTTCGCGGTGTCCGATCCCGCGGGCAACGTCACTGCCGAAGCGTCCATCGCCGGATCGATCCAGCGGATCAAACTGGCCCCGAAGGCCGCTTCCGTGACCGAGGCCGAGCTCGCCCGCAGCATCCTGGCGACCGCGAAGCTCGCCAACATGAAGGGCCGCGCGGTGCAACGCGCCCTCATGGAAGGCGTCCTCGCGGCCGAGGGCCTGGACGCGGAACGTGTCGAGACCATCATCGAGGCCAACGCGCCCGACCTGCCGACGCCGCGACAGGCCGACGCCGCGGTCGCCGAGGCCGAGGCGGCATACCTCCGCGGTGAGCATTGATCGTCGATGCAGCGGCCATGGACGAATACGGTTGGGTGGCTTAGATGTTCGGTGGACTCACTGACTTCCTGACCGACGTCGGACGCGGCGCGGCAAACGTCGTGAGCGGCGTCGACCACGTCGTCGATGAGGCCGGCCACGCTTTCGCCGAGGGCGTACAGACCTACACCCACACCCTCGGTGAGGTCGGCGAGAGTGTCCTCAACGGCGGCGAGAACCTGGTCGAAGGTCTGGTCGACGGGGTCAAAGACATCGTCGGAGCCGAACTCGGACTCCTCGGTGACGTCAACACCGCGATCATGGACGGTGTCATGGCGGTCGGCGGACTGGTCGCCGACGCGGCCGACATGGCCGGCAAGTTGTTCCAGATGGCCTCGTTCGAGACGCCGATCATTGCGCGTGGCCTGCAGGACCTCGAGAAGATGTCCAAGCAGCTGGGTACCGGCAAACCCGAAAGCGGCGAATCATTCACCACGGGTGCTCACGAATTGCAGTTAGCGATGACAACGCTCGACGGTGCAGTACCGGGGGACAGTTGGTCCGGCAGCGGCGCCGACGCCTACTCGGCCAAGAACAAGACCCAGGTCCAGCAGACCAAGGCTGTCGCCCAGACTGACGGCGCCGTCGCGAAAATCCTTGCCCGAGAAGCGGGACAGCTCGCGACGGCCCGCAAGCAGCTGAACGCGATCTCGACGATGCTGTCCCTGGCCATCCCGGGCGCAGTGATGTCGCTGCACATGGGCGACATCGTGGGCTGGCAGGTCAAACAGATCACCGCGGTGAATATCGCGATGGCCGCTGCCGGCCAGGTCATGAGCACGATGACGGCCAACGCCGCCACCAACGCAGCCGAAATGACCGCGGCCGCAAACGGTTATCAGGCCGCGGCGACCGCCACCACCGCACAAGCGCCGACGCCCCCGAACCCGGGTAAACCGCAGACCCCGCCCCAGGGGACCGATCCGAGTAACCCTCCGGGAACCACGCCCAGCGGCAACACCGGTACGGGTGGCAGCCAGGGCGGTGGCGGCGGGAACTCCGGCGGCGGTGGCAGCTCCGGCGGCGGAGGTGGGTCACCCAGCGCACCCAAGATGCCCGAAATGCCCAGCACCACAGGTGCATCCGGCGGGTCCGGCGGCGGTTCCCCGACGGGTGGCATGCCGTCCTCGGGTGGCTCGCCCTCAGGCGGCGGGTCCCCCTCCGGGGGCGGCGGTAGCGGAGCCGGCAGCGGGCTCGGCTCCCTGGGCCAACTGATCGGTCAGGCAATCCAGGCCGCTCAGGAGAAGAAGGACGACAAGACCAAAGAGAGCGAAGAGGGCCCGGCCGACGAAAAGGACAAGGACGGCAAGGACAAAGAGGGCGAAGAGGACAAGCCTGGCGAGGAGTCGACGGACCCGGCCGCTGCGCCCGAGGGCGCTGCCGCAGCCGACGGCGGCGCAGGACGCGCGCCGATCCACGTCTCGGTGGACGACGGTGTCCGCCGCGTAGAGTTCGACGTCCAGCCCGAGCAGGCCCAGGGCACTGTCCACGTCAGCCTGGATCCGGCCAATCTGGCTGCGCCGCCCCGCATCACCACCGAGACCTAAACCCGAGAGGACTGCATCATGACCAACCTGAAAGTCATCCCGGGCAAGCTGCGGGAGCTGTCCGGCAAACAGAGCGAAGCCGCCGCGCACTACCCCACCGCAAGCAGCGCCACCGCAGGCGCGGCCGCCAAGGTGACGTCGACGCACGGCACCATCTGCTCGGCGACGGCCACCGCCGTGACCACTGCCACGACCGCACGCACCACCGCATGCACCAACCTCCAGCGCATGGTGACGCAGACCGCCGAAGACCTGATGACCGCTGCCGGGCAGTATGAGCGGGCTGACGCCCAAGGCGGCGAGAACATCAACCGCACCCCGATGCCGCGCTGATCGACATGCCCGGTGACTGGGATGACCCCGACGAGGACGACGCCGGCTGGCCCGGCGAAGACCAGGCCGAAACTGCTTGGGTGCCAACGCAGTATGACGAGCCGGCGCGCGAGGACCGCTGGCTGCCCAGCGACGACGGTGACCAGCAGCCGCGGGTGGCGCAATACGAGCAGCCGGCGCCGGACACCACCCCGGTCCCCGCTGTCCCGGTCTGGGTGAATGTCTCCAATCCGGCCGGTTCGGTCACGGTGCAGGCCAGCACCGGCGGGCGTATCCAGCGCGTCGCGCTCTCCCCCGAAGTCGCCCGCATGCCGGAATCACAACTCGCGGACCAGATTCTGGCCACTGCCAGGCTGGCCAATCTGAAAGGCCGGGCGGTGCAGCACCTGTTGGTCGAACAGATGCTCACCTATCAGGGCCTGGATCGGGCCGCGGCCCGCGATTACATCGATCAGCAGATGCAGCTGCCGACGCCCGAACAGTCACTGGCAGCCGAGGCCGACGCACGCGCCCGGTACCTGCGCGGCGAGTACTAGACCTGCCAGCGCGGCGTCAGCACGCCCAAGGCGCCCAACGCGACCGCGGCCGCGGTCGACGTCCGCAGCACCGATGGTCCCAGGCGAACGGCGATCGCACCGGCGGCAACCAGCGCCGCCACCTCGCCGTCGGTGATGCCGCCTTCCGGTCCGACGATCAGCGTCACAGCCGCGGTGGACGGCGAAATCACTTCGCGCAGAGCAACGTCCGCCGACTCGTGCAGGACCACGGTGACGCCGGTACCGATCGAGGCGACCAACTCGGCGGTCGATACCGGGCCGCTGACCGACGGTATGTATGGCCGCCGCGACTGCCGCGCCGCCGACCGGGCGACCGCGCCCCAGCGCCGTAAACCCTTCTCCGCCTTGGCCGCACCGTCCCAGCGCGCGACGCACCGCTCGGACTGCCATGCCACGAAAGCGTCGGCGCCGGCCTCGGTGGCCAATTCGATGGCCAGCTCGGAACGTTCTGATTTGGGCAGGGCCTGCACCACGGTCACCGTCGGCGCCGCGGCCGGGATCTCGGTGACCGACAGCACCCGCGCCGTCAGCCGGCCCTTCACCGCGTCCTCGATCACGCAGTGCGCCAACGTCCCTGCCCCGTCGGACAGGTCGAGTTCCTCGCCGGGACGGATGCGTCGCACCGTCGCCGCGTGGAATCCCTCGTCGCCGTCGACGACGGCAAGCCCGCCGACCTCCGGTACCGCGTCGACGTAGAACAGCGCCCGGCTCACCAGCAGCCCCGAAGGCTAACGGCCGCTGAAGGTTTCGCGCAGGCGGCTGAACAGTCCGCCGCCGCCGCCGGCGACGGACTGCGTGGACCGCACCTCGGTGACGTCCCGGGTCCGCTGCTCCTTGAACTTGCGCAGCAGGTCCAGATCCCGGTTGTCCAGGCGGGACGGCACCACCACATCGATGTGCGCGTGCAGGTTGCCCCGGACCCCGGACCGCAGGTGCGGCATGCCGTGGCCGCGCAGCGTGGTGATCGAACCGGGCTGGGTGCCCGGTGCGATGGTGATCTCGGTCGGCCCGTCGAGGATGGCGTCGACGCTGACGGTGGTGCCCAGCGCGGCGTCGACCATCGGCACCGAGACGGTGCAGTGCAGGTCGTCGCCGTCCCGGAGGAACAGCTCGTGCGCCTGCTCGTGCACCTCGACATACAGGTCGCCGGCGGGTCCACCGCCCGGGCCGACCTCGCCCTGGGCCGCCAGGCGCACCCGCATGCCCTCACCGACACCGGCCGGAATCTTGACGCTGACGTCGCGCCGCGCGCGCACACGGCCGTCGCCGCCGCAGCGATGGCACGGGTCGGGAATGACCTCACCGACACCGCCACACACCGGGCAGGGACGCGACGTCATCACGTTGCCGAGCAGCGACCGCTGGACCGTCTGCACCTCACCCTGACCGTGGCAGGTATCACACCGGGCCGGCTGGGAATTCCCGTGCGTGCCCTTGCCCTGGCACAGGTCGCACAGCACAGCGGTGTCGACGGTGACCTGCTTGGTGACACCCGTCGCACATTCCTCGAGGTCCAGCCGCAGGCGCAGCAGCGAGTCCGAACCCGGGCGCACCCGGCCGATCGGACCGCGCGAGGACGCACCGCCACCGAAGAACGCCTCGAAGACGTCGCCGAGACCGCCGAAACCGGCGAAGCCCCCGGCACCACCGCCGCCTCCGGCGCTCCCCATGGGGTCACCACCGAGGTCGACGATGCGCCGCTTCTCCGGGTCGCTGAGGACCTCGTAGGCGGTGCTGATCTCGGCGAACCGTGCCTGTGCGCCCTCATCGGGATTGACGTCGGGGTGCAGCTCCCGGGCCAGCCTGCGATAGGCCTTCTTGATCTCCGAGTCGCTGGCGCCCTTGCTCACGCCGAGCAGGCTGTAGTAATCGCGTGCCACGCCTAAGAACCTTGCCTAATCTCTCGAACCGCTGTGCACCCTCACCGGGTGCCCAGGACCTCGCCTATGTACCGGGCAACGGCCGCGACGTTGGCGATGGTCCCCGGATAGTCCATCCGGGTAGGACCCACCACGCCCATACCGCCGTAAACCTTGCCCAAGCTGCCGTAGGCGGTGCTCACGACTGATGTCCCTGCCATCTGCTCGGCCTCGGTTTCGTGGCCGATGCGTACCGTGACTTTACCTGCCTCCTGCTGGGCAGCCAGCAACCGCAGGACCACGACCTGCTCCTCCAGCGCCTCGAGCACCGACCGCAGGGACCCACCGAAATCGGCCGTGTTGCGCGTCAGGTTGGCGGTACCGCCGAGCAACAGCCGCTCCTCCTGGTGCTCGACCAGGGTCTCGACCAGCACCGTCGCCGCGCGGCCCACTGCGTCGCCCAGGCCGCCGTGACCGTCCATCTGCGATGCCAGGTCGGCCACCGCGATCGACGCGGCCGACAGCAGTTTGCCTTCCAGCGCCGCGCCGAGCCGCTCCCGCAGCTGGCCCAGCTCATGCTCGCCGATGGCGTCGCCGAGTTCGACAACCCGCTGGTCAACGCGTCCGGTATCGGTGATGACGACCAGCAGCAGCCTGGCCGGGGTCAGCGCGACGACCTCCAGGTGGCGCACCGTGGACCGCGACAGCGTCGGGTACTGCACGATGGCGACCTGCCGGGTCAGCTGCGCCAGCAGCCGCACCGCGCGGCGCAGCACGTCGTCCAGGTCGACCCCGGACTCCAGGAAAGTCAGGATGGCGCGGCGCTCGCCCGACGACAGCGGCTTGACGTCGTCGATCCGGTCGACGAACTCGCGATAGCCCTTCTCCGTGGGCACCCGGCCCGAGCTGGTGTGCGGCTGGGTGATGTAGCCCTCGGCCTCCAGCACGGCCATGTCGTTGCGCACCGTGGCGCTCGAAACGCCCAGGTGGTGACGCTCGACGAGCGTCTTGGAGCCGATGGGCTCCTTGGTGGAAACGAAGTCGGCAACGATGGCGCGCAGCACCTCAAAGCGACGGTCGTCGGCACTTCCCATTCGCTACCTCCGGATTCCCCGCCATTTTACGGTGACGATGGATTTGGGCGGGCGTCAGAGGCCATCTGGTGGTTGGATGCCTCGGCAAACCCCGAGTCGACCCGCTAGGGTCAGGTGTATGCCGACGCTGTCACCGCGGACCCGTTCGGCTCACGGGGAGCTTGCGGAGTGATCTACTCATGATTTTCAAAGGGGTACGCGACGGAAAGCCCTACCCGGAACATGGGCTGAGCTACCGCGAATGGGCCCAGATTCCACCGCGGCAGCTGCGTCTCGACGAAATCGTCACCACGACGACGGTGCTCGCCCTGGACCGGCTGCTGTCCGAGGACTCGACCTTCTACGGCGATCTGTTCCCGCATGCCGTGCGCTGGCAGGGCACCATCTATCTCGAAGACGGCCTGCACCGTGCTGTGCGCTCCGCGTTGCGGAACCGCGTGGTGCTGCATGCCCGGGTGTACGACATGGATGTGCCACTGTCGCAGCAGATTTCGCCGACCGGCGTGTGAGCTCGCGCTAGCGCAGGTACATACCGGCCAGCACGATGAGCACCAACGCGACGAGCCCGATCCCCATGCACATCAACGCCGTGACGACGCGATCGCGGGCGCTGCCGCCCAGCCGGTAGGTGCCGCGAAACAACAGGGACATTCCGATACTGGCGGCCCGCCAGCCCGTGGAATTGCCGTTGGGCGGCTCGGCCTGCTGCGGGTAGCCGTAGGGCTGTTGGTACCCGTACGGCTGCGGGTAGCCCGGCTGCTGGTACGGCGGCTGCGGGTAGCCCGGCTGCGCGTACGGGTACGGGTACTGCTGCTGCTGCTGCTGCTGCGGATTCGGATAGCCCTGCGGCGGCGGATACGGCCCCGGCGGTGGTTGTTGCTGCGGATACCGAGGATCGGGATACGTCATTGCTGCACTCCCCCTGGTCAGCTTTGGCTATCGCGACTCTACTCGGGCCCTCGAGCGTGGGGGTTGGCGCGGAAAATCGTCGCATTTTCCTCGTAATCCCCCACGCTCGAGGGAGCGGTTCAGCCGACCAGGGAGTCCCGCAACGTCTTGGGCCGGATGTCGGTCCAGGTCTCTTCGACGTAGGCCAGGCAGTCCGCGCGTGTGCTCTCGCCGAACACCACGCGCCAGCCGGCGGGCACATCGACGAACACCGGCCACAAGCTGTGCTGCTCTTCGTCGTTGATCAGGACGTAGAACGCGCCGTTCTCGTCATCGAACGGATTGCTGCTCATCGCTTCTCCTCGCGGATTGTGTGGAATATTCGGCACCCAGCACGCGGTCGCTGAGCAGACCGAGGCAGCTGAGGTTGGGGAAACCGGGGCCCTGGGTGAGCCAGGACAGGCTGGGCAGGAACAACTTCGGCGCGACGCCCGTGACCGCGAGGTCGTAGCCGATGGACCGCTGCAGCGAGTCGGACGACAGCGGCGCACCGATGCCCAGCTCCAGTACGTCCAGTGCGTCCTGGCTCAGCAGCGGCGTGAACCACATGGCATCGGCACCGGAACCGTCGATCACCAGGTCGAAGCCGTGCACCGTCTCCAGGCTGCCGGACTCGCGTTCGGTCTGCAGGGTCAACCGGATTCGGTCTTCCCGCGGCACCGCATGGGCGACCCGGCCGCGCAGATGCCGGATGCGGTCGTCGGCCAGGAGCGAATCCTGCACCCGGGCGGAGAACACGCCACGGTCGGTGCGGGCCATGGCATCTCGGCGCTCGGAGACGCTGAGCCCGGCCCAGCCGGTCGGGTCGGAGAACAGAGTGTTCTCGAAGTAGCCCTCGCCGCGGGTGAACAGGGTGACCCCCGGGGAGATCACCGTGATGGTCGAAACCCGGTGCGAGAACAGCTCATCGAGCATGGTGGCGGCCGTCTCGCCGCCACCGATGACGGCGACCCGCTCGGCGTTGATGCGCTCGTCCTGGGCCACGCGATGCCAGAACTGGGCGATCGACAGCACCCGCGGGTGTCCCGGCAGGATGGACCGCTCGGCCTGTCCGGGCCCGGTGATCATCACGCCGTCGGCGCGGACCTGCTGATCGCGGCAGTGCAGCACCCATTGGTCGCCATCCACCGACAGTTGCGTGACCTCGCCCGTAACCACCTGCATGGCAACGCTTTCCGCCACCCACGCCAGGTACTGGCTCCAGCGCCGGTGGGTGGGCGCGGGCCGTCCGCGGTCGATCCATTCGGCGAACTGCCCCGTCGAGATCAGGTACGACTGCCAGCTGTGCCGCATCATCCGTTCGTCGAGCTCGACATTGCGGCGCGGCACCAGCGCGGACCGGTACGGGAATCCGACGTCCTTCTCGGGCCCGGTACCCAGCCGGTGCCGGCCGTCGGTCCAGCCGCCGGCGGCCTGCCAGTTGGCGCCCACGCCAAGGCGTTCCACCGCGATGATGTCGGGCGCGTCCACGCCCATCGCCCGCAGTTCGGCGGCCTTGGCGGCCACGGCGACGGCTTTGGCGCCGGCGCCGATGACGGCCAATGTGTTTCTTGTCTCGGTCATTTCACCACTTCCCTGAGCTGCGATTCCCACAGCTGCTGCAATTCGGCAATGTCGTCTGCGCTGAGAATGTCTGGCACCGTGCGCCATTGGACACCGAGCATCGTGGTCCCCCCGTGGTCGATGATCCCGGCCATCAAGGTCAGCTCGTGGTGCACCGCGTAGTTCGGCTCGGGTACCGGTGACGCGCCGGCCAGCAGTGCACCATCGAGCTGCATCGCATCACCGCTTGCCCCGAGGTGCACTCGGCCCAGGTAGTTCAGCAGCACCTGAGGTTCCGGGTAGGCCGACAACCGCTCCGCGGTGTCCGCGCGCAGATACCGCAGTAGCCCGAAGTCGATGCCGTGGCCCGGGACCGCGGCGATCTCGACGCTGACCTCGTGTGCCGCTTCGGAGCTGATCCGCACCGGGTAGATGGCACTGAGCAAGCCGACGGTGTCACCGGTGTCGACGTCATCCGACACCACGGAGTCTGCGCGGCCATGGGTCTCCAGAGCCAGCAGCGGAGCCGGGGTGTCCTGTCCGCGGCGCTGCCGCCAGCGGGTCACTGTGCGCGCGGTCGCGGCGGCCAGCAGATCGGTGACCGGTTGACCCGCCGCAAGCACTCGCGCGGCCAGCTCCGGGTCGATGATCGCCATGGCGACCACCACGTCTGCGGCGCAGTCCGTCTCGGGCTGCACCCGGCGGCTGCCGAGCTGCGGATCGGGGCCGGCGACCTGCGCCTCCCAGAAGTCCACGGTGTCGAGGCGTTGCGCTCGTTCGACGACCAGTCGGGACCACGCCCGATAGCTGGTGTGTTCGCGGATGGCGGCGGGTTCGGCACCAGAGGTCAGTGCGTGCCAGCCGTTCTCCAACTCGCCGAGCACAATTCGCCAGGATGCCGGATCGACGGCCAGCACGTGCGCACTGAGGACCAACACCTTGTCGCCGGACTCGGTGTGTATCAGCACCGCCTGCAGCAGGCGTCCCTGCTCCGGGTCGAGCCGTTCGACCGCGAGATCGGTCTGCTCGGCGACCGCGGCCACGACGTCGCCGTCGACGGTGATCTCGGACAAGATGTCCCCCACCGGATGGTCGACCAGGGTCATCGTGGCCCGGTCCAGGCGGCTGCGCAGGGCCGGGTGTGCGGCGATGACGTTGTGCAGCAGCAGGGTCAGTTGCTCGGCGGTGATGGCGTCCGGCAGTCGCAGTGCCTGGGTCTGGGCCAGTCGCCGGCCGTCGCCGTATTGGTACAGCCAATGCACGTTGGGCAGCACCGGTACGGGGCCGGCCTCCTCGGCCACGGTGGCGGCCAACTCGTTCTCGGCGTCCAGTTCGTCGGCCAGTTCGCGAATGCTGGTGCAGTCCAGCATCATCCGCGCACGCAATGCCAGTCCGCGGCGGCGTGCGGCCTGTACCACCGACAGCGCGACGATGCTGTCGAGCCCCAGATCGAGGAAATCGGCGGTGACGTCGAGCCCGGACGGCTCCGCCACACCGAGGACCTCAGCGAACAGCTCGGCCACGGCCAGTTCGGTAGCAGAGGCCGGAGCGGCCGTCTGCCCGGCGCCGGCTGCGGCGTCGATCGCGGCCAACGCGGCGTCGTCCACCTTGCCGTTGACGGTCAGCGGAATCTCGTCGACGGCGATGATGTGGTGCGGCACCAGGTATCTCGGCAGCCGGGACGCCAGCATCCGCCGCAACTCGGCGACCGTTGCCACCCCGGCGACGTAGGCGACCAGCCGTGGCCCGCTGCCGTGCCGCCGGACGGTGACGTGCGCGTGCCGCACCCCTGGGTGCGCGTGCAACACCGCGGCGACCTCGCCGGGTTCCACCCGGAAGCCACGGATCTTCACCTGATCGTCGGAGCGCCCCTGGAACTGCAGTCCGCCGGTGGCGGGATCGCGGCGCACCACGTCGCCGGTGCGGTACATCCGGGTGCCGGGCACGAACGGATCGGCGACAAATCGAGCGGCGGTCTCGCCGGCGCGGCCCAGATAGCCGCGCGTGAGCTGTTCACCGGACAGGTACAGCTCACCGGTGACACCGTCCGGCACCGGCCGAAGCCAGGCGTCCAGGACGTAGGCGCGTGTGGAAGTGGTCGGGTGCCCGATGGACGGCGCGTCGTGCTCGGTGAATGCGGCCACGACGGCTTCGACCGTGGTTTCGGTTGGGCCGTAGCAGTTGTAGGCCGACATGCCGGTGCGGTCGCACTCGGCGCGGATGGCCGCCCACGCGTTCGGGTCGACGGCTTCGCCGCCCAGCGCCAGCGCGGTCAGTGGCACGGTCGTCAGCAGGCCCTCGGCTTGCAGCTGGGTGAACATCGACGGCGTGGTGTCGATCAGGTCGACGCCGTACTGCCCGATGGTCGCCACCAGCGCCTCGGCATCGCGCTGCACCTCATCACCGACGATGTGCAGGCCGTGGCCGTCCAGCAGCGCGGCCAGCGGCTGCCAGGCCGCGTCGAAGGTGAACGACCACGCGTGCGCAACCCGAAGTGGCCGACCCGTTTTCGCCACCGCAGGGTGCAACACTCGAGCGGCATGATCGGCGGCGTACGCCAGCACCGCGGCATGCGTGCCGATCACGCCCTTGGGCTTGCCCGTGGTACCCGACGTGAACACGATGTAGGCACCCTGGCCGGGATGTGTTGGCACCGGCTCGAATTCGCCGAGGGGAGTACTGCCCGCGGCGGTCAGCAGGGCGTCGTCCACCACGATCGATGCATTGGTCTGGCCCAGGATCTCTTCGATCCGGTCGGCGGGCATCGACGGATCCAGCGGCACGATCAGACCGCCGGCCTTGAGCACGCCGAGCATCGCAACCACGTAGTCGGGGCCCCGGCGCAGCAGTATCGGCACCGGCGTCTCGGTCACGACGCCGCGGCGCCGCAGTTCGGCGGCGACGTGGTCGGATGCTTCATCGAGACCGCGGAAGGTCAGTGCGCCGCCGTCGTAGGTCAGGGCCACCGACCCCGGCTTGCTGCGCGCCGCGGCGGTGAACTTCTCGTGGATGCCACCGGTTTCGGTGGTGGCCGGCGCGTCCGCCACGGCGGGCGCCGTCAGATGGATGCCGACGTCACGCAACGGCCGGTCCCAGCCGTCGACGAGCCGCTGCATCACCGCGAGCACCTGCCGGCCGAGACTCTCCGGCGAAAGCAGCCCGGTGGCACCATCTTTCGTCTCGACCAGAATGGTCAGTTCGCCGTCGGTCAGGTGCGCCGCGACGGTGATCGGGAAGTGCGCGAGGCTCTGCAGTGCCCGGGGCCGGAAGGTGGCTCCGCGAACCTCGAAGTCGCCGCTGCCGACCAAGGCACCCGGCGGGAAGTTCTCGTAGACCAGGAGGCTGTCGAACAGTTCCCCCACACCGCCGAGGGATCGGAGTTCGGTGTGCGTCAGGTAGCTGTGCTCCCGCAGTTCGGCGGCGTCCCGCTGCAGTGCCAGACACTGCTCGCCGACGCGCCGCAGCGGGTCCAGTCGGATCCGCAGCGGCACGGTGTTGATGAACAGCCCGACCATCGACTCGACGCCGGCCAGTTCTCCCGGCCGTCCCGAGACGGTGACGCCGAAGACCACGTCGCGCCGGTCGGTGAGCACCGACAGTATTGCCGCCCAGGCCATCTGGGTGAGCGTGTTGACCGTGACGCCGTGCGCCCGCGCAGCCTCGACCAGACGGTGCGTGTCCTCGCGGGATGCCTTGATCTCGGTGCTGTGCGGCAGATCGTCGCCGAGTTCGCCCGAGCCGAGCGCCGGAGCCAGCATGGTCGGGCCGTCGAGTCCGGACAGGTGCTGCTGCCAGAGCCGGCGGCTGGCCTCCGGGTCGCGGGCCGCGAGCCATCCGATGTAGTCGCGGTACGGGCGAGGTGCGGCGGGCAGCACCGTGATGTCGCCGCCGGCGGCGTACAGCGCGAGCAGTTCGCCGACGAACAACGGCAGCGACCAGCCGTCGATCACGATGTGATGCGCGACTACCGCGAAACGCCAACGCCGCTCCGGCATTTCGATGAGCAGGAAGCGGACGGCCGGGCCGCGCTCCAGGGCGAACGGACGGCGCCGTTCCCGCGCTTCGAGGTGGTCCGCATCTTCGGACGACTCGGCCGTGAGCTGCTGCCACGGCAGCTCGACGGCACTCGGAATCAACTGCACCGTCCGGGTTCCGGCCTGCACGAAGCTGGCCCGCAGGTTCGGATGCCGCACCAACAACGCTGCCGCGCAGTCCCGCAGGAGCGCCGCGTCGACGTCGCCATCGATGTCGGCCGACATCGCAATCAGGTACGGATCGTCCGCCTGATCGAGCTGGGCCATCGAGTACAGCCCGTGCTGCAGTGGGCTGAGTGCCAGCACGTCCTCGATGACCGGTGCCGGTTGCAGTGTGGTCACTGCGGCTCCTGCGACGCCGCGAACGACGCGGTCAACTCGGCCAGCTCTGCCGCGGACAGACCCGACACCGTCATCGGCGCGTGCTCGCGGTCCTCACCCTGTGCCCCAGGAGTTTCCGCGGACGACCGGGCGTCGATCGCCGCCGCCAACTCGTGGACCGTCGGGTACTCGAACACCATGCGAGCGGTCAGCTTCAGGCCCGTGTCGCGGCCCCGGGCCGCCAGCTGCACTGCCTTGATGCTGTCGCCACCCAGACTGAAGTAGTCGTCGTTGCGTCCGATCTCGGCGTCGGCGTCGAGCACCTCGGCCAGCAGGGCGATGAGGGCGCGTTCGGTGTCGGTGCGCGCAGGTTCCGCGACGGTTGTCCCGGTGCCGGCCGCGCGCAGCTGTACGGCTTCGATGCGCTCGAGCTGCCCGGTGGCCAGCCACCTGCCGCGTTCGCCGGTGGGTGTCGATTCCGAACCCGCCTGGTAGATGTCACCCACCACACCGACGCCCACAGGCTGACGCCACTCGTCGAGCACCAGCACCCCGTCGGTACCTTCGACCGCCTCATCGACACGCAGATCCCGCAAGCGCTGATCGGCGTTCTCGGCGATGCCGGTGATCACCCGGACCAGCCGATCAGCGAGCCGCTCCGCCGTCTGCCGCGTGTACAGATCGGTGCGGAAGATCAGGTGACCGCGGTAACCGTCCTGCGTGGCAAAGAAATTCACCGACAGGTCGGCATGCGCCACATCGAACGTCGGCTCCAGCGCGGTGAACGTGGTGTCGCCGTCGGCACGCGAATCGATGACGTGGTCGGTGGGCAGGTCTTCCCGCACGTGCACGACGACGCCGAACAGCGGGTTGCGCGACAACGACCGGGCCGGGCTGACCGCATCGACGACGTGATCGAACGGCAGGTCCTGATGCGCGTAGGCCGCCAGGGCGGTGTCCCGGGACCGGACCAGAATCTCGCGCAGGGTCGGGTCCCCGCTCAGGTCGTTGCGCAGCACGAGGATGTTGATGAAAAAGCCCACCAGCGCATCGAGTTCGGCTTCGGTGCGGCCTGCGACCGGGGTGCCGAGCGGAATGTCGAGCCCCTCGCCCGATTTCGCGAGCGCCACGGCCACCGCGGACTGCAGCAGCATGAAGTCGGTGATACCGAGCTCGCGGGTCAGCGCGGTCAGCTTGGCCCGAACATCGGGGTCGACGACGAACGGCACCGACGCGCCCTCACCCGAGAGCACCGGCGGCCGGGTGAAGTCGGGCCGCAGACCCGGGTCGGCGGCCGGCGCGGCGAGGTGGCCGCGCCAGTAATCACGTTGCTCCGCAAGCATTCCCGACTCATCGGACAGCAGGGTGGCCTGCCAGGCCGCGTAGTCCGAGTACTGGATCGGCAGCGGCGCGAACTCGGGAGCGCGGTGCTCGAGGCGAGCCCGGTACGCGGTGACCAGGTCGGTGAACAGCACGCCGGCCGACCAGTGATCGGCGGCGATGTGGTGCACCATGATCGACAGCACGTGCTGGCCCGGGATCGACAGCACCGCGGCCCGGATCGGCCACTGCGCCTCCAGATCGAACACGTACCGGCGTTCCTGGTCGAGTTCGGCCTGCAACCACTCCTCGTCGGCACCGCGGGCGCGGCGGACCGGCAGCGGCGCCGGGTCGTTCACGACCTGGTAGGGCACGCCGTCGATTTCGGTGTAGGTGGTGCGCAGCACCTCATGCCGCTCGACCAGATCACCGAGCGCGGCGACGAAGGCGTCGACGTCGCACGGGCCGGTGATCCGGGCCGCGAACGGGATGTTGTTGACCGGGCCGGGACCGTCGATGCGGTACTGGAACCATTGGCGCAGTTGCGAT
Source organism: Mycolicibacterium llatzerense (assembly GCF_025331195.1). Classification (NCBI taxonomy): domain Bacteria; kingdom Bacillati; phylum Actinomycetota; class Actinomycetes; order Mycobacteriales; family Mycobacteriaceae; genus Mycobacterium; species Mycolicibacterium llatzerense. The sequence goes on along the minus strand of NZ_LXOV01000014.1, from coordinate 370,776 downwards.
GCCGACATCTGGCGCGGGCCGGTGTGCTCGATCGCCAGCAGCGGCGGCCGGTTGTGCGGCGCCCCGGTGTCGACCCGAGCGGCGATCTCGGCGACGGTGCCCAGCTCGAACACCTCACGAACGCCGATCTCGGCGTTGCAGCGCGCCCGGATCGCGGCGACCAGTTTGGTGGCCAGCAGCGAGTGCCCGCCGAGTTCGAAGAAGGAGTCGTCGGCACCGATCTGGTCGACGCCGAGCAGGTCGGCAAACAGTTCGGCGACCTTCCGCTCGGTGTCGGTGGTCAGTTCACGGAAGGCGGTGCGGGACTGGATGTCCGGATCGGGCAGCGCGCGGCGGTCGATCTTGCCGTGCGCGGTGATCGGGATTTCGTCGAGCACGACGTAGCCGGCCGGCACCATGTACTCCGGCAGCGCTGCCGCCACTCGGGCCTTGATTCGTTGCACGTCAACCGATTCCAGGTCACCGCGCTCGGCCGGGGTGAGGTAGCCGACGAGGCTCTTGCCCAGCCCGGGCAGGTCGCTCGCCACGACGACGGCCTGGCCGACGCTGGGGTCCACCGCGATGGCGGCGGCGATCTCGCCGAGTTCGATGCGGAAGCCGCGGATCTTGACCTGCTCGTCGGCGCGGCCGACGAATTCGATGTCACCGTCGCTGTTCAGACGAGCCAGGTCACCGGAGCGGTAGAGCCGGCCACCCGCGGTGAACGGGTCGGCGACGAAGCGCTCGGCGGTCAGGCCGGGGCGCCGGTGGTATCCGTGCGCGACATGTGTTCCGCCGATGTAGATCTCGCCGATGACGCCGACCGGCACCGGCCGCAGGACATCGTCGAGCAGGTGCATCTGCGTGTTGATCTTCGGCTTGCCGATCGGCACGATGCGCGTGCCCTGCTTACCCTCGACGCGGTACCGGCTGGCATTGATGACCGTCTCGGTCGGTCCGTAGAAGTTGTGCAGCAGCGCGTCGAAGGTGGCGTGGAACTTGTCGGCCACCTCACCCGGCAGCGCTTCACCACCGATCGGCACGCGCTTGAGGCTGCGCCATTCGTTGACGCCCGGCAGGGATAGGAACAGCCCCAACAGCGACGGCACGAAGTGCATGGAAGTGATGCCCTCGCCGCGCAGCAGCTCGGTCAGGTACCCGATGTCGTTGAGGCCGCCCGGGCGCGGAATGACCAGGCGCGCACCGCACGCCAGCATGCCGAACACCTCGGCGATCGACACGTCGAAGCTCGGCGAGGCGACCTGCAGCAGCCGCTCGTCGGCGTCGATCTGGTACTCGTCGACGAACCACACGAAGTACTCGGCGACCGGACGGTGCGGCACCGGGACGCCCTTGGGCAGACCGGTCGAACCCGAGGTGTAGATCAGGTAGGCGGTGTTGCCCGCGGTGAGCGGCCGCACCCGATCTGCGTCGGTGGGGTTGTCCTCGCGCTGCCCCGAGAGGTCCGTGATCGGTTCGCGGATCACGAGTTTCGGATCGCAGTCACCCAGGATGAAGGACAGCCGGTCCTCCGGGTAGGTCGGATCGACCGGCAGGTACACGCCGCCGGCCTTGACGATGGCCAGTGCCGTGATCACCAGCGCGGGCGACTTCTCCAGCAGCACGGAAACCCGGTCTTCGGTGCCGATGCCCTGGCCGATCAGCCAGTGCGCCAACCGGTTCGCCTCTGCGTTGAGTTCGCGGTAGGTGTAGTACCGGCCCTCGTAGGCGACGGCAACCGACTCCGGGGTGCGCTCGGTCTGGGCCTCGATCAACGCGGCCAACGTGGTGTCCGGGGTGCTGAACTGCTCCCCGTTCGCCATCTGCCGCAGCCAGTCGGCGTCGTGGTCGTCCATCAGATCCAGCTCGGCCAGCGCCCGGGTCGGGTCGGCCAGTGCAGACTCCAGCAGCACCACGTAGTGCCGCAGCAGTTGGTCGGCCAGAGCGGCGTCGAGGATTTCGGTCAGGTACTCCGCCTCGACCACTGCCCCGTCGTCCTCGAACTCGACCATGAAGCCCAGCGGCAGCTGCGTCTGGTGGCCCCGGTATTCAGCCCGGCGGCAGGTGATGCCGGACGGGCAGAAGCCGCGGCCGTCGGCCTCGCGGGCGCCGAACGAGACCCGTGCCAGCCGCTCCACGCCGTGCCGGCGGTCCGGGTTGAGCTCGCGCACCACCCGGTCCAGGTTGATCTGCTGATGCGCGAAGGCGCCGTGGGTGGTGTCCTTGGCCTCGGTGACGAATTCGCCGAAACTCTGGCGTGATTCGGGGCGCAGCCGCAACGCCACCGTGTTGCCGTAGTACCCCAGTGCTTCCTCGGTGCCGCCGCTGCGGTTGAGCACCGGCGTCGCGACCAGGACATCGTCGGCGTGGGTGTAGCGGTGCAGCAAGGTGCCGAACGCCGCCAGCAGCACGGTGTACGGCGTGGATCCGGTCTGGCGAGCCAGCTCGGAAATCCGGGCCACGGTGTCGGCATCGATGCGCCGGGTGACGCGCTGCGAGCGGTGACCCGTCGGCACCAGGGAGCCGTGCGGGCCCGGAAGTTCCAGCGGCTCAGGCGGATCGGCGAGCACGCCGCGCCAGTACTCCAGGGCCTCGGTGTGGTCATCGGCGGGCACCGCCGCCGGAATCATCTCGGCCAGCTGCTCGCCGTCGTAAGCCCGCGTGAGATCGCCGAAGAACACCTGCCAGGACGCGTCGTCCCAGGCGATGTGATGTGCGGTGAGCAGCATGATGTGCTCGTCCGCCGCGGTGCGAATCAGGCTGATCCGCAAGGGCGATTCGATGTCGAGCTGGAACGGCGTGCCGAATTCCCGCTGTGCCAACACTTCGAGGCGCAGGGCGCGCGACGCTTCCGAGAGCTCGCTCAGGTCGTGGGTGCTCCAGCCCGGTGCCAACTGGTCGTGCACCGTCAGGCCGGGTTCGCCTGTCGCATCCGCCCGGTAGGTGGTGCGCAGTACCGCGTGCCGGCCGGCCACCGCGTTCACCGCAGCCTGCAGGCGCTGGTGGTCGAGTTCGCCGGTGATCGCGAAGGACACACAGACGTTGAGCAGGGCGCCCGCGGGTTCGGCGGTCTGCACGAACCACATCCGGCGCTGGCCGTCGGACAGCACCGGCACCACCGGCGCCCCATCGTTCGACTGCGTGTTGCCCTGGGACTGCAGGCCGCGCTCGGCCAGCTTGCGCCGCAACAGCTCCAGGCGAGCGTCTTCTGCCCGGATGTCGGTCTCGGTCACGCTAGCTCTCCACCTTTTCTGATCTATCGGTTAGCAAATCCACCAGTTCGATACCGGTGATGCCGCTGAGCAGCCCGGCCAGCGGCACGGACCGGCCGGTGCCCCGGCGCAGTCGCTTGCGCAGGTCCAGTGCCAGCAGCGAATCCAGGCCCAGGTCGAACAGGGCCGCGGTCAGGTCGATGCCGCCGGGGTCGCCCAATTTGAGCACCGCCGAAAGCTCGTGCCGGACGACGTCTTCGGCGTCGGCACCGGCACTGATGGCGACCGGAACCTGCTGCGGTACAGCCGGTTCCGCGTCAGCGGGGGCAGCACCGAGCAGCGTCGCCAACCGCTCGGCATCGGCGCTGAAGATCAGCGGCGCGGGCGCGGAGGTCCCCAGGGCCGCCTCGATGGCGACGTCGGGATCCATCTCCCGCAGCCCGGCGCGCTCGATTCGCGCCACCTCCTCGGCACCGACGATGCCGGCGCCCGGCCACAGTCCCCACCGCACGGCCACACAGTCGAGCCCCTTGGCGCGGAACTGCCCGGCCAGCACATCCTGCATGCGGTTCACGGCTGCGTAGGCGACATGACCGAGCCCGCCCCACAGTCCGGACACCGATGAGCACACCAGGATTCGGGCATCGGGACGCAACGGCCAGGACTCGGTCAGCCGGGCCAGACCGGCGACCTTCGCGGCCGCGGTGGCGATGAACTCATCCGCGCCGACCGTCGTGCCGAACGCTGCCGCACCGGCCGCGTGGACCACGAGCGTCGCACCGACACCGGCGTGGGTTGCCGCGGCGGCCGAAACCTGCTCGGACGACGTGATGTCGCACTGCACCGACACCACGTCGGTGCAGTCGAATTCGGCCAGTTGCTGTGCATCGGTGCCGCTGCGGCTCACCAGCACGATGCGCCGGGCGCCCGCGGCGGCCAGAGTCCGCGCGAAGTGCAGGCCGACGGCACCGTTTCCGCCGGTGATCACCACGTTGTCCAGTAGCCCGGGCGCCGGTGCGTCAGCATCCGGCAGGGCCGCCAGGCCGCGCCGGTACTGCTCTGAATCACGCAGCGCCACTTCGGTACCCGTACCCAGCATGGTCTCGACGACGGCAGTCGCGGCCGGCGTGTCGATTTCCCAGGAGGCCAGGTCAAGGTGGCGGAAGGACTGATCCGGATGGTCGAAGCCGATGCTGCGGTGCATGGCGGCCAGGGCCGCCTGAGCCGGCAACGCCACCGGCTCGTCGTCGCGCACGTGCTCGCCGCCGACGGTCACCAGCCACACGTCGTTGCATTGTGACCCAATGGCATTCGGGTAGTCGCAGAGTCCACCGCGGATCAGCTCGGCGAGGTCCGTGATCGCCGCCTCGGTGTCGGGGTGGTCGAGCATCGGCGCGACGACGATGAGCAGATCGGCCTCGGCGGGCTCGACCAGCACGGTGCCGAGATTGGCCCGCACACCGTCGCGGATCCGGTCGGCCAGCTCACCCCGTGGTCCCGGCAGGTCCAGCACCGCGGCACGCCGGATGATCAGCGGCACGGTCTCATCGGGCTGCGGCAGCCAGTGTTCGGCGCTGACCGTCAGTCCGGCCACCGCGGGCAGCGGTTCCGGCGCGGCCCACAGGTGCATCGCTGCCATCGGGGCATGCGGAAATCCGCGCAGCATCGGTTGATTCGGCTCGATGTGCTCGGCCCAGTCGTAACCGGGATCGGCCACAGCCACAGTGGCGATGTTGTCGGAGAGCACGTCGACGAGGGCCTCGTCGCGGCGTCCCGACCCGACGATCAGCGGCGCATCGGTATCGGCGAGCGCATGCAGCAACGCGGGGTGCGCCGACATCTCGACGAATCCCTCGACGCCGCTGTCCCGCACCGTCGCGGCGGCCCGGTCGAACCGCACGGTGCTCCGCAGATTCCGGTACCAGTACTCGGCGAATTCCGTGTCCGCGCCGACGACCTCACCGGTCACCGATCCGACGAACGGCACCGTGCCATCGCTGAATCGAGACTCCGGCACCCCGGCAAGCAGTTGCGCCCGCAGCGGATCCAGCGCGCTGGTGTGGGCGGGGAAGCTCATGGCGATGACGCGCGCGAAACGCCCGCGCGATTGCAGGTCGGACACCAGGTCCGCGATGGCGTTCCGTTCCCCGGACACCACCACCGAGGCCGCCGAGTTGACCACCGACAATTCCATCCAGCCCGCGGCATCCGAAACCGCTTGCCGCGCTTCGTCGACGCTCACACCCAGACTCGCCGCGCCAAAGTCGCCGGCCAGGCTGTCCAACGCCCCGGCCCGGGCGATCACCACGGCGACCGCTTCCGCCAGCGTCATGGCACCGGCGACATGGGCCGCGGCGATTTCGCCGAGGCTGTGCCCCAGCGTGACGTCGGGCTCGATGCCCAGCGCCTGCCAGACCGAGGTCAGTCCGACGGCGTGCGTGAACTGCGCGCTCTGACTGTGGATTTGGGTCCACTCGCGATCGACGGGGTCGACCAGGAAGTCCAGCGGAGAGTCGATTCCCGCGGCGACGAACGCGGCGGCGCAGCGGTCGACCGCGGCGCGATACACCGGCAGCTGCCGATATGCGTCGGTGCCCATCGACGGCCACTGGCCACCGTTACCCGGGAACACGAAGGCCGTCCGGGGCGCTGCGGTCCGAGAGGACACCGCCACCAGGGGGTGCTCCTCGCCCGCCGCCAGCGCCCGCAGCGCGGCCGCCAGTTCGGCGGCGTCGTGTGCCCGGACCACGGCCCGGAACCGACGACGACGGCGCAGCCGCAACAACATCGCGGCCACCGCACCGAGGCTCACGGCCCCGATCCGGTCCAGGAAGTCGGCGACGCCGGTCGCCTCAGCCGCCAGCAGCTCTTCGGTGTGCGCGCTGAGCAGCACGGGTACGCGGCCGTCAGGAAGGTGCGAAAGGCTCATCACGCCACCCGCTCCTCGGGCATGGCGACGATGACGTGCGCATTGGTGCCGCTCATGCCGAAAGCCGAAACCGCGGCAAGACGTTCGCCGTTCACCGCAGGCCACGGCGCGGGGTTGGTGGCGAGCTTCAGTCCCTGTGCGCTCCAGTCGATTTCGGCGCTGGCCTGTTCGATGTGCAGGCTCGCCGGGATGGTGGCGTGCTCGGCCGAGACGAGTACCTTGGCCAGTCCGAGCGCGCCCGCGGCGGCCTGGCTGTGTCCGACATTGGATTTCACCGAACCGAGGACCGCGCCCTGCCCGGGTGCGGTGGCACCGTAGGTCTGGGCCAGCGAGTTCAATTCGGTCCGGTCCCCGAGTTTGGTTCCGGTGCCGTGCCCTTCGACCATCCCGATCTGGTCGGGCCGGGCGCCGGATTGGTCGAGCGCGCGGCCGAACAGCCGGGCCTGGGCCGGACCGCTCGGAGCGGTCAGGCCGGTGCTGCGTCCGTCCTGGTTGAGGCAGCTGGCACGCACCTCCGCGAGCACGCGGTGCCCGTTGCGCTGCGCCACCGACTTTCGTTCCAGCACGAACATCCCGGCGCCTTCGGCCCACACGGTGCCGCTGGCCTGCGCGCTGTAGGGCCGGCAGTGCCCGTCGTCGGAAAGTGCGTGCTGCTTGGCGAATTCGACGAAGTATCCGGGCGACCCCATCACGCATACGCCGCCGGCCAGCGCCATGCTGCAATCCCCCGCGCGCAGTGCCTGCACCGCGGTGTGGAACGCAGTCAGCGCCGACGAACACGACGTGTCGACCGTCAGCGCCGGACCATCGAGGCCCAGCAGGTAACCGATGCGTCCGGAGATCACGCCCAGCGACGTCCCAGTGATCAGATGCCCACTCAAGTCCGAGTATTCGGCAAGGTCGGGGCCGTACCCGGTGCCCGAGGCGCCGATGTAGCAGCCGACGTCGTGTCCGGCCAACTCGTCCGGGTTGATCCCGGCGTCCTCCAGCGCCCGCCACGTCACCCGCAGCGCCACTCGCTGCTGCGGGTCCATCGCCACCGCCTCGCGCGGCGAGATACCGAAGAACGACGGATCGAACAGGGCGGCACCGGAGAGGAAGCCGCCGCGGTTGTGGATCCGTTTGAATCCATCGCGGCGCGAGCCCGCGAGCAGGTCACGCACGGCCCAGCCCCGGTCCTCCGGGAACGTGCTCAGCGCCTCGCGTCCGGAAGACAGTAACTGCCAATAACTTTCGGCGTTGTCCACGTCACCGGGCGCTTCGACCGCCATCCCGACGATGACCACCGGATCGTCCGTGCCCATCAAGTCAGCGCGCACTGATCACTTCCGCGATCGCGTCCAGCTGGTCGTTGAGATAGAAGTGACCGCCGTCGAATTCGGTCAGGGTGAAGGCACCCGACGTGTGATCTTCCCAGCGGCGCAGCATGTCCTGGTCGATGCGATGGTCGTCGCGTCCGCCGAGGGCGTGGATGTCGGCGGCGATGCGGCCGCCGCCCAGGTACCGGTTGAGTGCTTCGTAGTCGGCACCCACCGCCATCAACAGGAGTTCGACGAAATCTGGATCGGCGAGCAGCCGGGGGTCGGTTCCCCCGAGATCGACCATCTCCGCGAGCATTTCGCGAGGTCCGGTCGGCAGTGGAGGCGCGTCGACCACATCGCACGGCGCCTGGCCGGCGGATGCCCAGAGGCTGTGCACGGTGGCGCCGCTCTGTTCGGCGACCCGGGCGAACTCGAATGCCACCACCGCACCCATGCAGTGCCCGACGAGCCGCAGCGGGCCCGCGGCCGCCCAGTCGCCCGCGGCGAACAGGTCGGCTGCCAGTTGCTCGACCGTCGGGTGCGCCGGATGCGCGAGCCGATCGGCACGGCGCGGATACTGCACGACGTACGTGTCGATCCCCTTGCCCGACAAGGCAGTTGCCAGGTTCCGGTAGGCCACCGCGGCACCGCCGGCATGCGGGAAGACCACCACGGCCCCAGCGTCGCCGGTGCCCGGGTAGTGCTTGATCCATGGCGCGAAGGCGCCTTTCAGCCCAGTCGCGGAGGCCGATCCCATTTCGGTCATGAGACAGCCGCCGGATCCAGCGCGGTGAGCACGTCGTCGTGGTTCATCTCAGCAATCTCCAGGTAGAGCTCAGCGACCATGTCCAGCCGCCCGTTGCCGTCCTCGCGGCCGATGAGCCGCTGCGCCAGGGCTCGCACGGTCCGGGCGGCAAAGATGTCGGGCACGCCGACGGTCGGGGTGTCCAGCCACTTCCGGATCCGCGCCACGGTGGCGGTCGCCAGGACCGAGTCACCGCCGAGCTCGAAGAAGTCGTCCTCGACACCGGCGTCGACCGTGAGCAGCTCGGAGACGATCGCCACCAGCGCCCGCTCCAGCGTGGTCTCCGGCAGTGCCCGGCCGGCGCCGTCGGCCGCCTGAACCAGCGCTGCCAGTTGACCGGCTGCGGCCCGACGGTCGGTCTTGCCGCCGACGGTGAACGGAATCGCTGCAACCACCTGCAGCTGCCGCGGGATCATGTGCGGCGGTACGAGTTCGGCCACCGCCGCGCTGATGCGCTCGGAGGTCAGGTCGGGATCGTCAACCGAGACCAGCGCCGCCAGCACGTCGTGACCGCGTTCTCCTCCGGAGACCACACCGGCCACCGCGGCGCGCACCCCGGGCACCCGCTGCAGTGCGGCTTCGACGTCACCGAGCTCGATCCGGTAGCCGCTGATCTTCACGCGGTGGTCGGCACGCCCGACGAACTCCAGGATGCCGTCCGGCCGGTATCGCGCCAAATCCCCCGAGCGGTACCAGGTTCGGCCGGCGTAGCGCACGAATCGGTCGGCGGTCAGGTCCGCCCGGCCACGGTAGCCGGAGGCGATGCCGCGTCCGGTGAACCACAGTTCGCCGGCCACCCAGTCGGGGCAATCCTGGCCGGCCTCGTTGACCACCCGGCATGCGTTGTTCGTGAACGGCACGCCGTAGGGCACCGCCGACCAGGTGTCGGGCAGCTCGCCGGCCTCGAAAATGGTTGCGTGGATGGCAGTTTCGGTGGCACCGCCGAGCCCGGCGACGCGCACACCCGGTGCCTGCGCCTGCAGGTGCCGCACCATGGCGGTCCGGACCCAGTCACCGCCGGTCAGCACCACTCGCACGGTGTCCAGACGTCCCGCGCCCACCTCGACGAGCATCTCCAGCCAGCCCGGCAGGAAGTTGAGCACCGTCACGCCGTGCTCGGCGATGAGGGCGGCCCAGTGGTCCGGGTCGCGCCGGTACGGCTCGTCGACCACCACGATGCTGCCGCCGGTGGCGAGGGTGGCGAACATGTCGAGCACCGACAGGTCGCATTCCAGGGTGGCCAGCGCGAGGCAGCGGTCAGCCGGTCCGATGTTGAAGTGCCCGTACAGGAATTCGGCGGTGTTCATCGCCGCATCATGGGTGACCTCGACGCCCTTGGGCTCGCCCGTGGAACCGGAGGTGAACAGCACGTAGGCCAGCTCGTGCGGATCGGTGGCGGCGGGGACGAACGGCCCGTCGGCGCGGCGCCCGATCCGCATCGCCTCCGTCACGGTCAGTGACGGCTTCCACGACGGTGTCAGGTCGCCGCAGTACAGCGCCATCCGGACGCCGCCGGTCGCCAGAATCTTTTCGGTGCGGTCGGCGGGCTGGTCGACGCCGATCGGCAGGTAGACGCCGCCGGCAGCCAGGATGGCCAGCAGCGCGATGATCTGTTCTGCGCCCTTGGGGCCGAGCACGGCCACGGTGTCCCCCGGCGTGATGCCGGCGATCCGCAACGCCGATGCCACGGCCGAAACTTCCTCGGCCAGTTCGGCATACGTCCACTGCCGGGTCTCGCCGATCATCGCCGTGGCAGCCGGCCGCGCGGCAGCCGAGGCGAAGAAGCCGGTGTGCAGCGCCGCGCCACTCGGCGCCGCGGTGCGGCTGTTGGCCTCGTCGCGCACCGCGCGCTGGGCCGCCGACAACGGTTCCGGCGTCGTGGCCTCCCAGGCGGTGTCGTCGACGGCCAGCCGCTCCAGCTCGGCGATGTGCCGGGCGAACATGGCGTCGATGACGCCCGCCGGGAACGCCTCTTCGCGGACGTCCCAGTTGACCAGCACGCCGCCGTTGAACTCGGTCACCTGGGCGTCCAGCATCACCTGCGGCCCTTGCGAATTGATCCATCCCGGGGTGCCGAAGGTCTCGATCACCGCCGAGCCGAACAGTTCGCCGAGACCGAGGGCGCTGGTGAAGACCACCGGCGCCAGCACCTGGGTGCCGCGGTGCCGACTCAGGTCCCGGAGCACTTCGAGCCCGGAGTAGTCGGAATGTGCTGCGGCGCTGCGGAATGCGTCCTGCAGGACGGCGCATCGCCCCGTCGCGGTGGCCGCGTCGGTCAGGTCGACGTCGAGCAGCAGCGACGACGTGAAGTCGCCCACCAGGCGGTCGACATCAGCGTGGCGTTGGTCGCGCCCGAACAGCGGCACGTTCAGCAGGAAGCGCTGCCCGGCCGACCAGCAGGCCAGCGCGTCGGAGAACGATGCGGCCAGTGCCATCGCGGGCGTGATGCCGCGCCGGCGCGCGGCGGCATACAGCGCGTCCCGCACGTCGGGGGCCAGCCAGTGCCAGCGCCGGGTGGTGTGGCGCGGGTCGTTCTGCTCGGCGGCCGGTACCAGCGGCAGGCGCGGCGGATCGGGCAGTTCCGGGAGCCGGTCGCCCCACCACTGCCGGTCCGCATCAGCCCTGGGATTGACCTGTTCAGCTGATTGTGTTGTGGCCATGCGATATTCGCGGTAGGTGTAGGCCAGCGGAGCCAACTCGACACCGCGGTACAGAGCCGCGAGATCGGCCATCAAGGTGCGGTAGCTCATCGCGTCAGCGGCCTGCATGTCCAAGTCGACGTGCAGGCGGGTGGCGCCATCCGGGAGCAGCGTCAGGCTCAGTTCGAACACCTGGCCGGTCAACTGCTGATGTGCCTTGCGGCGTTGCATGGCGGCCAGCTGCTCCGCGATCTGATCGGCCGACAACGCCCGCAGGTCGGTGACCGTCACCGGGAAGTCACCGTCGAGCGCGGCGATGCGCTGCGTGCCGTCGGCCAGGAACTGCACGCGCAGCATGGGGTGCCGCACCGCCAATGCCATTGCGGCAGTGGTCAATCGCTCCGCATCGACCTCCTGGCCGTCGAATTCGACGTAGAGATGTCCGGCGACGCCGCCCAGTTGCTGGTCGTCTTCCCGGCCGATCCACATGGCGTGCTGCATCGGCGCCAGCCCGAACGGCTGGTCATGTTCCGAATTATCTTGCGGTACCGATGCTTCCGCGCGTTGCAGACCGCCCGCCGCGGACAGCAGTTCGGACCAGGCCGCGATGGTCGGCTCCGCTGCCAGTGCGGCGAAGTCGATGTCGATGCCCCGCTTCCGCCAGCGTCCGGCCAGCGACATCATGCGAATCGAGTCCAGCCCCTGACCGATCAGGTCGGCGCCGGGATCGAGGGTGTCAGCGCGGGCACCCAGCAGTTCGGCAACCTCCTCGCGGATGGCCTGCGAATTCACTGCCACGACGCCCACAACACCCCTCCAAATACGTTAAAGACAGGCTGTCCTAATTTTGATTAGGCTACCCTATATTGCTGCTACCTCCATGCCTACCCCGAGGGATCTGCCGTGACGCGCACCACTACCTCCGCCGAGGTCGATCAGCATTTGCTGAACGGATTCGTACCGTTTCCGCACGATCGCGCCGAGCGCTACCGCAGGGCGGGCTATTGGGCCGGTAAACCACTGGACAGCCTGCTGACCTACGGCGCAAGGCAGTGGCCGGACCGCGTTGCCGTCATCGATCCGTCCGCGTCATACACGTTTGCCAAACTCGATGAGCTGGCCGCAGAGGCGGCCGCCGGCTTCGCCGCACTTGGGATCGGAATCGGCGACCGGGTCCTGCTGCAAGTGCCCAACACCGCGAACTTCGCCATCGCCCTGTTCGGGCTGCTGCGCGCGGGTGCGGTGCCCGTCATGTGCCTGCCCGCCCATCGCCGCGCCGAACTCAGTCATTTCGCCACGGTCAGCGGCGCGGTCGCCCTCGTCATCGCCGACCGGTTTGGCGGCTTCGACTACCGGGACATGGCGCGCGAGCTGGTCGCCGAGCACCCGAGGCTCCAGCAGGTGATCGTCGACGGCGAGGCTGGCGAATTCACCAGCTGGGCTTCCCTTTTCGGCCGTGCGCCAATACCCGCGCCGACAATCAACACAGCGGAACCCGCATTGCTACTGGTATCCGGCGGCACCACCGGAGCGCCGAAGCTGATCCCCCGCACCCACGACGACTACTACTACAACGCCACCGCAAGCGCCGCGCTGTGCGAAATGACCGGCGACGACGTGTATCTGACGGTGTTGCCGGCGGCGCACAACTTCCCGCTGTCCTGCCCGGGCATGCTCGGTGCGATGTCCGTGGGTGCCACCACCGTCTTCACCACCGATCCCAGCCCAGAATCCGCGTTCGCCACCATCGCCCGGCACGGCGTCACCGTCTGCGCGCTGGTGCCCGCGCTGGCCACCCTGTGGACGCTGGCGTGCGATTGGGAACCGCAGCGCCCCACCACGTTGCGACTGCTCCAGGTCGGCGGCGCCAAGCTCTCCGCACCGGACGCGGCGGCCGCCCGCGCCGCGCTGACGCCCGGCCTGCAACAGGTTTTCGGCATGGCCGAGGGGCTGATCAACTACACCCGCCCCGGCGACGACCCCGAACTGCTCGATCACACCCAGGGCGCGCCGCTGTGCCCCGACGACGAACTGCGCATCGTCGACGACGAGGGTGCCGAGGTCGCGGTCGGCGACGAAGGCGAACTCCTGGTCCGCGGGCCGTACACCCTCAACGGCTATTATCGCGCGCCGTCCGACAACGAGCGGTCGTTCAGCCCCGACGGCTACTACCGCAGCGGGGATCGGGTGCGCCGCAGGGCCGACGGCTACCTCGAGGTCACCGGACGCATCAAGGACGTCATCCACCGTGGCGGAGAGACCATCTCGGCGCTCGATCTCGAAGAGCACCTGCTCACGCACCCGTCGATCCGGGCCGCCGCCGCGGTCCCGATGCCCGACCCCTACCTGGGCGAAAAAATCTGTGCGGTGGTCGTTTTCAGCGGACCGCCGGTCAGCCTCAGCGACCTCAACGGCTACCTCGACGGCCGCGGTGTCGCAGTACACAGCCGGCCTGACACCCTGGTGGCACAGACGTCGCTGCCGGTGACCGCGGTCGGCAAGGTCGACAAGAAGGCCATCATCCGCGCGATCACCACAGCCACCACCTGACAGTCCCTCGCGAGCAGACATAAAACTGTCGATTTGCGACTGAAATTGACAGTTTTGCGTCTGCTCGCGAGACAACACCGACCCCCACCAGGAGCAACCCGAATGTCACAGCAAGCCGACGCCGGCATGGACACACCCAAGAGTCTGCGCGAATACATCACGAACACGGCGATCAACACCGTGCCGCCGCTGGTCGCGTACTACGTGCTGCGCATGTTCGACTTCGAGCCGTACCTGGCGCTGGTCGGGGCGATCATCACCGCGGCCGTGCAGGGCGCGCTGACCATGGTGCGCAAGCGGAAGGTCGAGCCCGCGAACGTCGTGGTGATCGTCGGCGCCGTGTGCTCGCTGACCATCGCGCTCACCACCAAGAACCCGCGCATCGTCCAGGCCCTCGAGCTCGTCCCGATGTCCCTGCTGGTGTGGTCGTTCGCCATCAGCGGGCTGCTGCGCAAGCCGAACTCGAAAAAGATGACCGGCGTCATCTCCCCCGCTCTTGCCGAGCCGGCCCTGCCCGAACGCGGCTGGACCGAGCAGAGCCTCCAGGACTGGCACCGGTTGCACACCCAGCTGTGCGTCGGACTCGGGCTCCTCTGCGGCTTCTATCCCGTCTTCGCCCTGTACATGATCTTCAACTATCCCGTCGACCTCTCGCAGTTCGTCATCGTCGCGACGGGGCCCACCCTCGTGGTGCTCTGCATCGTGTTCGCGGTGGCCCGCATTCGTCGTTTCGTCGGACGGCACGACGCTGCCGCCGAGGCGGTGGCGATACCCACCGGTTCTGAGTAGTCACACTCATCCGCGCCGCGCGGCGCTCGGGCATCATCAGCTCATGCCGAGACTCCTGCCCGACTTCCGCACCGTGATCGACAGCACCGCGCCCGACCGCGACCGCAGTATCGATGTCGCCAGGCTGGGTGCGCTGCTGGTGGTGATGTTCGGCCACTGCACGATGCTGCTCGCCACCATCACTTCAGGCGGTGTCCAGATCGGCAATACCTTGGGCGCCGTCCCGAGCCTGCAACCGGCCACCTGGGTGCTTCAGGTCATGCCGTTGTTCTTCTTCGCCGGAGCCGCGGCCGGCATCTACAGCTGGCAGGACGGCACGCCGTGGGGCACCTGGCTTTTCACCCGGGCGCAACGGTTGTGCCGACCTGCGCTGTGGTACCTGGCCGCCTGGACGGTCGCCCTGATCGTGGTGCGGTTCACCATGGGCGCCGAATCGGCGGCCGCCCTGGGCAACGAGTCGGTGGCGCTGCTCTGGTTCCTCGGTACCTATCTGATCGTGCTGGCGTTCGTCCCCGCATTGGCCCGGCTGCGCTCGGCCCGCTCTGCCACGCTGGTGGTCGCGGCCCTGATGGCGGTCGCGGCACTCGGCGACTGGGCCCGCATCGGCACCCACACCCTGGAGGCCGGCGCAGCGAATCTGGTTGTGGTCTGGCTGATTCCGATGGTCATCGGCGCGGCCTACGCGCACCGCCTGGTCGCTCCTCGCACGGCGCTGATGGTCGCCGCCGCCACGCTGGCCGTCCAGGTGCTGGTCGCCAAGTACGGCCCATACGACGTGTCGCTGGTCGTCACCGGCACCGAACGGATGTCGAACGTGACCCCGCCGACGCTTTTGCTTGCGCTGCAGTGCATCTGGATGTCCATGCTGTTCATCGCCTGCGCCACCGTGGTCCGCCGGTGGGCCCAGCGTCCCCGCGTCTGGTACCTGATCGTGGTGGGTAACAGCGGGGCGATGACGTTGTACCTGTGGCACATTGCGGCCATCGCGATCTCGACGTTCGGCCTGCACGCGGTGGGCCTGGACGCCTACGACCCTGCGGCCCCGCACTTCTGGCGCAACATCGCGATCCGGGCGCTGGTCTTCGCGGTGGTGATGACGGTCATGTTCCTGCTGTTGTCCCCGCTCGAGCACAACCCGTTGAAGTGGTGGGATGCCCGGGTCCGAGCGACCGGAAGCCCGTCGACCATGGCAGGTGTGCTGGTCTGCGCCGCCGGCGTGGCGCTGCTGCTGATGGCCAAGTACGGGCTGGGCACCAGCTCGGGCTGGATACTGTTGGCGCTCTTCACCATTGCCCTCGCCGGTGCACGGATCAGTGCAGGACGATCGGCGACGCGGCGGCCCGTGACCCCGGGCGGATCGGCCGGCTCAGTGCGCGCTGACGAAGATCGCGTTGACTGCGCCGCTCTTGACCAGAGTCGGCCCTGACGCGGAGACGATGTACGCCTCGTTGCCAGTCGGGTAGCCGCCGCCGTTGGTCGAGATGTGCACGTGGGTGTAGTGATTGGCGTCGGGACCGCCGTAATCGGGCATCCGATGGGCAGTGCCGTCCGGGTAGTAGATCGCCTGCCGCCAGATCACATGGTTCAGATCGAACCGCCGCGCGTTGGCCAGCACGTACGACAGGATGCGGTCGCCAAGCGCCTTGCCGGCGGACGACCCGTAGTCGGGCACCATCACGTCCAGCGCCAGGCCTTCGGGATGCCAGCGCAGCGAGTCCGGGCGAACTCCGGTCATCGTGTGGATTTCCGGGAACGCCGCGCTGACGGCGCGCTCGGCGAGGATGGTGTCGACCTGCAGCCCCCGCTCGGCGGCGACACCCACCGGCAAAGCGATGCTGCGCACCATGGCGCGCGAACTCTCGGCCGCCTCGGCGACGATCAGCGAACCCGGATGCAAAGCAGTGGGCTCGGCCAGGACCACCTGCGCGCAGCAGACGTCCACCTCAGTGGCGGTGGTGCCGGTGTGGGCCGCAGTGCCCGCAGCGACGAACGCCGCAGCCGGCATCACCAGCGCCGCCAGAGCCACCGACCAACGGCGCCGTGCGCGCGTCTCGGTAGCTAATCCGGGCTTGTCCACCGGTGCACCATACCCTGCAGGTCACCGTTTGGTAACGGCTTCGAATTAGCAGCGCTGGTAAATTCGCAGTACACGTCAGCAGGAGGAGCCGTGGCGAGCGCACGACCGAGAACCACCGCCGAGCCGTCGGTCGACGCCATCGCCGATGCTCTCGTCACCGCATCGCGGCTGCTCCTGGACATCACGGCCCGCTCGGTCGCGGGCGTCGACGACACGTTGACCGTCCCCCAACTGCGGGTTCTGGTGATCCTGTCGTCGCGCGGCGCGACCAACCTGACCACGCTGGCCAGTCAACTCGACGTCCAACCGTCGACCATCGGCCGGATGGCCGAGCGCCTGGTCACCGCCGGCCTGATCGACCGGCGCACACACCCGAATTCGCGCCGCGAGATCGTCGTCGAGCTGACCAGAAGGGGACGCGCCGTCGTGGACACCGTGACCAAACGCCGCCGCGCCGAGATCGCCCGGGTCGTCGAGGTCATGCCGGCCCGCGAGCGCCTTGGCATGGTCCGCGCGCTGCACGCGTTCACCGAAGCCGGCGGCGAACCGCCCGCCGACGCCCCGGCCGGCCTGGACTTCTAGCTCAGCTGCGGGGCACCAGGTACGGCGCGAGCGTCGTCAGCTTCTCGCAGGTCTCCTCGAACTCGCGTTCCGGAGTCGACTCGGCGATGATTCCGGCGCCGGCCCGCAGCCAGGTCTGGCCGTCGGCCTCGTAGGCCGAGCGCAGCGTCAGCGCCGCGTCCATGCCGCCGTCGGCACTGAACATCACCACTGCGCCGGAATACAACCCACGCGGCGACTCGTCGAGCCGCATGATGGCGTCGACGCTCTCGGCCTTGGGGATTCCGGAGGCCGTCACCGCCGGGAAGAGTGCCTCCAGCGCGTGCATCCGGTTCATCTGCTCCGACAGCTGGCCGGACACGGTCGAGCCCAGGTGCTGCACGCTGCCGCGCTCGCGCACCGTCATGAAGTCGCTGACGACCGTGGTGCCGGGCTCGGCCACCTCGGCGATCTCCTCCTGGGAGCTGCGCACCGAGATCGCGTGCTCGACAATCTCTTTCGAGTTCGATTCCAGATCCGCACGCGCCGCACGGTCATGGTCGGCGCCGCGGCCGAAGGCCCGCGTACCGGCCAGCGGTTCGGTGATCACCGTGCCGTCGGCGCGCACCGCGGCCACCAGCTCCGGGCTGAAGCCCAGGGCGCGAATCCCGCCCAGCCGCAACAGGAATGACCGCACCGGGGTGTTGTTCGCCCGGCCCACGCGGAACGTCGCCGGGAAGTCGACCGCGAACGGCACCTCGAACCGACGGGACAGGATCACCTTCTGGTAGTCGCCGGCAACGATCTCGGCGACGGCCGCGGCAACCCGCGACGGGTAGTCGCTGCCGTCAACACTCACATCGACGGCGCGGGTGACGCCGGCCGCCGGAATCCCCGACTGCAGCAGACGATTCAGCGTGTCGGCCACGACGTCGACGTCGCCCAGCACGCAAACCTCACCGCCGGTGACGACCACCTGAGTCCGCGCGCTGAAGACCCGCGCCAGCGGGGTCCCCGCCGGCAGGCGCTGCTGCAGCCCGAACCGGTACGCGCCGAATTCGAAAGCGACCCAACCGAACAGCCGGTCGGTCTCCAGCAGCAGTCGATCGACGGCGTCGCCGAGCACCTCGCCGGGCCGGCCGCTCCACGCCTGGCGGGAGACTGCGCCGCCGGCGTCGACGATCCGCAATTCGTCGCAGTCGAGTTCGATGGCGGTGCGCACTCCGATGGCCAGCACCCACTCACCCGAATGCTCGTAGCCGACGTAGTCGGCGCCGGAGCGCTCCGGCAGTTCGGCTGCCAGTTGCGCGATCAGATCGGCCGGGGAGACATCGGCGGGCAAAGCAATCCGCGTCACAGACGCCGCGTCTATAGCTTCAGCAGTCACAAAGTTAATTTAGCCTAACCTCACCAAAAAAACACCGCCCGCCCCTGTGATTCACGCCCCAGCATCAGCCTCGGCCGCCGCTTTGGCGACGGTCCAGCCACTGGCCGACGTCCGCTGCGCCCAGAAATCGGCGTAGCGGCCACCGCGCGCCATGAGCTGCTCATGGGTGCCGCTGTCGTCCACCGTGCCGCGATCGGACAGCACGACGATGTTGTCGGCGGCGGTAACCGTAGACAGTTTGTGCGCGATCACGATGACGGTGCTGCGGTCCGCCAATTCGCGGATGGACGCGGCGACATGGCGTTCGTTCTCGGGGTCCAGTGCGCTGGTGGCCTCGTCGAACAGCACCACCGGGGCGTTTTTCAGCAAAGCGCGCGCGATCGAAACCCGCTGCCGCTCACCGCCGGACAGTGCCGAACCGCCCTCACCCACCCGCGTTTGCCAGCCGGCCGGCAGGCGGTCCACGACGGACTGCAGCCCGGCGGTGCGGGCCGCTTCCCGGATGTCGTCGTCAGCTGCGGTCGGCGCACCGATCCGCACGTTCTCCCACAGGGTGTCGTCGAACAGGTACACGTCCTGGAACACCAGGGACAGCTGCCCCATCAGCTCCGCGGTGCCCTGATCGCGGACGTCGACGCCACCGACCCGGACCACGCCGGCGTCCACGTCGTAGAACCGCGCCAGCAGCCGGGTGATGGTCGTCTTGCCCGAGCCCGACGGACCCACCAGCGCCGTCATGGTGCCGGGCGCCGCGACGAAGCTGACATCCTCGAGCACCCGGCGCCCCGGATAGCTGAATCCGACGTGGTCCAGCTGAACCCGACCGCGCTCTGAAACCGGTTGCGGGGCAGCTGGTTCCGGCAGCGCCGGGGTATCCAGCACCGATGTGATGCGGTCCAGTTCGGCACCGGCCATCCGCATGGCGGAGCCGTATTCGGCCAGTTCCGACAGCGGAGAGGTGAACCGCGCCGCCAGGCCGAGGATCGCCACCAGCGTCACCGGGTTGATCTCGCCGCCGACCGCCAACCAGACGCCGACGGTGATCAGCCCGCCCAGCACCGCCTGCACGCCGACGCCGCTCAGCATCATGCCCGCCACCGACGCCCACAGCGCCCGCTTGCCGACCTGCTCCTGCTCGGCCAGGGCCCCGGTCAGTGGATCGAACTCCGCCCCGGTCCGCCCGAACGCCCGCAATACCGGCTGGCAGCGCGCGAATTCGATGACGCGGGAGTTCACCTCGATCTCGGCAGCGTGGGTGCGCGCTTCGGCCGACGCGATCAACGTGGCCGAGGCCCGGGTGGCCAGGATCAGGACCACCCCACCGGCCAGTGCGGCGATTCCGATCCGCCAGTCGAAGACGAACAAGCCGACCACCACGGTCAGCGCACTGGTGGTGTTGACCACCAGCGGCGTCACCAGGTGCGCACTACTCGTACCGACGAAAGTCGTGCCCTTGACCGCGATCTGGGATACCTGACCGACCCGTTCCCGGGTGAACCAGCCCAGCGGCAGGGTGACCATGTGGTCGCCGAGGCGGTGGTGCAGCAGCCGCATGGTGGTCAGCGCCATCCGCATCGACTGCGCCGCCTGCACGTAGTGCGCGACAGCACTGAGCAGCACCACCACCGCCAGGACGACCAACCAGCGGCCCGCCGCACCGAAGTCGCCGTCGAACAGCGCC
Source organism: Mycolicibacterium llatzerense (assembly GCF_025331195.1). Classification (NCBI taxonomy): domain Bacteria; kingdom Bacillati; phylum Actinomycetota; class Actinomycetes; order Mycobacteriales; family Mycobacteriaceae; genus Mycobacterium; species Mycolicibacterium llatzerense. The sequence continues at coordinate 350,887 of NZ_LXOV01000014.1, read as the reverse complement.
AGCGAGATCGGCACCAGCAGCGTCATCGAAAGACCGTGCAGCAGCCCGTAACCGACGGCCCAGGCCAGGAAGCTGTACATCCGGCCGCGCTCGGCGCCCAGGATCCGCAGGAACCCACTGATCATCGTCATCGCGATGCCTCCAACTCGCCGGACGCCGTGTAGGTCTGCCACATGCGCGCGAAAACACCTTCCCGAGACAGCAATTCGCCGTGCCGGCCCTGCTCGACGATCCGCCCGTCCCCCAGCACGACGATGTTGTCGGCACCGACGATCGACCCCAACCGGTGTGCGATCACCAGCACCGTGCGCCCCTCGATCAAGGTCGACAGCGCCGCCTGGATCTGCGCCTCCGAGTCAGGGTCCGCGAAGGCCGTGGCCTCATCGAGCACCAGGATCGGGGTATCGGCGAGCAATGCGCGGGCGATGCTGATGCGCTGCGCCTCGCCACCGGAGAAGTGCGCGTCCTCCCCGACCACCGAGTCATATCCGTTGGGCAGGGCGATGATCCGGTCGTCAATGTGCGCGGCACGCGCGGCCTGCCGCACTTCCTCGTCGTCGGCGCCGGAGCGGCCCAGCCGGATGTTGTCGGCCACGCTCATGCCGAGCAGTTGCACGTCCTGCAGGACGAATCCGACGTGCCGGTACAGCACCGCGGGGTCGATCTGGCGGACGTCCACACCGCCGATGCGCACCTCACCGGCGGTGGCGTCGTGGAAGCGCGGCACGAGCGTCGCGAGCGTGGACTTGCCGCTGCCGGACGGGCCGACCAGCGCCGTGATGCTGCCGGCAGGCAGGTCCAGCGAGATGTCGTGCAGCACAGTGTTGGTGCCATCATACGAGAAGTCGACGCCGGAAAAGCTGACCGAATTGCCTTGCGGCACTTGCGGGTTCTGGGCGATCGGCAACTCGGGGGCGGTCAGCAGCGCCGTCAGCCGGCCGGCCGCGGCCACCGCCTGGCGGCTCGCGGCGGCGGAGTATCCGACGGCCAGCACCGCGGTCGGGATGGTGACCGCAACCAGCGTGGAGCCCAGCACCTCGATGGGCGTCACCCAACCGTTGCGGATGAACCACAGGCCGCCGGCCAGGTTCACCAGCAGCACCACCGGCGCCTCGACGAACACCGACGACACCGCGCGCAGCCGCACCATGGGCCCGACGAAACCGGCGAAGCCGTCGTTGAATTCGTCGGCGGCGTCGGCAAATCGCTTGTGCGCCTTGCCGGTTTCGCCGAAGGTCTTGACGACGGAGACGCCGGCGATGAACTCGACGATGGTCGCGCTGATCTGCGCGATGCCCTCGTTCATCTGCCCCATCCGGGCCATCGCGCCGCGCATCAGGACGCCGTAGACCACGAGGTAGATCGGAATGGTGCCGATGGCCAGCAGCCCCAGCCGCCAGTCCAGGTACGAGCAGTACGCCAGGCCGAACACCGGCGTGGCCAGCGCGCCCGTCTTCTCGACCGCGGCATGGGCCACCAGGTGGTGCAGTTCACCGACATCGTGCTGCACCGCTTTGCGCACCTCGCCGGAGGACGTCGCGCCGAACCAGCCCAGCGGCAGCCGTCCGAGCGTGGTCACCAATCGACGACGAAGCTCGCCCTGCAACTGGACATCGGCGTGATGCGTGAGGGTCAGCGCCAGACCGCCGGCCAGCGTGCGCACCGCCAGGCCGCCACCGATCAGGACCGCGACGATGGTCCACACCCGTGCCGCGTCGATCGGGCCACCGGCCAGCAGATACCGGCCCAACTCGACGATGCCGATGAACGGCACCACTGTCGCCGCTGCGGCGATCAGCTGCAGCAACTGCGCCAGTGCGGTGCGGCCGCGCACCGGAGCCAGCAGTTCTTTGAGCGCCACGCGGTCCTGCGCCGCCACGAGCTTGGCCTGTTTGAGCTGCTCACGCGGCGACGGTTCTGCGTTGGTCATACGAATACCCACTCCACCCGAAGACTAAGGTTTGCCTAACCATAGCGACTGGCTGCGGGGTGTGAGTACCCGCCTGCTCGTTCAGTTCAGTCCGGTTCAGTCCAGGACGGTGCGCACCACGGCGTCGGCCAACAACCGACCCGGGTCGGTCAGCACCAGACGGTCGTCGGTGACCGCCACCAGACCGTCGGCCACCGCCTCCTGTGCCCGGTCCCGCTCCGCGGGGGTGAGCACGGCAACCGGCAAACCGGAGCGCAGCCGCAACCGCAACATCACGTCCTCGACGTGCCGGGTGGCGTCGTCCAATTCCTCGAAGTCCGCGACCGGTAGCCTGCCCTCGGCCAGCGCCTCGGCATAAGCGTTGGGGTGCTTGACATTCCACCACCGACGGGCCCCCACATACCCGTGCGCGCCGGGTCCGGCACCCCACCACTGGCCGCCGTCCCAGTAACCCAGATTGTGCCGGCACTCGCCGCCCGGGCGGCTCCAGTTCGACACCTCATACCAGTCCAGCCCGGCCCGGCTCAGGTGTGCGTCGAGCAGCTCGTAGCGGGCCGCCAGCACGTCGTCGTCGGGCGCGGGGAGCTCGCCGCGCCGGACCCGTCGGGCCAGGGCAGTGCCGTCCTCCACGATGAGCGCGTACGCCGACACATGGTCGACGCCGACCTCGATCGCGGCGTCCGCGGATCGGCGCAGGTCGTCGTCGGACTCCCCCGGCGTGCCGTAGATGAGATCGAGGTTGACGTGCTCGAACCCGGCCGCCAGCGCCTCCCGCGCCGCCGCGGGCGCCCGGCCGGCCGAGTGGGTCCGATCGAGTGCCGCCAAGACGTGCGGCGCCGTCGACTGCATACCCAGGGACACCCGGGTGTAGCCCGCGTCGAGGAGCTCGGTGAAGAACTCGGGTGACGTCGACTCCGGATTGGACTCGGTGGTCACCTCGGCATCGGGATTCAGGCGGAAATTGTCCCGGACCGCGTCGAGCACCGCCCGCAGCCCGGAGCCGCCGAGCAGGGACGGGGTACCGCCGCCGACGAACACCGTGTCGACCGGCAGATCGACCTGGGCACCGGCCATCGACAGCTCGGTGCGCAGCGCGGTCAGCCAGCCCTCGGGACTGGCTCCCCCCAGCTCACTGGCGGTATAGGTGTTGAAGTCGCAGTACCCGCACCGGGTCGCGCAGAACGGCACGTGGATATAGATGCCGAACGGCCCGAGACGGCTGGCGTCGGCATCACTCATGTGAACCAGTGTCCCATCGCAGGTGGCGAACTTTTGCTCGCGATGATTCCGAACCTGGCCCGGTTAGGCCGAATGTCCTGTTCGTGGCAGAATGACGGGGTGTCCGCCAGCCTCAACCGCGCCCTCGGTTCCGCATTGGTAATGCGGCGGCATGTCGACTTCAAGCGTGTATGCAGCTGTTGCTGTCTGCCTTGATGCCTGCCTCGATGCCCTAGTTCTGACCACAGAATCTTTCAGCCGGCACAGGATCGGCAGTGCCGGACAGCCCCCGGCGAACGCGTGATCCAACGCCTGCTCTTGCGCGAAGGAAACCACCCAGTGACAACAGCAAAACCCGCCAAGACCCGCGACGAAGGCCAGTGGGCGCTGGGCAATCGCGAGCCGCTGAACCCCAACGAGGTGTTCAAGCTGGAGGACGACGCCCTCAATGTGCGGCAGCGCATCATCGACGTCCATTCCAAGCAGGGCTTCGAGTCGATCAGCAAGGACGATCTCCGCGGCCGCTACCGCTGGATGGGCCTGTACACCCAGCGCGAGCAGGGTTATGACGGCACCTTCACCGGCGACGACAACGCCGACATGCTGGAGGCGCCCTACTTCATGATGCGGGTGCGCTGCGATGGCGGCGCCCTGACCAGCGCCGCGCTGCGGACCATCGGTGAGATCTCGACCGAGTTCGCCCGCGACAGCGCCGACATCACCGACCGCGAGAACATCCAGTACCACTGGATCCGGGTCGAGGATGTGCCGGAGATCTGGCGTCGCCTCGAATCGGTCGGCCTGCAGACCACCGAGGCGTGCGGCGACTGCCCGCGCGTGGTGCTCGGTGGCCCGCTGTCCGGTGAGTCCCTCACCGAGGTGCTCGACCCGAGCTGGGCCGTCGACGAGATCGTGCGCCGCTACGTCGGCAACCCGGAGTTCTCGAACCTGCCGCGTAAGTACAAGACCGCCATCTCGGGTCTGCAGGACGTCGCCCACGAGATCAACGACATCGCCTTCATCGGCGTCAACCACCCCGAGCACGGCCCCGGCCTGGACGTCTGGGTCGGCGGTGGCCTGTCCACCAACCCGATGCTGGCCCAGCGCCTCGGCGCGTGGGTGCCGCTGGCCGAGGTGCCCGACGTCTGGGAGGGCATCACCAAGGTCTTCCGCGACTACGGCTACCGCCGCCTGCGGTCGAAGGCCCGGCTGAAGTTCCTGGTCAAGGACTGGGGCGCGGAGAAGTTCCGGGAAGTTCTCGAGACCGAATACCTCGGGCGCAAGCTCATCGACGGCCCGGCGCCGGAGCAGGTCCCGCACACCATCGACCACGTCGGCGTGCAGAAGCTCAAGAACGGCCTCAACGCCGTCGGCGTCGCGGCCATCGCCGGCCGCTCCTCGGGCACCATCCTGACCAAGGTCGCCGACCTGGCCGCGGCCGCCGGTTCCGACCGGATTCGCCTGACCCCGTACCAGAAGCTGGTCATCCTCGATGTCGCGGACGACAAGGTCGAGGAACTGGTGGCCGGGCTGGAGGCGCTGGGTCTGCAGGCGCGGCCGTCGCACTGGCGCAAGAACCTGATGGCCTGCAGCGGCATCGAGTACTGCAAGCTGTCGTTCGCCGAGACCCGGGTGCGGGCCCAGTCGCTGGTGCCCGAGCTCGAGCAGCGGCTCGTCGACCTCAACGCCCAGCTGGACGTGCCGGTCACCATCAACCTCAACGGCTGCCCGAACTCGTGCGCCCGCATCCAGATCGCGGACATCGGCTTCAAGGGCCAGATGATCGACGAGGGCAACGGCCCCGAGGAAGGTTTCCAGGTGCACCTGGGCGGCAGCCTGGGCCTGGACAGCGGTTTCGGACGCAAGCTGCGCCAGCACAAGGTGCTGGCCACCGAGCTGGGCGACTACATCGACCGTGTCGTGCGCAACTTCGTGAAACAACGCGAGGCCGGAGAGCGTTTTGCCCAGTGGGCCATTCGGGCCGACGAAGCTGACTTGAGGTGACCGCTGACATGACGGACGTATCGGAAACCGACTTAAGGGAATTGGCGGAGCGCGGGGCCGCGGAACTGGCCGACGCCAGTGCCGAGGAACTGCTGCGCTGGGTCGAGGAGAATTTCTCCGGCCACTACGTCGTCGCCTCCAATATGCAGGACGCCGTACTGGTCGAGATGGCCGCGAAGGTCCACCCCGGCGTCGACGTCCTGTTCCTGGACACCGGTTACCACTTCGCCGAGACCATCGGCACCCGTGACGCGGTCGAGGCCGTGTACGGCGTGAACGTCGTGAACGTGACCCCCGAGCAGACGGTCGCCGAGCAGGACCAGCTCGTGGGCAAGGACCTGTTTGCCACTGACGCCGCCCGCTGCTGCAGCCTGCGTAAGGTCCAGCCGCTGTCCAAGGCCCTCAAGGGCTACACGGCGTGGGTGACGGGCATCCGCCGGGTCGAGGCGCCGACGCGCGCCAACGCGCCGCTGATCAGTTTCGACGAGGCGTTCGGTCTGGTGAAGATCAACCCGATCGCCGCGTGGAGCGATGAGCAGATGCAGGAATACATCGAAGCCAACGGCATCCTGGTGAATCCGCTTGTGGACGAGGGCTATCCGTCCATCGGCTGCGCACCGTGCACCCAGAAGCCGGTCGAGGGTGCTGATCCTCGCAGCGGTCGCTGGGCCGGTCTGGCCAAGACCGAATGCGGTCTGCACGCATCCTGAGGCAGCCTGTGCAACTGATCCTCACCGCGCACGGCAGTGCCGATCCGCGGTCCGCGGCGAACGCCCGCGAGGTGGCCCGTACAGTGGCCGCCTTGCGGCGCGACGTCGACGTCAAAGTGGCGTTCTGCGAACAGAATTCGCCGAATCTGCGGGAGGCACTGGCCGACTCCCCCGCCGGCGGTGTCGTGGTGCCGTTGCTGTTGGCCGACGCCTATCACGCCCGCATCGACATTCCCGAGATGATCGCCGACGCCAATCCGGCGGTCCTGCAGGCCGGCGTGCTCGGTGAGGACGACCGGCTGATTCACGTGCTGAGCCAACGGCTCACCCACTGCGGGGTGTCCCGGCTGGACGCGAGCGTCGGTGTCCTGGTGACGGCCGTCGGGTCGTCGTCGGCCGCCGCCAATGCCCGCACCGCCACAGTGGCCACCGGCCTGGTTGCGGGCACCCACTGGCAGGCCACGACGGCGTTCGCCACCGGCCCGCAGGCCAACCTGGCCGAGGCCACCGAGTTGTTGCTGGCCCAGGGTGCGACGCGTCTGGTCATCGCGCCCTGGTTCCTGGCCCACGGCACCATCACCGACCGGGTCGCCGAATTCGCCGCAGCGCACCGGATTCCGATGGCGCAGCCGCTGGGCTCGCACCGGCTCGTCGCCGAAACCGTGCTGGACCGCTTCGACGACGTTGCGGCCGCTCGCCGCGCCGCGTAACCCAAGCCGGCTGAATCCCGGCAAGACCGGGACTCTCGCCGTATGGATTGCGTATAGATCGCCGCACCGCAGCGATGGCGCCGGTTGACTCGGGCTCATGCGAATATCTGGGACCGCTGATGTCTGACCTGCTGCAACTGCTGTCGATGCTGGCGCTGCCGGCATCGGTCCTGCTGCTGTGCCGACGCGCCAACCGGCGCAACCCGCAGGCGCCCGCGATTCGAACCTGAGCACGCACCCTGCCCACGTCGCCTACGATCCGGACCGTCGACCAACGATCCGGACGAAGGAGACACCGCGCGTGGGCACACACCCCGACACCGGTCGGAAAGGGCTGGGCGCCGGCCTGGCCGTCAGCGCGCTGGGCGTCGTCTTCGGTGACATCGGCACCAGCCCGATCTACACGATGCAGACGGTGTTCGATCCGGGCGACCCGCATCCCGTGCCGATCAGTCGCGACCACATCTACGGCGTGGTCTCGGTGATCTTCTGGTCGGTGATGCTGATCGTCACCATCACCTACGTCAGCCTGGTGATGCGCGCCAACAACGACGGCGAGGGCGGCGTCATGGCGCTGATCACTCTGGTGAAGCGGTCGTCGGACAAGCTCGGCAAGCGCACCGCGGGCATTCTGGCCAGTCTTGGAATCCTCGGCGCCGCACTGTTTTTCGGTGACTCGATGATCACCCCGGCCATTTCGGTGCTGTCCGCCGTCGAGGGCGCGAAAACCATCGACCCCGGTCTCGCCGACTGGGTGGTGCCGATCACCGCCGTCATCATCGCCGTGTTGTTCAGCGTGCAGCGGCACGGCACCGCGGCGGTCGGCCGGCTCTTCGGCCCCGTGATGATCCTGTGGTTCGGCGCGATCGGCGCCTGCGGCGTCATGGGCATCAGCAGGGAGCCCGAAATCCTGCGCGCACTGAACCCGATGTACGCACTGGGCTTCATGGCCGGGCACTTCCACATCGCGTTCTTCGCCCTCGCCGCCATCGTGCTGTCGGTGACCGGTGCCGAGGCCCTCTATGCCGACATGGGCCATTTCGGCCGCAAGCCGATCACGCTGGCCTGGCTGCTGCTGGTGTTTCCGGCCTGCACGCTGAGCTACTTCGGTCAGGGCGCGCTGCTGCTGCAGAATCCGTCGGTCCACGACGCCCCGTTCTTCCTGCTGACGCCCGACTGGGGCCGACTGCCGATGGTGCTGCTGGCGACGGCAGCGACCGTGATCGCGTCGCAGGCGGTGATCACCGGAGCCTTCTCCGTCGCCGCCCAGGCCGCGCACCTCGGATACCTGCCACGGCTGCGGATCCTGCATACGTCGGCGTCGACCATGGGCCAGATCTACGTGCCCTGGATCAACACCATTCTGATGGTCGCGGTGCTGACCCTGGTGTTCGCCTTCCGCAGCTCGGCGGCGCTGGCCTACGCGTTCGGTATGGCCGTCACGGGGACCATCACCATCACCACCATCTTGTTCCTGGCGGTCGCCCGGGCCCGATGGAACTGGCCGCTGTGGCAGGTGATCGGCCTCGGCGCCACCCTCCTCACCGTGGATCTGCTGTTCCTGGCCGCGAACATGACGAAGCTGGTGCACGGCGCCTGGCTGCCGCTGCTGATCGGCCTGGCGACGTTCACCGTGATGACGACCTGGCAGGCGGGACGCAAGGTGGTCACCCGCGCCCGCGATCAGGTCGAAGGGCCGCTGCGCCCGTTCGTCGACGAGATCGTCTCCAGCGAGCCGCCGCTGACCCGGGTCCCAGGCACCGCGGTGTTCCTCAACCGCGGCGTCGAGACCGCGCCGCTGGCCATGCGCGCCAACGTCAAGTACAACCGGATGCTGCACGAGCACGTCGTGGTGCTGTCTCTGACGACGACGACGGTGCCGCGCATCGCCGACGCCGACCGATTGTCGGTCGACGATCTGGGCTACAGCGACGACGGCATCATCCACGTCACCGCCACCTACGGCTACATGGACCGGCCCAACGTGCCGGCCGCCCTGGCGCTCGTCGATTCTGCCCACACAGAGGGGCCGCTGGACCTCTCCGGCGCCACCTACTTCCTGTCGAAGGTCGACCTGGTGATGGGCAAGGAGCCGTCGATGGCCCCGTGGCGGACAAGGCTTTTCATCGGTACGTCGTACATCACGTCCGACGCCGCGGCCTATTTCCAGCTGCCGCCCGACCGCACTGTGATCCTGGGCTCGCGCATCGAGGTGTGAAATACCCACCCGTGGGGCACGCGTTGTCCCAAGCAGATAGATTTTGTGATGATCGAAACCCTTGACGGAGCACCTGCGATTCAGCAGATTCGGCAGGTGCACTTCGCGGCGTGACGGTCGTGCGTGGCACCACGGTGCCGCGTGGGCACCCACAATTTCACCAGCAGGTCCGCTGCGAGCCACCCACGCGGTGAGCTTGCGTATGACGAGAGGTTGTCGATGGGCAAGATCTACGCCAATGTCACCGAATTGGTCGGGCGCACCCCACTGGTCCGGCTCAACCGGTTGACCGAGGGCGCTGGTGCTCAGGTCGTCGCAAAGCTCGAGTTCTACAACCCCGCCAACAGCGTGAAGGACCGCATCGGCGTGGCGATCGTCGACGCCGCGGAGCAGTCCGGTGAGCTCAAGCCCGGCGGCACCATCGTGGAGGCCACAAGCGGCAACACCGGCATCGCCCTGGCCCTCGTCGGCGCCGCCCGCGGCTACAAGGTCATCCTGACCATGCCCGAGACCATGTCCCTCGAACGACGAGTGATGTTGCGCGCGTACGGCGCCGAGATCGTGCTGACGCCGGGCGCCGAGGGCATGGCAGGCGCCGTGGCGCGGGCCAAGCAGATTCTCGCCGAGACCCCGAACTCCGTCGCGGCCGATCAGTTCGCCAACCCGGCCAACCCCGCCATCCACGAAAAGACCACGGCCGAAGAAGTATGGGCCGACACCGACGGTGAGGTCGACATCTTCGTCGCCGGCATCGGCACCGGCGGCACCCTCACCGGCGTCGGGCACGTCCTCAAGGCCCGCAAGCCGGACGTGAAGATCGTCGGCGTCGAACCCATCGACTCCCCCATCCTCACCGGCGGCCAGGCCGGACCGCACAAGATTCAGGGCCTCGGCGCCAACTTCGTTCCCGAAATCCTGGACCGCTCCGTGTACGACGAGATCATCGACGTCGCGTTCCCGGACGCCATCGAGGTGGCGCGCGCGCTGGGCACCGATGAGGGCATCCTGGGCGGCATCTCGGCGGGCGCCAACGTGTGGGCGGCGCTGCAGCTGGCCAAGCGCCCCGAGAACGCCGGCAAGCTCATTGTGGTGATCGTCCCCGACTTCGGCGAGCGGTACGTCTCCACGGCGCTGTACGAGCACATCCGGGACTGACCGGCGAGCGAAGCGACAGGAATTAGATAGGGATGACGCTGTTCTCTCGCCTCCGCGAGGACCTGGACAACGCACGCAGCCACGACCCGGCAGGGCGCGGAGACCTTGAGAACGCCCTGGTGTACTCCGGCCTGCATGCCATCTGGTCGCACCGACTGGCCCACCAATTATGGGCCAGGCCGGGCTGGCGCGGGCCTGCGCGCCTGCTGGCTCAGGCGACGCGGTTCTTCACGGGTATCGAGATTCACCCGGGCGCGACCATCGGACGGCGCTTCTTCATCGACCACGGCATGGGCGTGGTGATCGGCGAGACCACCGAAATCGGCGACGACGTGATGCTCTACCACGGCGTCACGCTGGGCGGCCGCAGCCTCAACAAGGGCAAGCGCCACCCCACCATCGGCAACCGGGTGACCGTCGGCGCCGGCGCCAAGGTGCTCGGCCCCATCCTCGTCGGCGACGACTCCGCCATCGGCGCGAATGCCGTTGTCACACACGATGTTCCGGCGGACTCCATCGCGACCGGCATTCCGGCGATCGTGCGTCCCCGCACCGAGAAGCAGCGCGAGCCCGCCGTCGACCCGACGACCTACATCGACCCCGCGATGTACATCTGACGCTCTTCGCACGGCCGAGTGGCGTTGACCCTGTAGTCAGGGTCAACGCCACCCGCACTCTTGCGCCCTGATTACAGGGTCAACGCAAAAGCACCGCGACCGTGCAACCAGAACCTCGGATCCGCAGATCTGTCAGCCTGGTTGCACGGTCGCGGTGCAAACCCTGGGGATCACGCCCGAGCGAGGACCGCCTCGACTTCTTGCGTCTGTCCCGCGATCGGGGGGATGCGGGTAGCGCGGACGTACACGGTGTCGCCCTCGAGGAGCCGCAGCGCTTCGGCGTCGCCGCGGGTGATCTGCGCGGTGAACGGCGTGTGGTCCGCCGCGGTCGTCAGCTCGACGCGAACCTCGAAGCCGAGCACGACAACGCGGTCGACCTTGGCCCGGAGCACTCCGGTGGCCGCCACATCGCCGTCGGCCAGCGAAATGGCCATGTCGGGGTTCCGGCCCACGCGGATGTCGTGCGGACGCACCAGCGTGCCGTTGAGCGTCGACACCGCACCGAGGAACGACATGACGAACGGGTTGGCCGGGCTGTCGTAGACCTCGGTCGGCGAACCGACCTGCTCGATGCGGCCCCTGTTCAGCACGGCGATCCGATCGGCGACGTCGAGCGCCTCGGCCTGATCGTGGGTGACCAGCACGGTGGTCACGTGCACCTCATCATGCAGACGGCGCAGCCAGGTGCGCAGGTCGTCGCGCACCTTGGCGTCGAGGGCGCCGAAGGGCTCGTCGAGCAGCAGCACCTGGGGGTCGACCGCCAAGGCCCGAGCCAACGCCATGCGCTGACGCTGACCACCGGAGAGCTGGCTCGGGTAGCGCGTCTGGAAACCGCTCAGACCCACCACCTCCAGCAGGCTGTCGACCTTCTCCTTGATTTCCGCCTTGGGCTTCTTGCGGATCTTCAAACCGAACGCGACGTTCTCGCGGACGGTGAGGTGCTTGAACGCCGCGTAGTGCTGGAAGACGAACCCGATGCCGCGCCGCTGCGGCGGCACGCCGGTGACGTCGTTGCCCTTGATGGTGATGGTGCCGGTGTCCGGGGTGTCGAGCCCGGCGATGGCCCGCAACAGCGTGGACTTGCCCGACCCACTGGGGCCGAGCAGCGCGGTGAGCGATCCCTCGGGCACGTCGAAGTCGACGTTGTCGAGGGCCGCGAAGTCGCCGTAGCGCTTGTTGGCACCGCGCACCGTGATGGCGGGAGGGCTGCCCTGCTTCTGCTCGTCACTCATGATCGGTTCTTCCTATCGAAAGCTATTGTGCCGCCCGGACACGCCGGGCGTCGAGGATTACCTGCACGATCAGCACGATCACCGCGACTGCCATCAGCAGTGTCGACATGGCGTACGCGCCGTATTCGGCGCCGCGGCTGTACCGGTCGGACACCAGCAGGGTGAGGGTCTGGGATGTGCCGGGCAGGTTGGAGGACACCATGATGACGGCGCCGTACTCCCCGAGCGTGCGGGCGACGGTCAGCACGATGCCGTACGTCAGGCCCCAGCGGATGGACGGCAGCGTGATCCGCCAGAACGTCTGCCACCACTGCGCACCGAGGGTGGAGGCCGCCTCTTCCTGGTCGGTGCCCAGCTCATGCAGCACCGGTTCGACCTCGCGGATCACGAACGGCACCGTCACGAAGATGCTCGCCAGCACGATGCCGGGGAAGCCGAAGATGATCTTGAGACCCCAGCTGTTCTCGACGAAGCCGAGCAGTCCGGCCGACCCCCACAACAGGATCAAGGCCACACCGACGACGACGGGCGACACCGCGAACGGCAGGTCGATCACGGCCTGCAGCACGCTCTTGCCGCGGAACCGGTTGCGGGCCAACACCAATGCGGTCGGCACCCCGAACAGCACGTTGAGCGGCACCACGATGGCGACGACCAGCAGCGACAGTTGCAGCGCGGAAACGGCTGCCGGCGTGGTGATCTGGGTGAAGAACTCACCCAGGCCGGGCTGGAACGTCCGCCACAGGATCAGGCCGACGGGCACAATGACGAGCACCGTGATGTAAGCCAGCGCCAGGTAGCGGGCGAGGTAGCGCACCACCGGAGAGAGTGTCATGCGGCCAGCTCCTCACGCTTGGCTGCCCGCGATCCGATGACCCGCAACACGAACAGCACCACGAACGAAATCACCAGCAGCACAATCGAGATCGCGGCCGCACCGGTGCGGTCGTCGTTCTCGATCAGGGTGCGGATCCACTGCGACGACACCTCGGTCTCACCGGGTACCGCGCCGCCGATCAGCACCACCGAGCCGAATTCGCCGATCGCGCGGGAGAAGGCCAGGCCGGCCCCCGACAGCAGCGACGGCAGCAGCGCCGGCAGGACCACCTTGGTGAAGATCACGAAGTTGTTGGCGCCGAGCGATGCGGCCGCCTCTTCGGTCTCCCGGTCCAGTTCGAGCAGCACCGGCTGCACCGACCGCACCACGAACGGCAGCGTGACGAACAGCAGCGCCACCCCGATGCCCCACTTCGTGTGCTGCAGATGCAAGTTGACCGGGCTGGCCGGACCGTAGAGCGCCAGCATCACGAGGCTGGCCACGATGGTCGGCAGCGCGAACGGCAGGTCGATGACCGCGTCCACCAACCGCTTGCCGACGAAGTCGTCCCGGGTCAGCACCCACGCCACCAACAGGCCGAAGACCAGGTTGATGAGCGCGACGGCCGCCGAGACCTCGAGCGTCACCCGAAACGATGCCACGGCCGAGTTCGACGTGACCGCGGTCCAGAAGTAACCCCAACCGCCGCGGGCCGACTGCACCAGGATCGCGGCCAGCGGCAGCAGCACGATGACGGACAGCCAGATGCTCGCCGCTCCGACCCGCAACGACGTGGTGCCGAACGCGTTCCTCACGCCGGGACCCGGCCCGGCCGAACCACCATTGCTGGTGGACTCGGGCCGGGCCGGGACGCCGTCGAACGTGGTGGTGGGTGTCATCCAGTGGCCTGCTTGTAGATCTTGGTGATGCTGCCGTTCTCCTTGTCGAACAACGCCGGATCGACGGTCTTCCATCCACCGAGGTCAGCGATGGTCCACAACTTCTCCGGGGTCGGGAAGTCCTTCGCGAATTCTGCCGCGACGGCGGGATCGACGGGGCGGAATCCGGCCTGCGCCCACGCCTTCTGTCCCTCTGCGGTGTAGAGGAAGTTCTTCAGCGCGTTGGCCTTGTCCTGGTGGGGGCCGGAGGTCACGACCGCCACCGGGTTCTCGATCTTGAACGTCTGCGCGGGGTTGACGTGCTCGACGTCCTTGCCCTGACGCTCGACGTTGATCGCCTCGTTCTCGTAGCTGATCAGGACGTCACCGGTGCCGTGCAGGAACAGGTCGGTGGCTTCCCGGCCCGAACCCGGACGGGTCTTGACGTGCTCGACGACCAACTGCCGCACGAAGTCGATGCCGGCCTGGGCGTCCTTGCCGCCGTTGCTCTTCGCCGCGTACGGCGCCAGCAGGTTCCACTTGGCCGAACCCGAGCTCAGCGGGCTCGGGGTGACGACCTCGATGCCCGGCTTGAGCAGGTCGTCCCAGTCCTTGATGCCCTTGGGGTTGCCCTTGCGCACGACCAGCGAGACCACGGAACCGAACGGGATGCCCTTCGTGGCATCGGCGTTCCAGTCCTTGGAAACCTTGCCGGCCTTCACCAGGCGCGTGACGTCCGGTTCCACCGAGAAGTTGACGATGTCGGCGGGAGCTCCCGACTCGACCTTGCGGGACTGGTCACCGGAAGCGCCGTACGACGTCGTCACCGCGACGCCCTTGCCTTCGGGGGTGGCGGCGAAGGCCGGGATGACCTTGCTCCATCCGGGCTCCGGCACGGCGTAGGCCACCAGGGTCAGGGTGGTGTCCGTACCCGACTGTGCACCGCCACCACCGGCGACGTCACTCGCTCCGCCACCGCAGGCGGCGAGCACCGTGGTGCTGGCCACAACGGCTGCGACAGCGGTGGCCGGCCGCCAGTTCTTGATGATCTTGTGCATGTGATGGACCTTCCTTGCGGGTTTACGGATGAACTACTCCGTCACACGGCAAGGAGGTGAAATCAGCACGTGGGCATACCTAAAGCCGGCGCCGACCCCAGTAACCGCGGACGGAAACGGGTCAGCGACAACAGGCGACGTCAGCAACAGCGCGGGTACCCACGGCAATGAGCGCCAGGATGTGGCCCTCGGTAGTGCCGGACGCTGCGTACATGGCCGGAAGAATATCAGAGGTTGCCTGATAGCTACTGCTCAGCGAGTCAACAGCCACATGACAATGACCAGCACCACCAGCAGCACCAGGATCAACGTCACCCGTGACTGAGGCAGTCCGTTCACAGCGCTTCCTCCTCGACGTGGCGGGCCCGGTGCAGCAGCGTGGTCGCATAGGCCAGGGCCACGTCGAGCAGCACTGCCAGGCCATATGCGAGCGCCAGCACCACCGGCATCACGATGATCGTCTGCAACACGAACGACAGGCCGGACAGCCACAGCTCCACGCCGTCCCACCAATTCAGAAAGCCGTTCATCGATTCCAGCCTACGGTGTGGGCCCTTTCGAATCGCGGTGGGTGGAATCTGCCGGGCCCCGTCGGGAGCGTTAGGTGGACGCCAACCGCAGATGCAGTCGATGATGTGCGAATGGTGCTGCCACACACTGACAAGTCGGGACAATCCAGCGACCCCGGCCACATCTTGGCGAACGGCCACGGGATTCCACACCTTGCCGCCGCGGGCGACGACTCGGTGACCGGCGGTGCGATCTCGACGGCGGTGCGTACGCCGTTTCCGCCGATCGCGGACTACGCCTTCCTGTCCGACTGCGAGAACACCTGCCTGATCTCCTCGGCGGGGTCGGTGGAGTGGATGTGCGTGCCGCGGCCGGACTCCCCCAGCGTCTTCGGCTCGATCCTGGATCGCGGTGCCGGCCACTTCCGGCTGGCGCCCTACGGGGTGACGGTGCCGTCGGCGCGGCGGTACCTGCCGGGCTCCTTGATCCTGGAGACCACCTGGCAGACGCACACCGGCTGGGCCATCGTGCGCGACGCCCTCGTGATGGGGCCCTGGCACGACATCGAGACCCGCTCGCGCACCCACCGTCGTACGCCGATGGACTGGGACGCCGAGCACATCCTGCTGCGCACCGTCCGGTGCGTCAGCGGCACGGTCGAGTTCGTCATGAGCTGTGAGCCGTCGTTCGACTACCACCGCGAAAGCGCGGCCTGGGAGTACTCGGCCGCCGCCTACGGCGAGGCGATCGCGCGGGCCGGCAAGAACCCGGAGGCGCATCCGACGCTGCGGCTGACCACCAACCTACGGATCGGGTTGGAAGGCCACGAGGCGCGGGCCCGGACCCGGCTGACCGAGGGCGACAAGGTGTTCGTCGCGCTGTCGTGGTCCAAGCACCCGGCGCCGCAGACCTTCGAAGAGGCCTCCGACAAGATGTGGAAGACCAGCGAGGCGTGGCGGCAGTGGATCAACGTCGGTGACTTCCCGGACCACCCGTGGCGGTCGTATCTGCAACGCAGCGCGCTGACCCTCAAGGGGCTGACCTACTCCCCGACCGGCGCCCTGCTGGCGGCCAGCACCACGTCGCTGCCGGAAACGCCTCAGGGCGAACGGAACTGGGACTACCGGTACTCGTGGATCCGCGACTCGACGTTCGCGCTGTGGGGCCTGTACACCCTGGGACTGGACCGCGAGGCCGACGACTTCTTCTCGTTCATCGCCGACGTCTCCGGCGCCAACAACGGTGAGCGCCATCCCCTTCAGGTGATGTACGGCGTCGGCGGCGAGCGCAGCCTGGTCGAGGAGGAACTGCACCACCTGTCGGGCTACGACTACTCGAGGCCGGTGCGGATCGGCAACGGCGCCTACAACCAGATGCAGCACGACATCTGGGGCACCATGCTCGATTCGGTGTACCTGCACGCCAAATCCCGCGAGCAGATTCCCGAGATGCTCTGGCCGGTGCTGAAAAACCAAGTGGAAGAGGCCGTCAAGCACTGGAAGGAACCCGACCGCGGCATCTGGGAGGTGCGCGGCGAACCGCAGCACTTCACCTCCAGCAAGATCATGTGCTGGGTGGCGCTGGACCGCGGCTCGAAACTTGCTGAGCTGCAAGGGGAAAAGTCCTACGCACAGCAGTGGCGCAAGATCGCCGACGAGATCAAGGAAGACGTCCTGACCCACGGCGTGGACAAGCGCGGCGTGCTGACCCAGCGCTACGGCGACGACGCCCTGGACGCGTCTCTGCTGCTGGCGATCCTCACCCGGTTCCTGCCTGCGGACGACCCGAGGGTGCGTGCGACGGTGCTCGCCATCGCCGAGGAACTCACCGAGGAAGGTCTGGTGCTGCGCTACCGCACCGAGGAGACCGACGACGGATTGTCCGGCGAGGAAGGCACTTTCACCATCTGCTCGTTCTGGCTGGTGTCGGCGCTGGTCGAGATCGGCGAGGTGAGCCGGGCCCGGCACCTGTGCGAGAAGCTGCTGTCATTCGCCAGCCCGCTGCACCTGTACGCCGAGGAGATCGAGCCGCGCACCGGCCGGCACCTGGGCAACTTCCCGCAGGCGTTCACCCATCTGGCGTTGATCAACGCCGTCGTGCACGTGATCCGCGCCGAGGAGGAAGCCGACAGCAGCGGCGTGTTCCAGCCCGCGAACGCGCCCATGTAGGCAGTGATTTGTGCACGTTTTTCCGCGGGCCGCGCGGATTAACGTGCACAAATCCCTCGGATCAGAAGGTCAGCTCAAAGTCGATGACGGTCGGGGTCGGCACCGCGAGTGCGACGGGCGTCAGGCTGCTGTCGTAGGCCACGCCGGTGATGACCCGGCCGCCGAATCCGTTCTGTGCCGCAGGCACACTCGCGGTGACGGTCACGCGGCGAACCGCAGGCGCGGGACGCAGATAGATGTCGCTGCCGGGGACCACCGGCGTGGTGATGGGCTCCCCTGCCGCGTCGACGAGGGTGCCACCCACTGCAGTGAGCGCGGCGGCGTCGGTGGCCTCGAACCGGAACGGGCCGACGATGTCGCCGACCGCCGCGCGGTCGGCGATCAGCCGCGGCACCACCGTCAGGCTCCGGGCCGCCTCGGCACCGGCGACGAGGTAGTTGTACAGCGCGACAACGCGTTCGGCGTTGCGGTAGTTGCCGGACCCGTCGAGGGTGAAGCTCACCTCTTCGATATCGACGAATGCGTCGCGGTCGGCGAGCACCTGCAGCCGGTAGAAGCGGTACCCGCGGTGCTGACGGCCCGGGCGGCTGTCCGATGCGGTGGCCCCGGCTCCGATGCCCCTGCGGTGGCGCCCGTAACCGGCCGCGACGTTGAGCCCCGACGCGGCGACGTCGCGCCACGACGTGCCGTCGACCGACTTCTGCAGCACCAGCGAGACCGCGGCGTCGCTGGTCAACTCGACGGTGTAGCTGCCCAGCTGGGGCTCGCCGTCGAATTCGAAGGTGACGGCACCCGGCTCCTGGGTGACGGCGACGGGAACATTGAGCGGGCGGTTGTCCAACCGCAGGCCGTTGGTGAAATGCCAGATCGCGGCCTGCGTCGCGGCGATGGCCTCGTGCTCGGCCAGGTGCGCGTCACCGCTCAGGTGGCCGGCCGCCCGGACCCGACGGCTCAGCTCGGCGGTGCCCAGCGTGGGGTACGAATTGCGGATGATCCAGTCCACCTCGGCCTCGAAGGCGCGCGCTGCCACGTTGGGGACCGCCGACCAGTTCGCGGGCCGGTACTGCGAGGGCCGGGTCGGGGCGACTCCGAGGAAGTCCAGCGAGTACGCGTCGATGTTCGGATTGAGCCGGATCAGGTCGGTGCGCGCGCTGGTCCCGTCGGCGAACACCACGGTGTCGACGGTCGACGAGTACGTGCCGCCGCGGTACCGGGTCATGCGGGTGATCTCGGCGTCCCGGCGCACGGTCCGGCGGACCGCCACGGAGGTGCGGGTGGATTCGAGCAGAGAGGAAGACATTGCGGTGTTGCTTTCTGGAGGCTGTGAACAGCGCGTATACGTGCTCCGCCAGAAGATGGGCGGGCAGAACGCAGAGGGCCGGCGTCAGAAAATCAACAACAACAACAACACGGCACGACGAAGCAGCGCCGCATGGGCATGCGCAGCGATCCGTCGTGGGTCATGCCGCCTACCATACGGCACTCGCACGGAAAAGCCACGGCCGAATTCGTCACAGCAAATCGGGTTATAACCGTGATGCGCGCTAACCCTGTGGGAACCCCAATGACGCCGTAACGTGGCCGCCGCATCCCCAACACACCGACCCGTCGGAGGTAGCTTCATGACGTCTGCGCAGAACGAATCGCAGGCCCTCGGCGATCTCGCCGCAAGGCAGCTTGCCAATGCCACCAAGACAGTTCCGCAACTGTCGACCATCACCCCGCGATTCCTGCTGCACCTGCTGAGCTGGGTGCCTGTCGAGGCCGGCATCTACCGCGTCAACCGCGTGGTCAACCCCGAGCAGGTCGCCATCGCGGCCGAGCAGGGTTCGGGCAACGAGGACCCGCTGCCGGAGACCTACGTCGACTACGAGACCAGCCCCCGCGAGTACACGCTGCGCTCCATCTCGACGCTGCTCGACGTACACACCCGGGTCTCCGACCTGTACTCCAGCCCGCACGACCAGGTCGCCCAGCAGCTGCGGCTGACCATCGAGACCATCAAGGAGCGCCAGGAGTCCGAGCTGATCAACAACCCGGAGTACGGGTTGCTGTCACAGGTCACCCCCGAGCAGACCATCCAGACGCTGCGCGGCACCCCGACCCCGGACGATCTCGACTCGCTGATCACCAAGGTGTGGAAGACCCCCGCGTTCTTCCTGACCAACCCGCTCGGCGTGGCTGCGTTCGGCCGGGAAGCCACCCGTCGCGGCGTGCCGCCACCAGTGGTCAGCCTGTTCGGCGCCCAGTTCATCACCTGGCGCGGCATCCCGATCATCCCGTCGGACAAGGTGCCGGTCGTGGACGGGAAGACGAAGTTCGTCCTGGTCCGCACCGGTGAGGAGCGCCAGGGTGTGGTCGGCCTGTTCCAGCCGGGCCTGGTCGGCGAGCAGGCCCCGGGCCTGTCGGTGCGCTTCACCGGCATCAACCGGTCGGCGATCGCGTCCTACCTGGTCACCCTGTACTCGTCGCTGGCGGTGCTCACCGACGACGCACTGGCGGTCCTCGAGGACGTCGGAGTGGACCACTTCCATGAGTACAAGTGACCTGCCGCTGAGCGAGGACGCCCTGTCGGCACTGGCCAGCCAGCTGTTCGCCACCAGCTTCCGCCCCGGACCGGACAGCCCGCCGGTGACCACCCAGGTGGCACCGCGCGGGGTGGCCCCGGATGCCACCACGGCGACGTCGGCGGGCGCCACCGCCGCCGGTCTGGCACACCCGGGCACCCCCGGCGAGTTCGTATCGGTGCCGGAGGTATTGGTGCCGGCACCGACTTCGCCTGGGCCGGAAGGGATTCCGCCGGGCACGGCACCGGTCGCGCCGCGCGGTAACGCGGTGAGCCCGGTCGCGCCGTTCGGTGGGTTGGAGGCGTTCGCGGTACCGACGGGCCTGGTCCCGACGGTGCCGGGTGTGCTGGCTTCGGGTCCGCCATCAGCTCCCCCCGCTCCGCGAGGGAGTGCTCCGACCTGGCCGGGGACGGTGCCGTCGGTGCCGGATCTGGGATGGTCGGGAGCGCCGGCGCCGTCCGAGGATGCCGGGAGTTACTACTTCCTGCAGTCCCCTGCGGCGGCTCCTGAGCCGGTGGAACCCGTCCCTTCGATCCCCGACGATCACGAGGTCTTCGACGTCCACGCGATCCGCGCCGATTTCCCGATCCTCAAGGAGACGGTCAACGGCAAGCCGCTGATCTGGTTCGACAACGCGGCCACGACGCAGAAGCCACAGTCGGTCATCGACCGGCTGGCGTACTTCTACACCCACGAGAACTCGAACATCCACCGCGCCGCGCACGAGTTGGCGGCGCGGGCGACGGACGCCTACGAGGACGCCCGCGAGGCGGTACGGCGGTTCATCGGGGCGTCGAAGACCGAGGAGATCATCTTCGTCCGCGGCACCACCGAGGCCATCAACCTGGTGGCCTACTCGTGGGGTGGCAAGCATCTGGGCCCGGGTGACGAAATCGTCATCACCCACCTGGAGCATCACGCCAATATCGTTCCGTGGCAACTGATTGCGCAGCAGACGGGCGCTGTCATCAAGGTCGCCCCGGTCGACGACGCCGGCAACCTGCTGCTCAGCGAGTTCGAGGACCTGCTGGGTCCGCGGACGAAACTGGTTGCGGCCACGCAGGTTTCGAACGCACTGGGCACAGTGACACCGGTCAAGACGATCGTCGAGCTGGGTCACCGCTACGGGGCCAGGGTGCTGATCGACGGGGCCCAGTCCGTCCCGCACATCCCGATCGATGTGGCCGAACTCGGCGCGGATTTCTTCGTGTTCTCCGGGCACAAGATCTTCGGGCCGACGGGCATCGGGGTGCTGTACGGACGCGAGGACGTGCTCGCCGAAACCCCGCCGTGGCAGGGTGGCGGCAACATGATCGCCGACGTGACGCTGGAGCGTTCGGTGTTCCAGGGTCCGCCGAACAAGTTCGAGGCCGGCACCGGCAACATCGCCGATGCGGTCGGACTCGGTGAGGCGATCCGGTACGTGGAACGCATTGGCATCGAACGGATTGCGGCCTACGAGCACGCCCTGCTGGAGTACGCCACCCCACGGTTGGCGGCCATTCCAGGAGTCCGACTGGTGGGCACGGCCGACGAGAAGGCCAGCGTGCTGTCCTTCGTGCTGGCCGGGCACGAACCGTTGGAGGTCGGCAAGGCGCTCAACGCCGAGGGCATCGCGGTGCGGGCCGGGCATCACTGCGCCCAGCCGATCCTGCGGCGCCTGGGACTCGAAGCGACGGTGCGTCCGTCGTTCGCGTTCTACAACACGTTCGAGGAGATCGACGTGTTCATCGACGCGGTCCGCCGCATCGCCGAGGGCTCGCCTTAGCCCTGGCAAGTAGTCGTGAGAACCCCCAGTTCCTGCAGGAGTTGGGGGTTTTCGCGTCTCCTGGACCGCCAAAGAAATACATACCCACCTGCGGGTTTCAGGAATATATTGAAAGAGTGACCAGGGGCTGCAGCGCCAGGTATGACGTCACGGACCGGCAATCTGCCGGCCCCTCCTCCATCTCTTGCGTCACCGGACCATTCGAGATTCGGAGGACAGGATGAAGCGCTATCTGACACTGGGTTACGGCGTGCTGTGTTACGCGGTGTTCCTGGTCTCGTTCCTCTATGCCATCGGCTTCGTGGGCAACGTGGTGGTGCCCCGCACCGTCGACCACGGGATCGCCGCATCGGTCGGCGAGGCGGTGGTGGTCAATCTGGTGCTGCTCGGCCTGTTCGCGGTGCAACACAGCGTGATGGCGCGGCCGACGTTCAAACGGATGTGGACCCGCTTCGTGCCGCAGTCCATCGAACGCAGCACCTACGTCCTGATGTCGAGTCTGCTGTTGGGCCTGCTGTTCTGGCAGTGGCGGACCATGCCACAGGTCGTCTGGCACGTCAGCGCGCCGGCCGGGCGCTACGTGCTGCTCACACTGTTCTGGGCGGGCTGGGCCATCGTGCTGATGTCGACGTTCATGATCAGTCACTTCGATCTGTTCGGGCTGCGCCAGGTGTACCTGGCGTGGCGCGGAGAACCCTACCGCGACTTGCCTTTCCGGACCACGATGTTCTACCGCGTGGTGCGGCACCCGATCATGGTGGGATTCCTCATCGCCTTCTGGGCCACCCCGACGATGACCGCGGGGCATCTGATGTTCGCGCTCGCCACCACCGGATACATCCTGATCGCGATCCAGCTCGAGGAGCACGACCTGACTGCGAGTCTCGGTGACTCGTACCGGAACTACCGCGCCGAGGTACCCATGATGATCCCCGGGCTACACCACCACGGCGGTCACTCCGCCGGTCCGCACCACGCGGTGTAGCCCGCGAGCAGTCAACCCCAATTCCCTTGGGAATTGGGGTTGTTCGTGTCCGCCGGTCAAAACACGGATCGCGGTCCACCGGTAGCTGGATTCGGCGATGCCCGCACAGCTCCATCGGTGTCCGAATACCGGGAATACGGGAATACCTTCCGGGGTTGGCCTGTTGGTGCGCGCTCTCGTCTATGCCCCCGACGCCCCTGCCAATCTCCGGTTCGACGAGGTGGCCGAACCTTCACCCACCGAGTCCCAGGCCCTGATCGACGTGCATGCGATTGCACTGAACTTCGGTGAGCTGCACTTCATCGACCAGATGCGCCGTCCGGGCGAAGTTCCGGGGTGGGACAGTGCAGGCGTCGTGGTTCGGGCCGCGGCCGACGGCTCGGGGCCTCAGGTGGGGGCACGCGTGGTCGGATTCGGCGGTGAGGCCGGCTGGGCGGAACGACGTGTCGTGTCGACCGACAATATGGCCGAGCTGCCCGAGTTCGTCGAGTTCGAGGATGCCGCTGCCCTTCCGGTGGCCGGCGTGACCGCACTGCAGGCACTGCGCGCTCTCGGCCCGGTCGTCGGCCGCCGGGTTCTGGTCACGGGTGCCTCCGGCGGGGTCGGGCGGTTCGCCGTGCAACTGGCGGCTCGGGCCGGCGCCCATGTGGTGGCCGCGGTCGGAAGCGCACCCCGCGGCGAAGGCCTGGCGGAACTGGGCGCGGCCGAAGTGGTGGTCGGGCTCGATGCGGTAACCGAGCCGGTGTTCGGGGTACTCGACAACGTCGGCGGCAAGCTCTTGGCACAGGCCTTCAGCCTGGTGTCCGACGGTGGCTCGGTGCAGTCCATCGGGATGGCCTCCAATGAACCCACCACGATCAACTTCGAGGCCGAACGGCGCACCGGCACACGGAAACGCTTGGAGCCGTTCACAGTCCGGGCACCATTTCGCGCCGATCTGGATTACCTGCTGACGCTGCTGGCCGACTGCGAAATCGATGCGCAGATCGGACTGCGGGACTCGTGGGAGAACATCGCCGATGCCGCGCAGGCGTTGTTGGGGCGCACCGTCGCGGGCAAGGCCGTGCTGCGGGTCGTCTGACCTCTGGATTTGTGCACGATCATCCGCGGTCACCGCGGATGATCGTGCACAAATTCACTACTTCTTGGGCTTGTCGCTCGCCGCATCGGAGGACAGCGCAGCCACGAAGGCTTCCTGCGGAACTTCCACCCGGCCAATGGTTTTCATGCGCTTCTTGCCCTCCTTCTGCTTTTCGAGCAGCTTGCGCTTACGGGTGATGTCACCGCCGTAGCACTTGGAGAGCACGTCCTTGCGGATGGCCCGAATATTCTCGCGCGCAATGATTCTCGACCCGATGGCGGCCTGCACCGGCACCTCGAACTGCTGGCGCGGGATCAGTTCCTTGAGCTTGGTGGTCATCTTGTTGCCGTATGCGGCCGCACCGTCCTTGTGCACGATGGCGCTGAACGCGTCGACGGCCTCGCCCTGCAGCAGGATGTCGACCTTCACCAGGTCGGCTTCCTGCTCGCCGGCCTCTTCGTAATCGAGGCTGGCATAGCCGCGCGTGCGCGACTTCAGCGAGTCGAAGAAGTCGAAGATGATCTCACCGAGCGGCATCGTGTAGCGCAGCTCGACGCGCTCCGGGGACAGGTAGTCCATGCCGCCCAGCTCGCCGCGACGCTGCTGGCACAGCTCCATGATGGTGCCGATGAACTCGCTGGGCGCGATCACCGTCGTCTTCACGACGGGCTCAAAGACGCTGCGCACCTTGCCTTCTGGCCAGATGGACGGGTTCGTCACGATCAGCTCACTGTTGTCGTCTTTGACCACGCGGTACACCACGTTGGGCGCCGTGGAGATGAGATCGAGGTTGAACTCCCGTTCCAGGCGCTCGCGGGTGATCTCCATGTGCAGCAGGCCCAGGAAGCCGCAGCGGAAACCGAAGCCGAGCGCCACGGAGGTTTCCGGCTCGTAGGTCAGCGCGGCGTCGTTGAGCTGCAGCTTGTCCAGGGCCTCGCGCAGCACGGGATAGTCCGAGCCATCGACGGGGTACAGGCCCGAATAGACCATCGGCCGCGGTTCGCGGTAGCCGGTCAGGGCCTCGGTCGCGCCATGCCTGGCCGAGGTGACGGTGTCACCGACCTTGGACTGGCGGACGTCCTTCACGCCGGTGATCAGGTAGCCGACCTCACCGACGCCCAGCCCGTCGGAGGCCTTCGGCTCCGGCGAGACGATGCCGACCTCGAGCAGCTCGTGGGTCGCGCCCGTGGACATCATCTTGATCTTCTCGCGCGGGTTGAGCTTACCGTCCACCACGCGCACGTAGGTGACCACACCGCGGTAGATGTCGTAGACCGAGTCGAAGATCATCGCCCGCGCGGGTGCGTCGGCGTCGCCGACGGGCGCCGGGATCAGCCGCACCACCTCGTCGAGAAGTTCGCGCACCCCCTCGCCCGTCTTGCCGGAGACCCGCAGCACGTCGGACGGCTCGCAGCCGATGATGTGCGCGATCTCGCCGGCATAGCGGTCCGGGTCGGCGGCCGGCAGATCGATCTTGTTGAGCACCGGGATGATGGTCAGGTCGCGGTCCAGTGCCAGGTACAGGTTGGCCAGCGTCTGCGCCTCGATGCCCTGTGCGGCGTCCACCAGCAGCACCGCACCCTCGCAGGCCTCCAGCGCGCGGGACACCTCGTAGGTGAAGTCGACGTGGCCTGGGGTGTCGATGAGGTGCAGCACGAAATCTTCACCGTTCACCTGCCACGGCAGCCGCACGTTCTGGGCCTTGATGGTGATACCGCGCTCGCGCTCGATGTCCATCCGGTCCAGGTACTGGGCCCGCATATCGCGGTCGGCGACGACACCGGTGATCCCCAGCATCCGGTCGGCCAGCGTCGACTTGCCGTGGTCGATGTGGGCGATGATGCAGAAGTTCCGAATCTGCGCCGGCGCAGTGAACGTCTTGTCGGCGAAACTGCTGATGGGAATCTCCTGATAAACGTCGGTCTGCGCACCGTCATCTGCCGCGACGCGCAGCTACCAGGGTATCGAGCGAGGACCCCGGCGACTAAATCGCGGCCCGGAAACTCCCCTATGCTCGAACACATGGCGTCGCAGTGGAGGACGTTCCAGCGTCTGGCGGAACAACTGGTGTTCAACGAGGCGCCGCGACTCATCCGTACCTTGCAGCAGCCTGACGGGCTGTCACGGACCATCCAGCAGGGCATCCGGTTCGGTATCGAGGTGGGTCTGACGGCGCTCGGCGCTGTGCCGACGGAGTCGCAGGCGGCCATTACCGCGGGGCGCCCCGTCACCGAGAACATGGTCCCGACAGCCCACCGCGCCCGTCGCGTCGTCTATGCACCCGATCTGGACGGCCAGGCCGACCCGGGCGAGATCGTCTGGACCTGGGTCGTCTACGAAGACGACCCGACCCGCGGCAAGGACCGTCCCGTGCTGGTCGTGGGCCGCGACCGCACCACCCTGCTGGGGCTGATGCTGTCCAGCCAGGACCACCACCAGAGCGACCCCGACTGGGTGGGCATCGGGTCGGGCAGCTGGGACTACGAGGGACGCGCCAGCTGGGTGCGCCTCGATCGCGTGCTCGACGTGCCCGAGGAAGGCATCCGCCGCGAGGGCGCGATCCTCGAACGCGAGAAGTTCGAGCTCATCGCCGCCCGCCTGCGGGCCGGCTACTCCTGGAGCTGAGCCTCCTACCGGGGCTGCCGCCACATCGGAATCAGGCTCGGTCCGCCGTTGGGCAACTTCATCTCGCCGGTGACCTCGAACCCGAACCGCTCGTAGTACGGCACGTTCACCGGATTGCTCGACTCCAGATACGCGGGCGCGTGTTCGGCGTCAATGCGGTCCAGCCGGGATCGCATCAGGGCCTGCCCATATCCACCGCCGCGGACCGTCGGGTCGCTACCGATCACCGCGAGGTACCAATGCGGCTCCTCCGGGTGATGCTTCTTCATCAACTCCGCGGCCGCCTGTCCGCGCAACACCGCGGTGCCGAACGTCAGCAGCATCATGGGCACGGCCCGCAGCTCGGCACTGCGCGACTGCTGCCACTTGCCCGGCGGATCCCACAGTGCCGCCGCACCGATGCCGTCCACCGACGAGGCGATCTCGACGCCACCGTGATCGAGATGCTGGTATTTGGTGAGCGCCGCGAACAAACGCGGCAATCGGCGCCGACGCAGTCCGTCGTCGGGAAGCATCCATTTCATGACGGGGTCGTCGGCGAATGCGCGGGCCAGGGTGTGCGATATGCCACCGATGTCGGAACGAGTGGCCGCCCGGGTCTGAATTTCACGCATGCCGCCAGCTTGCCCGAACTGCGCGCCGAACACGGCGTGTCGCCGTACAGACACGACCGCTCGCGGGAAAAGCTAGCCGCCTTGGGTGATGTAGTCCTGCAGGCGCTGCTGCTCGGTCTCGAGCTCTTCCATGCGGGTCTTGACGACGTCGCCGATGCTGACGATGCCGGCCAGCCGGCCGTCGTCGAGGACGGGCACGTGCCGCACCCGGTTCTGGGTCATCAACACCACGAGGTGGTCGACGGTGTCGCGCGGCGTACAGGTCGCCAGGACGGTCGTCATGATCTCCGAAACCGGCTGGCCCAGTAGGCCACCGCCGCGCTTGTGCAGCTCACGCACCACGTCGCGTTCGGACACGATGCCGGCCAAGCCGTCCGGCCCGACCACCACCATGGCACCGATGTTCAGC
Organism: Mycolicibacterium llatzerense; assembly: GCF_025331195.1. Taxonomy (NCBI): domain Bacteria; kingdom Bacillati; phylum Actinomycetota; class Actinomycetes; order Mycobacteriales; family Mycobacteriaceae; genus Mycobacterium; species Mycolicibacterium llatzerense. The sequence continues at coordinate 323,613 of NZ_LXOV01000014.1, read as the reverse complement.
GCCGAGAGGCTGGCCAACAATTGGGACACCGTGGTCTCCGGGGCGATGGTCGCTACCGCGGCACCCTTGTTACTCAGCACGTCCGCGATCCGCATCGCCCGCCTCCGATCGTGATCTCCCTCACACCATGGTAGTCGGCGCCGGGCGGTACGACGGGAAAGTCAAGCGAGCCGGGTGATTTCCACGACGACATCCAGATCGGTGGATCCCTCGCCCGAGTAGATGCCCTTCAGCGGCGTGACGTCCGAATAGTCCCGTCCGACAGCGACGGTCACGTACTGCTCGTTGATCTCGACGTCGTTGGTCGGGTCGTAGTCCCACCAGCCGCCGGTCCAGGCCTGCACCCAGGCGTGGCTCTGCCCTTCGATGGTGTCGCCGACCTCCGCCCGGCGCTGCGGGTGCAGGTAACCGGAGACATACCGGCCCGGAATCCCCATGCTGCGCAACAAGATCAGTGTGAGGTGCGCGAAGTCCTGACAGACGCCCTTGCCTTCGCGCAGCGCATCCAGTCCTGACGAGTGCACACCGGTGGTACCCGGGACGTAGTCCAGTTCGGTGTTGACCCAGTTCGCCGCGGCGATCACCGCTTCCTGCGGGTCGTAGTACTTCATGATCCGCTGGCCGACGCGCTGCAGTCGCTTGCTGATGGGCGTGTACGCGGTCGGGACGAGGAGTTCGTCGAACCGGTCGCGGACCCCGGCACCCGCCAGGTCGTCCCAGGTGACCAGTTCCGCGGGCATCTCGCCTTTGTCGGTCTCGACGACCGACGACGACGTCACCTCCAGCTCGGTGTGCGGCGCGTGCAGATCGAAGGCCGTCACCGCGGTGCCCCAGTAGTCGATGTACCGGTAGGAGCGGGTGGCCGGAGCGGTCTCCACCCGGTTGAGGACGACGTTCTGCCGCGAGTCCGACCGCGGCGTCAACCGGGCCTCGTTGAACGACGCCGTCACCGGCGACTTGTAGGCATACCCGGTGGCATGGACAACTCTGAGCCGCCACATATCAGATTTCACCTTCTTCGATAACCGACACCGGGTGGCCCGCGTCCGTCCATGCGACCCACGGCGCCGCGTGAAAGTACTCCAGCGCCAATGCTTCTCCGATTTCCCGGCAGCTGCGCTGCAGACCCGCCAGACGATCCTCCAGGGAGTCCAACAGCAGGCCCGGCTGCAGGAACTCCAGCTCGCTGCGCGCCCGGCCCAGGAGGCGTTGCGCCTCACCGGTGGCACCAATGCGGTCGTGCGGCCTGTTGTGCAGTTCGTCCAGATGCCGCTCGGCGAGCCGCAGCGAATAGAACACCGACCGCGGGAAAAGCCGGTCCAGCAACATGAATTCGACGACGCGGCCGGCGTCGAGCACACCGCGGTAGGTCCGCAGGTAGGTGTCGTGCGCGCCCGCCGAGCGCAGCACCGTCACCCATGCCGGCGACGACGCACTGTCACCGACGCGGGCCAGCAGCAGACGCACCGTCATGTCGACGCGCTCGATCGCCCGGCCCAGCATCATGAAGCGGTAGCCGTCGTCGCGCGACAGCGTCGAGTCGGCCAGACCGGCGAACATCGCCGCCCTGCCTTCCACGAAGCTCAAGAACTCATGCGGCCCAAGCCTTCTGGCCGCCCGTTCACGCTCGGCGAGGGCGTTGTACGTGGTGTTGAGGCACTCCCACATCTCGGTGGACGTGACTTCGCGTGCACCGCGGGCATTTTCGCGGGCCGCCGAGATCGACTCGACGATCGAATTCTGCCCGTCACCGCGGCCGAACGCGACCAGGTCGGTCAACGACCACATGTCCAGCGGGGCCGCCGGCGGCTCGATCCCGAGGACCCGCAACAACGTTCGCGATGCCAGGTCCGGGTCGACGCTCGAGTCCTCCAACAACTGGTGCACGGTGACGTCCAGGATGCGGGCGGTGTCGTCGGCCCGCTCGACGTAGCGGCCGATCCAGTACAGCGATTCCGCGTTGCGCGCCAACATCAGTACATCACCGCCTGTTGCTGTTGCTGCTGCTGTTGCTGGGCAGTTTGGACGGCCTGCTGCGGCGGTCCCTCGTCAGCGGCCTGGCCGGCCGACGGTAGAGAGCGGACGACTTCGGCGGCGCCGAGCTCGTGCGTGGCGGTCGACGCCCGCGACGCCAGCACCCAGGTGTCCTTCGAGCCGCCACCCTGACTGGAGTTGACCACCAGCGAGCCCTCCGGCAGCGCGACGCGGGTCAGCCCGCCGGGCAGCACCCAGACGTCGTCACCGTCGTTGACCGCGAACGGCCGTAGATCGACGTGCCGCGGAGCCAGCTTGTCGCCGATCCGCGTCGGCACCGTCGACAGCTGCACCACCGGTTGGGCGATCCAGCCGCGCGGGTCGGCGCGGACCTTTTTCGAGATCGTGGCGATCTCCTTCTCCGAGGCGTCCGGCCCGAAGACGATGCCGTAGCCCCCGGAACCCTCGACCGGTTTGATCACCAGCTCGCGGATCCGGTCGAGCACTTCCTCGCACTCCTCCTCGAGCCAGCAGCGGTACGTGTCGACGTTCGCCAGCAGCGGCTTCTCGCCGAGGTAGTACTCGATGATGGTCGGCACGTACGTGTAGACCAGCTTGTCGTCGCCGACGCCGTTGCCCACCGCGCTGGAGATGACGACGTTGCCCGCCCGCGCCGCATTGAGCAGGCCTGCGACGCCGAGCACGGTGTCGGGCCGGAACTGCATGGGGTCCAGATATATGTCGTCGATCCGCCGGTAGATGACGTCCACCTGGCGCTCGCCTTCGGTGGTCCTCATGTAGACGACGTTGTCGCGACAGAACAGGTCGCGGCCCTCGACGAGCTCGACGCCCATCTGCCGGGCCAGCAGCGAGTGCTCGAAGTAGGCGGAGTTGTAGACGCCCGGAGTGAGAACCACCACGGTCGGGTCCGCTTCGTTGGACGCCGCCGCGTTGCGCAGCGCCCGCAGCAGGTGCGACGAGTAGTCGCCGACGGCCCGGACCCGGTGCGTGGCGAACAGGTTGGGGAAGACGCGGGCCATGGTGCGCCGGTTCTCCATCACGTAGGACACCCCCGACGGCGAGCGCAGGTTGTCCTCGAGCACCCGGAAGTCGCCCTTGTCGTCGCGAACCAGGTCGATGCCCGCGACGTGGATGCGGACGCCGTTGGGCGGGGCGATGCCGACCGCCTCGCGGTGGAAGTGCTCGCACGAGGTCACCAACCGGCGCGGGATCACCCCGTCACGCAGGATCTCCTGATCGCCGTAGACGTCGTCGAGGTACATCTCCAGCGCCTTGACCCGCTGCTTGATGCCTTTTTCCAGCTTTGCCCACTCGGCGGCCGCGATGACTCGGGGCACCAGGTCCAGCGGGAACGGCCGTTCCTGACCGGACAGCGAGAACGTGATGCCCTGATCGGTGAACGCGCGGCCGAGTGCTTCGGACCGGGCCGCCAATTCGGACGTGTCCGACGGCGCCAGCTCGGCGAAGACGCCTTTGTAGAGGCCGCGCACGACGCCCTGGGCGTCGAACATCTCGTCGTACGCCTCGGCATAACTGTCGACGTCGTCGTAGCCGTTGAAGACGCCGTCGTAGCGATTCCCTGGGGTGGTTGGCCGCGACCGTACGGGTCCACTGCGCGATGTCCGTGGGCTCATGCCAGACATGCTGCATCAACCTGGCGGTTTCGGCAGGGCAAGTAGATATTCACCGATATGCTCAGGGTCGTCGCCAGCCAGTGCGCGCACTCCGCGCTTTGGGGTTTTCGCGTGGACGCTGGTAACCTGAACAGTCGCTGCCCGTTGACGGGCGAAGAGCGCAGACTTAAGACCGAGCATGCTCCTCCGGAGAACATGCCCAAAATGAGATTTAGAAGGAACGACACGCGTGGCCAACATCAAGTCGCAGGAAAAGCGCATCCGCACCAACGAGATTGCCCGTCTGCGTAACCAGTCGGTGAAGTCCGCGCTGCGTACCGCCATCCGCGGCTTCCGTGAGGCCGTCGACGCGGGCGAGAAGGACAAGGCCGGCGAGCTGCTCGCCGCCACCAACCGCAAGCTGGACAAGGCCGCCACCAAGGGTGTCATCCACAAGAACCAGGCCGCCAACAAGAAGTCGGCGCTGACCCTGGCCTTCAACAAGCTCTGAGCTCAGCCTCGTAGTTTTCGCGAAACCGCGGCCCGATGATCGGGCCGCGGTTTTGTTGTGTTCGCCTCAGCTGTCGGCCAGCTCGGCGACGCGACGCACCGCCGATTCCAGCGCGTAGTCGGCACTCGCCGCGGCGCCTTTGACGTCGGCGTTCAACGCCGCGACCACCCGCAGCGCCTCGGCCACGGTGTCCCGGGACCAGCGCCGGGCCTGCTTCTGTGCTTTCTGCACCCGCCACGGCGGCATGCCCAGCTCCCCCGCCAACCGGTAGGGATCTCCCGACTGTCCACCGACCCGCGCGATCGAATGCACCGCCTCGGCCAGCGCATCGGCCAGCACCACATGCGGTACCCCGCCGGCCATCGCCCAGCGCAGCGCTTCGGCGACGCCGCTCACGTCACCCGAGACGGCCTTGTCGGCAATGTCGAAGCCGTTCACCTCCGCCTTGCCGGAGTGGTAGCGACGCACTGCCGCGGCATCGATCTGACCTCCTGTGTCCGCGACCAGCTGCGAGCAGGCAGCGGCGAGTTCGCGGATGTCCGAGCCGACCGAGTCGAGCACGGCGGTGATCGCGTCGTCGCTGACCTTCACCTTCAACGACCGGAATTCCTTGCGCACGAAGTCGGCGCGCTCGGCGGGCTTGGCGATCTTCGCGCACAGATGCACCTCGGCACCAAGCTTTTTCAGCTGATCAGCCAGCGCCTTGGCGCGGCCGCCACCGGAATGCACGACGACGAGCATGGTGCCGCCGGGCAGGTCGGCCGCGGCATCGGCGATGAGAGCGACGGCGTCCTTGCCCGCTTCGGCGGCGGACTCCAGGACCACCACGCGTTCCTCGGCGAACAGCGACGGGCTCAGCAGTTCGGCGAGCTCACTGGTGGACACATCACCGGCCCGGAGTCGGTCCACCGGCACGTTGTCGTTGCCGGCCAGCTTGCGTGCAGCCCGCAACACCTCGGCCACGGCCCGCTCGACCAGCAGTTCCTCGTCGCCCAACACCAGATGCAACGCCTCGGTCGATCCACTCACCCGTTGATCGTTTCATGGCGAGCGGACACGCACTCACACGCTCCAGGCCAGCCGGAACTTCTCGGCCAGTTCGGTGTCGGACAGGTCGCCGTAGTTCTGCTGCTCATAGCCACGCACGCCCAGCACGGCGTCGACCGCCGCGTCCCCGAGGATGTCGCGGACCACGGCGCTGGCGCGCAGCGCGTCGAGCACCTCGGCCTGCTTCGCCGGCAGCGTCACCACGCCGGCCTGCTCGCGTTGTGCTGCCGTCAGGGACGCCGGATCGACGGTGACTTCGGGTGGCAGCGGCAGTTTCCGGCTGATGCCGTCGAGCGCCAGCCCGAGGATGGTCGCCGAGGCGAGGTACGGATTGGCCGACGGGTCGACGATCTTCACCTCGGCGTTGGCGCCGTACGGATTTCCCGACGCGGCGCTGACGAACCGGACGGCGGCCTCGCGGTTCTCGGTGCCCCAGCAGACGGTGGCACCCGACCAGCTCCCCGGCTGGATGCGCAGCCCCGACACGATCGAGCCGCACAAGACACCCTGCGCGCCGGGCAGACCGGCCAGCAGTCCTGCGACCGCCGACTCGCCGACCGCCGTCATACCGCGTGCGCCCGAACCGCCCGAGAACACCGGCACCCCGTCGCGGCACAGCGAAAAATGTTGATGCGCACCAGAACCCACGCTGCCGGCGAAAGGCACCGGCGACAGGCTGACACGCAGCCCGTGGCGACGGGCCACGCGGCTGATGATGATCCGAGCGAGCACCAACTGGTCGGCGGCAGCCACCGGATCACGAGGCGTCAGCGAGAACTCGAACTGGTTGGCCCCGTATTCGGGATGGAACTGTTCGATCGATACACCCGCGGCGGCAGACGCATCCAGCACGTCCCGAACGAAGCCCTCGAACTCGAGCACGCCGGCCAGCCCGTACTGCGCCCACATTGCGGACGGCAGCTGAGCGCCATCGGGGCCGACGAGCACGAACTCGACCTCATGCCCCACGGTGGCCGTCAACCCGGCGCCGGCCAATCTTTGCGTAACCCGTTGCAGCACACCGCGACCGCAGTGCGGGTCGGGGTTGCCGTCCTGCGTGAAGAACGCACCGGGCGCCCAGGCGAGTCCGTCACCGAGCACGCGAAGTCCCGCCAGGTCGACGCGTACCCGCCGATCCCCGACCACACCAGTCTGGTCGCCGAACACGATGCCGGTCTGATCGATCGCGAACACATGCCACGTCGGGCTGGTGCCGAGCCCGTGTTCGGCGAACCCCGCCACCCGGCTCAGCGGAACCACTTTGACCTGCGTCAGGCCTGCAGCGTTGACCACCGTGCCGATCAGGGTCCCCACGCCGGCCGCCTCGAGCGCCGCAACCGCCGCTGCCACGGACCCGGCCGGATCGTCATTCACGTCAATAATTCTGCATCGCGCCGCGGGGGTTCATGGGCGTATCGCATTTCCTCGTCGCCGGCGCCATGCGGCAACTAGCAGCGCCACAGCCATTGTTGTCGCGCCGAGCAACAACGCACCGCCCCAACCTGACGGAACGCTGACCGCCGCCCCGGGGACCGCGGCACTCCACCGCGCGACATGCAGCAGCCACCACAGTTCCGGCCCGGTGAACCTGATCAGCAGTTGCGCCGCGGCGGGCCAGCACCACGCCATAGCCGCAGCCGCGGTGCCGAGGACGGTGATAGGCGGAATGATCGGAGCGACAAGCAGATTGGCGACCACCGCGACCAGACTCAGGCTGCCCGATATCGCCGCAACCAACGGCGCCGTGACGAGTTGCGCGGCGACGGCCACGCAGACGGCGTCAGCGATCAACTTCGGCCAGCCGCGACCCACCAGGCGGCGCGACCACCCCGGCGCGATGACGACGAGTCCCGCCGTCGCCACCACCGACAGCGCGAATCCGGCGTCCACCGCGAGCGCCGGCGAAATGACCATCAGTACCAGCACACTGGCCGACAACGCCGGGATGGCCTGCCGCCGCCGATGCACCAGCATCCCCATCAACATCACCGAACCCATTGCGGCGGCGCGCAATACGCTCGGCGACGGTTGCACGATGACGACGAACGCGAACAGCGTCACCGCTGCCAACCCGACAGCGATCCGAGGTCCGACCAGTGCCGCGCTCAGCAGCACCGCTCCGCACACGATGGTCACGTTCGCGCCCGATACTGCGGTCAAGTGCGTCAGCCCAGCGCGCCGGAACGCGGCGGTGGTGTCCGACTCGACCGCCGACACGTCGCCCAGCACGAGTCCCGGGAGCATCGCCGCCTGATCCGGCGGCAGCGACAGCCGTGCGGCCTCGCCGAATTCAGCCCGCAGGTGTGCCGCCGCGCGCTGCCCGGTCGACGCCGTCCCGAATCGGGGCGCGCCCACCGCGGCCAGCACTGCCACCGACAGGTCCCGCCGCTTCGGCCGGATGACCCTGGCCCGGAACGCCATCGGTCGACCCACGCCGACCTCCGAATAGCCGATGGCCGGAGCGAAAACCATGACCCGCCCGGATGATTCGGTGTCCTGCAGCCGCTGCAACGACGCCGTGAACATCAGCCGACCACCCTGGATGGCCTTCGGGGACTCGGCCGGCGTGACGGTCACCGTCACCGTCGTGCCGAACCGTGACGCCAGAGGATGGGTGTCGACCGCGTGCACGCGCACCGTCGCGACGATCGCGAACGCCGCACCCACCGCCGCCACTGCGAGCACCGCGGGCCAGCGCACCGAACCCACCCACAGACCGACGCCCACGACGGCCGCCACCGCGACGACGACCGCTGCCAGGGCTGCCCACGGCCCCCACCACACGCCGACCGCGGTCACCGTCCAGCACGTCAGTGCGGCCGGCACCAATCGCAGGTCGATGCCGGGGACGTCCGGCACCGGGGCTCCCGTCACACCTTGACCAGCTCACGCAGTTTCTCCAGCCGACTCGGGCCGATGCCGTCGACCTCACCCAGCTGGTCGACGCTCGCGAATCGGCCGTTGGCGGTACGCCAGGCCACGATCGCTTTCGCCATGACGGGGCCGATACCCGGCAGGCCGTCGAGTTGCTCCTCTGTCGCGGTGTTCAGATCGACCGGCCCTTTGGGATCCTTGCCCCCATCGGGCGGCCCTTTCTCCGGCGCGGTGGACGTCGCGCCGGCCGAACTGCGCATCACCGCCGGCGCACCCACCGGCGCGGTGATGCCGACCAGAATCTGCTCGCCGTCGGCCACCTTGCGGGCCATGTTCAAGCCGACCAGGTCGGCGCCGGCCAGCGCTCCCCCGGCGGCCGTCACCGCGTCGGCGATGCGAGCACCTGCCGGGAGCGTCACCAAACCCGGCTTGTGCACCAGGCCCGCCACGCTGACCACGACGTCCTCGGCCTTCCCCGGTGGCGCGGGCGGCCCCGGCGCGGAGGACGAAACCATCTGCACCGGAGGCAGTTTCGCCGCGGTCACCGGTGGCTTGTCATCACCGAGCACGGCGATCACCGTCACCAGGACCGCGACCACGCCGACCACCGCGAGCGCGATCACCCCCGCACGCCCGGGATCGGCCCGCACCGATGCGAGCCAGCCGGGACTGCCGGGTACCGCGTCGGGCAGCCAGCGCGACAGCGAGGTGTCGTCGTTCGGGTCGGATGCGACGTCGGGGTCCGTCGTGTCTCCCGGCTGTGCGGTCAGTCGCCGCTGGGTCCGGTCGATCGGTGTCTGCGTGACCATGTTCGCGACGCTAGGCACCAGCTCCGACCGGGACGCCCAGAAAACCCGCCAAAACACCCCGCCTGTGGATCAATCGCGTTCTGTGGATGATGTCGAGATGCAAACAACGGACCGTTGAAGCACGAGGAACAGCGACCGATGATGTTGATACGCAACGCAGAACCGCAGATGGACGGTCCGACGAGCCGCGACCATGAATCGCACATGGCCGTGGCCCGTTGGGACCAGCGCAGCGCTCCAACTACCTCGCCAGTGGGGTGAGCAGGTCGGAGAAGGGATCCAGCACGCTGTTCTCGCCGTTGGGATACGTCGAATCGATGAACCGATCGACGTTGGTCTGGAAGGTTCTGAAGAAGTGCGTGGTGACCGCAGTGGTGTGGTGTGGCCCGGGAACCATGGGTTTCGGTTTGGCTTGGGCTACGCCAGCCCCAAACCCGAGACCTGCGCCGGCGACGAGCGCCGCCATGCCGGCCACACCAGCGATTTTGGCAAACGAACTCTTCATGACTACTCCTTGAGTTTGAGTACGTCCGATGTGTTGAGTTGGTCGACCGCTATGTACACGAGGTACAGCTCACCGATGGTTCAATCTCAGCAAATTCTGCGCGGACACCATGCCGAGACTGCTCGCATCGTTCGCCATCTTCAGTAGCAGCCCGATGGTGACGCCGATGCCAGTTGGCACCTCGTCGATGTTGTAGATGTTGAATGGCCTTGCGACCGTTCCGAATCAGCCACCGGCCGCGCAATGCCCGGCGGTACTGCCCGTCAATCCACGGGCCTGCCGCGCGATCGCCCCGGCCGATTGATTCCGCACAGCCACACCCCAAAGCCGCCGACTGACAGCTAACTTTGTTGGATCGCTTCCTGGATTGGCGAGCAAAGGCCGTTTATCAATCTTCCTGGCATCTCGACAGATGATGATCATCCGACCACCGGGACCCGCGAAGGCCTGTAGACACCTGCGGCATAGTGTCTAGCGAAAGCGCACAGCCCCAACGAGGAGGCCTCCATGACCGGCACACCGAATGAAGCCCGACCACTCCGTGTCATCCAGTGGACCACCGGCAACATCGGCAGGCGGTCCCTGCACGCCATCATCGCCCGTGACGACATGGAGCTGGTCGGCGTCTACGCATACGGCGCCGAGAAGGTCGGCGTCGACGCCGCCGAGCTGGCCGGCTGGCCCACACCCACCGGCATCAAGGCCACCAACGACATCGAGGAGCTCGTCGCCCTCAAGCCCGACGCCTGCTGCTACAACCCGATCTGGCCCAGCGTCGACGAGCTGGTCCGGCTGCTCGAGTCCGGCATCAACGTCTGTTCCACCGCGGCCTGGATCACCGGCGGCAAGCAGTCCCCCGAGGACCTGGCGCGCATCCAGAAAGCCTGCGAGACAGGCAATTCCACGATCTTCGGCAGCGGCGCGCACCCTGGCCTGACGAACATGATGGGCATGGTGCTGTCCAGCGCGTGCGAGAGCGTCGACGAAATCCGCATCACCGAGTCGGTCGACTGCGGCGTCTACGAATCGGCGGGCACCATGGCCGCGATGGGCTTCGGCAAGGACCCGGAGACGCCGGGCCTGGCCGAGAGCGTGCGCCTGGAGAGCGAGGTGTTCGCCGAATCAGCCGCGATGATGGCCGACGCCATCGGCGCCAAGCTGGACCGGATCGACTTCGACGTCACATTCACCGCGGCCGACGAGGACTCCGACCTAGGTTTCATGCAGATCCCGAAGGGCACCGTCGCCAGTGTCTACGGGTATCACCGCGGCTGGGTCGGCGACAAGAATGTCGTCAGCGTCGGCTTCAACTGGATCATGGGCAACCACGTCACGCCGCCGAAGCCGGTGGCACATGGTCACGTGATCCAGGTGTTCGGTGTGCCCAACATGCGCACCGTGGTGTACTGCCTGCCGTCGAAGGACTGGAGCGAGGTGAGCCTCAACGGCCTGGGCATGATCTACACCGCGCTGCCGGCGACCAACGCAGTGCCGGCAGTGGTGGCCGCCGCGCCGGGCATCCTTACGCTCAAAGATCTGCCGCCGGTCACCGGCCGGTTCGCCGGCTAGTTCAAAAGCATTCACAGCCGGTACATTTCGCGTGCCATCAGCGCGTCCTCGATGTAGCCGACGTGGGTTTCGAACACCGGGCTCGCAGTGTGCTCGGCGGCGAGCCAGGTGCGCGCCTGCGCGACCGCCCGTTCCACCGTCGTGAACCACCGAGGCGCGGTGGGTGCGTGAATCGGCAGGGCGTGGGTCCAGCCGAGGTGCATGGTGTGGCTCATCGTCGTCACCTTTCAATCGGGTCAGCGGCGAGGGGTGCCGCTCTTGATTTCAGAGTGCGGTGACGGCGACTCCTGAGCGCGAGTAGACAGGTACTCGAAACCGAGCCCGCGTGGCGGTCCCCTACCTGTGTAGTTGGGCCTGCGCGACCCGATCTGCCAACTGCCCTGGACGGCGGCCGTTGCGATGCGAGGTCCCGCCGAAGAAGCTGTCGTTGCCCAAACCGCTCTTGAGCGGAAGCGCCACCCCAGCTGGAGGCTGTACGACTACGAATATGAGTTGGCGCATGCGTGGGTGGCGGCTTGCCAAGGCATGGTCAGTTCCCCGATCAAGACCGCGCCAGCCGCGCCATCGCCGAGCGACTCACCGTCCGCGACGAACTCGCCTTGCTGCTGCGGCAGTGACTCTCAGCGAAGGCCGGCAGCGATGTCGCGCGCGATACTCCGGGAGCGTCGACAGGCGTAGCCGAATTGCGATGGCCTCGGCTGATACCCCAGGAACCGAAGACCTTCGAGGACCGCTTTGCCGCTACGCGCCAAGGGCGCTCCACGCTCGTCGAGGACGCCCAGGTGCCCGACGAGCCCGTCCAAACCGCGCCGATAGCCGGTCGCACAGATCACCGCGTCGGGGTGCACCTGGGTGTCGTCCATCAGCCGGACCGCGTCGCCATCGAATGACGCGGGCGCCGAGACGACCTCGATGCGTCCGGCCTTGATTGCGTCGACTACCTCCTTGTCGACGATTGACGGTGCGACGCCGAGCCGCGCGGATCGGGAGAACGGGCCCTCATCCGGTATCGGGAGACCGAACGACGTCAGGTCCCCGATCGCTCTGAGCCGTGCGATGCGGGCGATCTTGTCTGCGAGGCGCGTCGGAAGGTGGTACAGCGGCGTCGCAATGGCGTTCCCCGGCAGCCCTGCCGGGCCGGTGCGCAGCAGGATGTTCGGCGGCGTTCGAGTGGCCATCCAGACTTCCGCTGCCCCGCCGGTCACCAATTCGTTGGCGATCTCCATTCCCGACGATCCGCAACCGACCACCAGCACCCGCTCGCCGACGAAGGGGGCGGCGTTGCGGTACTCCGACGAGTGCAACACCTGGCCGGTGAAGCGTTGCGCACCATCCCATTCCGGCAGGTGAGGGGTGTGCTCATGGCCGGTCGCGACGATGACATTCCGGGTGTCGACGGCACCGGTCGAAGTCGTCAGCCGCCAGCCCACCGGCCGGCGGTCGATCCGCTCGGCGACGGTGTTGAACCGGATATCCAGAGCCTCGGCACCCGTTTCGAGGTGTCGGATGACTTCGTCGCGTGACGGGAACATCGAAGTGTGCCTTGGGTATCGGATCCCAGGCAGGTGCGATGAGTGCTTTTCGGTGTTGAGATGAAGACCGTCGTAGCGAGCGCGCCATGCCGCGCCGACACCGTCACCGCGCTCGATCACCAGAGCGCTGATTCCGCGCACACGCAGGCTCAGCGCCATCGCGACGCCGACCGGACCCGCCCCAATTACCACCACCGGATACTCGGGCACGTCACCTCCCCGAGGCACATGGTCAAGCTGAGTCTAGAACCGTCGCACTGTTCCCGCATACGCTGTCTATGTGCGCCTGACGTGGCCACTTACCGGCCGCGAGGAAGAACTTGCGGCCATCGACGCCGCGATGTCCGACCCCGACTCGTCCGGTGTCGTACTCCGCGGCGCAGCCGGCGTCGGCAAGAGCCGGGTGGCGCAAGAGGCCCTCGCGCACGCGGCCGGGAAGGGCTCCATCACGCAGTGGGCGGTGGCCACCTCATCGGCCCGCGCACTGCCACTCGGCGCACTCGCCGCATGGGTGACGGCCGACATGAACGGCCCTCAACTGGTTCGGCTCGTGGTCGATGCCCTGACCGGCAGTCCGCATGGTGCAGGGGTCATCGTGGGAGTCGACGACGTCCACCTCCTCGATGATCTCTCGGCCTTCGTCCTGCATCAGATCGTCCGGCGGCGGGTCGCCAAGGTCATCCTGACCCTCCGCGACGGGGAGACGATTCCCCCTGGCGTTCAAGAGATTTGGAGTGTCGGAGACCTTGAACGTATCGACCTGCAGCCGTTGTCCGCCGAAGAGACCGTCAATCTCCTGGGCGTCACCCTCGGCGGGATCATCGATCCAGGCACAGGACACCGGTTGTGGAGTCTGACGCGCGGCAACGCCCTCTACCTGCACCACATGGTGGAGCAGGAAGTTTCGGCAGGGCGTCTGGCGTCCGAGCACGGGTGCTGGCGCTGGACCGGGGGGATGTCCGTCGCGCCGGCGCTGGTGGAAATGATCGAGTCCCGGATGGGTGCGCTACCCACGGCGGTCGGCGACGTAATCGACGTCCTGGCAGTCGGCGAGCCGATGGACATTCGGTTGCTCGCGCGCATCACCGATCCCGTGGCGATCGAGGAGGCCGAGGCACGCAGCCTCGTCGCCCTTGACGATATGGACGGCGGGGCAAAGGTGCGGCTGGCTCATCCGCTCTACGGCGAAGTACGGCGCGAGCGCGCGCCGGCGATCCGGCTCCGGCGGGTCCGCGGCCTTGTCGCAAGCTCATTGGCGGCCGATACCGACTGTGACGACATCCGGGTCCTCGTGCGTCGCGCCACTTTGGCGCTCGATTCCGACCTGCAACCCGATCCGGAACTGTTTCTGTCTGCCGCCAAATCAGCTGTCCAACTTCTGGATACGCCACTGGCCGGGCAGCTTGCACGCGCCGCGGTGGAGGCCGGCGGCGGCGTGGCCGCCCGAATACAACATGGCTACTGCATGGTCTGGTCGGCCCGCGCCGCGGAGGCACAACAGGAGCTGGCCGCGCTCGCGGAACAGGCGCAGACCGATCTCGAGGTGGCGCAGGTCGCCACTCTGCGCGGGCACAACACCTATTGGACTCTTCGCCAGCCGACGGCTGCCGAGGCGATCCTTGACCAAGCCGAGGCAACCGTTCTCGATCCGCCGGCCAAACGGATACTGGCCGCACAACGTGCCGCGTTCCACGCCGATCTCGGACGGCCGCAGGCCGCGGTGCGGACAGCTACCGAGGCGCTGGCCCGACCGCTGCCCGACGGCGATGCGGCCATGGCCTCCTGGGCCATGGCCGGTGGGCTGGCCATGTTGGGTCGGGTCGCCGAGCTGGAGGCCGCGGCCGCACGCGGCCAGACTGCGGCCACCGCCGCACAGAATGCCGCAGTGCTGCGCAACGGTCTCAGCTACCGACACATGATCGGCCTCAAACTGGCCGGTCACCTGCATCGTGCCGAGGAGGTGGCCCAACAAGCCTGGCGCGACCTCGAGGACACGTGGTTTCCGTATGGCGGCCTCGTCCACGTGGGGCAGGCCCAACTCGCCCGGGGGCAGGTCCCCGATGCGCTGAGTCGTCTGCAGCGGGCGCTCACGGCGCTGGCCGCCGGCCACGAAATGGGTGGCTGGCTGTTCCGCTGCCGCCTGGGCGTGGCTCAGGCCCTGGCGTTGACCGGCGATGCCGCGGCCGCCAGGCAGGCCATGACCGAACTCGACGCCGACCGACATCCCGGATTGTTGTTCCTCACAACCGAAGTGACGCTGGCCCGGGCCTGGGTGGCCGCCGCCGAGGGGTCCCTGACCGAAGCGGTCCAACTGACCCGCGCCGCCGCGGCGGACGCGGCCAGTGCTGGACGACCGGCATACGAAGTGCTGGCGTGGCAGACCGCGGCGCAGTTCGGCGACGGCTCAGGTGCCGATCGGTTGCTCGAACTCACGGGCATTGTCGAAGGTCCCCGCGTTGCGTTGGCTGCTCGGTTCGCCACCGCACTACAGACCGGCGACGCCGACGAACTCGCCGCTGTGTCAACAAGTTTCCAAGGTATCGGCGACCTCATCGCCGCCATCGACGCCGCCGCCCACGCCGCTGTGGCGTACCGCCGACACGACCAACGCGGCTCGGCACTCACCTGCTCGACCCGTGCACAAGCCCTCGCCCGAGAATGCGGCGCCACCACCCCCGCATTACGACAGGCAGCCCAACCCCTCCCCCTCACTGACCGCGAACGCGAAATCGTCACCCTCCTCGGCCAAGGGCTCCCCAGCCGCGCCATCGCGGAACGTCTCACCCTGTCCACCCGGACCGTCGAGGGCCATATCTACCGCGCCATGGCCAAAACTGGCACCACCAACCGCGACGAACTCGCCGCGCTATTGCGGAGGTAGACCAAGCACGAAATTCGAGTACCCGTCTACTCAGTCCGGTCGGCTCAGCGACGCGCAGGCTCACTCACATGGCCACGTCAACTTCCCGCGAGCAGGCGCTACGTCGTCTGCCGTTGGCGTACTCGCTGGCTCTCCGGTTGCGCGACGCACGCGTGGCGGCGGACCTCATCTGCGAGTACGTCGGCGTCGAACCGTCGGCACTGGCCGGCATCTACCGCATCGGCGAAGCGAAACTCGCAGCCGCACAACACGAGGAGCCCGCATGACCGCCACCTTGTCCGGTCCCGTCAGCGTGTTCGACGCCGACCTGCCCACCTTCGACTACACCGAAGCCACCAGCTGGGACGAGGTGCACGAAGTCCTCGCCGCAGCGCGGCAGCGGTCGTCAATCGCGATGGGTCCACACGGGCCCGAGCTCCTGACGTACGACCTGGTGCACACCGCGTTGCGGGACCCACGGTTCGCCGAGCCCAAAGCGATGGGCCTCGAACCACAGGGCATCACCTCCGGAGAGTTGTGGGACCGCGTCACCCACAGCTTGTTGACCATGGACGGCGACGAGCACCACCGCCTCCGGAGGCTGGTGTCCAAGGCATTCACCCCGCGGGCGGTCGCCCGACTACAACCCACGATCGCCTCGGTGATCAACGAGCTGGTGGACGCGGTTGCTCCGACCGGTCGCTGCGACGTCGTCGCCGACATCGCTCGGCAGTACCCGATCCCGGTCATCTGTACCCTGCTGGGCGCGCCGCGGGCAGACTGGGAGTTGTTCTCCAACTGGGCAGATGACTTCATGAAGCTCGTCGCGTGGAACATCGTCGAAGACGAGCCGATGGTCCTGGCCGCCTGGCGACACCTCGACGACTATGTCGACGAGATGATCGATATCCGGCGCAACAATCTGACCGACGATCTGATCTCCGACCTGATCCGTGCCGAAGACGACGGCGACCACCTGACCCACGACGAATTGCTGATGCTGGCCGCCGGGATCCTCGTTGCCGGTACGGACACCACCCGGAACCAGCTGGCCTCGGCCCTGCACGTGTTCTGCGAACACCCCGAGCAGTGGTCGACGCTGGCCAAACGTCCCGATCTGGTCCACAAAGGCGTCGAGGAGGCACTGCGGCACTCACCGATCGGCATCGGCTTGCCGCGCGAGGCCCTGGTCGACGTCGAACTCGACGGGTTGATCATCCCGGCCGGAACCCAGATCATCGCCAATTCCGCTGCCGGGAACCGGGATCCGCGAGTCTTCGATGATCCGGACCGGTTCGACATCGAGCGCGACAACCCGGCGACTGTGCTGTCGTTCGGCAGCGGACTGCACTATTGCCTCGGGTCTCACCTCGCCCGCCTCGAACTCACCGAGGCGATGACGGTCATGTCGACCCGCATGCCGGGCCTGCACCTCGACGGGCCGGCCGTGTGGAAGAGCTTCCTGGGAGTGACGGGTCCGGCCACCTTGCCGGTCGCCTTCGAACCCGGTCACTGACCGGGGGCGCTAGTCCTGCACGTTGACGATCACGCCGACAGCCCCGGAGCCGACGTGTACTGCCAGCACCGGCCCCATGTCGGTCACCACGAGTGAATCGACCTGGGGCAGAAGGGAAGTCAGCGCGGCGCCGATCGACGCGGCGTCATCGTGATTGTCGACGTGGTGCACGGCAATCGACGCAGGCCGGTCACCGACGAGCGTGGCCACCCGCTCGATCATCGCGGCATGCGCCTTGGCCACGGTCCGAATCCGCTGATCCAGCACCAGCCGGCCGTCGATGTCCAACTGCAGCAACGGCTTCAGCGACAACGCGGTGCCCAGCCAGGACGCCGCCGTGCCGATCCGGCCACTGCGGCGCAGGTTGTCGAGCCGATGCACGACGATGAATCCGTGCTGCCGGCCCGATTCCGAACGCGCCCCCGCCTCAACGGCATCCAGGTCGGCACCGGAGGCTGCGGCCCGGGCCGCGGCCAGTGCGACGAACCCGACGCCCATGGCAGCTGACCGCGAATTGATCACGCGCACAGCAGGACCCAATTCGCGACCCACTGCCGCGGCGGAACTGAACGTGCTCGACAGGCCGGCCGACAGATGCACCGCCACCACGCCGTCGCCGCCGCTGTCAGCCAGCGCTTGCCGGTAGACGTCCATCAGATCCGCAGGCGACGCGCCCGAGGTGGACACGTGCGACCGGTCCTGGATGTCCTGTGGGATCGGATCGACCCCGTCCTGGTAATCGACACCGTCCTGCAGCACGTGCAGCGAGACCACCCGGATGTCCCAGCGCTTCAACCCTTCTGGATCAAGCCGGGCCGACGAATCGGTGACCACCACCACGGCCATGGCTAGTCGTCAGTCCGCTGCGACACCACACCGGCCTCGGCCAGCCCCTTGAGCATGAGTTCGGCGACAGCACGATGCGCCTCGAAGTTCCAATGGATGCCGTCCGGATTCGCCCGGCCCGACATCACCTCGTCACCGACGGCGGCTTTCAGGTCGACGATCGGAACCTGGTGTGCGTCAGCCCAATCGGTGATCGCCGACACGGTGGCGTCGCGCCACCGGTGCGAGTTGCCGTAGGTCTCCGCGATGTGCACCGACGGGACCGTCGCCACGAACGGAATACCGGGACGGTTGAAATCGATTGCCGCGCGGGTCTCTTCGAGGTATTCGGCGGTCAGGTGCGCAGGGAGCGCGGGCCGCGCGATCGGCGACAGCCGGGGCTGCACCCAGCCATAGCCGTCCCGCACGATGCGGCGCAGCCACGGCGGGCGCACGTAGCGGATCAGTTCCCGCAGCGCCGTCGGCAACGGCGACGGCAGCGAGTCCATACCGCTGGTCGCGAAGATCACCGCGCCGGCCTTGGGCAACGCCGCCCACGACCTTGGATCCTGGGTAGCGGCCCACCACACGTCACGACAGGTCCAGCCGATCCGGCCGATCAGTTCCAGGTCCCAACCAAGTTGGGAGGCAACGATATTCGGCCAGATGCGCGGATCGTCGGACGGCAGACCGCCGGTCGGTCCGTAGTAGGACAACGAGTCACAGAAGACGAGCAGTACGGGCCGAGTGTCAGAGGACATCATTGGCCACCTGAGCCGAAGCGTTCCACACGTCCAGACGCCACGTCACGGGGTCGTCGTCGGCCAGGCCGGCACTGTGCCCGGACAGCTGGACCCAGCTGGCGTTGCCCATGCCGCCGAGCACCGGCCAGTTGTCCACCGGCAGGTCCAAAAGGGCCGCGGTCAGCGCCGCGATCAGACCGCCGTGCGCGACGAGCACAACCGGGCGGTCGACCTCGTCGACACCCCACTCGGGCAGGTTGCGGAGCTGCTCGGTCACCACCGGCAGGCTGCGGTTCGCCACGTCGACCCGGCTCTCGCCGTTGTGCGGCGCCCAGCGGGCGTCATCACGCCAGGCCAGCCGCGCACCGGGCGCGATGGCATCGACTTCGTGGTGGGTCAGGCCCTGCCAGTCCCCCAGGTGCGTCTCACGCAGCCGCTCGTCGACCGACACCGACATGCCGGCCTGGTCGCCCAGCGTCGTCGCGGTGTCGAGAGCGCGGCGCAGGTCGGAGGAGACGATCACCAGCGGCTGACGCTTGGCCAGGACCTCGGCCGCCGCCACCGCCTGCGCCCGGCCCAGATCACTGAGGTCGGTGTCGAGCTGGCCCTGCATCCGGCTGGTGGCGTTGTACTCCGTCTGGCCGTGACGCAGCAGCAGGAGGCGACGGTTCCTCACTCTCGGCCCTCGGCGGACTCGCCGGACGCGTCGTCACCGTCCGGGTTCACCGGGAGCTCACCGTCCAGGTCGACCTCGATGGCCGGGCAGTCCCGCCACAGCCGGTCCAGCGCGTAGTACTCGCGCTCTTCCTGGTGCTGGATGTGCACCACGATGTCGACGTAGTCGAGCAGCACCCAGCGACCCTCGCGGGCACCTTCGCGACGCGCCGGCTTGTGCCCTGCCCACCGCATCTTCTCCTCGACCTCGTCGACGATGGCGTTGACCTGGCGGTCGTTGGACGCCGAGGCGATGACGAAGTAGTCGGTGATGACCAACTGCTCCGACACGTCGATGACGCTGATGTTCTCGCCGAGCTTGGCTGAAGCCGCGCGGGCGGCGACCGTCGCCATGCTGAGGGCTTCGGGGGTGGCGGTCATGAGTTCTCCTGCTTGTTCGTGGCCTGATAGAGCCCACGTTTGGATACGTATTGGACGACGCCGTCGGGCACCAGGTACCAGATGGGCCGGTTGGCCTGGGCGCGGCGACGGCAGTCGCTCGACGAGATGGCCAGCGCGGGCACCTCGACCAGGCTCAGGGCGTCGGGCGGCAGTTCTTTCTGCGCGTCCTCGATGTGCTTGCCGTCGAGCTCGTAGCCAGGCCGGCTGACCCCGATGAACCGGGCGGTGGAGAACAGCTCCTCCCAGTTCTGCCAAGACAGGATCGAGGCCAGCGCGTCGGCGCCGGTGATGAAGAACAGGTCGGTGTCAGGGTTCTGCCTGGCCAGGTCCCGCAGGGTGTCCTTGGTGTACGTCGGACCGCCGCGGTCGATGTCGACGCGGCTGACCGAGAACCGCGGGTTGGCGGCCGTCGCGATGACCGTCATCAGGTACCGGTCCTCGGCAGCGGTGACGAGCCGGTCCCGCTTCTGCCAGGGCTGCCCGGTGGGCACGAACACCACTTCGTCGAGCTCGAACAGGTCGGCCACTTCACTGGCCGCGACGAGGTGCCCATGGTGGATGGGGTCAAACGTCCCACCCATCACTCCCAGCCTGCGTCGAGTCACGATTCGCCAGCTTACGGCAGTGTTCGGAGCCAACTCGGTGGCAGGACCTCGCCGACTAGACCGGCAGCAGGTTGTCGATCACCGACGCGAGCTGCTTGGCGGACCGGCATTCGTGCATGGTGATGACGTCCTGGTACTTGGCGGTGGCCGAGTCGCCGCTACCCCACAGGTGCTTGGGCTCGGGGTTGAGCCAGTGCGCGTGGCGGCTGGCACTCACCATGTGCGCCAGCAGGTCGGCCTGCGGGTTGCGGTAGTTGTTGCGGCCGTCGCCGAGCACCAGCAGCGCTGTGCGCGGCGAGAGCGCATTGGGCCACTTGTCCAGGAAAGAGACGAAGGCGTGCCCGTAGTCGGAGTGCCCGTCCCGCGTGTACACGGCGGCCTCGCGGGTGATCTTCTGCACCGCGACGGCCAGGTCGGCATCCGGCCCGAACAGCTCGGTGACCTCGTCGGTGGTGTCGATGAAGGCGAAGACCCGCACGCGCGAGAACTGCTGACGCAGGGCATGCACCAGCATCAGGGTGAAGTGGCTGAAGCCCGCCACCGAGCCGGACACGTCGCACAGCACCACCAGCTCGGGGCGGGCCGGGTGCGGTTTCTTGAGGACGACGTCGATGGGCACGCCGCCAGTCGACATCGACTTGCGCAGTGTCTTGCGCAAATCGATCTGGCCGGAGTGGGAGCGACGGCGACGCGCCGCGAGGCGGGTCGCCAACGTACGGGCCAGGGGCGCAACGACATTGCGCATCTGGCGCAGCTGTTCGCCTGACGCCCTGAGGAATTCGACGTTCTCGGCCAGCTGCGGGATGCCGTACGTCTGCACGTGATCGCGGCCGATCTGCTCGGCGGTACGCCGCTTGGTCTCGGATTCGACCATGTGCCGCAGCTGCGAGATACGCTTGGCGGCAATCGCTTTGGCGATCTGTTCCTGAGTGGGTGAGGGCTCGTCACCGTAGGGCGCCAGCAAGCCGGCCAGCAGCTTGCCTTCCAGCTGGTCCAGCCCCATGGCCTTGAGCGCCTGATACGACGAGTACGACGGGCCGCGGCTGGAGTTGTACTTGCCGTAGGCGTCGACGATCTGCGCGATCATCGCCATCAGCCGGTCATCGAGGCTGGCCATGTCGGCGTCGGAGAGCAGGTCGATCAGTGCCGATCGCATCGCCTCGACATCCTCGGGCGGTATCCGGTCGGGCCGGTTCTCCGGGTCCTCATCGTCGTCGAGTTCCAGCACGGCCCGGTCCCCCATGGCCGCGGGGAACCAGAGGTCGAACAGTGCGTTGTAGGTCTCGCGGTGGTCGGGGCGGCGCAGCACCGCGCAGGCCAGGCCTTCGCGCAGCACCTTGCGGTCACCCAGGCCAAGGGTCGCCATCACCCGTCCGGCGTCGACGGTCTCCGACGGCCCGACGTTGATGCCCACCTTGCGCAGGGCTTCGACGAACCCCACCAGGTGGCCCGGAATACCTTGCGGGGCAAGCGGTTGCGCTGGGGTTCGTGCGACGGCCATGGCAGCTTCCCTAGTTCAGCTTCAGCTCGCCGGCGGCACGCACCTGGTCGGATTGGTGCTTGAGCACCACGCCCAGCGTGGCGGCGATCATGGCGTCGTCCAGGGTGTCCATGCCCAGCGCCAGCACCGTGCGGCCCCAGTCGATGGTCTCGGCGACCGACGGCAGCTTCTTGAGCTGCATGCCGCGCAGCACGCCGATGATCCGCACCAGCTCGTCGGCGATCTTCTCCGGCAGCTCGGGTACCCGGGACAGCAGGATGCGCCGCTCCAGGTCGGGGTCGGGGAAATCGATGTGCAGGAACAGGCAGCGGCGCTTGAGCGCCTCGGACAGCTCGCGGGTGGCGTTCGAGGTCAGCACCACCAGCGGGGTCTGCTTGGCCTTGATGGTGCCGAGTTCGGGCACGGTGACGGCGAAGTCGGACAGGATCTCCAGCAGCAGGCCTTCGATCTCGATGTCGGCCTTGTCGGTCTCGTCGATCAGCAGCACGGTGGGCTCGGTGCGCCGGATGGCCGTCAGCAGCGGACGGCTCAGCAGGAATTCCTCGCTGAACACGTCCAGCTTGGTCTGGTCCCAGTCGCCGGACTGCTGGCCGGACTGGATGCGCAGGATCTGCTTGGCGTGGTTCCACTCGTACAGCGCGCGGGCTTCGTCGACGCCCTCGTAGCACTGCAGGCGCACCAGCTCCGAACCGGTGCACTGGGCGATGGCCCGGGCCAGTTCGGTCTTGCCGACACCGGCCGGTCCTTCGATCAGCAGCGGTTTGCCCAGCCGGTCGGCCAGGAAAACCGCTGTGGCCGTTGCGGTATCGGGCAGGTAGCCGGTTTCGGCGAGTCGCTTGGCGACGTCATCGATGTCCGCGAACAGCGGCACCGAACGAGCGGGTGTACTCAAGATCTTCTCCTCTACGCGGGCCGGGTCTGGCCGTCGCCCCACACGATCCATTTGGTGGATGTCAGTTCCGGCAGCCCCATCGGGCCGCGGGCGTGCAGCTTCTGGGTCGAGATGCCGATCTCGGCGCCGAAGCCGAACTGCTCTCCGTCGGTGAACGCCGTCGACGCGTTGACCATCACCGCGGCCGAGTCCACCTGCTCCGAGAAGCGCTGGGCCGCAGCAAGGTTGGTCGTGACGATCGCTTCGGTGTGCCCGGTGCCGTATTCGTTGACGTGCGCGATGGCGCCGTCCACTCCGTCCACCACGGCGACGGCCATGTCCAGCGACAGGAACTCGGCGCGCAGCTCGTCCTCGCTCGGGTCCAGGTGCACCGTCACGCCGGCGTCCTGCAGCGCGGTGACCAGGCGGGGCAGCGCGGTGTCGGCGATGGCCCGGTCCACCAGCAGCGTCTCGGCCGAGTTGCACACGCTGGGGCGACGGGTCTTGGAGTTCAGCAGGATGCGCTCGGCCATGTCGAGATCGGCGGCTTCATGGACGTAGACGTGGCAGTTGCCGACGCCCGTCTCGATGGTCGGCACGGTGGCGTCGCGCACCACGGCGTCGATCAAGCCGGCGCCGCCGCGCGGGATCACCACGTCGACCAGACCGCGGGCCTGGATCAAGTGGGTGACGCTGGCCCGATCCTCGCTCGGCAGCAGCTGGACCGCGTCCTCGGGCAGGCCCTCGGCGGCCAGTGCGGACCGCAGTGCGGTGACCAGGGCCTGGTTCGACCGGGCCGCGGACGAGCTGCCGCGCAGCAGGGCCGCGTTGCCGGACTTCAGGGCCAGACCGAAGGCGTCGACCGTCACGTTGGGCCGGCCCTCGTACACCATGCCGACGACGCCCAGCGGCACCCGCTGCTGGCGGATCTGCAGGCCGTTGGGCAGGGTGCTGCCGCGCAGCACCTCCCCGACCGGGTCGGGCAGGCCGGCGACCTGGCGCAGCCCGGCGGCGATGCCGTCGACCCGCTGCGTGTTCAGGGCCAAGCGGTCGATCATCGCTTCGGCGGTACCGGCGGCGCGCGCGGCCTCGACGTCCTCGGCGTTGGCGGCCAGCACCGTGTCGGCCGCGGCCAGCAGGGCGTCGGCCGCGGCGTGCAGCGCGCGGTTCTTGGTTTCGGTCGTCAGTGTGGCCAGCGCACGGGATGCGACCCGGGCCCGCCGGGCTGCGTCATGTACCTGCTGGCGCAGATCGGTGTCCGTAGCTGCGTGCACACTCATTAACCCAGGGTAACGAGGTATCCGCGGTTCAGCCCGGTCGGGGCTACCGTGGCCGGGTGACTCGGATCACTGTGGTGGGCAGCGTGAACATGGACCTGGTGTTCGGTCTGGCCGACCTCCCGGAACCCGGGCAGACGGTGCTGGCGTCGTCGCTGCATTCGGAGCCCGGCGGCAAGGGCGGCAATCAGGCCGTCGCCGCCGCCCGGGCCGGTGCCGACGTCCAGCTGGTCGCCGCGCTCGGGACCGACGCCACCGGCGCGGTATTGCGAAAGCACCTGCAGGACAACGGTGTCGGCCTCGACGGCGTCGTCAGCCTGCCGACCCCCAGCGGCACCGCGGCGATCATGGTCGGCCGCAGCGCCGAGAACATGATCGTGGTCGCGCCGGGTGCCAACGCGCACCTGACCCTGGACTCACGGCAGATTCGTGCGGTGGTCGCCGACTGCGAGGTGCTGTTGCTGCAGCTGGAGATCCCTCCGTCCACCGCGTTGGCCGCGGCGCGGACGGCCAAGGCGAGCGGCGCGACGGTCATGCTCAATGCCTCTCCGGCGGGCACCGATCCGGGTGCGCTTGCCGAACTCGCCGCCGCGACAGACGTGGTGATCGTCAACGAGACCGAAGCCGCACAATGGCATTGGCCCGTCCCGCATCTGGTGATCACCCGCGGCGCCGACGGCGCGGTGCATCGCACGCCCGATGGCGAAACCCACATCACGGCACCCGAGGTCGAGGCGATCGACACGACCGGCGCCGGCGACGTCTTCGCCGGAGTGCTGGCCGCCGGCTGGCGTGCGGACCCCCGGCACGCCCTCCTGCGGGCCGTGACGGCCGGCGCGCTCGCCACACTGACCGCGGGAGCCGGCGATTGCGCACCGTACGACGAGGCCATCGAGGACGCGCTGGGCTCGGCTCCATAACTTGCGCGCGGATATACGCCGATTAGCTGATGATGTGTCGGCCGCGTCGCCGGATAGTCGATGCCATGACCACCGCAAGCGGCATGCCGAGCGTCTTCGACGCCGCGCTCCCGACCATCGACTACGCCGGCGCGCAGAGCCCCGACGAGGCGCAGGCAGTCATCCGCGAGGCGCGGGAGCAGGCGCCGATCGCGATGGGGCCGCATGGACCGGAAGTGCTGACCTACGACCTCGCACACGAGGTGCTGCGGGACCCGCGTTTCCGGATCCCGCAGGGCATGTTCCTGGTGGCTCAGGGCATCACCTCCGGCCCGGTGTGGGATCGCGCCAGCGCATCGATCATCAGCATCGACGGCCCCGAACACACCCGTCTGCGTCGCCTGGTGGCGACCGCCTTCAGCCGGCGCGCGATTGACCGACTCCGCGCGACAGTCGTCGACGTCGTGAGCGACCTGGTCGACCGCCAGGTCGCACGTGGGCACTGCGACGTGGTGACCGATATCGCGCGGCAGTACCCCACCCCGGTCATCTGCGCGCTGCTCGGTGCCCCAGCCGAGGACTGGGCACAGTTGTCCGACTGGGTAGACGACTTCATGCAGGCCTTCGACTGGCATGTCGCCGAGCACGAGACCGCGATCCTGACCGCCTGGGACGCGCTCGACGCCTACATCGACGACATGGTCGCCCGGCGCCGCGACAACCTCACCGATGACCTGATCTCTGATCTCATCCGCGCAGAGGAGGACGGTGACCGGCTGAGCGCCGACGAACTGCGGATGCTCTCCACCGGGCTGTTGGCGGCCGGCACCGACACCACCCGCAACCAGGTCGCTGCGTCGGTGCAGGTCTTGTGTGAAAACCCCGAACAATGGGCTCTGCTGGGTGCACATCCCGACCTGGCCGACCGCGCCGTCGAAGAGACCATGCGCCACTCCCCGATCGTCATCAGTTCCCTGCGGATGGCCCGCGAAGATGTCGAACTCGCCGGAATGCTGATCCCGGCAGGGACTTTCATGCAAGTGAATACCGGCGCGGCCAACCGCGACCCCGCTGTGTACGACGATCCCGACCGCCTCGACATCACCCGTCAGGGCGCCCCAGCGATGCAGACCTTCGGTGCCGGTATGCACTATTGCCTGGGCGTGCACCTGGCCAAGATGGAGCTGGCCGAAGCGCTCGCCCTGATGACCCAGCGCATGCCCAACGCCCGCGTGACCGGGCCGGTCCCGTGGAAGCCGTTGCTGGGACTGAGCGGACCGATCACCCTGCCCATCGCGTTCGACCGCGTCGATCAGTCGTGGCGGGCGGCTTCCTAGCAACACCACAGTTCCATCCGACAGCGGCCCGGTCTAAACCGGATCGTGCTGGTGGGTCGCGCTCGCGCTGACCGCCCGAGGGCAACCACGCACTCTTGGACTAAGCATCCACGCGTACGCATGCGCTGATGGCGTACCCGGAGCTGCCACGCCATGCCCCGCGAATTACGCATCACGGCCGATGGAGTGGGCAGCGCCGAGCGAGACAGTAGGAGTCACCAATTCCAAAGGAGCACTCCGATGAACCAAACACCCACCGCCACAATGCAGTTCAGTATCACCACCACTCGCGCAGGACTCGCCCACTGGTGGACCGATGTCGAGCACGCCGTCGCGGCCGCCGCACACCGGGCATTTGCCTCGCCCACACCGGTTCCGGCGGCGCGGACCGTCCACCTCAGCTATCTGGAGCACGCGTGCATGGCGCGCGAGATGGATCGACTCTGAGCGCTCAGAAACCCGCATATCGGTGCCGATACAGCAAATACTGCAGGTTGGCCATGCGTGGCCCTAGAATCTGACGTTCAAATGGACGACCACAGGGGAATCGCGGTGTCGCGGCGATTCTTCCTGCTCACGGTCGCCATCGCCGTCTTCTACGTGCCGCTCGCGCTCAACTACACGTGGCCGCTGTTCGCCCCCGGCATGTCGCGTTGGCAGGACGCCGTCAATACCCTGATCAACGGTCGCAGCTACGCGGTCGGTGACGGATCGGTCGAAGCGGTTCGCCATGGCGCCTATGCCGAGCATCGCGTGGTCCTGATGGTCCACACCACACTGGCCGGACTTTCCTTGACGCTGGCCATGTTCCAGTTCTCGACGCGACTGCGCACCCGGTGGCCGGCGGTACACCGGTGGACGGGCCGCGGGTATCTCGCGCTGATGTCCGTCAGCATGTTGACCGCCTTGGTGTTCCTGTACTTCACGCCGCCCGCGCAGCACTTCATCGGGCCGGCATTCGAAACGCAGTTGCGCGCCTTGGCAATCGGCACGCTCGGCAGCGCCTGGTACGCGGTCTACGCGATCCGCCGCCGCGACGTGATCACCCACCAGGCCTGGATGACCTACGGCATCGCCCTGATGATGACGGCGCCGTTGCTGCGCGTGGTCTGGATCGGGATTCAGCCGCTGATCCCGCAGCACGATCTGCTGACCAATATCGGGGTGGGCTCCATCGTGCTCGGCGTCGTCGCACCCGGCAGTGCCATTTTCGCTTTCATGCTGACTCAGCGCGCACAGTCCGACGCGGGGGTCGGTTCAGCTCCGATGTGGTCATACGGCGCTGCGACGGGACTGGCCGTTGTCGGATCGCTGGCCTACGCCGGCCTGGTCGTCCGGCTGCCGGCGCCGATCCCGCACTCCCTAGCGCTTTTCCATTTGGTGCCGGCCTGGATCGCCATCGCGCTCGCCGTACGCGGGGTCTTCCGCGCCCGCACCGGTGGCGACACCGTGCGCGAACGCCAGTGGCGCTGGCTCTTGTGGGGCTTCGCTGCGGCGCCGACGGCGGCCAGCCTGTACGCGCAGATCGTGCCGCCGGCCTTCACCACGGCCGACGCCGTCCTCGCCGGCGGCATGGACGGCCCTGCCATCCCGATCACCGCCAGCTTCGCGCTGGTCGTACATGCGGCAGCGCGGTCCCGGCGGCGGACCGACGACCTCGACGACGAACCCAACGTGCTCACCGCCGCCTGAGCGCCGGCAAGTTATCCACAGTGCGCGATTCATCCACAATCGGCGCCTGGCAGACGGTTTGAAGCGGTAGACCTCGGTAGCATCGAATGCATGTTCGAAGGATTGGTTGTCGAAACCAGGGAAGCCGACGACGCTTCTCTGGTCAACACGATGACCAGTGCCACGCGCGCCGAAGCCCAGAGCGCCGCCCGCCGATTGGCCGCCGTCGCCGAACTCACTCATCGCCGCTGCGTCGACTACGAAGACCGCGATCTGTGGGCGTGCGACGGCTGGGATGCTGCGGCGTGCGAGATCGGCGCCGCCCTGACCATCAATCGGTGGCAGGCCGCCGGCCAGATGCAACTGGCCCTGGCGCTGCGCGACCGACTCCCGCACGTCGGCGCACTGTTGGCCCGTGGGGATCTGTCACTCGCGTTGGTCACCCTGATCTGCTGGCACACCGAGCTCGTGCAAGACCCCGCAACGCTCGCCCTCATCGACACCGCGATGGCCGGCTCCGCCCGCGAATGGGGACCGCTGTCGAAAGCCGACACCATCCGGCAGATCGACAGCTGGATCGAGAAGTTCGACCCTGCCGCAGTCCGCCGTACCCGCAACACCGTCCGCGGCCGCGACGTCGAGTTCGGCAAGCCCGGCGACCCAGCCGGCGTCACGTCCGTCTGGGCCCTACTGCTGGCCACCGACGCCGAACTACTCAAACGCACCCTCACCGCCATGGCTCACGAGGTCTGCGACGACGACCCGCGCCCCCTCGGCCAGCGGCGTGCCGACGCGCTGGGCGTCCTGGCCGCCCGCGGCGACCGCCTGCCCTGCCACTGCGCCAATCCCGACTGCCCTGCCGCCGGCGCCGATCCCCGCGCCGCTGCGGTCATCATTCATGTGCTGGCTGAGGTCGAGCCGCAACCGGTGAGCGATCCGCTGCTCGACATCCCCGACGCGGCACCGCCGGTCACTCCGGACACCCCGGTCGCGGAGGCACTGGCAACCCGGCCGGGACCTGAGCCCGTCGTCGACCAGACTGCCATCGGATTCCTCGCCGGCGGACCCGTCATCCCTGCCGTTCTGCTGGCCGACCTCGCCGCCCGCGGTGCCACACTGAAAACTGTTACCCCACCGCAGGTTCCGGCCGACGGACAACCGCACTACCGACCGTCGACCACACTCGACAACTACGTCCGGATGCGGGACATGACGTGCATGCACCCCGGCTGCGACCGCCCTGCTGTTGACTCCGACCTCGACCACACCATCCCGTGGCCTGCCGGCGCGACCCATCCAGGCAACCTCACCCCCAAGTGCCGCAAGCACCACCTGGTCAAGACCTTCTACAACGGTGCCACCGGATGGCACACCCGCCAAAAGCCCGACGGCACCATCATCTGGACCGCGCCCACCGGACACACTTACACCACGGTGCCCGGCAGCCGAATCCTGTTCCCCGACAGACACTTCCCGACCCCGACGCCACCACCATCAGCTGCGGCAACCACGAGCGACCATCCCGGCCGCGACCTCATGATGCCCACCCGTCGCCGCACCCGCACCGACGACCGCACCCGGCGCACCCGTCGTGAACGCGCCCTCAATTGGGCCGACCTGCTGGAGCCGGAATCGACGCCCGAAGCCAAACTCCAACTCGCCGAACGACTCATCGACGGCGACAGCTCGCCACCGTTCTGATCGCGTCTGATCGCGCTGGAGCTCAGTGTTCCGGAACGTTGCGCTCGATCTCGTCGAGCCAGATGCGTGCCGACATGTCCGACGGCGCCCGCCAGTCGCCGCGCGGGGACAACGCTCCGCCCGCGGACACCTTCGGGCCGTTCGGCAGCGCCGACCGTTTGAACTGGCTGAACGAGTAGAACCGCTGGACGAAGACTCTCAGCCAGTGCCGGATATCGGCCAGCGAGTATGCCACCCGCTCGTCGGCCGGGAAGCCGGCGGGCCAGTCACCGGCCGCGGCGTCCCGCCAGGCATGCCACGACAGGAACGCGATCTTCGATGGCCGGAAGCCGTACCGCAGCACCTGGTACAGCGAAAAGTCCTGCAGCGCATACGGTCCCACCTTGGCCTGGCTGCTCTGGACGTCGGCGCCGGGCACCAGTTCCGGGGTGATCTCGGTGTCCAGCACCGACTGCAACACGTCGTTGACGTCGTCGCCGAACTGTCCAGAGGAGATCACCCACCGGATCAGGTGCTGGATCAGGGTTTTCGGCACCCCGCCGTTGACGTTGTAGTGCGACATCTGGTCGCCGACACCATAGGTGGACCAGCCCAGGCCGAGCTCGGACAGGTCACCGGTCCCGAGGACGATGCCGCCGCGCTGGTTGGCCAGCCGGAACAGGAAGTCGGTGCGCAGCCCGGCCTGCACGTTCTCGAACGTCACGTCGTACACGGCCTCGCCGCGGGCGAAGGGATGCCCCATCTCGGCAAGCATCAGCCGCGCGGTGTCCCGAATATCCAACTCGGAGAACGTGACTCCGAGTGCCTTGGCCAGCGCGGTGGCGTTGCTCTTGGTGTGGTCGCCGGTCGCGAAGCCCGGCATGGTGAAGGCCAGGATGTCGCTGCGCGGCCGGCCCTCCCGGTCCATGGCCCGGGCCGCGACGATCAGGGCGTGCGTGGAATCCAGCCCGCCGGACACGCCGATCACCACGGTCGGGAAGTTCAGCGCCCGCAGACGCTGCTCCAGACCCGACACCTGGATGTTGTAGGCCTCGTAGCAATCCTGTTGCAGGCGCTGCGGATCCGACGGCACGAACGGGAACCGCTCGATCTCGCGGAGCAGGCCGATGTCGCCCGCCGGCGCCGAAAGCGTGAATTCGATGCGCCGGAACCCCGAGGTCCGGTCGGCGAAGTGGCGCCGGTTGTCGTCGAACGTGCCCATCCGCAGCCGTTCGGCGGCCAGCAGCTCGGTGTCGACGTCGGCGACCGACCGTCGTTCGCCGCGCGGGAAACGCTCGGATTCGGCCAGCAGCACACCGTTTTCGTAGATCATGGTCTGCCCGTCCCAGGCCAGGTCCGTCGTCGACTCGCCCTCCCCCGCCGCCGCATAGACATACGCCGCCAGGCACCGCGACGACGCCGAACGGGCCAGCAGTTTGCGGTCGTCGGCCCGGCCGATGGTGATCGGGCTGCCCGACAGGTTGGCCAGGACCGTCGCACCGGCCAGCGCGGCCGTCGCGCTCGGCGGCACCGGCACCCACATGTCTTCGCAGATCTCCACGTGCAGAACGAAGTTCGGCAGGTCGGCGGCAGCGAACAGCAGGTCGGGGCCGAACGGAACGTCGACACCGCCGAGCCGGATGGTGCCCTCGACATCGTCACCGGCCGCCACCTGGCGCGCCTCGTAGAACTCGCGGTAGGTCGGCAGGTACGACTTCGGCACCACGCCGAGGATCGACCCGCGGTGGATCACCACGGCGGTGTTGTAGATCCGATGCCGGTGCCGCAGCGGCGCACCGACCACCAGAACCGGCAACAGCTCGACCGACGCCTCGACGATCGAGGCCAGCGCCTCGGTCACCGACTCCAGCAGCGCGTCCGACAACAGGATGTCCTCGATCGAGTACCCCGACAGCGTCAGCTCGGGAAACACCGCCAGCGCCGCGTTGTCGTCATGGCAGTCCCGGGCCAGGCGCAGCACCGAGGCAGCGTTGGCCGCCGGGTCCGCGAGCGCAGTGTGGTGCGTGCACGCGGCCACCCGGACGAATCCGTGCCGGTAGGCGGAGTAGAAGTCCACGCCACGATTGTCGCACCGTCACGTCGCGTAACAGGGCAGACGGCCTACCCTCGATGACGTGCAGGCTCCTGAACTGGTCAATCTGCTGGCCGACCGGCGTATCGCCGTGCTGACCGGCGCCGGCATCTCCACCGATTCGGGCATCCCGGACTACCGCGGGCCGGACTCGCCGCCGAGCAATCCGATGACGATCCAGCAGTTTCTGTCCGGTCCGGCCTTCCGGCAGCGGTACTGGGCCCGCAACCACATCGGCTGGCTGCACATGGCCGCTCGCCGGCCCAACGCCGGCCACCGCGCCGTGGCCGCGCTGGAACGCGCGGGCCTGGTCACGGGCGTCATCACCCAGAACGTCGACCTGCTGCACACCAAGGCGGGTTCGCAGACCGTGGTGAACCTGCACGGCACCTACGCGCAGGTCATCTGCCTGAGCTGCGGGCACACCATGACGCGCGCGGAGTTGGCCGACGAACTGGAACGGCTCAATCCCGGTTTCACCGAACGGGCCGAGGTCGGCAGTATCGGCGTGGCACCCGACGCCGACGCGATCGTCGAGGACACCGCCACGTTCCGGTACCTGGACTGTCCGCGCTGCGGCGGCATCCTCAAACCGGACATCGTGTACTTCGGCGACAGCGTCCCGAAAGACCGGGTGCAGCACGCCTACGCCCTGGTCGACGAGGCCGACGCGCTGCTGGTCGCGGGCTCGTCACTGACGGTGTACTCGGGCTACCGCTTCGTCCGGCACGCGGCCGCCGCCGGCAAGGCCGTCGCGATCATCAACCGCGGCATCACCCGCGGCGACGACTTGGCCACCGTCAAGATCGACAGCGGCTGTTCGGAAATCCTCGCCCTGCTGGCCAGTGAATTGCCGGCTCAGAACCTCTCCGGGTGCCAGTAGACGTCCTCCGGCGTACCGGACAGCGCGTTGTCCACGGCCTGCCGGCCCTGCAGGTAGCCGTAGTCCTGGTTGGACGACTCGTAGCGCCACCCGCCGAACCGGCCCCGGCTGTAGAAGCCGTGTGCGCGTAGCCGCGCGTCGACCGTCCGCACGATGTCGTCACGTCCCAGCGTCGGCACCGGATAGCCCATGTGGACTTCCTGCACGAAGCGGCTGACCACATACTCCGACTCGGCGCCCAGCGCCCGCAACGACTCCTCGGTCCGCCGCACCGCCTCGTCGCCGGTCAGCGACTGCCCCGGCAGCAGCGGCACCTCACACAGCACGTTCCAGCGTCCGTCGCCGGCATTGGCCGGGTCGTAGTTGTTCAGCATCGTGGCCCGGTACCACGGCACCCCGAGATCCGGGCAGTACAGCCAGGTCTTGTCGGCCAGCGCCTCCGGCGCCGGACCGCGGTAGCCCAGGCCGACCGCGTAGATACGACTGGCGCACAGCGTGTTTCGCCGGGCCGTCCCCTCAGCACCGGCGCCACCGAGCCAGCCCCAGGCCGTGGTCAGTGGCGCAGAGCTGACGCAGTGCTCGTACGAGACGGTCGAGCCGTCGTCCAGCGTGGCGCGCCGCCGGGAAACGTCGATGTCGACGACGCGGGTGTTCAGCCGCACCGTCCCGGGTGCCAGCATCCGGTCGTGCACTCCCTGCCACAGCGCGCCGGTGCCGCCGATCGGATACGGAAAACTGCCCGCGGGTCCGGTCGCCGAGCCGGCCAAGCCGAGGCGTGGCACGTTCGGCGCGGCACTGCCGCTGCGCAGCGACGTCCATTCATGGTCGATCTGCTCGAGCGGGGCCGTCCACATCTTGTAGTTGTAGGGCCCGAAAAACTCGTCATAAAGTTTGCCACCGAAATTGTTCCGGTAATAGTCGGCGAGGTTGTACAGCGGTGCGTCCGGGTACAGGTCGGTGGGCATCTCGCTGAGTTGCTGCTGGATGGGCGTGGGCACCAAGGCCTGCGGCCCGCTGCCGTCCAGCCACACCCAGCCGTTCCGAGCGACGTCGTTCATCTTGACCCCGGAACCCTCGACCGCCCGGTCGAACTCCGCGAAGTGGCTGTGCAGCACGTGGCCGCCAAGATCCCAGGTGAAACCATGTGCGTCGCGGACCGACGCCGCCATACCCCCGACTTGATCGCCCGCGTCCACCACCAGGTGGTCGATGCCGAGTTCGGTCAGCCGGACGGCAGCGCCGAGCCCGGTCGGACCGGCTCCGACGATGAGAAATGTCGGCACAGGGTCAGAAATCGACGACCAGTCGGGCCGGCTCGAAACCCTCGGCGAACGTCCGGCGGCACAGGAAGCCGTAGTGCTCAGCGGAACTACGCACCCAGGAGGCACTGACCTTTTCGCTGGCCTCGGCCTGCGAGACGTGCGACATCAGGGCTTCGATCTTCTTGTCCAGCGAGTCGGAGATGTCGACGAACGCCGTCGGATTGAAGCCGATGGCCGACGGTCCGCCGTACGTCATGATCGAAGAAACCCACCGCGCCGCACCGAGGGTGCAGCGGGAAACCACCCGGTGGTCCTGGTGGCTGTCATTGGCCGTATGGGTGTAAACGATTGTGGCAGCAGACTTTTCGATCGCATCCTCGATGAGGTGCACCAACTCGAATTCCTGCAGCGAGACCCGGCAGTCACCGAAACCCTGGCCCCACAGCAGCTCGTGGACGCCCAGCACCTCCACCGCGCGGAGTTGCTCACGCACCCGCTCCTGGGAGTCGCCCGGTCCCTCTTCGCCACGGGTCACCACCAACATGGTGACTCGGTCGCCGGCAGCTACATGCTTTGCCAGCGCGCCGCCGCAGCCCAGTTCGATGTCATCGGGATGCGCGCCGACCGCCAGCACCGACTGTCTCGCCATCGCCCCCTCAATTCTGTTTGCTGCGCAGGTGTCGAAGGCAGCATAACCCTAATTTAATAGGTAGGCCTTATCCAGCGGGCAAAACGTTTGATCGAGGCGTGGATTCTATCCAAATACACACAAAGTCGACGTCAAATTGCGACCAGGTCGTCCGCGTGCACCGCAGGTCGGCGCAGCTCCACGGGCAATTCGGGCGTGGACCGGCCGATGATGCCCGCGAGTTCGGAGTCGTCGTAGGCCACGACGCCGCGGGCCACGGCGTTGCCATCAGGGCCGTGCAGCTCGACGACGTCGCCGCCGTGGAAGCGGCCCGAGACCGCGGTGATGCCGGCGGGCAGCAAGGATTTTCTTTGCCGGACGACGGCCCGCACCGCACCGGCGTCCAGGATCAGCGTCCCCGTCGTCTCCGCCGCGTAGCGCACCCAGAACCGTCGCGCCGACATGCGCTCGGGGCGCGCGGCGAAGACCGTACCCACCGAGGCGTCGGTCAGCGCGGCGGCGGCGTCACCGGCCGCGGCCAACAGGACCGGCACACCGGCATCGGCGGCCAGCAGTGCCGACGACAGTTTGGACGCCATCCCGCCCGTCCCCAGCCGGCTGCCGCCGGTCGCGGACACGCCATCGAGGTCACCCGATGCGGCGACCTCGGGGATGAAGCGGGCGTCGCCCTTGCGCGGGTCGGAGTCGTACAAGCCGTCGATGTCGCTGAGCAGGACCAGGGCGTCGGCACCGACCAGCTGCGCCACCAGGGCCGACAGCCGGTCGTTGTCGCCGAACCGGATCTCGTTGGTCGCGACCGTGTCGTTCTCGTTGACGATGGCCACCGCGTGCAGCGCCCGCAGCCGGTCCAGCGTGCGCTGGGCGTTGTTGTGCTGCGCCCGCTGGGCGATGTCGTGCGCCGTCAGCAGCACCTGACCGACGGTGCGGTCATACCGGCCGAACGCCGCGCTCCACGCGTTGACCAGGGCCACCTGCCCCACGCTGGCCGCGGCCTGCTTGGTGGCCAGATCCGTCGGGCGCTTGGTCAGGCCGAGCGGCTCGATGCCGGCGGCGATGGCACCCGAGGACACGATCACGACGTCCGAGCCGGCCTTCATCCGCTTCTCGATGGCATCGACGAGCGTGGCCAGCCGGCCCGCGTCGAACATGCCGTTGGGCGCGGTGAGCGCAGTGGTCCCGATCTTGACGACGACGCTGCGCGCGGTCCGCACGGCTTCCCGGTGCGCCGAGACTGCCGCGGAATTGGCTGTCACACTCAGTCCTCTGGGTCCTCGAGGTCCTCCGCCGAGCGACGACGCTCCTTGCGGGCCGCCTTGCGTTCGGCGGCGCCGATCCGGTCCGTCTGCTCCAGGCGGATGTCGGTGCCACGACCGGACAGCAGGGTGTCGACACCGGCGAGCGTCTGCGGCTCCCAGTCGAATGTGACGTCGCCGATGGTGACGGCGCAGCCGGCACGAGCGCCCTTCTTCAGCAGCGCGTCCTCGACGCCCAGGCGAGCCAGTCGGTCGCCGAGGTAACCGACTGCCTCGTCGTTGTCGAAAGCCGTTTGCGCGATCCAGCGTTCGGGCCGCGTGCCGCGCACGATGAAGCCGCCGAAGCCGTCCGATTCGACGGTGAAGCCGCTCTCGTTGACGGCCACCGGCCGGATGACCGGCCGCCTCGGCGCCACCACGGGCTGTGCGGCCCGGTACGCCGCGACCATGTCCCACAGAGCGAAGATCAACGGGCGCAAGCCATCCCGGCTGACCGTGGAGATCTCGTAGACGGGCCAGCCGTACTTTGCGGCGACCTCGTCCTTGACGAAATCGGCCAGTTCGCGAGCGTCGGGCACGTCGATCTTGTTGAGCACCACCGCACGGGGTCGCTCGGCCAGGTCGCCGAGCGTCGAATCCCCTTGCAGCGTCGGCGTATAAGCGGCCAGCTCGGCCTCGAGCGCGTCGATGTCGGAGATCGGGTCACGGCCAGGCTCCAGCGTCGCGCAGTCCACCACGTGGACCAGCACCGCGCAGCGTTCGATGTGCCGCAGGAAGTCCAGTCCCAGGCCGCGGCCGTCGGCTGCACCCGGGATCAGGCCGGGAACGTCAGCGACGGTAAATGTGTGGTCACCGGCGGACACCACACCCAGATTCGGCGCCAAAGTGGTAAACGGATAGTCGGCGATCTTGGGCTTGGCCGCCGAAATGGTTGATACCAGCGACGATTTGCCGGCCGACGGGAACCCGACCAGGCCGACATCGGCGACCGTTTTGAGTTCGAGGGTGAGGTCGCAGGTCTGGCCCTTCTCCCCCAGCAACGCGAAACCGGGCGCCTTACGGGCCCGCGAGGCCAGTGCGGCGTTTCCCAGCCCGCCGCGGCCACCGGCGGCGGCCTCGAAGCGGGTGCCGTCGCCGACCAGGTCGGCCAGCATGCGGCCATGCTCATCGAGCACGACGGTGCCGTCGGGCACCCGCACCTCGAGATCCGCGCCTGCGGCACCTTCCCGGTTGCTACCGGCGCCGGGTTTACCGGACGGGGCATCGACATGCGGGCGGAA
Source organism: Mycolicibacterium llatzerense (assembly GCF_025331195.1). Taxonomy (NCBI): domain Bacteria; kingdom Bacillati; phylum Actinomycetota; class Actinomycetes; order Mycobacteriales; family Mycobacteriaceae; genus Mycobacterium; species Mycolicibacterium llatzerense. The sequence goes on along the minus strand of NZ_LXOV01000014.1, from coordinate 286,838 downwards.
GTGGAAGTCCAGCAGGGTGTGCACCTGCGGGTCGACGACCAGGACGATGCTGCCGCCCTTACCGCCGTTACCGCCGTCCGGCCCACCGAGCGGCTTGAACTTCTCTCGGTGTACCGATGCACAGCCATTGCCGCCGTTGCCGGCGCGCGCGTGGATCACCACACGGTCAACAAACCGGGGTGCCATCTGTCGTCCTCTCCATCACAAAAAGAAAAGCTGCCACGAGGCGAAACCTCGTGGCAGCTTCACACCTCGTGAAAAAAGGTTAGACCTCTGCCGGGACGATGTTGACCGTCTTGCGGCCGCGCTTGGTGCCGAACAGCACCGAGCCGGCAGCCGTCGCGAACAGGGTGTCGTCGCCACCGCGACCGACGTTCACGCCCGGGTGGAAGTGGGTGCCGCGCTGGCGGACGAGGATCTCGCCGGCCTTGACGACCTGGCCGCCGAAGCGCTTGACGCCGAGCCGCTGGGCGGCTGAGTCGCGACCGTTACGAGAGCTGGAAGCGCCCTTTTTATGTGCCATGTCTGTTCGCTCCCTCTTACTTGATGCCGGTGACCTTGACGACCGTCAGCTGCTGACGGTGGCCCTGGCGCTTGTGGTAGCCGGTCTTGTTCTTGAACTTGTGGATGCGGATCTTCGGGCCCTTGGTGTGCTCGAGCACCTCACCGGTGACAGCGACCTTGGCCAGGGCGTCGGCACCAGTGGTGACCTTCGCACCCTCGACCACGAGAGCGACCGGCAGCGACACCGAAGCGCCCTGCTCGACGTCGAGCTTCTCGATCTTGACCACGTCACCGACGGCAACCTTGTACTGCTTGCCACCAGTCTTGACGATTGCGTACGTGGCGTTATCGGCTGCCATCGTTGGTGTTCCTCTGTTCTTCGTTGCGTCTACTGCGGGGCGCGCGCCACCCGAAGGTTGCGAACGCGGGTCTTAGGTTGGAGTGGCGCGGGGCATCCCCCGGCAGCTCCATGCCGCCGGTGTCAGCCAGGCGACAACTGGTCAAGGGTACGTGACCAGTTAATCGAGGGTCAAACCGCGTGGACCCTCACGGCATCAGTCATCGACACCTCCGACCGGTGGACCGGCGGGACGGGCCGCGGCGCGGCGCCGCTGACGGACGACGGGAGCCCGGGTGACGACCGATCGAGCAGGCTGATCAGCCTCTTCCTCGTCGTCCTCGTCCTCGTCATCGTCTTCGTCGTCATCTTCGTCGTCCGAGTCGTCGTCTTCGTCGTCGTCCTCGTCGTCCGAGTCCTGGTCGTCCTCGTCGAGGTCCAGATCGTCGTCTTCGTCGTCTTCGTCGTCGCTGTCCTCGAAGTCCTCGTCGAGCTCGACTTCGAGTTCGTCCTCATCCGAGTCCTCGTCGTCCTCGGCCTCGTCCTCGGCCTCGTCGGAGTCGTCATCGTCAGCCTCGTCGGCGTCCAGGTCGTCATCGGCCTGGTCCAGTTCGGTCAGCGCCTCGGCAGACTCGACGGCATCGCCCTCGGCTGCTTCGTCGGCGATGTCCTCGGTGAGGTCTTCGTCGTCGACGTCGTCCTCGTGCTTGCCGTTCGCGGCCGCCATGGCCTTGAACATCGGGTGCTCACCCTGTGGATGCGGCGGCACCTTGACGACCTGCGGCTCTTCCTCGGGGCGCGGGGCGGCCTTCTTGGCGCGCTTGCTGCGGCGGCCACCGCCACCAGCGCCGGCACCACCGGCCGCCTCGGTCTTGCGGCCATTGGGCGACGCGGTGTCCACCGGGTCGACGTGCAGCATGATGCCGCGGCCGGCGCAGTGCGTACAGGTGGTGGAGAACGCCTCGATCAGACCGGTGCCGAGGCGCTTGCGCGTCAGCTGCACGAGACCGAGCGAAGTCACCTCGGACACCTGGTGCCGGGTCCGGTCTCGCGCCAATGCCTCGGTCAGGCGGCGCAGCACGAGGTCACGGTTGGATTCGAGCACCATGTCGATGAAGTCGATCACCACGATGCCGCCGATATCGCGCAACCGGAGCTGGCGCACCGTCTCCTCGGCCGCCTCCAGGTTGTTGCGGGTGACCGTCTGCTCCAGGTTTCCGCCCGAACCGGTGAACTTGCCGGTGTTGACGTCGATGACCGTCATGGCTTCGGTGCGGTCGATCACCAGGGTGCCGCCCGAGGGCAGCCACACCTTCCGGTCCATGGCCTTGGCCAGCTGCTCGTCGATGCGGTACACCGAGAACACGTCGGGGCCGGTGGCACCGCCCGCCGGCTCGTACTGCGACATGCGCGAAAGCAGTTCCGGTGCAACGGAATTGACATAGGTGCTGATGGTGTTCCAGGCCTCGTCGCCCGACACCACGAGCTTCGTGAAGTCCTCGTTGAACAGGTCGCGGATCACCTTGACCAGCACGTCAGGCTCTTCGTAGAGCGCCACGGCGGCACCGGCGGCCTTGGCCTTGGTCTGGGTGGCGGTCGTCTCGATCTCGGTCCAGCGTTCCTGCAACCGATTGACGTCCGAGCGGATGTCCTCTTCCTTCACGCCCTCGGACGCGGTGCGGATGATCACACCGGCGTCGGCAGGCACGACCTCCTTGAGGATCTCCTTGAGGCGCTGACGCTCGGTGTCGGGCAGCTTGCGGCTGATCCCGGTCGACGACGCGCCCGGCACGTACACCAGGTAGCGCCCGGCCAGCGAAATCTGCGTGGTCAGACGGGCGCCCTTGTGCCCGACCGGGTCCTTGCTGACCTGGACGACGACGTAGTCGCCGGGCTTGAGCGCCTGCTCGATCTTGCGGTTGTTGCCACCGAGGCCGGCAGCCTCCCAGTTGACCTCACCGGCGTAGAGCACACCGTTGCGGCCGCGGCCGATGTCGACGAACGCCGCTTCCATCGACGGCAGCACGTTCTGCACGATGCCGAGGTAGATGTTGCCGACCAAGCTGGCCGATGCGGCGGACGTCACGAAATGCTCGACCACGACGCCGTCTTCCAGCACGGCGATCTGGGTGTACCGGGCACCCTCGTGCGGCGGTTCGCTGCGGATCTTGTCGCGCACCACCATCACGCGCTCGACGGCTTCGCGGCGAGCCAGGAACTCGGCCTCGCTCAGGATCGGCGGACGGCGGCGGCCCGCGTCGCGGCCGTCACGACGGCGCTGACGCTTGGCCTCCAGCCGGGTGGACCCGGTGATGCCCTGGATTTCGTTGTTGTCCGACTTGGTGCGCGGGGCGCGCTCGTGGACGACGGTGTTGGGCGGATCGTCCGGCGAACCGGCCTCGCCATCGCCATCGTCACCACCGGCACCGCCGGACTTGCGGCGGCGGCGACGACGTCGACGGCGGCTGGCACCGTCGGACGCGTTCGCGTCGTCGTCACCGGAGTCGTCGTCGGCCTCGCCGTCGGTGTCCTCATCGCCTTCAGCTGAGGCGTCCTGCGCGTCGCCTTCGGCGTCCGCGTCGGTCGCGTCGTCGCTGCTCTGTTCGCCCCTGCCACGGCCACGGCCACGGCGACCACGACGACGGCGCCGGTTGGCGGGCCGCTCGCCGTCTTCATCGGTGCCGTCCTCGCCACCGTCGTCGGCACCGTCGGCCACGTCATCGGCGTTGTCGTCGTCGGCGTCGGCGAAGTCGTCGGGCTCGGGAGCCGGCGGCCGGAAGGTCACGGGCTGCGGGGCCACGAACAGCGGCAGGTAGTCGGCGGGCTCGGCAGCGGGCGCCGGGACCGTCTCCAGCAGCAGCCGGGACTCGGGCTCGCTGGCGTCGGATTCCACGTCGGCGGCTTCGGCCTCCGCCTCACGGGCGATCTCGACGGCTGCTTCGGCGACGTCGACGGCTTCGACGGCGACTTCGGCGGGCACCTCATCGTTGGCTGCGACCGGCACCTCGGCGGTGGGCGCCGCGGTCTCCGTGGCGTCGCCACTGAGACCGAGCAGGTCGCGGACGCGCTCGGCCTCCGCGCGGGTCACCGTGGACGCGGGGTTGCGGGGCCTACCGTCGACGCTGGCCAGCGTCTCGGTGATCTTCTTGCTGGTGGTCCCGATGATTCGGGCCAGCGAGAAAATCCGCAGGCGCTCTGGGAGCTCTATCGGCTCCGCTGCGCTGCTGGCATCTTCGGATGGGGCATCAAGTCGGGCATCGTCGGCCACGTATTCTCCTCAAGCCCCCGGGCGCGTCGTGCGACGCGGCCACGCGAGGGCTTCTTGTATTGGCTCGGGGAACTTCTCCCGAGATTGTTGTGGTCTCGCACCTAGCGGCCCACAGGGGAGCCCTCGGTGCCTGGCTGAATGATGGCTGGACGGTCGGCGCCGCACCTGGATTTCTCCGAGTGGTCGCGTCGTCTAAGTCTTCATCCGGGCGTCCGCTCCTGGTATGAAGCAGGTCACCCGATGCCAGTATCCCACATCGTCGGCCAATCTCCGACGAGGTGCCGCCGGTAGCTCAGCTACCGGCGGCCCACAGTGTCAGTTACCGGGGAACCACAGAGCGATTTCGCGGGCCGCGGACTCCGGGGAATCCGAGCCGTGCACCAGGTTGTCCTGGGTGACCAGGGCCAGGTCACCACGGATGGTGCCGGTCGCGGCCTTCTCCACCGGGTCGGTGCCGCCGGCGATCTGCCGGAATGCGGCGACGGCTCGCGGGCCCTCGACGATGGCAGCCACAACCGGGCCGGAGGTGATGAATTCCAGCAGGTCGCCGAAGAAGGGCTTGCCCTCGTGCTCGGCGTAGTGCTTGGTCGCCAGCTCCACGCTGACGGTCTTCAGCTCGAGAGCAGCGAAGGTCAGGCCCTTGCGCTCGATCCGGCTGATGATTTCGCCGATCAGGTTGCGCTGCACGCCGTCGGGCTTGATCAATACAAGGGTCTGCTCAGTCACGGCGGACAGCGTACCGGCCAGTAACTGAATCTTGCGATTCGGGCGGGGCTCACTGCTGGCCGGGCAGCAGTCCCCTGTCCTGGCGGCGCTTGACCTCGGACCGCAGATACCAGATCAACAACCAGACCAGCAGGAAGATGATGCCGACGATGCCGATGGTGACGTCGATGAACGCGCCGAGGATCAGCACGAACTGGATCCCGATGTTGACCGGCAGCGCCCACGACCGGCCCTGCATCCCCGACAGCAGGCCCAGCACGATCGCCATGCCGATGAGATAGCCGCTGCTGACCGGCGTCAGGCCGCCGTGGAACACCGACACGACCGGCAGCGCCAGCAGCACCACGATGACTTCCAGAATCAGGGTGCCGGCCATCACGCCGCGGAAGCTCTTCCAGGGATCAGGCTGACTCGATTCGCGATCCGCTCCGCTGCTCGGTGCCGTCATGCCGGATCCTTTCCGAACAGGGTGCGGGCCGCTCCGGCCGTCACGACCGAACCGGTGATCACCATGCCCGCGCCGGAGAAGCCGTCGGACGAGCCGTCGTTGCCCGACTCCTCCACCAACGCCGTCGCCGCCTCGATGGCGTCGGGCAGCGTCGCCGCGGTGACGACCCGCTCCGGGCCGAAGCGCTCTTCTGCCAACGCGGCCAAGGATTCGATATCCATGGCCCGCGGCGAGCCGTTGTGGGTCACGACCAGCAGGTCGAACGCCGGCTCGAGGGCGGTCAGGATGCCGTCGACGTCCTTGTCTGCCATGACCGAGATGACGCCGACCAGGAACCGGAACTCGAACTCCGTGTCCAGCGCGTCTGCGAGGGCGGCGGCACCGGCCGGGTTGTGCGCGGCATCGATGAATACCGTTGGGGCACTGCGCATCCGCTCCAGGCGACCAGGATTGGTCACCGAGGCGAAACCGGCCCGGACGGTGTCGATGTCGAGTTGACGGTCGGCACCGGCGCCGAAGAACGCCTCCACCGCTGCCAGCGCCAGGACGGCGTTGTGCGCCTGATGCTCGCCATGCAGCGGCAGGAAGATGTCGGTGTAGACGCCACCGAGGCCCTGCAGTTCCAGCACCTGCCCGCCGACGGCGACCTGACGGCCACGGACGGTGAACTCGGAGTCCTCGCGTGCCACCGCGGCGTCGGCCGTAACCGCCTGCGCCATCAGCACTTCCATGGCCTCGGCAGGCTGGCGGGCGATCACCGCGACAGTGCTGAGGTCGGTGCCGGTGGGCACCAGGTCGGGCTCCTGGCGGGCGATGATGCCCGCCTTCTCCCCCGCGATGGCGGCGATGGTATCGCCGAGAAAATCGGTGTGGTCCAAGCCGATCGGGGTGATGACAGCGACCGGGGCGGCGACGACGTTGGTGGCATCCCACCGTCCGCCCAGCCCGGTTTCGACGACCGCGACGTCCACCGGGGCGTCGGCGAACGCGGCGAACGCCATGGCGGTGAGCACCTCGAACTTGCTCATCTTGGGGCCCGGCTCGCCCAGCTCGCCGGCTTCCGACTGCCGGTCGACGATCTCGACGAACGGCTCGATCTCGGTGTAGGTGGCGACGTATTGCGCTGGGCTGATGGGCTTTCCGTCGATCGCGATGCGCTCGGTGGCAGCCTGCAGGTGCGGGCTGGTGGTCCGGCCCGTACGACGGCTGAACGCCGTCAGCAGCGCATCGATCATGCGGGTGACCGACGTCTTGCCGTTGGTCCCCGCCACGTGGATGCTCGGGTAGCCGCGCTGCGGCGAGCCGAGCATCTCCAGCAGCGCCTCGATACGCACGGTGCTCGGTTCGATCTTCGTTTCCGGCCACCGCTGGTCGAGCAGGTACTCGACCTGCAGCAGCTCGGCGATCTCGTCAGGCGTGGGCGCGATCATGCGGACGGCAGCCCGGCCAGGCGGGCGTTGATCCGGTCGACCTCTTCGGTCGCCAGCTGTTGCCGCGCCTTGATCTTGGCGACCACATCATCCGGGGCCTTCGCCAGGAACGCCTCGTTACCCAATTTGCCTGCGGTCTGGGCGAGTTCCTTCTGCGCGGCGGCCAGGTCCTTCTCCAGCCGGCGGCGCTCGGCGGCGACGTCGACCGTGCCCGAGGTGTCGACCTCGACCACGACGGTGCCCTTGGACAGCCGGACCTCCACTGCCGCGGAGGGGTTGAAGTCGTCAGCCGGCTCGGTCAGCCAGGCCAGGGACGTCACCGCGGCCACCTGGGCGTCCAGGTCCGCCTCGCTGATGCCCACCAGGCGGGCCGGCACCTTCTGCCGGTCGTTGAGGCCCTGGTCGCTGCGGAACCGGCGCACCTCGGTGATCAGCTTCTGCATGTCGGTGATGCGGCCGGCGGAAACCTCATCGAGCTCGACGCCCGATGCCTGCGGCCACTGCGCGATGACCACCGACTCGCCACCGGTCAGCGACTTCCACAGCGCCTCGGTGACGAACGGCATCACGGGGTGCAGCAGCTTGAGCAGCACGTCGAGGACCGCGGCCAGCACGGCCTTGGTGTGCTCGGCACGCGAACCACCTTCGAACAGTTGGGCTTTCGCGAGCTCCAGGTACCAGTCACAGAACTCGTCCCAGGCGAAGTGGTACAGCGCCTCGCAGGCTCGGCTGAACTCGTAGCGCTCGAGCGTGTTGTCGACCTCGACGCGGACCTCTTCGAGCCGGCCCAGAATCCAGCGGTCGGCATCGGTGAGTTCGGCAGCGTCCGGCAGCGCGGCCGGCGCGGCGCCGTTCATCATCGCGAAACGCGTTGCGTTGAACAGCTTGGTCGCGAAGTTGCGGGACGCGCGGGCGTGGTCCTCACCGATGGACAGGTCGCCGCCGGGGCTGGCCCCGCGGGCCAGGGTGAAGCGCAGCGCGTCTGCGCCGAACATCTCGACCCAGTCCAGCGGGTCGATGCCGTTGCCCTTGGACTTGCTCATCTTCTGCCCGAACTGATCCCGGATCAGCCCGTGCAGGAAGACGTTCTCGAACGGCACCTTGGCGCCGCCCAGGATGGGGTCGTCGGCCACGAAGGTGCCGAACATCATCATCCGCGCCACCCAGAAGAACAGGATGTCGTAGCCGGTGACCAGAACCGTTGTCGGATAGAACTTTTCGAGTTCCGGCGTCTTCTCGGGCCAGCCCATGGTGGAGAACGGCCACAGCGCCGAGGAGAACCACGTATCCAGCACGTCGGGGTCCTGCTCCCAGCCCGCCGGCGGCTCTTCGTCGGGGCCGACGCAGACGGTTTCGCCGTCCGGTCCGTGCCAGATCGGGATGCGGTGTCCCCACCACAGCTGGCGGGAGATGCACCAGTCGTGCATGTCGTCGACCCACGCGAACCAGCGCGGTTCGAGGCTGGTCGGGTGAATCACGGTGTCGCCGTTACGGACTGCGTCACCGGCGGCCTTGGCCAGCGATTCCACCTTGACCCACCACTGCATGGACAGCCGCGGCTCGATGGCCTCGCCGCTGCGCTCGGAGTGCCCGACGCTGTGCAGGTACGGCCGCTTCTCGGCGACGATCCGGCCCTCGGCGGCCAGCTTCTCGCGCACCTTGACCCGGGCTTCGAAACGGTCGATGCCGTCGAATTCGGTTCCGGTACCGGCGATAGCGCCCTTGGTGTCCATGATGGTCGGCATCGCCAGGTTGTGCCGCAGGCCGATCTCGAAGTCGTTCGGGTCGTGTGCGGGCGTGACTTTGACTGCGCCGGTGCCGAATTCGGGGTCGACGTGCTCGTCGGCCACGATGATGATGTCGCGATCCAGGAATGGGTGCGGCAGTGTGCTGCCGACCAGCGCACGGTAACGCTCGTCCTCGGGATGCACGGCGATGGCGGTGTCACCGAGCATCGTCTCGAGTCGCGTGGTGGCCACCACGATGTGGGGCTCCGCGTCATTCATCGAGCCGTACCGGAACGAGACCAGCTCGCCCTCGACGTCGTCGTACTTGACCTCGAGGTCGGAGATCGCGGTCTCCAGGACCGGCGACCAGTTCACCAGCCGCTCGGCCCGGTAGATCAGTCCGGCGTCGAACAGCCGCTTGAAGATGGTGCGGACGGCGCGCGACAGGCCCTCGTCCATGGTGAAGCGGTCCCGGCTCCAGTCGACGCCGTCGCCGAGGCGGCGCATCTGGCCGCCGATGGTGCCACCGGACTCACGCTTCCACTCCCAGACCTTCTCCACGAAGCCCTCGCGGCCGAAGTCTTCCTTGGTTTGGCCGCCCGCGGCGAGCTGCTTCTCGACCAGGGTCTGCGTCGCGATGCCGGCGTGATCCATGCCCGGCAGCCACAGCACCTCGAAGCCCTGCATCCGCTTACGCCGGGTCAACGCATCCATCAGAGTGTGGTCGAGGGCGTGACCCATGTGCAGGCTGCCCGTGACGTTGGGCGGCGGCAGCACGATCGAGTACGGCGGCTTGTCGCTGGTCGGGTCGGCGGTGAAATACCCGGCGTCGACCCAGCCCTGGTACATGTCAGCTTCTACCGCGCTCGGATCCCACGATTTGGGCAGGTCATCGGCCGCAGTCACGGTCGCGGGATCAGGTGTATCGCTGGCAGTCACCGGCCAATTCTAGGTAAGCCCGGTGGGCAGACGTAAAAGTGCCCAGAAAGTGGACTTTCTGGGCACTTTTATGTCTGTTCTTCGGGAAGGCTGCGCCCTACTTGCGGCCGCCCAACAGTCCGCCGAGGATTTCGCCGAGCGGGTTGTTCCCGGCCTTGCCGGAACCGCCGCCCAGCGCCCCGCCCAGCACGTTGCCGAGGATGTCGCCCAGCGGGTTGTTGTTGCCGCCGCCCGAGCCGCCGCCGCTGAGGGCGCCGCCGAGGATGTTGCCCAGCACGTCACCGAGCCCGCCACCGCCCTGCGCTTGCGGCTGAGCCTGCGGCTGGGCTTGGCCTCCGCCGCCCGCGAGTTGCTTGCCGATGTAGGCGAGCACGATGGGTGCCAGGATCGGCAGCAGCTTCTGGATCAGTCCGCTGTTGCCCGCTCCGCCGCCGGCCAGCGCCGACGCCACCTGATCGGTGCTGTTGCCGCCGAAGATTCGCGAGATGGCCTCGGCGCCGCCGTCCTGGTCGACCTGGTCGACGCTGACGCCGCCGTCCAGCAGGCCGCTGGCAGCCTGGCTGGTCGCGTCGCTCTCGATGGTCGCGGCCTGATCGGCGTCCTGCGCGTTGTGCTGCAGGCTGCCCACCAGCAGCGGCACGAGCTGCTGGACGGCGCTGTTCACCTCGCCTTCATCAGCACCCAGCTGACTCGCAATCTGTTGCGTCGGAATCTGATTGAGCAGATCGTCAAGACCGGCCATGGCAAAGTCCCCCTTCGTCACCGAGATGTGTGATGTGCGTCGCTGCCGACACTAGCCCGCTCCGGCCGGCCGCACAGGACTTCGACGCCCGGTGCGCGAATCAGCGTCCCAGTGCTTCGGTTTCGAAGGTGACGCCGGCGGCCGGCAGCCGGGTCAGGAGCGCGTCGCCCATCGCCGCGGCCGGGGTGAGGACGCCGCGCAAGTCCGACAGCCGGTCGCGGTCGAGGGCCAGCGCCAACCCGCTCTCCCCCAGCAGCACCGCGGTGGCCTTGTAGCCCGGGTCGCCCTGCTGCGCCATGACGGAGCGGTACCGGGCGCCGCTGGTGGTGCGGGTGTAGGTCTCGACGCGGTAGTAGCCGTTGTCCCGGGCCTGCTCGCTGGGCCCGGTGCCGGGCTTCGGGACCACACGGTCGACCAGGCCGCGGGGCAGCTTGTTGAAGAAGCGGCTGCCGAGGCCCATGACCGCCGCGTTGGCCGCGGTGCCCAGCGCCGAGGCCACGGGGGCGATCGGCGACGACCCCAGGCTCATGTTCTCCGAGTACCGGAACCGGCGGCCGTAATCCCAGTCCAGCAGCGCGTTGGTCCGCCGCACGATGCGCGTGTTCGCGACAGCCATGACGAAAGCACCGGTCCAGGTCCCGGCGAGTTCAGGGGCGATGTCCCGGCCGCGGCGCCACGGGGTGTCGGATTGATGGCCGAGATCGGGCTCGGCGCCGCGATCGGTGGTCAGTGTGTACGGGTCCATCATGGTCCGACGCAGCTCCTCGTCGTCGGACGTCATGGTGAACAGCTCGAGCATCGACGCGACGGTGCCGCCCGACACTCCGCCGGAGAATCCGCGGAGCACGTAGTCGGTGTCGGTGAGCTCGCCGGCGCCGTCTGCCTGGGCGGCCTTGTAGAGCGCGTAGACGGTGAGATCCGAAGGGATGGAATCGAATCCGCAGGAATGCACGATGCGAGCCCCCGTATCGGCGGCCTGCTTGTGGTACAGGTCGATGCTCTCCCGGATGAACAGGCTCTCGCCGGTGAGGTCGGCGTAGTCGGTGCCGGCCGCGGCGCACGCCGCCACCAGCGGCAGGCCGTACTTGAGGTACGGCCCGACGGTCGTGACGACCACCTGGGTCCGGGCCGCCATCGCATCGAGGCTCTGCTGCGATGAAGCGTCGGCCTGGATCAGTCCCCAGTCCTTGCCCGCAGCGCCCAGGGAGTCCCGGACCACGGCGAGCTTGTCCATTGTGCGGCCGGCCAGCGCGATCCGCGCCGCCCCGGCGTGCTGGGCCAGATACTGGGCGGTCAGTTTCCCGACGAAGCCGGTGGCGCCATAGAGGACGATGTCGAATTCGCGCTGCGGTGCGGTCATGCTGCCAACCTAACCGAGGGTCTCCGGCAGGTCGATGTGTTCCTTCAGCACGTGCTCGGACAGGAAGGCCGCCACCACCTGGTACCAGATCTTGGCGTGCTGCGGCGCGGCGATCCAATGCCCTTCGGACGGGTAGTAGAGGTAGCGGTGCGCAGTGCCGCCGGTGTCGTCGGCGGGTAGTCCTGACCGGGTCAGCAGGTCGTTCCACAACCGCAGGCCTTCACCGATGGGGACGCGATAGTCCTTGTCGCCGTGGATCACCAGCATCGGAGTCGTGATGTGCCCGACGTAGCGGTGCGGCGAATTGTGTTCGGCCATCTCCGGTGTCATCTCGCGGGCCCACCAGTAGGCGCCGTCGGTCGTCGGCCCGAATTGATCGAGCGCCCACAGGCTGGCATGGGTGACGATCGCGGCGAACCGGTCGGTGTGCCCGGCGATCCAGTTGGCCATGTAGCCGCCGAACGAGCCGCCCATCACCGCGATCCGGCCGGCGTCGACGCGCGGGTGCTCGCAGGCGGCGTCGACGGCCGCCATCAGGTCGGTGAAGGGCGCGAAACCCCAAGCACCCCAGCCACGTTGGATGAAGTCCTGACCGTATCCGGTGGACAGCGCCGGGTCGGGCATCAGCACCGCGTAACCGAGCGCGGTGAGCACCCAGGGATTCCACCGCCAGTGCCAGGTGTTCCAGCTGCCCAGCGGTCCGCCGTGCACCCACAACAGCAGCGGCGCGGGAGTGTCGCCGGCCGGCAGCGTAAGCCAGGACCGGACGGGCGTACCGTCGTCCGCGGTTGCCGTCACCTCGACCAATTCACCTGGCAATTCCGGGAATTCGACGCAGGGCAGCACGGTCACGGATCCGTCGGCGTCGACCCGGACAGGATGGGGCGGGGTCAGGTAACTGCTGCGGAGGGCGTACAGCGCACCATCTGCGACGGGCCGCACGTCGCTGTAGGCGAAGTCGTCGTGGGTCAACTGGCTCACGTCACCCGTGCCGGGCCGGACGCAGAAGATCGGCGCGCGGCCGTCGTCGTCCGCGGTCACCAGCAGTGTGGATCCGTCGTGCGACCACGTCACCGACGTCGGCCAGCGGTCCCAGCGCGCGGTGAGCTCCACTCGCTCGCCACCGAAGACCTGGGTGCACAACGTGATCCGCGGCGCTTGATCCGGCGTCGAGTGCGTCTCCCGGATGAACGCGACGGTGCTGCCGTCGGGCGAGATCGCCGGGCTGCCCAGGTCGGCGACCGGGTCGTCGGCGATCACGGTGCGCTCCCCCGTACCGATGTCGATGCGGACCAGAACGCTGCGCAACGCGGCCCCCGGAGCGGGTAACTCCCAGGACGCGACGGCGAAGCTCCCGTCCGCGCTGATATCGGCGGTGGCCTCGTTCAGCGCCAGGCCCGGCTGCGGCGTGATGTCCTGGGCCGCACCGGATTCCACGCGGAGCAGGTGCGCATGATCCGGCCCCAGATCATGGTCCCAGTGCCGCACCGGGTAGCCGGTGTGCAGGATCGCCGACACCTTGTTGTCCTTGCGGAGGGTGCGTAGCCGCTTGTCGTCCTCGGGAGTACCGGCCGACGGGAGCATCGGCGCCGTCACCACCACGACGTCAGCCGAACGGGCCGCGCGCACTCCGCTGACGCCGCCGGCCAACTCGAGAATCCGTTGTGCTTCACCGCCGTTCGCCGGCAATCGCCACAGCGCCGCCGGCGGCTCCTCGTCGGAGTCGGTGGGTCGCGCCGCGACGAACAGCAGATCTCCGGCCGCGGTGAAGGTCGGCTGGGATTCCCCCTTTGCTCCGTAGGTCAGCCGGCGCGCCGCATGCTGGCCGTCCGGGTCGAGTTCCCAAGCCGCGGTGACATATTCGCTGCCCTTGTTGTTCAACTCGCTGATCATCGTGACGACGCGGCGGCCGTCGGGCGAGACGGCGAGCCCCGACACCCGGGGCAGAGCGAGGTAGGCGTCGAGATCGGCAAAAGGAGTTCCGGCCATACTCCGTTGGTATCACACGCCCCACGTCGAACTCGCGCAGTTAATTGCCGGCGGTCACCGATTCCGCTGTACAGACGTGGTCTCGACGCTCACCCGCCGACCGGTTGAGCTGGTGGGCTGCAACTCGCGGATGGGTAGCCCACCGTCGTCCACCAGGACGGAGCGCTCCTCGGCCGGGGCGAATGCGTGCCGCTCACCCCACTGACGCAACGCAACGACGACGGTGAACAGGTCCAATCCGGTGGGCGTGAGCTCGTAGATGTGCCGCCTGCCCGTCGGAGCCGGTTTTCGTTCCAGGATTCCGCGCTCGACGAGTCGCCGGAGCCGGTCGGTGAGGATGTTGCGCGCGATTCCCGTCGCCTGCTGGAAATCCCCGAAGGACCGGGCACCGTCCATGGCATCGCGAACGATCAGCAGGCTCCAGCGGTCACCGACCAGATCGAGCGTGCGCGCGACGGGACACGTGGGGTCGGTCCACTCAACCTCGGACTGGGTCATCACACCTCCACATTAGTTGCTAATTGAAACCAATGTGACGTAGCGTCGAATCAGTTGCAAATTGCTACCGATTGGACTTCATGTGACGCCTCGAAGCACCCGCCTGCTGTTCGCGACCATCTGCGGGGTGTCCGTCGCGACCATCTACTCGGCCCAGCCCATGCTCACGCAGATCGGCAGCGACCTTGGTGTATCGAGCGGCAGCCTCGGCTGGATCGTCACGGCAGGGCAGCTCGGCTACCTCGCGGGATTGGGCCTACTGGTACCACTGGGCGACCTACGCGACCGGCGCACGCTCATCGTCGGACACCTGCTGCTCACCGCGGTTGGTGTCGTGATCGCCGGAACCGCGACGCACGCGTGGACCATGCTTGCCGGCGTAGCGATAGCCGGTCTGTTCTCGGTCGTCGTGCAGACGACGGTCGCCTTCGCAGCGGCGTTGTCGGCACCGCAGGAGCGCGGACGCACCCTGGGCGTCGTGACCGCCGGCGTCGTCATCGGCATTCTCGGCGCTCGGACCGTCTCCGGCGCTCTCGCCACAGCTTGGGGCTGGCGCAGCGCCTACGCCGCACTCGCCGCACTGCTTGTCGTGCTCGCGGCGCTGGTCCTGACGCTGCTTCCGCCCGACCCACGCGCTGACCGCCCGAGCTATCGGCAGGCGCTGAGCGCGTCGCGCATGTTGTTCGGCGACCGGCTCTTCGTCTCACGTGGCCTGATCGCGTTCTTCTTGTTCGCGTCGTTCGGCACGCTCTGGAGCGGCCTCGCCCTCCCGCTCACAGCGTCACCGTGGCATCTCAGCGCCGCTCAGATCGGCCTGTTCGGGATCGCAGGGCTGGCCGGCGCGCTGGGCGCCGGCCGCGCCGGCCGCTGGGCAGATGCCGGTTTCGCCAACGCGGTCACCGGGGCAGCCCTCGCGCTCCTGGCCGCGTCATGGCTGGCGATCGCCCAGACATCGTGGGCACTGTGGCTGCTCGTCGTCGGCGTGATCATTCTCGATTTCGCCGTCCAGGCTGTGCATGTCAGCAATCAGCACCTACTCACCGCCATCCACCCGAACCACGCCAGCAGTGTCATCGGCGGCTACATGCTCTTCTATTCTCTCGGCTCGGCCCTCGGCGCGGTCGGCACCACAGCCGTGTACTCGGCCGCCGGATGGATCGGGTCCAGCATTCTCGGTGCCGTCTTCGCGATCGGTGCGCTCGCGGTATGGACGGCCACGAGGCCGGTTTCATCATGTGACGGATCGCACCGGTCGGCCCCCAAGGCATCCCAGACAACGACAAAGGGTGTCGGACCGTATGGTCCGACACCCTTCGTTGTCTCGTGCGAGCGTTTGTGGCGCTCGTGAGGGGGTATTAGCCCCGACGACCGCAGACCGGCCACGCACCGATGCCTTGGGTGCGCACCACATTCTCGGCAACCCGAATCTGCTCGTCCTTGCTGGCGGTGTGGGGCATGCCCGTGCCACCGTTGGCACGCCAGGTGCCCAGGTTGAACTGCAACCCGCCGTAGTAACCGTTGCCGGTGTTGATGGCCCAGTTGCCACCAGACTCACAGGCTGCAACGGCGTCCCAATTGCGGCCGCCGTCCGCATTCGCGGTACCGGCACCGATGACCATGGGGGCAACTGCAACTGCCCCAGCAACGGCAACCAGTCCAAGCGTTGTGCGGATGTTCTTCACTTCGTTCCTCTCGCCGAGCGCGCGCCAAACATCGCCCGCGCATAGGCGGTGCGAACTACTGCCTGCCGGGCAGGCGTTAGGGGGCTGAGTCGTGTCGTCTCGGTCAGACACGACAGCGGGGGCGGTTTGATCGGTCCGGGCTCAATGCCGGCGGACGCCACGGGCAACAGGCCATCTGCTCTGGTCCCACCGCGATCCCGCTCACACGCAGGTTCATGGTTTTTCAGTTATTTGCTCTCTTGGAGCAGTACGAGGACCGTAGCAAGAACTGACCCTGCGATGTCGAATCCATCCCAGCCAGATAACAGGCAGATCACGGCCCAACCTGAGAGGAACATAAGCAGGTCATGTGACATATAAAGCCCCGCTAACAAATCACAGTTTGGCAACATTCCGTGATAGAGGTCACCATGAAATTGTGGCCTGGCACACACAATTCAATTCACATTGGTCACAGTTGTCGCAGGTCAGCGGCACAATCCCGCGGCGTCGGCAGTAAACCTCCGGCGTGTCGCCCGGTGGAATCTCCGCCCTTTCCGGCCCCAGTTCGCTACCGACGGGTGCGTCAAACCGCCATTGGCTGGGCAGGACCGAGCAATACGGCCGCCAATCAGGACTTTTCACATTGACGCCGCAGCCCGTTCAGGACCCGTTAACCGGCCGTCACTCGCCCCAGTCATCCAAATTCATTGTCCTGCAACAGATTTAGAATTCGTCGAGCAATTGGGGTGATAATTGACCGGAATTGCGGCGCTTAATTTGCACGTTATTTGCACATCGTCGAATTGTCATCAATTCGAATTCGCCACACAGCGAGAAATTAGAGAATGTGCAACCCGGCAACGGGCATTTGCTGAGACGCTCAGGCGAAATCGTCGGGGCTGTTGACGTTCACCAGCGCCCGCTGCCGATCCATCACCACCCGCTGGGTGTCGGCGGTGTCGACCAGTGCCCGCATGCTGCGTCGTCCGTGGGCTACCAACTCCTCCGCACGAGTCGCCAGCGCGGTGCGGTAGATGCCTGCCAGATAGTGGTCCCGGCCATCCCAGGGCAGCACCACGTCGGCGTCGACCCGCGCCGCATGCTCGGCAAGCTCGTCGATCAGATCAACGGTCAAGTAGGGCATGTCCACAGCGGACACGAACGCGCGCGGAAATCCGGCGTCGGCCGCGGCACGCAGCCCGCGCGCGGTGGCCAACAACGGCCCGACGCCGGGCGCCGCGTCCCGCAGCACCTGGGCATCCAGGTCCGGCAGCGCCTGGCCACGGGCTGCGATCACGAACACCTGCGCACACCGCGCCCGCAAGGTGGCCACCACCTGTTCGACGAACGTGATCTCCCCCGCCGGCCCGTCGAACCGAACGGTCGCCTTGTCCCGCCCCATACGACGAGACGCCCCGCCGGCCAATACAACTGCGGCCAGCGGGGCGTCCTCGGTCAAAGCGTCGCTACTACTCGTCGACGGTCCAGGTGTCCTTGCCACGCAACAAGGATTGCAGAGCGGCGGTGTCGTGCGCCTTGGAATCCATCGCCGTCTTCAGCTGCAGACGCGCTTCGTCGTCGTAGGTGGGCCGGTTCACCTGACGGAAGATGCCCATCACGGTGTGTTCCAGGTTCTGCTCCGACAGGCGCGACAGCGCGAAGGCGTAGGCCGGGTCGTCGAGGTTGGCGTTGTGCACCACGATGTCCGACGGGTCCACATCGGCGGTCTTGCCGATCTCCAGCCCGTAACCGGACTTGGTGACGCAGAACTCGCCCTGGGCACCGAAGACGATCGGCTGGCCGTGCACCAGGTTGATCAGCCGGTCCTCGGCGCCTTCCTTGCGCAGCGGGTCGAACGAGCCGTCGTTGAAGATCGGGCAGTCCTGCAGGATCTCGACGATGGCGGCGCCACGGTGGGCAGCCGCGCCCTTCAGCACCTCGGTCAGGCCCTTGCGGTCCGAGTCCAGCGCCCGGCCGACGAACGTGGCCTCGGCACCCAGCGCCAGCGACACCGGGTTGAAGGGCTGGTCCAGCGAGCCCATCGGGGTCGACTTGGTGACCTTGCCGACCTCGGAGGTCGGCGAGTACTGGCCCTTGGTCAGACCGTAGATCCGGTTGTTGAACAGCAGGATCGTGATGTTGATGTTGCGGCGCAGCGCGTGGATCAGGTGGTTACCACCGATCGACAGCGAGTCACCGTCGCCCGTGACGACCCACACCGACAGGTCCGGACGCGCCAGCGCCAGGCCGGTCGCGATGGTCGGGGCACGACCGTGGATCGAGTGGAAACCGTAGGTCTCCAGGTAGTACGGGAACCGGCTGGAGCAGCCGATGCCGCTGATGAACGCGATGTTCTCGCGGCGCAGGCCCAGCTCCGGCAGGAAGTTGCGGATGGTGTTGAGGATGACGTAATCGCCACAGCCCGGGCACCAGCGCACTTCCTGGTCGCTGGTGAAGTCCTTGCCCTTCTGCGGCTGGTCCGTGGCCGGAACCAGGGCATTCTTGCTGAGGGCTTCGGTCAGGCCCAGATCAGCACCGATCAGATCCGTCATGCGTTTGCTCCCACACCGGTCTCCACGGTGGCGGCCGCCAACCGTGCGAACTTGGCCTTGTCAGTTTCCTTTTCGCGCAGCGATCCGTCCAGCGCCGCGCCGATGATGCCTTCGACCTCGTCGGCCAGGAACGCCATGCCCTCGACCTTGGTCACCGACTGCACGTCGACCAGGAACTTGCCGCGCAGCAGCAGGGCCAGCTGACCGAGGTTCATCTCGGGCACGACGACCTTGTCGTACTTGCGCAGGACCTCTTCGAGGTTCGCCGGGAACGGGTTGAGGTGACGCAGCTGGGCGTGGGCCACCTTGATGCCGTTGCGCCGAGCTCGCCGGCACGCCTCGCCGATGGGGCCGTACGAGCTGCCCCAGCCGAGCATCAACAGTTCGGCCTCGCCGCTCGGGTCGTCGACCTCGAGGTCGGGCACCTTGATGCCGTCGATCTTGAGCTGGCGCAACCGGACCATGAGGTCGTGGTTCTTGGGCTCGTAGGAGATGTTGCCGGAGCCGTTGGCCGCTTCCAGACCACCGATGCGGTGCTCGAGGCCCGGCGTACCGGGGATGGCGAACTGACGGCCCAGGGTCTCGGGGTCACGCGCGTACGGCTGGAACGGCTCGCCCGGCTTGGCGAACGTGTGCTCGATGGCCGGGTAGCTGGCGATGTCCGGGATGCGCCACGGCTCGGAGCCGTTGGCGATCGCGCCGTCCGACAGGATGATCACCGGGGTGTGGTAGCCGATGGCGATCCGCACCGCCTCCACCGCGATGTCGAAGCAGTCCGACGGGGAGCACGGGGCCAGCACCGCGACCGGCGACTCACCGTTGCGGCCGTAGAGCGCCTGCAGCAGATCGGCCTGTTCGGTCTTGGTCGGCAGACCGGTCGACGGGCCACCACGCTGCACGTCGATGACGATCAGCGGCAGCTCGGTCATCACCGCCAGGCCGATGGCCTCGGACTTCAGCGAGACGCCGGGACCCGAGGTGCTGGTCACGCCGAGCGCGCCACCGTACGAGGCGCCGATCGCCGAGCCGATGCCCGCGATCTCGTCCTCGGCCTGGAAGGTCATGACGTTGAAGTGCTTGTACTTGGACAGCTCGTGCAGGATGTCGCTGGCCGGGGTGATCGGGTAGGTGCCGAGCACCACCTGAACGTCGGCCAGCTGGCCGGCGGCGACGATGCCGTACGCGGTGGCGGTGTTACCGGAGATCTGGCGGTACTCGCCCGACTTGAGCTTGGCCGGGGCCACCTCGTAGGTGGTACCGAACGCCTCGGTGGTCTCGCCGTAGTTCCAGCCGGCCTTGAGCGCCAGGACGTTGGCCTCGGCGATCTCGGGCTTGCGGGCGAACTTCTCGCGGATGAAGGCCTCGCTGTGCTCCAGCTCGCGGCCGTACATCCAGGACAGCAGGCCGAGCCCGAACATGTTCTTGGCGCGCTGACCGTCCTTCTTGGTCGCGCCGATGGCCTCGACGGCGGCCAGGGTCAGCGTGGTCATCGCGACCGGGATGACGACGAACTCGGACAGCTCGTCGTTCTCGAGCGGGTTCTCGTCGTACCCGACCTTGGCCAGGTTGCGCTTGGTGAACTCGTCGGAGTTGGCGATGATCATGCCGCCGCGCGGCAGGTCGGCAACGTTGGCCTTGAGCGCGGCCGGGTTCATCGCGACCAGCACGTCGGGGCGGTCACCGGCGGTGAGGATGTCGTAGTCCGCGATCTGGATCTGGAACGACGACACACCGGGCAGGGTGCCCTGTGGTGCGCGGATCTCGGCGGGGTAATTCGGCTGCGTCGCAAGGTCATTGCCGAAGAGCGCGGCTTCCGAAGTGAACCGGTCACCGGTCAGCTGCATACCGTCACCGGAGTCACCGGCGAACCGGATGACGACCTTCTCGAGCTTCTGCCGCGAGGCTGCGCCGCTCCCGGCGCCAGTGCCGTTGTCGCCGTCGTTAAGACCCACGACGCCCGCCTTTCACACTCTGTTTCGGCAGCCCGTCGCACCGTGTCGGAGACGCCGCGGAGCGGTACTCACGATCACCAGCCCGGCGTCGCCAAATTTTTGATGTCACTGCTAGTACCGATTATTGCACTTCTCTTAGGGTGCACTCGCCAGGACGCGCCATTGCAGGTCTGATGACGACCACATGAATACGCACGTCAAATGGATTACAGGCGCTTGACACCTGTCAAAATGTGGCTTTCATCACGCTCCACTCGACGGAATTCCTAAGAAAGCGGTTACCGATCGGTAGCCGTCTGCGCTAGCGCTCGGCCGCGTCGGAAATGCCCGGCGCCACAAGCGAATAGGCGTCAGTCCGGTTGGCCGTCTGGACGGGTGTCCAGACGGCGGCCATGCCACCGGAGGCGCAGCAGCATCAGCTGCCGGTGCGCCTGGAACCCCAACGTCAGCGGGTCGGCCCAGGCGCGGCGACCCGGCGTACTACGACCGGTATCGGTATCCATACGGCCATTGTCCAGAAGCTGGGCAACCGCGCACGTCCCGCGACGGGGCGGCGACATGTCGGTCTGGTGAAGATTGCGGCAACCCGATCTACACCTGGAGTCCGCTGAACTGCTGCACCAGGTCCGAAAGCTCGGATCGCGACGACACCCCGGCCTTGACGCTGGCCTGATAGATGTGGCCCTCGACCGTCCGGATCGACAGCGACGTCGCCGCCGCGATGTCCCTGTTGGACAGGCCCCGGGACAACAATCCCGCGATCTCGTGCTCTCGGCGCGTGAACGGCAGCGGTACGCGAGCCGTCGCCAGTGCGGGGCTCACCGCACCACCGCACTCCTCGGCGAGCCGGCAGGCGCGGGCACTCGCGGTGAGCGCGCTGCCCCGGCGGCCGGCGAGGCGGTGCGATGCCGCCGCTTGCGCAGCCGCGTCCGCCGCGGCCAACGCATCGGCCATCTCTTCGAACTCGACCGATATTCCATCCAGCGCGGCAGCGTCGTCGGCTGCGAGAGCATCTGCGTAGCGACGCACCAGCGGAGCTCGGGGACCTTCCACCGCGTCGGCCAGTTCGCTCAGCCGGGTGCCGCCACTGACGTCGCCGAACTGCACGGCCGTCTGCAGGCACAGCACTTCGCGTGCTGGCTGCCCATGTACCCGGGCGAATTCGGCTGCCGCCAAAGCTGTTTCGCGCGCCGCCGCAGTTCGCCCCTGGACCGCACTCACCCACGCACTAGCCAAGAGATACCCGGAGGTGACGTATTCGTAGGCGGGATGCCGACTTCGGCGGGTCGCCTCCAACGCAGCTTCGGCAGCGGCTGCGTCCCCCGACCGGGCCAGCGCCTCGGTCCACAGGATCCTGAACCGGTAGAACAGCCCGGAAACGTCGCCGTAGCCGCCGAAACTCTCGGCCGCCGAATCTAGATGCCGCAGCGCACTGACCAGATCGCCACGCGCAAGCGCGGCCATACCCAATGCGGCGACAGCCATGGACAGCGACTGACCGGGCAGCTCGGCACACCGTCGGTACCCACGGTCGGCGATGGCACAGGCTTCGTCGATGTGGCCCGCCGCCAGGAGCGCGTAGGCGTGAAACTCGGCCAGGCCGGTCGCCTGGAAGGAATCCAGCGGTGATTCGTCGAGTACCCGGTGTCCGGCGCCGGCCCGACGGGCCACCTCTGCCACGCGACCGAGATCCCCGAGCGCGAGGGTCTCCGCCGCGTAGCCGACGACGCGCCCGTAGTTGTCCAGGCAGTCGTAGTCGACGGCCGCCATCGTCTCGATCGCCTCGGTGTGCTCGGCGGCCATGGCCGACCAGACCGCCCGGAACGTCCGCAGCGCATGCCGGCGTTCGGCGGGACCCAGGCTCAGTGCCGTGTCGAGTACTTCCCGAGATTGTTGCGGATCACGCAGTGGCAGCAGCAGATTCGCGGCGCGGATGACGGCGCCGTCGAGGAACCCCGGGACGGCCAGCTCGTGCGCTTCGAGGCTGTTGAGAATCTCCTCGACCGCTTCGCCGTTCTCCTGCAGATACAGGATGTGGGCCAGCTGGAGCTTGACCTCCGGGGTGGGCCGCGCGTCGACCGCCGCCCGAGCCAGCCGTTCGGCCAGTGGCACGGACAGCCGAAGCGCCGCCACGCTGGCCGCTCGGGCCAGGACGTCTGCGTCCGGCGGAAGGTCGGATTCCAGCCACAACAGACCGAGCCGAAGCGGATCGCTGGTGTCGGCCTGCACCATCGCGGACGCGACGCGTCCACGCAATCTGCGCAGCCGCAGCGGACCACACCGGCCGAGCCGGATCTCGCCGTACAGGGGATGACCGACATAGACGCTGTCGCCCGCCGGGGCCGCCGCGATCAGTCCGCGTTGCTCGGCATCCTCGATGGACCCCGGATCGGCGAGTGCCGCCAGGACCATACGGTCGATGGGCTCGGCGACCACGACCAGGTCGACGACTTCGAGCACGTCGTCGGGGACGGTACCGATCTGCATGTCGACCAGCTCGACCAGGGACGGCGGCGCGGATGCCGTTGCCGCCCAGGACCATTGGCCGTCGAGTGGAGTCAGCCCACCCGTCGCACGGCCGTGCTCGACGAGATGACGCAGGAAAAGGACGTTTCCGCGGCTGAGGTTCCACATCCGTTCGGCGCAGTCGGCAGCGACCGGGCCGCCGAGGACGCTGTGCAGCAGGTCACCGCAGTCGTCGCGGGACAGCGGCTGCAGGTCGAGCCGGTACAGGTGATGGTCCTTCCACAGCGCCGTCACCGCGTCGGCAGCGGGCTCGCCTGATCGGATCGTGGCGATGACGGTGATGCCGCCCTGTAGCACCAACTGGTGGACGACGAGTGCTGACAGGTCGTCGAGCAGATGAGCGTCGTCGACGAAAAGCAACAGGGCCGCGCCGCCCGTCTCCGCCGTGAGGCTGGAGAACACCTTGCGCGCCAAGGCCAGTGGCGAGGCACCGGTGTCGTCGACCCACCGCGCGAATGCCCCGAGCGTGATCGCCCGACCGGTGGCCGTGCCCGCGATGCGGTGCACTGACAGGCCTTTTCGGCCGGCCGCCTCAGCCGCGGCACGGGCCAGTTGAGTCTTGCCGACACCGGCAGGACCGGCGATGAGGACGCCGGCGTGTTCGTCATCGGCGAGCGCCTCGTCGATGACGAGCAACTCCTCAGCGCGGCCGGTCAGCGGCCAACGCTGCATCATGGCCCAGATGTTAGCGGCTCACTGAGTTCACGGGCCGCGTTTGCTGAGGACGGTGTGCAGCTTGCGCCGGGCCACCTCGAGCAGGATGGGCAGGCCCTCGGCATCGATGTGGAGGTAACCGCAGATCACCTCGTCGGCTGCCCCGGCATCGCGCAGACGCAAGGCAAGCGAGTGCGCCTCGGGCAGCCTTCGGAGCGCGGCTTCGTACTCCTCGCCGGTTGCCATTGCCGTGCGGTGGCTCTATCCGTCGGAACCGTTACTGCCACCGGGGGAACCGCCGGTGCCACCGGTGCCGCTCGGAGAGCCGCCGTTGCCGCCCGGCCCGCCGGTGCGGCCGTTGCCGCCACTGCCGCCGTTGCCGCCCGTCTTGCTGGGTATCGCGGCCGACGCTCCGCCGCCGTTTCCGCCCGCACCCCCGGTACCTCTGGTGCTGTCTCCGCCGCGCCCACCGTGGCCACCCAGGCTGATGCCCACGGACGTGAGGGAGTCACCACCATCTCCGCCCCTACCTCCCGCGGCCTCAGACCGGGCATTGCCACCACGGCCCCCGGAACCCGCGGTGACGGTGCCGGCACCAGAACTGGTGTCGCCGCCGCGGCCGCCGTCGCCGGCTGTGCCGGACCTCCCGGAGTTGCCGCCCGCGCCGCCGGTTCCGCCGGTGACGGTGTAGCCGACGTTGGCTCTGCCACCTGCGCCGCCGTCGCCGGCGTTGCCCCGGAGAGCCCCGCTGTCACCACCGGCTCCACCTTGGCCGCCGGTCGCCACCGAGTCGCTCGCGTAGGTGGCCTTGCCGCGACCGCCGGCGCCACCATCGCCGCCGGCACCGGACAGCCCCGCGTCGCCGCCGGCACCGCCGGCACCACCGATGCCCAGCTCCCCGGCTTGGGACGAGCCCTCCCCACCGGCCCCGCCGGCGCCGCCGCTCCCGGCGATCAGCCCGCCACGCCCGCCGGTTCCGCCGGCCCCGCCGGAGGCGTCGTAGGTGACATCAGCGAGCCCGCCGGCGCCACCTTTGCCGCCGTTGCCGGACAGCAGCCCGCCGTTGCCGCCCTTGCCGCCGTTGCCACCCGTGCCGTTCCAGTTCTCGTGTTCGACCGCGTTCGCGAGAGCGGCTGCGCCATCGCCCCCGGCACCGCCGTTGCCGAACAAGCCCGCGTGTCCGCCGTTGCCGCCGTCCTGCGCGACCACCGTGATCCCGTCCAGGGTCGACAACACCGCGTTGCCGCCACGTCCGCCGTTGCCGAACAGCAGGCCGCCACGCCCGCCGTCCTGGCCGGGGCCGCCGTCGGCGCCATTGCCGATGAGCAGACCGCCGTTCTCGCCTGGCTCGTCGCCGTTGCTGACGAACACCGCCACCACCGCGGCCAGGAAGTCGGCCGGAGAGGATCCAGCATCGAGGGCCACCATCCTTCCCGCCTGCGCTCCCGGCATGCCCTGATCCGACAATGCGTTGCGAGCCATGATGATTCGACGGGTCGGGCCGGTCTGCGCCGGCCCGGAAGCCACCTTCGACACGGCAAGGTTCGTGGCCGCCAAGGTGGACGGACGAACCGTCGGGCCACGCCACACGGCGCCACCGTCAACGCCGGTGATGGGCAACGAGAGATCGGCCGGTCGGATCGGTGCCGCTTCGGACCACACGGCATACAGACTGTTCGGCGTCGCGAAAACGGCCGGCGTCCACACCGCACTCGACGCCTGGTGCCGCGGCACGGCGGGCGTCGACGGCGCGACCTGTGGACTGATCACAGTGAGCGCGCCGGCAGTCATCGCGGCGATGGCAACCATCGTCGACCCGGACTTCAGCCCCGACGACACGCGGCGATGCCCGCCGGCGTGCCGACCCCTCGAACGGCGGCTTCCCATCACGATCCCTCGATTCCCTCGCGGACACAGCACCGCACATGACACTGCTCCACACCACTGCCCGGGGACCCGTAGCTAACTACTTGGATTCGCGAGCCCGTCCGCGCAGGACTACCTGGTCGTCGCCAAATCCCGGCATTGATAGGCCTCGCCTATCAATGCATTTGAAATGCCGATTACCAACGGCCCGCCAACAGCCTGGATCGCCGCTGACGAGGATTAGATTGGAGCGATGACCACCGTCAGGGACGGCCACGACGTCGACGCGACATACGACGAACACGACGTTCAGGTCAGCGGCGCGAAACACGAAGCCGCCGGGGTCAAGGCCGTGCTGGTCAGCATGCAGCGCGCCATGGCACAGATGGGGCCGCTCCGCACCGCGGAGACGCTGAGCAAGATCAATCAGCGCCACGGCTTCGACTGCCCGGGCTGCGCCTGGCCCGAGGAACACGGCGGCCGCAAGATCGCCGAGTTCTGCGAGAACGGCGCCAAGGCCGTGGCCGAGGAAGCCACGCTGCGCCGCGTCACCCCGGAGTTCTTCGCCCGGCATTCGGTCGCCGACCTGGCCGCGCAACCCGAGTACTGGCTGTCCCAGCAGGGCCGGCTCACGCACCCAATGGTGTTGGCGCCCGGCGACACCCACTACCGGCCGATCGACTGGGACGACGCGTACGCGCTGATCGCGAATGAGCTGAATGCCCTGGGCTCCCCTGACGAGGCGCTGTTCTACACCTCCGGCCGCACCAGCAACGAGGCCGCGTTCCTCTACCAACTGCTCGCGCGCAGCTACGGCACCAACAATCTGCCGGACTGCTCGAACATGTGCCACGAATCGTCGGGCACCGCGCTGGTCGAGTCGATCGGCATCGGCAAGGGGTCGGTCACCGTCGACGACCTCATCCACGCCGACTGCATCGTCATCGCCGGACAGAACCCGGGCACCAACCATCCCCGCATGCTGTCCACGCTGGAGAAGGCAAAGGCGAACGGCGCCAACATCATCGCCATCAACCCGCTGCCCGAGGCCGGGCTGATGCGGTTCAAGGATCCGCAGAAGGTGCACGGTGTCGTCGGCCACGGGGTACCCATCGCCGACGAGTTCGTGCAGATCCGGATCGGCGGCGACATGGCGCTGTTCGCCGGATTGGGCCGGTTGCTACTGGAAGCCGACGACCTGGCACCGGGCACCGTGCTGGATCGCGACTTCATCAACGAGCACTGCGCCGGCTTCGACGAGTACGAAACCCGCACCCGCACAGTCGAACTGGACGTCGTCTCCGAGGCCAGCGGAATCGGACGTGACCAATTGCAACGGGTCGCCGACGCGCTGGTCCGGTCGGAGCGCACCATCATCTGCTGGGCGATGGGCCTGACCCAGCAGACGCATGCGGTGGCCACCATCGGCGAGGCCACCAACCTCTTGCTGATGCGCGGCATGATCGGAAAGCCCGGCGCGGGAGTGTGTCCCGTGCGCGGACACTCGAATGTGCAGGGTGACCGGACCATGGGTATCTGGGAGAAGATGCCCGAGCAGTTCCTGGCCGCGCTGGATACCCGCTTCGGCATCAGCTCCCCGCGCAAGCACGGCCTCGACACCGTGGACGCGATCCGGGCCATGCGCGACGGACAGGCCACGGTCTTCGTCGGCATGGGCGGCAACTTCGTCTCGGCCACCCCCGACACCGACGTCACCGCCGCGGCGATGCGCAATTGCGCTCTGACGGTGCAGATTTCGACCAAGCTCAACCGCAGTCACCTGATCCACGGGCGCACGGCGCTGATCTTGCCGACGCTCGGCCGCACCGACAAGGATTTCCAGGCGGGCGGCAAACAGGTGGTGTCGGTGGAGGATTCGATGTCGATGGTGCACCTGTCGCGCGGTGGCCTGACCCCGCCCAGCGACCAGGTTCGCAGCGAGGTCGCCATCGTCTGCCAGCTGGGCCGGGCCCTGCTGGGCGCCGACCACTCGGTGCCGTGGGAATCGTTCAACGCCGACTACGACGGCATCCGCGACGCCATCGCCGACGTGGTCCCCGGCTGCACCGACTACAACGTGCGGGTCCGCCGGCCTGACGGCTTCCAGCTGCCGCACCCGCCGCGGGATTCCCGCGAATTCCCCACGCACACAGGCAAAGCCAACTTCTCGATCGAGCCCGTGGAGTGGGTTCCGGTGCCCGAAGGCCGGCTGGTGCTACAGACGCTGCGCAGCCACGACCAGTACAACACCACCATCTACGGCTTGGACGACCGCTATCGCGGCGTCAAAGGCGGCCGGCGCGTGGTGTTCGTCAACCCGGCCGACATCGCGGCCCTCGGGTTGCAGGATGGCAGCCGTGTCGACCTGGTGTCTGAATTCGACGGCCAGGAGCGCCGCGCGAAAGACTTTCTGGTGGTGCCCTATTCGACGCCCGCGGGCAATGCCGCGGCCTACTATCCGGAGACCAATCCGTTGATTCCGTTGGACCACACCGCCCGGAAATCCAATACCCCGGTATCCAAGGCAGTCGTGATCAGGCTTGTCCCGGGGGTCGAGCGCAGCGAGGGGGGATCGGACCAGCCATGGGCCGAGTAACCGCACGGCGCCGGGCCGAACACGTCACCGCGGGCGGCGCGGTCTCGCGCCCGGAAACCCTGGCGGTCGAGGAGCCCCTGGAAATCCGGGTCAATGGCAGTCCCCTCACCGTCACCATGCGGACGCCGGGGTCGGATGTCGAACTGGCCCAAGGGTTTCTGCTCACTGAGGGCGTGATCGCACGCCGCGACGACATCGCCCGCGTCGCCTACTGCCGTGGCGCCACCGAAGACGGGGCCAACACGTACAACGTGCTCGACGTGATGTTGGCACCGCATGTTCCGCCGCCGTCGGTCGACGTGACGCGCAACTTCTACACCACCTCGTCATGCGGCGTGTGCGGCAAGGCGTCGATCGATGCCGTCCGAACCGTCAGCCACTACTCCCCCGGCGACGACCCGACCAGCGTCACCTCCGACGCGCTCTCGGCCATGCCACAGGTACTGCGCCAGGCCCAGAAGGTGTTCAACAGCACCGGCGGACTGCACGGTGCCGCGCTGTTCAGCGCCGGCGGCGAGATGTTCGTCGCCCGTGAAGACATCGGCCGGCACAACGCGGTGGACAAGGTGATCGGGTGGGCGCTCGAGAACGACCGCATTCCGTTGACGGGCACCGTCTTGCTGGTCAGCGGGCGGGCATCGTTCGAACTCACGCAGAAGGCCGTCATGGCCGGTATCCCGCTGCTGGCCGCCGTGTCCGCGCCGTCCTCGCTGGCGGTCGACCTGGCCAGCCAGGCCGGGCTCACCCTCGTGGCGTTCCTGCGCGGCGAGTCGATGAACGTCTACACCCGTCCGGACCGGGTGCTCAGGTAGGGACTCAAAAGGAAAAGCCCCCGCCGTGGCGGGGGCTTTTCCTTTTGACGAACTAAGCGCTCTTGTCGCGACGCTCCGAGCGGGACGCCTTGCGCGGCACGATGGTCGGCAACACGTTGTCCTGGACGGTCTCCTTGGTGACGACCACCTTGGCGACGTCGTCGCGGCTCGGGATGTCGAACATCACCGGCTGCAGGACCTCTTCCATGATGGCGCGCAGGCCACGGGCACCGGTGCCACGGTGGATGGCCTGGTCGGCGATCGCGTCGAGGGCCTCTTCGGTGAACTCCAGCTCCACCCCGTCCATCTCGAAGAGCCGGACGTACTGCTTGACCAGCGCGTTCTTCGGCGTGGACAGGATCGACACCAGCGATTCCTTGTCCAGGTTGGTCACCGACGCCACGACCGGGAGACGACCGATGAACTCGGGGATCAGACCGAACTTGATCAGGTCCTCGGGCAGCACCTCGGCGAAGTGGTCCTGGGTGTCGATCTCGGCCTTGGAGTGCACCTCGGCGCCGAAGCCCAGGCCGCGCTTGCCGACCCGGTCGGACACGATCCGCTCCAGCCCGGCGAAGGCACCGGCCACGATGAACAGCACGTTGGTGGTGTCGATCTGGATGAACTCCTGGTGCGGGTGCTTGCGCCCGCCCTGCGGCGGCACCGACGCCTGCGTCCCCTCGAGGATCTTCAGCAGCGCCTGCTGCACGCCCTCACCGGACACGTCGCGCGTGATCGACGGGTTCTCGCTCTTGCGGGCGATCTTGTCGACCTCATCGATGTAGATGATGCCGGTCTCGGCGCGCTTGACGTCGTAGTCAGCGGCCTGGATCAGCTTCAGCAGGATGTTCTCGACGTCCTCGCCGACGTAGCCGGCTTCGGTCAGCGCGGTCGCGTCCGCGATGGCGAACGGCACGTTGAGCATCTTGGCCAACGTCTGCGCCAGGTAGGTCTTGCCGCAGCCGGTGGGTCCGAGCATCAGGATGTTCGACTTGGCGAGCTCGACCGGCTCAGACCGGGAGTCGCGCGACTTCTCCTGCGCCTGGATCCGCTTGTAGTGGTTGTAGACAGCCACCGCGAGCGTCTTCTTGGCGTTGTCCTGACCGATGACGTAGCCCTCGAGGAAGTCCCGGATCTCCTGAGGCTTGGGCAGCTCGTCGAGCTTGACGTCGTCAGCGTCGGCCAGCTCCTCTTCGATGATCTCGTTGCAGAGGTCGATGCACTCGTCGCAGATGTAGACGCCAGGTCCAGCAATCAGCTTCTTGACCTGCTTCTGGCTCTTTCCACAAAACGAGCACTTCAGCAGGTCACCGCCGTCTCCGATGCGCGCCATGGGGTGAGGCCCTACTTTCTCCGGTCGCCGTCAGTCGTTACACCAGATAGTGGGTTATTTCGGGTGTGAACCCGACGCTACCCGTTCGCTCCGTTGCGATGCGACCGAAAGGGGCGAATCGCTCCGGTGGTATTTATCCGTGTGCAGGAGAACATAGCCCGATCGGTGGCTTGCCACCCCTCGGCGCGCTGACCGTGATTCTGGCGTGTCTTCCCGGCGCCGGTTGACGTCGGCTCGACAGGCCTCTGATCAGGGCTGTTCACCTATCTGCAACCCTACCGTGTGCACATTGAGGCCGCCGACGCATTTCGCGGCCAGCGCAAGTCGACGACCGTCGACTACCCCTGCAGCCGCCCGCCCAGCTGGTCCACCGGCACCGCCACCGTGAGCGGCCCACCGTTGCCCACCAGTTGACTTTCGCCGAAGAAGAACGTGACGGCGTCGTCGGTGAGCGCGAAGTCCCGGTACGAGTTGCGGTCCGGTTCGATCAGCGCCGCATTGCGCGCCTTCAACGCGCGCTGCACCACCGGCGTCAGGATCGCCACCGGATCGGAACCCGGCCCGAACAACGTGTCGATGGTGATCGACCCGTCGGGCCCGTGGGTGAAGGTCTGGTACCGGATGTCCGGATGCCCTTCGTGGGCGAAGCCCGTCGGATCCACGATCTTGAGCACCAGGGTTTGGGTTCGCGCCGAGCGGTACACCGTCGGCGTCACCGTCTCCGTGTACACCCGGCCGCGGCCGAACTTGTCCACCCAGCCGACGAACCCGTCACGGTCCTGGGCCAGAAAGTCAGCTACCGCCTGTTGGTCGGGATAGTCGACCGGGAAGGCCGCGGTCCGTTCGTACCCGGTCCCGACCTCGTGAATCCGGCAGATGCCGGTGGCGTCGGCCGTCCCCCCCAGCGCACCGCACGACTGCTGCGTGGACGCCGTCGGCGCCACGCTCAGGAATGTCACTGTCGCGGCCAGGGCAAGAACCGAAAACCTCATGCCCCCATGGTTCGCCGATGCGCTTGGCGGATTCTTGGCCTGCCCCTACCCGAGTTCGACGGTGAACTCATGCCCGCCGATGCGGATGCGATCACCATCGAACAGATTGGTGTTGGCCTCGATCCGCGCGCCCTGCACGTACACGCCGTTGGCCGAGCGCAGGTCCACCATCACCGGCCCGGTGCCGGCATCGACGATGACGGCATGGTGCCGGCTGACGTCGGCCGCGTCGAGCACGATGTCGTTGTCGGCGAGGCGACCGATCCGGGTTGCCATCGCGCGCAAGGCAAACCATCGCCCGGTCGCGTCGCGCAGGCCTGCTCTGGACGAGGTCGACTGCGTGGAGCCTGGCCGGAGCCGGCCGATCGTGTGCACCGCCGTCGCTTGCGCGGCACCCTGCACGTCGAGTGGTTCCTGGCGCAGAATCCGTTGCTGCAGGGCAGTTATCGCCTGGCCTGGGTCGATACCGAGGTCCTCGGCCAGGATCGCCTGCACCCGCCGGAACGCATCCAGCGCGTCCGCCTGCCTTTGACAGCTGTAATAGGCGGTGATCAACTGCGCCCACAGCGGTTCCCGGTAGGGATGTTCGGCGACCAGCGATTCCAGCGGCCCGATCACCAGAGATGCATGGCCACAAGCAATTTCAGCTTCCGCTCGGGCCGTCTCCACCGCGATCCGGTCGTCAACCAGCGCGGCGGCGACGGCGTCGACGAAGGCGAAGTCGGACAGATCGCCGAGGACCGGGCCGCGCCACTGCGCCAACGCGGCCGACAGGTGGGTGCCCGCGGATGAGAACCGACCGGCCGCCGCGGCGCGCACACCGGCGACCTTTTCCTTCTCGAAACGCCCCAGGTCTGTTGCCTCCTCCGGCACATCGAGTCGATAGCCGGGCGGTGCGGCGGCCAACGTCTCCCGCGGCATTCCGGACTCCGCCAGGACCTTTCGGAGATTGGAGATGTAGGAGTGCAATGCGGTGCGGGCGGCCGCGGCGGGCGACTGCTCCCACACCGCGTCGATCAACGCGTCCACCGACACCGGGCGACCGCGATTGAGTAACAGCATCGCGAACACCGCTCGCTGCTTGGGTGCGCCCAGCGAGACGACGTGGTCGTCGACGGCCATCCGCAGCGGGCCCAGAACGCCGAAATCGATTCCGGTCGGCCGCATGGGCCGAGGGTATCGGGTGCTATCGGCCGATGCGGGCTATTGCCAGTTCCGCGAACGTCTTCAGGGTGTCGCACCGCCACACATAGCTGCCGGTCACCCGATAGATCCGTTCACCCGTCAACAACACGGTGAGCGTCGTCGACGGAGGTGTGACGTTGGGTTCGTAGGTGCAGACCGCCTGCAGGCCCACGCCGTCGACCGCGGTGGCCCTGGGCCAGGCGGCCACCTCTTTGAATGTCGTTGCGGCGTCCCATGGGAACGCGTCGGCGAACCGGACATCGGACTCCAGGCTGCGTCGTGCCTGCGGCTCGTCTGATGACCGGTAGGCACAAGACAATTCGGGCAGCTGCGTCCGAATCGGCGCGGCGGTGGCCGGACCTTCGAGAAAGACCGCGGCTTCGTCGGCGCTGACCCAGCTGCAGGCCTCGGTGCTCTCGTGGTCGTCGGCGTGCGCGATGGGCGACAGGGTGACCGCGACGGCCAGGGCCGCCAGGGCGGACGCGAACCGGGTCATGACCGGTAGCCCTCGCCGAAGGTCATGGCGTCGACGACGTGCCCGTCGTTCACCGTCGGGCCGAGCAGGACCCGCGTGGTGTTCGCGGCCGGGTCGTAGGCCATCAGCGCCTGCGACGGGCTGCATCCGGCCGTCGACTTCAGGACCAGCGAGCCGCCTGACGCACCGACGACGTCGATGTTGTTGCCGGCGCCGGGAACCTTGACGCGCTGGGTGTGACCATCGGCCGTCACCCGCGATAGGAACACCACGCCGCAGGCGCCGAGTGACTGCACGAACGTGCCGCTCGGCAGCTGCCAGAGGCCGACGTCGCCGTAGTCGCCTTCGAATCCGGGTTCGTTCTTCGCGTTGTTGACGGCGGTGAGCGCGGTCGGCGCCGACCCGTCGATCGGCACCTTCCACAGCTGGCTGCCCGCGGACTTCTGCGCGGTACAACTGGCGACGAAATCCGTTGGCGCCAACCATCGGGTCGTCCGGCACACCGCGCCCGGCATCGGTACCGGCAGCACCCGCCCGACGGTCCCGTCGTTGCCCATGAGCACGAAGCTGTTGTCGGTCCGCGGCACCTCGTCATTGGCCCGGTTGGCCGTCGACAGCACGAGTGTGGTGCCGTCGGGGGTTTCCAGATAGTCGCCGCCGAATCGGCCGGCG
This sequence comes from Mycolicibacterium llatzerense, assembly GCF_025331195.1. Taxonomy (NCBI): domain Bacteria; kingdom Bacillati; phylum Actinomycetota; class Actinomycetes; order Mycobacteriales; family Mycobacteriaceae; genus Mycobacterium; species Mycolicibacterium llatzerense. The sequence continues at coordinate 253,591 of NZ_LXOV01000014.1, read as the reverse complement.
CCGCCCAGGTCGTCGGTCGGGTAGGTCAGCTGCACGTTGCCCGCCAGGTCGACACGCTGCAAGGTGCTGGGCTGGTCGTGGCTCGTCGATGACAACACGATCGCTTCACCGCCCGGCCGGCTGAACCGCGGGGAAGCACTCGACGGGAAGGACGTCTGACTGCCGGTGCGCAAGTCGACGACGATTACCGAGTCGCCGATTGTCAGCAGTGCGCGACCACCGTTGCCCGACCAGTCGACCAGGCGCGGGTGCCATCCTTTGTCCGTCGGCTCGAACCTGGTGATGGCGTACCGGTGACCGGCCGGATCGATCAGGAACAGGGTCTCGGCGGCCTTCGCGGGTGCCGGCGCGTCCGGGTCGGGGCGTTCGCCCGGGAGTCGCCCGGGGACCGGGTTCCAGGTGGCCAGGGTCCAGCCGTCGCCAACCTGATTCCACGGCACCGGCATCGAGGTGTCCGGGGTTGGATTCGCCTGGGCCACCGGCAATCCGGCCACCACGGACGCGACCAGAGCGGCAGCGGCCAGTGCGACGGAGGAACGGCGTGCGGGTCGGCTCATGACGGGTCCTGTTCGGGGTGGCCGGGATTCGTGGTCGCGTCACAGGGTGCGGCGGGCGCCTTGGCGGTTTCTTGGCGCGAGGCTGGCGGCCGACGAAGGGCGAAAACATACCTTTCGACGTAATCTTCCGATTACGTCAATTAACCTTCTCGACTGGGGCCCACCCCCACCGAGCGACGCTCTCATCCGAATACGCGAAGGACCTGCGCGATGAATCACTTCAGCCACGCCACGACAGCCACCCCACTCCGGCGGCTCCAAAGCCTGCCCCTGGCCGGTGTCGTCGCGGCCGCCTGCGTCCTGGCGCCGAACGGCCAGCTCGCGACCCAGGCGCATGTTGCTGCCGTCAGCACCCCGCGGATTGAATCCCGGGCCATCCAGTTCGCGGCATTCGCCCAGGACATGGCCGCGCAACAGCAGCAGCTGCTCGACCAGATCACCAGCGCCGCAGCGACCAACACGTCCGCGGGGCCGGTTGCCCTGGCCGCCAACCCGGTCGCCCTGGCAGCCAACCCGGTCACGACGGCCGGCAACGTCGTCGTCGACGTGATCACAGTCCTCGCGCAGGCCGTGGTCGCGTCAGCCAAGAGCACCGTCCAATCGGTGGTGTCCATACCGCTGGTGATACTGAGCCGCGCGACTACCGATCCCTTCTATCTCCCGTGGGTGCCGATCGCGCTGGCGTCCTATGTGCTTACGCTCCCGTTCCAGGTGGTGGGTACCTTCGCGTACAACCTGGTCGCAAACCTGACCAAAGCCGTGACGACCCTGCTGCCGGCCGCCGCCGGCCCGGCACCCGCTGCGGCCGACAGCCCGGCGGCCGCGGCAGCCGACCCGGCACCGACTGCGACCAACCCGGCCCAACAGACCATCGACACCGTCAAGACGAGAGTGACCAACGCGACCAACGCCGCCGGCTCTGCCTTGGCCGCCGCGCCGGCCGCGCTGGCGTCCGGGCTGCAGCTGCCGTCGGCACTCGCTCCGCTGGCGCCCGTCGCCGGTGCCGCGTTCGCCGCCCTGTCCCCGGCGATCGCCGTCGCGAACTTCATCTCCGTGCTGGTGACGGGCAAGGCGCTGCCATTGAATGTGGTGAAGCCGCAGCTGTCGTCCATCTTGTCGTCTGCGGCGACCGCCCCGCGCTCGACCGCCGCGACCGACAAGGCGTCGGAGCCGGACTCCCCCGCTGCCGGCACCGCGGGCACGAACGAAGCCGCCGGCGCCGACAAGCCGTCCACTCAGACCGAGAAGAAGCCCACCACCAAGACCGTGCAGAAGTCGCGGACCAAGCGGACTTCTCCGGCGTCGACCGCAAGCACGACACCGACGGCGAGCACCGACGATTCGCCCACCAAGTCCGGTAGCGAGCCGGCGACGGCCACCAAGCCGGAAAAGCCCGACACCAAGCCCGAGAAGCCCGATACCAAGCCCGATACCAAGCCGGAGAAGTCCGAGAAGTCCGGCACCGACAATTCGTCGTCAGCGCAACACGATTCGACGAAGGGCAAGAAGACCAAGGACAAGAAGGCCGCCAAGGGCGGCGCGTCGTCCGCCGCGTCGAAGGCCGGCTCGGTCAAGGACTGAACAAACGCCAACGGCCGCCAACCTGAACAGGTTGGCGGCCGTTGTGCGTTACAGAACTAGGCCTTCTGGGCCGAGAGCTTCCGGTACTCCAGGACCGTGTCGATGATCCCGTACTCCTTGGCGTCGGCCGCGGTGAGGATCTTGTCGCGGTCGGTGTCCTTGCGGACCTGCTCGGCAGTCCGGCCGGTGTGCCGCGCCAGCGTCTCCTCCATGAGGGTGCGCATGCGCTCGATCTCGGCGGCCTGGATTTCCAGGTCCGAGAACTGCCCCTGGATGACGCCACCGAGCGACGGCTGGTGGATCAGCACGCGGGCGTTCGGCAGGGCCATGCGCTTGCCGGGCGTACCGGCGGCCAGCAGCACCGCGGCGGCCGACGCGGCCTGACCGAGGCAGACCGTCTGGATGTCGGCGCGCACGTACTGCATCGTGTCGTAGATCGCCATCAGCGAGGTGAACGAGCCACCCGGCGAGTTGATGTACATGGTGATGTCGCGATCAGGGTCCTGCGACTCGAGCACCAGCAGCTGGGCCATCACGTCGTTGGCGGACACGTCGTCGACCTGGGCACCCAGGAAGATGATGCGCTCGTCGAACAGCTTGGCGTAGGGGTCGACGATGCGCTCGCCGGTGTGCGTGCGCTCCGTGAACTGCGGCAGGATGTAGCGCGCCTGCGGAGCCAGCTCCGGGTTCAGATGCTTGGAGATCACTTCGAGGCCCCCTTGCCGCCGTTGAGGTTTGCGCGGGTGATGATGTGGTCGACGAAGCCGTATTCCAGCGCTTCCTGCGCGGTGAACCAGCGGTCGCGGTCGGAGTCGGCCTCGATCTGCTCGATGCTCTTGCCGGTGAACTCCGCGTTCAGCCGGAACATTTCCTTCTTGATGACGTGGAACTGCTCGGCCTGGATGGCGATGTCCGACGCGCTACCGGTGACGCCACCGAGCGGCTGGTGCATCAGGACCCGCGCGTGCGGCAGCGCGTGGCGCTTGCCCTTGGCGCCGGCGGCCAGCAGGAACTCACCCATGGACGCGGCCATGCCCATCGCATAGGTGGCGATGTCACAGTCCGACAGCTGCATGGTGTCGAAGATCGCCATACCGGCGCTGATCGAGCCACCCGGCGAGTTGATGTACATGTGGATGTCTTTGGTCGGGTCTTCGGCCGTCAGCAGCAGGATCTGAGCGCACAGCCGGTTGGCGATGTCGTCGTCGACCTGCGAGCCCAGGAAGATGATGCGCTCGGCAAGCAAACGCTCATAGACCGAGTCCGTGAGGTTGAGCCCCGGTGCGCTTGAACGCATGTCAGTCACGACTGGATACCTGCTTTCTCGAGTTCGTTCACACGACACTAACCAACGGCCGACGGCCGCGAGTCCCCGACGCGGCCTAGTTCGCTCACAGCGTCACAGTCGCCGTAGAGCGGACGGTGCCGCAGGCATCACTGAAGACACCTGCGGCACCCGTACCACGATCAGAGTTTGAGGACTCAGTCCTCGTCCTTGGAATCCTTAGCGGACTTCTTCACCTTTTTGTCTTTGGCCGGCTTCTCGTCCTTCGCCTCAGCCTTGGCCTTCTTCGCCTTGGCGGGCTTCTCGTCCTTGGCTTCCTCGGCCGGAGCCTCGTCGGCGGCCTCGGTCTCGTCGGCAGCCTCAGCCTCAGCGGCGTCGGCGGCCGGGCCGAAGAACTCCGCGGTGTCGACCGCGTTGCCGTCGGTGTCGGTGACGGTGGCACCGCTGACGACGGCGGCGATGGTCATGCCGCGACGGATGTCGGCGAACATGGACGGCAGCTGGTTGTTCTGCTGCAGGATCTGGATCAGCTGCTGCGGCTCGATGCCGTACTGGCGGGCCATCAGGGCGATGCGCTCCATCAGGTCGCCCTGGCCGACCTTGACGTCCAGCTCATCGGCGATGGCGTCCATCAGCAGCTGGGTCTTGACGGCCTTCTCGGCGTTGGTGCGGGTGTCCGCGTCGAACTCTTCGCGGCTGCTGCCCTGCTCCTTGAGCTGCTCCTCGAACTTGGCCTCATCGTGGTCCAGTCCGTGGACCGCGTTGTGCACGGTCTCGTCGATGGTGGCCTGGACGATGGCCTCGGGCAGCGGCACCTCGATCTGCTCCAGCAGGGCCTCGACGGCCTTGTCGCGGATCTGCTCGGCCTGGCCGATCTGCTTCACCCGGCGAACCTGCTCGACGAGGCTGTTCTTGAGCTCGTCGATGGTGTCGAACTCGCTCGCCAGCTGGGCGAAGTCGTCGTCCGGCTCCGGCAGCTCGCGCTCCTTGACCGACTTGACGGTGACGGAGACCTGGGCTTCCTTGCCGGCGTGCTCGCCGGCGGCCAGGGTGGTCGGGAAGTCCTTGGACTCGCCGGCCTTCAGGCCGATGATGGCCTCGTCGAGGCCCTCGATCAGCTGACCGGAACCGATCTGGTGCGACAGGCCCTCGGTCTTGGCCTCGGGCACGTCCTCGCCGTCGACGGTGGCCGACAGGTCGATCGAGACGAAGTCGCCGTCAGCGGCGGCGCGCTCGACACCGGTCAGGGTGCCGAAGCGGGCGCGCAGGTTCTGCAGCTCGGCGTCGACCTCGTCGTCGTCGATGACGATCGGGTCGACCGAGATCTTGATGGCCTTCAGGTCCGGCAGAGCGATCTCCGGACGGACGTCGACCTCAGCGGTGAAGACCAGCTCGTCGTTGTCCTCGAGCTTGGTGATGTCGATCTCCGGCTGGCCCAGCGGCTTGACGTCGCCAGCGGTGACGGCCTCGCCGTAGCGGGCCGGGATGGCGCTGTTGACGACCTGCTCCAGCACCGCGCCGCGGCCGACACGGGCCTCGAGCAGCTTGGCCGGGGCCTTGCCGGGGCGGAAGCCGGGCAGACGGACCTGCTTGGCCAGCTCCTTGTAGGCCTGGTCGAACTCGGGTTGAAGCTCGGTGAAGGGCACCTCCACGTTGATGCGAACCCGGGTGGGGCTCAACTGCTCCACGGTGCTCTTCACAGCGTTACTCCTTGTTTTTTGATACTTGTCATCAGTCGGTGGTCGGGGTGACAGGATTTGAACCTGCGGCCTTCCGCTCCCAAAGCGGATGCGCTACCAAGCTGCGCTACACCCCGTGCCTCGTCGCGGTCGCATTACCGCGGTCGAGATACTACGTCCTAGACACACGACAACCTCAATTGGATTGGCGGCCGCTGTCCCGGTACTGTCTGCCGGTACTGTGATCGCAGCAGTGCACGCGGGCGTAGCTCAATGGTAGAGCCCTAGTCTTCCAAACTAGCTACGCGGGTTCGATTCCCGTCGCCCGCTCCATAGGACCGGCCTGACCAGGCCGGTCCTTTTGTTTTGGGTCTGGTTTTTCGGCGTGGGCGGGCACGAAATCCCGTCGCGCCGGAACCGCCTCGGCGGCGCGCGTGACCCCTCGCCCAGCGAGCACCCGAATCCGCTATTTCTTTCGACAAACGAATTTGCCTGAGCGATAAATGCCCGTTATTGACCGGCGGGCCAATTAATTGCGTTTTCCGGCGCGCCGATTTCACCGATTTCTGGGAGTTTCCTGCCAATTCAGTGCAAATTGCCGCAATGCCGTATCAGCCGTGATCCAGGGCCACAATATGCAGGTCAAAGCCAATCTGGCCAACTATTCGGAAGACGCTGGCAAATATTTTTGCCAACCGAGTCGAGACTTCACAGCGGCAGCGGTATAAATGCTCCGATGACCACGTCGATCACCCGAACAGACCGCCGAGACCGGCGGTCTATTGACGTGGATTCAGAAGTTGCTGAGCACACTTGGCGAGACCCGAAGCGATACCTGTGGCTACTGGTCCCGTCCGCCCCCGGCGCCGTGACCCTGTCCTGGCTGCTGGTGTGGACCACCCGGCTGCACGTCTTCTGGTGGACCGCACTGGTCGTGATTCTGGTCGTGGGGCCCGCCGCCGACCATCTGTTCGGACGGGAAACGCACGACCGCGCACCCGACCGCATCCTGGCGGCGCTGCAGCAGGACAAGTTCTACCGATTCGCCACCCACATGTTCCTGCCCACGCAGTACCTCGCGCTGGCTTTCGGCTGCTGGGTGTGGGCCGGCGGCGGCTGGGTCACGTTGACGTTCACCGACAAGCTGGGGCTGATGGTCGCGGTCGGCCTGTCCGGCGGCATCGCCAACAACGCCGCACATGAATTGGGGCACCGGCGCGACCGCGCCGAACGGTGGCTCAGCAAGTTGGCTCTCGCGCAGAGCTGGTACGGGCAGTTCTACGTCGAGCACAACCGCGGGCACCACGTCCGCGTCGCGACGCCGGAGGACCCGGCCAGCGCTCGCTTCGGCGAGAACGTGTACTGCTTCGTCGTCCGGTCGGCGCTCGGCAGTACCCGCTCGGCCTGGCGGCTCGAAGCCAAACGCCTTGACCGGCAAGGCCATTCACGCTGGAGCCTGCGCAATGACGTCCTCAACGCCTGGCTGATGAGCGTCGTCCTGTTCGCCGGGCTCGCTCTGTGGTTCCGGCCCGTGGTCCTGCCGTGGCTGTTCGGCCAGGCAGTCATCGGCATCTTCCTGCTGGAAGGCATGAACTACCTGTCGCACTACGGGCTGCGCCGGCAGAAACTACCGTCGGGCCGCTACGAGCGACTGCGTGCCGAGCACAGCTGGAACAGCAACACGGTCATCATGAACGTGTTTCTGCTGCATCTGCAGCGCCATTCGGACCACCACACCGACCCGTCCCACCGCTACCAGGGGATTCGGCATGCCACGGAGGCACCGCAGCTGCCGAGCAACTACACCGCGATGCTGGTGCTGAGCCTCGTCCCGCAGTTGTGGCGCCGCGTCATGGATCCGCGCGTCCTCGCCATCTACGGCGGTGACGTCAGGCTGACCGCGCTCAGCCCGCGCCGGCTGAAACGGTTGCAGCTCGACGGCAGCTAGCGCTGCTTGCCGTACCCCTCGAACAGGTTCCAGGACTGGCTGCCCCGCACCACGTGCAGGTAGTACGCGTAATTCGCGGTCGTCATGGCGATCGCGGCGAGACCGAACCCGATGCCACGCACGAGGGTGTCCGACGCATTGAGGACGACGAGCACCACCTCGACCGCGACGAAGATGCCGAGCAGGGTCAGCCCCTTGCGCCACATGCCCTTGACGAAGAAGTAGATGGGGCCGAACAGGAACGCCAGGATGTTCGAGGTGAGCTTCAGCCGTTCCAGGAACGTCAGGGCCTGGTAGGCCGCCTTGGACTCCGGCGTCGAGTTCGGCAGACCGTAGGTGTTGAAGAAATCAAACCGCTTCTGCCACGACGGGGACACCGTGAAACTGGGGAATTGCTGTGACACCTCATCGACATTAACGCCTGTGCAGTTTTGCTTGTGTGCTCGGGCGTCTAGCTACTACCCGGAATCGGCCGCGCGACGCCGTTCGTCGTGCGAATGACGTTGAACTGCGGCGGATTGGCGGGGGCTTCCGAACTCGCGGGCGCGGTCGCGGTCGCGGTCGGTGACGCGCTGGCGGTCGGCGACGCGGTGCCGGGCTGACTGGCAGGTGGCGTGTACTGCCTGGCGGGCGGCGTATAGGTCGTCGGCGCCTGAGTGGTTTGTGTCGACGGGCCAGTTGGCGGTGCGGGCGTCGGGCTCGCGGGGGCGGTGGCCGTCGCGGTGGTGACCGGCGCCGGCGCGGGTGTCGCGGTTGCCGAAGACGACGAAGTGGCGGCAGGAGCCGAGGTCGAGGCCGGAGCCGACGTGGCGGCGCTCGTCGGGGCGGCCGGTTGATCAGGCGCGGGCGGCGGGATCTTGAATCCGGCAAGAGCCCCGATCGCCAGCAGCAGCAACAAGATGACGACTGCACCGACCCCGATGATCAGCACCTTGCCGGTGTCGGTGTTGAACCATCGCCCGGGTGCTGCTTCGGTATCGGTGTTTGCCATAGGTTCGGTCTCTGCACTTGTCATCAGTTGATCTCCTCCCAGCAGGGTGCCGGGAGCGTATCTCGCAAAGCAGCAGGTCGCGACTCGAGGCGAGATCATTTCCCCAGGTCGCGGGCATGTTCACAGGAACGTAACGAGCGCACCCCGTACCGAGTCCAGCCGCACCCAAGCAATTTGCCAGCGCTTACGCAGGCGCCGTTTTACCGCGCCACCCTGAACACCGTCACCGGCCGGGTATGCGCGGGCCGACTGCCATCCGAGGTGAAGAGCGCTGCCCGTTCCAGCCGGCGCCGCATCGCAGCGAGCGGAATCGGCTCGGCTCCCGTACCGCCGGACAGGTGGAACAGCAGCTCGGTCAGCGCGCAGACCTCGCCGGCCGTGCACCCGGCGCCGAACATCGCCGCGGCCGTCGCGGGGTCCGACAACAGCCGCTGCGACACCGTGGCCGCGGTGTCTCGGATCATCGCGTTGTGCCCGAACGGCAGGGCGGGCATGGCCTGTCCTTTGCGCACCACCAGCGCGTCGTCGCCGGCTTGTGCGCGCATCACATTCACCAGGGACACGGTGTGACCGCGCTCGTCGCGCTGCGGGTCGGACACCACGAGGGCCACGGTCGGCGGCCCGTCGATCGGCTCGGCATCGGCCCGGTCCCGCAGCGCTCGGTGTGCCGCGGCCACGACCGTCTCCCCGTTGGCGGCGTCGAGCACCACGCCGGGCAGCGCCCAGTCCCCCTTATGCGGTTCGCGTTGCCTGCGCGCCAGGATGAGCCCCGGCTCCTCGCCGGGGCTCACCGCAAAGACGTCGACGCTCAGCCAGGTGGCCAGCGACTCAGCCATGACGCGCGTCCTCCTCGCCGGCGGCGTATGCCGCCCAATCACGTCGCACGGTAGCGCGCACCTCGGCGAAGGACACGGGGTTGACGATGACGCCGTCCTCGAACACCGTCCGCATGGCGTCCGTCGCCTCTACGGCACCGGCAGCGCCCTGCACCAAGGTCAGCCGCCCACGCTCGTCACGGACCACAGCCAACCGGCCCCGCGCGCTGAGCTTGCCCGGATCGGTGACCGGCGCCTTGGCGATGTCCCGGCCGCGGCCGTCGACCTGTACCCAGGTGGCCTTCATCGCGATGGAGAAGGTGTCACGCGTGACGTATTGATATGTGTACGAACCGAATCCGAGAACCGGAGTGGTGGACACGTAGCCCTGCCCCATCAGGTTGGCGGTGATGGCGGCCGCCCGCTCGTGCGTGATCGAGTCGCCGTAGATGACGCCGATGTGCGGGTCCAGTTCCCGATATCCGGCGGCGTTGACCGTGCCGCCGAACACCTCCCACAGCAGGTTCACGACGCCCTTGTTCGCGGGGCTGCCCGCCGGGGCCTGCGGGTCGCCGCACAGGATGCGTTCGGGGTCACCACTGTCGGGGCGGATCACCACCTTGCCGTCACGCGCGGTGATCGCGTCTTTCAGCGTGGGCAGGATGCCGGTGCAGACATGCCACAGGTCCCAGGTGTCGCTGACGATCGACACGATGCCGGTCGGATACAGGTCCAGCAGCCGGGCGAACGTGGCGACCTCATCGTCCTGGGTGCCGGCACACATGACGCTGTGCTCGGTGGCCGGCACGCTGCCCCCGATGATCCCGGTTGAGCCCGGGTAGTTCCGGTCGATCCAGCCCAGCGCGGGCAGGCAGTCGGTGCCGGTGAACGCCAACAGGTGCGCGGCCCCCGATGCGGCGGCAGCCGCGCTGCCGGCCATGCCTCGGAAGGAGAAGTCGTGCCCCTGCCAGTCGACCGCGGCCGGGTCGGCGCCGCAGTCCCGCGCCCGAGTGTCCAGCAGAGTCCGGTTGCGCCACGCGGTGGTCGCCGACGTGATGGGCTGCCACAGTGCGGCCGACATCTCGGTCTCGATGTAGTTTGTCAGCCAGAAGAACTCGGACGCGGTGTTCTCGACGGTCAGGTACGGGACGCCGACCGGCACGATGGTGCCCTCCGGCAGTGCCCGTACCCGCAGCGGCAGCCTGCCGTAGGCGTGCAGTTGCCGGATGTGCTCGGCGCCAACATCGTTGGGCCCCAGCACCTGGGTGACGCGGTCGACGTAGGCCCGGCATACCTCGTCGATGTCAGCGGCGAAGAAGGCGCTCCACCGCTGGTTCAGGTCGCGCAGGTAGGCCTGCAGGCCGAAGAACGCGGTCCAGGTCACCCCGGGGATGCGGCTGCCGCGAGCGGTCAAGTTGGAGTAGACGTACTCGGTGCCGGCAGGGTACTGACGGCGGTGGTCCAGCTTGTAGGCATCGGTGTCCATCAGGACATCCAGGGCCGCAATGGTTTCGGGCCGGTACGTGGCGGTTGCTTCGATGGTCATGATGAAGTCCTTCTGATCAGATCAGCGTGGTCAGGGTGTGGGTGATGAACGGTTCCAGTGGTTGGACGTGCACGCCGTCGGGTGTCGCGCGGGAGTCGGTACTGGTGACCGAGGCGTAGCCGGCGAGGTTGTCCCGCCAGCGTCCGGTGAAGCAACCGTGGCTGACCCACAGGTGCAGGGCCAGGTTGGGTCTGCTCGCGCGGATGGCAGCAGCAAGCCCGGCGAAGGTGCCGCCGCCGTCGCAGATGTCGTCGATCACCAGCAGGCGGCCGCGCTCCGGCAGACCCTCGGGGGCGACAAACCCCGACAGCTTCCCGTTGGCCGGATTCCGTTGCTTGCCAGCGACATACAGCGGCATACCCAACCGGGATGCCACCTGTCCGGCACGGTCGCGGGCGCCCTTGTCGGGTGCGACGACACCGGCCCAGCCGGGGTGGTGCGCGGCGCCACAGCCGACCAGGTCGACGGCTTCGATGACGGCGACGGCCGCTCCCCCGCGCCGGGCTTCGTCGGCCCAGACCGGGGAGTGCGGGTCCACCGTCACGATGTGCGCGACGCCGGTGGCGGCGGTGAGCCGGGCGGCGACGCGGGCGTCGTCGGTCGGGTCGTGATCACCGCGGGCCGACGGCAGGTACGGCGCGACCAGCACCGGGGCCTCCGCGGACTGGTTGCGATGGAACGCCGCCCATTGCCCGAGCGCGGCGTAATCGATGGCGCCGCAACGACTCCAGGCGACCGGGCGAAATCCCGCACCGAGCGGTGCCAGTTCACGGACTGCGGTGTCGCCACCCGGGTAGCTGGTGACGATTCCGGGCGCGGTCGACAACACACCGCGTTCGATGTCGAAGACGTGGAATGTCAGGTTCATGACGACGACGTTAGTAGATATGGACATAAATGTCCATATCTATGTGATGGCGGTCATCGGTAAGCTGCCTGCATGGAGTTCGTGCTCATCCTGATCGTCATCGCGGCCATCGGGTTCTTCCTGTTCAGCAGGCAGAGCAAGGCCAACAAGGCCGCCGCCCTGGCCAACGCGAAAGCCGATGCCCGGCGCGTCATCGAGATGCTCGGCGGCCAGGTGTTCAACCTGACCGGCACCGACGACGCCTCGCGCCAGGCCATGGCCGACGCATCCGAGCGCTACAACGCCGCGGCGTCGCAGATCGAGCAGGCCACCACGGCCCAGCAGGCGGCGTTCGCCAAGCAGAGTGCGATCGAGGGGCTGTACTACGTGCGCGCCGCTCGGACCGCGATGGGCATCGACCCCGGTCCGCCGCTGCAGGCACTGGCCGGTCAGCGCGGCGCGGGCGAGGTCACCGAGGACCGCCGAATCCAGTTCGACGGCAGGCAGATTCAGGCCTCACCGGGGCCGACGGCGGCGACGCCGAACTATTACCCCGGCGGGCGGGTCGCCGGCCGCCCGGTGCCCGAGGGCTGGTACTCCGAGCCGTGGTGGAAGCCGGCGCTGGTGGCCGGTGCGTGGGGCGTCGGCTCGGTGCTGTTGTTCGACGCACTCTTCGACGGCATGCACGGAGTCAATTACGGTGCACAGGGTTTCGAGTCCGGATACGGATCGGGATTCGACCAGGGCTACCAGCAGGGCCTCGATCAGAGCCAGTTCGCCGACTCCGGCCAGGGGCAGGACGTCAGCTGGAACGACAACAACGGCTGGGATGCCGGCGGCGGCAGTTGGGACTCCGGGAGCAGTGACTCCGGAGGCAGCAGCTGTGGCGGCGGTGGTTGCGGTGGCGGCTGCGGCGGCGGCGGCGACTAGCTCGCCGGTCCGTCACACCTGACAATCGGGGCACCAGAACAGGTTTCGCCCCTCCATCACCTCGGTGCGAATGGTGGCGCCGCACACGCGGCACGCCTCCCCCGCCCGCCGGTACACATAGGTCCGCGGCCGGTCCGCGGCGTAGGACGGCGCGCCGTGGTCGTCTTCCGGACGCACGACGACGATCTTGCCGCGACGCACGCCGACCTTCATGAGGGCGACGAGATCGGTCCACAGTTCGGCGAATTCGGCCTCGGTCAGCGCCGCGCCCGGCCGGTGCGGATCGATCCGGTGGCGGTACAGCAGCTCGCTGCGGTACACGTTGCCGACGCCGGCGATCACCGACTGGTCCATCAGCATCGATCCGATTGATCTGCGGGACTTGCTGATTCGCGCCCAGGCGACCCCGGGGTCGGCATCGCGGCGCAAGGGGTCGGCACCGAGCCGGGCCACCACGTCGTCGACCCCGCCCTCGTCGATCAGCTCGCAGACGGTCGGGCCCCGCAGGTCGGTGCCGAAGTCGGACCCGAGCATGCGCATACGCACCTGCCCGATGGGTGCGGTCATCGGCAGCGGCTGTTCGGTGAACGTGCCGTACAGGCCGAGGTGGACGTGCACCACCGCGCCACCGTCGTAGTGGTGGAACAGGTGCTTGCCCCAGGCATCGGCCTTACGCAGTACCCGGCCGCTGACAGCGGCCGCGGCATCGGAGAACCGGCCCTGCGGACTGCTGACCACCACCGGCGCCCGCCCGAAACGCTGCTGGTGCAGGCGGGCCAACCGGTGCAGGGTATGCCCCTCCGGCATAGGTCAGGCCTTGATCAGGACCCGGCGCCCGGGACTGCCGGCGCGACGTGCGTCTTCTCGTACTCGGCCAGGATGTCGATGCGGCGCTGGTGCCGCGCGGCCTCCGACCATTCGGCGGCCAGGAAGGCGTCGACGATGGCGAAGGCTTCCTCGGTGCTGTGCATACGGCCACCGATGCCCATCACCTGCGCGTTGTTGTGCTCGCGGGCCAACTGCGCGGTCTCGACACTCCACGCCAGCGCACAACGCACACCCGGCACCTTGTTGGCCGCGATCTGCTCGCCGTTGCCCGAGCCGCCGATCACGATGCCCAGGCTGCCCGGGTCGTCGACGGTGCGCTTGGCGGCGTCGATGCAGAACGCCGGGTAGTCGTCCTCGGCGTCGTAGGCGAAGGCACCGCAGTCGACGACCTGGTGGCCATTGGCGGTGAGGTGGTCGAGCAGGGCCTGCTTGAGTTCGTATCCGGCGTGGTCGGCTCCGAGATATACGCGCATGGCGCACATTCTGGCAGAACAGCGGCCCCGGACAGAATCAGCCGGTTAGCCGGAGGCGATCTTCGTGTCGCGGTCGATGGCCTCGGTGATCTGCTTGATGATCTCGGTCTGGTCCGCGACGCCGTCGATGTTGATCTGCATGACGTACAGCCCGGTCCCGTCCTGGATGACGACGGTGTTCTGCGTGATGAGCTTCGTCACCCCGTTGGAATTCCAGGAACCGGCGATCTGGAACGACTTGTGGCCGTCGACAGTGCCCGGTGTGCCGGGGTCGGTGGCGGTGAATCCCGGCAGGTTGTTCAGCTCACCCGGCGCGAAGTCGAGAATCTTCTGGGCATCGGCGTTCGGGCCCAGCCGGGAGATCAACGCCGTGGCGCTGGGCCGGTACGCGCCGGCGCTCGGGCCGTTGTAGACGATCGACTCGTACGCGAAAGCCGGCGTCTGCGGTCCGGCGTCGACCCAGCCCGGGGGCATCGGCATCGTCACCACCGGTGCGCCGGGTTCATTGCGGTGGACCAGCGCCTCCGGAATGTTGTTGCTCTTCAGGTAGGTGGCGATGGTCTGGTAGTTGCCGGGTGTACCGACCAGCAGCGGCGGTGTCGGCTTGTGCGACGACGACGGCTTGTCAACTCCGGAGCTCTGGCTGCTGGTTCCCGAGGCGTCCGAAGACCCACTCGAGTCGCCACCGGAATTCAAGAGGACGACACCGATCAGCACGACGACGACGGCGGCGATGGAGCCACCGATCACCCAGATCTTGGTGGACTTGCCGCCCGAGGACTGGCTACGACCGGGCTGCGTCTTGCCGATGTCGGCCGCGAGTTGCGAGTACGACTGTGGCGGTCCGCTGGGGCGGCCCATACCGGGCCCGGCGTGCGCCGCCGGGTCGGCCGGGATGACCGGCAGCACCACGGTCGGAGACACCGTCTCGTGAGTGGGCCGAACAGGCCGCTGCGGCGGCATGGGCGGAGGCCCCGGAGGTGTCGGCAGCGGCTGCCGATACGGCGGGGCCGACGGTGACGAATCCGGTTCCGGCCGAAACGGTTTCGGCGGCGGCAGCCTGACCGGATCGGTTGTTGGCGTGGGCGGCGGCGTCGGCTCGGGGCGAACCGACTCTGGCGTCGGCGTCGGCTCCGAGACCGGCTCGGACGGTGGCTGCGGAACGGGTGGCGCGGGTGGCTCCGGAACCGGGGGCTGCGCAACGGGCTCCTGGACAACAGGTTCCGGCGCGACCGGTTCGGGCTCCGGCTCCTCGACGGGGTCGGGTTCAGCGACCGGGACCGGCGGCGGCGTCACCGGCTCGACCGGCGGCGGCGTCACCGGCTCGGCCGGCGGCGGCGTCACCTCGGGGGCGGACGGCGTCTCGGCAGCCGGCGCTGCGGGCTCGGCCGGCTTGACCGTCGGCAGCCGCAACTCGGCGGTGCGCAGGTTCAGCGTCGGTGACTCGGTGACCAGTTCGGCCTGCCGTTCGAAGGCCCGCGCGAACTTGGTGCAGGAATCGAATCGGTCATCGGGCGACTTGCCCATGGCCGTGATCAGCACGTCGTTCAGCGGCTCCAGCCACGGCTTCAGGTCGCTGGCCTTGGGCGGCGTCGCACTGAGGTGCTGGCTGATCACCGCGATCTGGTTGGTGTCCTGGTAGGGCGTCTGGCCGGTGAGCAACCGGTACGCGGTCGCGGCGAGCGCGTACTGGTCGGCGCGGCCGTCGATCTCGCCGCCCATCAGCTGCTCGGGCGCCGAGTAGGAGACGGTGCCGATCGCCAGGTTGGCCGACGTCAGGCCCGTCACCTCACCGATCTGGCGGGCGATGCCGAAGTCGCTCAGCAGGATTCGCCGCTCGTCGGTGTCGATGTTGCTCAGCAGGATGTTGGCCGGCTTGATGTCGCGGTGCAGCAATCCACGCTGGTGCGCGTAGTCCAGGGCCGAGCTCATGGCCTTGACGATGGCGACCACGAGCTCCAGTGGCAGCCCGTTCGGGTACTCGTACTTGACCAGCTGCGCGGCGTCGGTGCCGTCGACGTAGTCCATGGTGATCCACAGCCGGCCCTCGAACTCGCCGCGGTCGTGCAGGCCGACGATGTGCGGATGCCACAGGCCCGCGGCGATATTGGCTTCGCGCTCGAACCGGATGCGGAATTCGTCGTTGGCGGAGGCGGTTTCCCGGAGCACCTTCATGGCGTCGAGGCGGGGCAGCCTGGGGTGCTGGACGAGGTACACATCGCCCATTCCCCCTGAGCCCAGCAACCGGCGCACGGTGTACCCGGCGAAGGTTGCGCCCGTCTCCAGCGACATCAGCGCATCCTACTCAAACCCGCACGTCGAAGGACGAAACTGTCCGTCGGCACGTCGCTCCCCACCAGTTGCATCGTTGTGGCTCATGTTTCGGATGTGTCTGACCACCGTAACGGCGTCCAGACGTTCCTTGCGGAACGCCGACGAGATTACCTGTGCCGACCCAGGCGAGCGTGACTAGCGGCCGATTGCGCTCAGTCGAATTCGGGAGCCTCGTTGCGGGAGCGCTTGAGCTCCCAGAAGTGCGGGTAGGAAGCGAAAATCACCGACGCGTCCCAGAGCTTGCCGGCCTCTTCACCGCGCGGGATACGCGACAGCACCGGACCGAAGAACGCGACGCCATTGACGTGGATGGTCGGCGTCCCCACATCGGGGCCGACGGCGTCCATGCCGGCGTGGTGACTCTTGCGCAGCGCCTCGTCGAACTTGTCGCTGGTGGCCGCCTCCGCCAGCTCGGCAGGCAGCCCGAGTTCTTCGAGGGACTCGGCGATGACCTCGGGGAAGTTCTTGTTGCCCTGGTTGTGAATCCGGGTGCCCATCGCGGTGTACAGGGGCGCCAGCACGTCGGAACCGAGCGCTTCTTCAGCAGCGATCGCGACGCGCACCGGACCCCATGCCAGCTTCATCATCTCCTGGTACTGCTCGGGCAGGTCCCTGCCCTCGTTCAGCACGGCCAGGCTCATGACGTGAAACTGCACGTCGACATCGCGGACCTGCGCGACCTCGAGGATCCAGCGCGAGGTGATCCACGCCCACGGGCACAGCGGATCGAACCAGAATCCCGCGACATCTTTGGTGACTGCAGAGTCGGCCATTCGTCTTTTCCTTTTGCGCTCGGTACAGAACCCGTTGCGAACAACTATGCCCGGCGTCCCTATGTTCCCGGTCACGGCTACCAGTTGTCCCCTAAGTTGGTGACGTGGCACTTCCGAACCTGACCCGCGACCAGGCCGCCGAGCGCGCCGCACTGGTGACCGTCGACAACTACCGCATCGATCTTGACCTCACCGACGGTGCCGGCGCACCGGGCGAGCGCACCTTCCGGTCGGTGACCACGGTGACGTTCAGCGCCCTGCCCGGCGCCAACACCGTCATCGACATCGCCGCCGACACCCTCCGCAGCGCGACCCTCAACGGGCTGCCCATCGACGTGTCCGCGTACGACGAATCAACGGGCGTGCAGCTGGCCGGGCTGGCCGAGCAGAACGTCGTCGTCGTCGACGCGGACTGCCGCTACTCCAACACCGGTGAGGGGCTGCACCGCTTCGTCGACCCCGTCGACGGCGAGGTCTACCTCTACTCACAGTTCGAAACCGCTGACGCCAAGCGGATGTTCGCCTGCTTCGACCAGCCGGACCTCAAGGCCACCTTCGACGTGGCGGTGACCGCACCTGCGCATTGGCAGGTGATCTCGAACGGCGCGACGGTCGATGCCGACGGCGGCAAGCACACCTTCGCCACCACCCCGAAGATGAGCACGTACCTGGCCGCCTTGATCGCCGGCCCCTACGCCCGGTGGGACGACGTCTACAGCGACGAGCACGGCGACATTCCGCTGGGCATCTTCTGCCGCGCGTCGCTGGCCGAGTACATGGACGCCGAGCGGCTGTTCACCGAGACGAAGCAAGGATTCTCCTTCTACCACAACAACTTCGGCACGCCGTACGCGTTCGGCAAGTACGACCAGCTGTTCGTGCCGGAGTTCAACGCCGGCGCCATGGAGAACGCGGGCGCGGTCACGTTCCTGGAGGACTACGTCTTCCGGTCCAAGGTCACGCGCTACTCGTACGAGCGCCGCGCGGAGACCGTGCTGCACGAGATGGCCCACATGTGGTTCGGCGACCTGGTCACCATGCGCTGGTGGGATGACCTGTGGCTCAACGAATCCTTCGCCACGTTCGCCTCGGTGCTGTGCCAGGCCGAGGCCACCGAGTACAAGCAGGCCTGGACCACCTTCGCGAACGTGGAGAAGTCCTGGGCCTACCGGCAGGACCAGCTGCCGTCCACCCACCCGGTGGCCGCCGACATCCCCGACCTGGCGGCAGTCGAGGTGAACTTCGACGGCATCACCTACGCCAAGGGCGCCAGTGTGCTCAAGCAGCTGGTGGCCTACGTCGGGCTGGAGCCGTTCCTGTCGGGCCTGCGCGATTACTTCCGCGACCACGCCTACGACAACGCCACGTTCGCCGATCTGCTTGGCGCACTGGAGAAGTCGTCGGGCCGGGACCTGTCGGACTGGGGCCAGCAGTGGCTCAAGACCACGGGCCTGAACACGCTACGGGCCGACTTCGACGTCGACGGTGCCGGCGCGTTCACCCGGTTCGCCATCACCCAGAGCGGTGCGGCACCCGGGGCCGGTGAGACCCGCGTGCACCGGCTGGCCGTCGGGCTGTACGACGACGACGGCTCCGGCAAGCTGGTCCGGGTGCACCGCGAGGAACTCGACGTCGACGGCCCGGTGACGGATGTCCCTGCGCTGGTGGGGCTTTCGCGCAGCAAGCTGATCCTGGTCAACGACGACGACCTGACGTACTGCTCGATGCGGCTCGATCCCGCGTCGCTGCAGACGGTGCTGAGCCGGATTGCCGACATCGAGGACCCGCTCCCCCGCACCCTGGCCTGGTCAGCGGCGTGGGAGATGACGCGCGAGGCAGAGATGAAGGCCCGCGAGTTCGTCGCACTGGTCATGAGTGGCCTGCACGCCGAGACCGAGGTGGGCGTCGCCCAGCGGCTGGTGCTGCAGGCACAGACCGCCCTGACCTCCTACGCCGAGCCCGCGTGGGCGGCCGAAATCGGTTGGGCCGCTTTCGGTGACGCGTTGCTGGACCTGGCGCGGGACTCGTCGCCGGGATCGGACCACCAGCTGGCGTACATCAACGCGCTGTGCACGTCGGTGCTGGCACCGAACCACATCGCGGTGCTGTCGACACTGCTGGACAACGAGCCCGCCGCGGTGAACATGGCGGGCCTGGTGATCGACACCGATCTGCGGTGGCGCATCGTCACCGCACTGGCCCGCGCGGGCGTCATCGACGCCGACGGCGTGGCGACACCGTTCATCGACACCGAGGCCCAGCAGGATCCGACGGCGGCCGGTCAGCGCAACGCCGCGGCCGCGACCGCCGCCCGCCCGCAGGCAGCGGTGAAAGAGGCTGCGTGGCAACAGGTCATCGAGGACGACACGCTGGCGAACATCACCACGCGCGCCATCGTCGGCGGCCTGGTTCAGCCCGGGCAGACCGAGCTGCTGGCGCCATTCCGGGACCAGTACTTCGCGGCGATCTCCGGGGTGTGGGAGCGGCGCTCGAGTGAGGTGGCCCAGACCGTCGTCATCGGCCTGTACCCGGCGTGGGACATCAGCCAGGCCGGCCTCGACGCCGCCGACCGGTTCCTCTCCGACCCGGAGCTGCCGCCGGCCCTGCGCCGCCTGGTCGTGGAAGGCCGTGCGGGAGTGGAGCGTTCGCTGCGCGCGCGGGCCTTCGACATCAGCTGACGCGACTGCGGGAGCCGCACCTGGCTGACACGGCTAGGTGCGGCCCTGCAGGATGCCTTCGATGTTGCGCTCCGCGAGCGCAGTGATGGTCATGTACGGGTTGCAACCGAGGTGCCCGGGCATCAGTGAGGCGTCGTTGACGAATAGGTTGCGGTGGCCGTTCACCCGTCCGAAGGCGTCGGTGGCCTTGCCTCGTACACAGCCGCCCAGCGGATGGACAGTGTTGGGCGCGAACACTTTTCCGCTGAACAGATCATTGCGGTAGTCGACGCGGTTGGCCCGCACGATCTTGTCGAAGACCTGCCTGGCCCTGGCCTCGTTGTTCGCGGCGAAGGCGTCGGTCCACTGGATGGTCGCGGTGTCGGACTGGCGGTCGTAGGTGATGTCGGCCCGGTCGCCGGTGTCGACCATGACGTAGTAGCCGAGCAGGTACGTCTCGACCGGCAGCGGCATGGAGAACATGCTGGCGTACACCGGGTTGTCCGGGTCGTCGCGGCCATCGATGTTGATCATGCCCATCAGGGATTGCGTGGTGCCTGCCGGATCACTCTTGGCCAGGTTGTGGCCGACCATCAGGTCGCCGTTGTTGCCGTAGCCCTTGCCGACCTGATCGTTGAGCCGGGCCAGGTCACCGGTCTCCCGCGCCTTCAGCAGCAGCTTGGTGGTGCCGAGCACGCCGGCCGCGAGATACAGCTGGTCACAACCGAATTCGGTCTTGGACAGCTCTTTGCCCCAGCGGTCGATTTCGCGGGTGGACACCACGAACTCACCCGAACGCTCCTGGCGGATCGAGGTGACCTCGGTCAGCGGGCGCAGCGTGACGTGGCCCGTCTTGAGCGCTTCGGCGATGTAGGTCTGGTCGACGCTGCCGAACCGGCCGTAGTTGCTGCCGAACTGCTGCTCGAATGCCAGCGAGGACTGCGGCACCTGTCCGGCCGCCTCCTTGACCAGATAGTCGAAGGAGTAGGAGCTGCCGTTGTAGTCGACCTTGTAGCCGGCCGCCGCCGCGTACTTGCGGCCGACGCGGGCGTATTGGAAGCACGGGGCCTGCTCGAACCAGGGCATGTCGCGGTAACTGATCTTCAGCGCGGACTTGGCGCGTTCGACATAGGTGCGCAGGAACTCGTCGCCGCCGATGTCGGGGAACGCCTTGGCGACCTGGCGCGGCGTCGGGATGGCAGCGATGCCCGCATTGATCATCGAGCCGCCACCGACCGCCAAACCCCGGAAGACGTCGTGGGCGCCGTGCGTCACCTTCTGGCAGATGCCTGCCTGGATCGGCTGGGGCGACGGCGCGTGCTCCGCCACCTGCTCCACCGTGAAGCCACCGAAGGAGGTGACCAGACTCGGCGGCACCTTCGTGAACCAGCCGGCGCGGGTGTCGGCCGGCAGCATCTTGGAGAACCGCTTGCCGTCGTCGTCGGGCTTGTCCCACAGCCGGCCCTGTTCGATGACCAGTGTCTCGATGCCGGCCTGTCCCAGCCGCAGCGCCGAGACCCCGCCGCCGTAACCGCTGCCGATCACGATGGCCGAGAAGTGCTTCCGCGACTCGGTGCGGTCGCGCGATCTTTCGACGAGGACGCCCACGCCGGCCGCACCCGCGACGCCCACCACCGCCGCACCGCCGAGGAACTGGCGCCGGCTGATCGGGCTCATCGGTTGCCTGCCTCGACAGGACATGCGCCGGCGGCACGGGCCGCGCCGCAGCGCGGGATGTGTCGATGCCGGCCCTGCATCACTGCCAAGATCGTCCTTCCGCCTAACCATCCAGCTAACCCGAAGCCGGCCGCCTCCCGACGTTCCGAATAACGGATTCATCACAAAAATTACACGATGCCGCGGGGTTTCCGCCGCTCTGCGAGATCCGGCCGCCAGCGCGTCGACCAACCCGCGGGACGCCTGGTATGCCGTAGGTCACCCATATCCTTCTATGGCACTCTACCTGCAAGTTTATTACCGAATAAGTCGAACTTCCGACCGGTGTCCCACTGCCGGGACAGCAGCCGGGCAATTCGGCGGAATGCCCCCGCGCCCTGACCCCGCAGACAATTTGCTGGATAACGCTAAGAAAACGGACAAGAACTGGCGCTGGCAACCGTTGTGTATTTGCGCAAACGGCTGATTGCGGGTACGAATACGGGGTGTTGTCGGCATTGCGCGCGGGCCAGGAGGCGTCGCAGCCTCACGCGCCCGCTGAGCCCGACGCATCCGAAGCGCCGAAGTCGAAATGGCGCGATCCCAAGCGCTACCTGTGGCTGCTGGGCCCCATCACTCCCGGAATGGTGGGCCTGTCCTGGCTGCTGGTGTGGCTCACGGGCATCGACGCCTTCTGGTGGGCCGGCTCGCTGCTGACGTTCGGCTTGGTCCCGCTGCTGGATCACATCGTGGGCCCCGAGGCCGAGACGACTCCCGGAGACCTGCGCCGTCTGGAAGACGACCCCTTCTACCGGATCGCCACCCACCTGTTCCTGCCGGCGCAGTACCTCTCGCTGATCTTCGCGTGCTGGCTCTGGGCCGGCGGCGGCTGGGTGACGATGTCGCCCGTCGACAAGCTGGGCCTCATGGCCGCGGTCGGGACGGTCGGCGGCATCGCGATCAACGCCGCCCACGAACTCGGCCACAAGCGCGGCATGTCCGAACGCCGGCTCAGCAAGATCGCCCTGGCCCAGACCTGCTACGGCCACTTCTTCGTGGAGCACAACCGCGGCCACCACGTGCGGGTGGCCACTCCGGAAGATCCCGCCAGCTCACGGCTCGGCGAGAGCCTGTACGCCTTCATCGGCCGGTCGGTCGTCGGCAGCCTGCGGTCGGCGTGGCAGCTGGAGTCCGACCGCCTCGCCCGCATCCGTAAATCCAAGTGGTCTCTGCACAACGAGGTCCTCAACGCCTGGCTGATGACCGTCTTCCTGTTCGTCATCCTGGTGGCCTGGTTCGGCGTCACCGTGCTGCCCTGGCTGTTCGGGCAGGCCGTCATCGGCATCTTCCTGCTGGAGACCGTCAACTACCTCGAGCACTACGGCCTGCGGCGGCAGAAGCTGCCGAACGGCCGCTACGAGCGCGTGCGCGCCGGTCACAGCTGGAACAGCAACACCGTGATCGCCAATGTGTTCCTGTTCCACCTGCAGCGGCACTCCGATCACCACGCCAACCCGATGCGTCGGTACCAGGCGCTGTGCCATGCCGATGAGGCTCCGCAGCTGCCGGGCGGTTACGGCACCATGCTGCTGCTGGCCATCTGCCCGCCGCTGTGGCGTCGGGTGATGGACCCGCGCGTGCTGGCGCACTACGACGGCGACATCAGCCTCACCGCGCTGCAGCCGGGATATGAAGCCCGCCTGCGCAAGCGCTACCCCGCCGCGCGCTGATCTCGTCGCGCTGATCCTGCGCCCACGGCGTACTTGTGCGAGTGGACCGCGCCCTCAGCGCAGCGCCAACCTAAGCCCCAGATAGCACTCTGCCGGGTGCGAACCATTGGTTCACACCCGGCAGAGTGAAGAGAAATCAGGCGGGCGAGACGCCGGCGCTCAGCACGCGGACCGCGCTGATCAGGCCGTCCATCAGGTTGCCCTGCTTGAACGACGCGGCCGCCGCGGACACTCCCAGCGGAGCGGCCTCTTCGATACCACGACCGCGGACCTCGGAGCCGTAGACGACCTCGATGGCCTTCTGGTTCGGCGAAACGGCCAGCAGCACCGCGTTGTTCGGCGTCGGCACAGTGGCCAGCACCTCACGTGCGGTGGCGGCGGTGTCCGCACCCAGGTCGCCGATGTAGACGGCGAAACGGGCGCCGGCAGCGCGCGAACCGTACTTCAGGGCGTCGTCGAGGAACACCAGGTCCTTGACCGGGAACGGGTAGTGCACCGACAGCTCACCGGGTTCGGTGACGCCGGAGATGCGGCCGCTGTACGTGACGGCGTAGCCGTACGGCAGGTTGGCCGGATCGATGTTTGCGACCTCGGTCTGGCTACCACTTGCCACTTGCGCCACCTCCCACAGTCAGGTGCGAGTCATGGCCACCGTGGCCGTGATCCGCAGGTTCCTCGGCCGCCCACAGGATCGGCGCGTGGGTCCACTTGTCGGTCATCTTGTAGGTGTCCGGATGCGGACTCTTGCGCAACAAGAACAGCGCGCCAAGCACCAGCAGCAGCGCCAAAGGCACCCCACCGAGCAGCGAATGAGTAAGTGCAATGCTCACGCGCAAACCGTATCAGTACGCAACCAGCTCACGCTGAGGACAGGGGCATTCCGCCGCCGGATTTCAGGCGGCGCCTTCACCGAGGTAGCGCACCCAGGCCGGATCGAGTTCTTTGACCGCCGACAGCAGCCGCCAGTGCTGCCCCTTGGGCGGCAGCGGCGCCGCATGCAGCGTCCAGCCGAGTTCGGTCAGCAGCCGGTCGGCCTTGCGGTGATTACACGGACCACAGGCCGCGACGCAGTTCTCCCAGGAGTGCTCGCCGCCGCGGCTGCGTGGCACGACATGGTCGACGGTGTCGGCCTTGCCGCCGCAGTACGCGCAACGAAACCGGTCCCGGTGCATCAGCGCGGCCCTGGTCATGGGAATGCGGGCCCGATACGGGACCCGCACATAACTACGCAGCCGGATTACCGACGGAACGGCGACCGCACGGGTCGCCGAATGTATGACAGGACCCGTCGGATCGTCGTGCACCACGTCGGCTTTGCCGCACAGCACCATGATCACGGCGCGACGCATGGGTAGCGCGGTCAACGGTTCGTAGGTCGAGTTCAGCAGCAGGACACGGCGGCGGCCCCAGAGCGAGCCGACTGATCCCTCAGAGGGACTTGATTCGACTGCGTGCAGGGGTGATGACAGTGCTGTGCTCGGCACAGGCAAACCCACCGCGGCGCTGTGAAGTCTGTGGCCGCGGACCTTTCTCCGTTGCGACATACGTCCTCCGTGTTGACAGTCCACCATGGATCGGCAGAGATCGCACGAGAATTCCGGCGTGTTAGCTGGACGATCCGGTGAACTTCGGGTGACGGAAGCGCCGCCGCCGACTGGTAGACAATGGAACCGTGACTGATGTCCAACCGTCGTCCAACGACGAAGCGCAACGGTCGTTCTACGACGAAGTCGGTGGAGCTCAGACCTTCCAACTCCTGGTGTCGCGGTTCTATCAACTGGTCCGCGACGACGAGATCCTGCGCCCGCTGTATCCGGAGGATGACCTCGACGGCGCCGAACACCGGCTGCGGATGTTCCTCGAGCAGTACTGGGGTGGTCCCCGCACCTACGGTCAGGAACGCGGCCATCCCCGGCTGCGGATGCGGCACGCCCCGTTCCGGATCGGCTTCCTCGAGCGCGACGCCTGGCTGCGGTGCATGCACACCGCGCTCGCCTCGATCGATGCCGACACCATCGATGCCGCGCACCGGCAGGCACTGCTCGACTACTTCGACATGGCCGCCCAGCACATGGTCAACTCGGCGTTCTGATGACAGCGCCGCGGTGGTGGTCACGCGCGGTCTTCTATCAGCTCTACCCGCGATCGTTCGCCGACAGCGACGGTGACGGCGTCGGCGATCTCGATGGCGTGACGGCGCACCTGGATTATCTGCGGTCGCTCGGCGTCGACGCGCTGTGGCTCAACCCGGTGATGGTCTCCCCCATGGTCGATCACGGGTACGACGTCGCCGACCCGCGCGACGTCGATCCGCTGTTCGGCGGGATGGCGGCGCTCGATCGGTTGATCGCCGCCGCGCGGGCCGTGGACATCAAGGTCACGATGGACCTGGTCCCGAACCACACCAGCTCCGCGCATCCGTGGTTCCAGGCGGCCCTGGCCGCGGGTCCGGGCAGTCCGGAGCGGTCCCGCTATCACTTCCGGGACGGCCGCGGGCGCAGCGGCGATTTGCCGCCCAACAATTGGACATCGGTGTTCGGCGGTCCGGCGTGGACCCGGGTTTCCGCGGCCGACGGCCGGCCCGGCCAGTGGTACCTGCACCTGTTCGACGCCGCGCAGCCGGACCTGAATTGGGACAACCCGGAGATCGCCGCGGATCTGGAACGGACGCTGCGGTTCTGGCTGGACCGCGGCGTCGCCGGCTTCCGGATCGATGTCGCGCACGGGATGGCGAAACCGGCCGATCTGCCGGACATGGCCGATCGCACCGCGGAATCCGACACCGCCATGCTGACGTCCGAGTCGAACGATCCGCGCTTCAACAACGACGGCGTGCACGCCATTCACCGTGACATCCGGACGGTGCTCGACGACTATCCCGACGCGGCCACCGTGGGCGAGGTCTGGGTGTTCGACAACGCCGATTTCGCGAAGTACCTACGCCCCGACGAACTGCATCTGGGTTTCAATTTCCGTTTGGTACGAGCCGATTTCAGCGCGCACGCCGTCCGTGAGGCGATCGAGAATTCCCTGGCCGCCGCCGAGCTGGCCGACTCGCCGCCCACGTGGACGCTGTCCAACCACGACGTCGAACGCGAGGTGAGCCGTTACGGCGATGGCACACAGGGACTTTCCCGGGCCCGGGCGATGGCGCTGGTGATGTTGGCGCTGCCCGGCGCGGTATTCGTCTACAACGGCGAAGAACTCGGACTACCCAACGTCGACCTGCCCGACGACGTCCTGCAGGACCCGGTCTGGGAGCGTTCCGGCCACACCGAACGAGGCCGCGACGGCTGCCGGGTGCCCCTGCCCTGGTCCGGCGACACCGCACCGTACGGATTCTCTTCTGCCCCGGAGACCTGGTTGCCGATGCCCACCGGTTGGGGGCCGTTGACGGTTGACGCGCAGTGCGCCGACCCGGAGTCGACGTTGTCGCTGTTCCGGCGGGCCATCGAATTGCGCCGGGGCCGAACGGTTTTGGGTCGTTCGGTGCGGTGGCTACCGACCGCACCGGACCTGTTGGCATTCCAGTGCGAGGACGGCCTGGTCTGCCTGCTGAATGCGGGCAGCACCACGGTCGACCTACCCGCCGGCCAGGTGGTGCTCGCGAGTGGGCCGCTGCCCGGCGGCCGAATGCCACCCGCCACCGCCGCCTGGCTGACTTACGATTAGTCCATGCCCGTCGACGCGACCCGTGTTGCGGTGCGATTGTCCGCACCGACCGGTGACGCGCGCGCCGACCGGTGGCGGGCGCACCGCGCAACGGTGCGGGAGGAGCTGATCGAGGCCACCCTTCGGGCAATCGACGAATACGGGCCCGACTTGTCGATCGACGACGTGGTGAAAACCGCCGGCGTGCCACGGCCGAAGCTGTACCGCTTCTTCACCGACAAGGAGACGTTGTTCGCCGCCGTCGGCGACCGCATGCAGGAGCTGATCGTGCAGCGCGTCATTCCGTGCTTCCACGTCACCGCGACGGCACTGGAGCTCGTGCGTTCTGCGCTGGCCGGCTACATCGATCTGGTGGACGAGCGGCCCAACCTCTTTCGGTTCGTGGTCGGTTCCCATTTCAGCGACGACCATTCCCGGACCAAGCTGCTGGAGAACGGCCGCAATCTGTCCAGCGCCATGACCGAAGTCCTCGCCGCGATGCTGCGCATGCACGGCGGCGACGCCGACCACCTGGAATACACGGCCGACGCGATCCTCGGCGCGGTGGCCCTCGGTGTGCTGCGGTGGCTCAACGAGCCGACGATCAGCAAAGACGAACTCATCGCGCAGCTGACCCCCGTGATCTGGGGTGCGGTGTCGGCGGCCGCCGCTGCCCGCGGCGTCGTCATCGCACCCGACGAGCAGATGGCGTTGTTCGGCACCGCGGACTGAACCGTTGCCGGTCGTCCTGACCTGCACTCAGGCAGCTCAGAAAACGTCATTATCCAAAACCCTTGCGCAATAGCGCATGCCGTCGTAACTTCGAACTACTAGAACTCGCGGTACTAGTTACTGAATGTTCGAGGAAAGGCTGGCGGCATGGCCGTACGCAGCAGGCAACACCCGACAATGACGTCGGAGCGGAACTCCCGGGCGCTCTACCCACGGACCCGACGAATCCGCTTCCGCTTCGGCGAGGACCCCGGCCGGAAGTATTTCGTCGCCGGGGACATGGTCTTCAGCCATTTTGTCGCCGGCCTGTCGGGAGCATTTCCTCCCGGCGAGGAAGGTTTCATCCGGTCGGTCCGCCGATTCGCCGACCGGATCACCGATCCCGACCTCAAGAAACGGGTAGCCGGCTTCATCGGCCAGGAATCCATGCATGGACAGGAACACCGGCACCTCAACGAGAAGCTGGTCACGATGGGCTACCCCATCGCGTGGTGGGATTCAAAAGGGTTGAAGGACAGACAGATACGGCTCGAAGACCGGTTGCCCGCGCACGTACATCTGGCGATGACGGCCGCCGCCGAGCACTACACCGCGGTGCTGGCCGAGCGGGTGTTGTCGAGCGACGAACTGCAATCGATCCCGGCCGAACCGGAAGTCTGGCACCTGCTGAATTGGCATGCGTTGGAAGAACTCGAGCACAAGTCGGTTGCCTTCGACGTGTACCGCGCCGTGGGCGGTACCGAGCGCACCCGCATCACCGTGATGGCCGCGGTGTGCGGCCTGCTGCTGCCGGTGACCCTGGCCTCGCTGGCCGTCTCGATCGCGTCCGATCCCGTGGCCCGTCGGCGGCCCGACCGCCTGGTCCGCGAGGCGTACGACCTCTTCACCGGCCCGATCTTCAAGGGCCTACTGCCCGATCTCGCGGTCTACCTGCGGCCTGGATTCCATCCCGACGATGTCGATACCAGCGCACTGGCCCTGCAGTGGCGGGACACCCTTTTCGGCGCCGACGGCGTCCTCGTCGACCACCTCAAATAGCCGACACAACGGAAGGAATCGATCATGAGTGCTGAGCCGATCACCCCGCATGGGGTTGCTCTTCCCAAGGTCCGCCGGATGCGGTTCCAGTTCGGGGAACCCGAGCCCCTGCACCGCCATTTCGTCGAAGGCGACATCGTATTCAGCCACCTGGTGGCCGTGCTGTCCGGCTCATTTCCGCCCGGCGAAGAGTCGTTCATCCGTTCCGTCCGGCGCTTCTCCGACCAGATCACCGACCCGGTGCTCAAGAAGCGCGTCGCCGGGTTCATCGGTCAGGAATCGGTGCACGGCCAGGAACATCGCAAGTTGAACACTCAGCTCGCCGACATGGGCTATCCACTGGTGCGGTTCTTATTGTTCGCGCCGACCAGCGTGCGGCAGAAGGTGGTGCTGCGCATCGAGCAGCTGATCCCGGCGAAGGTCCATCTGGCCATGACGGCCGCCGCGGAGCACTACACCGCGGTCCTGGGTGCGCGGGTGCTGTCCAACGACGAAATCCAGGCGATCCCAGGCGATCCCGAGGTCTGGCGGCTGCTGAACTGGCACGCCATGGAGGAGCTGGAGCACAAGTCCGTCGCCTTCGACGTCTACCGGTCGGTGGGCGGTTCCGAGCGCACCCGCATCGCGGTCATGTGGTTCATGTACTTCCTGACGATCCCGGTCGTCACGGCCGCGGTGGCACTGTCGATCCTGCTGGATCCGACCGCGTGGCGGCCGTTCAAGGTGCTCCGCCAGACCTACGGGGTGTTCCGCGGACCCCTGGTGCGCGGGATTCTTTCAGAGATTGCCGAGTATCTGC
The DNA here is from genome assembly GCF_025331195.1 of Mycolicibacterium llatzerense. Classification (NCBI taxonomy): domain Bacteria; kingdom Bacillati; phylum Actinomycetota; class Actinomycetes; order Mycobacteriales; family Mycobacteriaceae; genus Mycobacterium; species Mycolicibacterium llatzerense. The sequence continues at coordinate 224,741 of NZ_LXOV01000014.1, read as the reverse complement.
GGCCCGGCTTCCATCCGGACGATGTGCCCACCGATGAGCTGCTCGAACGCTGGCAGCACGACTTGTTCGGCGCCGGTGGCGAACTCGTCGGCTACGTCCGATAGCCGAGGACGGACATGACCGCGAGTACGAAGGTCGCACCGTTACCTACAGCCGAGCGGCACACGCCCGATCACGAAGTGGTGATCGTCGGCGCCGGGTTCGGTGGCATCGGCGCCGGTATCGCCCTGTACCGCAAGGGGATCCACGACTTCGTCATCGTCGACAAATGGGACCACGTCGGCGGCACCTGGCACGCGAACACCTATCCCGGTGTGGCAGTGGATATCCCGTCTGTCATCTACAGCTTCTCCTACGAGCAGCGCGGCGGCTGGTCGCGGGTCTTCGCTCCCGGCAGTGAGTTGCGGGACTACGCCGACGACATGGTGGACAAGTACGGCCTGCGCGACAAGTTGCGGCTGGGTACCACCGTGACCGGGGCGACGTTCGACGAGCGCAACAGCATGTGGCGGTTGCGGACCGACGGCGGCTCCGAGATCACCGGCCGCCACATCGTGATGGCGGTCGGCGGGCTGGAACGGCCGAAGTTGCCGGACATTCCCGGGCTGCAGGATTTCGGCGGGGTGCTGATGCACACCGCGCTGTGGGATCACGATGTCGCGTTGGCCGGGAAACGGGTGGCGGTGATCGGGACGGGCGCGACGTCGCTTCAGCTCGTGCCGGCGATCGTCGACGAGGTGGCGCACCTCACCGTCTTTCAGCGCACCCCGATCTGGGTATTTCCCAAGCCCGACAGCCAGATTCACGGCATCGCCCGCACGGTGCTGGAGTTCGGCCAATTGCGGTCGGCGCTGCGCGCAGTCGGGACCGTCGCGACCGAGATCGGGATGGGCGGCATGCTCACCGGCCCGAGCTGGCTGGTCGAAGCCACCCGCAAGCTCGCCGAAGCTCCCGTCCGGGCGTGGATGCGCAGCCAGGTCACCGATCCGGCGACCCGCGAGAAGCTGATCCCCCGCTACGGCCTGGGCTGCAAACGGCCGTCGATGTCGAACGACTACTTGAAGACGTTCAATCGCAGTGACGTCAGCCTGGTCACCGACTCCATCGAGCGCATCACCGAGACCGGTGTGGTGACGGCCGACGGCGTCGAGCACGAGGTCGACGTCCTCATCTGTGCGACCGGATTCAAACTGTGGGAAAGGGATTCGGTACCGCCCTTCCCTGTCGTCGGCCGCGACGGACTCGACGCCGCAGAGTTCTGGGCGGTCAATCGATTTCAGGCCTATCAAGGTGTCTCCGTACCCGGCTTCCCGAACATGTTCATGATCACCGGGCCCTACGGATTCGTCCTCGGGTCTTATCTGTGGATGATCGAGGCCACCGCCGCACATCTCAGTCGGGCCATCGCCGAAGCCAAGCGGCGCGGCGCCCGGGAGGTCGAGATCCGGCGCGACGTCCACGACGCCTACTTCCAGCACTGCCTCCAGCGTCAGGCGCGCAACGTCCTGTTCACGCCGACCTGCGCGGGGTCCAACACGTATTACATCGACTACCACGGTGATTCACCGTTCCGGCCGACGACGCACGGCGAGATGTACTGGCAGAACCGTCATTACAACCTCGACGTCTATCGGTATGGCGCGGGCACCGACAACGTCGACGAAATTGCAGCCACCTCGAAGGAGGCCGGATGAAGATCAACAATCTGGAACCACAGCTCGTCGTCGTCACGGGCGCGGGCAGCGGCATCGGGCGTGCCACCGCCATCCGCTTCGCCAAACGCGGTGCGCACGTGGTGGTCTCCGATATCGACGCCGACTCGGCGGAGGCGACCGCGGCCATGATCAAAGGCGCCGGGCGCCGCGCGTCGGCCGCGCAGCTGGACGTCACCGATCCGGACGCGTGGGAGGCTTTCGCAGCTGCAGTGCGTGCCGAGCACGGCGTGCCCGACGTCGTCGTCAACAACGCCGGCATCGTCGTCAGCGGTCCGTTTCTCAAACTGTCCGCCGCAGACTGGGATAAGCAGCTCAGCATCAATCTGATGGGTGTGGTGCACGGCTGCCGGGTGTTCGGTGCGCAGATGGCCGAGCGCGGCAGGGGCGGTCATATCGTCAACATCGCCTCGGCGGCGGCGTTCACGCCGACGCCGGTCATGGCGCCGTACTCGGTGTCCAAGGCGGGGGTCAAGATGCTGAGCGAATGCCTGCGCCTGGAGCTCAAGCCATACGGCATCGGGGTCAGCGCCATCTGCCCCGGCGTGATCAACACGAACATCGGGGACCGGGCGGTGACCGTCGGTGTCGATCCCGCGCTCGTCGCGCAGGCCCAGCGCCTGACCAAACAGCTACAAGAGTTCGCCGAGATGCTGCCGTTCTCGCCGATGAGCCCCGACCTGGTGGCCCGGGCCGTGGTGCGGGCGGTCAGCTACGACCTCGCGGTGGTACCGGTGCGGGCGGAGGCCTGGCTGGGCTACGTCATGCACCGCGTCGCCCCGGGAATCAATCGCATTATGGCGCAGCCATTCTCGTTCGACTTGGCCGAGAAGCTGGCCGGTGCCGTGCTGGAGCGCGTGACTCCCGCGACGACCGCGTCCGTCGCCGGCGCGGAAGCGATGGCGCGCCACTAGCCGGGCTCACCACCCACGATCAGGCCCACCATGCTCTTCACCAGCGTGGTGACCCGCTTCGGCGGCGGCTCACCCGCGAGGAGGTGCCGCCGTACGGCGGCCAGTGGCAGATCCAAGAGGGCGAAGGCGATCTGATCCGCAGGCCGTCCGGTCTGTTTCGCCAGGCTCCGAACAGCACCGTCGAGGCGCTGTCGCGAATCGTCTTCAGCGGTGGCCAATTCGGCGCGGGCGGCCTCGCTCCAGCCGTCGGGCTCGAATGCCCGAACGCCGGCCTGCAGCACGACAGCCGCCGGTAGTTGACCGCGGCACCAGTCGACCAACCACACTGCCGCGCGAACCGCGCTGTCTGGCGTGGGGTGATCCCCGAGGGCCTCCAGGTAGCCGCTTTGAAAGCCCGCCGTGGTGCGGAACCACAAGGCGGCCAACAACGCAGCCCGGTCGGGAAAGCGATGGTAGATCGACCCGCTCGGGGCCCCTACCTCGCGCGCCACCGCGTTCATCGTCAGCGCCCGCACTCCCCCGGCGGCGAACAGTCGTGCGGCCGCGTCCAGGAGATCGTCGGCACTGTGCCGTGGAGCCCTACCCATGATCTAGAGAGTATGCTCTACTATTTATTAGAGTGTTCTCTCTAATAAATTTGATTGGCACACCGAAAGGAAACTGGATATGAGCACACCCGACACAACCGTTGAAGTTGCCGAACGTCTCTACTCCGCTTTCACCTCGCATGACAGGGCAGGCTTGGCTGCGCTGCTGCATCCCGACTTCACCGGACGGGTCAGCGAGGGCATGCCCTTCGGTCTCGGCGGAGCCGTACACAGCCCCGAGCAGATGCTGCGCGATGTCTGGGGCGGCGCCTCCGCGCACTGGGAAACCGCGCCATACCCAGACGAATTCGTCGCCGCGGGCGCGAATCGCGTCATGGTGCTCGGGTACTACCGCGGCCGCGGCCGGACCACCGGACGCCGCTACACGGCCGCCTTCGTCCACGACATCACCGTCCGCGACGGGAAGATCGCATCGTTGACCCAGATCACCGACACAAAGGCCTGGCACGACGCGCTTGCCGCCGGCTGACCACGTTAGAGTTCATGACTCTGGGACCGGCAACCCGAACGGAGTCACGATGCTCGTCGATCTGTCTCACACAATTCGTGCGGGGATGGTGACCTACCCCGGGCTGCCGGCCCCGTCGATCAGCGCCCACCTCACCCGTGAAGCGTCCCGCGACGTCTACGCCCCTGGCACCGAGTTCGCGATCGGCGCCATCACCATGGTCGGCAACACGGGTACCTACATCGACTCGCCGTTTCACCGCTACGCGGACGGTGCCGACCTGGCCGGCCTGGACCTGAACACCTTGGTGGACCTGCCCACGATCGTCGTCCACCGTCGGGACGTCTCGGCGCGGGCCGTCGATGTCGCCGAGTTACCCGAGGACATCGAGGCCGGCTGTGCCGTGCTGATCGACACCGGCTGGGACCGGCACTTCGGCACCGAGGCCTACGCCGTTGACGCACCGTTCCTGTCCGAGGCCGCCACCGAACACCTGGTGCGCCGCGGAGTGGCGCTGGTCGGCATCGACTCGGTGAACATCGATGACGCCAGCCCGGCGGCGGCCGGTCGGCGGCCCATCCATACTGCACTGTTGGGCAACGGGATTCACGTCGTCGAACACCTCACCAACCTGGCTGCGCTGCCCGCCCGCGGCGCCCGCTTCACCGCCGTCCCGCCGCGTGTCGAAGGATTCGGCACCTTCCCCGTCCGGGCGTACGCCACCATCCCCGACTGAGGCCCTCGGAGGGTTTCCAGGCGCGGCGACGGGGACTACCGTCGCGAACATGACGAGCTGGAAAGAATTCGCGGACGTCGCACCGCAGATCGCGGCCACCTTCGTCCGCCGGCACACCGCCACCGGAAACCTGTGCATGCTGGGCACGCTGCGCTCGGATGGATTCCCGCGGATCAGCCCCATGGAGCCGCGGTTCTTCGAAGACGAGCTGTGGCTCTCGGGCATGCCGCACACCACGAAATTCGATGACCTCGCCCGCGATCCACGCTTCTGCCTGCACACCGCAACGGTCGATACCCACGTCAGCGACGGCGACGCGAAGTTATGGGGTGTCGTGGAAGACGTGCAGGACAAGGCCCTGCATCGCCGGTTCGCCGAGGCACTGTACGAACAGACCGGCTTCGACATCCGGGGCCAGGAATTCGAGCACTGCTACCGCGCCAACCTGATCGGGGCGTCGGCGGTCGAGGTGGGCGACGGACACCTCGACATCACCGTATGGAAGCCCGGCGAATCCGAACGCGTCGTCCGCAAGCACTGATGCGCTTGGCCCCTAGGGCGACAACAGGATCGGGCCACCGCGGCGGCGGTACACCGAGCCGAACCGTGCGTCGATGCGCAGCCACGCCGGATGGACGCGAACGCGGACCACCTCGTTCTCCGGCAGCGGGTCGGGCACGAAACCCATGGCGGTCAAAGCGAATACGCAGCGCATCGGGATGCCGACCTCGACGTCGCCGGCGCTGACCCGCAGGACGTCCTGGTCCAGCAGCGACGGCGGCGGGCCCTGCGGCCCGCTGTGTTCCCGAGCCAATTCGACGCCACGCTGAAACAGCTCCAGCACCGCGTGGGCCGGCACGTCATCGAGGTGGCTGAAGCCGTTGTCCGGCGGCAGCGCACCACGCCAGGCCGAGTCCATCGAGAAGCCCGGATCGATCCGGCCCGATCCGGGCAGCTCGCGACCGAGCGCATCCGCTCCGGCGCACAGGTCGGACGGCGCCACCCGGCCGCTCACCACCCGCGCGGCCAGCACCTCGAAACCCGTTGCCGCCCAAGCGACGATGACACCCTCACCACGCGCCCGCAGCCGCACCACCGCAGCCTCGTCGAGGCGCAGCGCGCGCTCGACGAAGGTGCCCAGGTTCTCTGCCTGCGCCGTGTCGGCGAGCCAGACTCCGCGTTCGGTCATCGGGCAAAACGCTGGAGATACTCCCGCTGATGCGGGGCGATGCGCACCAGCATCTGCCGTTCGATGTTGAAGGTGGCCAGCTGGGTCTCCCCGATCACGGCCGGCTTGGAATCCGGATCGGCCTGAGCCGACCGCACCTCATACCCCAGCGTGAAGTCGCAGGCCCGCAGCCGGTTGGTCCAGATGGTCACCTGCAGCGGCGAATCGACAAGGCGCAGTTGGTCCTTGTACTTCACGTTGACTTCGGCGATCAGCAGTCCGGTGGTGGCGACGTCCTCGGCGAAGGGCTCGGTGAGAAACGGAACCCGCGCCTCCTCGAGGATGGTCACCATGGTGGCGTGGTTGACATGCTGATACATGTCGATGTCCGACCAGCGCACTGGCACCGGCGTCGTGAAGCGTTCAGTCACCCGCCCATCATCCCTGATTGCCCGTTCCCGTCGTTCGCGTGGTCATGCTGCGCAGCTGCCGTGCGGCCACCGACAGGGTCGCCAGGTCACGCACCTCGTCACCCAGGATCTCGGTCAGCGTCCGGCGGGCCCGCGTGACCCGGGAGCTGTTGGTCGACGCCCACTCGTGAATCTTCTGTTCGCCGGTCTCATCGGTCTCACCGACCGCCATCACGTCGATGCACAGCGCCCGGATCGATCCGTAGATGTCATCGCGAATCGCCAAGCGCGCCAAGGAATGCCAGCGATCGTTGCGGGTCAGCTCGGACACCGCGGTGAGCAGGTTGTCGATGCCCAGGTGGTCGGTCAGCGCGAAGTAGGTGTCGGCCACCTCGGCGGGCTCCCGCTCGGCGATATCGGCGATGTCGATGACGTCCAGCAGGCTGTACTGGTACAGCCCGGTGGCCACCATGTAGGCCAGCTCCTTCGAGACACCGGCGGCCACGAACTGAGCGGCATCGGTCTCCGCGATGGCCTTGTCATCGCCACGCAGCCACTGCGCCATCTGCGGGGTGAGCGCCTCGACTTTCGCCGCGAACCGGTTGGCCTCGGCGCCGACCGCCAGCGGCTGAGGCCGGTAGTTCAGCAGCCAACGGCCGGCCCGGTCGATGAGCCGGCGCAGGTCCAGCGTCATGCGGTCGGTGACATCCACCGGGACGCCGGCCAGGCCGGCCGCCCGGATGTCCCGCCACACCTCGCCGACCCGGAAGATCTTGTCCACCGCGACATAGCTGCGGACTGCGTCGACCGGCCCCACACCGACGTCTTCGGAGACCCGGTACGCGTAGGTGATGCCTGCGGTGTCGACGAGGTCATTCACCAGCATCGTGGTGATGATCTCCCGGCGCAGCTGGTGCGACCGGATGTCCGGCGCGAACCGGTCCCGAAGTTCCGCCGGGAAGTAGTTCGGCAGCCGCCCGGCGAACACCTCCTGGTCGGGCAGGTCGCTGGCCAGCACGTCCTCCTTGAGCGCCAGCTTCACGTGCGCCATCAGGGTCGCCAGCTCCGGTGAGGTCAGTCCCAGACCGGTTTCCATCCGCCGACGGATCTCCTTCTCCGAAGGCAGCGCCTCGAGCTCACGGTTCAGCCCACGCGTCGCAGCCAGATCCCGAATCTGGGCGGCGTGCACCGGCAGCAGGCTGGCGGCGTTGGCGCGGCTGGTGCCCATCAGGTCGTTCTGCGAGATGTTGTCGGCGAGCACCAAGAGACCGACCTCGTCGGTCATCGACATCAACAGGTCGGTGCGCTCGGCGGCCGCGACCTTGCCGGCCGTGACGAGGGCATCGACCAGAATCTTGATGTTCACCTCGTGGTCCGAGCAGTCCACACCCGCCGAGTTGTCCATCGCGTCGGTGTTGATGTGGCCGCCGGCGAGATCGAATTCGATGCGGCCGCGCTGCGTCACGCCGAGGTTGCCGCCCTCGCCAACCACCTTGATGCGCAACTGATTTCCGTTGACGCGGATGGCGTCGTTGGCACGGTCGCCGACGTCGGCGTCCGACTCGGTCTCGGCCTTGATGTAAGTGCCGATACCGCCGTTCCAGAACAGGTCGACGGGCGCCAGCAGGATCGACTTCATCAGCGCCGGCGGCGTGAGTTCGGTGACGTCGGCGGCGAGGCCGAGCACTTCGCGCACCTGCGGGCTGATCGGGATCGACTTCTGCTCACGGCTGTAGACACCGCCGCCCTCGCTGATGAGCGACTTGTCGTAGTCATCCCAACTCGATCGGGGCAACTGGAACATCCGGTCGCGTTCGATCCACGATCGGGCTGAATCAGGATTCGGGTCCAGGAAGATGTGCCGGTGGTCGAAGGCCGCCACGAGCCGAATGTGCTTGGACAGCAACATGCCATTACCGAACACGTCACCGCTCATGTCACCGACGCCGACGACGGTGAAGTCCTGGGTCTGGGTGTCATGCCCCATCTCCCGGAAGTGCCGCTTGACCGACTCCCAGGCGCCCTTGGCGGTGATGCCCATCGCTTTGTGGTCGTAGCCCACCGAACCACCCGAGGCGAACGCGTCGCCCAGCCAGAAGCCGTACGACTTGGCGACGTCGTTGGCGATGTCGGAGAACGTGGCGGTGCCCTTGTCCGCGGCGACGACGAGGTAGGCATCGTCACCGTCGCGGCGCACCACCTGTGCCGGCGGGACGATGGCGCCGGTGGCCGTCTCGACGTTGTCGGTGACGTCGAGCAGGCCGGCGATGAACAGCCGGTAGCAGGCGACGCCCTCGCTGCGCAGCGCATCGCGATCGGTGGCCGCGTCACCCGTGAGCGCCGGCGGCGATTTGAGCACGAAGCCGCCCTTGGCGCCGACGGGGACGATGACGGCGTTCTTCACCGCCTGCGCCTTGACCAGGCCCAGGATTTCGGTGCGGAAGTCTTCCCGCCGGTCCGACCAGCGCAGGCCGCCGCGGGCCACGTTGCCGAACCGTAGGTGCACGCCTTCGACCCGCGGTGAGTACACGAAGATTTCGTATTTCGGCCTGGGCAAGGGCAATTCGTCGATCAGCTGAGGATTGAGCTTGAACGACAACGCATTTCGCTGCCTCGCCGAGCCCTCGGCAGTGACGTAGTAGTTCGTGCGCAGGGTGGCCTGCACCAGCGCCGCGAACGCCCGCAGGACCCGGTCGGTGTCCAGGCTCACCAGCGCGTCGATGTCGGCGGCGACGGCGGCCGCGGCGGTCTGAGCGCGTTCGACGGCATCTCCCCCGGCTGGGTCGAACACCGCCTCGAACAATTCGACGAGGGACCTCGCCGTGCCCGGGTTGTCCCGCAGCACCGTCTCGATATGCGACTGGCTGTACGGAAAACCGGCCTGCCGCAAGTACTTTGCGTAGGCCCGCAGGATCGTCACCTGTTGCCAGGTCAGCCCCGCACCCAGCACCAACTCGTTGAACCGGTCGACCTCCACCTTGCCCTGCCAGATGGCAGTGACCGCGTCGGCGAACCGGGTGGCGATGACCTCGCGTTCGGCCTCCGGTGCGTCGACGGTGGACTGGTGCGCCGAGATCTTGAACTGGTAGATCCACACCGGCATGCCGTCGCCGCGCACCACATTGAACGGCTGCTCCTCCAGCACCACCACGCCCGTGGACTGCAGCATCGGCAGCAGCTCACTGAGCGACGCAGAGCGGCCGGCCAGATACCAGGTGAGTTGCGCGGTGCGGTCCTCGTCGGCGGCCGGCTCGGGGTAGTCCAGCACGAGTTTGACGCTGTCGTCCTGCAGCTGATCGATGATGCCGATCGCGGCGATGGCCTTGACCGGCGTGAACGCCTGCTTGTACACCTCGGGGAATGCCACCGCATAGTGCTCGGCCTCGGCCCGGGTGATGGTGCCCGGCGTGACGGCGCCGATCAGCCGGTCGCCCCACGTCCGGGCTGCCTCGGTCAGCAGGCTTTGTATCCGGGTCTCGTTCGCCGTGGAGGTGTCGACACTCGCCGGGCTGGCGGTCTCACCCAGGCGCACGGTGAAATGCACAACAGCCCATGGCGATTCACTGACGCGCGCGGTGTACTCGATGCTTTCGCCACCGAGCTCGCGAACCAGGATGTCCTGCATCGCCAACCGGACGTCGGTGGTGTACCGGTCACGAGGCAGGTACACCAGGCACGACACGAAGTGGGCCAGCTTGTCGGCACGCAGGAACAGCAGCGCACGCCGGCGAGAACCCAGGTCGATGACGGACTTGCCCATGTCCACCAGGTCGCGCGCGGTCAGCGAGAACAGTTCGGACCGCGGCACGGTCTGGATGATGTCGAGCATCAGCTGGCCGGGCCGGCTCGGGTCCCCGTTGGACAGCGCCAACGCCTCGTTGACCCGGCGCGAGATCAGCGGTATCTCAAGCACATTCGCGTTGCCCGCGGCGACGGTGAACTGTCCGATGAAGCGGTGTTCGCGGGCTGGCCCGTTCGGGCCCGCGCTCTCGCGGACCACCACGATGTATGGGTAGGCGCCGTAGCGCAGGTAGCTGGGCATGGTGGCCTGCGCGACCGCCAGCAGTTCGTCGTCGCCCGCCAGCGGTGGCAGCACGTCGGCGCGTAGCTTGGCCACGCCCAGCCGGGTCGTCGGGTCTACCTGGGCCTGCCCGTTCTGCACCGTGCACTGCTGATAGCCGAGCAGCACGAAGTGTCCGTCGGCCAGCCAGCGCAGCAGGGCCGCCACATCGCGCCGGTCGTAGCCGGGGAACCGGCCGTTGTGGTCGGCGTCGAGTGCGTTGGCCAACCCGACGAGCGCGGCGTTCATCGCGGGGGTGTCGAGCTCCACCGCGCGGGTGTCGGTCAGGGCGTGGGGCAGCACCGCCGCGGCGTCGGCGACTGCCTTGCCGTCACCGATGGTCGCCAACTGCACATGAATCCAGGTCTCGTCGATGCCGTCGGCCGGTGCGCTCGGGTCACCCGCCGGACCCATCGCGACGACCTCACCGGCCGAATCACGGCGCACCCGGAACTCGGGACTCATGATCGCGGTGTAGGCGACGCCGATGCGGTGCAGCAACACCATCACCGAGTCCATCAGCAGCGCGCTGTGGTCGGTCACGATCTGCAGCGCCGGGCCGAAGCGACCGGGGTCGTCGGCCGGGTAGATCGCGACCAGCGTCTCCCCCATCGAGCGGCGACGGCCGAGCCGGAAATGCGCGGCCAGCAACTCCGGGGAGACCCGGGTCGCCAGCGCCACGTCGATCGGGGCGGTGACCCCACCGTCGGCCGGTGAGCCGTCGTTGGGGCCGCGGTAGGTCAGCAGATATGCCCGTGCAAGACCAGCATTGCCGCCCGCGCCGGCGGACTGCGTCGTGCTGCTGAGTCCGCCCCGATTTTCCGTCATCCGACTTGCTCCTGACGTCGCACCGTCGTGCCCCGATCGGCACGTACGTGCGACGTTAGTCGCGAGTCAGCTTGCGGTGGGTCACTCTGTGCGGACGCGCCGCTTCGATTCCAAGTCGTTCCACTTTGTTCTCTTCATAGGCACCGAAGTTGCCTTCGAACCAGAACCATTTGGCCTCGTCCTCGTCATCGCCTTCCCAGGCGAGGATGTGGGTGCAGGTGCGATCCAGGAACCAGCGGTCGTGGCTGATGACCACGGCGCAGCCCGGGAACTGCTCGAGCGCGTTCTCCAGCGAAGACAGCGTTTCCACGTCCAGGTCGTTGGTCGGCTCGTCGAGCAGGATCAGGTTGCCGCCCTCTTTGAGGGTCAGCGCCAGGTTCAACCGGTTGCGCTCACCACCGGAGAGCACGCCCGCCGGCTTCTGCTGATCGGGGCCCTTGAAGCCGAACGCCGACACGTAGGCACGGGACGGGATTTCGTTCTGGCCGACCTCGATGTAGTCGAGCTTGTCGGAGACGACCTCCCAGACCGTCTTCTTCGGGTCGATGCCCGCCCGGCTCTGGTCGACGTACGACAGCTTGACCGTGTCGCCGACCTTCACGTTGCCGTCGTCCGGCTCCTCGAGGCCGACGATCGTCTTGAACAGCGTGGACTTACCCACACCGTTCGGGCCGATGACGCCGACGATGCCGTTACGCGGCAGCGTGAACGACAGGTTCTTGATCAGGGTGCGGCCGTCGAAGCCCTTCTCCAGGTTGTCGACCTCGACCACGACGTTGCCCAGGCGCGGCGGCGTCGGAATCTGGATTTCCTCGAAGTCGAGCTTCCGCGTCTTCTCGGCCTCGGCAACCATCTCCTCGTAGCGTCCGAGGCGGGCCTTGTTCTTGGCCTGGCGGGCCTTGGCGCCCGAACGCACCCAGGCCAGCTCGTCCTTCAGTCGCTTCTGCAGCTTCTGGTCCTTCTTGCCCTGAACCTCGAGACGCTCGGCCTTCTTCTCCAGGTAGGTGGAGTAGTTGCCCTCGTACGGGTAGGCGCGGCCGCGGTCGAGCTCGAGGATCCACTCGGCGACGTTGTCCAGGAAGTACCGGTCGTGGGTGACGGCGAGGATCGCACCCTTGTAGTCGGCGAGGTGCTGTTCCAGCCACAGCACGCTCTCGGCGTCCAGGTGGTTGGTGGGCTCGTCGAGCAGCAGCAGGTCGGGCTTGCTGAGCAGCAACCGGCAGAGCGCGACGCGGCGGCGCTCACCACCGGACAGGTGGGTGACCGGCTCGTCCGGCGGCGGGCAGCGCAGCGCGTCCATGGCCTGCTCCAGCTGGGAATCGATGTCCCAGGCGTCGGCGGCGTCGAGCTCCTCCTGGAGCTTGCCCATCTCTTCCATGAGCTCGTCGGTGTAGTCGGTGGCCATCAGCTCGGCGACCTCGTTGTACCGGTTGAGCTTGCCCTTGATCGCCACGCCCGCCTCGACGTTCTCGCGGACGGTCTTGGTCTCGTCGAGTTCGGGCTCCTGCATGAGGATGCCGACGCTGGCGCCGGGCGCCAGGAAGGCATCGCCATTGTTGGCCTTGTCGATGCCGGCCATGATCTTCAGGACGCTGGACTTACCGGCGCCGTTGGGGCCGACGACACCGATCTTCGCGCCGGGCAGGAAGTTCAGGGTGACGTCGTCGAGGATGACCTTGTCGCCGTGCGCCTTACGGACCTTGCGCATCGTGTAGATGAATTCGGCCATGCCGTCGTCATGCCTTTCGTTGGCTGTTCGTCGTAGCGTTCTCGTAGCGCGAGCCCCGGCTCACTGGATCTGGCGCGGTCCCGCGAAAACTCGCTGCCCATCCTAGGCAAGCCGCCAAATCGCCCGATGGCGCGGTCGGGGCGCCCGCGGATGGCCCTGCGCGCGGCGCCCCGACCGAGGCTCTACGCGGACAGCACCAAGTCGTCCGAATTCGTGGTCTCGGGCGGCTCGTCCTGGGGCTGTGCGTCGCCGGCCTCGACGTCGAGCGGGCTCGGCCGCCGGGGGTCGACCTTGACCTGGCACCGCCCCATATCCGGACCGACCGACGTCGCCCGCACCTCCATCGATGAGCGACGGTTGCCTTCCTTGTCCAGGTACTCGCTGGTGTAGATGTAGCCGACGACCACCACCGGGTCGCCCTTGAACAACCGGCCGGCCACGCCGTCGGCCACGCGGCCCCAGCAGTTCACCGTGACGTACAGCGAGTTACCCGCTTCCCAGCCGTCCTCGGTCTTCTTCCGCGAATTGCTCGCCACGCGGAATGTCACGACATTGGTCTCCCCGGCCCGGCGTGGGACGACGTTGTTGACCACGTTGCCGACCACGGTGAAGGGTGTCTCGAACATGTGCTTCTCCATCCATTTCGGTGTTGCCGGCGTTCTCGTCGGCCTGTGCGTCCATTGACCCGCCAGGCACCGACAAAAGAACCGGCGCCGCTGCAATGGCGGCGCCGGTTGTGGATGAATCGCGAACTGTGGATAACCCGGGCTTGGGTGCACCGGCCCGAGTTACCCCGGGTTACTCGGCCTCGACGGCCTTCTTGGACTTGCGCCGCTGCAACTCACGGACGTCGAACTTGATCCAGCCGATCGAGTCGACGGTCGCCAGATCCGCCAAGATCGACCGCAGCTCGGCGAGGAAGGCCGTGCGCCGCTCCTCCAGATCGGGCGCCGCTTCGAGCAGCTTCTGGTCGGCGACCACCTGGCGCGCCGTCGTGAACAGCAGCGCCGACACCGACTCGTTGCTGCGAATCCGGCCCTGCGCAACGTACTGCCGGCCGACGCCGAGTGCCCGTTTCGTCAGATCCTTCTCGCTGATCTCGGGCGGCGTACCCCGCAACACGTCGGCGACCAGTTCGTAGGCCTCCAGGAACGGCCGCAACATCGCGCCGGCGATGATCGGACGCTTGGCCCGCAGCATCGCGTAGATGGCCTCGCCGCCCTCGGCCAACTGCTGCTCGCAGTTGGCCTGCCACGACATCTCTTCCACGATGTGCTCGCGGAACCTGGCCGAGTCCGCGAAATAGAACTCGAACTTGAGCAGGTCGCGCAGCCGCATCACCTGCGACCAAAACGCCTCCACCGGATCGGATTCCGCCTTGGCCGCGTGCGCCATGGCCAATTCGACGATGGCGGTTTCCAGGAACGCGTCGATGGTCGTGTTGCGGTAGAACGCGGCCTCGTGCTCGTCCTGCGACGCGATGTACCAGACCGGCTGGCGGCCGGTGTTCACCGCGGTGACCGGATGCCCGCCCGACATCGCGTCGAGCGCCGCCTGGACCCCTTCGGCCGTACGCAGCCGCAGCACCGAATTGGTCATCGGAATCTGTTTGCGCTCAAGGTAATCCAGCGCATCCTGCAGGGTGTGGTGCAGCTGGTCGAGTGTCAGCGCCAGGCCGCGAGTGGTCAGCAGCAGCGCCGACACCAGAGCTGTGGCGTTGACCGGCGTGGCCCGCAGGATGCGCCAGGCGACCTCGAAGGCCATCTTCTGCAGGGCGAGGCGCTTGACCGCGGGGTCGGTGGACACCGCACCGTCCGGCGGACCCAGCTGCTCGCGCATCGACACCGCTTCGGGGAAGCGCACGTAGATCTTGCCGAAGTTCCGGTCGCCCTGCGCCTTGATGTAGTGGTACAGCCAGCTCAGACCTTCGGGGGTCTTCTCGCCGCCACGGGCGTAGGCCGCGTACTCGGCGGTCTCGTGGAGCTGGTCGAAACTGATCGAGACGGGCTGCAGCAGGATGTCTTCACTGCGGCCGTCGAGGTAGGCGTCGGCGACGTACGCCAGCAGACCGAGCTTGGGCGGCAACATCTTTCCGGTCCGCGAGCGCGTGCCCTCGATGGACCAGTTGAGGTTGAAGCGCTTCTCCACGATGTACCCGACGTACTCCTTGAGCACGTACTTGTACAACGGGTCGCCGGCGATGTTGCGCCGGATGAAGATGACGCCGGAGTGCCGGAAGATCGGCCCCATCAGACCGAACGCCAGGTTGATCCCAGCGAAGGTGTGCACCGGCGGCAGGCGGTTCTCCTGCATCGCCACCGGCACGATCACGCCGTCGAGGTACGACCGGTGCGAGAACAGCAGGACGGCCGGGTGCAGTTCCAGCGAGTGCCGCATGGCCTCGACCTGCTCGCGGTCGTAGTCCACGTTGGGGTCGAAACCCCGGCTGAAAATGGCGCGACCGACCTTGGGGATGAAGTCGACCGAGAACCGGCTCCAGCCCGTCGACAGTTCGTCGAGCATCTCGCCGGCCTTCTCGACCGTCGCGCCGGGGATCTTCTCCAGCCCGTCCCGGAACCGGGCCGATGCCAGCACCTCGGGCTTGACCAGCCGGGGTGACTTGTACTCGGGACCGAGCAGCCGCAGCTCCACGCGCTCGATGGCGAGCTGCGCCCGGCGCAGCACGAACCGGGCGAATTCCCTTGGGTTTTCGGCCGTCGTGGTGTCTTTCCACTGCTGCCGCAGCTGCCCGACAGTGGCGGGCTCACCGGCCACCACCCGGGCCCGCAGCGGGTCCTTGCGCAGGATGCGGCGCTGCAGCAGCTCCGGCGGCCGGTACCGGTCGCGGCCCGAGATCAGCGAGACGATCTTGGAACGCGTCGGCAGACCGGCGGGCACCCAGAACACCCGGACGGGCACCACGGAACGGCTGTCGTCGGCGCTGAGTAGTTCGACCAGGCGGGCCAACGTGCCGGGCGAGGGCTCCCCCTCCGTCGGCAGCCGGAGCACCTCGAGTCGGGTGTCCGGGTGCTGCTTGCGCTGGTGGGCCAGCCAGTCGTTCAGCAGGTCCCACTCGGCTGCCGAACCGACCGCGGTCAGCACCAGAGCGTCGTCGGTCGGATCGAAGCTGGCGAGGTCGTCAGCGGTGTGCTTCACCGTCGGCCCTTAGCGCCGCGCGGAGCCTCGCCGCTGTCGTCGGGTGAATCGTCTGTGTCGGCAGGTTCCGGCGCGGCCCGGTGGTAGAGCGCGTTGTCGGGCACCTTGTCGTGCGGCCATTTTCGGAGGGTGTCGAGGTAGAGCTGACGCACCTCGTCGATGCGGTCGGACAGGTTGTCGAGGGTCCAGTCTTCGACCGAGATGGGCGGGAAGACGACGACGTCGACCTTGCCCGCATGGAAGGTCGACGAATCGCGGGCGGCGATCACCTCCGCGTTGCGGATCACGATCGGCACGACGGGGATGCCGGCGGCCATGGCCATCCGGAACGGCCCCTTCTTGAACTCACCGACCTCGGTGGTGTCCAGGCGGGTGCCCTCGGGGGCGATCAGGATCGAAAGGCCTTTACGCGCAAGGTCTTCCATCTTGTGCAGGCTCTCGATGGCCGAGGCGGGGTCGTCGCGGTCGATGAACGCGGCGTCCATCACCTTGCCGATGGTGCCCATGATCGGGTTGCTTTCGAGTTCCTTCTTGCCCACCGAGGTGAAGTTGTCGCTGACCAGTGCGCCGGCAATCATCGGGTCGGCCTGGTTGCGGTGGTTGAAGATGAACACCGCCGGCCGCTGGGCCCGCAGGTTCTCGGCGCCGATCACGTTCAGGTCGATGCCGAGGGTCGTCATCAGCGCCTTGCTCCACGCCGAGGTGAAGAAGTTGACGCCCGTGCGCCGATTGCCGGTCAGCAGACCGAGACCGAGCGCACCGGCCGCGACCGGCGCCAGCGACGCGATGCCGGCAAAGGTCCGCAGTTGCGCGATGGGGCTGCTGCCACTGCGGCTGGAGAACTTCAGCACCGGCCAACCACGTTTGGCGGCAACAGATTCCAGCTTCGCCGCCGGATTGGTGGGCCGCGGGTTGCCGACCAGGTACATCAGGGCGACGTCTTCGTCACCGTCGGCGTAGAAGTAGCTCTTCGCCAGGTCGACACCATTGTTGGCGGAGAAAGCCTGTGCGGCGTTGGCCTTTCCGGGTCCCCACAGCACCGGCCTGACCACCTCGCCGGTGATGAGCCCGTACTCGTCCGTCTCGAACTTGTTGCACAGCACGTTCTTGATGCCGAGGAAGTTCGCCACCGGTTCCACCTGGACCGTCAGCGCCGACGAGCTCAGCACGACGGTGTGCCCGCGCGCCATGTGGGCGCGGACGAGTTCACGCATCTCGGGATAAATCCGCTTCTTGATGTGCTGGATGAACAACCGCTCGCCCAGCTCGTCGAGGTCGCTGAGCGAATTGCCGTGCAGCATCCGCGCTCCCCGGCCGATCAGGTCCTCGAACTCGGCGCGCCCCAGCTGGTGGTTCACCGCGGCCTGCACCATGCCGATGAATTCACCGACGCCCATCTGGCCGCGGCGCAACCGGTCCTGCGTCATGATCACGCCGGTGAAACCGGCCACCAGGGTGCCGTCCATGTCGAAGAACGCACCGACCTCCGGCCCCTGCGGGCTGGCCAGGATCTCCGCCACCGAGCCCGGCAACCGGGCGTTGCGGAACTCTGCCGAGTACTCGTCGTCCGAACTCATTGTGCGGCACCCCCGTTCACTGCCGACTCGGCCTGATCGCCAGGCAACTCGAACGACGCCGGGATGGCCCGGCCGTCCCCACCCAGAGCCAGCACTTCGTTGAATCCGTCCAGCAGACAGCGGGCCCACAACTCGGGATCGTTGATCGACGCCCGGTCGTAGCGGGTGCTGATGGTGACCCAGCCGCTGCGCGAGATGAGCACCGCCATCATCGCGACGCCGGGCAGCGGCCCGATTCCGTAGTGCCGCACCACCTTTGCGCCGGCGATGAAGGTGTCGACCGGCGGCCCGGGCACATTGCTGGCCTGCACATCGGAGTTGACCACCGAGCCTGCCATGGACTCCAGCAGATTGTCCGGCACCAGGTTCAGCAGCGGCGCGACGACGCCCACCACCTCGATGGCGCGCTCCTCCCGCTTGCGGGTCATCTGGGCGCGCACCTTCTGGATGCGCTTGCGCGGGTCCACGACGCCGATGGGCGCGGCGATGTTGACGCCCGCAAATCTGTTGCCACCGGCCGGATCCGAGTCGGAACGCACATTCACCGGCACCGCCATCGGCAGCGACGCGACCGGGATGCCCTTGGCATCGTGATAGCGGCGCAGCGCGCCGCACAGGGCGGCGAGGTAGGCGTCGTTGATGGAACCCTCGGCCGCCTTGGACGCCTTGTGCAGGTCGCTGAACTTGATGTCGATCGCCTCACTGCGCGACGCCAGACCACGCCGGCGCAGCACCGGCGACTGCGGCGCCGCGGGCGTCATCACCCGGCGACTCGACCGGACGTAGTCGACCACCCCGCCGACCGCGTCGGCCGGGTCGCGCATCATGCGCCCGAGCAGACCGGCCGCACCACGCGTCGCATCGAGCACGTTGTTGGCGATGCCTTTGGGCAACGCGTTGATGCCTTGCCGCGTAAGGTCATTCGGCGACAGATCTTCGGGGATCGGCAGCGGCGCCGCAGGCCGCGGCGCGGGATCGCGCTCCAGGTCGTACAGGTTCGCGAACATCTCCATGCTGCCGATGCCGTCGGTGACGGCGTGGCTCATGTGCACGATGTTGGCGGCACCACCGCCCGGCAGCCCTTCGACCAACGTGGCCGTCCACAGCGGACGGGAGATGTCGAGCGGCGACTGCAGCGCCAGCTCGGCGAAATCGAAGACCTCGCGCAGCGTGCCCGCACCCGGCGCGCGTACCCGGCGTACGTGGTAGTCGAGGTTGAAATCAGGGTCGACCACCCAGCGTGCGGCGGCCGTCGGCAGGCTCGGCATCACGACTTTCTGCCGCAGCCGGATCGCCTTGCGGGAGGCCTGCTCGAACCCGGCCCGGTATCGCTCCCAATCCGGGGTGACATCCAGCAGTTCGACGCCCATGATGCCGGAACGGGTACGGGGATTGGCCTCCCCGCGATGCATCAACTGATCGACTGCACTCAACTCTTCGGGCAACCCGGCCGTGTCAAAGTCCGGCACGTCGCTCATGGCTGTCGCTCTCCTCCGTCGTTGCCCAGCGCTGGCCCCTAACGCTAGTCCGCTGCCGGGAACGGCGCGGCGCAATACCGCTGTTGCGGTGACCACCGCGAGGAGCCGCCGAGATAGACTTCCAGCGCATTGCCCCCGTAGCTCAGTTGGATAGAGCAAGAGCCTTCTAATCTCTAGGTCGCAGGTTCGATTCCTGCCGGGGGCGCTTTGTGTCTGATCTTGTATCAGGCTGCCCGGCATCGTCCGACTCCGCCTCGATGACCGTCTGCGACGGCGCCGTCCGCTCCCACAGCACCGCGCCGACGCACGCCGTGATCACCCAGCCGGCTCCACTGATCCCGCACCACGTGAGCAGCGCCATCGCCACGCCGATGGGCCCGAAGTCGTCCCACCCGCGCAGCAGCGGCGGGAAGATCATCCGGGCCGCGAGCGGCAGGACGGTGCCCTCGATGACGACGCCCGCCAACCCCGCGAGCAGCAGAGCGCGCCAGGCCCGCCCGCCGCCGCGCACCAGCAGCGCGGGGGTGATCGTCCAGAAGATCCAGACCGGGATCAGCGACACCGCGAAGAGCAGAATCTGTGTCCATCCGTGGTGCACGCCGCCGAAGGCGATGCGTTCCCGCACCCCGATCATGGTCAGGTACAGCACGAACCACGTCACTCCGCGCCACAGCTTGCCGCCCCAGCCGAAGGGCTCGCGACGCCACGCCTTGGCAAAGATTCCGGCGATGGTCATCGACATCGGGATGCCCCAGACCAGGAAGCTCGCGACGCCGAAGAACGTCCAGTTGGACCGTAGACCCGACGCGCGGCCGAAGGCGGCCCGTACGTGTTCGGTCAGCGGCGACACCAGGCCGAGCTGCCGGCTCACCACGACGCCGGGACTGGCGCTGTCGGCGAACCCGGTGAGATAGCTGAAGCCGATGATCGCCAGCGGGATCACCGTGGTGAACAGCTGCACCGACACCACCGTGCCCAGGGTGCCGCCGTCGATCTCGTTGAAGCGGTTGACGACGGCGACGATGGGCCGCAGCTGGCGCATCTCGGCCAGCTGTCGGTACCGGTCTTCGACGCGTTGCCGCATTGCCGGCGATTCGGCGTCGTCGCTCATGCTCCCCCTTCTACGGACCCGGGCATTGTGCCCGGTCGAGGGTGCTCTGCGCGCCGAAACGGCGTGAGGTTCGGGTCAGACGGACTTGGTGATGCCGTAGTAGGCGACGATGTCGTCGGTGTCGGTGGTCGAGCTGGTCAGCACCGCATAGGACCGCAGGAAGGACTGGCCGACGCAGCCGTCGACCTTGACGTGCGTGTCCTTGAGGGTGATGCGCACGGGCGCGGCCTTGAAGGACTTCTTGTCGACGGGTACCTGGGTGACCGTGCCGGGCTTCGGGTGGATTTCCACGGTGCCCGACATGGGGACACTCACGCCCGTGGGCAGCAACCCGGCCAGCGTCGACCCCGAGGTAGCGATACCGATGGAGCCGACCAGACGCACCTGGCCCAGCTCGATACCGCAGCCGATCTGGTAGCCCGCTTCCAGCGTGCCGCCGGCGAGGGTGGTCTTGCCCTTGCCGGTCACGGTTCCGGTGAACGTGCCGCCCACCAGATATTCGCGCGAGCTGACCGCCGTCGTGAGAGGTGCGACGGGAAGCTCGGTCTCGTTCTTGGCCACCACCGTGAGCGTCCAGCCGTCGGGCGTCGTGACCGTCGCCGGTTCGTCCGAGGCCACGATGCCGGTGTCCGGCGGCGGGCCCTCGTCACCGGCAGGCGCGGGGTCGGCGAACGCAGTGGTCGCTGCCCCCAACGGGAGCAACATGCTCACAGCAGCAACCACGGCAAAACGCTTCAACATGAACTCCGAACGCCTCTCAACACGAACAGCAAAGCAATCACACAGTTGTTTCGCAGAAATGATCTCGGGTAAAGGTTTTGACTCACGTGAGTCGAAACACAGGCCATAGGCTGGGGTGGTGTCCGATCTCGTACTGACGCAGGTCATCGACCGCGTCGCGCTCATCACCGTGAACGATCCCGACCGCCGCAACGCGGTGACCGCGGAAATGTCTGCCGGCCTGCGGGCCGCGATCAACGCCGCCGAGGCCGATCATGGCGTGCACGCCGTGGTCGTGACGGGCGCCGGCAAGGCCTTCTGCGCCGGCGCTGACCTGACCGCGCTCGGTGCCGCCACGGTGAACGGTCTGCGGGTGATCTACGACGGCTTCCTCGCGGTGGCCGACTGCACGCTGCCGACGATCGCCGCGGTGAACGGGCCGGCCGTCGGGGCGGGGCTGAACCTGGCGCTCGCCGCCGACGTCCGGATCGCCGGACCCGGCGCGGTCTTCGACCCACGGTTCCAGAAGCTCGGGATTCACCCGGGCGGCGGCGCGACCTGGATGCTGCAGCGCGCCATCGGTCCGCAGGCGGCACGGGCGGCGCTGCTGTTCGGCATGAGGTTCGACGCTGACGCCGCCGTGCGGCACGGCCTGGCGCTGGAGGTCGCCGACGACCCCGTCGCCGCGGCTCTGGCGCTGGCCGCCGGTCCGGCATCGGCACCCCGCGAGGTGGTGCTGGCCACCAAGGCGTCGATGCGCGCGACGGACCATCCCGGCGTCCTGGACAACGAGCAGCACGCCAAGGCGGTCGACATCGAGATCGCCCCGCAGGCGGCATCGATCGAATCACCGGAGTTCGCTGCGCGATTGGCCGCTGCCAAGCAGCTCTGACTATCCGTCGAGCAGCGCCAGTTCGGGCGTCTCGATGAGGGCCCGCAACTCACCGAGGAACGCGGCTGCCCCGGCTCCGTCGGCGATCCGGTGGTCGAAGGCACAGGTGAGCGTCATGGTCGGCCGCGCCACCACCTCGCCGTCGCGCACCACGGCACGGGGCTTGAGCGTCCCCATCCCGAGGATCGCCGCCTCCGGATAGTTGATGACGGGTACCCCGTCATCAAGACCGAGCGCCCCGAAGTTCGACACGGTGAACGTCGAGCCGTGCAACTGGGCGGGTTTCAGCGTGCCCTCGCGGGCGGCGCGGATCAGCCCGTCCACCGCCCAGGCCAGTTCCCGGGTGGACAGGCGCTCGGCGTCCCGTACCACCGGCACCAGCAATCCACGCGAGGTCGCGACGCCGATGCCCAGGTGCACCGATTCGTGAAGATGCACGCCCGCACCATGTTCGGCCGGCACCCAGGTGGCGTTGAACTCGCGGTGGTGCCGCAGTGCGATGGCGAGCAGTCGCAGCGTCAACACGAACGGTGTGACGGTGCCGTCGGCGACGGCCAAGGTGTCGCGCACCCGGAGCAATTCGAAACAGTCCACCTGCACCGAGGCATGCGCATCCGGTATCTCCTTGCGTGACACCGACATCCGGCGTGCCATCTCGGCGTGTACGCCGGTCACGGGAACCCGGTCGGCGTCGACGGTCTGGTGCGCCGAGGCCAGCACGTCCTGACGCGTGACGATGCCGTCCGGTCCGGACGGCGCCACCCCGGTCAGGTCCACGTCCAGTTCGGCCGCCAGCTTGCGCACCCGCGGTTTGGCCCGGGGACGGCGACGGGTGGTATCGAGTTCAGCGTCCGCGCCGTAGCCGACCAGCACGGGTTTGCGTTCGGGCGCTTTGGCTTTCGGCTCGGCTGTGGGCTCAGCCTGCGGCGCGGGTGCAGGTTCCGCCACCACCGGTGCATCGGTGGCGATGCGGACCAGCACGGCGCCCACGGCGAGCGTCTGCCCTTCTGCCCCACCGAGTTCGGTCACCACACCGGCGTACGGGCTGGGTATCTCCACGGCCGCCTTGTTGGTCTCCACGGTGCACAGGACCTGGTTGAGCTCGACGGTGTCCCCCACCGCCACAGCCCAAGAGGTGATGGTGGCGTCCTCCAAGCCTTCACCGAGGTCGGGTACCAGGAAGTCGCGTGTCGCCGTCATGGCTGGCTCATCGCCTGGTGCACGCAGTCCAGCAGCCGGTCCACGCCGGGCAGCCACAGTTTCTCCAGCCGGGCCGGCGGATAGGGAGTGTCAAAGCCGGTGGCGCGCAACACGGGTGCCTCCAGGTCGTAGAAGAGCTCCTCGGAGATCCGGGCAGCCAGTTCGGCACCGAAACCCAGGGTGCGCGGCCCTTCGTGCATGATCACCGCGCGCCCGGTTTTGCGGATCGAGGCCGCGATGGTGTCGAAGTCGAGCGGGTTCAGCGACCGCAGGTCGATGACTTCCAGGTCGTGGCCGTCAGCCAGATCGGCTGCGGCCAGCGC
This sequence comes from Mycolicibacterium llatzerense, assembly GCF_025331195.1. Taxonomy (NCBI): domain Bacteria; kingdom Bacillati; phylum Actinomycetota; class Actinomycetes; order Mycobacteriales; family Mycobacteriaceae; genus Mycobacterium; species Mycolicibacterium llatzerense. The sequence goes on along the minus strand of NZ_LXOV01000014.1, from coordinate 201,671 downwards.
AGTGTCGACGAGTGAGCCGTAGGTGATGACGGTGACGTCCCGCCCGGTGCGCCGCACCGCGGCCCGCCCGATGGGTGGCGCCGGCACGCTGGTGTCCAACTCCCCCTTGGTCCAGTACCGGCGTTTGGGCTCCAGGAAGATCACCGGGTCACGAGACGAGATGGCCTCGCGCAACAGCCAATACGCGTCCGACGGCGTCGACGGAATCACGACCTTGAGCCCGGCGGTGTGCAGCCAGTACGATTCGGTGGATTCCGAATGATGTTCCACCGCACCGATACCGCCGAACGACGGGATGCGGATGGTCACCTGCATGTCGACATCGCCATGGGTGCGCATCCGGTACTTCGCGAGATGGCTGACGATCTGATCGAACGCCGGGGCGGCGAAACCGTCGAACTGGATTTCGGGTACCGGCACCATGCCGCGGATCGCCATGCCGATGGCGATCCCCACGATCGCCGACTCCGCCAGCGGGGTATCGAAACACCGTGCTTCCCCGAAGGTTTCGTGCAGGCCATCGGTGACCCGGAACACCCCGCCCAGCTGGGCGACGTCCTCGCCGAAGACGAGCACCCGGTCGTCTTCGGCCATCGCGTCGCGCAGGGCGCGGTTGATGGCCTGCACCATGGAAACCGTGGTCGCCGTGGGCGATTCGGTTGGCGGCCTCGGCTCGTCGGGCTCCGCGTCACCGGGCCACGACGGTCGCTCGATGATCTGCGTCATGTCAACCCTCCCAATCCAGTTCGGCCAACAGCGCGTCACGCTGCCGGGCCAGTTCGGGTGTGATGTCGGCGTAGACGTTGTCGAACATGTCCGCGACGTCGAAGTCCGGTGCGGACAGGACGGACTCACGCAGGGCAGCGCGCAGTCGGCGCGAGCGGTTCTCCACGTGCTCCTGCAGTCGTGGGGTCCACACCCCGACGGTTTTCAGGTAGGCCCGGTAGCGCGCGATGGGATCGCGTGCCTCCCAGTGCTTCAGCTCGTCAGGGTCGCGGTAGCGGGTCGGGTCATCGGAGGTGGTGTGCGGCCCCATCCGGTAGGTGACGGCCTCGATCAGCGTCGGACCGCCACCGGCGCGGGCGCGCTGCGCCGCCTCCGACACCACCGCGTAGCAGGCCAGCACGTCGTTGCCGTCGACCCGGATTCCGGGCATGCCGTAGCCGATGGCGCGGTGCGCGATCGACGGTCCCGCCTGCTGGTGACGCACCGGCACCGAGATGGCCCACTGGTTGTTCTGCACGAAGAACACACACGGCGCCGAGGTGACGGCCGCGATGTTGAGCGCCTCGTGCATATCGCCTTCGGAGGTGCCACCGTCGCCGACGAACGCCACGGTCACCGAGTCCTCCCCGAGCCGTTGCGCGGCCATCGCCGCGCCGACCGCGTGCAGGCCATGCGTGCCGATATCTATCGATATTGGCGCGCAGTGCTTTTCGGTGAATCCCAGGCCGCCATGCCAGCGGCCCCGCCACACGGCGCTGATCTGGGCCGCCGTGATGCCGCGGACCAGCAGGGCGCCGAGTTCTCGGTACTGCGGGAACAGCCAGTCGGTCTTGCGCAGGCAGGCCGCCGCACCGACCTGCGCGGCTTCCTGGCCGCGGCACGAGGCGAACAGCGCGAGCTCGCCCTGACGTTGCAGATTGACGAATTCGCCGTCCAGGTCGCGGGTGACGACCATCTCCTCGTAGAGCCAGCCCAGCGTTTCGGGCGGCAGGTCGCGGCGGTACCGCGCGTCGGAGGTGGGTGCGCCGTCGGGCGCGATGAGTTGCACGGGTTCAAGGTCCACCCGGTTGTCCAGGCCAGGGACCGACACTTCAGCCATACCGCCTCCTTTCGGTGACGGCATGTTCGGCCGTCAGTCCGCGAGAAGCTCAGCGCGGTGGCGACCAGGGCAACCCCCCGGGTGATGGGGGTCGCCGGCCGATGCCGGGGTGTGGCATCAGTCGGATGATCCGCTCTGCTCGCCGCAGTGCTGGGGCATCACCGCCATTATGCGCCCGAACCTGATCCGGCCGTGGTCATCGCAGGTAACGCAGTGAATACGTGTCGCGGCGGGGACGCGACCGGCGAATCCGGACAGCCGCTTGTCCGCCGAACGTATGAAACACCTGGATTGGTGGCCGTTTGCCAGATCGATTCGCGCGCTCGGCCGGAGATCATCGTCCGAACGTGCTAAAACCAATATGCCAGCATCGTAAATGTGCGGGGAGGCGAGGGAATGACGGGGCGTTCACCGCGGGTAAACACCGACGTTCAACTGGTAGTTCGTCCAACAGTCGGGGGTACGGCCCGTACCTCCGCACGGCGCTCCAGCAAAGGAATCGCCGACGTCTCCGCGATGGCCTCCACGGGCGTGCCGATGCCATCTCGATTGTTCGCTGCATCTGCTCCTGGTGCGACGTATCGTGGCCGGGCCGCCGCATCCGGGTAACGGAAGACGGTCAGGCCAACCATGGGTGACACGGCGGACGCCGCCCGGCGTAACTTCCTGAGTCAGGCGATGCTGCTCAGCCTGGTGCTGCGCAATGGCGGCAGCTTGGTCGTGTACGCCGTCATGGTCACCACCGAGTATTCGGTCAGCGCGGTCGGCACTGCTTTCGCGATGGCGGCCGGCACCTGGGCCACCTATCGGCTGATCACGCATTCCACGACAGCACGCGTCTTCGCAGTCGACTACGCCGTCACCATCGTCGCCTGCCTGACCATCCCGATGCTGGCGTCCAACGTCCATGTCCACCTGTCCACCTTCAGCCTGGTGGCCATTGCCGGGACAGCGATCATCAGCTTCACCGTCTTCTCCCCATGGGTCAATGTCATGCTCACCCTGGGAGTGGCCGCTGCGTACGTTCTCGGCACCACAGCTTTCGGATGGGGCCACGTCGGCCGCAATATTGCCGTCTACTTCGCGGTGCTGTGGCTTGCCGCGACCTTGAACCGCGTTCTGATGTTGCGGGTCACCGATTCGGTCGACGCCGCACGCGCGGACCGGCATGCCGCCGAACTGCAACACGAGGTCGACGCGGCCGTCCGTGAGTACGACCGGGAACAACTGCGGCTGCTGCACGACACCGTCGCCTCCACGCTGCTGATCGTGGGCACCGGCAGTGCGGTGTCGCCGACGCGTATCGCAACGCAGGCGCGCCGCGATCTCGAAGTCTTCGACGATCGGTCGTGGGCACCGACTCCACCCGCCGATCTTGTTGCGGCACTGCGTGACAACATCGCACACATCACCACCCCGGTCGCCTTGGCGGGACCAACCCAGATGTGGCTGGATGGTGCCACCGCGACGATCGTCGCCGCTGCGGCACGGGAAGCCCTCACCAACGTGGACCGGCATGCCGCCGCAACTGGCGTCACCGTCACGATCCAGCCCGGCCTGGTGCGCATCGCCGACGACGGCTGCGGATTCGACGCCACGCAACCAACCCATGGATACGGACTGGCCAACTCGATCGCCGCCCGGATGCGGCGGCTCGGCGGCGAATCAGTGGTGACGACGGCACCGGGGCGCGGCACCACCGTTGAATTACGTTGGCCCACATCCACTCCCGTGGCGAATCCAGCCGATCCAGAGCGGATGATCGAACGCGCCCGCACCGGATACAGCCTGATGTTGACCGCTTATGCCATCGCCAACCTACTGGCGATCGCCCCCACCGCGATGCACTCGACCGCACACCCCAAGCTGCAGTTGGCATTGATCGCCGTAGCCGCGGTCATCACGCTCTCGACCGTGGTCCGTCGCCTCGGCGTGCCCGGTCTGCCAACCCGTGCGGGCATTGCCGCCTTGCTGGTTGTCTCGCTGGCGCAATCGGCGTCCCTGCCGGTTGCGCAACTCGACACCGACGTGCAATGGATGCAGGGCGCGATCGGCTGGTGCGCGCTCCCCCTGTTGCTCAACGAGAGGCTCCGCTACAGCATCAGCATCCTGGTCCTGTGTTGGACCATCCCGATCGGCTACGCCGTCGTGCACGACTTCTCGATGCACAACATCGTCGACATCGGGTACGGCACGGTGAGCGTTCTGCTGATCCAGCTGTGCGGCCTGTTCTTCGACAACCTCATCAGAGGCGCCGCCGCCGATGCGGCCACGGAAACCGCTGCGCGCAAACAACTCCTGACTGCCAACCGTATCGCCGATGCGGTTCAGGCCGAGTACCTCCGCCGTTACGCCGATCTGGCCGAGACGATCCGTCCGCTGTTGGTGAGCCTCGCCGACGGCGCTCCACTGGACGCCGCTGTCCAACAGCACGCGCAGAACGAATACCAGCGGCTGCGAACACTTTTCGACCAATCGTCGATATTTCAGCATGTTCTGTTGCGCGAGCTGCGTCCGCACATCGACGCCGCCCAGGATCGCGGCGTCGCGGTAGCCATCAACGTCGACGGCGCATTACCCACCGTCGACGAAGCCGCAGCACGGCGGATCGCGCACCTGCTCGACCTCGCCCTCGCCGCGACCAGCAACGCCGCTCGCATCACTGTGACCGGCGAATCGACTGGCGCGGAGATCAGCGTCGTGTGTCACGGCGCCAAAGTCGCCGAAATCCCGACCGAGATTGACGTCGGCGCCAACGATGGATTCGACGTCACCACCCTCGACGACACCGTATGGATCACCTTCCAGCTCCAGCTCGCAGAAAGACCAGTCAGCCATGACCTCGCCGGCCACCCCGCCTGAGCCCCTGGCCATCGCCGTCGTCGATGACCACGACGTCATCCACACCGGCATCGCCGCATGGTGTGCAAAGGCCGACCCGCCGATCCGCGTCGTATCCGACCATCCCGACGCCGAATCCTTCCTTGCCCTATATCCCAAGGCCGGTGCCGAGCTGGCCGCGGTCATCCTCGACCTCGAATTACGCAGCCGCCAGCCCGATTTCGACGCCGTCACCGCCATCGTCGACGCCGGTCATGCGGTGATCGTCTATTCGCACCTGGAGAACGCCGAGGTCATTCTGCGCTGCCTGTCCATCGGGGTGATCACGTATCTGGCCAAGAGCGAAGGCCAGAGCCAGCTGATCGAGGCCATCCGCGCGGCCAGCACCCACGAGCCGTACGTCGGGCCCCGGATGGCCGCAGCCATCTGCTCGGACACTGATTCCGGCCGCCCCGGGCTCACCCATCGCGAACGCGAAGTGCTCAAGGCCTGGTTTCAGACCGAGAGCAAGGACATCGTCGCCAAGCGCCTGCACCTGGCCCCGACCACCGTCCGGACCCACCTGCAACGCGTCCGGGCCAAGTACGCCGCCGCGGGGCGGCCGGCAGCCACCAAAGCCCAACTCGTCGCCCGCGCGGTGCAAGACGGCATCCTCAGCGTCGAGGAGCTCTAGTCAGGGAGCCAGGGCGACGATCCGCTCGGCGCGGCGGAGCACCGGCATGTCGACCATCAGACCGTCGTACTGGAACACCCCGCGCTCGCGGGTCGCGGCGTCGAGTACCGCGCGCGCCCAGGCGATTTCCTTCTCGGTCGGGGCGTAGCCGGAGCGGATCACCGCGACCTGCGTCGGGTGGATGGCGACCTTGGCGTCGAATCCGACGGCCACGGCATCGTCGACCTCAGCTCGCAGGCCGTCCAGGTTCTTGATGTTCAGATAGACCGAGTCCAGCGCGATCTTGCCGAAAGCCTTGGCTGCCAACAGCGATTGCGACCGGACGTGCTTTGCGACATCGCGATAGCTGTCGTCGGGCCACCGGTTGGCGGTGCCGCCCAGTGCCGCGAACAGGTCTTCGGCACCCCACATGACGGCGTAGGTGTTGTCGACCCGGGCGGTCTCGGTGACGGCGAGCGCGCCGAGCGGGGTCTCCACCAGCACCACCACATCCAGCGGCGCCAGCGCCCGGACCTGTTCGGCTGATTCGGTTTTGGCCAGCATCACCGTGGTGTACGGGGTGCGGGCCAGCGCCTCCAGGTCCAGCGGATGATCGGCGGTGTCCGACGGATTCAGCCGCACCACCGTGCGGGCCGGGTCCAGCGGGGTATCGATCAGCGCCTGACGAGCGGCCGGCCGGTCTTTCGCGGCGCAGCCGTCCTCCAGATCGAGGATCACCACATCAGCTGCCGCCGCTGCCTTTTCGAATCGCTCGGGCCGGTCGGCCGGGCAGAACAGCCAGCCGGGACCGGGTGCCTGCAGCGCCATCAGACCGCGTCCGCCGGGCGCTTGCGGACCATCGTCTTGCGCGACGCCGTGGCGACGACGTCGCCGTGCTGATTGCGGCCGGTGTGGGCGAACGTCACGATGCCCTCCCCTGGCCGGCTCTTGGACTCGCGCTTGTCGATCACCTCGGACTCCGCGTAGAGCGTGTCACCGTGGAAAAGCGGCCTGGGGAAGGCGATGTCGGAGAAACCGAGGTTCCCGACGATCGTGCCCTGCGTCAGCTGCGCGACCGACAGACCCACCAACGTCGACAGCGTGAACATCGAATTCACCAGCCGCGCATGGAACGGCGGCAACGCGTCGGCGAACGCGGCGTCCAGATGCAGCGCCTGGGTGTTCATGGTGAGCGTGGTGAACAGCACGTTGTCGGCCTCGGTGATGGTGCGGCCGGGTCGATGTTTGTAGATGACGCCCGGCTCGAACTCCTCGAACCAGAGCCCGCGCTGCTCGACGATCCGCTTCTCGGTCACAGCCCGGCCTCACGCGCGATCAGCATCAGCTGCACTTCCGTTGTGCCTTCACCGATTTCGAGGATCTTCGAATCGCGGTAGTGCCGGGCCACCGGGTACTCGTTCATGAAGCCGTAGCCGCCGAACACCTGGGTGGCGTCACGGGCGTTGTCCATCGCGGCCTCGCTGGCGATCATCTTGGCGATGCAGGCCGCCTTCTTGAACGGCTTGTCTGCCAGCATGAGTGCCGCGGCGTCGTAGTACGCGGTGCGGGCGACGTGTGCGCGGGCTTCCATCCGGGCGATCTTGAAGGCGATGGCCTGGTAGCCACCGATCTTGCGGCCGAACGCTTCCCGCTCCTTCGAGTACTTCACGCACTCGTCGACGCAGCCCTGCGCGACACCGACCGACAGCGCGGCGATGGCGATGCGGCCCTCGTCGAGGATCCGGAGGAAGTTGGCGTAGCCGCGGCCGCGGTCGCCGAGCAGGTTCTCGGCCGGCACCCGCACATCGTCGAAGCTCAGCGGGTGGGTGTCCGAGGCGTTCCAGCCGACCTTGTCGTAGGCGGGTTCGGCCGTGAAGCCCGGGGTCGGCACCGGCACCAGGATCGCCGAAATCTCCTTGTGCCCGCCGGGCAATTCGCCGGTGACCGCGGTGACCGTGACGAGCTTGGTGATGTCGGTGCCGGAGTTGGTGATGAACTGCTTGGAGCCGTTGATCACCCAGCTGTCGCCGTCCAGCTTGGCGGTGGTCTTGGTGGCGCCGGCATCGCTACCGCCGCCGGCCTCGGTCAAGCCGAAGGCGCCCAACGCCTTTCCACTGGCCAGCTGGGGCAGCCATTCCTGCTTCTGCGCCTCGGTGCCGAAGCGGTACACCGGCATGGCGCCCAGCCCGACGCCCGCCTCCAGCGTGATGGCGACACTCTGGTCGACCTTGCCCAGTTCTTCCAGGGCCAGGCACAGGGCGAAGTAGTCGCCGCCCATGCCGCCGTACTCCTCGGGGAACGGCAGGCCGAACAGGCCCATGTCGGCCATACCGTCGATCACCTTGTACGGGAAGGTGTGGTCCTTGTCGTGCTGAGCCGATACCGGCGCAACGACGGTCTGCGCGAATTCCCGAACCGTCTTGGCCAGTTCGGCATAGTGGTCCGGCAGGGTGCCGGTGGACAGAAAGTCGCTCACTTGGTCTCCTCGGTTGCAGCGATAATCCGGGCCAGCGGCTGGCCCACTTTGACCTGATCGCCCACGGCGACAAGCAATTCCACGGTGCCGCCGACCGGCGACGACAACGCGTGTTCCATCTTCATGGCCTCGACGGTGACCACGACGTCACCAGTGCCGACCGTCGCACCGTCCTCGACACCAACGGCGACAACAGATCCGGGCATCGGGCTGACGATCTCGGCGTCGCCGCTGTGTTCGTCATCGGCACGGACCGGGGCTTCGCGCACATCCTCGATCACGATCGTGCGGCCGGCACCGGCCAGCCACAGCCGGTGATCCTCGACGGCGGTCAGGTATTCGGTGCGCAGACCGTCGACCGTGACGATCAACCGGTCACCGTCCAACGACGCTGCCACACTACGCAGTTCGCCATCTTCGATGCGTGCCGTGGCGGCCGCGGGCGTGCCGGTGAGGTGGACGTGGTCGGTGCGCTCGCCGGCCCGCAGCCGGATCGTCGTCGCAGCGTGCTCCCCGACCCGCCAGCCGGACGGGGTGGCCCACAGCTCACCCGCGTCCGCCCAGCTGTGCAGCCAGCGGTACGCGGCAGCGGCGATGAACTCGTCGTCTCCGGCCTGGGCGGCGACGTAGTCGCCGGTACGGCGGTCCAGCAGACCGGTGTCGAGGCGTCCGGCGATGACGTCCTCGTCGGCCAGCAGGAAGCGCAGGAAGTCGATGTTGGTACCGACACCCAGCACGGCGGTATCGGCCAGCGCTCGATCCAGGCCACGACGCGCCGACTCCCGATCCGGGCCGTACGCGATGATCTTCGACAACATCGGGTCGTAGTCGCTACCGATCACCGAGCCGGCCCGGATGCCGGAATCCACTCGGGCATCGGCAGGTTCGGCCAGCGCCAGCACGGTGCCGCCCGTCGGCAGGAAATCGCGCGCCGGGTCTTCGGCGTACACGCGGGCTTCGATGGCGTGCCCGGTCATGGTGATGTCGTCCTGAGCCACCGGTAGGGCGTCACCAGCTGCCACCCGCACCTGCAGCTCGACCAGGTCGATGCCCGTGACCAGCTCGGTGACGGGGTGCTCCACCTGCAGGCGGGTGTTCATCTCCATGAAGAAGAACTCGTCGGGCCGGTCCGCCGAGACGATGAACTCGACGGTGCCCGCGCCGCGGTAGTCGACGCTGCGGGCGGTGTCGCAGGCGGCCGCACCGATCCGCGCGCGGGTCGCCTCGTCCAACACCGGCGACGGGGCCTCTTCGATGACCTTCTGGTGCCGGCGCTGCAGGCTGCACTCGCGCTCGCCCAGATGCACGACGTTGCCGTGGCTGTCCGCAACGACCTGGACCTCGATGTGCCTGGGGTTCAACACGAATCGCTCCAGGAACAAGGTGTCGTCGCCGAATGCCGACGCGGCCTCACGGCGGGCCGAGGCCAGCGCGGCCGGCAGCTCCGCGGCGGCATGCACCACCCGCATGCCCTTGCCGCCGCCACCGGCGGACGGCTTCACCAGGACCGGGAACCCCACCTCGGGGGCGCCGGCGATGAGGTCCTCGTCGGTCAGGCCGGGACGCGAGATACCGGGAACCACGGGCACACCGAAGGCCGACACCGCCGCCTTGGCGGTGATCTTGTCGCCCATGGTGCCGATGGCCTTGGCCGGCGGCCCGATGAAGACGATGCCCGCGTCGTGCAACGCGGCGGCGAATTCGGCGTTCTCCGAAAGGAATCCGTAGCCCGGGTGCACGGCCTGGGCACCGGTGCGCCGGGCCGCGGTCACGATGGCCTCGATGCTCAGGTAGCTCTGCCGGGCCGGGGCCGGGCCGATGTTCACGGCGACGTCGGCCTCGAGCACGTGCCGGGCGCCGGCGTCGGCGTCGCTGAACACCGCGACCGAACGAATACCCATGGCCCGCAACGTCCGAATGACGCGGACCGCGATCTCGCCACGATTGGCAACCAAGACGGTGTCGAAGGTCTTCATCTCACATCCTGAAAACGCCGTAGGACACAGGCTCGAGCGGAGCCTGCGCGACAACTGAAAGGGCCAGTCCCACCACGGTTCTGGTGTCGGCCGGGTCGATGACGCCGTCGTCCCAGAGCCGGGCCGTCGAGTAGTACGGGTTGCCCTGGTCCTCGTACTGCTGGCGGATCGGCGCCTTGATCGCCTCTTCTTCCTCCGGCGTCAGATCACCGCGCACGGTGGCCAGCACCGAGGCGGCCTGTTCGCCGCCCATCACCGAGATGCGCGCGTTGGGCCACATCCACAGGAACCGAGGGGAATACGCGCGGCCGCACATCGAGTAGTTCCCGGCGCCGTAGGAGCCGCCGATGACGACGGTCAGCTTCGGCACGCGGGCACACGCGACGGCGGTGACCATCTTGGCGCCGTGCTTGGCGATGCCGCCGGCCTCGTAGTCGCGGCCCACCATGAAGCCGGAGATGTTCTGCAGGAACAGCAGCGGCACCGACCGCTTGTCGCACAGCTCGATGAAATGTGCGCCCTTCTGGGCGGATTCGCCGAACAGCACGCCGTTGTTGGCGATGATGCCCACCGGGTGGCCATGGATGCGGGCGAAGCCGGTCACCAGCGTGGTGCCGTATTCGGCCTTGAATTCGGTGAATTCGCCGCCGTCGACGATGCGGGTGATCACCTCGTGCACGTCGTACGGCACCTTCGAGTCGATCGGCACGACGTCGTAGAGCTCGGTCTGGTCGCAGACCGCGTCCACGGCCGGGGCGACGTCCCACGGCGTCTCCGAGCGCGGGCCGAACGTCGCGGCGATCCGACGGACGATGCGCAGTGCGTCGCGATCGTCGTGGGCCAGGTGGTCGGTGACCCCGGAAATCTTGGAGTGCAGGTCGCCACCGCCGAGGTCCTCGGCCGTAACCACCTCTCCGGTAGCGGCTTTCACCAGGGGCGGGCCACCCAGGAAGATGGTGCCCTGGTTGCGGACGATGACGGCCTCGTCGCTCATCGCGGGGACGTACGCGCCACCGGCGGTGCAGGAGCCGAGCACCGCGGCGATCTGCGGGATGCCGCGCGCCGACATGTTGGCCTGGTTGAAGAAGATTCGGCCGAAGTGCTCGCGGTCGGGGAACACCTCGTCCTGACGGGGCAGGAACGCGCCGCCGGAGTCCACCAGATACACGCACGGCAGCTGGTTCTGGCTGGCGATCTCCTGTGCCCGCAGGTGCTTCTTGACCGTGATCGGGTAGTAGGTACCGCCTTTCACCGTCGCGTCATTGGCGACGATCATGCATTCGCGGCCGGAGACGCGGCCGATGCCGGCGATCATCCCGGCGCCCGGGCATTCGTCGTCGTACATGCCGTTGGCGGCCAGCGGCGCGATCTCCAGGAACGGGCTGCCGGGATCGAGGAGTCCGTTGACCCGGTCGCGCGGCAGGAGCTTGCCGCGACCGACGTGGCGCTCACGTGAACGCTCCGATCCTCCGAGCGCGGCGGTGGCCAGCTTGTCCTTCAGATCAGCCACCAATGCCAGGTGCTGCTCGCGATGCGATACCCGTTGGGAAACGCTCGACGCCATCATCGCTCCATTCGGTTGAGTTAATGGCGAATAACCGAACGCGATGTTAGTCTTCATTAACTGAGTTGTCCAGACCGGGTTGGAGGTGTCGATGACGGCATCAGAGGCAGACGCCGAAACACCGCGCAGCCGCGCCAAATCCGACCGGCGCAGCCAACTCGTCGCCGCCGCCGAACGGCTCATCGCCGAACGCGGCTATCTGGCAGTCCGGCTCGAGGACATCGGCTCCGCGGCCGGCATCAGCGGACCCGCGATCTACCGGCACTTCCCCAACAAGGAAGCGCTCCTGGTGGAGCTGCTGGTCAGCGTCAGCGCCCGGTTGCACGCCGGCGGACGTGCCGTGGTCGCCGAATGCGACGATCCGGCCGACGCGCTGAGCGGCCTCATCGAGTTCCACCTCGACTTCGCCCTCAACGAATCCGATCTGATCCGCATCCAGGACCGCGACCTCAACAACCTGCCCGACGCCGCCAAGCGGCAGGTGCGCCGGTCGCAGCGTCAGTACGTCGAGATCTGGGTGGACGTGTTGCGCCGGCTCGACCCGTCCCGCAGCGAAGCCGACGCCCGGACCATGGCGCACGCCGCCTTCGGGCTGCTGAACTCGACCCCGCACAGTGTCACCGCGGGCGGTGCCCGCAAGCAGGAGGAATCCTCGCGCGCCGTGCTGCGCGCCATGACCGTCGCCGCACTGGCCCCGCACCGCTGACCCGGCCCTCCGCAACGTCCCCGCGGCCCGGCGCGCGCCGCAGGTACCCTGCAAACATGAGGTGGCCATGACCGGATCGCACGACGACGGGCTGGACGCCACCAGGAAACTCCCGGCCATGCAGACGGCCGGCTACCAGACCGACGCCTTCACCGATCCCTACGGTGTCGCCGCACCGCCGAAGGCTCGCCGCCACAAGTGGCTGTTCCCGCTGGCCGGAGCATTGCTGATCCTGGCTCTCTGCATGGTGATCGCAGTCGTCATCGTCAACAGTTCCGAGCAACAGACCCTGGTGGCGCCGCCGCCGCTGCCCGTGCCGACGCAGGACCCGATGTCGTCGTCGACGACGGCGACGACCACCGCGACGCCCGAAAGCACTGAGCCCAGCGAAGCCGTCAGTCCCCCGGCCGCGGCCGCGCCATCGGATGCCGAAAGCGGTGACACCGAGGCCGTGCTGTACGCCGTGATCGGCAACGGCCGCGCCGTGAGCATCACCTACGTCGACACCGGCGGGGTGCTGCAGACGGAGTTCAATGTGGCACTGCCGTGGACCAAGGAAGTCCAGCTGAACCGGCCGGCGGCACGCTCGGCCAGCGTCAGCATCGTCAACGCCGGACGCGGCATCGCCTGCACCATCTCGGTCGACGGAACCCAGATTCAGCAGCGCGAAGGCGCCGGCCTCACGGTGTGCCGGCAGTCAGCCAAACGCGGCCGCGGACACGGTCACTAGCGCCGGGCCGGCACCTTCACCAGCAGCATGCCCACCAGTCCGATAGCCAGGACGGTGCACAGGCCACCCAGGCCCGCGCGGGTCGTCGCGAAAATGTCGATGAACATCGAGAACAACCACGGCGACAGCACATGCGCCGCCCGGCCGGTGGTGGTGTAGAGCCCGAAGGCCACGCCTTCCTTGCCGTCCGCGGAGATACGCAACATCAGGTTCCGCGACGCCGACTGGGTGGGGCCGACGAACAGGCACAGCGTCAGACCGCAGATCCAGAACGCCATCGGTCCGGACAGGAACATCAACGTGATGCCGACCGTCACCATCGCGGTCAACGACGCGACGATGACGCGCTTCGAACCGATCCGGTCGTCGAGCATTCCGCCGAGCACCGCGCCGAGCCCCGCAATGGTGAACGCAGCGGCGCCGAACAGCGGCACACTCGTCGGCGCCAGCCCGTAGACGCTGACCCCCACCACCGGGCCGAAGATCGAAATGCCGGTCAGGCCATCGCGGAAGACTGCGCTGGAGAGCAAGTAGTAGACGACGTTGCGGTCGCGCTTCCATTCCCCGACCACCTCGGTCCACAACCTGCGGTAGGCGCCGAAGAACCCGACAGCCGGGGTGCCGTCGTGCGGCGGCGACTTCACCGTCAGCAGTAGCGGCAGCGCGAAGATGACGAACCACGCCGCCGCCACCAGGACCGCGTACCGGTCCGGTTTGCCGTCCGCGTTCGGGATACCGAGAAGGCCGAGGGTGTCGCCGCTGCCGGCCTTGAATCCCACGAAGACCAGGAGCAGCAGCACAACACTGCCGAAAAACCCTGCCGCCAAGCCGAATCCGGAGACCCGGCCCGAGGTCGCCGGCGTCGACAACTGCCGCAGCATGGCGTTGTACGGAACGGTCGCGAGGTCCATGCACGCCGCGGTCGCGGCCAACAGTGCCAGGCCGATCCACAGGTAGTGGTAGTCGGGCTTGATGAACGTCATCGACGCCGTCAGCACCACCACGGCGCCCGTCAGCGCGGCGAGCGCCCGGCGCCGCCGGTACGCGGCGTCGACCATCACGCCCGTCACCGGCGCCAGAAACGCCACCGCGATGCCGGCGACGAGCACCGCGCGCCCGAGCCAACTCTCCGGCGTCGTCGAGCCAGGCAGCCCTTTGCCGACCTCTGAGATGAGGTAGATGTTGAAACCGAAGGTCGTCACGATCGCGTTCACGCCCGTGGCGCCGCTGTCCCACAGCGCCCAGGCAGCGACGCGACCCCGGCCGACGGGCGGGATACCCGCCCCGGGGCTGCTCATGCCGCCACTCTATTGGTCCCTACGATTGCACCCATGCCTGTACCCGCTCCCAGTCCCGACGCCCGCGCCGTCGTCACCGGCGCCTCTCAGAACATCGGTGAAGCGCTGGCCACCGAACTCGCCGCCCGCGGCCACCATCTGATCATCACGGCTCGTCGCGCGGAGGTGCTGGCCGAGGTCGCCCAGCGCATCACCGACCGGTACGGCGTCACCGTCGAGGTCCGGGCCTGCGACCTGACCGACCCGGCCGACCGCGACAAGCTCTGCGACGAGCTGGCCCAGCGCAACATCTCCATCCTGTGCGCCAACGCCGGCACCGCGACGTTCGGCACCGTCGCCGAGCTGCCCGTCGAGGGCGAGAAGGCACAGGTGCAGCTCAACGTCCAGGGCGTGCACGACCTGGTGCTCGCTGTCCTGCCGGGCATGATCTCGCGTCACGGTGGCGGCATCCTGATCTCCGGTTCGGCCGCGGGCAACTCGCCCATCCCGAACAACGCGACCTACGCCGCGTCCAAGGCGTTCGCCAACACCTTCAGCGAATCGCTGCGCGGTGAGCTCAAGCCGCACGGCGTCAACGTCACGCTGCTGGCGCCCGGACCGGTGCGCACCGAGCTGCCCGACCCGTCCGAGCAGTCCCTGGTCGAGCGGCTGATCCCCGACTTCCTCTGGATCGACACCGAGTACACCGCCCGGGTCTCGCTGGACGGCCTGGAGCGCAACAAGATGCGCGTCGTACCCGGACTGACGTCCAAGGCCATGTCGGCCGCGAGCGGTTACGCCCCGCGCTCGATCGTCGCGCCGATCGTCGGCGCGGTCTACAAGAAGCTCGGCGGGTCGTAGGCGTTTACCGTCGGCGGGTCGTGCCGAACAGACTGCGGGTGATCTCGCGTCCGGCCACGGTCGCCGCGGACCGCAGGAAGCTCTTGAAGGCGGTGCTCTGCAGCACCTCGGAGACCATGCCGGGCCCCTCGGCCTCGACCTCGACGCGGCCGGACGCGGTGAGGTCGGGCTCTTCGGCCGGCGCGGGAGCGGGTGCTGCCGGGTCGCCGGTCGGGGCGGCGCCACCAGCCGCCACCGGCTGCGCAGACAGGTGCTCGTAGGCCGAGTCGCGGTCGACGGTGGCGCCGTACGTCGCTTGCAACGGACTGGCCTTGGCCGCCGCGGCGATGGCGTCGGGGCCGATCGTGCCCATCAGTGATCGCGGCGCCCGCAGGCGGGTCCAGGCCACCGGGGTCGGCGCACCGACCTCGGAGAGCACCGTGACGACCGCCTCGCCGATCCCGAGCGACGTCAGCGCCGACTCCAGGTCGTAGACGGACGTCTTCGGGTAGGTCCGGACCGTCTTCGTCAGGGCCTTCTGGTCATCCGGGGTGAACGCCCGGATCGCGTGCTGAACGCGCGCACCCAGCTGGCTGAGCACGTCGTTGGGGATGTCGGTGGGCAACTGCGTGCAGAAGAACACGCCGACGCCCTTGGAGCGGATCAGTTTCACCGTCTGCTCGACCTGGTCCAGGAACGCCTTGGACGCGTCGGCGAACAGCAGGTGCGCCTCGTCGAAGAAGAAGACCAGCTTCGGCTTGTCGGCGTCACCGATCTCCGGCAGCGTCGTGAACAGGTCGGCCAGCACCCACATCAGGAACGTCGAGAACAGCACCGGCCGCGCGGCCTGGCTGCCCAGCTCCAGCAGTGTGATGATGCCGCGCCCCTGCGGGTCCAGCCGCATCAGATCCTCGGGCTTGAGCTCGGGCAATCCGAAGAAGGTGTCCCCGCCCTCGGCCTCCAGGTTGATCAGCGCGCGCAAGATGACGCCCGCCGTGGCCGGCGACACCGCGCCGAGCGCCTTGAGCTCCTCTTTGCCCTCATCACTGGTCAGGAACTGGATGACGCCACGCAAATCCTTCAGATCATCGAGCAGCAGGCGCTTCTGGTCTGCCCAGTGGAAGATCAGGCCGAGCGTCGACTCCTGGGTCTGGTTGAGTCCCAGCACTTTCGACAGCAGGATCGGCCCGAAGCTGGTGACGGTCGCGCGCACCGGGACGCCGACGCCCGTCGTCCCCAGGGACAGGAACTCGACGGGGAACGCGGTCGGCGTCCAGTCGTCGCCGGTGTCGGTGGCGCGCTGCGCGGTCTTGTCGTTGGCCACGCCGGGCTGCGCGAGCCCTGACAGGTCGCCCTTGACGTCGGCCATCACGACGGGCACCCCGGCCGTCGACAGCTGCTCGGCGATGACCTGGAGTGTCTTGGTCTTGCCGGTGCCGGTCGCGCCGGCGATCAGGCCGTGGCGGTTGATGGTGGCCAGTGGAATCTTGACCTGAGCACTCGGGTCGACCGTGCCGTCGACGACGACCGCGCCCAGGTTCAGCGCCTGGCCGGTGACGGCGTAACCAGCGGCGATCTGCTGCGCGGGGGATGCATTCGATGCTGTCGTCATGCGCCTGACCATACTTCGTCGGATCCCTGGTGGCCGGGTATGGACACCCCGTTGATGGGCTGGGAATAGTCTGGAACACCGTGCGTGACGAACTTGTATGGATCGATTGCGAGATGACGGGGCTGGATCTGAAGTCCGACCGGCTCATCGAGATCGCGGCATTGGTCACCGACAGCGACCTGAACGTGCTGGGCGAAGGCGTGGACGTAGTGATCCACACCGACGATGCCGCACTCGACGGTATGGCTGACGTAGTGATGAAGATGCACACCCGCTCGGGCCTGATCAACGAGGTGCGGACCTCCTCCGTCACCCTCGAAGAAGCCGAGCAGATGGTGCTGGATTACATCCGCAGCCACATCGGGCAAGCGAAAACCGCTCCCCTGGCCGGTAATTCGATTGCCACCGACCGCGGCTTCATCGCGCGGGACATGCCGCGCCTCGATGAGTTTCTGCACTACCGGATGATCGACGTCAGCTCGATCAAGGAACTGTGTCGCCGCTGGTACCCGCGCATCTATTTCGGGCAGCCGGACAAGGGGCTCGCGCACCGCGCACTGGCCGACATCCACGAGTCCATCCGCGAGTTGAAGTACTACCGCGGCACCGCGTTCGTGCCCGCACCCGGTCCGTCTACCAGCGAAATCGCCGCGGTCGCGGGCGAGCTGGGCCCGCCGACGGACGATTCGGCGGTAACCGATTCGGCTTAGCGGGCCGAAGGCGCTAATATCTACGACGCTGCTAGCGCCGAAAGGTCCGCAGCAATGGTGGCTGTAGTTCAGCTGGTAGAGCACCAGGTTGTGATCCTGGGTGTCGCGGGTTCAAGTCCCGTCAGCCACCCCGAGGTAGAACATCGCCTCACCTGCAAACGCGGGTGAGGCGATGTTTGTTTTCCGGGGGTCACCCGCCGTGCTGGCACAGTGGTGAACGTGGGTGACGCCGTTGAGTTGCGAGCAGTCTGTCTCGAAGGGCCCCGAGTTCGCCTGCGCAAAGCCCGAGACGGCGACGCCGAAGGCCTGATCGAAACACAGACCGACGAACGGGTGCGCCGGTACCTCGGCGGCCCGCGGCCCGTCAACGACGTTCGCGCCGTGCTCGAATCGGTCGGGGCGGCAACGCTATTGGAAGGCCCCGGCTGCTACATCGCGACGGCCGCGGATTCCGACGAAATGTTGGGGACGGTGACGCTGAGTCGCCGTCGCACCGACGTTCCCGGTCATCTGGGCACCGGTGACGACGAGCTCGAGCTGAGCTATGTCTTCCGGCCGCACGCGTGGGGTCAGGGCTATGCGAGCGAAGCTGCGCGGCTGCTGCTGGAGTACGCAGCCGGCGAGCTGGGCGACCAACCTGTCGTGATCGTCACCCAGACCGCCAACCGCGCCTCACTTCGACTGGCTGAGCGCCTCGGGTTCAGTGTTGTCGGGACCTTCGAGCAGTACGACGCCGAACAGGCGCTGGCGACCGCCCAGCTGGCCACGTTCCTACCCACCGAGGCTTAGGTTCAACCGGGCAACTGATCCAGGAAGCCGTGCACCGTCCGGATGCGGCCGTCGGCGTCCGTGGCCAGCACGTCGAACCCGACGATCGGCGGCTGCTCTCCCGCAGGCCCCAGGCCCCATTGGAAGCGGGCCTGGTTGTGGTGGCTGTCGGGTCCGCTGACGAGCGAGAAGACGAACCCGGGGAATTGGGTGTGCACCGCGCCGATCACGCCGGAAATGGCGTCATGACCGCTGACGTCGGCCATCGGATCGGTGTAGGACGCCTCAGGTGTCCAGTGGTCACCGAGCAGGGCACTGCGCTCGGCGGGGTCGGTGGCATTCCACGTCTTCAGGTACGCGGTGACGATGTCGTTCATGCTGACCTCTTTCGCATCGGGGTTGGTCAGCTCAAAGCTTGGCCGCGTCGCCGCGGCAAGTCGATTACGTCAGAGGTAACGATGTTCTGCCGCTTGGGTTTTCATCACCACCGCCGCCACGGCGCGTCGCCTGGTCGGCGTTGATCCTGCGAGCCCAGCAATTCACCCGCGGATCAACCAGAAACGACGAAAGCCCCCTCCCGAAGGAGGGGGCTTTCGCTTCTGTGCGCCGTCAGGGTTTCGAACCCCGGACCCGCTGATTAAGAGTCAGCTGCTCTACCAACTGAGCTAACGGCGCGCGAGAGAGACCTTAACAGCCCGATGGCCGCAGGGTGAAATCGTATGGTCAGCGCCGTATTCGAGCCCCGCAACCAGGCTGCGCAACAGGACAAAATGCCTCAGTCATCACTGCCACTGCCCGCGGCCGTGTCCAACATCACACAGGACGACGGGGCAGCTCGGGCGCCACCACGGATGTGCACCGAACGCCGCTGCGCCGCAGGCCAACACAAACCAATCGCGGCCGGTCAGTAGCCACATAACACCCGTCACAACGTTGTATACAGCCGCCATCGTCAATAGCGGCCAACGCTAGGAAACCGCAAGAAATCAACTAGACCTGCAATTTTATGTCAAGAGACGCGAAAATAGAGTTAGCTGAAACCGCGTATGATGGTGTAGAAATGTAGTTGACAACGCCTGAAGGGAGTTAGCTGATGACACCCATCGCCGTCGCCGCATACACAGCGCCCGATGCCGACGTTGTGTCAGCAGCCGACGACACCCTGGTCATCGTCTATAACTGCACCCGACTTGGCCGGGTCGCGAATCCGCCGCGCAGCTGGCTGCCAGGCTGGCTGACACCGCGTCGCGGGAACTAGAAAGTCGGGTTATCCGCGGATCTTGCGGATAACCACCACCAGCACGACAACGCCGAGTCCGGCGAACGATGCGATGACCGCCGGCTTGGAAGCGATCGCGATGGCCTTCGCCTTCGCGTCGTCAGCCAGGCGCTGGGGATTTGCCCGCTCGGCGAGAGCGTCCACCGTCAACGCCAACTGATCGCGTGCACGATCGATTTCCTGCTTGATCTGGTCAGGATTCCGGTCAGCCACTTCAGCCCTCCAGCTCGCGTTGCACCTTGGCGCTCTACCCTAGAGCAGCTTGCCGTAACAGCAACGCTTGGCCGACAGAAGGGACATCCCGGTGGCACCGACCCCGCGACTCGAAGTGGGCGCCAAAGCCCCCGCATTCAGCCTGCCCGACGCCGACGGCAACACCGTGAAGCTGTCGGACTACAAGGGCCGCAAGGTCATCGTCTACTTCTACCCGGCGGCGTCGACGCCGGGTTGCACCAAGCAGGCCTGCGATTTCCGCGACAGCCTGGCCGAACTCAACGAGGCCGGCCTCGACGTCATCGGCATCTCCCCCGACAAGCCCGAGAAGCTCGCCAAGTTCCGCGACAACGAGGGCCTGACGTTCCCGCTGCTGTCGGACCCCGATCGCAAGGTGCTCACCGCCTACGGCGCCTTCGGCGAGAAGTCGATGTACGGCAAGACCGTGCAGGGCGTCATCCGCTCGACGTTCCTCATCGACGAGCAGGGCAAGGTCGAGGTCGCGCAGTACAACGTCAAGGCGACGGGCCACGTGGCGAAGCTGCGACGGGACCTGTCCGTCTGACCATCCGCGTCATCGTCGGTTCCTAACTCGGCGAGCCCCGAGCCAGGAGCCGCGTAGCGGCCCGCCCAACCACGTGTGACGGCCGCGTGGCCATTCGGACAATCGTTGTCTTTATCGGTGGTCTGCAAACGGCCGCAGATGTGTTCAGGTGCAAGACTTTTGGCGTGACGCACAACATTCACATCCGCACCGTCGACAGCAGCATTCGCTACCCCCAGGCACTGAGCTATGGCGAGAAGGACCAGATTCTTTGGGTCCAGATCGGCGACGACGCCGACCACTCAGACACCATCTACTTCAGCCCGTCCTACTGGCAGCAGTACTCGGTGGACCCCCACAGTGAAGACCCGCTCGATCTGGACTTCGACGAAGACGAAGACGACGAGGACGAAGACGACGACGAGTAGAACTCCGGCGCCCGGGGGGACGACGTTTCGTGCCCCCGGCCACACCGGATCGGCGGGGTGACGACTTCGGTCACCCTGCCGCCCCTCTCTGGCACACTCAACCCGTGGCCGCGCCCGACGTCCGTTTCCGCCGCCTCGCCGAGCAGGTGGCCGACGACTTGCGCCGGCGCATCCTCAGCGGCGACCTCGCCGACGGCAGCGTGCTGCCCACGGAAGACGAACTGCTGGTCGAGTTCCCGATCAGCAAGCCATCGCTGCGCGAGGCCATCCGAATCCTGGACGCCGAAGGGCTGCTCAGCGTCCGCCGCGGCAAGCTCGGTGGCTCGGTGGTGCACCGGCCCAGCGCGAGCAACGTCGCGTACACCATGGGTCTGGTACTCGGCGCGAATCAGGTGAGCCTCGGCGACGTCGGCTCCGCGCTGCAGCAGGTGGAGCCGGCCTGCGCGGCATTGTGTGCGCAGCGCGCTGACCGCAAGAGCGAAGTGGTGCCGGTTCTTCGGCAGATCCACGCCGAGTCGGTCGAATCGGTCGAGGACCTGGTGCTGGTCACCTCCGCCAGTCGGCGCTTCCACGAGGCACTGGTGCAGCACTGCGGCAACGAGACGATGATCATCCTCGCCGGCGCACTGGAGGCGCTCTGGTCGTCGCATGAACTGAGCTGGTCACGGCAGTTCACCGATCACGCCAGCATTCCCGTGGACGAGCGCAGGGCCGCCCTGGAAGACCACCGCAAGCTCATCGACGCCATCGAGGCCGGTGACGCCGAACGGGCCCGTGAGCTCGCCGCGACCCATCTGCTGGATGCCCAGCACTATCCGGGTTCGGCCGGGGTGGTCGACCCCGCGATGGTGCGGACCCGCACCCGTTCTTCCTGAATCCTTGACAAGGTGCGCTCTTATTTTCATATGATTTGAAGATGCGGCCGACGGAGGCGACCATCACGGAGATGACACCGGTCACGAGTTCGCCCGCCTTCACCGCCGAGGACGTCGCACGCTTCCATGCCAACGGCTGGTGGACCGACACCACGATCTCGGATGCCGTGCGCGCCAACGTCACTCGCACCCCCGACCGCACCGCGTACGTGGATCACCCGGACCGGTCGCTGACCTGGCGCGAATTCGACGTCGCGGCAACCGCTTTGGCCGGGCAGCTCGCCGGCGCGGGCGTCCGCCCCGGGGACCGGATCGCGGTGTGGCACGGCGACACCACGGCGATCCACGTGCTGTTCGTGGCGATCGAGCGATGCGGCGCGGTGGTGGTCGGTGTCGGTGCGCGCGCCGGTATCCGCGAGGTGACGTCAATCCTGCGGAGTGCGGAGCCACGGCTGCTGGTCACCGATCCCCCGCGCCAGGCTCAGGCCCACACCGTGGCCACCGCCATCGGTTGCCCGCTGCTGACATTGGACGAGTTGTCCGTCGGAATGGACCCGGCGGACCTGAGTCCCGATACACAACTCGGTCCCGACGACGTCTTCCTCATCAACTCGACGTCGGGCACCACCGGGCTGCCCAAGTGTGTCGTGCACACGCAGAACCGTTGGTATTACTTCCATCAACAGGCGGTCGCCAACGGCCTACTGACCTCCGATGACGTGTTCCTGCCGGTCATCCCGACCCCGTTCGGCTTCGGGCTGTGGACCACCCACATCACCCCGATCCTGTTGGGTACCACCAACGTGCTGCTGGACCGCTTCACTGTCGCGGCGGCGTGTGCGGCCATCGAACGACACAAGGTCACCGTGTTGTGTTGTGTCAGTACCCAATTGACCATGATCATGGCCGACCCGGTGGCCCGCGACTACGACCTGAGTTCACTGCGGGTGGTGTTCACCGGCGGCGAGGCGCTGCCCTACCGTCCCGCCCATGAATTCGAAAAGCTGACCGGGGCAACGATTCTGCAGTTCTACGGCTCCAACGAGACCGGCCTGCTGAGTGGCACCACGGTGCACGACTCGCTGGAGCATCGGCTGCGCACCGGCGGCCGGATCGTCGCGGACATGGCCGTGCGCCTCTTCGACGGTGACACCGACGTCACCGACGCCGGCCGGGGCCAGCCCGCGTGCCGCGGCCCGGCGACCAGTCTCGGCTACCTGGGTGGCACCGACCACGACAAGCTGTTCACCGCCGACGGCTGGATGCGGATGGGCGACATCTGCGAGATCGACGCCGACGGCTACCTGCGGGTGACGGGCCGGACCTCCGACTTCATCGTGCGCGGCGGCAAGAACATCAGCGCAGCCCAGGTCGAGGACGTCGTCACCACCCATCCGGCGGTCGGCCTGGCCGCGGCGGTGGCCATGCCCGATCCGGTGTTCGGCGAAAAGGTCTGTGTCTACGTCGAATTGATCGGCTCGGCGACTCTGGACCTCGACGAACTGTGCGCAAACCTGCTGGCCCAGGACGTCTCGAAGGAATTGCTGCCCGAACGGTTGATCGTGGTCGACGAACTGCCGCGGTCCTCGGGCGGCAAGGTCGCCAAAGGCCAACTGCGCGAAGATATTCGAACCCTGATGGGAGACGGACATGACCGCAGCTGAAAAACCGCGCCGCGGCGGACTCGAAGTCTGGGCGCCCTCGGTGACGCCGCCGATCGGCGTCGACCTCACTGACGAACAGGCCATGGCCATCGCGTTCCGGCACCTCGCGAGCATCGGTTTCGCCGAGAACCTGGCCGGGCACATCACCTTTCAGCCCGACGGCCAGACGGACATGTACGTCAACCCGTGGGGCCTGTGGTGGCAGGAGGTCTCCGCCTCCGACATCTGCGTCGTCGACGAGGACGCCCGCGTGCAGCGGGGCCGCTGGGACGTCACTCCCGCCATCCACATCCACACCGAACTGCACCGTGCCCGCCCGGACGCACGCGTGGTGATCCACAACCACCCCTACTACGTGTGCGTGCTCGCGGCGCTGGGACGGCTGCCGGAGCTGGTGCACCAGACCGGATCGCTGTTCCTGGACGACCTCTGCCTGGTCGACGAGTACGACGGCGAGGTCGACAGTGCCTCGCGCGCAGCCGAATTGGCTGCCCGGATCGGAACTGCGAACGTGACCATCCTGGCCAACCACGGCGTCATCGCCACCGGCCGAAACCTGGCCGAGGCGGTGTACCGGGCGGCCTCCATCGAGCGGGTCTGCAAGCTGGCCTATGACGTCATGCTCACGGGCCTGAAGCCGACCGAGATGAAATGGTCCGACATGGTCGGGATGAAAGCCTCCCTGATCGAGCGCGCGGCCGACGTGTACTGGGCCGGCGCGGCCCGCATGACCATCAAATCCGATCCGTCCGTTCTGCAGTAAAGGTGTTGGTACGACATGAAATCCATTGACGATCTGGCCACCAACCTCGACTTCACCGTCGCCAAGACCGGCGAGGACCGCACCGTCACACTGCTGCCCGACCCGCCGCGTGCCCCGCGCCGGTACACCGTGATCTCGGTCGACGACCACATCGTCGAACCACCCGACACGTTCACCGGACGGCTGCCGAGCAAGTTCGCCGACCGCGCGCCGCGGGTCGTCGACACCGACAGCGGCGGCCAGACCTGGGTGTACGACGGCCAGGAACTGCCCAACGTCGGGTTCAACGCCGTCGTCGGCCGGCCCGTCTCCGAGTACGGTTTCGAGCCGGTCCGGTTCGACGAGATGCGCCGGGGCGCTTGGGATATCCACGAACGCGTCCGCGACATGGACCTCAATGGGGTGTACGCCTCGCTGAACTTCCCATCGTTCCTGCCCGGATTCGCCGGCCAGCGGCTGCAGCAGGTCACCACCGACCGCGAGCTGGCGATGGCCTCGGTACGGGCCTGGAACGACTGGCACTTCGACGTGTGGGCCGGCTCGTACCCAGACCGGATCATCCCCTGCCAGCTGCCGTGGCTGCTGGACCCCGACGTGGGCGCCAAGATGATCTACGAAAACGCCGAACGTGGCTTCCACGCCATGACTTTCAGCGAGAACCCGGCGATGCTGGGGCTACCGACCATCCATTCGGGTTACTGGGATCCGATGATGGCGGCCTGCGCCGATACCGGCACGGTCGTCAACCTGCACATCGGGTCGTCGGGCTCCTCCCCCTCCACCACCCCGGACGCGCCGCCGGACGTGCAGGGCGTGCTGTTCTTCGCCTACGCCATCTCAGCGGCGGTGGACTGGTTGTATTCCGGTCTGCCCAGCCGGTTCCCCGATCTCAAGATCTGTCTGTCCGAGGGCGGCATCGGCTGGGTCGCCGGCCTGCTGGACCGGCTGGATCACATGCTCAGCTACCACTCGATGTACGGCACCTGGGAACGGCTCGGCGAGAAGCTCACGCCGGCCGAGGTTTTCACCCGCAACTTCTGGTTCTGCGCGGTGGAAGACCAGTCGTCGTTCGTGCAACGGGACCGCATCGGCGTGGACAACATCATGCTCGAGGCCGACTATCCGCACTGCGACTCGACCTGGCCGCACACCCAGGCGACCATCCACGAAGAGATCGGCACCCTGCCCGCCGACGTGGTCCGAAAGATCACCTGGGAGAACGCCTCACGGCTCTACCAGCACCCGGTGCCCGAGTCGGTTCAGCGCGATCCCGAGTCGTTCTGACCGAGCGCACCCAGTAGCAGCGCCTCGGAGATCGCGGCTTTCTCCAGCACGCCGAGGTGCAGGCTCTCGTTGATGCTGTGTGCCTGGGTGCCGGGGTCCTCGACGCCGGTCACCAAAATCGTTGCGTCGGGGAAAGTCTCGGCGAACTCGGCGATGAACGGGATCGACCCGCCCATCCCCATGTCGACCGGCACGGTCCCCCACGCCTGCGCGAATGCCGAGCGGGCCGCGTCGTACACCGGACCGCTGGCCTCGATGGCGTACGGCTGCCCGACGTCGCCGGGCGTCACCGTGACCTTGGCGCCCCACGGGGCATGGCTCTCCAGGTGACGGGTCAGGGCGGCCAAGTGGGCCAGCGCGTCGCCGCCCGGGGCGACCCGCATGCTGATCTTCGCCCGGGCACATGGGATCAGCGTGTTCGACGCCTTGGCGATCGAGGTGGTGTCGATGCCGATGACAGTGATGGCCGGTTTTGCCCAAAGTCGTTGCACCACAGAGCCCGAACCGATCTGCTGCACACCGTCGAGCAACCCGGTCTCGGTGGCCACCCAATCCGGGCCACGGTCCACGTCGGCCGCGGTGCCTTCGTAGAGGCCCTCGACCGCGACGTTGCCGTCGTCGTCGTGCAAGGTGGCCAACAACCGCACCAGCGCGCTCAGGGCGTCGGGCACCACCCCACCCCACAGCCCGGAGTGCAGGCCGTGATCCAGCGTCGCCACCTCGACGACGCAGTCCGCCAGGCCCCGCAACGAGACCGTCAGCGCCGGGATTTCGGTGCTCCAGTTGTCCGAATCGGCGATGACGATGACGTCGGCGGCCAGCAGGTCCTTGTGCGCGCTCAACAATGCCCCGAGGGATGGCGAGCCCGATTCCTCTTCGCCCTCAACGAATACGGTCACGCCGACGGGCGGGTTGCCGCCGTGCGCTCGCATGGCGGCCAGGTGCACGGCGATGCCGGCCTTGTCGTCGGCGCTGCCGCGGCCGTAGAGCCGGCCGTCGCGCTCGGTCGGTTCGAAGGGCGCCGAGTCCCACTGGCTGACATCGCCCTCAGGCTGCACGTCGTGGTGCGCGTACAGCAGCACGGTCGGGGCGCCTTCCGGCGCCGGATGACGGGCGATCACCGCGGGAGC
Source organism: Mycolicibacterium llatzerense (assembly GCF_025331195.1). Taxonomy (NCBI): domain Bacteria; kingdom Bacillati; phylum Actinomycetota; class Actinomycetes; order Mycobacteriales; family Mycobacteriaceae; genus Mycobacterium; species Mycolicibacterium llatzerense. The sequence continues at coordinate 175,514 of NZ_LXOV01000014.1, read as the reverse complement.
CCCGCCCTCCTGGACGATGTGCACCTCCCGGAAACCCGCATCGGACAACAGCTTTGCGGTCAGTGCGGCACTGCGATGTACCTCGCTGTGCCGGGCCGGGTCGGCCCATACCGACTGGATGCGGACCAGGTCCTCCAGGTCGGCACGCACCGACGGCAGCACCTCACGGACGCGGGCGACGAGATCACTCATGCGGCCCAGATTAGCCGGTCACCACCACGCGTGAGCAGACGCAAATGCCCCCGACACACCGAGGTGCCGGGGGCATTTGCGTCTGCTCGCGCAGAGAAGAACTAGTCCTGCTCGAGGACCGCGACGGCGGCCGCGGTGTCGCCTTCGTGGGTCAGCGACACGTGGATGGCCACACCCTTGAGGTGCTCGGCGATCTCACCGGACAGCCGCACCTTGGGCCGGCCCCACATGTCGGTGACCACCTCGATGTCGCGGTGGATGCCCTCGGGCAGCACCGGACGCTTCGAGAACCGCGAGCCCGACCACGCCTTGATCACGGCCTCCTTGGCCGCCCAGCGGGCTGCCAGGTGCCGTGCCGCCGACGAACTCTTGTCGGCGGCGTCACGGCGTTCACCCGGGGTGAATGTCTCCGCGAAGACGGTGCCCGGTTGGTCGACCTGCTCGGCGAAATCCGGAATCGAGACCAGGTCGATGCCCACACCCAGGATGCTCATGGGCAACAACCTAGCGGACCCAATCCCGATACCTCAGAAGGCGTCACGAGCGGGCGTACCAACCGTCCTCGCCGAGGCGCGCATCGGCGTTGAGCAGCATGTCGGCTTCCTGACGCTTCTCCGGCGCATCGTGGTTGAAGCGACGGTCGGCCGGCTTCTCGTACAGCGGACGCCCACCGGCGATCGCCGAGGCCAACCGGTGCTGACCAGCCAGCACCCGCTCACCCGAGCGGCGCAGGTAGTCCTCGCGCTCGGCCGGGTCGAGGGCTGCCACCAGCGCCTGCGGGTGGACCAGAGCGATCAGGCCCGACACGTGACCGAAGCCGAGGCTGGTCACCAGACCGGCCTTGAGCGGCAGGCGGTCGCCGAACTTCAGCGCCTCGCGCACCCACACGAAGTGCTGCGCGTTGGCCAGCTCGTCGTCCACGCAGTCCAGGCTGCGGTTCGGCGGGATGACGCCGTCGCGCAGGACCTGGCACAGACCCAGCATCTGGAACGCCGCGGCGCCACCCTTGCTGTGTCCGGTCAGGCTCTTCTGGCTGACGATGAACAGCGGGTTGCCCGGGGACCGGCCCATCGAGGCGGCGAGCCGCTCGTGCAGCTCGGTCTCGTTGGGGTCGTTGGCCAGCGTCGAGGTGTCGTGCTTGGAGATCACCGCGATGTCGTCCGGGGTGACGCCCAGCTTGGCCAGGTCGCGCACCAGCTGCGACTGACGTCCACCGCGGCCGGCACCCAGCGCACCCAGGCCGGGGGCCGGGATCGAGGTGTGCACACCGTCACCGAACGACGACACGTAGGCGACGACGGCCTGGATGGGCAGGCCCATCTTCACCGCGAGATCACCACGGGCCAGCAGGACGGTGCCACCGCCCTGGCCTTCGACGAAGCCGAGACGGCGACGGTCGTTGGCGCGCGAGAACTTCGAGTCGCTGATGCCACGGGCCCGCATCATCGCGGTCTCGGCGGTGGCCGACATGTCGCCGAAGCCGATGATGGCTTCCAGCGTCAGGTCGTCGTAACCACCGGCGACCACGAATTCGGCCTTGCCCAAACGGATCTTGTCGACACCTTCTTCGACGGACACCGCCGCGGTGGCGCACGCGCCGACCGGGTGGATCATCGCGCCGTAGCTACCGATGTACGACTGCACGACGTGACCGGCGAAGACGTTCGGCAGGACTTCCTGCAGGATGTCGTTCGGCTTGTTCCGGCCCAGCAGGTTGCCGTGGTACATGGTCTGCATCGAGGTCATGCCGCCCATACCGGTGCCCTGCGTGGAGGCCACGAGGCTCGGGTGCACCCAGCGCATCAGCTCTTCCGGGCTGAAGCCGGCCGACAGGAACGCGTCGACCGTGGTGACCAGGTTCCACAGCGCCAGTCGGTCGATCGAGCTGGTCATGTCCGGCGTGACGCCGTAGACCTGCGGGTCGAAGCCGGTCGGCACCTGGGCGCCGACGGTCCGCGACAGCTCGACCTTGCGCGGCACGCGGATTTCGGTGCCAGCCTTGCGGGTGACCTGCCAGTCGCTGCTGTCCGGCACCGGCGCGATGACGGTGTGCTCCGGATCGAACTGGTGGAACGCCCGGGCGTCGGCCTCGGCGGACACGACGAAGGAGAAGTCCTTGTCGAGGAACACCGAAACCAGCAGCGGCGAAGCGTGATCGGAGCCGAGGGCGCCGTCGTCCACCCACTGGCGGATACCGACACGCTCGAGCACGGTCTCGTGGTAGCGCTCGACCAGCTCGGATTCGTCGACCAGCTCACCGGTGGTGGTGTCGTACCAACCCGGCTTCGGGTCGTCTTCCCACTTGACCAGACCGGTGGTCCAGGCCAGCTCCAGGACGCCCGCGGCCGACAGCTCGCCGGAGACCTCCATCTCGAAGCGGGTACGCGACGAGCCGTACGGGCCGAGTTCGGCACCGGAGACCAGCACGACCATGTCGGCCGGGTCGATGTCCAGGTCGGCCCACTCCGGAGCCGGTGCGGACTGGTAGCCACGCGGCGGCGACGGCAGTGCCGAGATGGTGCCTTCGAGGTCCTCCTCGTCAACAGCAGCCTCGGCCACCATCTCCTCGCGGGCCTTGGCGGCCAGCTCGGCCATGTCGAGTTCGATGTCACCGAGGCCACCGGTCAGGTCGACCTGGATGGGCTCACGAGACGCCGACACCTTGGCGTCGATGCTGCACAGGTTCAGCAGCATGGAGGCCATCTCTTCGGTGGTGTACGTGATGACACCGGCCTCTTCGACAGCACCGACGATGGCGTCGTTGTGGCCCATCAGGCCGGTGCCCTTGGTCCAGCCGATCAGCGCGTGTGCCAGCGAAACCCGCCCGGACCACGAGGTTTCCGCCTTCCAGCGGGCGACGACCGCGTCCAGCGCGGCCTTCGACTCGCCGTAGGCACCGTCGCCACCGAACATGCCGCGGTTCGGCGAACCGGGCAGCACGACGTGCAGACGCGAGGCGATGTCGCGGTCGGAACCGATGTGCGAGAGCCCACCGATGAGCCGCTGCACGGCCCACAGCAGAACCTTCATCTCCATCTCGGCGCGGGCGCCGGCCTCCGACAGGTCCCCCGCCACGCGCGGCGCGGCGAACGGGAACAGCAGCGTCGGGGTCTGCGCGTCCTTGAGGTGGATGGCCTTGGGGCCCAGGTTCTCGACCTGCTCGGTACCGACCCACTCGACCAGCGCGTCAATGTCGTTGTAGGAGGCCATGTTTGCCGGCACAACCCACAACTGCGCATCGAACCGGGCGTGGTCGCGGTACAGCGTCCGGTAGAACGCCAACCGGTCGTCGTCCAGCTTGGACGTGGTCGCGATGACCGACGCGCCACCGGCGAGCAGCTGGCCCACGACGGCCGACGCGATCGAGCCCTTGGAGGCACCCGTGACGACCGCGACCTCGTTGGCGTAGCGGCCCTTGCCGGGGTTCTCCGCACCGGCGGCCGCGCGGCCGTACAGCGCGGCGTGCAGGGTGCGGCCGGCGGCGAGGGCCTTGCCCTGCCACCAGCTGGCCTGCGTGGCCACGACGTGCCCGGCACCTTCGAAGCTCTCGGAGAGCTCGGCCCAGTCGGCGTTGACGGCGTCCTCTTCGAGCAGCCAGATGCGCGCCAGGTCCTCACGGGCGCTGGCCCAGCGGTCGTCGAACAGCACAGCCTTGCGGCCGTCGAACGACGGAGCCACCAAACGCGGCCAGTCCGAACCCAATTCGGCGGTCACGAGGTCGATCAGCTCGGAGTCGGTGGCCTCGGGCGCCGACACGGGGGTCTGCAGACCCAGCTCGCCCAGGATCAAGCGGGCGGCGCCGGCCAGCACACCGTTGGGGCCGGTGACCTTTTCGGCGAACTCGTTGAGCGCGGCCGAGTCGACGACGCCGCCACCGGCACCACCGGCGGACGGCAGCGACACGGCGATGCCCTTGCGAGCGCCGACCGCGGTGACCGCGGCGTCGATGACCTTGTCGACGGCGTTGGCGTCGGCCAGTGCACCGGTGTGCAGGCCGCCCATATCGCCGCCACGAACACTGCTGCCTTCACGGGTGCCCAGCGCCACCTCGGCGGTGACGTGCTTGGCCCAGCCGGGGCCCAATTCCCAGGCCTTGCTGACGCGCTCGGCGATGTACGCCGGACGCTTGCCCGAGGGCCCGAGCACCGTGCGCAGCTGGTCGTTGATCGCATCGGAGAGGACGGGACCGAACGGCTTGTAGGTACGGGCCAGCTTGGTGACCTGTCCCTTCAGACCGGACAGGTCGGCTTCCGCGGCACCGTCGATGGCGCCCAGGTTCAGCTCCGAACCCAGGTCGACGAGCAGCTGGTTGCGTCGCGACGAAGCACCGTCGGTGATCGACTCGATGGAGTCCAGCGGCTCTATCTGGTCGATGCGCATCTTGGCCGACAGCGCGATCAGCGCCATGGTGGCGTCGGCGGCGTTGTAGGTGATGTCGTCCGGACGCGGTCCACCGGCGGCGGCCACCGGAGCGGCGGCCGGAACCGGTGCTGCCGCAACGGCTTCCGCCGGCGCCTCAGCAGCGGCAGCAGGAGCCGCAGCGTCGGCAGGATCGGAATCGGGCTCGGGATCGGTGTCGGTCGCGAACAGCACCGCGGCGTCGCGCTCGACGTTGAGGATCTCGGTGGTGTTGTGCGAGTACTCCGGCAGCTTCAGCGTGTTGGTGGCCAGGCCGGCAACCGTCGGCATCGTCTTCACGCCGACCTCGACGAACCGCTCGACACCGAGGCCGCCGGCGGCCTCCTCGATGAACAGCAGGTCCTGCGTCTCGATCCAGCGCACCGGGCTGGCGAACTGCCAGGCCAGCAGCTCCATGACGACCTTGCGCATCAGCTCGGACGGCTTCTCGTTCCGCCAGGTGTCGTAGTCGGCGAGGATCTCGTCGAGCGGCTCGGCCGGCACCAGGTCGCGGATCTCCTGGATGAAGTCCTTGTCCAGGGTGAACGGCCGCGGCACCAGGTTCGGGATGTACTTGCCGACCAGGATCGACGGGTCCTGCCCGTGCGGCATGACGCGATCGAGCGCGCGGCGGAAGTCGTTGACGCCGACGCGCAGCACCTCGGAGTGGAACGGCACGTCGATGCCGGGCACCAGGATGAACGACCGCTTGCCACCGGTGATTTCGCGGCGACGCTCGATCTCGGCCTCGAGGGCGTCGAGGCCGCGGACGGTACCGGCGATCGCGTACTGCGAACCACGCAGGTTGAAGTTCACGATCTGCAGGAATTCGCCGGTCTCTTCGGCGATCCGGGCGACGAAGTCGGTGACGTCATCGTCGTCGAGGTCGATCTGCGACGGCCGGATGGCGGCCAGCCGGTAGTCCGAGCGGCCCTTGGCGTCACGCGGGACGATGTCGTGCATCTTGCTGCCGCGGTGGAACACCACCTCGAGCAGCGCCTCCAGCTCGTACACGCCGGACACGCAGGCCAGCGCGGTGTACTCACCGACGGAGTGGCCGCAGGCGATGGCGCCCTCGACGAACGCACCCTGCTCACGCATCTCGGCCACCTGGGCGGCCGCGACCGTGGCCATGGCCACCTGGGTGAACTGCGTCAGGAACAGCACGCCGTCCGGGTGGTGGTAGTGCACACCGCTGGCGATGATGCTGGTCGGGTTGTCGCGCACCAGGTGCAGCACCGAGAAGCCCAGGACGTCGCGGGTGAACTTGTCCGCGGAGTCCCAGATCTTGCGGGCGGCCTTGGAGCGGGCACGGACCTCCATGCCCATGCCCTTGTGCTGGATGCCCTGGCCCGGGAAGGCGTAGACGGTCTTGGGAGCGGCCAGCTGAGCGGACGCGGCCATCACCAGTTCGCCGCCGACCTTCGCGGTGACCTCGATGATCTCGGCGCCGCGGTCGATGCCGACGCGGTCGACGCGGAACTCGATCTCGTCGCCCGGCAGCACCATGCCCAGGAAGCGCGAGGTCCAGCCGACCAGGCGCGCCGGCGGGGTGGCCCGGCCGTCGGTGGCGGTAACCACGTGCTGTGCGGCGGCGGACAGCCACATGCCGTGCACGATGGGCGATTTCAGACCGGCCAGCAGTGCGGCGGCGCGGTCGGTGTGGATCGGGTTGTGGTCACCGGACACCACGGCGAAGGCGCTCATGTCGACCGGCGCGGTGACGGTGACATCGCGGCGACGACGACGCGGGGTCTCGGTGGCGTTGTCGGTGATCGCACCGCCGGCGCGGACCGGGTCGGTCAGCTCGGCGGCACCGCTGCGGCCACGGATGGCGAAGCGCTCTTCCAAGCGGGCCAGTTCCGTGCCCTCGGCGTCGGTGATGCTGACAGTGACGGGGACGACGCGGCCGACCTCGGTGTCGTACGCCGCGGAAGCCGTTGCGGTGACGGTCAATTCGGCGCGCTCGGCCGGCATCGGAGCCAACAGCTGCGCGGCGTGGTCCAGGTGGACCAGGCTCAGCAGACCTTCGACGACGGGGATGCCGTCGTCGGTGACGGCAGCGCCGATGACCGAGAACACGGCCGGCCAGCAGCGGCCGACGAGGGCGTCGGGCACCAGGGTCAGGCCCGGCGCCAGCGGGGCGCCGAAGGTGGCGGTGACGCCGGTGTGGTCGGCGACCTCTTCCGGATCCCAGTCGGCGGTGACGGTGGCGACGTTGTCGGCGACGACCGGCAGCGAGTCCACGCCGTCGGCGCCGGCGGCGATGGCGAGCACGGCACGCATCGCGGCCGAGGCGTCGTCGGTGGTGACGACCGGCATACCGCCGTCGACGGTGGCGGCCGGCAGGGTGAAGTGGATCGCGATCCAGACACCGGACAGCGGCACGTTCAGGGTGACGGAATCACCGTCGAGCTCGAGCCGGGCACCGGTGGACGGGTGTGTGGCCGAACGGTTTTCGTTGACCTGCCACTCGCTCGGCGCGCCGATGCGGTGCACCGGGTTGATCGCGGTGCGACCGGCCCACAGCACGTCGGGCGAGTCGAGGACGACGGCCAGCGGGCCGGTGATGTCGGCGCGGGCCTGACGGCGGGACACCGCCGGAACCGGCTTGACGCCGGCGGCCAGCACCTCGTCGATGGCGGCCTGCTCGAAGCGGTCCAGCAGGTCACCGACGGGCTCGTCGACGCGGGTGATGCCGGCGACGGCAGCGGTGCCGGGGATGACGCAGACCTGGTCGGCGTCATAGCGGGCGTCGTGGGCCTGCCACAGCGAGTCGCTGCGCCACCAGCGGCGCACGTCCTTGTCGATGACCGGGACGAAGTTGACGGGCTTGCCCAGCGTCTTGCACAGCGTGGTGAAGAACGGGATGTCCGCCGGGTGCAGGCGCAGGGTCTGCGCCTCGGGGTACCGGGCCAGCAGCTCCGCGATGGCGCGCTGCGGATCCTCAAGCAGCGCTTCGCCTTCCGCGGTGGCCGGGAACAGCGTGTCGATGGGGCCGGCGTCGGCCGGGTTCAGGCGAGCCTCGGCGCGCTGCAGCATCTCCTCGAAGCGGTCGCGCCAGGAGACGTCGAGCCACTGCGAGTGGTCGCGCTTGGTGTCGGCGGTGCTGCTGCCGTCGCCGATCGCGAGCTCGACGTAGCGCTGCAGCCACTGCTGGTAGGTCATGTCCGCGACGTCACCGAAGTACGGCTTGGCGGTGTTGGCCATGGCGGCGATGATCTCGTCGCGGCGCTCTGCGACGGCCTCGGCGTCACCGGCGACCTCGTCGAGCAGACGGCCGCAACGCGACGCGGTGTTGTCGATCTCGTGGATGTCCGCACCCAGCTGGCTGCGGCCAGAAGCCATGCCGCCCTGGGCCTTACCGGCGCCGACCCAGTGATCGGTGCCCTTGGTGTCGACCAGCAGCTGCTTGACCTGCGGCGAGGTGGTGGCCTCCAGGGTGGCCATCGCGGCAGTGCCGACCAGGATGCCGTCGACCGGCATCAGCGGGAAGCCGTAGGTCTCGGCCCAGCGGCCGGACAGGTACTCGGCGGCGCGCTCGGGCGTGCCGATGCCACCACCGACGCAGATGGTCAGGTTGGCCTGCTTGCGCAGGTCCGAGTAGGTGCTGACGAGCAGGTCGTCGAGGTCCTCCCACGAGTGGTGGCCACCGGCGCGGCCGCCCTCGACGTGGACGATGATCTCGCGGTCCGGGACCTCTTCGGCGATCTTGATGACCGACTTGATCTGGTCCACGGTGCCCGGCTTGAACACCACGTTGGTGATGCCGATTTCGTGCAGTTCCTCGATCAGCGCGACGGCTTCCTCGAGCTCGGGGATGCCGGCGGTGACGATGACGCCGTCGATCGGGGCACCCGACTGGCGGGCCTTCTGCACGATGCGCTTGCCGCCCAGCTGCAGCTTCCACAGGTACGGGTCCAGGAACAGCGAGTTGAACTGGATGGCGCGGCCCGGCTCGAGCAGCTGGGTCAGCTCTGCGACGCGGTTCTCGAAGATCTCTTCGGTGACCTGACCGCCACCGGCCAGCTCGGCCCAGTGGCCGGCGTTGGCGGCCGCGGCGACGATCTTGGCGTCGACGGTGGTCGGGGTCATGCCGGCCAGCAGGATCGGCGAACGGCCGGTCAAGCGGGTGAACTTGGTGGACAGCTTGACGTCACCATTGGGCAGCTCGACGGCCGTCGGCGCGAAGCTGGACCACGCGGGCTGCACGACCGGGGCGGCGCCGACGGTGAACAGCGAACGCTGGCCGGCGCGGGTGGCGGCGGGCACGATGCCCACGCCGAGGCCGCGGATGATCGGCGAGGTCAGGCGGGTGACGGTGTCGCTCGGCCCGAGGTCGATGATCCAGCGGGCACCGGCCTCGTGCATGCGCTCGACCTCGGCGACCCAGTCGATGGGCTTGACGAAGATGGCCTCGGTCATCGCGTGGGCCAGTTCGGTGTCGATGCCGCACTTGGCGGCCCAGCGGTCGACGACCTCGATGCCGTCGGCCAGGCGCGGGGTGTGGAAACCGACCTCGACCTGGACGCCCTGGAAGACGGGGCTGAAGACGGCGCCGCCGCGCAGCTTGTTCTTGCGCTCGGCCTCGTCCTTCTCGGTGATCTTGCTGCAGTACAGCTCGAAGCGGGCCAGCTGTTCCGGGGTGCCGGTGATGACGACGCTGCGGCGGCCGTTACGGATGGACAGCACCGGCGGCAGCACGGTGCGCACGTCCTGCGAGAAGTCTTCGAGCAGCTCGGCGATGCGCTCGGGGTCGACGTTGGTGACCGACACCATCGGCGACTTGTCGCCCCGGCCGACCATGCCGCGACGACGCGACACGAGCGAGCCGGCGGCACCGATGAGCTGGAGGAGCGCGAGGAGCTCGGCGTCGCGGGTGCCGTTGGCCTTGAGCGCCTCGGCGGCGATGATGCCCTGCGAGTGCCCGGCGACCGCGACCGGCGGAGTACCGGCCAGGTCCAGGCCCTGACGCTGCACGGCGCGGATGGCGGCCATCTGGGCCAGCAGGATGCCGGGGCCGGAGATGGCGGCGGTGGTCAGCTGCTTGGCCGACGGCAGCGGCTCGTCGGCGGCGAGGGCGCGCACCCACTGCATGGGCTCGAAGCCGATGGGCCGCACGACGACGAGCTCGCGCGCGACGGGCTCGAGCAGCAGGGCCGCTTCACCGACGATCTCGCTGAGCTCGGATTCGATACCGGCCGAGCTGACGAGCTCCTCGAGGTTCTCCAGCCAGGAGGCACCCTGGCCGCCGAACGCGACGGCATACGGTTCGCCGGCATTGAGCAGGTCCACCAGAGCGTGGGCGCTCGCCGCCACTGCCTCGGTGTTGCCACTGGTCACTTTGCGGTGCTCGTTGATCGTCACTTCGTCTCTCCCTCGTTGCCGCGCGAACCGTCAGGTGCTGCATGGTCTTGGTAGTCGGCCCTGGGGCAACGCGATGCGACGTCGGATCACGTGAGGCCCGTGCTACGTCTGGCGCCCGAGTTTTCGGGTGCCAGAGAGCCGGGCCGACTGCACTAAGAGTGTCATAAGATTCGCGGCGCCTTTCGGCCGAAAATGGTTACCAACGAGTTCTACGGATCGGTAACCACCCGGCTGGGTAACACCGCGTCCCGGGACCGCCTGTACCCAACAGGACAAACGTCCTGTTGGCGGGTGGTTACGGTCGAGTAGCAACAACATCGCTGATCAAAGCGGTATTGTTATCAAATCGTTACCGCGTTTGTGACGGCGCCGAACCTTACTAATGAGTAGGAAAAGACCCGGTCCAGAAAACACTCGACATTGACGGTCTGTGTGTCTATACGCGCGGTAAGTTACCGCGCGGCCATTTGCTGGGCTTGTTTGCCGTTTTCTTAGAGCTGAGCGCCAGCTAACTACTGAGCAGTAATCTGCGCGACCGTCAGTCCCACTGCCCGAAGCGGGGCTTGAGGATGTGGTTGAGGTCGACCCCGACTCCCCCGACGTGTTGCTTGTCGATCTCCACCTGATGCAGCGCCGCCGCCGGATGCGCGGCCCCGCCGGGCGAGCCCCAGTTGTGCTGCCAGAAGTACGAACCCAGGCCGTCCTGCACGGCCCACTCGATGGTCTTGGAGTTGGCGTACACCCCGACCCGCTGGTGGCCCAACACCGATTCCCAGCCGCGGAGATAGGGCGCAACCTGCGCTTTGTACTGCGCCGGAGTGGGATCGTCGTCGATTGATGCGTAGATCGGGGCGCCGACCGGGCCGCCCGCCGCGGTGTGCAACTGGAATCCGCGCTGGGCGTGCTGCACGCCGGCGGCATGGCCCCCGAGCCAGTCGGCGGTGGATTCCTTGCCGTACTGATAGCAGGAGACGATCTTCAAGCCGCCTTTGTAGAGGTCCCGCGCCTCGGGCAGCAGGATCGGTTTGCCCAGCATCCACTGCCCACCCGGGCGCCGGTCCGAGACATAGCGGATGGCTCCCAGCGCCCCGGCCGACCGGATATCGGCTGCGCTGAGCACCCCCGCCGCGTAGTCCAGCAACACTCCGTGCGGGGCCGCAGAGGCAGTCGTCGCGCCGAGCACCGATTGCAACCCGGCACCGAGGCCGAGCGCCGCCGGCGCGGCTGCAGCGTATTTCAGCAGGTCACGACGCGAAATTGCCACGAGCCTCAGGATACGACAGTTACCCCTTCTGAACCGTTAGCGCCACCGGCCACAAGAGCACCAATTTGCGGCGATTTGCGGGGCTTCTGCGCAGAACTTCACTGGCCGCGGACGGCCTCGAGCGCGGCGGCCGCATGCCGGTGCCCGACGATCTCGAACCCGGCCACACTCACCATGGGCGCCAGGCTCGCCACCAGCAGACAGACGGCCATGGGCACCCCGATGCCGGCCAGCACCACCGTCGCCACCAGCACCACGACGGTCAGCACCAACAGCAGCAGGTGAAAGGCGTCCACCGTCCTCAGCATCATCGCGTACAGCACGTAGACCAACGCGATGTAGATGCCGACCGGGATCACCACGCTCAGCACCGTCGCCACCGACCCCAGCGCCGAGTGGTGCTGGATGAAGTACGCGGCCGTATGCAGGCCGGCGCCGGTCGCGACGATGGCGCCGTACAGCGGCATGTGCAGGTAGGCGAACCAGAATCCCCGTTCGCGGTGCGCGTGCAGGACGTCGGCTCCCGGCACCGTGAAGTACACCCACCACATGCCGAAGGTCAGCGCCGTGCCCGAGATGGCCAGCAGCACAGCGTCAGCGGACCAGCCATGCTCCCCGACGACAGCCGAGAGCGAGGCGACCGTCCCGACGACGCCCTCCCCGAGCGCGATGATCGCCAGCAGCCCATAGCGTTCGGCGATGTGATGGGCGTGCCACGGGGTGCCGCCGCGCCGTATCTCGGCGACCATCGGACCGCCCAGTTCGATGAGTGCCAGCAATACCCAGATGCTCAGCGTCACCGGCACATTCGTCGGCAGGAACACCGTCCCGATCCAGCCCACCTGGACCACCGACACGATCGACACGTACGTCATCGCCGCTGACCGGCGTGCCGGGTCCTGCCGTGCCGCGCGTAACCACTGTCCCACCAACGCAATTCGCATCACCACGTAGCCGGCGACCAGCACCGCGTTGTCGACGTGGTGGCCGTGCTCGATCGACGCGTAGAACGCCGGCAGACCGAGCGCGAGGACCAGCACGCCGACCATCTCGACCATGGTCATCAACCGGAACACCCAGTCGTCGGTGTCGTACGCCGAGGCGAACCAGGTGAAGTTGATCCACGCCAGGATGATCGCGAAGGTGGCGAAGACGAATGCCGTGATGCCGGCACCGACGTGGCCCGCGGCCAGCATGTGCGCCAGTTCCGATGCCGCCACCCCGAACGCGACGACGAAGGTCAGGTCGAACAGCAGCTCGAGCGGCGTCGCCACCCGGTGCTGCTCGTGCGGGTCGCGTCCCCGCATCGGCGTCAGCCGATGCGCCCGCACCGCGCTGTTTGGGTCAGGAGCGTGCTGCTGCACCCCGTCCATGCCATGTCCCTTCAGCAAATCCTGGCGGCGTCCGGGCCGCGTCACGGTAAGCCTGCCGCAGATCCCCGCTCCCGTCCCACTACCGTGAAGACGTGTCTGCTCCCCCGATTGCCGTTGGCGTAGTTCTCGCCGCCGGTATCGGGTCGCGGGTCGGGGCCGACGGCAACAAGGCCTACCTGCAATTGGCCGGCCGCAGCATGGTGGCGTGGTCGGTCGCGGCGGTGGCTGCCAGCCCCAAGGTCGCGCGCACCATCCTGGTGTTCCGGCGCGGCGAACGCGACCAGGTCGTGCAACTCATGGCCGACGAACTCCCCGGCACCACAGTCGAATTCGTCGAGGGCGGCGATTCCCGGCACGGTTCCGAACACAACGTGCTGAGCTACCTGGCCACGGACATCGATGCCGGCACGGTCGACGTGGTGCTGATCCACGATGCCGCACGCCCACTCGCCGGTGCTGACTTGATGGACACCGCCGTCACCACCGCGCGGGCGCAGGGCGGCGCCATTCCGGTGCTGCCGTCGGGTGACGTGCTGCGGATGACGGCCGACGGTCTCAGTGCCATCGACCAATCCCTGGTCCGCGTGCAGACGCCGCAGGCGTTCCTGGCCGCGCCGCTGTGGCGGGCCTACCAGGACGCGGCCGCCGCCGGCTTCGAAGGCACGGACACGTCGTCATGCGTGGAGCGCTTCACCGATATCGAGGTGCACGCGATCGCCGGGTCGGCCCAGAATTTCAAGGTGACGTTCGCGCATGACGTGCAGGTCGCCGAAGGGCTGCTCAGCCGGCGGTGACGATCGCCTCCAGCAGTCGCCGGTCCTGCGCGAGGTCGACGGCGAATGCGTTCGGGTCCCCGTCGACGGTGCCGACCCGCAGTCCGGCGGAGGTCAGCGCGGCGAGGTCATCGGTCCGTGGGAGTCTGGCCAGGGCCGTTGCCGAGAACGCCCGCGGGTACTGCGCGGTGACGAGCTCCGACCGGTCCACGTTGCCGAGCACAATGTCGTGCGCCGCAATGCTTTTCACGCTGTCGGTCATCGGCAGGACCGGCAGTACGACGTCGTGGTCCGCCAGCCCCGCCGCTACGCGGACCGCCAGATCAGCGGGAGCGAGCGGATACCGCACGTCGTGCAGCAGAACCCCGTCCCCGACGCCGAGTGGCCACCTGTCGCACGCATTTTCGCCAATTTCGTGCCATAACTGGCCATTCGGCGCGGTGATGACACGCACGTCGCTGAGGTCGTGCGCCGCAAGGCATTCGGTGGCGGCCTCCGCCAACCTGTCAGCGGCCACCACCCTCACCGGCGCCACGTCGCGCACCGCCCGTACTGCCCGGACCAGGGCCGGTTCACCGGCGATCGGCGCGGTGAAGTCGGCCGGCGCCAAGCCGGCCGGCACGATGACGATCGCCGACACACTCACCGCCACACCCTAACTCCGGTGGGGCGGCAGCCCTCGCCTCTCCGACGAAGTGAGCCGGCGCGCGATCAAGTCCAGTACGAAGCCCAGCGCGCCGATCACCACGATCACCGCCACCACCTGGTCGTAGGCCAGCTGGTCGCGGGCGTTGAGCACCTGATAGCCCAGACCCGAACGCACACCCAGCATTTCCGCCGGGACCAACACCACCCAGGCAATGCCCAGCGCCACGCGGATGCCCGTCTGCAACTGCCCGCGGATCGCCGGCAGCACCACGGCCGTCACCAGTTCCCACCGCGTGGCGTGGAACGACCGCGCCACATCCAGATAGCCCGGGTCGACGGCGCGCACGCCGGCCACGGTGTTGATCAGCACCGGCCACACGGCCGCCACCGCGATCAGGAAGATCACCGGCTCGTTGCCGATGCCGAACACCGCCACGGCGATCGGGGCCCACGACAGCGGCGAGATCATGCGGACGAACTGGACGAGCGGCGCCGTGGCTCGCTCGGCCGTGACGCTGAGTCCGAGCAGCAATCCGGCCGGAATCCCGATGACCACCGCCACCGCCAGCCCGATCACCAACCGCCACAGGCTGATCCCGATATCCGGCAGCAGGACACCTCGGGAGAACAGGTCAACGATCGCGGGCGCGACGCGCTGTGGCGCGGCCTGGCGCAGCAGCGAGTGCGGGGCGCTCAACACGGTGGTCGCCAGCCACCAGAGACCGATCGCGAGGGCGACGGCAGCCACCGGCGGAGTCCAACGGCGTACCGCCGCCGGTGGATCGATCACCACGCGGACGGGTGTTGTGGTCATAACAGCTCCAATTGCTCGGCTCGGGTGTAATCGCTGAGGCCGAATGCGGCCGGACCGCCATGAGCCTGAATGGAATTACGGACGAAGGTGTCATCGACAAGGTCGTCGTGCACGGTGGCGAGGTCCAGCCGCTCCAGGAAGCTCCGGTCGCCATCGACGACGGTGCTGTGCATGGCCGCGACGAGTGCAGTGGTGAAGCTCGGGAACGGGAACGGCTGAAAGCCGAGCCGCTGCGGCTGCCACTCCGGGTGATGCAACGGGTAGGGCGCCGTGGGATAGGTCATCGCCAGCGCGACCGCCGGCACCGGCTGGGGCAGATAGCGACCACCGCCGAGTTTCGCGGCCGCTGACTTCCGGTCGTTCGACAGTACGAGTTGTGCTGCCACCACCGCGTCCGTGAGCTGCTGAACAGCGGCCGGACGGCTGCTGATCACGTCATCGCGGGTCACCAGGGCGCAGCATGCATGGTCGCGCCAGACATCACCGAGGAAGGTGTGGATGCGCCCGATCTTCTTGGTCTGCGCCATCGCGTTGAACGGGTCGGCAACCACGTAGCCGCCGATGGTGCCGGTGGCCAATGCCGGCACCATGTCCGACGGACTCATGACGACGAGCTCCACGGTGCGCTCGGACCGCGACGCCGAACGGCGAATCACTGGCTGCAATCCGTTGGCCCGCAACATCTTCTGCAGGACGATGTTGTGGATGGACCACCAGAACGGAATCGCTACCTGGGCTCCCGCGAGGTCCGACAATTCGCGGATGTGTGGGGCGACGGTGAGTGCCGAGCCGTTGGTGTGGTTCCAGCCGAGTACCCGGACCCCACCACCGAGCGCGTACCGCAACTGCACCGCCATCGGCACCAGCAGATGCACGACGTCGAGCTGCCGGTTCAGGAACGCCTCGCCCAGGGCCGCCCAACTCCGGAACAGCACGGGCTTGCCCACACCGGCCGGATACAGACCCGCGGAGTGCGCCATCAACAACGGCGCGGCGTCGGTGATCGGCAGATAACCCACCCGCAGCGGTCCGGCCGCCGCGGAATCCGTTGTGGCACTGTGCGCCAGGTCGGCCAGGCCGAACGCCCCGCCGGCAGCCGCGACCGCTGCTACTAGCGCTCGCCGCCGCGAGATCAGCAGGCTCATGCCACCCACAGTTCGGAAACCCGATAATGGCTGAGGATTTCGTCACGCAGCCCCGATCGGTCCGCTTCACCCAGGTGCCATTGGCGACGGATGCGGCCGCCGTCCGCCAGCAGGACGACGCGCTGCGCGAGGGCCAGCGCCTCCTCGACGTCATGGGTGACCAACAGCACCGTGACACCCAATTCGGTTGTGAGCGTGGTCAACCACTGTTGCAGGTCGGCACGTGTCGCGGGGTCCAGCGCGCTGAACGGTTCATCGAGTAGGAGCAACTGAGGCCGGGTCGCCACCGCGCGCAGGATGGCCACGCGTTGGGCCTGCCCGCCGGAGAGCTGGTCGGGATAGCGGTCGGCGAGCTCGTCGACGCCGAAGCGCCGCATCAGTTCGGCGGCATAGTCCGCGTCGAATCCACTGCGCCGGCGTGCGAATCGTCGCGCGTAGGAGACGTTGCCCAGCACCGTCAGCCATGGCATCAGCAGCGCGTCCTGGAAAACCACCCCGATGTGCGGCTGCTCGCCGCTGGCGGGCCAACTGACGGTTCCCGAGCTCAGCGATTCCAGGCCGGCCAGCACCCGCAGCAGCGTCGATTTCCCGCTGCCGCTGCGCCCGAGCACGGCGACGAACTCCCCCGCTTCGACGGCCAGATCGATGCCGTCGAGCACCACGCTGTCGCCGAATCTCTTGCTGCCCGCTGTTATTCGTACTGCTTCAGTTCCCACCTCAGTTGTCCTTCCGATGGTGATTGCACGGGCAGAAAAGCTGCTTCGCGGAACCGACGATTGGCCGCCGTCCCGGCGCGATAGCCCTGTCCACCAGCCAGAGCCGATTCCAGACGGGTCGCCGCCACCGCAACGTTGGCGGCGTCCAGCCGGAGCCGGATCACGTCGGCCAGATCGACTTCTCCTGGCGCCGAAGCGAATTCGTAGAGGCGGCGACGGTTGCGTTGGGCTTGCGCCTTCAGATCGGCGAGGTCACCGTCGAACTGGGCGGCCAGCGCGTCGGTCGCACTACGGGCAGCGGTCAGTGCCGCACCGGTGACCCCGACGCAGAATGCGGTCTGCAGCAGCAGGAACGTCGGCTTGATCCCGCGGACGAACCCGGTGAGGTCGGCGCTGATGATGCGGTCCGCGTTCACCTCGACCTCTTCCAGGCGCAGCGACGTCGACCCGGTGCTACCCAAGGCCATCAGCGCGGGCGCCGGATCGACCACCACGCCGACCGCGCTCACGTCGACCGCGACGACATACAACCGCCCGGTGACGGTCCGCGCCGGCAGGACGATCAACGCGTCGTCAAAGACGTTGGACGCCCAGCGGATTGGTCCGCTGAGCCGCAGTCCACGACGCGTCTCCCCGGCGAAGATCGGAAGCTGCCCGAGGCCCGCCACGTGCTTGAGCCCAGCTGCCATGGCGGTCACGCCGGGACGGCGTGCGGTGAGCAACGCCTCCGACAGGTCCGGCCGGTCGGCGAGGTAGTGAATCGCCATCTGATGCGCCCAAGCCGAGAACCCGGCGGCGAGGCTCACCGCCGACACCTGCTCGATCACCCGCACGGAATCGGGCAGGTCCCGAAGCCCGAACAATCCGGCAGCGCCGAGGGCACGCAGATCGTCACGGACGTCGGTGCGCCCCGCGTCCAGGTCACCGGCCCGGGCGTCCACCCCGGTCGTGACATGCGCCAACCTGGTCGCGACGTCGTCGGACACCAGAGTCGTCACTGCCCACCACTTTCCAGTCCGTACAACCGATCGATCGGGGTCTGCACGGCCACGCGCGCCCGCCGCACCGCGTCCTCGTCCGGCGCGTCGTAGAAACACAGGCACTTGTCCATGTCGACCCGCACGTAGGTGCGCAGGAAGCTGACCTCGGGCACCTCCGCGTATTTCGGCGCGTTGGCCTTCTTGCGGCTCAGGTAGCTCTCCATGTCCAGGTCGGCGGGCAGGTCCCACTCGACCAGGTATCCGGCTGTCGGGCGGACGGCTTTCAGCTGGTCCAGTTCCGCGCCGACCAGTCGCACTTCGTGTGGACCGGTGAGTTCTGCGGCCCCAACCGCAGCCGCATCGATCGACAGCGGGCCATCAGCGAGTTCGGCCACCACGAACAGCCGGTGCTGTCCGGTCACCTGAGCCTCGATGAGTTCGCCGCCGGCCCGGTGCACTTCGGCGTCGAACGTCTTGATGGCCTGATCGACGTCGGCCCGGCCAGTCAGTCCGGCGATTTCGTAGAGGTACAGAGTCACGGTGTCTTCCTGTTCGTCGGTGGCGATGACATCACGACGCTCGCATGAACAGACCGGTCTGTCTATCGACGTTCCTCGGCTATGGTGCAGATATGAGCGCGACTCGCACCCACCGCCCGGACCGGCCGGCGCCCCGCACCGACCCCGCCGGGCCGGCTCAGCGACTCCTCACCACGGCATCGAATCTCTTTGCCGCACAGGGAATTCGCGCCGTCGGCATCGACACGATCCTGCGCGAGGCGGGGGTGGCCAAGGCCAGCCTGTACAGCTCGTACGGGTCGAAGGACGCGTTGGTCATCGCGTACCTGAATGAATTGGATCAGGCTGATCGCAAGCGCTGGAATACGAAGACATCCGGGCTCGAGGACCCGGTGGAGAAGCTGCTGGCGTTCTTCGACCTGGCGGCCGCCGCAGCACGCAAACGCCAGTTCCGCGGCTGTCTCTACGCCAATGCGGCCACCGAGTTCCCAGGCGACACCCTCGACCCGGTACGGGCGCACCGGCTATGGATGCGCGAGCAGCTGAGCGCACTCCTGCGGGACGCCGCAGTGCCGAATGCCGCCACGATCGCTCAGCGCATTCAGCTCATCTACGACGGCGCCCTGACCGCGTCCAAGCTCGACCGGTCGACCGCCCCGATCACCCTGGCCCGCCAGATGACCGCCGAACTGGTCGCCTCCCTTCGCGAACAGACGTAAAACTGTCGCAAACCCTGGTTTTGCGACAGTTTTGCGTCTGCTCGCGGGAAGACAGTTACTTGCCGGCCGCGGCCGGCTGAATTCCGATGGCCGCCAACCGCCGCTCGGATGCCTCCGGGCGAACGAACTTCGGCCACCAGAACCACCGCCCCAGCATCGCCGCGATGGCCGGAGTCATGAACGACCGGACGATCAGGGTGTCGAACAGCAGGCCCAGCGCGATGGTCGTACCGACCTGCGCCATGACCTTCAAGTCACTGAAAGCGAACGACGCCATCGTGGCGGCGAACACCAGACCAGCTGAGGTGACCACCGATCCGGTGCCCGCCATCGAGCGGATGATGCCAGTCTTCAGACCGCCCGACAGCTCTTCCTTGAATCGCGACACCAGCAGCAGGTTGTAGTCGGAGCCCACCGCCAGCAGCAGGATGACCGACATGGGCAGCACCATCCAGTGCAGCTCGAGGCCGATCAGGTGCTGCCACAACAGAACTGACATACCGAACGACGCGCCCAGCGACAGCAGCACGGTGCCGACGATCACGCCCGCCGCGACCATGCTTCGGGTGATGAGCAGCATGATGATGAAAATCAGTGACACCGCGGCGATTCCGGCGATCATCAGGTCGTACTGCGCGCCGTCGTGCATGTCCTTGTAGGTGGCCGCGGTGCCGGCCAGATAGATCTTGGAGCCCTCCAGTGGCGTGCCCTTGATGGCTTCCTTGGCAGCCTGCTTGATCGGGTCGACGTGGGCGATGCCGTCCGGCGTCGCCGGGTCGCCTTCGTGCTGGATGATGAAGCGCACCGACTTGCCGTCCGGCGAGATGAAGTTCTTCATGCCGCGCTTGAAGTCCTTGTTGTCGAAGGCTTCCGGTGGCAGGTAGAAGCTTTCGTCGTTCAGCGAGTTGTCGAACGCCTCGCCCATCGCCGCCGCGTTGTCCGACGACGCCGCACGCTGATCCACCTGACCCTTCTGGGTCTGGTACATGGTCAGCATGTAGTGCTTCATGTTCTTCATGACCTCGATCTGCGGCGGCATCACCGTGACCATCTCGGCCGTCAGCTTGTCCAGCTTCATCAGATCCGGCACCAGGGTCTGGATGTCGTCGGTCATGACGTCGATGCCGTCGAGGGTGTCGAACAGCGCCCGCGTCGACCAGCACATCGGGATGTCGTAGCAGTGCGGTTCCCAGTACAGGTAGTTCCGAACCGGCCGCAGCAGATCGTCGAAATCGGAGATGTGGTCGCGCAGGTCGGCGATATCGAGCGCCATGTTGGCCGTCTTCATCGACATGTCGTGCGTCGTGGCGGCCATTTGCGTGGTGATGGACTGCATCTTGGTCATCGTGTCGATGCTGACCTGCATGTCGTTGGCCTGTTGCAGCATGTTGGCCATCGAATCCAGCTGGTACTTCTCCGTCATCTTCGAGGTGACGGCCTGCATGCCCATGATGAACGGAATTGTCGTGTGCTTGATGGGTTTTCCGTCGGGGCGGGTGATCGTCTGCACCCGCGCGACACCCTGGGTGTGCACGATGGCCTTGGCGATCTTGTTGATCACCAGGAAGTCTGCCGAGTTCCGCAGGTCGTGATCGCTCTGCACCATCAGCAGTTCGGGGTTCATCCGGGACGCGCTGAAATGCCGTTCGGCGGCGGCGTATCCGACGTTGGCCGTCAGCTCGGCCGGCACGTAGCGGCGGGCGTCGTAGTTCGTCTTGTAACCGGGCAGCGTCACGAGTCCGACAAGGGCGAGCGCCAGCGTGGCGACGAGCACCGGTCCCGGCCAGCGCACCACCAGGACGCCGACGCGACGCCAGCCGCGGGACTGGATCGGGCGCTTCGGTTCGAAGCGGCCGAACCGGCTACCGATCTTGATCACGGCGGGGCCGAGCGTCAGGGCCGCGACGACGGCCACGAGGGTGCCGATCGCACAGGGCACGCCCATGGTCTGGAAGTACGGCAAGCGGGTGAAGCTCAGGCACAGCATGGCGCCGGCGATCGTCAACCCGGATCCCAGGACCACGTGCGCCGTCCCGCGGAACATGGTGTCGTAGGCCTGCACGCGGTCTTCTTTGTCGCCGCGCGCTTCCTGGTAGCGCCCGATGGCGAAGATGGCGTAGTCGGTGCCGGCCGCGATCACCATCAGCGTCAGCAGGTTGACCGCGAACGTCGACAGGCCGATGACATTCGCGTTGGCCAGGAACGCGACGACACCGCGGGCGGCGCCGAGTTCGAGGAAGACCATCAGCAGGATCAGGATCATCGTCATGATCGACCGGTAGACCACCAGCAGCATCACGGCGATCACCAGCAAGGTGATGGCGGTGACCTTGGCGACGCTCTTGTCGCCGGCGTGGTGCTGGTCGGACACCAGCGGGGCGCCGCCGGTGACGAACACGTGGAGCCCGGCCGGCGGCTTGGAGTCGGCGACGATCTGCCGGACCGAGGCGACTGAGTCGTTGGCCTTCGTCTCGCCCTGGTTGCCACGCAGGTAGACCTGGACGTACGCGGCCTTGCCGTCGGCGCTCTGCGAGCCGACCGCGGTCAGCGGGTCACTCCAGAAGTCCGCGACGTGCTCGACATGCTCGGTGTTGGCAGTCAGCTTCGCGACGAGACCGTCGTAGTAGTGGTGTGCCTCGGCGCCGAGCGGCTGGTCCCCCTCCAGCACGATCATCGCGTTGCTGTCGGAATCGAACTCCTGGAAGTTGGCGCCGATCTGCTTCATCGCGATCATCGCCGGGCCGTCCTTGGCGCTCAGCCCGACGGTGTGTGCCTCGCCGACCTTCTCCAGCGGCGGGACCAGCGTGTTGGTGGCGACGTTGAGCGCGAACCAGCCGATCACGATCGGTATCGCCAGCACCCAGATCAGGTGGCCGATCTTGGATCGTTCGGTGTTGGTGGCACTCACGCGGGGCACCCTTCCATCAGGCCCGACAGGTCCATGGAAATGGAGCTCGGCGGCGTTACACAATCACTGTCGCGCGAAATATACCTAGCTCACCAAACTTTTATCCATAGCGGATACACAAAATGCGCCTCTACCTCCCACGAAATGGGACAAATCGGGGTCTTTTGCCGCGATTTCGGCCGTAGCGTTGACGGGATGGACAATTCTCCGGCCGATACGTTCGGCAAGCGCTACGGCGAAGTTCTGCTGGTCTCCCAGACACCCACCGGGCCCCAGGTCGCGGTGTTCAACACCTACCCGCTCAATGACTGCCCACAGGACGCCTGGTCGGCGCTCAACCCGCAGGGCCTCGCAAGTGAGAACGGGGTCGCCGCTGCTTTGCTCAACGGCCCCCGCTACTGGCTGATGAGCGAGATCGTGAAAACCCGTGCGGACGTCGGCGAGAAGAAGTCGTTCGGCGGCATCGAGATGCTGCAGCAGGCGACGGTGCAACTGTCGTCGATGAACCCGGCGCCCTACAGCGTGAACAAGGTCAGCCGCCGCACGGTGTTCGTGTTCGGGGCCGGGCGGCCGGTCTTCGAACTGCTCGATCCGCAGGGGCAGCGCTGGGTCATGCAGTCCTGGAGCCGGACCGTCGACCCGACGCTGTCGCTGTCGGACCTGCCGGCGCTCGGTGCCCGACTGCAGCTGCCCGACGGCTGGAACTATCGGACGTCGACCTTGACCAGCCCGCTGAGTATCGACACCACCATCGACGACGCCCATGTCACCCAGGACAACCTCGGCAACACCTACTCGTTGGCGCCGGCCTGATTCTGCTGGGCGTTCCCAAACCCGTTCGGGTGCGTTACAAACAGAGGCGGGGTTGTTTCTGACGCGGTGGGCTGAACTGAAGGAGGCCGTATGGCTTGGGATTTCGAAACCGATCCGGAGTTCCAGGAGCTCCTGGACTGGGCCGACGCCTTCGTGCGCGACGAAGTCGAGCCGCTCGACCTGATCTGGCCGCACCTGCAGTACACCGCGCTCGACGAGACCCGACGCCGGGTCGTCGACCCGCTCAAGGAACAGGTGCGCCGAAAAGGCTTGTGGGCCACCCACCTTGGCCCCGAACTCGGCGGCCAGGGTTTCGGGCAACTGAAACTGGCGCTGCTCAACGAGATTCTGGGGCGCAGCCAGTGGGCGCCGATCATCTTCGGCTGTCAGGCCCCGGACACCGGCAACGCGGAGATCATCGCGCACTACGGCACCCCGGAGCAGAAGGAGCAGTACCTGCGGCCGTTGCTCAACGGCGAGGTCTTCTCGTGTTATTCGATGACCGAGCCACAGGGCGGTGCCGACCCGACGCAGTTCACCACCTCCGCCGTGCGCGACGGCGACGACTGGGTGATCAACGGCTACAAGTTCTTCTCGTCCAACGCGTCGACCTCCACGTTCCTGATCGTCATGGTGGTGACCAACCCCGACGTCAGCCCGTACCAGGGCATGTCGATGTTCCTCGTCCCCACCGACACCCCGGGCGTCAACATCATCCGCAACTCAGCGATCTACGGGGAATCCGACGGCCACGGCTCGCACGCCCTGATTCATTACGACAATGTGCGCGTGCCGAATTCGGCCGTGCTCGGCGGTGAGGGCCAGGCCTTCGTCATCGCGCAGACGCGCCTCGGCGGCGGCCGCATCCACCACGCGATGCGCACCATCGGGCTGTCGCAGAAGGCGCTCGACATGATGTGCGAGCGGGCGTTGTCGCGGCACACCGCCGGCAGCCTGCTGGCCGACAAACAGGCCGTGCAGGGCTTCATCGCCGACTCCTGGGCGCAGCTGCAGCAGTTCCGGCTGTTCGTGCTGCACACCGCGTGGAAGATCGACAAGTACAACGACTACAAGAAGGTCCGTAAGGACATCGCCGCGGTCAAGGTCGTCATGCCGACGGTGCTGCACGACATCGCCTGGCGCGCAATGCAAGTGCACGGTGCCCTCGGGGTCACCAATGAGGTGCCGTTCCTGGGCATGGTTGCCGGCGCCGCGGTGATGGGGCTGGCCGACGGACCGACCGAGGTGCACAAGGTCACGGTCGCCAAGCAGGTGCTGCGCGACTACACCGGCACCGACGAGCTGTGGCCGACCGAGTGGCTGCCGGGCAAACGTGAAGCGGCACAAGCCAAGTACGCCGAGTACCTGGAGTTGGAAGTGGGGAATCTCTAGGCGTCCCGCGACGCGGCGTCGAGCGCAACTGGGCGGCGAGCTCCAGGCGGTTATTCCGCCACCCAGTTGCGTTCGACGGTGTCCTCAGTACGACCGCGGCAGCTCCAGCGTGTGCTGGGCAACGAAGTTCAGGATCATCTCCGCGCTGACGGGTGCGATACGCATCAGCCGGGCGAACCAGTAGAGGTCGGAGATGCCGTATTCCAGGGCCACACCATTGCCGCCGTGCGTCTGGATGGCGGCATCCACGGCATGCGTAGCCGACTCTCCCGCAGCGAATTTCGCGTAGTTCGATGCCTCACCGGCAGCGGGGTGACCGGCATCCACCAGCGCACACGCCTTCTGCGTCATCAGCCGGGTCATCTCGACCTCGATCTTCGCCTTGGCCAACGGATGCGCGATCCCCTGGTGCGCACCGATGGGCGTCTTCCACACGGTGCGCTCACGCGCGTAGTCGCACGCCTTGTCGAGGGCACGCATCGCCAGTCCGGTGGACAACGCACCGACCATGATCCGCTCCGGGTTGAGCCCGTCGAACACCGCCGCGAGACCGGCGCCAGGCGCACCGATGACGTTCTCCGCCGGGACCTCGATGTCGTCGAAGAACAACTGCCACTGCGATTCCGGGCCGAGGTACGGCATGGGGATGGGGGTGCGCCGCAGTCCTGGAGCGTCGACATCGATGATGCACAGTGACGGTGCGCCGAGGGTGCCGTCGGGGTCACGGTGCCGGGCGACGACGAGAATGCCGTCGGCCAGTTCGACACCGGAGATGAAGGTCTTCTGGCCCTTCAGCCGGAAGCTGCCGTCGGCGGTGGGCGTCAACGTGCTGCCCAAGTTGTGCGAGTTGCTGCCGGCGTCGGGCTCGGTGATGGCGAACGAGAATTTGGTTGTACCGGCGCCGATTCCGCGCAGCCACCGTTCCTTCTGCTCATCGGTGGCGTGTTTCTCGAGAATCGACCCGGTGATCGCCGACGACACCACCAGCATCAGCATGGGGTGGCCCGCGGCGGATGCCTCCTCGCCCACGATCGCCAGACCCGCCATACCCATGCCGCCGCCGCCCCACTCGGTAGGAACGTTGATGCCGGCAAAACCGGCCTCAGCCAACGCATCCCAGACTTCAGTCGGCGACCGTCCCTCGTCGTAACACTTCCGCCCGTAGTTGTCGCCGTACTTTTCGCAGATGGCCCGCACCGAGGCACGGATGGCGATCTCTTCCTCGCTCGGGACGAGGCTGAGGCTGGGTACGTCAACAGTTGGTGCCGACATGGGTACATCCTTCCAAGTGACTGCTACTAAATTAGCGTTGATTAACTTATATCAACCAGAGCGCTCCCCGTCAACGAGCTAAACCATTGGCCCGCGCCACACGAAGGGCGTCAGCTCGCGCTGCCGCGACCCCATTTCAACAGCGCGGCAATACTTCCCACCATCCGCTCATAATCCGGAACCCGGTGGATGAGAATCGACGACGTCATGATCCCGCTGAACAGCGACATGAGCGCGCGCGAAAGATCGTGGCGATCGTCTTCAGTCTCAGCGAGT
Organism: Mycolicibacterium llatzerense; assembly: GCF_025331195.1. NCBI lineage: Bacteria > Bacillati > Actinomycetota > Actinomycetes > Mycobacteriales > Mycobacteriaceae > Mycobacterium > Mycolicibacterium llatzerense. The sequence goes on along the minus strand of NZ_LXOV01000014.1, from coordinate 149,946 downwards.
TCGGCCGGCGCCATGGCGGCGATGTCATCACACAGCTGACGCAAGGTTCGCAGCGTCGGCTTGAGCCGCCGCCCCAATTCAGGGTCACGCTCAGCCTCGACGAGAACCGTCACGACCATCGCGCCGATGCACGGGCCGACGTGATGCAGTGCGGCGACGTCACGGAGCGTCCCCTCGACCGCTTCCTCGAACGTTGTGGCCGCTTCGACGCTCGCCCGCATCATCGCCACACCCTGGCCGTAGACATCCTCGGCGACAGCGACGAACAAGCCGGCTTTGTTGCCGAACCGTTGGTAGATCACCGGAACCGTGACACCGGCCCGCTTGCCCACATCCGAGACCGAGGTGCCGGCATAGCCATGGGCCGCAAAGAGTTCCCGGGAAACGCGCAACAGGTCCGCACGCGTATCGAGACCCTGATCGGCCTTCGGGCGACCGGGAGAACGCGGCCTCGACTCAGCGATCTCGTTCATCATCTCGGTCATGCGCACTCTTTTCATCGATTCGCCGAACCCGCTTGCCAATCACCCTCTAGCGCGGCATTACTCAGCCCGCGTAGAGCCGCTCGATGTGCTCCGCGTACTTCTCGGTGATGTTGCTCCGGCGCAGCTTCATGGTGGGGGTGATCTCGTCTCCCCCGGGTTCCCAGGTGCTGGACAGGATTTCGAAGCGCTTGATCTGCTCCACCCGGGACAGCTTGGCATTCGCGTCACTCATGCCCGCTTCGACGAACTCCCGGAACGTCGGGCAGGATGCCAGCGCTGCGACGCTGGTGTCGGAAATACCCTGCTGGGCAGCGATTCCCGGAGCCATCTCACTGTCGAGCACCACGAGCGCCACGTTGTACGGCCGGGCGTCGCCGATAACGACGACGCTCGCCAGCCCCGGAATCGACGCCAAGATGGTCGTCTCGATGTTGGCGGGCGACATGTTCTTTCCGGCCGAGTTGATGATCAGTTCCTTCTTGCGGCCGGTGACCGTCACATATCCGTCGGCGTCCTGGGTGACGATGTCACCGGTGTGCAGCCAGCCGTCGGTCGTGAGAACCTCCGCGGTGCGCTCGGGGTCATTGCGGTACCCGCGCATCACGATGGGTCCGCGCACCAACGCCTCGCCGTCTTCGGCGATCCGCAACTCAACGCCGGGCAGCGGAGGGCCGACGGAACCGACCTTGACCTTCTGCGGCGGATTGCCGGTCGTGGCCCCCACGGTCTCCGACATTCCCCAGATCTCACATATGGTGATACCCAGCGCCAGAAAGAATTCCAGCACTTCGGGTGACACTGCCGCGGCACCCGACATGGCAAAACGGACCTGGTCCAATCCGAGTTTTGCCCGCAGCGGCGTCAGCATCAGCTCGTCCGCGCGGCGGCATGCCTCGGCCAGTTCTGCTGGCACCTCCTCGCCGGCTTGCTCGAGGCGAACCCTACGCAGGGACGCTTCCAGCGCCTGGGTGGCCGCAGCGCGCATGTCTGGCTCGGCGATCGCCGCTAGCTGCGCTTCGATACCCGCCTTCAACTTCTCCCATACGCGGGGCACCGCCACCCAGAACGTCGGCCGGGTATCCACCAAGGCCGGGACGATCGCGTTCATGTCGGCGACACACGTGATCTGCGTGCCCTGCGTCATCTGAATGTAGTGACACGAGAGCCGATCCGCGACGTGTGCAGACGGCAGGTAGGAGGTGATGCGGTCACCGTGCCGAATGTCGAACACCTCGGTGGCCGCCCACAGTTGCGCCATCATGTTCGCGTGGGTCAGCTCGACGCCCTTGGGCGGACCCGTCGTTCCGGAGGTATAGATCAGCGTGAGCACATCATCGGGTTCAACTGCACGCCAGGCTGATTCGACGTCGAAGCTGGGATCGGCGTTGGCCTCGAACTCCTCCATCGACGTCGCCCCGTCGACCCGGCCGTCGACGCAGATGATGTGCGGCAGGTCCGGAGCGGCCTCGCGCACCCGCGCGACGTACTCGGCGTCGCACACCACGACCTGGGCCCCCGAATGGGCGAGCAGGTAGTTGATCTGACCGGGGGCGCTGGTGTTGTACACGGAGAACGGTGTGGCGCCGAGATGCATTGCCGCCGTATCGAAGATGTGAAACTCAGGACGATTGGCCATCATCAGAGCGACGGCGTCCCCACGCCGGACGCCGAGCGCGGCCAATGCGGCAGCCACGTCGCGGACGCGCGCGGCGTACTCGCCCCAGGTGAGCTGGACAGCATCACCAGGTGTCCGCAGGGCCACGGCGTCGGGGTCGACGGCGGCGGTACGCTGAAATGCCGCGCACAGGGTCAATTCATCCAGTGCAGTCATCGGTTCGCCTGTCATTTGATGCGGAGCAGTTTCATGAGTCGATAGATCGCCACCAGCAGTGCGGCGTTGGTCTTCGGCGTGGTACCCGGAATCGGGTCGAAGCCGATCACGTGTTGGCTGGCCACCGTTTGCAGTTCGGTGTATTCCAGTAGGCCGTGTTCGCCGTGCCGACGACCCTGCCCGGACTGCTTCATCCCGCCTGACGGCGCGTCGTTGGAGACGAATGCGGCACCGACGCCCTCGTTGATATTGACTGAGCCACAACGGATCTGTTCGGCGACCCGGCGGCCCCTGGCGATGTCGGTGGTCCACACACTCGCGTTGAGCCCGAATTCGCTGTCGTTGGCGCGCTCGATCGCCTCGGCGTCGCTGCCCACCCGATAGACCGATACGACGGGTCCGAACGTCTCGTTCGTGAAGACCGCCATCTCGGGCGTGACGCCGGACAGGATGGTGGGTTCGTAGAAGAACGGACCCAGTTCGGGCCGCGCCTTGCCGCCGACGAGGACGGTGGCACCATGGTCGACCGCGTCCGCGATATGGCGCTCGACGACGTCGAGCTGCCGCTGTGAGGTGAGTGTCCCCACCTCGTAGTCCCAACCGAAGCCACTGCCCAGCTTGATGTTTCGCGTCCGGATGACCAGCTTGTCGAGGAACACGTCGTACACCTTGTCGGCGACGTAGATGCGTTCCATCGACATGCACAGCTGTCCGGTGGTGGAGAAGCACGCCCGCACGGCTCCCGAGGCCGCCTTGTCCAGGTTGGCGTCGTCGAGCACCAGCATCGGGTTCTTGCCGCCCAATTCCAGTGTGCAGCCGATCAGCCGGGCGGCGGCCGCTTGCGCGATTCGTTTTCCCGCAGGCGTCGAGCCGGTGAAGCAGATGTGATCGGCGTGGTTCAGCAGCGGCTCCCCGACCTCGGCGGGATCGCCGACCACGATCTGCCACAGGTCGGCCGGCAGTCCGGCTTCGATCAGCAGTTCCCGGGCCCGCAGCGCGGTGAGCGCGGTCTGGGTGTCCGGCTTGTGCACGACGGCGTTGCCGGCCAGCAGCGCCGGGATGGCGTCGCAAACCGCAAGCGAGAGGGGGTAATTCCACGGCGAGATGATGCCCACCACGCCTTTGGGGTGGCGTAGCTCGCGGGTTCGGGTGGCCATCGGAATCGCACCTAAACGCTTGCGCGGCGCGAGAAAGTCGGGGGCGCGCCTGCCGTAGTAGAGCGCAACCCCAGCGACGTCGACCGTCTCCTCGAACGCACTGTTGCGCGCCTTGCCGGTCTCAGCCTGCACGATGTCGATCAACTCGCTGTGGTTGAGGATCAGATCGTGCAGCCTGATGAACGGCTTCGCGCGCTCCCGCGCTGGAGTGGCCGCCCATTTCGCCTGCGCGGCCCGCGCCTTCACAAAGGCGCCGGCGACGTCCTCCGCGGTCGAGGTCGGCAGCTGCGCCAGTGGCGACCCGGTGAACGGATGCACCGTGGTCGCGGGAGCGCCGCTCCCCGTGATCCCACGGGCCAGTCGGTCGACCAGCCCGACGTCCAACACACTGTCTTGAATGAGGTGGTCGGCCACGGCTGTGTCCCTTCAAGATTGACGCGAGCCGTGGACATCACCCCGGACAGCTCACCAGCGATTCAATAAATTAGATATCGCTAGTTTATCTTTGAGTGACGGCGAGCACAATAGCCATCGAGGATCACCGTTTCGCCGGCCCGGGGCCGCTACCCCGTCATCAGTCGGGCCACGCCCCGCATCAATGCCCTGCTGGCGGTATGCCGGGCCTGGTCAACCAGCGACGGCGCCGGCGGCGGCGCGGCCGCACCCAGCCGTGGGAAGAGGGCCAGCGCATTGGTGCGATCGATCGCGATCCGCCCGGCATCGTCCAATCCCCCGTATGACTCCAGCCCGGCCGCGAACAGCTGACTGACCTCTACAGGCGCGAATGGGAAATCCGAGCCGAAGGTGACGTGGCCCGGCTTCGCGAAAGCCAACAGCGACGGTAGCGCGGCCGCCGTGGACGACAGTGCGGTGTCGAAGTAGAAGCCCGCGAAGTCGTCGAGGTGATCAGCCGGGCTGCCGCCGACATCACTGGCGATGCCCATAGCCATCCGGTAGGACGCATACGGGACGAACCCGCCGGCATGGCTGAGGATGAACCGGATGTTCGGGTAGCGGCGTCGAATACCGTTGCGCACCAGCAGGTACGCTGCCCGGCTGGTGTCGAGCAGGAAGTCGGCGGCGAAGGGCAGCACTCCGTCGACCGTGGGGCCCGGCAGCTCGGCAGGGTGGATGAACACGACGGCCGAACGCTTGTCGAGCTCCGCGAACAACGCGTCCTGGCCCTGCGCACCGACATAGGTCCCGACGCTGTTGGCAAGCAGGAACACGCCGTCGGCATCCAATTCGTCGAGTGCACGCACCGACTCAGCGACGGAGGCATCCAGGTGCGGCATCGGCAGCGTGGCGAAGAAGCCGAACCGGTCCGGTTGGGCGGCAACCAATTCTGCGCTGTAGTCGTTGAGATCACGGGCCAATGCGGCCGCGTCGGCCGCGGCCGGCAGCATCGTCGTGCCCGGCGCGGAGACCGACAGGATGGCGGTGGCGACGCCGAGGCGAGCCATCGCGTCGAGCGACGCTTCCGGAGCCCAGTCCGGCATCGCCCGGCCGCCGGCATCGCCGATACCGGCGCGATCCAACACCTTTCGGTATTCCGGCGGGACCATGTGGTGGTGGGTATCAATACGGTTCATGATGTTCTCCTTCAATGGATCAGTCGAGAATGCCGACGCCCGCCAGCGCGGGAACGGTGTCTTCGCGGTGCAGCAATGACCTGACTGCCGTCGAGAACTGCCCGAGCTTGTCGACGCTGGCCTGCATCTCGTGGCCCCAGATGCTGATGCCCTGGTGAGTCGTCGGCTTCCACGTCGATTCGTCGACGATCAGCGGGTTCCAGCCGACCTCCCATTCGAAACCCGATGGCGTGACGGCATAGAACGACAGCTCGCGGTCGTTGGTGTGCTGACCGATGCCCAGCGCCATGTCGAATCCCAGGGCCCGCACGCGCTGGTAGCTGTCCGTCAGATCGTCGAGCTCGGCGACCTGAATGTTGAGGTGTTGCACCCGGGTTCGAATCGGGTTGATGGGCAGCCGATTCACCGCTGCGATGGCCACGGAGTGGTGGCGCCGGTTGACCCGGAGAAACCGGATTTTGACCTTCACCCCGCTCATCGTCTCATCGATGAAGTCACTGAGCCGCGCATCGAGCAAGGTGTTGTAGTAGCCGCGCACCTCGTGCGGCCTGGTGCTCGTCACGGCCACGTGGCCCAGTCCGAATTCGCCGGTGACGAAACCTTTTCCGGCGACGGACAGGTGGTCGCCGGCGTGCGCCCGCGTGTACAGCTCCTGCGCCAGCCCGTTTGGGCCGGGTATCCGCACCAGGCGCTCGACGCCGCGCAGCGCGGCTTCCTCGTCGCTCCCGACAGTGACCGGCACGCCGCAGCGGTGCACGCGCCCGAGAATCTCGTCGAAGGTCTCGTGATCGTCGACCTGCCAGCCGAGCGCGGTGACATCCTCGGCCGGTCCGCGCCGCAGCAGGAACCGGCATTGTTGTTCGTCGAGCCGGAAGCGCATGGCGCCGGTGTCGAGGTCATCGAGGTGCATGCCGATCGCGTCGCGGCCGAACCGCCGCCAGTCGGCGAACCGCTCCGTCTCGACCGCCAGGTAACCGAGCGACACATGACCGAACACGCTCATGGCTGGAAAACCGTGTTGTCAGAGAGGAATTCGTCGACCAGTTGATTGAACAGGTCGGCGCGTTCCCACTGCATCCAGTGTCCGGTGCGGCTGGTCATGACCAGTTCGGCGTTGGGCATGATGTTCTGCAGCATGGGTCCGCCCGAGGGCCGGTTCACCTTGTCGTCGCGGCCCCACAAGATCAGCGTCGGCGTCTGCAGCGATGCCAGCCGCGAGTCGCGGGTGAGGTCCATGCGCCACAGTGTTCGCAGGGCAAACGGTCCGGACGGCCGGCTCAGCGGCGGATCGGCCACCACCTCGGGATCGATCGACGCGGTGTAGCGCAGATCGATCAGCTCGGCGGGCACCGAATCACCTTCGTAGACGAGGTAATTGCGGATGAACTCGGCGAGCTTCTCCCGGCTGGGGCCGGTGCCTCTGTAGTACGCCAGCAGGCTGTTCAGTCCGGCGGTCGGCAGGCCGCGCGTGGTGCCGATACCGCCGGGTCCCATCAGCACGAGCTTGCCGACGCGGCCCGGGGTGTCCAGCGCCAACCGCAGTGCCGCGGCTCCGCCGTAGGAGTTGCCGATCAGATGTGCTGTGCTGATGCTCAATTCGTCGAGCAGTCCCCGCATCGTGTCCGCCAGGCAGCCGAAGGGATCGGACTTGTCGATGCCCTTCGATGAGCGCCCGTAGCCGGGCATGTCGGGGACGAGGACGCGGTAACGCTTGGCGAGCGCGTCGATGTTGCGGGAGTAGTTGCTGACGCCGGAGGCGCCGGGGCCGCCGCCGTGCAGCAGCATCACCGCGGGGCCCGAACCGGACTCGGCGACAAAGATCTTCCGATTGCCGACGGTGACGGTGTGTTCGGTGCGGGTGGTGGTCATGCGGGCGCTCCTGTCAAGGTGGTGAGGTTCAGTCCGGCCGGCGGAGCCGGGAGTCGTTGTCCGGAAGAGGTTGCGGCGTAGATGAATCCGTCGGGTCGAAGTACGACGGCGTCGGCTTTGTGGTCAGCCAGCCACCGCACGAGGCTAGGTTCGGTTATCTGCAGAGCCGACGCGCCGGCCGCCGTCCAGGCCGCCGCCCCGACCGGCACGGCGCCGGTGTGCAGCAGCGTCCAGCGGCCGCCCAGCAGATCGTCGAGTGGCACACCGTCCACGGTGGGTTGCGGGATCTGCCGGCCCACCGCCGGATGCGCGGCCGCGAAGAAGCCGTCGTCGTAGTGGGCGTCCGGAATCCACCAGAACCTCTGACCTGCGGCGTTGGCGCCGGGAATCCTGGTCAGCGCCCGCACGACGTGGTTGCGGATGGCGGCCAGCCAGGGCCTCCGCTCGGTAATGACCCGGCCGACCAGAACCGCGCGCCGGGTGACCTCTGTGACGTGCGGCTTGCGTTCTGCGGCATAGGAATCCAGCAACGAGTCCGGTGCCTGGCCGCGTAGGACTGCCGCTAGTTTCCAGCACAGGTTTGCGGCGTCGCGCACGCCCGCGGACATGCCCTGGCCGATCCACGGCGGCATGGCGTGTGCGGCATCACCGGCCAGGAACACGCGGCCGACGCGCCAACGGTCCGCTACCCGAACGTGGTGGCTGTAGACGACCGCACGCAGGATTTCGACATGGTCGGGCGTGATGCCCTGTTCCCGCAACACCTTCCAGACGGCTTCATCGCTGACGAGATCCTTCTCGTCCTCCCCCGCTCTGGCGGGGTACTCCCACCGGTGATGCCCCAGCGGCGTCGGACAATCGACGGTCGGCCGTTCCGGATTGCAGTGAAACCGCAAGCGGTCGTGGGTATCCCATTCCTTGATGACCTTGGTGTCGATGACGACCCAGCGCTCGCCGTAGGTGCGTCCGCTGTACCCGATGCCGAGCACCCCGCGCGTCGCCGACGAGCCACCGTCCGAGGCGATGACATAGCGGGCGGTCACCCGCTTGAACGTGTCGGTACGCAGGTCGGCGAGCAGCAGTTCGACATCGTCGGTCCGGTTGGCCACCCGCAAGCATTCGTGTTCCAGGAGGACCTCGACGTTGGCGAAACGCGCTACCCCTTCGCGAAGTACCGAGTCAACCGCCGGTTGGTACAGGAACTGCTGCGACGGATGGCCGCACCCGCGGCCGTAGATGACCGTTTCGATGAACGGGCGCCCATCGGCGTCGACAAAGGCAACGGGGCGGCCCGGCAGCATGTCGCGCTGGAGTCGCTCCGCCAGCCCGACCGACTGCCAGACCCGCAGCACCTCTTCGTCGGTGGAGATCGCCCGCGCCCGGCTGTAGATGTCCGGGTCACGCTCGATCACCAAGACTTTCAGCCCCAGCTGGCCCAGCAGGTTGGCCGCGGTGGCACCAGTCGGGCCATACCCGACGACGGCGACGTCGTAGGTGTCATCACTGCTCATCGGGACCTCCGCTTGTTCTGTAGTGATCGCTACGGTAATGTAGTGATCGCTACAGAGTCAAGAGTGGGGAGCGAAAATGACCGAAGCACCCAAGGCACGTCGGAAACGAGCCGACGGCGAGCAGTCCCGTGAGCGAATCCTGGACGCCGCCAACGAGATTGCCTCCGAACGCGGTTACGAGGGCACGAGCATCGCTCTGGTCAGCAAGAAGTGCGGGCTCCCCGCCAGCTCCATCTACTGGCACTTCAAGGACAAGGACGACCTGCTGGCCGCAGTCATCGACCGCAGCTTCGAGACCTGGCTGAAGGTCTGGGAACTCCCCTCCGACGGCGAGCCGCGCGAACGCGTCATCGGCCTGGCCACGCAGCTCGCGAAAGGTCTGCTCGACCATCCGGACTTCCTGCGCCTCGGGCTGATGCTCGCACTGGAGCGCCGGCCGGTGGAACCGCGAGCCCGTGCACAGTTCCTTCAGGCGCGAACGCAGGCCTCCGCGTCACTCACGGAAGCACTCGGCGAGCTGGCCCCCGGCCTCACCGACGCCCAAGTCCGGCTGTTGGTGAACTACTCCATCGCCGGCGCCGACGGCCTGTTCATCGCCAAGGAACTCGGCGGCGATTCGGTCGACCTGCTCGAGCTGTTCGAGATGCACGCCAACGCCATCTACGACACGGCACTGCGGATGCTCGCCGAGAACGCACGATGACCGCGACCATCGGGGCCGCCGTGCCGATCGTCGCCGCCGTCGCGAAATCGGGGTGCGTGACCTATGCCGAGATCGTGTCGTCGATCCCCACGGGGTCCGCCGGACCGGAGGTGCGCGCCGGCATCGACGATCTCATCGAAACCACCTGTGCTGCAATGCAGACCGCGGGCGCCCGTCAGGCGAAGGTCATCTCTCTGCTCAGCCCGGCCCCGGCCGTGCGGAACACCGTCTATTGCCTGGTCGACGGCGACGTCAACCACGATGCCATTGAACGCGATGTACACAGAGCGGTAGATCGGGTCAGCGCCGAAGTTCCTGGCTTCCGGCTCAAGCAGGCCGTGCAGTTCGAGCGTATCGGCCCGATACACATCCCAGAAATCGGCGCATTCGCGGGCACCAAGGTGACCGCGCTCGTCGAGGTCGCCACCGAAAGCGCCTGAGTCCCAGCATGATCTACATCAGCGACGTCACGCTGCGCGACGGCATGCACGCCGTGCGCCACCAGTACAGCATCGCGCAGGCCGTCGCGATCGCCACCGCGCTCGATGCCGCGGGTGTCACCTCCATCGAGGTCGCGCACGGCGATGGGCTGGGCGGATCCAGTTGCATCTACGGCTTCGGTGCGCACACCGACCTGGAGTGGATCTCTGCCGTCGCCTCCGCGGTGTCCCGCGCGCGCATCGCCACGCTGATCCTCCCCGGGATCGGCACGGTGCGGCAGCTGCGCGACGCCCATCGCGCCGGCGTGACCGTCGTCCGCGTCGGCACCCACTGCACCGAGGCCGACGTGTCCGCGCGCCACCTCGCCGCCGCCCGCGAACTGGGGATGGACGCCGTCGGCTTCCTGATGATGAGCCACCTCACCACGCCGGCGGCGCTCGCCGGCCAGGCGAAGTTGATGGAGAGTTACGGCGCGACGTGCGTCTACGTCGTCGACTCCGGTGGGGCCATGACGATGCGGGACGTCGCCGACCGTGTCGACGCGCTACGCCAAACCCTCAACCCCACAACAGAAATCGGCATCCACGCCCACCACAATCTGTCGTTGGGTGTCGCCAACTCGTTGACCGCCGTCGAACACGGTGCGACCCGCGTCGACGCCTCGCTGGCCGGGATGGGTGCCGGCGCCGGCAACGCGCCGCTGGAAGTTTTCATCGCCGCGGCCACCAAACTGGGCTGGGAGCACGGCTGCGATCTGCATGCGCTGCAGGATGCCGCCGACGATCTGGTCCGGCCGCTGCAGGAACGCCCCGTCCGCGTCGATCGGGAAACCCTGACGCTCGGCTATGCGGGTGTGTACTCGAGCTTCCTGCGGCACGCCGAGATCACCACCGGGCGTTTCGATGTCGACGCCCGGACGCTGTTGGAAGAAGCGGGGCGGCGCGGGCTCGTCGGTGGCCAGGAGGACATGCTGGTCGACATCGCGCTGGACCTCACGCGCGCCGAAACCGGCTAGGCGACCAGCTCCACCAGCGTCGCGTTGGCGGTACCGCCACCCTCGCACATGGTCTGCAGGCCGTAGCGAATCCCGTTGTCCCGCATGTGATTGATCATGCGAGTCATCAGCACCGCGCCGGACGCGCCGAGCGGGTGCCCCAGCGCGATCGCGCCACCCAGCGGATTCAGCGCCGCTTCCGATGCGCCGGTCTCCGCCAGCCAGGCCAGCGGTACCGGGGCGAACGCCTCGTTCACCTCGAACGCCCCGATCTCGTCGATGCGTACGCCCGTCTTGCGCAGCACTTTCTGCGTCGCCGGGATCGGGCCGGTCAGCATCAGCACCGGATCGGCGCCCGTCACCGCGCCGCCGACGTACCGCACCAGCGGAGTGAGGTCGAGCTGCAGCGCGTTCTCCAGCGTCATCACCAATAGCGCTGCCGCACCGTCGGAAATCTGCGAGGAGTTGCCGGCGTGGATCACACCGTCGTCCTGGAACGCCGGCTTGAGACCGCCCAGTTTCTCGACCGTCGTCCCTCGCCGGATGCCCTCATCCTCGTGCACCACACCGCCGTCGTCGGTGAACACCGGAACGATCTGCGTGACGAACGCGCCCGAATCCTGTGCGGCCGCGGCGAGTTCATGCGACCGCGCGGAGTATTCGTCCAGTCGCGCCCGCGACAGTCCCCATTTCTTCGCGATCATCTCGGCCGAGACGCCCTGATTGAAATTGAAACCGTCATACCGGGCAAGCGCTTTCGGCCCGTACGGCTCCCCCGTCTGACGGGCCGCGCCGAGCGGCACCCGGCTCATCACCTCGACGCCACCGGCCACCACGATGTCCTGCTGTCCCGACATCACCGCCTGTACCGCAAAATCCAGTGCCTGCTGGGATGATCCGCAGGCCCGGTTGACCGTCGTCCCCGGAATCGACTCGGGCCAGCCGGCCGCCAGCACCGACCAGCGGGCGATATTGCTGGACTGGTCGCCGACCTGCGAGACGCAGCCCCAGACGACGTCGTCGACGAGATCCGGTGCCACCCCGGACCGTTCCATCAGTTCATTGAGCACCACCGCGGACAGGTCGGCGGCATGCTGGCCGGCCAGTCCCCCGTTGCGCTTACCGACGGCGGTCCGCACGGCCTCCACAATGACGACTTCACGCATGGTCGCTCCCTGCTTCGTAGACATCTCCGATGGCACCGTCGGCTCGTAGGCCGGCAATATCTTCAGCGCTGTAACCCAATTCGCCGAGTATCACATCTGTGTGCTCGCCGAGGCCTGGAATTGCACCCATGTTCAGTTCGAGTCCGCTGATCACCGGTGGCGGCAACAAGGCCTCGATGGGGCCGTTGGGGGTGCTGACCTGACGCCACCGATCACGGGCCTGCAGGTGCGGATGCGCGATGACTTCACTGGGCCGGTTGTACCGCGAGTTGCCGATCCCGGCCTGGTCGGCGATCCGCTGAATATCCTCGAGATCGCGCTCTGTGCACCAGGATCCGATGGCTGAATGGAGCTCGTCGCGGTGCGCGCAGCGATCCGAGTTGCTTGCGAAGCGGGGATCCGCGGCGAGGTCGGGCCGGCCGATGATCTCCAGTGCCAGCCGCTGCCACTCCCTGTCATTCGTGGTGCCGAGCACCACGGTCTGCCCGTCCCGGGTCGCGAACGCGCCGTACGGCGCAACGGCCGGCGACGCCATGCCGAGCGGCTGCTGGTTCACGCCGGAATGCTGGGTGTAGGTCAGCGGGTAACCCATGATGTCGGTCATCGTGTCGAACAGGCTGACGGAGACCGACGGTCCAGGGCCGACCGATACGCCACGGGCGCGGCCCAACAGCAGCGCCATGATCGACAGTGCCGAGTAGAGGCCCGTGCTGATGTCGGCGACGGGCGGACCGGGTTTGGCGGGCATCTCCGGAAAGCCGGTGGCGGCGCACGATCCCGACTCCGCTTGCACCAGAAGGTCATACGCGCGTTTCTGGGAAAGGGGACCACCCGGGCCGTAGCCGTCGATTTCGACGGGGATCACCTGCGGGTGCCGCTTGCCGAGTTCCTCGGGGGACAAACCCAATCGCGCGGTGGCGCCGGGCGCCAGGTTGGAGACGAACGCGTCAGCACCATCGAGCAATTGGTGCAGGACCGCAATGCCTCTGTCGGACTTGAGGTTCAGGGTGACCGACTGCTTGCCCCGGTTGGCCCAGACGAAATGTGCGGCCTGGCCCAGCACCACGTCGTCGTAGTCGCGGGCGAAGTCGCCGCCCTGGGGATTCTCGACCTTGATCACCCGGGCGCCGAAGTCGGCCAGGACGCGCGTGCACATCGGCGCGGACACCGCCTGCTCCATCGCGACGACGGTGATCCCGGCCAGCGGCAGCGACGACGCTTCGGTCACACCCTCACATAACCATGCCGCCGCCGGCCGGCGCGCTGCGGGCCGCCCACTCAGGAGTCCGACGCACAGGTCACGTCGACGTAGACGTTGTTGATCATGCGGGTGTCAGCGCGCTGGGTCGGGTCCGCCGCATTCGGCAGGCCGTGCACGTCGGTCACCGTGCACGCCGACAGCGGTGCGCTCGGTGCGCCATCGACCTGCACGTTGTAACCCTCGCTGCGCAGTGTGGACACGACGTCGGCGCCGTTGTTGCCGGACACGCTGGAGGCCTGCGCCGGGCCGGCGGCCGTCAGGGCTGCGGCTGCCAGAGCTGCGGCGGCGGTGGAGATCAGTGCGATCTTGCTGGTCATCTCGGTTCCCTTCAAGTTGAGGTTCTGACGGCTTCCAGCCTCGAATCGGCCGACAAGGGTTCCCCGGAGGAACGATGAAGATTCGTTAAAGAACCCGCCGCCGACCAGGCCAACCGGTCGACCAGGCCGCCACGCGGGTGCACCATGAGCAGGTGAACGGCACCGAACCCACGCCGAGTCTGCGCGCGCTGGTCGTCGACGACGAGACGGCGCTGGCCGACGTCGTGGCCAGCTATCTCAAGCGCGAGCAGTTCGAGGTGCGAGTCGCCGCCGACGGCCCGTCGGCCCTGGTCGCGGCCCGCGAACTCGATCCCGACGTGGTGATCCTCGACATCGGCCTGCCCGGGCTCGACGGCTTCGAGGTGTGCCGCCAGCTGCGGGTGTTCTCCGACGCGTACGTGGTCATGCTGACGGCCCGCGATACCGAGATCGACACCATCGTCGGACTGTCGGTCGGCGCGGACGACTACGTCACCAAACCCTTCAGTCCCCGCGAACTGGTGGCACGGATCCGCACCATGTTGCGACGACCGAGGCGTACTCCCGATCCCGTCCCGGCGACGGGAACACCGCCCCGCGTCTTCGGGGATCTGCACATCGACACCGACAGCCGCCAGACCTTGCTCGGTGGCGCGCCAATCATGCTGACCCGCACCGAGTTCGATGTGCTGGCGGCCCTGTCGTCACGTCCACGTCAAGTGTGGACGCGGCACCAACTGTTGGAAGCAGTGTGGGGCGAGTCGTGGTTCGGCAACGACAACGTCGTCGACGTCCACGTCGGGCATCTGCGGCGCAAGCTCGGCGACAACTCGGTCGAGCCGCGCTATGTCACCACGGTGCGCGGCGTCGGTTATCGAATGGGAGAAGGCTGATGGCCCAGAACCATCCGCGCAGCAAGCACGGAATCCGGAGCCGCCTGCTCGTCACCAACGCGGTGGTGGTTGTCGCGGCGATCGCCACCACGACCACCGTCGCCCTGATCATCGGCCCGCCGATGTTCCGGCAGGTGATGCAGGACGTGCTGGTTCCCGGCCGCACTGGCCCGCACCCCTACGAGCATGTGTTCCGGCAGGCGACCGCCGTCTCGGTGGGCATGTCACTGGCGGTGGCCGCGACCACCGCGCTGGCGCTGAGCTGGTATCTGAGCCGACGAATGCACCGCTCGACCGCCGAGCTCGCCGCCGCTGCGACCGCCGTGGCCGACGGGAACTACGACATCCGAGTCTCCCCGCCACATCTGGGCACTGAATTCGACGCCATCGCAGACGCTTTCAACACGATGGCCGAGCAGCTGGGCTCCGTCGAGACGACCCGTCGCCAGCTGCTGGCCGATCTCGCCCATGAGCTCCGCACGCCGGTCTCCGTCATCGACGCCTATCTCGAGTCGATCGAAGACGGCATCCATCCTCTCGACGCGACCACCATCGGCGTGCTGCGCGACCAGACCCGACGGCTCACCCGACTCAGCTCCGACGTGCGGGCCCTGTCCGATGCCGAACGCGACATGGCGCTCGTCGACACCGAGTCCGTCGCCCCGGCGACGGTGATCTCCGCTGCCGTCGACGCTTTCGCAGCGCCGTATCGCGCCAAAGGCGTTGCACTGACGTCGGATATCGCTCCGCGCTTGCCGGACCTGTGGGCCGACCCGCAGCGGCTCGACCAGGTGCTGGCCAATCTGCTGACCAACGCGTTGCGACACACTCAAGCCGGCGGCACGGTGCGGGTGACGGCAACATCGGTTGGCGGATCGGTGCAGATCAAGGTCTGCGACGACGGCGACGGCATCGCCGCCGAGCATCTGCCTCGGCTGTTCGAGCGGTTCTACCGGGCCGACTCGGCGCGCGACCGGGCGCATGGCGGCTCGGGCATCGGGCTGGCGATCGCCAAGGCGCTGGTCGATGCCCACCATGGCCGCATCACCGTGACCAGTGCCGGCGTCGGCACGGGCGCGACCTTCACTGTGGAATTGCCCAGCCGCGCAACATCGTTCGCCGGTTCACGCGAGTCCTGATCCCGACGCCTCTGAACGACAACTAGCCCGGATAGTTCGGGTAGTTGGGGTTCGGCGGGTAACCCTGGTTGGGATATCCCGGCGGTGGATAGCCCGGGTACCCGGGCGCCGGGTAACCCGGATAGCCCTGCTGTGGGTAGCCGGGGTAACCCTGTTGCGGCGGCATGGGATACGTCGGCCCTGGCCCGCCGCTCTGCCCTCCGCCGTTCCGACTGCCCCGTCGGCGCAACGTCACAACGACGAACACCACGAGGCACGCCACCCCGAGCACGACGAAGACGACGATGGGCCACGACCAGCCCTTGGACGGCGCACTCACCCAAATCCGGCTCGCGCCGGGACACCGCACGGTCACCGGCCCGCGGTCGAGCGGCAGCTCCCCGACGGCCCGGTAATACTTGCCCCTGGAGAACAGCAGGCGCCGCTTCCCACCGAATTTCTTCTCGTCGTGGGCCCCAGTGAAGGGCGCCAACGCCTGCGTCTTCCCATCAGATGTCGTTGCCGTGCAACGAATATTCGATTGTGATCGGTCGAGATACACGACGTGAACACGCGCGGTGGGCGTCACCACGTCACCTGATCTGATCAACTCGGCCGGGTCATCCTTGGACCCGAGGAAGATCACCACCGCCAGTGCCAACATCCCGAACCCGAACAGCGTCCCGATCACTCGGCCGATCGGGCTACGTCCCCCTGTACTCCCCATGCCCCGATTCTCACACGCGCCCAACGCCCGGGCGGCAGGAGTTCGTCAGCGTTCATTGCGGCTGATCTTCTGCTGCACGCCGGTCAATCATTTCGATCAGCGTCTCGATCGCCCGATTCACACGGCGCCGGTCGCCGGTTAGCAGCAGATCGATCTGCAGGCCACGCACCTGCGCCAACAACACGGTCGCGAGGGTGTCGGCATCTTTGGGCGAATAGCCGATTCGCAGCAGCTGTGCCGAAATGACGTTGAGCCAATCGTGGATGCTCGCCTGCGCCAATTCGGCTAGGCGGCCGCCATCTCGAACTGCGCGACCCACGACCTCGAAGAGCAGGGCGAACTGCCGCTGCTCGGCCGGGTCGCACAGCCGTTTCCACGTCGTGCGCAATAGCTGCGAGGCCGGACGGCCGGGACGCAGCTGGTCATCGCGTGAAAGCTGATCGGCGAAGTCCGACCTGATCTTGGCGATGATCTGCAACAGCAGATCCTCCTTCGACGCGAAGTGTCGCAGCAACGTGGCGTGCGTTACCCCCAGTGCGCGGGCCATGTCGCGCAGCGACAAGTCACCGATTCCGTTGTCGAGCACGTACTCGGTGGCGGCAGCCAGTAGTTCAGGCCGTCGGTGCTGATAGCGGAGCGTGCGTCCGTCCACTCGACCTTCGTTCGCCTCCATGTCGGGCCCTCGCTTCCAGATAGCCGTACCGAATGGTTGTCCTAACCAGTTGGTACGGCTATGTTAGTCCCACCGACGCCAAATGAGAGGTTGACATGGCCGACCACACTCCGTCCTCGTTCGTTGAGCTGGGCTTGTTCACCGGAATTCCGCAGCACGACAACTTTTCACGGGTGCCCGAACTACTTCCCACCAGCAAGATGTCGCCGTCATCGGCTCCATACGATTGGCCGGCAACGGATCCGATCGAGCTTCCAGAGTGGTATGTGCTCAACGGAGAACGTCGGTCGGTACAGGACTTCCTTACCCAAACGGACACAGCTGCGCTGTTGGTCCTTCGCGACGGCGCCATCGCCTATGAGTGGTACGGACTGACCGGTGGACCAAACGTCCCGTGGATTTCGATGTCTGTGGCCAAGAGCGTCATCTCGGCCCTCGTCGGGATTGCGGTTGAGGACGGCCACATCTCGAGTATCGATCGACCCATCGGTGACTACATCCGCGTGACGCCCGGCTCTGCGTACGACGGCGTCTCGATCAAGGACGTGCTTCAGATGTCTTCGGGCGCAAGGTGGAACGAAGACTACAACGATGCAGAGTCTGACATCTTCCGGTTGGCCGCCGCGATGGGCGATGGCGGAACGCTCGAGGAATTCGTCGCAACCATGGTGCGCGACAACGAACCCGGGAACATCTGTCGCTACAACTCCGGCGATACCCAGGCGCTCGGAGCGCTGGTAGTCAGTGCGACCGGCCGTTCGATCACCGACTACATGCAGGAGAAGCTCGTCGAGCCGCTCGGAATCAGCTCGCCCTCATACTGGTTGGTCGACTCGACGGGCATGGAGGTGGCATTCGCAGGCCTCGTCATGACCGCGCGGGACTACGCGAAATTCGGTGAGCTGTATCGCAATGGCGGCCGATGGCGAGGTCAGCAGGTAATTCCCGCGTCATGGGTGGAGGCGTCACTGACGGCCGATGCCGAACACCTTCAGCCGGGACGTCCGATCATCGGCAGCCATCCGCTCGACTTGGGTTACGGGTACCAATGGTGGCTGCCTGCCGGGGATTCCGGCGAGTTCAGCGCAATCGGCGTGTACAACCAATTCGTCTACATCGACCCGATCAAGAAGACCGTCATCGTCAAGCTGTCTGCGAACCGCATGTACGGCACGAGCGACGACGAGTCCACCAACCGCGAACTCGAGACCGTCGCATTCCTCCGCGCACTCATTGGCGCACCAGCGCACTGACCCGAATCGCGACCGCCAACCGCACCTGGCAATGTCTGAAATATCTATGAATCAATTCTGAAATTGACATGGCGAACATTATGCGTCGCGTATGAGTACCTCGACGCGCGTTCGATCCTGGCTAGAATTGAATTTGAGATAAAGGCAGATAAACGGTTTTGAATGCTGGAAAGGAAATTGAAGTGTTGGGCGGCGGTATTACCAAGAGCGTCGTGGTTGCGTCCGTAGCGATCGTGTTGACTGTGGGCTCGGCGGCGCCGGCGCTGGCTGCGCCCGAGGTACAGGCATCGGCCCAGGCCACGATCAGTGATCTGGAAGCACGAGGACTTCGGCCGATCCTCAACAAGGTCGGTAACGCACCCATCGAGCAATGTACGGTCATCGCGGTGCGGGAGGGCACTGCTGTCAAGCACTCCTGGATACAGCGCGGCCCAACTGGGAACGTCGGCAATCTCATTCGGTATAAGACTGCGTACGTTGATCTCATGTGCAATCGATAAATGATGCCAGCGGAGTATTCGAGCCGCAATTTGCAGGTAAATAGTTGAATCAACGGTCCGGTGATTGCCGCGCGGCCCCTGAGCCTGCCGGGACGTCACTCCCCCGTCAACCACGATCGGCGTCCAGGTGAATGACGCCTTCGGCGACACGAGGAACGCGACGGCCGCCCCGATCTCGTCGGGTTGCCCCAGCCGGCCCGGTGGCGCTGCCGCATCGGCGCGCGGAGACATCGCATTACGCCGCGGTGTCGGGATAGAAAACAGGTAGCGATCTACTCAGTCCTGATTACCCCGGAAGGCGCATCCTGATTACGGCCACCATCTGATCAGCGCCGAGCGTCGCGGGAGACAAGCCCATGAGTCACGCCACACATGCCGCGTCATCAGAACGCGAGCGGCTGACCGCCAGTGACTTTCAGTCGCTCGGTATCCGCGATCTGCTGGATGCCCGCGACCAGTTTCACGTACACCTCGCACACAAACCGAACGTCTTCTCCACCGCGATCGGGCGCTACCTGATTCGTGACACCGACCCTGATGTACATGAAACGAGCTGCGGTCCGCTCGATGCTCGCGCGCGAAAAGCGCCAGAGCGCACCCTCCTCAACTCCACAACTCGGGATTGGTCGTGGCCATGCGTCCTGGTGTTCGTGAAGCGGTGGCAGACCCTCGACGATCTGATCGATCATCCCGAGGATGTGGTGCCCCCGTTCATTTACCTGCCAGATGGGCGCATCGTTCCGGTGTGTGTGGTCCTCGCCGAATCCACCGCTCTTCCATCCCCCGAGCTCGACCCGAGTCGACTCGCGGCTGAATCGCTCGGCGTCGGCTCACCCATCTACGTGGACGCACAGGGCATGCGGCGCATGGGCACCGCCGCCTGCCTGGTTTCGGATGGCAGCGACGTCTACGTCCTCACCAATACGCACCTTGCCGGGGTGGTGGGGCGACCCGTGCGCGCCTTGCTGTGCGGTGCTCCTGTCACCATCGGAAGCACCCTGGGTGCGCCGCACCTGGCGGAGCGCACCTTCTCGGACATCTACCCGAGCCTGCCGGGCCGGGACGCTGTCGTGAACATCGATGCCGCGATCGTCCGGCTCGACGATGCCGGCACTTGGGAAGCAGACGCCCTCACTCAGCCGATCGGCGACGTGACGGACTTCAGCGCGAGCACCGCCGCGCTCTCGTGGATCGGGCGACCGGTGGTCGGACAGGGCGCCGCGAGCGGAGAAATGCGAGGAGAGATCAAGGCCCTCTTCTACCGATACAAGTCAATCGGCGGGCGCGACTACATCGCCGACTTCGTCATCGGTGCGCGATCCGACGACTCGGGCCCGCTGGTCACACAGCCCGGTGATTCGGGGTCGCTTTGGTGCCTCGACGGAGTCGTGGAGCCTGGCGTGCGCTCGCCGTTCGGGCTGGAGTGGGGTGGTCAGCGGATCGGCGGCGATCCAGCCGCCGGCGACTTCCTCCAGTTCTCGCTGGCGACGTCCATGGCGGTGATCCTGCGGGAGCTCAATCTCGACCTGGTCGCCGGACCCACCGCGCAACGCATCCAGTACTGGGGGCCGGTGGGGCACTTCAAGATTGGTCAACAGGCCTGCTTCCTGGTCGGAAACCCGGCGTTGCGGAAGTTCTTCACGGCCAACATCAACAACCTCAGTTTCCGTAGCGACGACCAACTCAAACTCGCGACGCATCTGCAGGCCACGAAGTTCGTCCCGCTCAGCGATGTCCCGGACGTGGTATGGAAGACGAACATCAACCGGGCCAAGCCCGAAGTCGCACGGGCGATGGAGAATTGGAACCACTATGCCGATGTCGACCTCCCCGGAGCCGACGGCAACTCATTGATGGCGAGCTATGCGGCCGACGAGGACTCGCTGAACTACAGCAACTGGCTGAGCTTCTACCAAGACGCGCCGGTGCCCAGCGCGTCGACGGCGCATTCCAATAACCAAGGGGCGCTGCCGTTCCGGGTCTGGCAGATCGTCGCTCAGATGGTGAAATTCGCGAAGAACGGTGACGGCGCCAGTTTTCTCGCTGCGGCCGGCTGCCTGGCGCACTATGTGGGCGACGCGTGCCAGCCCTTGCATTCCTCGCAGCATTCCGACGGATTGAACGGAGCGTCGACCGGCGTGCATGCCACCTACGAGGACAACATGGTGGACGCTCATGCCGACGACATCGCGAATGAGATCGGCAACGTCATCAAGAACCTGAAGTTCACTCCACGCGCGATCCACAGTCCGCGCGACGCAGCCAAGGCCACCATGGATTTGATGATTTTCGCGCAGACCACACTGCCGCCTCAGACGATCTGCCAGACCTACAACCACGTCCATCCTGGAGCTACCCACGACACCAGCAACCCAGCGGTGTTGAACGCACTCTGGGCGAAGTGTGGAGACCGGACCATCGAAGTCATCGCGGCGGGCGCGGTGACGCTTGGCGCCCTCTGGTCCGCCGCATGGAAGCTATCCGGCGCGCCCAAGGACTCCCCCTGGCTGACAAAGGTTTACGACGGCACCAAGGACTTGATGCCGATCTATGAAGACAAGAACTTCCTGCGGTCCCTGCACCTCAAATATCTGGGGCAGGACGATCTGCCGGGGTCCGACGCTCCGAAGAATCCGCCCCCGCCGCCCGGCAGTCCCGCCAAGAAAGCTGCGAAGAAGGTTGCCAAGAAGGCCCGTTGACTCACCCTGCCGCTTGACACACTCCTGAGCAGCTAATTGAACTAGCTAATTAGATCTTGACCTAGCAAACATACTGTGGGTATTTTGTACCTGGGGTTCAATCGCTGGCGACCATGGTGCATGGGGCGGGGTTGGCGCGTCTGTTGCGAATAGTGTTGTGGCCACCGGCATTTCCGATCACGGGAGTGGGGATCAGATCATGACGGCTACACACGCTAAACAGCCCACAGCAAACACACAGAAAATGATGGCGGCTTTCGTGGCTAGTGCCACCGCGGTAAGCGCGAGCTTCGCCGGGGCCAGCCCGCAGACCAAGAACATGGCCGCTCAGCTGCCAGCGATCACGACGCAGGTCAAGCTGACAGCGAGTTCGGACCCGATCGCGTTGATCAAGGACCCGCTGGCGCTACGGCTGCACTTTCCCGGCAATCCGACGCCGAACGCGGCGACCAACGTCGCGTTGGCGCCGACCGCCACACCCGCAGCTGCCACACCACTGGACCTGGTTGGCGGCCTGGGCGGCGTGCTGACCGGTGCCGTGGGCACGGCGTGGACCGACGGGGCCTACCTGTTGAACACGGCCTTGAACATTGGCGTCGGGGTGGGCTGGCCACTGCTCACAGATGGGCCGGCACTGCTGTTCCACCCCGACCTGCTCGTGAACTTTTTCACCAGCTACGCGATTCCCGTCATTCAGTACTCCATCAACAACGGCCTCTACGGAATCGTCAGCACCACAGCGCAATTCCTGTCCAGCCTCGCGGGCCTGCTGCCAGCGGCAGCGTCGCCGCTAGCTGCGAACACATCGAAGTTGCAGACCAACTCGGCTGCGGTGACGCCTTCCATCAGTCCCTCGGTCCCCGCACCACAGGACGTGGTCGGCGGCCTGGGCAATGTGGTGTCGTCTGCAGTGTCGATGGTGGCGAACGACGTCGCGTACGCAGTGAACCTGCCGTTGGCCGTCGCGGTGCCAGTGGTCGTGCCACTGGTGGCGGGCCTGCCCTACACCCTCGCCCCACAGGCGCTGCTCGGGCTGCTCACCACCAACCTGCCGAACGCGCTGCGGTTTGCCCTCACCAACACAGTGAGCGGAATCGTCTCGCAGGCAGGACAATTCGTCGCGAGTCTCGGTGGCCTCGTCCCAGCGGCAGCGGCACCGCTCGCGGCCACGAGTGTGCCCAAGGTGCAGACCAACCTGGTCAAGGTCAGCAAGCCCACCGCGGCGGCGGCAACACCCAACACTGCTGCCGGCTCGAAGTCGGACAAGACCGGTTCGGACAAGAAGTCGGACCAGACGGGCTCCGATAAGTCCGGTACCGACAAGACCGGCCCATTCAAGACCGGACTGAAGCCGGGCGGCAAGCACAGCAAGTCCACCGACTCGGAGCAGACCGGCAACGGTCAGACCGATGCCGGCTCCGGCAAGCCGGAGCCGGAGAGAGCAAGAGCGGCAACGGCTCTCATGGCAGTGACGGATCGAAGCACTCGTCGGGCAAGGCGGGGTCGAGCAGTCACGGAACCGGCGATGGGCACGGCAGCACCGGAACCCACGGCGGTGGCGGGGACCACGGCGGCGGCAAGTAGCCCTGTCAGAAAACCAGTGTCGAGGGGTGGCTTCATCGGTGGCAGCAGTGACGCGCCGATGAAGCCATCACACTGGCCGCGCTCTCCCCACCACTTCGCGCTGGGAGCTGTCATCATGCGCTGACACTGTCAACGCTTGATGACAGCTCCGGATCGCACACACCTTAGGTAGAGCCGACGCGCCCGGATTGCTGCAACCGGCACCATCGGATCAGGCCCAGTCAGCTCCGTGAGGGTGTGAATACGCCACGGAAGCGCATGTCCCCAGAGACGAGGCGGTCGTATGCGTGGGTCGCTTCATCGAGAGTGAAGGTCTCCACGATGGGTTTGACTTTGCCAGTCGCGGCGAGTTTCAGGACTTCACTGAGCATGTGCAAACCACCGTGAGTGGACCCGATGACTCGCTGTCGCATCATGTGGAAGGGCACCCCCTGCGAGGAGATGCTGAACGGGTGGTTGAAATCCAACCCACTCAGCACGACCCGCCCATCCACGCGCAGGCCCGTCATCGCATCTTGGGCGGCAGCAAAGGAATTGGTCGTGACCAACAAGATGTCCGCACCGCCGCGGGCACGCAGTTCTGTTCCGTTCGCCACGACGTCGTCGGCACCCAGCTGCACGGCCAGATCGTGTTTGTCGGCAGAGTGTGTGACAGCGATGGTTTCGAACCCGCTGGCTTTGGCCAGTTGCAGCGCAACATGTCCCAGGCCCCCGATGCCGACCACGGCGATGCGCTCGTGCGGTTGTGGCGCGGCGTCGCGCAGCCCGCTCCATGTTGTGTACCCAGCACACATCATGGGCGCTGCAGCTTCGTACGACAGCCCGTCGGGCAGCAGCACGGTTCCCTCAGCAGATAGCGCCACGTATTCGGCGTGACCGCCCTGGGCGGAGAAGCCCGACGTACGCGGGGCTGCACAGTTCATTGCAGTCTGTCCGGTCAGCGGCCGGCATTCGAGGCAATACTCGCAGCGGCCGCACGCTGACTGAACCCAGGTGGCACCGACGCGGTCGCCGATCTGCCGTGTTCGCACGCCGGCGCCCACCGCAACAACCTCGCCGACAATTTCGTGCCCGGGCGTTTGAGGGTAGATATCGCCGCCGAAACCCTGCGTCGCCCAGGCGTCGGTGAAGCACATCCCTGATGCGTGCACCTGCACCAGGATCTGGCCGGGTTCCGCTTCAGGTGTCGGAACGTCTCGAACCACCCACGGCTGGTTCTCACCGGTCATCACGACAGCCTTCAATGCATGCTCCTTACGTTGCGAATTCAAACTGAACGAACGAGTCACCGCTGGTCAGCGCAGGTAGTACCGGCAATCCTCACTGCAGGCAACCCAGCGCACCCCCCGACGACCACAGCGCTGAAAGCTATGCGGCCAACCGCATGCATCGCCTTCGAATTCTCACTGGGTTGCGAAATGCACACGGCCGACAGATCGGCCGGACGTGTCACCGCCGGACGGCGCGTGGTGCCCTCCATGACGTGGTTTTGACCTGGTTGCCGACCCATCGCTAGGTTGGCTGCGTTTGGGACGGTGTCCTAGATCGATGGACACCCGCGATCGCGAAGTTCCAGCTATCGCAATACACGTGGGTCTGGGAGGCTTGATCCGTGGCGAGTGTTGAATTCGCGTTTGTCAGTCAGCATCTGAGTGGGTCAGCTGACTGCGAATTTCATCAGCCGCACCACGTGGTCATGGTTTACCGCCATGGGCATGTCCTCGCCAAGGAGTACGAGGTCGAGGACATGGGCGGGCGCAGCGTCGAGACGCCGACCGCCGGCAGCACATGGGTTTTGCCTGCCGAACGACGCGGCGCCGCACTGGCCCGCGGCAACTCCGAAGCACACTATTGCCAGTTGACCGTTCCGACGTCCGCCTTGGGACCCAGTCCTTTGCAGCCGACCGTCGGGCCCGATCCACTCCTCTATGCGCTCGTTCAGCGCATCCATGAGGTGAGTGGTCGGACCGACGTGGCTGCCCGGTTGTTGCACGAATCATTAACTGAGACAGTGCGGTTACACCTGCGGGACCAATACACTGCCTCCCCTGCGGTCCAAATCACCGACTCCCCCAGGGAACTAGACCAGGCAGCAGTCACCGCGCTGCGCGAATACCTCAACGACAGCCTCGACTCCACTCTCAGCCTTCAGGCGCTGGCGCAGCTCGTCAATATGCCGATCAACCGGTTCACCACAGCTTTCAGCGACGCCTTCCACACCACCCCGCACCAATACCTCATCACTCAACGCATTTCGCGAGCCAAGAAACTACTAACCACCACCACCACCCTGACGGTCACCGAAATCAGTGCAGCCCTTGGATTCTCGACACCCAGCCACTTCGCCACCACGTTCAAAGACCGGGTGGGAATCACACCGACCCAATACCGTCAATATGGATGACGGTCTTCGACGCCCTGACCACCCCGGAAGCCCTGTACACCTGCCGAGATTTGCTGTCGGAAACCCGTCGATATCCCCGATAAACTCTGCTGCGGGGGCACTACTTCATCGCAACGGGGGAATTTCGTGGCAGGTCCTTTCGGGTCGTCGCACAGTCAGGCGCAGCCAGCAAGCGCCGGGCCGAGCCACTATCAGCAGCAGCCACAGCCGCAACACGCGTATCCACCTCCGCAGCAGGTCCCGATCTTCCAAGTGACCGCCATGCGGCACACCGGGGCGTTGGTCTTCTGGTTCAATCAGCGCCACGTGATCACCGGCACGTACGCCCAATGCCAGGCGGCCTTGCGCAGCGCGCAGATCCACAATGTGGCCTTCGGCTGGTGGAGCCTCCTGTCGATCCTGATGATGAATTGGATTGCGATCAGCAGTAATCTGATCGCCCGCAAGAAGCTCAACTCCGACGTGCAGCAAGCGCAGGCATACGCACAGTGGTGGTACCAGTACATCGGCCCCGGCAGAGCCTGAAGAGCGCATCGGATGCAACTTCCGGGACCAAGCCACCACCAACACTGAACTGACGCAAACACGAGGGAACCCGTGGCAAAACGATCAGCGGTCAAGAAAGCGTGGGACGACGCGCTGGCGCCGGCGTGCCGCGCTCGCGGGATGCGATTCGTCAGCGCAGCAGGATTCGTCGTCGACGACGTCTACATCACCGAACTGTTCTACCCGCAGGTCTTCCATCCCGACAAAGACCTCAGCATGGTGCGGATTACCTGGACGGTCGCGATCAAGCCGCTGGCGGTCGACGAAATCCTCTGGGCAGCATTCCTTCCCGACGTCCCGATGGGTCCGCGGATGCGGATCAACCGCCGCATCAATGGGGCCTTCAGGGTGCAGCCGCTGCGCATTGGGCAGGGCTCGCGCGACGTCCCTGCCGACCAACAACCGGATTGGGATCCGGTGCTCGAAGAGTTCGACCGCCTCCGCTCCGAGTTCATTGCCGCGCATCCTTCGCCGGCGGACTATGCATCGGCATTGGCCCAGGGCGACGGTATCGCCCCGAACCGAGCCCTCACACGTACGGTGACCGCACTGATCGCGGCCGGCCGCGGCGACGATGCGGCACAGATCGCTGACGAGGCGATCACCCGCGGCGAAAGTGGCGGAATGTCCTCGACGGTCGATGTCCTCAAATACCTGGCTGCCTACGCGGAAGGCCCGGAGGCATATGCGGCGTTCACCGACAGCCTCACACCTACCCACGACTACCAGGTCGTGTGCGAGTCGCAGCGCACCATCTCCAGCGATCTGGTCCGCGGGCATCATCGGGGCAGAATCAGTCACCACTTGTCGAGCATGAATGGCTCCGATCCATGGGCGGTGGTCCTTAGCGCACGGCCGCCCACCGGCGTGCCGGCGGACTTCTCGACGTCTCGGTACGTGCAGGCCGCCGGCACCGCCGACGCGATGAAGATCGAATATTGCCAGCCTGGCGGCGCCGAGATCGGTGCAGTATCAGTGCGTTCGGTCGTCGGCCACCCATACTCCGACCCCGCAGCACTCGATGTCGACATCGTGCTCCCGCGCAGTGTCGAAACCGTCACCCGCCATGAGGTCTTCACCGCACAGGAAGCAGCCGAGATGTTCGAGAGGTTCTACCGGACCGACACCATCGGCGACGGCTACGTGCTGCGGGCGGTCGAGGGGTATACCGCTGACGGCGGACACATCGACCTGCAGTCGCAATGAGGCTTTGCCGTCGACGGGAGGCAGCCAAACGCCGCTAGGCGTGCCGCGAGGTCACTCCCCCGTCGACCACGATCTGTGTTCCGGTGATGAACGACGCCTTGGCCGACATGAGAAATGCGACCGCCGCGCCGATCTCTTCGGGCTGCCCCAGCCTGCCCAGCGGCGCCGCCGACACAAATGCGGTTTTGACCTCAGGGACCGTCAGCGCGTCGGCCAGCATCGGGGTTTCGATGAAGCCCGGACACACGGCATTGACGCGAATTCCCAACGGCCCCAACTGGCCTGCCATCGACCGGGTCAGCCCCAACAACCCGGCCTTGGACGCGCAGTACGCCGGAATGAACGGATTGCCGACCAGTCCCTCGATGCTCGAAATCCCCACGATCGCCGGCGAAGCACCGGTGGCCAGCGCCTTCTCGAAGTGCGGCAGCAGCAGCTGGGACAGCAGCGCCTGTGCGCGCAGATTCACGTCGACGACGGCGTCCCAGGATTCCACGGTGAACATCCCAACCGGTTCGGGCAGGACACGCCCCGCGGCGTGAACCAGGCCGTCGATGCCGTCCATCGCCGCGGCAGCCTGCCCGACAGCGGCGGCCATGGAGTCGGTGTCACTCACGTCGACGACGACGCCGTGCGCCCCAAGAGATTCAGCCACCGCCACCACCTGCGGTGAAATGTCGAACAGCGATACCGCACGACCGTCGGCGATCAGCGCCTTGGCCGACGCCAGGCCGATACCCGATGCGCCGCCGGTAACCACCACACCACTCATGTCAGACCTCATTCACTCAATACGCTCCGCTGCGTAGCGGAATAACCGCCGTCCCGGACACTACGCGATACTGCCCCGCGCCAGCGTTTCAAATCCCGAATTCATAGCCACTCATGGTTGGCTCGAAGGGTCATGACGAAACGTATTGCGCTGCTACTGACCTGCACGCTGCTCCTCGGCACCACCGGATGCTCGATGTTCGACAGCCCCGAGCCCGAGGACGCCTTCAACGCGTTTGCTGATGCGTTGCACCGCAAGGACTCCAGCGCCGCGGCCAAGGACACCACCGACGCCGCCGCATCCGAACCCGCCATCAAGTCGATGTTCGATGGCATGGGCAAAAACGCCACGCTCGACGTCAAGGCCACTGCCGGCGAGGGCGACAACAAGTCGACCGCCAAGCTCGCCTACACCTGGTCCTTCGGACCGGGCCGCGAATTCCGTTACGACACAACGGCAATCGCCACGAAGGTCGGCGAGGACTGGAAAATCCGCTGGGCCCCCGCACTTTTGCACGCCAAACTCCGGCAGGGCGGCACATTCCAGTTCAGCGAAGACAAAGCGCTGCTGACGCCCGTCGTCGACCGCAACGGCCAACCGCTGCTCAACTGGCAGACCGTCGGCGTCATCACCCTCAGCCGCGACCACCGCGACTCCGCCGCGGCACTGGCTCCGGTGGTTGCCCGGTTCGACGGCACCATCACCGCCGAGTCGATCGCAGGCGAGTTCAACGGGAATCAGGACGACCGCGTCACCGTAATCAAGCTCCGCGAGGCCGACCTCGCCCAGGTCGCCGACGAGCTCACCCAGATCCCCGGCGTCACCGTCACCAAGCAGGGCGCGCTGCTGACCGCCGACCCGAACCTGCACTCGCCCGCCATCAGCGGACTGCCCGAGGTCTGGCAGAAGACCATCGACGCGACCGCCGGCTGGTCGGTCGACCTGGTCGACGATCAGGGCCAGCCCACCGACGAACTCGCGAACAACGGCCCCGCCGACACCAAACCCGTCCGCACCACCCTGGACCCGCGCCTGCAGCTCCTCGCACAGCATGCGGTGACCATCGATCCCCGCCCGACAGTCCTCGTCGCCATCGCACCCAGCACCGGCGCGATCCTCGCCGCGGCCCAGAACGACGCCGCCAACGCGCAGGGGCCCATCGCCTTCACCGGCCTGTACCCGCCGGGGTCGACGTTCAAGACCGTCACCACCGCGGCCGCCCTCGAGAAAGGGCTCGCGACCGCCGACACCCCCGAGCCCTGCCCGGGCACCGTGACCATCGAGAACCGGACCATCCCCAACGAGGACAAGTTCGACCTCGGCACCGTCCCGCTGGCGCAGGCCTTCGCGCACTCGTGCAACACCACCATGGGCGCGCTCGCCGACAAACTGCCCGCCGACGC
This sequence comes from Mycolicibacterium llatzerense, assembly GCF_025331195.1. NCBI lineage: Bacteria > Bacillati > Actinomycetota > Actinomycetes > Mycobacteriales > Mycobacteriaceae > Mycobacterium > Mycolicibacterium llatzerense. The sequence goes on along the minus strand of NZ_LXOV01000014.1, from coordinate 120,862 downwards.
GCTGCCCAACACCGCCAAGACCCTCGGTATCGGCGTCGACTTCGTCGTCCCCGGCATCACGACGGTGACCGGCAAGGTGCCCAATGCCGACACGCCCGCCCAGCGCGTCGAGAACGGCATCGGCCAGGGCACCGTCACCGTCAGCCCGTTCGGGTTGGCGGTCGCTGAGGCCAGCCTGGCGCACGGCTCGACCATCACGCCCACGCTGCTGCCCGGCGAGCAGACCACGGCCAGCACTCCGTCGGCGCCGGTCGACAAGCCGACCGCCGACGCCCTGCGCGCCATGATGCGGCTGACCGTCACCGAGGGCACCGCGACCGCGCTCAAGGACATCGACGGGCTGGGCGGCAAGACCGGGACCGCCGAATTCGGCGACAACACCCACTCGCACGGCTGGTTCGCGGGGATCGATGGGGACCTCGCATTCGCGACGCTGGTGGTCGGCGGAGATTCGTCGGCGCCCGCGGTGGCCGTCAGCGGGGACTTTCTCCGTGCCGCGCTGGCCGGATAACGGCGTGCCAATTTCACCAACTGGCCCGGTACTTGGGATTCTGGGCTGATGCGGGTTGACGGACGCGAGGTCGCGGTCTCGGGCAGCCTGCTGCAACCGATCACCCGCAGGACCAACGACATCCTGCGATTGGTGGCGGCGTCGGCCTTCCTCGTCACCGTCGTCACCAGCTCGCTGATCACCCGCAACGACTGGGTCCGGTTGGAACGGTCGGTGTCGCGCATCGTCGGGGTCCTCACGCCGACGCAGTCGAACCTGGTCTACATCGCCTATGCCATCGCGATCCTGGCGCTGCCGTTCGTCATCCTGCTCAGCCTGCTGGTGACGAAGCAGTGGAAGCTGCTGGGTCCGTATGCCGCCGCCGGGCTGATCGCGGTGCTGTCGCTGTCCATCAACTCCAACGGCATCGCCGCGCCGAACTGGCACTTCGACCTCTCCGACCGCCTCAACACCGTCTTCTCCCAGTTCCTCGACGACCCGCGCTGGATCGCACTGCTGGCCGCCGTACTGACGGTGTCGGGTCCCTGGCAGCCGGCCCGGCTGCGCCGCTGGTGGTGGACGCTGCTGCTGGCGTTCGTGCCGATCCACCTGGTGGTCAGCGCCATCGTGCCGGCGCGATCGCTGCTCGGCCTGGCCGTCGGGTGGTTCGTCGGCGCGCTGGTGGTTCTGGTCAGCGGCACCCCGGCGCTGGAAGTTCCACTGGCCGGCGGGGTGCAGGCCCTGGCCCGCCGCCAGTTCGAGGTGTCGGCGCTGACGGTCATCCGGCCGGCCGGCACCGGGCCGCTGGTCCTCAGCGCCGATTCGGCCGACGGCACCCGCGCCGTCGTCGAGCTGTACGGACCGAACCAACGCGTGGGCGGCGCCATGAGCCAACTTTGGCGCAAGATCACGCTGCGCAACGACGAGACCGCTCCCCTGCAGACCTCGATGCGCCGCGCCGTCGAGCACCGCGCGCTCATGACCATCGCGGTCGGCGACCTCGAGCTCGCGAACACCCGGACCGTGGCGCTCGCGGCGCTCGACCGCGGCTGGACGATGTTCGCGCACACCCCGGCGTGCGGCGTGCCACTGACCAACGAGACGCCGGTCGCCGACGTATGGCAGGCGCTCAACGCGCTGCACCACCACCAGATCTCGCACGGCGACCTACGCGCCTCCGAGATCACCGTCGACGACCGCACGGTGGTGTTCGGCGGGTTGGGCAACGCCGAGTACGGAGCCTCGGATGTGCAGCTGCAATCCGATATGGCGCAATTGCTGGTGACGACGACCGCCATGTACGGCGCCGAGCCGGCGGTGGCGGCGGCCATCGAGCAGTTCGGCGAGGAGACCGTGCTGACCGCTTCGCGCCGGTTGACGAAGTCGGCGATGCCGCTGCGGTTACGGGAGTCGCTGCCCGATTCGCGCGCCGTGATCACCGCGGCGCGGGACGAGGTGAAGCACCAGACCGGCGCCGACCGCATCCAGACCGAAACCATCACCCGCTTCACCCGCAATCAGGTCATCCAGCTGGTGTTGATGATCGCCCTGGTCTACGTTGCCTACCCGTTCATCAGCACGGTGCCGACGTTCTTCTCCGAGCTGCGGTCCGCCAACTGGTGGTGGGCGCTGCTCGGGCTGGCGGTGTCAGCGCTGACGTATGTCGGAGCGGCGGCGGCGTTGTGGGCCAGCGCGTCGGAGGCGGTGAGCTTCAAGAACCTGACCATCATGCAGGTGGCCAACACCTTTGCGGCGACGACGACGCCCGCCGGCGTCGGCGGCCTGGCGTTGAGCACGCGGTTCCTGACGAAGGCCGGGCTCGGCGCACTGCGGGCGACGGCGGCGGTGGCGCTGCAGCAGTCGGTGCAGGTGCTGACCCACGTGGCGCTGCTGATCTTCTTCAGCGCGGCCGCGGGCGCGTCGGCCGACCTGTCGCATTTCGTCCCGTCGTCGACGGTGCTCTATCTGCTCGCCGGTGCGGCGCTCGGCGTGGTCGGCACGTTCATGCTGGTGCCGCGGGCCCGGCATTGGCTCGGCACGGCGGTGCGACCGCGGCTGACCGAGGTCTGGGCCGACCTGATGGATCTGGCCCGCCAACCCCGGCGCCTCGGGCTGATCGTATTGGGTTGCGCCGCAACGACTCTGGGTGCGGCGCTGGCCCTGTGGGCGAGCGTCGAGGCCTTCGGCGGGTCGACGTCGTTCGTGACGGTGTGCGTCGTGACGATGATCGGTGGGACGCTCGCGTCCGCGGCGCCGACGCCCGGCGGTGTGGGCGCCGTGGAGGCCGCATTGATCGGTGGGCTGGCCGCGTTCGGCCTGCCCGCAGCCGTCGCGGTGCCGTCGGTGCTGCTCTACCGGGTGCTGACGTGCTGGCTGCCGGTGTTCATCGGCTGGCCCGTCATGCGCTGGCTGACCGAGAAGGACATGATCTAGGACGTCTGCCGCCGGCGTGTCGTCGTCGGGCGTGTCGTCCTGCCTTGTGAGACATGCGATCTGGAGCCGTCAACTTTCCCTGACGCGTCAGGGAAAGTTGACGCTTCCCAACGAAGGTTGCCAAGAGACACCGGAGCTGGGGTCATCGGCTCCGACGTCCCCAGCCCTCAGCACTCCTACATCTTGGCGAGCATGCCGTTCATCGTGGTGATCTCGCCCTGCTGTGCAGCGATGATCGCTTCGGCCATCTTCTTGGCGTCCGGGTTCGTGCCGTTCTTCAGCTCGTCGTTGGCCATGGTGATGGCGCCCTGGTGATGCTCGACCATCATCTGCAGCCACATCTTGTCGAATGCCGCGCCGGACAGGCCCGTCAGCTCGGTCATCTGCTGCGGGGTCATGAGGCCCGGCATGGAGTGGCTCATGGTGGCCGACGGCGCGGGCTTGCCGAAGCCGGCCAGCAACGTCGTCATCTGCTGCATCTCGGGCGCCTGAGCGTTCTCGATGGCCGTGGCGAGATCCTTGACCTGCTGGTTCTGCGAGCGGGTCGGGACCAGCTTGGCCATCTCGACGGCCTGCGCGTGGTGCGGGTACATCATCTGCAGGAACATCACGTCGGCGTCGTTGAAGTTGGCGGCCGGCGCAGTGCTGGTACCCGACATACCCGGCATCGAATGCCCGGGCATGTTGTGGCCCGACATCGGCATGGACGAGCTGGTCGCGGGCATGGTCGAGGCGTGCTCGCTGGGCGGGCTACACGCCGCGAGTGCGATGGCAGCAGCGGTTCCGGCTACGGCAACGGTGGCGATTGATGCGATTTTGAACATGGTTGAACTCCTTGAGAATTGGATGGGTTGACGCGGGGCGCGGCCCATCAGATTCGGAGTAGCGACAGTTCCGCGAGGGTGAGCACCGTCCACGGCGGGGCTCTTTGCCTGCGCCGCAACGCCTGTCGAATCCGCGCCTGCACATTCTGCGCAGGCGCGACGCCGAGCCAGTACAGCAAAGCCAGACCCAGGATGGTCAGCAGTTCGGTCATGACGAAGACGCAGGCGTGAAAGCCGTTGTGTCCGTTGCAGTCGCAGGCATCCGACAAGGAGGTTTGCGCAGCCGGGGCACTCGCGTGCTGATGCACAGCCACCTGCGAATGATGCGACGGACCATGCCCGGGCGTGACGATCAGCGAATGCATGCCGATGATGCCCGCGATCAAGACCAACATGCCGACGACGCGTAACCGCGTGCTGCGATGCGTCACGTCGGCCTCCGGTTCGGGTATCGGTTTCTCAAATCATAGTACCCGAGGGGGGTATATCTCCGGGAATAAATTCGCAGCCGATACCAGCGGGACCGCGTCCCACGCCAAATCATCGGTGGGCCGCGTCACATCGCGTTGTTCACAGTGGCGACATTCACCGTTGTCTGACTCGTCGGTTAGTTAGATTCGCTACTAGTGTCGACATATGGGTCGGGAAGCCTTGAGTCACAGCATTATTGGGGCGGCTGAGTCGCTGGAGCAATACGTTCAGCCGGACGGCAAGATCGTCATACCTGACGGCATCACGCTGACGTCGTTCTTGGAACGCAACCGCGCGGCGATGGGTGATCAGCCGTCGTATCGGTTCATCGATTACGCGCAGAACCCCGACGGCGAGATCATCGAACTCAGCTGGAACGGCCTTTGGGCTCAGGTCAACGCGGTCGCGGCCCGACTGCAGCAGGTGACCAAGCCCCGTGACCGGGTGGCGATCCTGGCGCCGCAGGGCGTCGACTACGTGACGGCGTTCTTCGCGGCCGTCCACGCTGGAAACATCGCCGTCCCGTTGTTCGCGCCGGCCCTCGCCGGCCACACCGAGCGACTGGCCGCGGTGCTGTCCGACGCCAAGCCCGCCGCGGTGCTCACCACCACCGCCGCCGCGGAAGCGGTGCGCGCATTTATCAAGACGCTGCCCGCCGCCGAACGCCCGAGGGTCATCGCCGTCGACGCCGTTCCCGCCACCCTGGCCGACATGCACGTCAGCCCGGAAGCGGGTACCGACGACGTCGCGTACCTGCAGTACACGTCGGGCTCGACGCGCACCCCCGCCGGCGTGGAGATCACGCATCGCAATGTGTGCACCAACGTCATTCAGATGATCCTGGCCGGCGGCCTGGACACCGACATCCGCAGCGTGAGCTGGCTGCCGCTGTACCACGACATGGGCTTGATCATGATCATGTTCCCCGCGCTGTGCGGCGGGCAGATCAGCCTGATGGACCCGATGGCGTTCGTCCGCCGGCCCTACCGCTGGATCCGGCGGCTGGCCGACGAGGCCGCCCACGGCCGGACTTTCGCCGCCGCACCCAATTTCGCGTTCGAGTTGTGTGCGCAGCGGGGCCTGCCGCCGGCCGGTGAGCCGCTCGACCTCAGCAATGTGGTGACGCTGCTCAACGGGTCCGAGCCCGTGACGCTGCCGTCCATCGAGCAGTTCATGGAAGCCTTCAAGCCGTACGGGCTGCCCGAGACGGTGGTGAAGCCGTCGTACGGCATGGCCGAAGCGACGCTCTCGGTGGCCAGCATCGGCGCCGACGAAAAGCCGTGCGCCACATATCTGGACCGCGAGGAACTCGCCGCGGGCCGGGCCGTCGTGGTGGGCCGGCATGCCGACGGCGCGGTCCCCCACGTGTCGTGCGGACGGGCCATCCCCGACCAGTGGGTGACGATCGTGACCCCCGACGGCGACGAGGCCGCGGACGGCACGGTCGGCGAAATCTGGTTGCACGGCAACAACATCGGCCGGGGCTACTTCGGCCGGCCCGACGAGTCCGAGCGGGTGTTCGGCAACAAGCTGCAGACCCGCCAGACCGTCAGCCACGCCGATGGCGCCGAGGACAACGCATTGTGGTTGGCCACAGGCGATCTGGGCGTTTACGTGGGCGACGAGCTGTTCGTCACCGGCCGGATCAAGGATCTCGTGATCGTCGACGGGCGCAACCACTACCCGCAGGACATCGAGGCAACGGTCAGCCGCGCCTCGTCGGCGGTGCGCTCCGGCTACGTGACAGCCTTTGCTGTGCCTGGTGATTCGGGCGAGCAACTGGTCGTGGTCGCCGAGCGTGCGGTGGGTGCGGGCCGCGCCGAATTGGAGCCTGTTGCCGAGGCGGTGCGGGCCGCGGTGTCGCGTCATCACCAGGTGCGCGTCGCCGAGGTGCGACTGGTGGCGGCCGGCCGCATCCCCCGTACAACGTCGGGAAAACTGGCCCGCACTGCCTCGCGCGCGGAGTTTCTGTCCGGTCAATTCGACTGACAGCTGGCGGGTCGGGCGCTGTTGCGGCACTACTGATTTGGGGCGCCTCAGCCCCCTGGGGCACGAGTCGACTCCAGTTAACAGAACGTTATTTGTCGATCATGCCAATTTGCACCGTCGCGGTCGCTGCTCGTGTTGGATGACGCTGTAGCCCACATAGGCCAGTCCTCCGACGGGAGCACCCAGATGACGCCGCAGCGGCCCGACATCGTCATCCTCATGACGGACGAAGAGCGCGCGATCCCGCCCTACGAGGCCGACGACGTTATGGACTGGCGCCACCGCACCCTCACCGGCCGGCGCTGGTTCGACGAGAACGGTGTGCGCTTCACCCGGCACTACACGGGCTCGCTGGCGTGTGCCCCCAGCCGGCCGACCCTGTTCACGGGCCAGTACCCCGACCTGCACGGCGTCACGCAGACCGACGGCCTCGGCAAGCGGTACGACGACTCGCGGCTGCGGTGGCTGCGCCGCGGCGAGGTGCCGACGCTGGGCAACTGGCTGCGCGCCGCGGGCTACGACACGCACTACGACGGCAAGTGGCACATCTCGCACGCCGACCTCGAGGACCCCAAGACCGGCAAGCCGCTGGCAACCAACGACGCCGACGGTGTCGTCGACCCCGTGGCCGTGCAGGCCTACCTCGATGCCGATCCGCTGGGACCGTACGGCTTCTCCGGCTGGGTCGGACCGGAGCCGCACGGAGCGGCCATGTCCAACAGCGGTTTTCGGCGGGACCCGTTGGTCGCCGATCGGGTCGTCTCCTGGCTCGAGGACCGATACGCGCGGCGGCGTGCCGGCGACGCGGATGCGCTCCGGCCGTTCCTGTTGGTGGCCAGCTTCGTCAATCCCCATGACATCGTGCTGTTTCCGGGCTGGGTGCGCCGCAGCCCGCTGCTCGACTACCCCGTCCTCGAACCGCCGCACGTGCCCGCGGCGCCGACGGCCACCGAAGACCTGAGCGACAAGCCGGCCGCGCAGGCCGCGTTCCGCGAGGCCTACTACTCCGGCTACGGCCCGGCGGCGGTGATCGAACGGACCTACCGCCGTAACGCCCAGCAGTACCGCGACCTCTACTACCGGCTGCACGCCGAGGTCGACGGCCCGCTGGACCGGGTGCGCCGGGCCGTCACCGACGGTGGGTCCGAAAACGCCGTGCTGGTACGGACTTCCGATCACGGCGACCTGCTCGGCGCGCACGGCGGGCTGCACCAGAAGTGGTTCAACCTGTACGACGAAGCGACGCGCGTCCCGTTCGTCATCGCCCGGATCGGCGCGGACGCGACCGCGGCCCGCGAAGTCGAGGCGCCGACGTCACACGTCGACCTGGTGCCGACACTGCTCGGGGCCGCCGGGGTCGACGTCACCGCGACCGCCGAAACCCTGGCCGCCACGTTCAGCGAGGTGCATCCCCTGCCGGGCCGCGACCTCATGCCGGTGGTGAATGGTGCTGTGGCCGAACAGGATCGGCCGATCTACATCATGACCCGCGACAACATCCTCGAGGGCGACACCGGGGCGTCGGGCGCGGCGCAGGCCATCGGCGCCAACACCAATCCGCCTGCGCTGCTGCGCATCAAGGTGCCCGCGAACGTCGCGGCCAACTTCGAAGGGCTGGTCTCGCGCGTCACCAACGCCGAGGCGTCCGGTGGTTCCGGGCACTTGTGGAAACTCGTGCGCACGTTCGACGATCCGGCGACCTGGACCGAACCGGGCGTGCGGCATCTGGCGGCGAACAGCCGGGGCGGCGACACCTACCGCACCGACCCGCTCGACGATCAGTGGGAGCTCTACGACCTGACCGCCGACCCTATCGAGGCCTCCAACCGCTGGGCCGATCCCAGCCTGCACGAGCTGCGCCAGCATCTGCGGACCCAGCTCAAGCTGGTCCGGACGGCGTCGGTACCGGAGCGCAACGATCCGTGGCCGTATGTGAGCCGGCGGCCACCGGAGCCGGGCAGCGCTGTCCGCCGCCTGCTGTGCCGGTTCCGCCCGTAGGCAAACCCGCAGGTCACGCCGTCGCGATTACAGGTTTTGCCTGGTCGGCCAATAGCATGTCTGGTGCTATGACCGACACCGCCCCCGCCAGCGATACCCGCGCCACCGGCCGGGTCGCGACCGAAGCCGCCCGTCGCCGTACCTTCGCCGTCATCAGTCACCCTGACGCCGGTAAATCGACGCTGACCGAGGCGCTGGCCCTGCATGCCCGGGTGATCACCGAGGCGGGCGCGATCCACGGCAAGGCGGGCCGCAAGTCCACGGTGTCGGACTGGATGGAGATGGAGAAGGCCCGCGGCATCTCGATCACCTCGACGGCGCTGCAGTTCCCGTACCGCGACTGCGTCATCAACCTGCTGGACACCCCCGGCCACGCCGACTTTTCCGAAGACACTTACCGGGTGCTGACGGCCGTCGACTGCGCGGTGATGCTCATCGACGCCGCGAAAGGCCTTGAGCCGCAGACCCTGAAGCTGTTCCAGGTGTGTAAGCACCGCGGCATCCCGATCATCACGGTGATCAACAAGTGGGACCGCCCGGGCCGGCACGCGCTGGAATTGATGGACGAGATCCACGAGCGCATCGGGCTGCGGACGACGCCACTGACCTGGCCCGTGGGCATCGCCGGAGATTTCAAGGGCGTGATGGACCGCCGCAAGGGGCACTACATCCGCTTCACCCGCACCGCAGGTGGCGCCACCGCCGCGCCGGAAGAGCACATTCCCGCGGACAAGGCGCACGACGCCGCTGAGGGTGACTGGGACACCGCCGTCGAGGAGTCCGAACTGCTGTCGATGGACGGCTCGGACTACGACCGCGAGACCTTCCTGTCCGGCGAGTCCTCGCCGGTGCTGTTCACCTCGGCGGCGCTGAACTTCGGCGTCAACCAGCTGCTCGACGTGCTGGTCGACCTGGCACCCTCGCCCGGCGCGATCATCGACGTCGCGAAAGAGCCGCGTCCGGTGGATTCGCCGTTCAGCGCGTTCGTGTTCAAGGTGCAGGCCGGCATGGACAGCTCGCACCGCGACCGCATCGCCTATGCGCGGGTGTGCTCGGGCACGTTCGAGCGCGGTGATGTGCTGACCCACGCCGGGACCGGCAAGCCCTTCGTGACCAAGTACGCGCAGTCGGTGTTCGGCCGGGAGCGTTCGACGCTGGACGACGCGTGGCCCGGTGACGTGATCGGCCTGGCCAACGCGGTAGCGCTGCGCCCCGGCGACACGCTGTATCGCGATGCGCCCGTGGAGTTTCCGCCGATCCCGAGCTTCTCCCCCGAGTACTTCTCGGTGGTCCGCGGCAAGGACCCGAGCAAGCACAAGCAGTTCCGTAAGGGCATCGAGCAGCTCGACCAAGAGGGCGTCGTACAGGTGCTGCGCTCGGACAAGCGCGGTGAGCAGGCGCCGGTGTTCGCGGCCGTCGGCCCCATGCAGTTCGAGGTGGCGGCGCACCGGATGGCGACCGAGATCGGCGCGGCCATCACGATGGAATCGCTGCCGTACCAGGTGGCGCGGGTCGTCGACCCCGAGGACGCCGAGTTCATGAACAAGCAGGTGTCCTGCGAGGTGCTGACGCGCTCCGACGGCGTGCTGCTGGTGCTGTTCTCGACGCCGTGGCGCCTCGAAGGATTCCAGCGGGACAACCCTTCGGTGAAGCTGCGCTCTCTGGTGGCCGCGGCCGAGAGCTAGCGGCACGCCCTGATAGCGGGCGCACGTCGGTCCTCAGCCCTTACGGTGTAGAGCACCCGTAAGAGAGAGGACGACGAGTTGGCCGTCGCGACCCCCGCCACCCCGACCCTGCGTGAACTGACCGTCCGCGGGATCCTGCTCGGCGGTGTCATCACGCTGGTGTTCACCGCCGCCAACGTCTACCTCGGACTGAAGGTCGGTCTGACGTTCGCCACGTCCATCCCGGCCGCGGTGATCTCGATGGCGGTGCTGCGTAGCTTCGCCAATCACTCGGTGGTCGAGAACAACATCGTGCAGACCATCGCCTCGGCGGCGGGCACGCTCTCGGCAATCATCTTCGTGCTGCCGGGCCTCATCATGATCGGCTGGTGGACCGGATTCCCCTACTGGATCACCCTCGCCGTGTGCGCGGTCGGCGGCACCCTCGGCGTCATGTACTCCATTCCGCTGCGGCGCGCCCTCGTCACCGGCTCGGACCTGCCGTATCCCGAAGGAGTCGCCGCCGCCGAGGTGCTCAAGGTCGGCGACAGCACCGGCGGCGCGGAGGCCAACCGCACCGGGCTGCGGGTGATCGTCTTCGGTTCCCTGGTCTCGGCGGCCTTCGGGTTGCTCGCCAACATGAAGCTGCTCGCGAATTCCGTTACGGCGTATGCCCGTATCGGTGCCGGCGGGACGATGTTCAGCGCCGGTCTGTCGATGGCGATGATCGGCGTGGGGCACCTGATCGGGATGACGGTCGGTATCGCGATGCTCGTCGGGCTGGTCATCTCCTTCGGGGTGCTGCTGCCGATCCGCACGATCGGGGCGTTCGGGACGGGCGAGCCGATCGGCGACATCATCGACGGCATCTTCGTGCACGAGGTGCGGTTCGTCGGCGCCGGCGCGATCGCCGTCGCCGCCATCTGGACTCTGCTGAAGATCTTGCGCCCCATCATCAAGGGCATCACCGACGCCTTGACGTCGGCGCGCAACCGGCGCCAGGGCCAGCTGGTCGACCTCACCGAGCGCGACATCCCGTTCCCCATCGTCATCGGCACCGTCGTGCTGCTCCTGCTACCGATCGCCGTGCTGCTGTGGGATTTCGGTCGCGGCACTGCGCTGCAAGGGCATTCGGCCGGGATCATCGTGGCAAGCCTGGTGTTCATCTTCGTCATCGGCATGGTCATCGCGTCGGTGTGTGGGTACATGGCCGGGCTCATCGGCTCGTCGAACAGCCCGATCTCCGGCGTCGGCATCCTGACGGTGCTCATCGCCGCGGTGCTGATCAAGGTGGTGTTCGGGCATGCCGACGATGGCCAGTCTCTGGCGCTGGTGGCCTACACGTTGTTCGCGGCGGCCATTACGTTCGGCGTTGCGACCATTTCCAACGACAACCTGCAGGACCTCAAGACCGGCCAGCTGGTCGGCGCCACACCGTGGAAACAGCAGGTGGCGTTGGTGATTGGCGTGGTGTTCGGGTCGGCGATCATTCCGCCGGTGCTCAATCTGATGCAGCGTGCGTTCGGATTCCTCGGCGCGCCCGGTGCCGGTGACCATGCGCTGGCGGCTCCCCAGGCAGCGCTGATTTCTTCACTGGCCAAGGGTGTTTTCGGCGGCTCTTTGAACTGGGGACTCATTGGGTTGGGCGCGGTAATCGGGGTTGTCGCGATTCTGGTCGACGAGACCCTCTCGCGGACATCACGATTCGCGCTGCCACCGCTGGCTGTCGGGATGGGCATGTACCTGCCGATGAGCCTGACGCTGATCATTCCTTTGGGCGCCGTCCTCGGGTACTTCTACAACCGCTGGGCTGACCGGACAGGCGGAGATATCGAGCGCAAGAAGCGGATTGGCGTGCTGCTGGCGACGGGCATGATCGTCGGCGAGAGCCTGTACGGGGTGGTGTTCGCGGGCTTCGTCGCCGGGACTGGTTCCGACGAGCCGTTTGCGCTGTTCTCTGGTTTCAGCGGGTCTATTGCTGAAGTCATTGGCGTCGTGGCCTTTGCGGCGGTGCTGACGTGGATGTACAAGCGGACGCGCACGATTGCGGGTAGTGAGCCGGTTTCTGCGGGTTGACGCTTCGAGCGTGCGGGTAGTGCGTGGCTGATTTCGTGTCCCTGTGTACGTTCGCTGCGTTCGCTCGGCGAGCTCTCCTGACATGTTCGATTTGGAGCCGTCAAGTTTCCTTGACGGCTCCAAATCGCATGTGCCACAGGAGAGCTGACGTGCCACTAGCCGGCCTCGTCATACCCCCAAAGCTCTCGCGCCTCGGTCAGGATTTCGTGCCGGTAGCTCGGCCGCAACTCGTCGATCACGGCAAGGGTTTTCGACGTCAATTCATCCCGAATACCACTCTGCGCGTGCGCGTATGGGATGAACGCACGTAGCAGATCGGGAACGTCCAGCGCCACCTCCACGGGCGTGCCGTCGTCGTAGTAGGACGGGTTGCGCATCACGTCTCGGACACGTGTTTCACTCCACCGCAGCGGGTCTTCCGCACCGGTCTCGAAAAGCTCCAGCAGCTGATCTCTGTAGACAGAGCCGTCGAACGTAGCCGACAAATCACTGGCGAAGAACGCGTCGCAAAGTTCCTTTGCCGCTTGCCAATCCACAGCCGGGGACCGATGCTCGCCGCCTTCTGGCAGCCGACGCACCAGCCACCGAACCAATGGTTCGTAGAGCGGCCAATCATCGGTTTCGCATGCAAACGTCGGTCTGGCGAATGCGTCTTGAATCCAAGTTCGAGCGTCGGCCGGCGACATCTCGACGACCTCGAGTTCGTCATCGGATTCGGCCATCAACGCGACAGCCTCTTCGATCGGACCTGCAGCCGCGGCGGCGCTGACAATTCCCCCGAATCTGTTGTGGTCAATCAGCACCACGATGGTCAGCTCATGCCCACCATGGAGTCGCGCACCAAGGAAGAGTTCGTCGGCATCTCCGAACACTTCGGTTCTGCGGACCGCACGGTACACGTCAATCCGGGGTAGCTCGGCAATCCATCGCGGCAGATGCTCACGGCGTTCTGACAGCTCCTCCCTGCATCGCAGCTGCAGTTCTGGCTCGTCAACGAGAAGTTCCGCGATCACCGCGAGCACCGCCGTCGTCTCCCGATTCCGCACACCAATCAAGGCATTCAGAGTCCGATCCAGCGGCAAGGGATCGCGGCGAACGGATTTCAGAAACGCCAGCTTGTCGGGCTTGGACAGGTGGATCAAATCGCTGGCCAACCGGAGTAGGCCGAGCGGATGGCCACACGACATGGCGCGCCGCATGAACTCCGTGGCCCGCCTGCCTGCCGCGCCGCCGGCATTGCGCTTCTTCGCTCGCCGCACATCGCGTCGAGCCTGTTTGAGGCTCCGTAAACGTCGTTTGTCGGTCATGTCGCGGACGCTACGCCCGGGCTATGACAAGTAGGCAGCCGCCGTTTTCGCCCCCTGACTGACACCCGGACGTACATCTCGTGACATCACGGCAAACAAGCTCGCGTGCACGCATCGCGACCCGCGCGTCGACGGATAGTAAAGGTGTGGACGCTGTAATTCACCCGAACACCGCGTCAAGGGTTCCGCCCTCACACCCGGTGTCATCGAATGCCGCTGAACAACACGGTGCGGTCATCGCAGACCGGCACCCGCGAGAAACCTCATCCACCAACACAATCGATGCCCGCGACGAGCTGATCCTCGAGGGCCAAGCCGTACCGGGCGCATGGGTCACCGTGTCGTTCAACGGAGACCCCGACGACACCGACGTCTTCCAGCTCGTTCTCCCCGCCGACGCCAAGCCGCTGGGCGACACCTGTTCCGTCGAGTGTCCGCTGGGCAAAGCACTCGTGGCCACTCACGTCGGCGAAACACGCAGATACGTGACAGAATCCGGTCGGAGCATGGCGATCACGGTTCTCGCCGTCGACGGGGTGAACCCGAAGGAGACGGCGGGACGCTGACCGCTCCCCGACCAATGTTGTTCGGGGAGCCCAAGGCACTACTCCGCTGTGCGACCGCCGACCACCGCGTGAATCCGCCCCTGCGGGTACGGCAGTGCGATGCCGTGCTCGTCGTAGGCGCGCAGAACCTCGCGGCGGAGCCGGCGCTGCACTGCCCCTTGCGTGTTCGGCCGGGTTTTCACCGACATCCGCAGGATGAGCAGATCAGGTGAGAGTTCCTGCACACCAAGCATTTCCGGATCGCCCAGCACATTGGCGGCGATCGCCGGATCGAGGATGGCGGCCTCCGCCGCTTCGATGGCCACCAGCTCGGCCCGGTCAAGGTCCGCGGTCAACGCGACCGGAACCTCAACGTGCGCAACGGCGTAATCCTGGCTCATGTTACCGACCCGCTTGATCTCACCGTTGCGGACGTACCAGAGGGTGCCGTCGCCGTCGCGGACCGTGGTGATGCGCAGGCCGACGCTCTGCACCTCGCCGGTCACGTCGCCGAGGTCGACGTTGTCGCCGACGCCGTACTGATCCTCGAGCAGCATGAAGATGCCACTGACGAAGTCGCGGACCAGGTTCTGCGCACCGAAGCCGATCGCCAGGCCAACCACACCGGCCGAGGCGATGAACGGCGCGATGTTCACGCCCAACACGCTCAGGATCGCCAGCACCAGCCACACCAGCAGCAGGATCGACACCGTCGACTTGAGCACCGACCCGATGGTCTGGGCGCGCTGGCGGCGCCGCTCGGCGGCCTTGCGTGCGCTCGACGACGACGTCCGGTCGCGCAGGTAGCGCAGCAGCGGCGGGCGGTTGGCCTGCGACTGCTCGTCTACGGCCTCAGCCTTGCCGGCCCGACCGGTGGTGGCGCTGTCGATCAGGCGGTGCAGCACCAACCGGGCGATGAGGGCGATGACGCCGTAGGACACGATGCGGATCGGGACCTCGACCAGCCAGTGTCGGTTCGTATCCGTCCATTCGAAAGCCAGTTGGTAGACATGCACGAGTCCGACCCTACGAGAGGGCATCGAAATCCCTGGCCACGGCGATTCCCGGCTGCGACCTGGACCAGCGGGTTTCCGTCGTCGAGAGATCCAGTCGGCGGATGGGGCTGGTCGTTGCGCAGTTCACATCGGCGGTGACCCGCTGCAGGACAGTCCTGCGTCGATGGGTGACTACTCCGACCCATCCGTTGATGGCCCGGCATCGACCTGCTGGACACGCGACTCGGGAGCATCATCCGCCACGCGGATTTCGCGGAGTGCCCAACCGGAGGTATCAATCGAGTTGGTTTCGACATACTCGACGAGAAGCCGCCCGACTTCATTCGGCATGAGCACTTCGTTCTGGTTCACCTCGACTGAGGTGCCGTCTTTTCGGGCGAGCGCGACCTGCGGCCCCTTGTCGCCTGGATGCCCAAGGACGAACAGCTTCCCGTTCCGCATCAGTTCGACGGTCAGCCCTGCCTGGCTGCCCGTGGTCTGCACGAAATTGTCATCCGGTTCGACGTACTCTGACGTCTCGTCGCCCTCGGGCAGCTCGAACACGATCATGAAGAGCTTTCGATCACCGATGAGGCTGACGAGATGGTTGAGCTGCATCTCTGCCCGTGCCGGCTCGTCTGAGAGCGCGACGGTAGCGAATTCTTTGACTGCGTACGTCATGGCACCTATCTCCGGTCGGACACCGGTCACCTTAGCCGGCACTACGCAGGCAATGACCGTTGAAGTTCAAGGGGTTTCGTGCTGCAGCGACCGACGAACGTCCCCGGCGATAGGACCACAATCCTGCCAGCATTCTGACAGGAACCTGTCTAAAACCTGTGAGTGACAATGAGATTCGCGTCTGCGACCCCCACCGGCGCTCGGTAAGCTCCATTCGTCAGCCAAACGCGTTGGGGGTATCGCATGGCCGAGTTACAGGTCGAACCGTCGGAGTTGGTCGCGGTGTCGCACGAACTGTCCACCGTCGCCGACGGGCTACGGACCGGCATCGGCTCGTTGGACAACGAGGTTTCCGGCCTCATGGGCACGGGTTGGACGGGGTCTGCCGCATCGGCGTACGCGGGTGTGTGGAAGGAATGGCACGAAGGCGCGGCCCAGGTGGCCGCCGGCCTGAGCCGCATGTCGACGCTGCTCAACGACGCTGCGGCCAAGTACACGAGCGCCGACGCCGACGGCGGCGCCCACATCGCGGGATCGGGTCTCTGATGAGTGAGTTCAGCGTCAACCCCGGAGCACTGGCCGCGGTCATCGATCGGATGACCGCCTTCGACAGCGACCTGGAAGCGCATCTGGCGCAGGCGGCCGGTTCGGTCGCTCGGCTGGGTACCAGCTGGTACGGCGACGCCGGTGAGGCGGAACGGTCGGCGCAGGCGCAGTGGAACGAAGGCGCGCGCGAGATGCGGGAAGCACTGGCACGGCTCCGACAGATCGCTGAGGGCGCCCACGAGAACTACTCGTCCGCTGCGAGCAAGAACCATCAGATGTGGTCCTGATCTGTGACCGGCCCGATCACGGTCGACCCGACGGCGCTCAACTCGGCGGGAGCGTCGGTTGGCGCTGAGGCGAACAGCGTCTCCGGCGCGGTCACCACGCTCTCTGGCGCACTGTCAGGCCACGAAGCCGGCTTCGGCCACGATGCGGCCGCATTGGTCTTCTCCCGCAGCTACATGAACGCAGCGAATTCGTTGCTGCAGTCGGCGGCTGCGGCCGTCAACGCGTCGCACCGGACCGGCTTCGGCATCCAGATGTCGGCCTACAACTACGGCACCGCCAACGCGCACTCCACTGTCGGCGGCGGCGAGTCGCCGGTCACCAAACCCACTGAACCACCGAAGTATCCGACGCCCAGCGCTCCGTCGGTGTTCGGCGGCGGCATCGCCGAGCCGTTGGGCTGGAGCCTGGTCGAAGCGTTTGTCGGAGACCTCTGGCCTGACGGCGATCCCGCACAGATGCGCGCGACGGCAGCCGCCTGGCGCGCCTTCGGCTCGTCGATGAGCGGCGGCTCGGGTCCCATGACCGCCGCTGGAACGACTTTGGGCGGATTTCAGATTCCCGATGCGCCGCAGATGCAGAAAGCCGCCAACGACATCAGCGGCGGCCTGACCGATATCAATACACAGGCGCAGAAGCTGGCCGGCCAGATCGATTCGTTTGCAACCACTGTCGAGAACACGCAGAACAAAATCCGCGACCTGCTGCATCAGTTGAGTCCGAGCGGCATCCTCAGCACCATTGGCGGCATGTTCGAGGGCCACAATCCCCTCGACAAGATCAAACAGATCGCGGACGACATCAAAGCGGTTCTGGGCAACATCAAGCGCGAAGCCGATGCGATGCAGCAGATGTTCACCCAGGGCATGCAGGACCTCGACTCGCTGACCGACAAGCTCGAGAAGTGGGCGGACAAGGAGTTCGTCGAGGCGTTCGGCCAGGAGGTCGGCGGCGCGCTCGGCTCGACGTTCAATGCCATAGTTGACTTCGACGAAGGCGCGTTCAAGTTCGTCGCGCAGACGGCCAACGGGCTCGAACAGCTTGATCCGACCCGATTCCTCTACGACCCGGAAGGTGCGGCCAAGGCCTGGGAAGGCACCGGCAAGGCACTCGGTGAGATGGCTCTGGTCGGCAACCCCCTGACGGCGCCGTTGGCGATGGCGGACCCCGGCATCCGGAAGGACTTGACGAATCTCGGCAAGTCGATGATCGACTACGACGACTTCAAGAACGGACACCCTTTCCGCGGATTGGGTTACGACACAGCGCAAGTCGCGACCTTCTTCCTGCCTGGCGCCGGCGAGGCGGCGCCCGCGGCCGACGCTGCCGGTGGGGCGGCGCGCGTCGGTGCGGCAGAGGCTCGGGCCGGCGGGACCGTGGCGCGCGATGCAGGTACGGCGGCGTCCAAGGTCGGTGCGGCCGGCGCTGCCGAGGAAGTCGCCGGACAGGCCGGGAAGATCACCAGCAATTTGGACAAGGTCGGCGTTCCGGAGGCCGCGCCTGGAACCAGTGCTGCAGGCAAGGCGCCGATAGAGGTTCCGGCACCCAAGCCCGAAGCAGCCCCTGTGCCAAAACCTGAACCTGCGCCCGCGCCTCACGCCGAACCTCCGGCGCCGCACACGGCCCAGCCGGCCGAACCGCACTCAAGCGCTCCGGGATCCGAAACACACACCGCGCCAAGCAGTTCGACATCGCACGAGCCACCTGCGGGTCCAGTCGAGCACTCTCCCGCACCCGCGACGCATGAGCCTGCGCCCGTTACGCACGAACCGGCCGCGCCGGCCCAGGCGCCCGGCGACACGACGCATTTCTCTGGTCCGAATGACTCCGCGCCCCACGCTCCCGGCGGCCACATCGATCCGGGGGACGGACGTGTCTACTCGATGATGGACGACAGTTCGCACACAACGTCTTTCGCGCCGGAGCAGCTCGGGGACAATCAGCGGGTCCTCGATGCGATGACTGACCACGGCGTCAGCAAGAGCGACATGATCGACCTCATCAACACGCCTACCGATGCCCTGACTCCCGTCGAGCGGGATCTGGTCAACGACGTGCGCGACGCTCTGCCACACCCGACCGACGACACCGTGATGCAGAAGGTAATTCCGCCCGGGTACTTCGATGACGCGAAAGGGTTCGTCCCGAGCCGGGCCGATGACTACATCATGGGAAACCAAGACTGGCTCAATGTCGATCAAGTGGGTGGTTCGGTGTCGATGGCCGACGATACGGCTCACCTCGGGACGCCCCAACAGATCCACGACGGCTTGCGTCTGGACTACACCGACTCTCCGTACACCCCCGAGGACCCGGGGACTCACATCATCCGGTTCCAAGCGGACCCCGACGCCCCGGGCTCCTACGAAGTGCCTCGCACTACGGACATGGGCGGCAATGGCGCCTACGACGGGTGGGATGATCCATTCACCGGCAATGGGTTCACCAAGTCCGGTGACGATGTCATTCCCGAGTACTACGCCAAGAATGTGACGATGCGAGACGGTGCCGAGATGTGGGAGGTCCTCGATGACGGAACCCAACGCCTGGTTGCTGTGCTCAAAGACAAAGAATGGATCCCGCAGGGGAACTGATGACTGACATTCCGGTGACAGGCGCCGTAGCGGAGTACCGCGGGCAGCGGTTTCGAATCTTGTTCAGTGGCACCGACTGGGTCGCGCTGAACGTGGCGCCCGACGTCGAACTACCGGATGCGTTCGCTCGCGGTGAAGCACCAGCCGAACCGGGCCACTACGAACCGTGGGCCAAGGTCCCTCGGCCGGCTCTCGATGGCGTCATCCAGGTCAGCGTCAGCGCCACCCTCTCGGGACACACTGTGTCGCTCCGGCGCCGGTTGCGGGACGGCCGGATTGGGGTGGAGTTCATCGGACCGCCCAACATCGCCCGCGAAATGGGTCTCGACGGCGACCAGCACACGGGATGGACCGGCCTGGTCGATCCCGACGATTTGCACGATATTCAGATCGAGGAGACGCGGCGTGGGTGAGCATTTCGTGCTGCAGAAACTCCTTGCCGCCTCTATCTCGAGCGCCATCGTGGAGAACGGACTGGACCAAGTCGGCGGGTATGTCACCGAGGCGTCGGCGGTAGTCGGTCTGAGGACGCCCGCAGATCTGTTGGCGGCGTACGGCGTTGACGCCGCTCCCGATTTCGCGGATGTGGTCCGATTTGAGCAACCGCGACTGGCAACGTTCACCAAACCGAGTGACGCGGAGCCCTGGCGCGACTTCCCCCACGGTTTTCTTCACGGCGGGTCACTAGCTCCGGTCTGGCGCATGAGCCGCACCCGGTTCCCCTACGGGGCCGAGTACTGGCGAATCCGTTCCGACGGTGAGCAGAAGCGCTTGTCGCGCTATGAGGGTGTCGGGCGTGGCTGGGTGGGCGCCAAACGGTGGCGACCGCCGAGTCCGATGGTGGGCACGTTGGCGCGCTGGCAGGGTCGGGAGTTCTTCGCCGACGCTATTGCGGAATCCGTACTGCTGACTGCGATCGCGAACGATGGTCCGGCTGGCTTTGAGCAGGTACGCCCGCAGGTGTGGTCCGCGACCGTGCCTCTGTCGGAATGCGAAGTGTTCGAAAGGGTTTTCACGGCCCGGGTCGACGGTGTCCCCGTGCGCATACTGCGTCGCACGGGTGAAACCGCCGAGGTGCTGCTGCTCAGCGATGACCCCGCTGATGCCGAGCGCGTCGGCGCTGGACTGGTCGAGGCTGGGGTGTTCGAGGCTGTCGTCGATGCCCGTCGCTTGTCCGACGTCCATGGGGTCGAGAACCAGTGGGTTCCGAACGCGGATGGGTCCAATGAGGCTCGATAGACCCACTCACGTGCAGACGACGAATCGTTCGTCGGGGTGGATGAGCGATTTCCCCGAGGAGATACCCGGGCAGATCGCCGCGATCATCAACCGCCTGGGTGGCGGCCGGTACACGTATATGTCGATCTATCCCCTGCCCGCACACGCAGGTATCTACGACGATGTTCACCCGACCGAATGGATGCAGGCCACTGGTGTCGCGCCCGATCGGCTCACGGCTGAGATCAAGCAAGCCGACGCCAATGGCTTGCATCGGCTGTACACGATCGGCCGACCCGCCCGCGCAGGTGAATCGGCCATGACCGAGCGAATTCAGAACGGCGACAACACTTACATGGTGAGTGCCTCCGAGGTACTCACAGCCACCGACGCCATCGCACTGTTCCAGCACTACTACGACACGCACTCCGTCCCCGACGGCTGGAGTCTGCGCGAGCAGCCCGAGTTCTCCGACACTGCGATCGCCGACGACCTCACCGATAGCGCCTCCGAAGACCACGGCGAGCGCTAGATCGGAGCGTGGTGTGAGATTCAGTGAGGTGTTCGTCTCCCAGGAAGACCGGTACTCGATCGGCGTCGAACTCGATTCTGGCAGTCACTACGTCTCGATCCCGGTCAGCAACGGAGTGGTCGATTACGAGGAGTACTACGCGATTTCAGCTGAGCAGTCGGACGTGTTCCTGTCTGACACGACTGCAGCAATCGAGTTTGTCGAGGCCTGCCGGCGGCGTGAGCATGACGATCTGTTGGTCCTGAAGCCGGGTACCAACCGAGGGACGCCCTCCTGATGCGAGGAACGGAAGCCCCCTCGTACCTCAGCGACCGCTCTTTTGGGCGGCGCGATGATTGACGACGCCGTCCAGCGCCGCGGCGAACCGTGGTATTTCCTTGTGCAGGAAGACCATGTTTTCTATATCGAAGCTGAGGAACGCGGCACACGGGGTCGCTACTGGATGTTCAGGCGGCGCACTGATGCCGAGAAGTGCCTACTGTTCCTCAACCACCAAGATGGTCGAGGCCCTGAGTCGCCGCTGTTCCGGTGGTACCGCCGCGGCCTCCACCCGCGAGCCTCGCTGTCGAAACCGGATCCAGAGAATGTTCCGAGCCGAGTCAGCTTGACTGTCGATGGCGAGCCAACCGATCGCGGCTGGATGGACATGGACGATGCTATATCGCTGTCCCATGTTCTGTTGCTCAGCTACGAAGAGCTCGAATATGAACTGCAGCAAGATGTCTCATCCGGCACCGCACGTGGGCCTTCTGGCGAACGTGACACGGACTTCGCGGTTGCCACACCCCAAGCCGACTCACAGCTGGATGAACTGATCAGCCGATGGCAACGATGGCGTCGCATCTACGCCTTCGCCGGCCAACCTGCGCACGACGAGCCGATGTGGGAGGCGGGCCGTCTACATCTACGGCGTGGATACCCACTTCCGGGCTGGACGTCGTACATCGTGGATCCCGCCGACGGCGGGTATTACGTCCTGACCGCGACGACCGAGCGACGGAACTATCCTCTCGAGGGATCGGCTGGATTCTTCACCGATGCAGACGACGTGTCGAAGTACCTCATCTGGAACCTCGGCGAGAACCTTCGGATGAACTGCCGACTGGACCCCACCGTATGGGCCTGGGAAGGCAGCGGATTGGATGCTCGGGTGCGCTGGACGCCGAGGGCCGAGTTCGTCTCGAAGTACGAGCTGATTGCGGACCCTAGCAGGTACTTCGTCTTGCGGTCAGGCGGTATTCATCCCGAAAACCGGCTGCTGCCTATGACATTCGACGATTTAGAAGTTCAATTGCTCGACGGTGTACCAGAGGAAATCCTCTCCGCGATCTCACCGCCGCCTCCAATACTGAAGACATCAAGCGCGTACGGGGATGCGACTGAGAACCAACTGAAGGAGGCCAGCATGTCGGCTGACATCGCCGAAACCCTTGCCAAATTGCCTGCAACGCCGGGCATCACGTATCGAGGCCTGTCGGGTGCACCTACGACATCGGCGATCACCTTGTCCCAGGTGATGCCAACATCAGCTGACCCGCGGGTGGCCACCGAGAACTTCACGGCAGAACGCGTCGTCGCCATCGTGACCATCACCGGACGATTCATCGGGCCGCTGTCGCGGTATCCCGATCAGATGAAAGTCGCGTTGCTCCCCGCCACGCTCCTCCTCCCCGTCGGTTCTGTCGCGGTTGCCGGGATTGCCAATGATGTCGTCCTCCTTGCCGAGACAGGAACCGCTCCAGGACTGCCCGCGGACTTACCGGAGCTCAAGCGAGTCGTGAGCGCACAGGTGTCCGCCGCGCTCCAGCGGCCGCCAGCGACCATCCACTCCCCCGGCCGATTCTCGACGCCACGGGCGTAGCGACGCTAGCCGCGCCTCGGCGCCGTGGTCCCCTACCGCAAATAGCGGCACCGTGGAACACCGCGAGCCACGCAGCCATTCCCCAGCTCCCGTGTCATGAACCCCACGCATCGCCAGCGGTCACATTCGTCGGCGTCGGTGGTTCTATATCAGTAACGAGAGCGTTATTCAGACTGAAAGGGGCAGACATGACCGACGTAGCAGGCAAGGTGGTTCTCGTAACGGGTGGCCGACGGGGCCTGGGCGCAGCGCTGGTCGACGAGGTGCTGGCCCGGGGTGCCCGCAAGGTCTACTCCACCGCGCGGACGGCCTTCACCGACGACCGTCCTGAGGTGGTCACCTACTTACTTGAGGTCAGTTCGGCGGATTCGGTTGCAGCACTTGCGGATATTGCCGGTGACGTCGACATCGTGATCAACAACGCCGGCGTTTCCCACCTGGATGATCTGCTGACCGGCAGCTGGGATGACATCACCGACACCTTCGACACCAATGTGTTCGGGCCATTGCGGGTGACGCGTGCGTTCGCGCCAATTCTCGCCGCCAACGGTGGCGGCGCCCTGGTCAATGTGCACTCGGTGTTGTCGTGGCTCGGCGGCGCCGGCGCCTACGGCGCCTCGAAGGCGGCGATCTGGTCGATCACCAACTCACTGCGCCAGGAACTGCAGCCGCAGCACACGCAGGTGGTCGGAGTGCATGTCGGGTACATCGACACGGATATGACCGACGGCATCAACGCACCCAAGCTTGCACCTGTGGAGGTTGCCCGCCGCGTCATCTGGGGTTCCCCTGAAAAAGTGGACACGGTTAGCTTGATTGCTGATTGATCCGTGCGGTGATCTCGAAGTCGATAGGTGAGATCATTCCCAGTGAACTATGCCGCCTGTCATGGTTGTAGTAGCGAAGGTAATTGTCAAGTCCCGCAGCAAGATTCGCATACGTTGTGAAGGCATGCCGCTTGTAGTACTCGTGCTTGACCGTCGACCACAGTGATTCGGACCCGGCGTTGTCCCAACATATGCCGGTGGCCCCCATAGAGCGGCGCAGGCCGTGATCGGAGCAGACTGTGGCCAAGTCGTGACTGGTGTATTGACTGCCCCGGTCCGAGTGCAAGATGGTGCCGGCCCCCGCCCCGCCGCGGGTGAACACCGCCGCGTCCACCGCCTGCTCGACGAGCTCAGTGCGCATGTGGTCAGCCACCGACCAGCCCAGCACCCGTCGCGAGTGCTCGTCGCGGATCGCGCACAGGTAGGCATCGCCTTCACCGCAGGTCAGATAGGTGATGTCGGAGGTCCATACCGCATCGAGGCGGCCTTGATCGAAGACCCGGCCCACCCGGTCGGGTGGGAAAGACGCCGCCGGGTCGACGACTGTGGTTTTGACCTTGAAGGTGCGCGGGCTGATGCCTTCGATGCCCATCTCGGCCATGATCGCCGCGACGGTGTTGACCGACACCGAGACCCCAGCGGCGTGCAGGTCGGCGGTGATCCGTGGTGAACCGTAAGTGCGTCGGGATTCTTGCCAGTGGGCCAGGATCTTGACCTCGAGATCGCGGCGCCACTGCTGCCGCGGCGTGGGTTCGGTGCGTCGCTGCCGTGCTTCCCAGGCGTAATAGCCCGAGCGTGAGACGTCGAGGAGCTCGGTCAGTGTGGCGATGTCGTGGTCGGCGCACTCCGCGGCGATGAGCTCAAACCGACTCACCGATGTTGCTGTGCCGCAAAGTACGCCGATACTTTTTTCAAGAAGGCGATATCTCGGTCCTTCTCGGCCAGTTCCGCACGCAGCCGCACCAATTCGGCGCGTTCACGGGCCGTCAGATCGCCTTCTGGCGGCCCATGGCGGGCATCGCTGGCCACCCCGTCGCGGACCCTCTCCTGACGCACCCACTTGCCCAGCAGACTCTCGTGCAGGTTCAGTTCGCGGGCCACCTCCGAGACCGGCCGGCCCCTGTCAATCACCCGACGAGCAGCCTCCACCTTGAACTCCGGTGTGAACGACCGACGCGTCCGCGACATATCGACATCCTTCCAGCAGGACACCGTCCCGCTATCTCAGGTGTCCACTGAAACTGGGGAACCTCC
>NZ_LXOV01000014.1:0-96262 GCF_025331195.1 Mycolicibacterium llatzerense | reverse complement strand
CCCCCGCCCCGCCGCGGGTGAACACCGCCGCGTCCACCGCCTGCTCGACGAGCTCAGTGCGCATGTGGTCAGCCACCGACCAGCCCAGCACCCGTCGCGAGTGCTCGTCGCGGATCGCGCACAGGTAGGCATCGCCTTCACCGCAGGTCAGATAGGTGATGTCGGAGGTCCATACCGCATCGAGGCGGCCTTGATCGAAGACCCGGCCCACCCGGTCGGGTGGGAAAGACGCCGCCGGGTCGACGACTGTGGTTTTGACCTTGAAGGTGCGCGGGCTGATGCCTTCGATGCCCATCTCGGCCATGATCGCCGCGACGGTGTTGACCGACACCGAGACCCCAGCGGCGTGCAGGTCGGCGGTGATCCGTGGTGAACCGTAAGTGCGTCGGGATTCTTGCCAGTGGGCCAGGATCTTGACCTCGAGATCGCGGCGCCACTGCTGCCGCGGCGTGGGTTCGGTGCGTCGCTGCCGTGCTTCCCAGGCGTAATAGCCCGAGCGTGAGACGTCGAGGAGCTCGGTCAGTGTGGCGATGTCGTGGTCGGCGCACTCCGCGGCGATGAGCTCAAACCGACTCACCGATGTTGCTGTGCCGCAAAGTACGCCGATACTTTTTTCAAGAAGGCGATATCTCGGTCCTTCTCGGCCAGTTCCGCACGCAGCCGCACCAATTCGGCGCGTTCACGGGCCGTCAGATCGCCTTCTGGCGGCCCATGGCGGGCATCGCTGGCCACCCCGTCGCGGACCCTCTCCTGACGCACCCACTTGCCCAGCAGACTCTCGTGCAGGTTCAGTTCGCGGGCCACCTCCGAGACCGGCCGGCCCCTGTCAATCACCCGACGAGCAGCCTCCACCTTGAACTCCGGTGTGAACGACCGACGCGTCCGCGACATATCGACATCCTTCCAGCAGGACACCGTCCCGCTATCTCAGGTGTCCACTGAAACTGGGGAACCTCCATCGGCCTGGAAGCCGGCGCTTCTGAGGTGCTGGTCGATGACCTCTCCGTTCAGGTCAAAGCGGCGCTGTCCGGACCGGTCGAAAACCTGGCCTTCACTCGGTCGTAGCGCAAACTCGGACTACTACTGCGGATAATCCGATTTACTGTCCCTAGCTCAGATTAGTGGCGGTGTTAGTCCGAGTTAGGATACGCATGGAGCCAGCAACTGCGTGGCCACCGCACGACCGAGAAGCGCGCTCTACATCCCACCGCCCGCAGAAACCGTGCCGGCCTAGATGGACGACCTCATCGCCTATACACGTCGCAACGACATGCCGTCACTGTTGCAGGCCGCGGTCTCGCGTGCGCAGCTTGAGTCGATCCACCCGTTCACCGACGAGAATGCAGCTACGTGGCCCCATCGCCGCGCGCTACGAGAATCTGGTTCTTGATCTCCCGGTAGGCCTGCACCCGCGCCATCACCGCATCCACCGCCGAGTCCGTTGGGCCGACATCTTGAGTGGCCTCGATCCCGTACAGCATTGCGCTCAATTTCGCGTGCAGCTCGGCGCGCTGCTCGGCAACCCGGGCATCCTCACGTTCGGTGCGCAACGACTTATCGATACGCTGCGCTTCCATGGCACATTTGCCAATCAGCTCCACCCGCTCGGTCGCAGCGGTTTCCAGACTTGCAATGGTGCTCTTGGCCTCCGCCAGGATGTTTCGGTCCTCTCTCGTCGGCTTGTCCAACGCCGACAGTGTGTTCGCCACCTTGCGCAGGGCGTACGCCTTCGTGAAGTTGTCGGTAATCCCTTTGATGTCGACACTGAAGTCGACCTCACCCAACCATCCGGCGCGAGCCGCCTCGGACGCGGCAACCCGCTTCACCGCGCTCAGCGCGGATTCCAGGAGCGTGGCGTTCTGCTTGCCCAGCGTATTGACGCGTTGCTGCGCTTCCTTGCGGACCTGTTCCTCTCGTTGACGTTTGGCGGCCGCGGCCTGCGCTGCCTGCTCGACACGAGCCCGCTCCTCGGCCTCGATGCGTCGCTTCTCCGCAGCCGTGACGACCGCATAGACAATCCAGATCACGAGACTGACTGCGGTGATGACCCCGAGGAAAATCCAGACCGGCTTGGGGATCATCACGACGAGCAGAATGACGAAGAAGATGAAGCCGCCCAAGGCATTCGACCCATCAGATGAACGCTTGCTGCTCATCGGGCAGCCATGTCTGCACGGGAGTGAACTTCACTCCCAAGGCACGCGCGCTGGCCGCCGGATACCGATCGAACTGATCCAGCCATCACAGTCGTTCTCATCAACATTGTCCGCACCTGTCTCGCTCACTGGCGCTACCTGCATTCCAGGCAGCCGAACAGGATGACACAGGTCACCGACAAGTCGGCTTGCCAGGACGTGGGTGCCAACGCGATCACGACGGATCTATCAGGTCCCCGGCGTTTCTGCCCACAGCGCAATGTGCGTCGCGCCCCAACGAACGGGTGAACCGCCCGCTCACCACCACTCGTGACCACACGGCTCGCAATGCCATTTCTCGTCTTTCACGCAGCACCCGCCCATATCGAGCCACGGTGCCCATACATCCGGGCTCATGACCATGCCGTACCGAATCACTTGAGTCCGCTGGCCACCACACCGGGGACAGCCGGGATTCTGGGCGAACTGAAAATCGATGAAAGACCGGTAGTTGCCGTTGCGTATCCGGTCCCGGCATCGACGGCAGAGCACCGCCGGCCAGTCGTCTGCTGAATGCCGCAGCCAGCCGCGGTACGTCTGTCCGCTTGGGCCGTTCAACGTCCGGATCGGCGAAGGGGGCGCGGGGCGTCGCAGCGGGTCGACAGTATGCACGTGGATCTCGTCCCGCGCGTCAACACCGGTCAGGTCAATCTCCTGAGCACAGCAGTGGCATCTGCCATTGAAGGACAGCAGATTTCGTGCCGCGACCACCGATGAGTGCCCCCATCGATAGTGGATGCCTCCGCGCACCCGACTCTCGTGCAACGCGAGGATCAGTCGCTCGGCGTCGTCGTCATCGAAGCGCCACGTCTCGCACGGATCGCTGAGATCGAGCATCATTGCCAACGTGGTCAAGTCCACGAGGCTGGCCAGGTATCGCGGTGTGCCGCCCACCAGTGCCCCACCGAATCCGCCTTCGTGATCAATACGACCGAGGACCGTCAGTACCGACATCGGATCTGTCCCCAACACCAGCAGCACACAGTCGCCAGGACGTGACTCGCCGAACGCGTAGCGCCACGGCCGGTAGGGCGACTGGGGCTCGAGCAGAGTGATGACGCCGTCTTTCCAATCGGCTGCTTCGAGGACGTGCAGGCGGTGGTGAATCGTTTGCGACATGAGTCAATTATCGCAGTGGGGTATGACAATTCAGGCGTTAGGTGATTAGCTGGAGGGCTGCGTACTCATCGTCCGCCAGACCCAGAATCTCGGCTATTGCCGTGAACCCCGGTGTCCCCCGGGAATGCCGGCGGCATGTAGCCGCCATAGGTGCCGCGCGGATCGCCCTGGACGTAGAACCGGTCCTCGCGTTCGGCACGGTTGGCGATCATGTCCCGCTCGAACTGTTCCCTGCGCAGTTCAGCGTCGCGTGCTTGGGCCGACTTGAGCGTCCAGGCAGCGAACAGCGACAGCACCACCAGAGCGATCAGCACGCCGTACAGCCACGGGTGCTCGTGAGCAGTGCCCAGCAGAAACAAGCCGCCGAAGACCGCAGCCACTCCCACCGCCGGGCGCCTCCCTGGGGCACGCGCCACGGCGCCAAAGCCATTGCCTCCGTCGGCAATCGCGACCGACGAGGACGAACCTCCGCCGAAGATCGCCATCAGGACCCAGATCGGTAGCCACAGCCCGCAGGACAGGAGGGTCAGAATGGCGTGCAGCGCGTGGTTGGGTCCGCCGCCGGCTGATACTGCGACGGCCACCGCAGGCGCCGGGGCGGCAGGCGCGGTGGGGACGAAGTGTTCAGTCCAGCGCTGGCCGTCGTGGTAGCGCTGGCCGTGTTGGCCGCTGGGGTCTGGGTACCAACCCGGCGCGGGGGTCGGATAGTTGTGATTCGGCATGTCGGTTCCTCTCAGCGCATTTCAAGCAGCCGAACAGAATGACAGCGGCCACCGACAAGTCACCGACACCGACCCAGAGTATTGGCTCACACACCAAGTTCACGCCTCGAGCACGTCCCCAAAATCAGACTCTGGCCGGCGTCCCGGTAGTGGCGCTTGCCGCTCGTGCACGCGGTCGCGTCCCTTGAGCCACTGGGCTCAGTCGGTTCCGGGCGGCGGTGCCGAAGTCATGCCATACGTCTGATGCACTGGATCCACGGGCTGACGATGCATACGGTAGGCGCCACGGCGCCGTGAAGCAATTGAGGAGGCGAATCTTGTCGTCCGCCAACGTCAACGTCACAGTTCGAAGTAGTGGCGAACCAGTCGACCTGCTCAAGGATCGACCTGTCCGTATTCTCCCAACCGGTACAGCGGGCGTTGTCTACGCGGGTGAAGTCTTCCCTCTGCATTCGGGAAACACCATAGATCTCGAAGATGACCGCTATGACAAGGCCGCTTGCAAATTCTTCGTCGATGCCCGGAAAGCAATCCCATATAGCCCAGTCGCCTCTGCGACACCGACCACCACCCGGCTAGAGGTCACTGCCTGGAATATCGAGCACAATCGGTTCGGCAATTACCTCGTATTCGACGCGACCGAAAGCACGGCCGAGAGAGTCGCCCAATTGATGGACGACATTGGGCTAGGGGTAGTTCGATGGGATTCGAGCAATCGCCAATCCGTCGATGGCTATCACTACGATTGGTTCGTCCGCCTAAAGTTCTCCGGCAGCCAACAGGATGCGTACGCTGCCGTCGCAAAAGTACTAGCACCGCATAGCTCAGTGCCACCAGCTGATTACCCTGATATCGCAGGGTATTCCACATCATTTCAGACAACAGAGAAGGTAGCTGCCGAGGCTGAAGAGCTCGCTCGTTTAGCAGCTGTCGTTGAAGGGCTCTTCGCAAGTGTCGAAGAGTGGCGGAACTCGCATGGACAAGTTGTCACAAAGGTCGTTCGACTCGAACAGGAGCTTGACAAGGTACTGAGGGCTGAACGCCAACACCGGCAACAGTTGGTTGCTGAACAACGTCGTCGCATCGACGCTGAATCCACAGTCGCCTCAATGCGGACCCTTCAGGACGATCAATCCACGAGCCAGACCGCGCTCGCAGCCGCAGTGAAGGACGTTGAAGCTCTCGCTACCGAGCGCCTCCATCGCGCAGATGAAGATCGGCGCGCGGCAGAAGAACTAGCGGAGGAGGCTGAGGCAGACGCCGCCAAGAATCGAGCGCGCATTGTAGAACTCGAAGCCGAATTGACTTCGCGCAACGCGCAAATAGCGTCAACACTCGAAGAGAAACACAAACTTGCGTCCTACATAGCTGAGCTAAGCGCGGCCGACGAAGAGCGAGCAAGACTGCGCGTCGCAGGGCGGAAGCGCCAGACTGCCAACGGACGTAGCAGTGCTGACCGTTTCACTGAAGCGATTCTGCCGAACATCACGTTGTCCAATGAGGCGCTAGACACCCTGCTTTCGATAAAGAATCCGTCGAAGGTCTTCGCGGTGCTATACGAGTTGAACGGTGGAACCACGGTTCCCGCCAAGGTGTTCAAAGGCACCAATAGTCTCCGTGTGATGGAAGTGGACCGCCACCTGCACATCGGCGACGAGGGAAAGTCCTCAGACATGGGCCGCGTGTACTACTGCCGAACCGAGGGACGAGTATTGGTCCATATCCACCGAAAGCAAAGTGACAACGAGCAGCGGCAGACGGTTGAGCGCTTTGCAGCGTGGTGCCGCGAAGAACTATCGAACTGAATCTTGGCCAAGCGACGTTTGCAGGGCGGGTCAGCGTGACCCGAATATCCTTCGGACTCCTTCACACGGGGCGGCGTTAGAGGACAGTTGAGACTTGTCGACGCGGTCGGCGGCGTCGACAGTCGGGCGACGAGTGTCCCGTGCTCGCTAATGTTCCCCCATGGGTGGACACCTTTTTGTCATCAATGGTGACCTAACGAAGGTCGCGTGCGATGCGTTGTTGATCCCGACCGACACCGGCCTGAACATCGAAGGGCCCTGGAGGAAGTTCCTTGAGTCGCGCAGGTACTCCACGCCCGAGTCGTGGGGGCTCGGCAATGCCTTCCTGGCGGCCGCCGATCAGGCCCCACACGTCTGGCTCGGCAACATCGGCCAACTCAATAGCAGCTCTGGCTTCACGGCGTTCGCGCCGACTGTTGAAGCGTTCGTTGAGGGAGCGAAGGCGGGACTGGAGAAAGTCAAAGATGCTGACCGCATCTGCGGGTGGCCCAAGAGGCGCCTAGCGGTGAACGTCGTCGGATCGGGCGCGGGCGGCGGTGTGGGCATGAAAGGCGACCTCACCCTTGGCCTGGTCCGGACATTGCGCGAGCTGGCAACGACCCACGACGTCGACATCGTTTTGGTCACCTGGGGCGAGAAGGCTTACGCCGCAGCCCAACAGGCGCGTCGACAAGTGATCGACGGCCGCGAGGCTGAAACCTGGAGATTCCATGAGCGGGCCAATCGCGACCTCCTCGATGCGGCTCGCGACCTAGCCGACGAAGCCCGCAGGAACCAGTTGGTGCTCTTCATCGGCGCAGGAGTGAGCGCCGGCGTGGGCCTGCCGACGTGGGATCAGTTGCTCCGGGACGGTGCTGAGAAGGCAGGATTCGACTCAAGCCAGATCCCGCTCTTCGAAGATCAGGACCACCGAGACCAGGCCACCCTCATCGATCGTCGGATGCGTGCGATCAGCGGCGACCCCGTTGATGGCCGCAGTCAATTCAAGACCGATATCGCTGCGAAGCTCTCTGCGACACAACCATATTCGCTAGCCCATGGCCTGCTTGCTTCGCTTCCCAGCAAAGAAGCCATCACGACCAATTTTGACGTGCTGTTCGAGCAAGCGTGCAAGATCGCCGACGCGGACATCGCGGTGCTACCCGAAAGTCCTCGCACCGCCGATGGCCGTTGGCTCCTGAAGCTGCATGGCAGCGTGGACGCCCCGGAACGGATGGTGCTGACGCGTTCTGACTATCTCGAAATGCCGCGGCGGTACGGCGCGCTGATGGGCCTGGTCCAGGGCCTGCTCATGTTGCGGAAGATGGTATTCGTCGGATACTCATTGAGCGACGAAGACTTCCATGAACTAGTCGACGAAGTGCGTGCCGCCCGAGCAGGTGCAACCGAAATTTTCAGGGGCACCGTGCTATCCCTCGCTGAGGATCCACTCCAGAATCAGCTATGGGGCACCGATCTCGACGTGGTGCCGATGATCGTCGGAGTATTCGATAGGAAGAACCCGACGGAAATCGCCCTTGCGGCACGCGAACTCGACCTATTCCTCGACCTTGTCGGCTACTGGTCGACGACGTCAGCGTCGTTCTTCCTTGACGACACCTACAGCGATCTGACCGCAGGTGAACAGAAGCTTCGCAACTCCTTGAGCAAGCTGCAAGCATCGATGCGGAAGTGCGAGCGAGGCCCTGTAGCTGAACTTGTCGGCGAATTCCTCCACGGGTTGGGTGCGACGGACCGTTAGGCCTGCACGCCCAATTGCATGTAATTCTCTGCCCGCACAGTCGATTCCCCTGACCATCGGTAAGCGGTCAATGCCCCGCCTTTGACGGCGCTGAAGTCGACACATGCCGTGCGCTCGGTCCAATCCAGGCCGTGCTCAGGACTTCCTGTCCGCCAGTAGTGGCCATACACCACCGGTACCTCGCCACGGTAGACGTGATCGTCGTTGGCGATTGTGAGTGACGGCAGCTCGGGATACGGCGAGCTATCCGGCCTGGTGAAAGTACTTGTCATCTCTGCCAACTCGCGCAGCGTCGAACCGGTGCTCCACCACCGCAGCCGCGCATGATCACGGGCGTGTCCGTCTTTGTCCAGATATGACAGCTGCCCGTGGTCGGTCAGGCTCAACTCGGGCCCTTTGATAAGTGTCTCGATGGCTTCGTACAACGGGTGGCCTTTGGTCGATGCGTTGGCGAACTGCGCGTCGTTTCCAAAGACATTCGAACCCAGCTCCTGCTCAACGACTTTCATCGAGGGCTCATGCCAGCACGCATGCACGACCCGCACACCACCGAGGTCCAGCCACAGCGGAATGCTGCGGAACCAGTCCAGGTAATACCGCTGCTGCTCAGCAGTCAACTGCTCCAAGAATGCGCGGTGCTGATGGGCGTTCTTGTCCGAGTGCCGACGCAGATGTTCACCGTCAGCATGCGGGATGCCGTAACAGATCGCGTTGAACTCGTGGTTACCCATGGTGATCTGCGCACTGCCGGCGTCGACCATGGCCTTGACCGTTTCCAGGACGCGCAACTGTTGCGGTCCGCGGTCGACCAGGTCACCGACGAACACTGCTTGGCGGGTCGGGTGCCGAAACGCGCCGTCGGTGTGGCGATAGCCCATGGCATCGAGCAACGACTCCAGCGGATCGGCGCAGCCGTGGATATCGCCGATGATGTCGTAGCCGGTCACAGGCTGATCATCGCACCTCATTCGCGCAGACGGCCCAGCATCAGGGCTCCCCTACCTGGTTAACCCGCCGATACGCCGCCGCGAAGCCCTTGGCGATCCCCGCAGCACGGCGGCGATACTCGTCATCGTTCAAATCACGATCGCCTCGTCGATAGCGTGACGCCAGGCGTGCCAGCGCATCAGCGCCCTCGTTCAAGGGCTCGCCGCGATGGCCGTGTACCCAACGCAGCTTGATCCGGCTCCGTTCGGCGTGAATCCGACGTTGCATGGCAATCAAGTTCCGATCGGACCCGGACTCCACCACCGGGTATTCCGCAGGCAGTACGAAATCTCCACGTTTCCAACGATTCACCATCGCCACCGCGGCGCGGCTATCAGACAGCACCGTCAGACGATTACGCGGAAGTCCATACACCGCACTACCGATGGCGTACAGCTCGGCCACCAGCACGGGGTTGGCGCCAACTCGCTTCGATGACGAAGCGAACGCCGCAAGTCCGTGCTCACCCGAGGAGGCCAGCCAAGCGAAGCCTGCGTGCCGGCACCTCATCGAGCCATCGGTAGCGACGGTGAAGGGACCACGGTCCAGGGGAAGCGACGGCAGCGACAGACGCGCGTTCTCCAATTCAGCGGCCGCGCGTTCAACAAGTGATCGGTCTGCGTGGGAGGGACGCTCGATCCACCAATCCGTTGCGGCAGTCCAGATCTGGCCGGCGTAGCGCCACAACGGACTACCGCTCCCCACGCAGGCAACGAACCGGATGCGCTGTTGTTCGGGACGCTGGGCGCAGATTTCGTCGATCGCGTTGAGCACCGCGACCTCGGCGTTCGGCGCTGCGACGACACCCGACCACGATCGCTGCGCGCTGACGGCGACGTAGCAATGGCCCAGGTGCGATTCGGCCACATCGATCACGATCGATTCGACTGGCCGTGGCTGCGCGAAAGCGAGATCGGTGCGTCTGGGCTGCGGACGCGGCAGCGGCGTCACGGATTCGCACCGTGAATCGAGGCGACCGACCATCATGCCGGCACGCCTTTACCGCCTGCAGTTTGGTTGAGGAAGGCGTCGATCACCGGTTGCGTGTCAGGGCACATGTCGTCAACGGCTGCGACGATGATGGTCGCCGCCTCGTAGCGCTCGTAGCCAGCTCGTCCCAGGAAGCCCATCGCGCCGGGTACGCCACCACCGGAGCGCAAGATCCGGCAGGTCATCTTGCCGGCGTCGATGACCCCGGAGACCGACGAGTAGTACACGCCGTTGTTGTCCAGGTACACAACGAAGTCGTACTGGTCGGCGTGAGCAGGCGCCGAGCCAATCAGCCCCGCCAACACCATGAAGGCAGCGATGACCGATATGCGGCCGCGGTTGAAGTAGGTGGTCATCGGGCTCTCGGTCCTTCTGAGGAAATGCCCGCTTCCTGCGAGCCCTACAGATTGACAGACACCACCGACAAGTTCGGTGCCTGCGTAGGCCCTCGCCGACACCGTCGAATTGTCGGTAGCTTGCGATACGTTCGCCCGTTCGCCAAGCCGCGCCGACAACGGCGCCAAAAGAATGGATGGAGCAATGGCCACAGCGCATTTCGGCGACGGGTCCCGAGCGTCGCGGGCGCAATCAGCGATGGCGCATGCGTTGATCTACGTACTTGCCGTGGCAGTGCTGGCGCGGATCGCCTCCTGGTTCGGACTGCTCGGGTGGGTCGATATCGCAACGGCATCGGCGTTGGTGGCGTGTTGGGCTGTTTCGGTGTTCCATCGGCGTCGGGACCACCTTTGCGCGCGATGCATGTACGCCATCCCCGCCGACGCCCCGACTCAAGCTGAAGGACGACGGTTCCCGCTGTGGTTTGTCCACTTCAATAGCACTCTCCGCGGCATGACGATCACCATGCTGCTGGTCGTCGGTGCTCGACTGCCCCACGCAATCGCTGGCGATCCCGGTCTGCGACTGGTGCAGATCCCGGGTGATCTCTGGATGTTCGCGATCATCTACAGCGAATGGTTGCACCACCGGTTGCGTCCATGGTGCCCCTATTGCCGGCCGTGGGACGACGGCGGCGACGAGGAGCATGCACCGGATCCGACGCTGTTCGGCACCAAGGCGGGTCGCTGACAGTGAAGCTGCTCTGGATGACGAGCGCCGCTGACGGCGGCACGCCGAGCGGATTCGGCTACAGCTCAAGGATTGTCGACGGGTCATGATGCACCACGACACCCGCAAATCGGGCCAGGAGTGCGAACACGAATGCCGACCGCTTGACAGTCTTCACCAGCTCCCCTTGCCTGAGGGTTCGCTTCTGCCGCAGGAGATTCCATCCGGAAATGATCATCCAGGCCGGCACCAGCTGCGGGCCGCTGCCCTTCTGCCTGGACGCTTCAGTCTCAACCCAGATACCGGTGCGGTCGATGCCAGCGATCCAATTGGGCTGATTGCGAGTCAGCGTGGGAATTTCGTCGCCGATAGCGACTGCGGTGTTGATGCGCTCGAACAGGTCGTCGTCGAACTCGGTTGGGCGCGCTGGACCGGTCATCCAATCAGTGTCACTTATGCGGCCCCGGGGTGGTAACACAGTCCCATGGCTGACGATCCACTGCTACTGGGCCAGCGTGTGGTGGCGATCCTGGAGACCGGCCAGCGCGACGCGACCTACAAGCTGGCCACCTTGCTAGCGCTGATCGAGCACTGCATCGAGAACCTACCGCCCGCCCCGGACGATCGTCTGCGGGTGCCGATCGCCGATCTCGCCCACCGGGTCCTGGCGATCTACTGGCGGCAGGTCCGGACCTTCGACGGGCATGTGCTGTCACAGCGCCGGACCGGATCGAAAGCACGGCTCATCGACGCGACGCTCGAACTGCGCGCAGCCGCCGGCGCCGGGAACACCGGTTTGTCCCTGGAAATGGCGAAAGCCCGCGCGCCCGAGGACTATCGCGCCGCGATCGACAAAATCGTGATCGCTCTGGCAAAGCAACCACTGCCACGGCTACAGAAGCTGCCGGGAGCTGCGACCAGCGACCCGTTCCTATATGACGATTCGTTCCTCGGCGAGGACGTATCGCGAAAGATCCTGCGCGACAACGGTAATGCCATCGAATTGATGCCCGGCGTCGCGAACGGCCTGGCCCGACTCGCCGGGCTCCTCAAACCCGCCCTGGAAATCATGTGGGTGGACGACGTCCGCGGGATGAACAAGTTCCTGACTGCGGATGTACCCGATCTCGCCGGCCACCTGTTCGGCCGCGACCGCACCGCGTTGGCTGCGGTCCGCGGTCCTCTCAAGGAAGCATTCGGTCCTCACTGCTTCTACTGCAATACCCATCTGCCTGCCGGCAATCCGGTCGACCATGTGCTGCCGTGGTCGCTGGTCGGCATCGACGGGCTGGCCAACCTGGTGCTGGCGTGCCGTCAGTGCAACGGTGACAAACGTGATGCGCTGCCCGCAGTCGGCATCGTGGACCGTGTGCTCGGCCGCGACCGCGAAGTACTGGAACAGATTGCCGACGAAATCTGTTGGCCTACAGAGCACAAGCGCGTAGTCGCGGCAGCACGTGGAATCTATCGCGGCCAACCGCCGGGCGTCCCCACATGGTCGGGCTACAAGGCAAGTATGCGGCTGGACATCGCGGTGCCGCCCTGGTGGGTGATGATGTAGAGCGCCACCCGACACCGATCGTTGTCACGCCGGCAACAACGACGCCACGACCCCGCACAGGTGCTCAATCTCCGCCGTCGACGGCTGCAGTTCAAACGCATGCACATGGCAGGCGGTGCTCAGGCGGCTCCACGCGACGGCAGCGCTATCTGCCGCGTCCTGGGTATCCAGAGCACGCAACACCACCAGTCGGCTCCGCGCCGTCGCCCACGGCGCGGCTGCACCGAGACTCGCGCACCGCAGATCGATGATCTCCTCAAGGGCCTGACGAGCGAGGAACGCGGCCATGCGGGCCGAGAGGCCGTCAGCGCGTGCACCGTTGAGTACCTTCTGTGCCTCCACGAGAAGCTTGATAGCGCTCATTGCTCTGCCAGAATGTCTTTGACGGTCCGACGTAGGTCACTGATGTCTGCGTCTCCGACTCCGTGAGCGCCGTGGGCACCCGCGTTTCCGATGTCCAGTGTGTTCTTCCGATATGGCTTCGCAAGCAGCCAGCCCGTCAAGTCCGCCGTCGAGTCACCGAGTACCGCAAGCGCCAACCGTGTTCGTGTGTTCCTCGCTGATTCCCACTTCTTCTCGGCGTCCACTCTCGATTCGCCGCCCTTCGACTGCTTGGCGTAGTGCACCTGGGCGGCAACCGCTTCGAGCGCCATCCTAAAGAGGCTCGGCGCCACCCGACTCTTGACAGCGGGCGGGAGCTTCTCATCCTTGACCATCGCGTTCGCGTCACTGACTAGCCGGCCGGCCGGGTCAAGGTTCGGGCGCACTACAACCTTCGATCCGGCCTCACGAACAACTTCGACGAGACGGGCGTTCACGCCGGTCTGGCGGACCACCGATGCGAGACGGTCATCGTGCGAGAACACGATCACCTGGTGAGTCCGGGCGATGTCGGTGAGGATACGAACGAAGCCGTCGATCTTGGCTGGGTCCATCGCCTGAATCGGGTCATCGAGTACCACGAACCGAAACGGACTCTTGGCGGATGTCGCACGCGGTAGGAACAGCGCCAGCGCGACAGCGTTCTGCTCGCCCTGACTCATCACCGACAACGCCTGCGTCTCATGACCATCCACCGATCCGCCGAGCACGGCCTTCCGCTTGGTCGCAGTGCCTGCCAAGGTGATCTCGGCGAGGTCGACATTGCTCTCCTGCCGCAGCTGACCCCAGATCTGGCGTGCCTGGGCGGCAATGGGTTTCAGCCGCGCATTCCGAAACTCAGTGCCGTTGTCGGTGACCCATTTCTTGGCCGCGGTGAGCGCTTTGAGCTGGTCGTCCGATTCGCGGGCATGTCGTTCGTTGGGCACCCAGGCCGCGATCTGTTCCGCTACGGGCGACCAGACATCCTCACGCCGGGACAGCTCCGCAGCGGCCTGTTCGCGTAGTACGTCCGCGGCACCGACTGCGTCGACAAGCAACGATTCCACATGATCGGCGAGCTCCAGGTCGTCGGTCGGCACCTCGCCGGCCTTGAGGGCGGCCTTGTTGTAGCTCTCGAGGCCGGCCAACTCGACGCCGGGAACAGCGGCCGCCTGCCGAAACCCACCAACCGCACTGGCCGCAGTCTGGCGCGCTTCCTTCAGTTTGGCTGTTGCCGAACGGTATTCCGCCAGTGCGGTTTCAGCTTCGGCGACAGCAGCCCTGGTCCGTCCAGTCCAGTCAGCATCAAGCTCACCACCACCACAAACCGGACAACTCGTGTCACCGGCATGCTGATGAAAATCCAATGCAGCATGCAGCACTGCGACGCGTTTGTCCACCAGGGCCGCGGCGTCTACTGCCGCGCTCTGCAACTCACCGACAGCGGTCCGCAGATGCGATGCCGCCGACGCGATGTCGTCGATGGACGGAACCGTCAAATTGGACAAGTCACGCAGCGCTGCAAGCACATTCAGTTCAGGCGAGCCGGCGCCGGTAATGACCGACACAACCTCGTCCAGCGGAGGCGGCCGTTTCCTCAGCAGCGTCACGACACGTTCAGCACGTTCATCGGTCACGTCACCCAACGCTGCCAACAACTGTCGACGCTCGCTGTCGGCCGCTTCGCGCGATTCCTTGGCCACCTTGAGATCCGCGGTCAGCTTCTTCTCCACTGCAGCAAGCACATCCAGCCCGAGCAGTTTGGCCAGCGCGTCATACAGCACCGACGGACCGCCGTCGAACAGCCTCCCGAGCTCTTCGTAGGACAGCACCGGTCGATACAGCTCCAGCGGATTCGCCCAGCCGAGTTCGTCGATGCCCTTGGTCCGCTCCTCGCCGCCCGACTGGGACCATAGGTCGCGGTCATCGAGTTGAGCTTCATCAGCCCAATCCACGCCCACGGTGACCGGGCCGGCACCTTCACGGGTGAACTCGACGCGCACCGCGCAGGGATTGGGCTTGTGCAGGTTGCGCCAGGACTCCGACCACAGCGACTGGCGCTCCCGCCACCGGTAGCTGGTGCCGGTGAGCGCCAGTTCCAGTGCCTCGGCAAAACTCGACTTGCCGGAGCCGTTGCGGCCACTCACCACCGTCAGGCCCGGAGCGGGATGCAGCTCAAGCTTCGCTGTCGACCCGATGCCCCGAAAACCGCACACCTTGATAGTGTGGAGAAAGGTCAGAGACGGCTCCGTGCCGGAAGTGCCGCCGTTCTGGTCAACAACGGCGGCAAGCGTCTCAAACACCACAGCCCGAGCCGCATCGCTCAGGTCCGCTTCGTCTTCCATGTCCAGCAGCCGGATGATGACGTCCTCAACTGATTCTTCACTGTCGGCCACGGTGTCTTGCGATGCCTGTTCCACACCGAGATTGAACTACGAGTCACCGACAGTCAGAAGCAATTCAAGATAGCCGGCGTGTAGCACGACAGTCTCCGCAGCCGACGCCGCCAATCGGCGCCTTGACCGGGGAGTCAACGAACCACTTCGACTTACAACGGATGTCGATCTCGCGGCAGGTAATCACGTAGCCACTGCGGTAGCAGGGGCTTCATTCGGCATCCCCCCTTCGGGCATCAGCCGAGCTGAGCGCCGCGTCAGTCGCCAGACGCCCGGGAACGCTGCTCGTCGCTGAATTCGGGCATCCGCGCGGCGCAGTCGCGTATCTTCGCGTTCCGGTACTTGCGCACGTTGTCAGACACGACCTCCATTGCCTCGCGCGACTTTCCGCGGCTGTAGGTAATGGACTGTTCGGCCTTCACGCCGAGTCCTTTACCGACTTCGACGGCGTTCTGGTTCGCGCCCATGTACAAGAATTCCCAACCGAATTCGTTGGTTTGTTGCTCCACAAGAGATTTGACGTCCGGCTGGCGCCATTCCCGGCTGGCGTTCTCGAATCCGTCGGTCATGATGGCCACGATCACGGTACCCGGCTTGTCGTCCTCTGAGAGTTCGTTGATCTCGATGGCCGCACCAGTGATCAGCCGACCCATTGAGTCGAGCAGTGCGGTACTCCCCCGAGGCTCCAACACTAATTGCGGCACATCCGCCAGCGGAATGTTCCGGTAGACGACCTCGTACTCGTTGTCGAACTGAGCGAGGGTTGCCGTGCACTGCCCTTCGCCAGTGCGTTGTTCCTCCACGAAGGCGTGGAATCCGCCAATGACATCGGTCTTGATCGACTGCATCGAGCCCGACCGGTCGAGTAGGAACATCAGGTGGGTGAGGTTCTGATTGGCCATTGTGGATTTCCTTTCGAAATATCAAGCAGAGTTGTCGTTTTCAGACAGTGAGTACCGCCAAGCAGTGAGCGGCGGCGACGTCAAGGACGCACGAGACCTTTCGGCAACGACGTGTCGCACTAACGGTGACATGCATATCCGGGACCACCCGACTAATTCAGACCGAAAGGCACTAATTGCGGATACAGCAACAACTGCGGACATCGGAGCGTGGTTGCTGACCGTGCGGGCCCTAAAACTCGAACCGCGGTCCGCGTTTTGGTGCTGTCTACATGTTACGTCCGGGCACCGACAAACTGCCCGGCCCTGGCCGTGACGAATGCTCCCGCAGAACGATGCAGTCCGAGCAGCACGCATTGCCGATACCACCACATCATGTCGGTGGGTGGTCGTAACCTGCTCTGAGGATCAAGGGGAGGTAGCCAACGTGTTGTGTGTCGGCATCCGGGCATTCATCGGATTGGGTGCGAACAAGAAACTTCATCAACGACGACGTCTCGCTATGGCAGCCCATTGGCGGTGGGCCGACGACAATGCTCATCAAGGCCTCAGCCGATGAACACCGACCCGCCCGCGACCGAAGCCCGCGCCTGGACGGAAGCAGGTGTCGACCCAGCGGACGTTGAGGATTTCATCGAGCTTGGCCTGACCCCCGCGGAGGCGGCGACGTACGCGACGAAGGGGGTCCGTCCATATCAGATCACCCGCACCGACAGCGGGTACGCAGTCGAACTCGAACCCTGGCAGGAGGACCCTGTCGATCAGCTGCCGAAGGTGATTGAGCCAGGGCGTATCAGCCTCAGCTTGTGGGCAGAGCCCTCGTGGGGCGACGACTATCTAGAGAGTGACGTGGTCATGACCTGGGATGGCGGGCACACGGTCGATTGGTCTGTAGTCAGCGGCTCGGGCCTGGGGATGGCTTCGAGTGTGTCGTTCCGCGGCATCGCGGGATGGCCGAACGGCAAAGACGTTCATCTGAGCTGCTACTCCGGTGATGTCGGCGTCCGAGGAGCTGCCACGCTCATCGGTGCCGCACCCACATCAAGTGGCGCTACCGCCACGAATGACCCTCAGAGTTGGGTCAATCTGGCCCAGAAATTGGTCTGGCTCGCGGACGAATTCGATGATTCAAACAGAGAAGATTGTGAATACGCGGCCGAGTACCACCGCCCCGCTGACGACTGGTGGGGAGAGTTCGACGATTTATTCCTCCAGTTCTTAGAAAGCGCCGATCCCGACGGTTCCCTGCCTTCCTTCGACAGCTGGCTCGCCGACGCGCTCGAGACGGGGACGTACCAACCGGGGGATGGGACAAGTTGACGTCACCAATGCAGGGCTATGGCGACTTCGAATGGACATCAACAGCCGATCTTGCTGAGCACGCCCACGATGACGAACCAGACGAGCCATGGCGCTTCTACCTTGCTACTGCAGTGCATTTCGCCGACGGAAGGGTTCTTCCTTCGCAGGACGGCGACGGCGACGAGCCGCCGTTCGGACCACTACACGTGATCAGCGCGGTCCAACCGGATGCCGACCCCGAAGATACCGACAGCGCCAATCGGCTGGACATCCTCGACCGCGAACTCACCGAACACGGCGTTGATGCGGTTCCTG
The DNA here is from genome assembly GCF_025331195.1 of Mycolicibacterium llatzerense. NCBI lineage: Bacteria > Bacillati > Actinomycetota > Actinomycetes > Mycobacteriales > Mycobacteriaceae > Mycobacterium > Mycolicibacterium llatzerense. The sequence goes on along the minus strand of NZ_LXOV01000014.1, from coordinate 78,802 downwards.
TTGTCGGTACCGCGTTCGACGGAAGCCACGCCGAGAACAGCCGGGCAGTGTTCGGACTCACCGACGACGAGGCCCGCGCTATCGGGTTGCGATTTGGCCAGGTAGCGATCTTCAGCTGGCAGGGGTCATGGTGGTCAGTGCTGGCATGCGCGACCAATCGGGTCGACCAGCGCCGATGGCGGTGGGAACCCAAGAGCTGAGGATGCCGGCCAAGGACCGTTTCCGTCGCAGGTGTGCTCAACAAGGGGATCTCAGGACGCGCCTGCTGCAACTCCCGACACCGACCTCAATTGCTGTGGGTCAGACAGGAACGAGATCCGAATGACTGACGATCACCCAAAAGTTTTTCCACCTCAAGACGGCACAACGGACTTCGGACGCAGCCAATTCGCGACCAGTCGGCACGCAAGCAAAAAGGACTACTCCGTGAGCGATTTCGGAATGACAGTGATCGACGACCTACGGCAATCGCCCATGATCGAGGATGAGTGGACAGTCCGCCATGACCGCGGATTCACTTGGTGGTCAGGAGATTTAGCTCAGCACTTTGCGCTTGGTGAAGTGCGAACAACGCCTTCCGGGAACGAGTGCACCTTACGAGTCTGGACCGACGTGGTCACCGACGTCGACCCTGACTCAAATCCCGAGCGACTGCTTGCGATGGTGAACATGCGGGAGCTCGCCATGAATGCGTTGATCTGGGATCGAGAAGCGGCGACCATCAAGGTCTCCTGTTCGATGTCAATTCACGACGGCAACACAGGCTTCGCTGCGAGGCTGATCGGTTTGCCAACGGTGCTGCAGAACTATATGGCCCACGCCTTGGCCGACCGATTGGCTCACCAATGCCGTGGGGCCCGCGCGTCGTCATCCAATCCAAGCACTGGAGCTCACGGAGATCCGAACGATCTTCGGGCGTTCGCCGGTATGGTCATCGGCGCAGGTGAAGACCCATCGGTGTTTTCGAATCCAGAGCCCGATGCGATGCCGGGCGAGCCACTGGGGTCGTGGATGAGCAGATTGCCTGCTTTTGCCGATCGACTCCACTGTCGTGGCAGTGGCAACGACATCGCATTCAGTGCCGAAGTGCCATTCGCGGAGTCCGGGCCGGCCGGGTGCGTCGAGGTTTTTACACACCAGCCGCATCCGGTGTTCGGCAATGGCGTGTGGTTCGTGCTGCAACTGCCGTTGGCTCCCGGAGTCGACAACGCGTTCGTCATGGCAAATGCACTCAACGCACAGGAATTCGACTGGGTCCCGCCGGGACTCGCGGCGCTCGGCGCGTGGTCACCAGACTTTCTTGAGGACAAAATGAATGGATTGGCGTTCTCAACGTTCGTCCCGAACAAGCTCGGCGGCTCAGGGATCCTGGAGAACCTTTTCACCTACGCGGCTCTCCGCGCTCGGTTCTCGGCCGATGTCCTCTCACCTTAGTTGGCTTTATGACCTGCACGGCACGCAAGGAGGACGCATGGTAGAACGGCTGCTGACCCCGTCAAAAGTTACGGCGTGGCTTGATTGCGCCCACTATCTGTCGTTGCAGAACCAGGTCGATGACGGCACGCTCGCGAAACCGAACCAACCGTTCGGGTCGTTCGCACAGTTGTTGGCGGACAAAGGGACCCGGCACGAGACAGATTGCCTCGCGGAATACCGACGGCAACAGAAGTCGATCTGTGAAGTACCAGCCATCTGGGAAGGAGAGAGATTCGCCAGCTGGGTTCAGCGGGTCGGTAACCCCATGGCCGATGGGCACGACGTGATCTATCAGATGCCGTTCGTGCATGACGGCATCCGAGGCATCGCGGACTTCCTTATCCGAGTGCAGGACCCGGAGACCGGTGTGGTTTCTTATGAGCCGGTGGACGCCAAGCTGGCGCGCAAGGAGGCCAAGCCCGGGCACCTCCTGCAGCTGTGCTTCTACGCGGATGCGGTCGAAGCGTTGACTGGGGTGCGACCGGCGCGCATGCACATCTGGCTGGGGTCGGGCGTCGTAGAATCGTACAGGGTCGATGAATTCAGTGCTTATTGGCGACGGCTGCGCGGCCAATTGCGCGCCGCACTCGAGGCCGGCGCCGCCGCCAGCACGACGCCGGCGCGTTGCACCCACTGCCAGTTCTGCGAATTCAGCGATCTCTGCGAAAACCATTGGCGGGATGAGGATTCCCTGATCTACGTCGCAGGGATCCGCGCAATCGACATAGATGCGTTGACCGCCGCAGGTGTCAACACCCTGACGGCGCTCCTCCAAGCTACCGGACCGATTACCGGTGTCCGGCCGCTAAGGCTGATCCGCCTAGTCGGTCAGGCCGCGTTGCAGCTGCAGGCCCGGCCCGAGGACCGCCCGCCATTCACCGCAATCGAGCCAGTCGATGAGACCGATTGGGGCCGAGGACTCCAGAAACTCCCCCAGCCCGACGACGGGGATGTATTTCTGGATTTCGAGGGACACCCGTTCTGGCGCGCCGACACCGGCCTGTTCTTCCTGTTCGGGCTGATCGAGCGCACGGTGGGCGAAACCTGGGACTATCGGGAATGGTGGGCGCACGACCCCGAGCAGGAAGCTGTCGCCACTGCCGCCCTCATCGATCATCTGGCTACCCGGCGGGCAACGCATCCGGGGATGCACGTCTACCACTACAACCACACCGAACGCAGCTCCCTCGAGGCATTGGTCACCACCCACCGGGTGCGGGAGGATGTCCTGACCGAACTCGTCGGACAAGGGGCGTTCGTGGACCTCTACCCCTTGACACGCAACAGCTTCCAAGTAGGAACGGAAAGCTACGGGCTGAAGTCGCTGGAACGACTAACGAATTTCGTGCGCAGCCACGAAATCGACAAAGGCGCCGGCGCAGTGGTTCAGTACGAAAAGTACATGACAGAAGGCGATGCCAGCCTGCTGACCGACATCGCCCGGTACAACGAGGACGATGTCCGGGCCACCATGGCGCTACGGGACTGGCTGATCGAGCGCCGTCCTGGGAGCCTCGAATGGTTCGTCGCCGAACCGGAGCCGGAGGGCTACACCCCCAGTGAGCTCATCGTCCGATTGCACGAATTCGACTCGGACAGTGTGGAATACCTACTGGGAGACCTGCTGGGCTACTGGAGCCGCGAATGGTGGGCGTACTACGCACCCAAGCGGATCAAACTCCAAGCAGACCCCGAGGACGTACTCGACGATGCAGCTGTCATCACCGCCCTTCAGTACACCGGCCTGGTCGAACGGACCGGCACCAAAGGACGAAAGGTCCTGCCCGCTCTGGGATTCACCTTCCCGCCGCAGGCGCTCGATGATTTCCCGACGGAGGGCGACCGAGACAGCGACGTCCACACCATCAACGTCGAGGGCCAGCGCTTCGACCTCAAAATCGCCCGACTCGACCGAGACGCCGGTCTTCTAGAGCTGGTACAGAGCAAGAAGGCCGCCGAGGACGGCCATGTGCCCAGCGCAGCAGTGCTCCACGAATGGGTCTCGCAGCGCGCCAAAACGGACACACTAGAGGCTTACGCGACCGACTGGCTGGACGGCAACAGGCCCGAGACAGCGACGGCGGCGCTCCTGCGCCGAGACCTGCCCCAGTTCCGCGACAAGGGCGGACCAGTCGGTGGTGTGTTCACCGATGACATCGACGACATGTGCCGCTGGGTCACCCAGTTGGACACCGCGGTGGTGGGCATCCAGGGTCCACCTGGGGCCGGAAAAACCTACAGTGCAACACATCTGATCTACACCCTGATCACGGCCGGCCAGAGGGTCGGTATCACCGCAACCAGTCACCACGCCATCATCAACGTGCTGCGCGGCGTCGTCGCCGTCTTCGCTGAGAAGAACCAACTGGAGTTGCTGCGCGGGGTGTATAAGCCAGCGGCCGGCAGCAATCCCGCGCTGCCCGGGATCGATGTGGTTGACAAGAATCCCGCCAGCGCAGACCCCGAATACAATCTGGTGGCCGGAACGACGTGGTTATTTGCATCATCGGCGATGCAAGCCGCGCCGCCGGTTGACGTGCTGCTGATTGATGAGGCCGGGCAGATGTCGTTGGCCGATGCGGCCGTAGCGTCCACCGGGGCCCGCAACGTGATCCTCTTGGGAGACCCGCTGCAGCTGCCCCAGGTTGCCCAAGCTAGCCATCCCGGGCACAGCGGCCTGAGTGTGCTCGATTACCTCCTAGGTGAAGCCACCACCATGCCCTCGGAGCGAGGGGTGTTCCTGTCCACGACCTACCGCATGCACCCCTATGTATGCCAGTTCATTTCAACGCAGATCTATCAAGGCCGCCTCACCAGCGCCGACTCCTGTTTGCAGCAGAACACCGCGGTCGGCACGGGTTTGCGGTGGCTGCGCGCCGAGCACACCGGCCGCTCTACCTTTTCACCCGAAGAAGCTGATCTGGTTGCCAAACAGATCAGCGCACTCATCGGAACACCGTGGACGAATCAGCACGGCGAGCAAAACCCTTTGACGACATCCGATTTCATGGTCGTTGTCCCGTACAACGATCAGGTCCGCACCGTCAAGCAACGGCTTGCCAGCGAACCCGCGCTGAACGGAGTGCGGGTCGGGACCGTCGACAAATTCCAGGGCGGCGAGGCCGCGGTGGTGCTGTTCAGCATGACCGCCTCTAGCCGCGACAACATCACCCGCGGGGTGGACTTCCTGTTCTCCCGCCACCGGTTGAATGTCGCAGTAAGCCGAGCCCGCTGCCTGGCCTACCTCATCTGCACCGAGGACCTGCTCAACGCCCGCGCCCGGGATGTCGACGAGATGCGGCTGATTGGAACGGTGTCGGCATACGTGGAAGCAGCGACTCCGTAGAATATTGTTTCGGTGCGGATTTCGTCTTCGAACGTTGCCTGCACAGTGTCCGATGCCGTCGCATCGCCAAGACGTCTCGTTCAAGTCTAATAGCGACAAGCGAAGGAGCATCACCACCGGCCGCGTTCGACGCGCGAGTCAGAGGCACCGAGTCGATCAAGGCCAATGTTGGGACTGCGCCTGAATTCGCTGACTCCTGATCCGTCAGGATTCGTGCTCGCTCGAAGGATCAAATCTCGTGCCGAAACCGCTCTCTGCCGATTTCCTCGAGCAAGAGGCCGAGCTGAGCTATGCGTCGCATGTCAACTGAACTCGGGGCAGCCTCCGAGTCGTTCATAGCGGTCGATTCCATCACAGTGGATCACTTCCCGCGAGCGCGAAGCTAAAGGGGGCCTACTGTCGGCAGGTTGCGCCTTTACTGCGCTCATCGCGGCGAGAACCAGTAGTGCAGACCACTGCCCTTATAGCGATATACCTCAGAACCTCTCTGTGCAAATGGGTTTGGTAACAGCAACACTGACGTCTCTGACGGCTCGCATACATGCCGGACGTAGATAATCCGGTACTTGTCACGCGACGTGTTCCGTCTGGCGGCATCAATCTCGGACGGAGTCAGTTCAAATTCGGTACTGTCCTCTGCCGCACCCTTGACTTCAAAGAAGTACGAATTGGATGCAGTGAGGACCTCGATGTCGTATCCCAGCCTGTCGTTTCCCTCTGAGCCACCTAGGACTTTGTCGCGATAACCAGAGCGCCAGATGACCTGCGCATCTTTGTACTGAGGCTGCGCTTTCAGCCAGTCGAGCGCGATGACTTCGGCAGATAGGCCAACCACAGCACGTTGCCCGTCATTCAGGCGAACTGGATTGCCGCGATAGAAGGAACCTTGCTTGGCTGAGTTAGCGGTGTCCGAGCTTCGTCGGGCCGGCGTTTGGCCAAGGTCCGCGACACGGAAAGGTGTCTGCGTGAGGCCGGGCCGCATGCTGGAACGGATGGTCTCGACGACATCGACGAATGCGTCGGGGTTAGTTGACACGCGCTCAGAGCCGATCGGAAGGGTGACTCGCGAGAGCTGCTGCTGAGTGCGTACGCGGTCTTCTTCGGTCTGCCCTCCGAGGAGGTCTTCGTCCGTCAGCGCGAGCTGCTCGGCGTCGAGAATGTGCGGCATCCCGCTCGGCCAAGCCCCGGCACGGGCTAGGTGTGGGATGAGTGGTTGGAGGTCTCGCAGAATGACGAAATCGAGCAGCCCCTGGTCGTCGGACCAGTCTGCGAGTCGCCCCCCGGTTCCGTCCCCTTCCCAAAGGCCCGAACATGACGTTCCAGCCGTACGCGCCCATGCACGAACCAACACACCAGCAGTATCGCCACTTGTTGTGATCGTCCTGCGGTTCTCCGTCCTCATGCGGTCTACCGACTGATCCTCGACAGAAGTATCGAGGGTCGGCGCACCGGCCGATCTCAACCAATTGTTCACCGCCTCAGTCATCATGGAGTCGGTCGGGATCTCAACTTCTTCGACCCAAAGGGGATCTCGCGCTATCTTGAGCTTCCTCGCAGCCAGATACATCGAGAGGTCTTCGCCGGCATGGAACGCCGCTGCGAACCGGGTGCGCAGTCGCGACAGGATGGCGTCGCGACGGGTCTTCAGGAAGTATTCGAACGACTGGTCGTGCGAAGCCGGATCGGCCAGCGATCGTTGTCCCATCGCTACCAGCGCAGCATTGAAGTCCTTATAGGACGTGCCCAGTTCAGCGCGAAGTTCAAGATAGTCTGTCGCACGCGTCGCCAAGGAGAGCACCGCCGCTTCCTCTGGTACCGCGAACCGTCGTAGCAGCGCGACTACGTCATCCTCATCGTGGGCGGCTTCGAGCAGTTCCTGAAGTTCATTACCCACTTGGATAGACATCGTGCAGGCTGCGATCACCGGAATTCGCTCGCGCAGAACGTCAATCGGGGTTCTCAGGATGTCGCACACGTCGTTGAACTGGCGCATGCTGATGCCCAGAGCGTCGGCACATTGCTCGGCGGTTGGATCGGACAGACCGTTATCACTGCGGTCAAGCAACGCGATGGCTTCAAACAGCACTGGTCCGATTTCTGGTGCGCCGGCTACTGTGGCGACGGCACCGGATAGCCGCTCCAGCGTTTGGGTGTCGAGATCTCCGGAGAAATCCTTGACAACTATGTAGGGCCGAACGAGGTTTCTCACGGCGAATACTCCGCGCATTCGACTTGCATCGATCGACCGATGCCCGTCGAGGGTCAAGTCGATGTCCCGGGCGGCGACAAGCTGCACATCGCGCAGCTGCCGTGCAGCCGCCCGCAGGCGATTCTCGCCGTAGCGCCGAAACTGGCCGCCGCGGAACTCCATTGCAGCGACGGCCAGCGGCACAATCCAGTCAGTATCCGCGCTGACAAGAGCAATCCCAAGGGTGTCGTCTGTGACAGGTACACCATCGGCACGAACGACCACATCTACGTCAGATACCAGCCGCACTTCAGCGCCGGGGACGTCATCGAGCAGTTCGAATACCCGTGGTCCGTCGGCAGCCCGCGCACAGAGGATCGCGCCACCAAGTTCGCGAATCATGCGAGTGTTAGCGGAATCACCGTCGGTGTCGACGTAGATCGGCCCATACCCGGCGCCCAGCTCAATCGCTTCCACGCGGTCGCCGCAACGCACAACCACGTCGCTCACCGCGTTCTCTTGGCTCCAAGGTTGTTGGTGCTGAGCCAGGCTGCGGCGAAGCGCGGTCTCGTATTCACGCGCCAACACTGACCACTGGTCTGCACCGACCCTGTCCTCCTTCAATGACTCGGAGAGGACGCGCATGACCTCGACGGCGTCCAGCGAATTGTTCCAACATCGGATACCGCACCACTCTCTGAGTCGCTGCCCGGCTAACGTGTCATCGCGCAATATCCGACGGTACCGACGAGGAATGATGGGGGCGAATGCGGGAGGCTGCGCGTCCTGCGGAGCGTCGTCATCGAAGTACCATGCCTCTACTGGGGTTACGAGCCGCACTGGTGTGTCGCCAGTCTTCACCGGAACCCAGGATTCACTGTCGAGAAACTGCGCCAACGGCGTTGGCCAGTCTGGTGCCAATTCATAGGGATAGTTCTCGCGGCGAACCGAGACCTGCTGACAATCGGCTGGCCAGGTGCCGAGATTGTCCAGAACAAGCTCGGCATAGACTTCCTGAGCCGCGGGAATGAAGCGCTTGAACTCGAACTGCCCTGGAAGGCACCACAATTCGGTTGTCGACTTGTAGATCGAGCGACGATGCTCGCCGTAGCCGTCAGGTCGGGGAACTCGGGCTCGCCATACTTCGCTAAAGCCAGGGTGGTCGAAACCGGCTGCCCGCGCCCAAGCACCTGGCGTGAACATTTCACCGCGAGTCGAGAAACCTTTCTTTGCGATCGGGTGCAGTCCGTCGCGGACGCCGAGGCGCAGCAGGAATTCAGTCCATTCGGCGACCGAGGTCCCTGCAGGTATCCACTGCCTTGGATCTTCGACCAGTCGGGCCGCCAGGCCGGCGATGTCAGGTGAGATTGCCGCAGTCAATCCGATCAACTTTGTCAACAACGGGCCCTGCGTATCTGCCCAGTCCTGGGAGAACACCGCCTGGACCGCCGGTCGCCACCCACCTGCAGTCGGTACGTAAAGCCGCACTGACTGCAGGGTCTTATCTGCGGGTGCACGGTCGCGCAGTCGAAAGACGAACAGCAGGGCCGCGCGGAGCACCTCCGCATCGCTGCGATGGCCACGAACGAAGCGTCCGACCGCCTCCAAGACATCTTGGGTGTTGTACCGGCGAACAAGTTTGTTCTTCTCGAAGAACGAGCGCGCCGGCCGTTGTGATCCGTCGCTGGTATACCAATCGAGGTCGCGGTGGGTGAACCAGAGACCCTTCCGCAGTTCCCGGGGAGGATCCACGTCGACAGAAGCGTCGACGTCCTCCTCCCCGGCGGTTCGGTCTCGGACTGGATAGAAAAATGCGGTCCGCGCGCTTGGAATTGCCCCAGTCTCAGTCGAGGGAAACTTCCGCAATCGGTTCTGATTATCGACGATGAGCCGCCTGCCACTCAAGGCACCCACATCACGGCCCTCGAAAACGGCTGCGATGTCGTCGTAGAAGTCCATCCACTCACCGGGCTGAGCCGCACGACTCGATTTACTCAACGCTTGAGCGCAGCTTTCGACCCATCCCGCCAGTTCATGGTCATTGGGGCTGCCGTCGTCGTAAGGGTTCAGACTGCGACGCAGATTTCTGAACCGCGCGATTCGTGTGCTATCCAGCTTCGGGTCGACGATCACGGCGTCGGTGCCAGCGGACAGGGTTTCAGCTGTCAGCGTGGTTAGTTCGGCGTCGAAAGGCCCCCACACCCGGACCCCGGCCACCGAGCCAAACGACTGGCCCGCGCCAGAGGCAATCGGTATGAGCTCGGCTCCATCGAGTTCAAGTCCGCGATGGACGAATGCCTGCTTCAACCACTCAAGGTATTCGTTGGACCAGCAGGTCAGGTCCACGCACAACGCACTGTAGGCAGGTGCATTGTCTCTGATCCACAGAGCGGTATCCACGCATAGTGCAGCAAGTTCGGTTAGCAGAAAGGCATTGAAGTACACGTCGAAGCTGACGCTGTTGCGATCCAGTTTCGTGAAGAACGGAGCGTTGGCGTGAGCAGCCAGCGGGGACGGCGCCTTGCTCATCGGCAAGAATGTGTAAAACCGCCAGTCCACGCCGATCGAATCTAATTGCGCTGCAATGGAGACTGTCGCGTCGTCGGACCACGACTCCCATCGCGAATCGATATCTGACGACGATTCGACAATCGCAGCCTGGAGGTCCTCGGCGGCAACGACCCGCGTCGCCACCACGAACCTTCCCTGATCGCCGAGATCGACCTCTGCGAGGGTAGACGGATCGTCGCCTCCGTAGCCGTAAATGGATTTGGCTTCCCGGAGAAGCAGCGCATCAAGGGCCGAGGCGGTATCCACGTCCTCGATAGTCAGTCGCAGCGAGGCGATCCGGTCCAGAAACAACAACACAGGAGTTTCGGAGCTCACGAGGTGGCGTAGTTCGTGTTCAGATCGTGCAGCTGCCTTGACGTCGCGCAGCGGTAGCCGTATCACCGTGCAGAACCCATGAGAACGTAGTTCGACCACGCGTTGAGGCACGCGCTCGATCGGGATCGGCAATGCCAACGCAGACAGGGCTCGTACCGCATCGTCGAGATCAGCAGCATCGACGAGGGCGGCGATGTCGTCGCGGCGCGCGAAGCGGAAACTGTAGCCTTCGAAGGCGCTCTCGGTGGTGTAGTCGGTCTTGGTTGAGTACACCTCTGGCCAGTCCGAGACCTGCAGAACACTCTTGAAGCCGACGCCCTTATTGCCGATGCCCTGGCCCGGCGGCTTGCTGCTCTGGGCGATACCGGTGATCGCAACGAAGTTCTTATCGGTGAACGCCCGGCCGGTGTTGGCAACATAAAGTACGCCGTGATCGCCTTCAGCGAGATCGAGTAGCACCTCAATCTTGCCGCCAGACGATCCTGGCGGATGAGCATCGTAACCGTTCTGAATCAACTCGACGAGGAACCGATCCTCATACTCACGCGCAGCGTCTTCAGCGAAACGCTTAAGGCTTGACGCCCACTCTCTGCCCATTTCTCCGTTGCGGAGACACATGTCCAGCGTTTGCCGGGTTTTACCCAGGATTCGCTCCGCTATGGACGCTTCGATTTCTGTATCCATCGACAGGAAACACTACGAAAGATCCTGATGGTGGAGGATGAGTTTGCCGGATGCCGCTCACGGCGTGCCCGCCCGCGGTGACCTGCCGGGTCCTGGGGTTCTCTACCCAGACGTTCTGCAATTGGCGTAAAAAACCTGCTGCACAACGTGATGGGGACGATGCTCACCTGATCAACGCCGTCCGTGACATCCATGCCGACGACCCCGCATTCGGCTACCGGTTCATCGCCGACGAACTCCCCAGGCGTGGAATTGCCGCTGGCGAGAACCGCGTCGCACGGTTGTGCGCTCAAGAGCGCATCTGGTCGATCTTCGCCAAAAACGTGAACTGAACCGCCGCTCCCAGCCACCAGTCCACGACGATCTCGTGCAGCGGCAGTTCAGCACCCAGGTCGCCAACCAGGTCTGGCTGACCGACATCACCGAACACCGCACCAATGAAGGCAAGCTCTACCTGTGCGCCATCAAGGATGTCGACTCCAACCGCGTCGTCGGCTACTCGATCGACTCGCCGATGAAGTCCACGCTGATGGAGGCAGCCGACTCCGGTCACGAAAATTCCTCCAAGCACTGTCGCACAACGGATTATAAGGTTCGATGGGTCGCGTCGGCGCAAGTGGGAACAACGCCGCGATGGAGTCTTTCTTCGCGCTTTTACAACGTGCTCGACCGCAGACGCTGGTCCACCCGAGCCGAACTACACCTGACGATCGTGACCTGGATCGAGCGTACCTACCACCGCCGGCTCCGCCAATGTACCCTCGGCAGGCTCACTCTGATCGAATTCGAACTGCTCCACACTCCAGTCGCAACCGCGGCCAGAAATTCACACCCGCCGAGTCGGCTGAACTCGGGGCAGTCCCGACGACCCGCCGGGGCTAGGGTTGCGTCATGGCACGCGTGCGCTCGCTCGAACAAAGCACCCAATCGATCAGCCCCCATAACTCGGAGGTGGACTGCCTGTACGCCGTGGTCCACCAGCCGGACGGTACCGCGCTCCTGCATCTCAGTACGTTTGGCTCCGATCAACGACAGTCAAAACCCAAGAGCAGCCAGTCCATTCAGGTCGATGAAGACATCGCGCGCGAGCTTGTGGCGCTGCTGGAGCAGACATTCCCTCGGCTACGCCACTAGGGCTCGAGCGGCTGCGGCCGTCAGCTGTCAGCCATAGCTCGACGGGCCCCGCCCGATTCGCCAGGAGCTTGGCTTGTAGGACCGCATCGATTCGCGAGCGGCTTCATCCGACCGCTTCTCCGCTTCAGTTTTCGGCCGCCGAGGTGCGTTCATCTCCTGGATGCGCTTCCTTACCACCTCCGGATCCGGAACGCGAGGCTCGCGTTTGGCAGTAAGACGAGAGCTGGTGCGGTTCAGCTTGAACGGATTGCCGGCCGAGCTCGCAGTCGTTCGTGTCCGGCGCGGGTTCGCTCGGTTAGCTGCCGGCTGCCTCTTAGGTGGCGGCTGTTTCCTAGGTGGCGGCTGTTTCTTAGGTGGCGACTGGTTCAGTTGGCTATTACGTTGCAGGAGTTTCTCAATGTGCTTCCGTTGCTCCTCGGAATGCGCCTGCAACCTCCGGCATTCGGCCTTCAGCTTGGCCACCTCCGCTGCGGCATGTCGGCAGTGCTCACGCCACCAAATTGCTTGGTATTCAGGAAGTTTCGCGACGCATTGCTCGCAGATTTCCCTGCCTTCCGTGTCCACCGAGGGTTGCGACTTCATGCCGCCACAACCACACAGCGCATGGTCAGGTCGCTTACCTAGGTAATCCAAGTGGTGGACTGGGGTTCCCCTGAAAAAGTGGACACGGTTAGCTTGATTGCTGATTGATCCGTGCGGTGATCTCGAAGTCGATAGGTGAGATCATTCCCAGTGAACTATGCCGCCTGTCATGGTTGTAGTAGCGAAGGTAATTGTCAAGTCCCGCAGCAAGATTCGCATACGTTGTGAAGGCATGCCGCTTGTAGTACTCGTGCTTGACCGTCGACCACAGTGATTCGGACCCGGCGTTGTCCCAACATATGCCGGTGGCCCCCATAGAGCGGCGCAGGCCGTGATCGGAGCAGACTGTGGCCAAGTCGTGACTGGTGTATTGACTGCCCCGGTCCGAGTGCAAGATGGTGCCGGCCACCGACCCGCCGCGGGTGAACACCGCCGCGTCCACCGCCTGCTCGACGAGCTCAGTGCGCATGTGGTCAGCCACCGACCAGCCCAGCACCCGTCGCGAGTGCTCGTCGCGGATCGCGCACAGGTAGGCATCGCCTTCACCGCAGGTCAGATAGGTGATGTCGGAGGTCCATACCGCATCGAGGCGGCCTTGATCGAAGACCCGGCCCACCCGGTCGGGTGGGAAAGACGCCGCCGGGTCGACGACTGTGGTTTTGACCTTGAAGGTGCGCGGGCTGATGCCTTCGATGCCCATCTCGGCCATGATCGCCGCGACGGTGTTGACCGACACCGAGACCCCAGCGGCGTGCAGGTCGGCGGTGATCCGTGGTGAACCGTAAGTGCGTCGGGATTCTTGCCAGTGGGCCAGGATCTTGACCTCGAGATCGCGGCGCCACTGCTGCCGCGGCGTGGGTTCGGTGCGTCGCTGCCGTGCTTCCCAGGCGTAATAGCCCGAGCGTGAGACGTCGAGGAGCTCGGTCAGTGTGGCGATGTCGTGGTCGGCGCACTCCGCGGCGATGAGCTCAAACCGACTCACCGATGTTGCTGTGCCGCAAAGTACGCCGATACTTTTTTCAAGAAGGCGATATCTCGGTCCTTCTCGGCCAGTTCCGCACGCAGCCGCACCAATTCGGCGCGTTCACGGGCCGTCAGATCGCCTTCTGGCGGCCCATGGCGGGCATCGCTGGCCACCCCGTCGCGGACCCTCTCCTGACGCACCCACTTGCCCAGCAGACTCTCGTGCAGGTTCAGTTCGCGGGCCACCTCCGAGACCGGCCGGCCCCTGTCAATCACCCGACGAGCAGCCTCCACCTTGAACTCCGGTGTGAACGACCGACGCGTCCGCGACATATCGACATCCTTCCAGCAGGACACCGTCCCGCTATCTCAGGTGTCCACTGAAACTGGGGAACCTCCGACTGCATCAGGTGACTGCTCCTCGACATAGAAATACGCAGGATCGGGCAACAATTCGTATCGTGGCGCCTTCGCATCGGCTGCTACAGCCGGCTTCGCCTTTGCAGGTCGCTCCTTAGATGGCATCTGCCTGGTCGTGCTGTTGGTCTCTGACGCGAACCTAACCTTCACTTGCTGGGCAAATTCGGGTGTGACCGAGGAGCTGCCATTCTGTACATTCACACCAAGGTGGCAGAGGTATCCGACGACGGCAGCCTCGTGCACACTGAGCTCGGCGACGAGATTGGCAACTGTAGGGCCAAATACATCCGGAGCTGGCACTGGCACTGGCACTGGACAAACCGCAGTCCGGAAATGTTCACGTACGGCACGTACAACCGGGGCCTCAAGCGTAGATGATGCTGACTTGACAAACTTCCCCTGTTGGCCCAGTACCGACAAGACGTCCTTACTTCTGACGCCAAGCTCCTTGGCGAGTTCGTGAACACGTGCCTTACCAGCCACGCTATGTACCCCCTTCTAAATTCCGCTGTCAACGACGGTCCAAGTCGTGTGCAGTGGAATCGACCTCGTCATCTAACTATTTACGCCCCGCCAATGCTGTCAATTTGCTGAAAGTCATATGCAGCCGCCGGCCGCTTGTCGCGATGCAGTGCGCGCGAGAACATGATGACCGCGTTGGACAGGTCGACGGTGGCTAGCCCCAATCGGCGCAGGAATCACCGCAATCCGTGGCCTGTATCCACCTTCTCATCACCTACTGTGGCGCCGACGGGCGGTGCCAAATCTCGCACACTGCTTCCGCGAGATGTTCCGAACGAGAGAGGATGTCGTCGTCGCCCCAGGAATGCTCATGGCTTTGGATGATTTCCTTGTTCAGAACGAGCAGGCTGAAACCGTCGATCAAGCTGCGCTTGCCTCTGCCCGGCTCGCCACCATCTTTCAGGCCCGCGGCCTGGAGGTCCGTCCACGGCCGATTGGAAAGAGATCCATTGAGAGCCTTCGTCACCAGCGTCAAGTTGCCGATGGTGTTGATGCGCTTGTCGCGGACGGCCGCATCCTGAGAATCCAACGGGGGGTTGGTATCCCAGTGCGTCCGCCAGCCTTGCGGCATGATGTGCTCGAGTTCCAAGCCAGTAGGTAACGTCAGGGCCTCATATTTGGTGCTTCGCTCTCTGAGGTGCTGCTCAACCGCAGCGAGAACCACCCGGAGCCGTCCCTGGTTGATGACCCCGTACATCTTCGCTTCCGGCAGAGATGCTTTCATCGTGGAATCAGTAGGCCAGAATCGAGTTTCCGCAGTCTGCTCTGCCAAGAAGGAACGGATCGTATCGCCAGCCGCTTCAGATGCGACGGCTCCGAGCTCCTTAAGTACCGCGACCATGAATCTGTTGATGTCCTTGGTCGTAAGTCGCAGAAGAGAACGACGGATAGCCCAACTCTCCAATGAGTCGAGCCCGATGCGGACCTGCGAGGCGGGAACGCCATGGTTCTGCGACAACATCCAAAGAAAGACAGGGGTTACTACGGCGAGCTCCATGATTTCAACTACTCGGCGGTAGAAGCGGCCTTCGGCAGTTGACTGTTCGAGTTGAGCGAGATTGCGATACGTGTCGGCGTCCCGGCGCAGTTCGCCGAGAAGAACGTCGGCCTTTTCTGCAGTCGTCATGTACGGCTCCGCATATTCGGCGAAGACGCGAAAAGCCTGTTCCGACTTCACTTCGTCTTGGCGGCGCATGGTGAGCCAGTACTGCAGGAAGATATCTACGCGAGACCGCATCTGGCGGCCCTGTTTGATTTCCTGTCGCCACCATGCGGTGTCGAAGTCGGCCCAGTAGCTGATTGACCAATTCTCGACGTCGGCCCCGACGGCCTCACCCTTCCGAAAAATCCAGTTCTTGATCAGGTCAGCCTTCAACAGAGGGGTCCCGCGATCGTTGAGCGTTTCGAAGATGAGCTGCGAGTCGTCGTGACCTGAGAGGTCGATAGCGATGAGCGTCAATCGGTCCTGCAAAGTGGAACTAAGCGCCTCGACACGTAGTTCCTCCGATCCCGGGGGGACTACTCCGTCGTCATCAGGCTTACCAGTGAGCCAGCGCGTCGTCTCTTGCCTGAAGAACCTATGGGCTTCGGTGACACGGTGTTCACCCACCTCGTCTCCCTGGGGATCCATAGCATTCTCGAAGGCCTGTCTATCCGCTTGGGAAGGCCAGAGTTTGAAACGCTCGCGCTTGCCCGCGAATGCCTTCGGCTTGTTCAGAATCAGGTCTTCGAGCGCCTCGGCGTGGAGTTCATGCCCTCGGGCTTCCACGACCTCGTGTACTGCGTCCAGCAAAAGCTGGAGCGTAGTCATGCGTTGCTGTCCGTCGATAACCTCATGGCGCGTGACGTCGCCAGCAATCGGAGGCTTCGATTCGAAGACAACGGCACCGAGAAAATGTTGCGGCACCGCCGGGTCGACGCCCGATTCCTTAGCGGCTACGTAGCTCTCGGCCACTCGCACGACGTCGTCCCAGAGCGGCGCCCACTGGTCCTCTTCGTTCCAGACATAGGGTCGCTGGAAAGCGGGGATCTCGTAGTGCTCCTTGCCTTCGAATAGTTCGCGTGGGCTTCGCGGGTTCGCCTCCACAGAAGCTTCGCCTCCAATCTCATACTGATCATGCGTAGGGAGAACGCTAATAACTCAATCGCAGGATGTGGCTACTCGACGGCACTCTCGGCGAAATCAACACCTCCGGCGAATCTGATTTCGCTATCGGCAGGAGCAAATCCGTAGTAATTGACACCATTCCAGTCGGTGTTCACAACAAGCATGATTGCGCCATCGATCTCGAGACTCTCCGTAAATTCATCGGGCTCCGCGTCGTCAACGAACCTGATCACCTCGCTTGGAAAACGCGGGCTGATGTAGTCCCATTGACTGACCATCCCGCAATAGACGAAAAGCAACGTAGGGTCAGCCTAGTTTGCACCCTCATCGTTCAACTCGGCCGGGAGACCGCTGAAAGGGGAATGGATCTGGCCCAGGTACGTGAATTCAATTGCAGGCAGAGACATTTGGTGCCCTTTACTGGGATTGTGGTTACGTGCACGGATACGAATAGGGAGCGGTTGAAGTCAGGAACCAAAGTCTCGAATGTAGGTCACTCCGAATGCAAAGACCTGTCGGAACTCTTGCCGACGCGTGCCGAAGTCGAACTGGGTTCCGGAGCCTCTCTGGAAGATGTCGAGACCTCGGCCGAGGAGGATCTTCCAGCCGGTATCCGTTCGGATGGATCGGTCATGGATGGACTCGTCCCACTGAACATTGAACTTGATTCCGACTGAGGCTGCCCCGTCTTGAATGGCCTTGAGCATCAACAGCTGTTGCTGCTGGTATTCGGGCTTGTCCTCTTTGGTCACCAGCATCACGGCGATCTCGTCGGCGGGGTCCTTCGCTGAGGCCAGCACGGCAAGAAGGTCAACGAGGTTACGACCCTGGTGCGGCGCGCGAATGTATGGGTCGACGATGGTGATGCCAGCCGCCCCACGAAGGTAAGGCATCAGCAGATTATCGTAGGAGACGCCACGCTGGTTCTCCTGAAACTCGCGATGGCCCTCGAATAGCGGCTTGGGCTTCGGGGGTTCACCAATCGTCGGAGTAGCGGGAGGTTTTGGTTCCTCACTGCCCGAGGAGCCGGCGGATTCGTCGTCACTTCGCCGGCACTGGTGGTAGTAGGCGGGGTACTCGTCCTCTTCGAGCGTTGTCACAGAACGCCATTCGCCCGCTTTGTCCAGGTAGCCGAATTTGACCTCAGCCATCGTGGAATCGATGCGGAGGATCTGGTCCTTGACGCGTTTGCGACCCTCCACGGCGAACCGGAGGACTTCTTCGATCTCCTCGCTCGTGGCCTCCCCGTGCGGGTACAGGATCTTCATCAGCCCAGAGACCGTCTTGTGGATTCCGTCCCGGTCACGCGTAGAGATGTCGGAGCCGAGCGTGAAGTGCTGTTGGTAGCGGTCGGAGTAGTCCGCGTCGCGCATGGACTTGAGCACTTCGGCTATGTAGTCGACGACGAAACCGTAACCGTCGGAGAACATCTCACCGCGGATCGTGTCCACTTCCCAGCCGGGAATGTAGAAGTGCAGGCGGTCGAGGTAGGCCGAGTCGTGGTAGCTCTCGGGGAGTTCGTCGAACAGGTCTGCGTGTTTGAGCATGTAGGGCACGTTGTGGGAAGTGTTGCCCACAAACACCATTGAGGCTTCGGCGCCGAGAGTTTCAACACCACGGGAGAACGATTTGTTCGCCATGTAGTTCTTCATGATGTCAACAAGCGCCTTGTCCGTGCGCTTCTTCTTGCCCGCAAACTCATCGAACGCGACAACGTCCCAGTAGCCGACCAGCCCGATGCGGCCGTTCGAGTTATTGACAAACAGCTTCGCAACGGTGACCTCACCGCCGGAGATGAGCATGCCGTGCGGCGAGAACTCGGAGAAGATGTGTGACTTGCCGGTGCCTTTGGGGCCCAGCTCTACGAGGTTGTAGTTGCGCTCGACAAAGGGGATCAGCCGCACGAGTTGGATAAGTTTTGCGCGCCGGCCGAACAGTTCCGGGTTGAACCCGATCGACTGGATCAGCAGGTCGATCCACTCGTCGGTGGTGAATTTGCGCCGCGAGGCGACGTAACCGTCAAAGTCGAAGTTAGAGAGCTGGATCGGTTTGATGGAGCCGAGGATCCACGGGACCACGCGGGCGTTGTCACTGTGCTGGTACTCGATGTCGCAGATGCACCAGACGCCGCCGACTAGCAGCTTGGGGTGGGCCTTGATGATCGCTGGCGCGACGATCACCTGCTTGATGCCGAGGTTTGCAAACTCGGCCTCGTAGGTGTCGTCCTTTTCGTTGAGCTGGACCTGGACCTTGTCGATCACGCGGTAGCGGCCTTTTTCGCGGATGTGAGACTTCACGAGTTCGGCTTGGTTGCGGTGGACGTAGTGGTCGGCAAGGATCTTGCGGACACTCTCGATGCCTGACTGGATGGTCGCCTCGTCGTCGGAAGCCGCGTATTGGCCCAGCAGGTACTCCAACACGAATGACGGCACGATTGCGTTGCCTTTGACGGCCTTCACAAGGTCCTTGCGCACGACCGCGCCGCCGAAGACATCGTTGATCTTCTGGTCGAGTGCTGACTTCACTGGAGGGACTGGCGACGGTCCGCCGGTCAAGCCGTCCGAGTGGTCATCATCCGCTGCGGCTAGGTCTGTCTGCTCGGTCATTGTTGTCACCCGTTAGAAGTCGAAGTCCGTCATGAACGAACGCTTGATGGTGTAGTTGGCTTTCGAGAACGTCTTCCATTGATTCGTGTTGGGGATGCGGTCTTCAAGCCGCAGCTCCACGGCGCGGTTGTTGACATCATCAGCGTCCTGTGTGAGATACAGCGTTACGGATTGGTACCGCTCGCGCTGGTCACCCGAGGAACTGTCGAAGGTCAGTACCGGCTGGTCCGAGATCGGCGTCACTCCGGCGTAGATGCCGAGCCGGACCTGGCGTGGCTGGATCTTGTCGGTGACTGCCTCGCGCTGAAGCAGCTTGACCGCGAGCTGTCCGGTCGTGATCTTGTCGGTTTCGGGCATGAGGTCGACCTGCACGGGCCGAATGTCGCTCTTGCGCTTCTTGTTGACGGCGATGACTGGCACGACGATCTCCTGCAGCGACGCGCCGCCGTGGACGTATCGAGTGCCAGCGCCGGCTTGCGGGATTCGGTGAATGGAGTTGGGGATTTGGATGTCAATGTCGCCGACCAGTCCAGCCTGCGCTGAAGTGAAGGTCATGAACGAAGGCGAGGGTTTCAGAGACCTGCCCAGCACGTAGCGGCGATTGGTCTTGGTGATTGCATCTCCTTGCGGCGGCTCGGAGACGTAGTACGCCTGTTCCAGCGGAGTGTCTTGGTAGAGGAACCCGTGATCTGCGGTGATCACGATGTTTGTGGCATTGGCGTTAGTCCACTTCTTAACGAGTAGCACCAATTCGCGCAGTGTGTCGTCGGCTGCCTGGAACACCGTGCGCTCGGTGGCGGCTTTGTCCCCGGCCGCGTCGATGCGGTCGTGATAGACGTAGAAGATTTGGTGCTGCTTATAGAGGTCACGTAGTTCATCGCCGGGCATCGCCAGCACATCTGCTGCTGAAATCGCATGGCCCTTGACCGCTTGTAATATCTTGTCGCGGTTTGCAGTTCCGTTTGTGGGCTTCCCGTCCGCCAGTACCGGCAGTGCCTCTGGGTCCAGCTCTAGCGCCGACTGAGGCAACAATGCGGCCATACCGAGCTGGGTGTAGCTAGGTAGCATTCCGAGCACCGCAGACAGCGAGCCATCGAATCGATCCTCATTGCGGATCAGGGATGTCAGTTCGTGCGCAACCTCATAACGCATGCCGTCCGAGATTATGACCACCGCTTTTGTGCGGCCGTCTTTGACGATGGGAGCGACATGGTTGTCGAAGAACTTGCTCTGGGGCCCAAGGGAAATGGACTTCCACTGGTCCGTCGGCTCCAGCGCCTGCTGCCATAGTCCACCGAAGTTATGGAGGAACTTGTTGGCATATTGCTTGTCGACCTCGGCCTTTAGGGCTTCGAGGGGCTTCTGGAATCCGGCGGTTTGGTAGGCGAATGTGAACCAGCGGTATTGCTGGTCGATTCGGAACCACTCGGATTGGTACTTCTGCAGGCCGGCGTCCATTGATGGGATCGTGTTGGGCAAGGCAGCAATGGCCGCGAGGAGCTCAGAGGCGCTTTGGGTCGCCTCGTACAGCTTGGCGTATTTGTCTTTCCAGAGGCTGTCTTGACGCTGCCGTACCGTTTCGGCTACCTCTCGGGGCGTTATCGACTGAACTGCGACTGCGGCCGCAAGATCGACGATGATCTTGCGATCGATTTCCTCGAAGGTCGTGACTGGGATTAGTTCGCGGAAGTCGCGGTGCTCGATCTTTGACTTCACGTCAAGTGCATCGGCCGCCCGGGAGGCCAGCGTCGTCATCATGCCTTGGGTGCGAACGTCGTAGCGCAGGCTGTTGAAGTCATTCCGGATGTTTCGGAACTCGCCGGGCGTTTCTGACGCGAAGTCTTCGATCGCCCGGCTGTACATCCACAGCACGAAATCGTCGATGGTCGGGTTGGCGCCCGAGTACTTATAAATCTTCGCCAGACCGCCCCAAAGGAACTGGTCTAGTGCGAATGTCGCGAGGTCGTCGAATTTAGCCCGTTTGTTCGCGGCGTTCTCGGCGAGGAGTTCGCGAATTATGTCGGTCAGCGTGTGGCCTGAGGACTTCACGAGAACCTGGGACATCTTGGCCCGCATCTTGGCAGCGTCGTCGCCTGGGGCAAGGAGCTTTGCCAGTGCGAGCTTTCGAGAGTTGGCGCCGAAGAAATTTGGGTGTTGCTCGATGACTGCAGCTAGCGCGGGATCGCTAAGCCCAAATTCCTGTTGGAGCATGGATGTCTTGTCTGCGGTGAAGACTCCGTAGGCCAGCTCAAGGTCAAGTAGCCAGTTTCCTGTGCCCCGCGATATCTCACCCGAGCGATAGACAAGATGCTTGGTGACGTGATCGGCGAGAATCGTGCTCTTCACGCCAAATTCGTTGCCGTGCACTCGCATGACGTTCAGGACGCCGAGTTCGAGCGCTTCGACGTCTGCGTCGTACTCGCCGGTAGGGTCGTGCCAGAACACGACTCGCTGCGTGGCCAGTCGGTTGCTGATGGCGTCCTTAACCGAGTCCAGCTCAGTCACCCGAAGACTCCAACCCGGTGATCTTCCTTAGAGCTCCACCGAGCTTTGGGTAGTTCACCTTCACACCGTCGTCGAGGTCGATGACGACGTTCTCGGATGCCTTCGGATAAAGCGTGTCGTGCTCGTACTCGTTCAGTTCAACGAGGATCTTGCGCAGGCGGTCTGCTTCCTTGGCGTTACCGGCGCGCTCCGCCTGCTGAAGGCTCGACTCAAGCTTGGTCACGTACTCACGCAGGTACGTCAGCACTGTTGAGGCGGTGGACGGCGTGTAGCGGTGTAGGTAAATCAGCGCGTTGAACGATCCCTTGGGACTTGAAAACAGCCAGTAGATCGGGCGCTTCTTGTACCGCTGAACATGGTCATCATAGAACTTCGACTTTCCAGCCTTCGTGATGAAGTACTCGCGAAGGTTCTTGACGCTGAGCGACTCCGTCACGAAGCGCAGGTTCTCCTCGAAGTTTTTGTCGCCGAACGCAACTCGGAGGAACTGGCGGAACCGACCGACGATGTCATCCTCGAACCAGTCGCCATCGACAATGGGGATGACGTTGTCTTCGTCTGGCGCGAACGACGATGTTGGCACAATGGCGAAGAAGTCCTTCAGGGTTGCCCCCTGATCAGCGAGGATCAATCCGGGCAAGTCGTGGCTGTATCGCCCGAACATGCAACCGACCGCGAAGGAGATGAAGTCTTCGACAAGCAAATGCCGTCGGTCAACCTCGTTTGCCGACACGGGACGTCGAGCGACATTTTTGGTGGATTGCGGACCCAAATATGCCGCCGCGAAGAACTCATCCAACTCCGCCTCAGCAGTCGCAAGTGCGTCAGCGCGCTCGTCCTCAACCCCCTGGCAGGCCTCGATAGCCGTTGCAAGAGACTCGCTCAAACCAACGAGTGGTGAGCCCTGGAAGTCGGCCGACAGCTCGCAAGTATCCCATTCCTGCTTGGACAGGTCGACGCACCGTGCGACCAGCCCCGACACATGAGCGCTTTCCCGTACGCGTATCGGCAGGCTCAACACGTGACCAAGCTTGAAGTCGAGTCTCGGTGCGAGCAGGCGCATGAATTGTGTCGCTGTAGAGCTATTGAGGAAGCCTTCCAACACCGGCAGCTCATCTGGGCGATGCGGGAACGCCATCGGACCCTTAGTGTCGAACATGAAACTGCCTTCAACGTGACGAACGGCGAACCCGTCGCCAGAGATGCTGGACCACGTCAGGCCCCGTTTGAACCCATACGTCCCGTTGTAGTTGTGCGACCGGACTCGTCCGGTCGCCTCATCGATGTTGGCCTGCACCCGTTCGCCATCGTTTTCCCAGTCGACAACGAAGTCGAAGTTGCCATACCAGCGCCGTGAAGAGCCACCCTTCTGGTAGGGGAACCAGCGAGCGCCGGATGTGACGCCATCCGCCGCAGACTTGATCCCGAAGCCGACTTTGCGCTGCGATATCTCGTACCAACGCCGGAGGAACCGGTCGTTATTGCCAGTCGTGAGTCCTTCTCTAGCCTGGAGCAGCTCGCCGAGATATGGGCCCTTTCGCAATGCAGCAATCTCATCGTCCGATGCCCAGTAGATAACTGGCGTATTCGGCACATCCAGAAAATCGGAGACGCTCCGCACATAGGCTCGCTGCGCCTCGGAGCCGGCCGCCACACCCCGGAGGACGGTTGCTTTAGCTTCGCCCTCGACATCCACTGCTCGAACAAAGATCGATTGCGCGGCACCCCTTTTATTGGTGTCTGCAACAAACGCGACTGTAGAAACTACCTCTCCACTGATTGTGTCGAAGGCTGACGTTCCGAGATGGGCGAGGGTCGCTACCGAACCGTGCTTCAGCAACCAGGCGCGGTATTTGGAATAGTCTCCTAGGAACATCCAGCTGTCTTGGGTGACCATCGCGACGGCGCCGGCCGAGTCGACTAGGTCGAAGCAACGGTCGATAAACATTGCATACAGGTCGATCTTGGCTAGCGGATACTCTCGCTTCGCAAAGTTGGCGAGCACAGGCTCCATGTTGCCGCTGCCCATGTATGGAGGGTTCGCGACAGCGACGTGGTACGTCGCCGCGAGCACCTCGGCCTGACGCACAACAGCATCTGCTCGCTCCAGCGTCTCAGCCGCAAGCATGTCGCCATCCGCCGCGCTGGCTTTGGCCTGCGCGAGACCACGCCGAGCAGCTTCGAGACTAGTTCGGTTCGGTTTAACCAACGAGCCCGTGATAGCTGCACTTGAGAATAGATTCCAGACGCCAATCTCTTCATCCCGGTCGCCATCAGGTGTCAGCAGGAAGTCGAGCTCCGGAGGCGTAAAGGTGATCGGCCCGAGCGCGCAGATATTCGGCTCGACCTTCTTACCAAAGAACGTCCGCTGCCGCCCACGCGCCTTCATCGTCAGTGCGAACGCTGCCAACGCTCCAGCGCGAGGATCTATTTCGGTGCCGTAGAGGTTGTTGGCGAGGATCAAGCCCGGAATCTCGGAAGGCGCGTAACCCTCCTCCGCGTATATCGCATACAGGAGATCGAACGCGTAGGTCAGCATGTGTCCTGAACCGCAGGCCGGGTCGATAACCTTCAGTTCCTCGGGCCTGGCGATCCTGAGGAATTCAGTCTCCTCGTCGACTGGGGCGATGTAGTAGTCCATTTGGTGGACGAGCCCCGAGGTCGGTCTGTTCAGCATCCACAGCCGGCCCAGTGAGTTCTCAACGAGGTAACGCACGATCCAGTGCGGGGTGAAAAGTTGTGTAGCGGCAGGGATTTCGTCGGCACCCGCCTTCTTGTTCTTCTTGAATCCGGCGAAGACCTCGTCTTTGCGCTCCGAAATGTAGAACTGGTAAAGCCAGCCGATGACCTCGACGTCCTTGCAGGCGTCCTCGGTCAGAACTTCAACCGAACGGTTGAGCACCGAGTCGCCGGCCAATAAGTTGGCTGGGATCAATAGCTCGGTGAAATCACCCTGGCGCTCAAACATGAAGGGCATTGCCTTGTGCCAGAACCGGCAGTAGGCCGCGAGGAGCAGCGAGTAGGCCTCCGCTTGGGCGTCCACGCCCAAGCGTGGCTGCCGACTGCCAGCGAGCAAGCCAGCGATGGCGGCCATGTTGTCAGCGTTGGACACGACCTCTTTGTCGATCTGTCCACGTTTAGCGGCAGCAAGCACCTCGGGTTGGCCGACTTGATCGGTGGCCGGCGAGACCACACCGAGACCGGTGTATCCGTTGGCGTCCATGAATCTCAGGGCAATGATGCGATTGAACCAGGTGTAGGCGACTATGTCTGCCACATGCGCCTTGCCTTTATCGCCGCCTCCGCCAGCGGCGACCGCTTTCTCCAAACCGGCTACTGTCGTGAGGCTTTCGACTCGCTCGGGCGATCCTGGGCCGAGGACGGCCGTGATTCGCGCGGTGACTTCACGGATCAGTTCGGTACGGGCTGACGTCGCGAAGGCCTTAAGTGGTGCGGTTTCCATCAGTTTGCAATCCGGTTCGCTTTGATCGCCTGTACGAGAGAGACCCGAAGTGCAGCGAGGTAGGCGTCGACGTCGGGCTCGGTTTCGATAATGGCGGGGCCTCCGGCCGCCTTTATGCTGGCGACGGCAACCGTGGGCTTCTGGGGCTTGCCGCCGGTGTCGGCGGACTTGGTGAGTTGGTCAATCAGGCCCGGGTAGGTGTTGGACTCGAACTGGCTACCGGTTTGGTCGACGACGGCGATGAGGTTCTGGTTGTCGAGTGTCGCCAGAAGCGTCTTTACCGTGTCGACTGCCGAGCTTTGGGCCTCTGCCGATGCTGCCTTGTAGAAGTGCTCCTGCAACAGACTTTCAAGCTTGGTCTCGACTGCGCTTCTTATCGCTGTGCGGGCACTGGTCACCTTCTCGTCAAGCAGACTCTTCAGGGTGTCCGACGCTGCTTTGAGTTGGGTCATCTTGTTGCCCCGGAAGGCATTCGGGTCGGCAAGCAGCGTCTTGACGTTGTCGGCGCTGCCTTCTGGGAGGTAGGTGAGGTTGCCCGCATTGGCAGTGAGTAGTGCGGTTGCCTCGTCGAAGATCTTGGCTTGCTGACCTTTGAGGAAGGCCTTGATTGGGTCGATCAAGTCTCCCTTGGCCTCAAGGAGTTCGTCGGCCGTGCTGAATTCGGCAAGGTACCAGTCGGCAGGTTTGCCGATGACTTGGTCTAGAAGCGCTACGACTGCCGCGAGCTGGCTGACGAACGGGTACCGGCTGGTGCTGACGAGTGCGTTGAGTTCCTCACGTTTGGCTGCGAGCTTGTCTTTGCCGAACCGAGCGAGTTCCGCGGGGTCGCTCGGCACTGCGCCCTCGTCGAAGAAATCCGTGCAGAACTTCTTGAATGCTGCCACTTTTGTTGCGTCGTAAGCCTTTTGCGGAGCGACGACGGCGTGCTGCTGTTTGGCAGTGTTTTTGATCAGGGCGGCGGCCTCCGTGCGTACCACTGGGGTGGCATCGACGTTGAGGGCTATCTTTCCGGTCCCGACCAGCCAGCCCAGCACCACTTCGATCGAGCCGAGGTTCCAGCCGTATGGCTTTGACTCGAAGCGGCCGACGATTTTCTTGACTGTTACCTGTTCGCCGAGGTTGGTTTGGGAGATGATCCACGACTCCATTTCGGCCCCCGGCGATGTCAATGCCGACAAGTTCTCGGCACCAAACAGGCCCTGGTCGTTCTGAATGGCACCCGCGACCTGCTGCTCTGAAAAGGCTTTGCCGCCAAGGAGTCCCATACTTGTGTAGGTGCGGCTGACGAGTTCTTGGAAGCCGTCAGATACCCGTGTGAATGCCTCCTGCGAGCTGGAGGTGACCTCGGAGGCGTTGATGATCATCTGCGCGTTGCCGACAGCCTGGCGCAGCCTCTCGATGAGCTCCTTCTCGCGGTCGGCGTTGAGCACCTGCTTGGCTTGAAGGATGGCCAGCATTGACGGTGTGGCGCCGGAGTTTGTGCGTTGCTTCGTGTATTTCTCGGTCTTCACAAAGAGACGCAGGTCGGCGAGCAATCGCTTGTCGCGACCAAGGAAGACGCGCAACTCGTCCTTGCCTGCGCTTTGCATCTTGATTTCGTCGTCGGTGTAACTCGTCTCGGGGGTGATGAAGTGGACGGTCAGCTCTTGCTGCTTGCCTTGGACGATGTCATCGAGCTTGTACCCGAATGGGAAATCGTGGCCGTTCTTCGCGTACTTCATCTTGTTGGTCTTCAAGATGTCTGACGAGAGGTACTTGAAGAGCTTGCTGGAGACCTCGGACGAGTCGATATCGACGCCCTTGATCTCCTTTTCGATTTCCTGCTCCTCGTTGGTCAGGTACTCGTAGATGTTGCCGTTGCGCTGTACGTACGACTGAGTCTCCAGCAGGTTGAGCGCTTCTTGAACCAAGGCGCCCAACGACTTTAGGTCTAGACCGAAGCGGTCGTAGACCAGCACGGTGAGGTTGCGCGGCGTGGCTTTAAAGGTGTCGACATACTTGACCAGGAACAGCGCCTTGAGCAGCCGGTTCGCCAGGATCGTCACGTCGGAGTCCGGATCGGGAAGGTGTTTCTCCGCCTGCAGAATGGCACTCTGGGCAGCAGATTTCAGAGCCGCGCTGATGCCGGCGAACATCTGGTCAAAGGTGGCCAGGTATCCCACCTGTTCGCCGCCAATGAGTTTGGCAACCTCCTGGACCACACCGAGCATCGAACGCTCACCCACCGAGCTGTTCTTGCCCTCAAACATGTTGTGGTCAGACAGGCCTTCGATGGCAGCCTGGAACATCGGGATCTGATACGTCACGAACGGATACGTGTGGACAAAACGGCTTTCATCAACGTAATTGCGGTAAGTCTTTGCGCCATCGACAAAGTCGAAGATCGTTTTGAAATTCGCGGAGTCCCGAACGTAGATCGCCTTGACGTCGGCAGCACCCGCGTCGTTCTTCTCCAGCAGACGCTTGCTAATGACTTCTTCGACGTCCTGACTTGTCAGCTTCACCTTGGTGCTGAACCGAGCTTGAATCTTGGAGAAGTCGTTGCCCTGCTGCTTGGTTCGATCTCCGACGACCTTGTCCATGTCCTCCTGAGACGTGACAAAGACCCACGACTGACCCTTGCACTTTGTGTTGAGGGACTCGGCAATGGTCTGCAGGTTGAGCATGAGCTTAACGTCGTCGGCGATGAACTGACCGACTTCATCGACGAAGAAGTTGAGCCGGAAGCCGGGCTCCTGCCAATCAATCCACGCCTTGACCGAGGTGGCAAAGTCTTCAATCGACACGGCGTACGACTTTTGGTACTGAGCGATGATTCCGGGGTTCGCCCCGCCGTTGATCTCAGCGAAAGCTGTGTCGATGTGGTGGGCTTCGAGAGCTGTCTGCTCACGGCCGTGCGCCCAGTCGATGCCGGCTTGCTTCTCAAATGCCGTCTTGAACGCTTCGTATTGGCCGCGCTTGTCGAGGTCTTCTTCGAACCGAGCGACGGCGCCATCGTTGCCAAAGTAGCCGCGGCTCTCGTCAAAAACTTTCACGAAGACCTTGAGCAGCGCATCGCTCTGATCTTTGGCGATCAGCGTCGCCTTTTGGTCGATGTTGAACAGCAAGCTTTTGGCCGGGATCGTGGCCGCCTTCTTCAGCGAGGCCTCCAGCATCGCGTCGCCGGCCTTGCTAAGGAAACTGTCACTGACCTTGCTTCGCGGGAAATCTTGTCCCTCAACGTCTCCGAGTAGATGCGCAAGCATCTTCAGGAGGTGAGACTTACCTGAACCGAAAAAGCCTGAGATCCAAACACCATTTGCATTGGTGTAGTTGGTGTACTCCGCAAGCAGCGGGCCCACACCCTTGGCAGCGTCGTTGGTGAAGACGTACTCCTCGACCTCAACGCCCAAGTGGTCGAGGTCGTCGGCCTTGACCACGCCCTCGATCGAGCGGTTGACGTCCTTGAGGAAGATTTCATTGAGTTTCATCGGGTCATGCTTCCTGATCGAGGATGCGCTTGGCGCGGTAGAAGGAGTCGTCCTTGAGCTGGCCAAAAAGGACGAGTGCTGAGCCTTGTGTGGCGGAGACGTCGTACTTGCCGGGGAAGAACATCAGCATCGGCCAGTCGGAGACCACGGTCTGCAGGTTGTTGAGCACGGTGTGCGAGCGAACGAAGGGGAATACTTCGCCGACCCCGGTCAGGAACAAGATTTGGAATGTCTCGCTGTTGATGCGCGCCTTGATGGCCGGCGCCAGGTGCATCTGGGGATCGAGCATGTTCTGCAGCATCTTGAGGAAGTCGGGCTTATCCATCGACGGCTCAGCTGCGAGGACGCGGTCCCAGACGTTGCGTTCCTTCAACAGTTCGACGCAGAGGTCATAGAGGTTGATCTCGAAAACCTTTATGCCCTCTTCGGTTTCAAGCTTAGTTTTGATCCGTTTCTTGGCCTGCGCGACGTCGAGAGCCCAGGTTGGGTCGTAGTCGTAGATGAAGTGGGCGACCTCGTTGCCCAGGCCCTGCATCTTGAGGAAGCGCTCGCTTTTGAGTACCTGGAAGAGGTGCTCCTCATGCTGTGCCAGCGTCGTCCGGTTTGACATCGTCATCATGTCGCCTTCGTCGGAAAGAATCGGATGTCGCTAGGAGTGCGGTGCCTGAGACAGTCAGCGACACGTGCCGAAAGCGACGTCGGCTCGATCAAGCCCTGCTTGGTTAGCAGGCCGGCATCGACCATCATCTTGAAGACGACCTGCCGGGCCTTCTGATACGACAGTTCCGTGACCTCATCCAGTTCGTCGTGCCAAATGGCCTTGCCGCGGTAGAAGGAGTCGAACTCTTCGTATGTCACATTGCCGGCCAGCGTGAGGAACCGCTCGCGCAGCACTTCCTCGGCGAACTCCCCGATCAATGCGTATCGACGGCAGGCCGACGCCCACATCAAGTGACCACGCTCGGTAGACGTTCCGTCTGCGACGATCTGGAGCTCGGCATCAGTGAGCACTTGCAGCCGCGGAATAAGCTCGCCCAGCATGCGGGTGTTCGATCGCGCAACGCGGGTCTGGAGCAGGTTTTCGTCCTTGATCCGTGCGCGGGTCGTAGCCCAATCACGTTCGCTCAGGTAGATCGGTGCAGCGATGAGGGCTTCGCGGGTTAGCAGCGAACCGCTGGTAAACGAAAGCGCGTATCGTTGTCTGGCTGTCATCATCGGCGCCCCCTTCCGGCCATCGGCAAGTCGATCAGGATAGACCGACCGACCGACAAAATCTGAAAGTTGTTTAGGTGGGCGAATTGGCCTCACCCGTCGTCTCAGCGCCCCCGCGTCGGACCCAGTCGTCGACCTCGCTCGCCTGGAATTTCCAGAGGCGGCCGACCTTGTGGGCAGGCATGGCTTTGTCTGCGATCCATGCGTAGACCGTGTCCTTCGTGACGCCGAGGTGAGCGGAGATATCGTCGGCCGACAACCACGGCTCAGACATGACGA
Organism: Mycolicibacterium llatzerense; assembly: GCF_025331195.1. Classification (NCBI taxonomy): domain Bacteria; kingdom Bacillati; phylum Actinomycetota; class Actinomycetes; order Mycobacteriales; family Mycobacteriaceae; genus Mycobacterium; species Mycolicibacterium llatzerense. Next base: position 48,959 of record NZ_LXOV01000014.1, on the reverse strand, counting down.
TGCGGACCTCCCACGTCTACGAGGACCCGGATATGACCGGGTTTGGCCGAGTTTAGCCGAGTCGGTACCGGTTTCAGAGCAGTTGATAGTACGTCGGACAAGCCGCGGAATCGGTGGGGCTGTCGAGCCCCTTGTCCAGGGCAAGCCGCCCACGCTGTCCGTCAGCGTGGCATGCCCCTCTTGCGTACCCGACACCCTGTCCCCATCCCCGTTCCTGAGAGAAGACTGTAAGCCAGGCCACCGATCCCTCGGGGCGACCGGTGGCAATTCATAGCAAATATTGACGTAGGCAGCGGTCGGCCCCTATGAACCCGCTATCGACTCGAAACGAATGCACCGCCAAAGCCTCACGGACACTTCTCCGTATCCCGCACCACCCCGAAACTGATCGCGGTACTGGACGTGATGGTCGACCCCGCCGCGGGCATCGACGTACACACCTGCCAGTTTCAGTCAATGATCTGCGCCCGACCCTTGCCTGTCAGATCCGTCGATCCGCTGAACCAGACCGCTCCCCGGGTCAGCGACTGGATCGCATCCTGAGCACCCTGCAGGTCCATACCGATCAGGTTTGACATCGTCCACGACGGCTCGGCTGCCGCCACCGGGCTCAACGCCACAGCTGCCCCGAAGGTCATCGCAGCCACCAACAGTTTCTTCATTTCTTCCTCCTGATTTGAGTGAGCCGCAGATCGTCGCACCACCCACCGACAAGTTCGACGGCCTATCCATACGGGCCTACTGTGGGAATTGGACGACCTAGTCAAATAAGGCGGGCGATGGCGATAGGCGAGGCGACACAACAGGTCCCGGGTTCAATTCCCGGCGACTGTCAGCCACCCGTATCGCAAAACCTCTCGCCAACAAGGCACAACACCGATCAGGAGGATCCACCATGGCTGATGCAGCATCGCTCCAGACCGACATCTCCGGCGTCACTGCCAACGGCATGCCCGAACCCTGGCGCGCCGTCCTGGCCCGTCACCCGCGCAACATCGGCGACATCGTCGACGACCCCAACCGGGGGCCGTGGAACTCCACCCACAACGGCCAGACCTACCAGGGCACCTTCGACGCCTTCGAACAGCAGGTCACCACCGCCGAGCAGATCGCCTGGGTGCACACCTTCAGCGACGGCATCACCCGCGACAGCGGTGACGTGCTCATCGAACTGATGGAGTTCGCCATCCAGTGGCGCAAAGCAAACGGGCTCCCCACCACAGCGAAATGAGCTGAGCGATGACCACTTTCAGTGATATCGCCGCCAACATCTCCGGGGTCTTCCACGTCCGCCACGCCGTCCTAACCTTCGCCGGCACGTGGGCCGCCCCCGGCACCGGCTACCCCTCCGACGTCGTCCACGCCGCCGACCCCGACCTCGTCTTCGAAGTCCCCATCCAAGCCCCCTGGACCTTCGGGCCCATACCGCCGGGCGCGCCGCTCTCGCCGAGCTACGCCGAATCGGTGCGGATCGCGGTCACCAACGCCATCGGCTGGATCAACAACTACCCGAAGCAGACCTTCGCCCTCGGCGGCTACAGCCAGGGCGCCGAAGCCGCATCGCGGGTCCTGGCCGAGATCATGACCGGCTCCCTGCAATGGGCGCGGCCCAACCTGATCGGCGGCTACACCTTCGGCAACCCCTGGCGCTTGACCGGCCACACCTTCCCCGGCGGCACCGATCCGGGCGGCCGGGGCATCGCCGTCACCAACTTGACCGCCGCGCAAATCCCCAAGGACGCCAACGGCATTGACACCTGGTGGGACTTCGCCAACCCCGGCGACCTCTACACCACGACGCCCAACAACCAGGCCGGCCGTGACATCACCGCCGTCTACAAGGCCGCCGTCCAACTCGGCATCAGCATCAACGCGGCCATCGCGCTGATCGCCGGCCTGACCGGCCAGGGCAGCCTCGCCCAGCAGGTGCTGGCACTCGTCACCGACCCGATCGTGGGCGGCCCCGCCCTCGTCGAGGCCATCGACCGGGCCGTCGCCTTCTACGCGACCAACCCGCCGACCCTGCCGCACATCACCTACGAGTTCGTCGACGCACTCCCGCACCAGAGCTCGGTGCAGGTCGCGACAAGCCACCTCAATCAGATCGCTACGGCGACCGCGGCGCGGATGGCGGCGTAGCGCGGCACGCGGACCCGAGCCGCCCCAATCAGGGCGTAGCGGCAGCTCCCACAGTCCGCCGCCGCGTCGCACCCCACAACCCGACACCGATCCCGACAACGGCGCCTCCGAGACCGACGTACTTCTGCGACGGCCTCATCTCATGATGAACACCCATGCCGCCCAACAGATCTGCCGCATCGGCACCGCCCGAGGCCAGGAACCAACCGCGGGTTTCCCGACCACGCAGCGCCGCCGCGGCGAGCAGCCCGCCAATCAACGCATCGCGGTAACCCATCGAATGCAGCAGCAACCACGTTGATCCCGTCGGCTTCTCGGGGTCACCCCACACCCGATTAGCCCGGGCTGGGTCGACCAGGAACGAGACCCCCGACGCAAGGCGGATACAACCGACAACGAGCCCAGCACGGTCAACAGACATGGTTCGCAGCGTAGGACCTCACTTGGCTGCCCGTAGGCAAGTTGAGAGTCCCGCTCGGGCACTCGCGAGAGTCGCGTCCTACCAAGGACTCTTCGAGTAGTCCTTCAAGAAGCACCCGTAGATGTCTTCGCCCAATTCGCCTCGCACAATCGGGTCATACACGCGCGCAGCACCATCCACCAGATCCAGCGGCGCGTGGAAACCTTCCTCGGCCAGCCGCAGCTTGGTCGGATGCGGGCGTTCGTCAGTGATCCAGCCGGTGTCGACGGCGGTCATCAGAATGCCGTCCTGCTCCAGCATCTCCCCCGCGCTCGTGCGGGTCAGCATGTTCAGCGCGGCCTTGGCCATGTTCGTGTGCGGATGCCCGGGCCCCTTGTAGCCGCGGTTGAACTGGCCTTCCATCGCTGACACATTCACCACGTACTTGCGCCGAGCGGGCGAGGCGGCGAGAGCCGGACGCAGCCGACTCACCAGAATGAACGGCGCCGTCTGGTTGCACAGCTGCACTTCGAGGAGCTCCATCGCGTCGACCTCATGCACCCGTTGGGTCCAACTGTTGACCGACGCGGTGTCCGGCAACAACCCACCCGCGTCGATCGCGAGGCCGGCGGCGATCCGCTCCGGCGACGCGCTACGGGCCTGCAGCGCGAGCGACGTCAGCGTGTGCGCGGTGGGGTGCTCGCCGAGGCTCCCGGCCAGGGCATGCGGATGCGCGTCACTGACGTGATCGAAGGTGATCACGTCCACCAACTCCGGCGGCGGGGTGCGCTCGGCCTCCACCAGCGCGGCGTACGAGCCCGGCGGGCGGCGCACCGTCTGGGCGGCGTTGTTGATCAGGATGTCCAGCGGCCCCTGCGCGGCCACTTCGTCGGCGAGAGCGACCACCTGGGCCGGGTCACGCAGGTCGATGCCCACTACCCGCAACCGGTGCAACCAGTCGGCGCTGTCCTCCATCGCGGCGAAGCGGCGCACCGCGTCGTTGGGGAACCGGGTGGTGATCGTGGTGTGCGCGCCGTCGCGCAACAACCGCAGCGCGATGTACATGCCGATCTTGGCGCGCCCACCCGTGAGCAGGGCGGTACGACCGGTCAGGTCGGTGCGCGCGTCCCGCTTGGCCCGGTTGAAGGCCGCGCAGTCCGGACAAAGCTGGTGGTAGAACGCGTCGACCACGGTGTGGTGGTTCTTGCAGATGTAGCAGGCCCGCGAGCGCAGCAGCGTGCCCGCACTGGCCCCGACCGTGGTGGATACCAGCGGCAGACCCTGGGTTTCGTCGTCGATCCGTCCCGGCGCACCCGTGGCGGTAGCGGCGATGACAGCGCGGTCAGCGGCCGCAATCGCGTCGCGTTTGGCGGTCCGGCGCTCCTTCTTCAACGCCTTGAACATCTTCGCGGTGGCCAGGCGCACAGCAACGGCGTCGGGGTGCTCGGGCGGCAGCGCGCTCGCCTCGGACAGCACCCGCAGGCAGGTGCTGAGCTCGTCGGGATCGATCGCGGTCACCGTGGAAGGGTACGGGGACTGGGCCTGAACAGGCCAATTAGCGAACCGGCGACGGTTCGGTGCCGACCGACCGTCGCCTCGATTCGGCAGCCAGAATCTGTCGGTGCCCGCTCGTACGGTGGTGTTCATGAGCGAAGACACGACTCCCCGAATTGACGTGTTGACCGCCGAGGCACTCGACCTGTTCACCGCTTCGGTGCGTGAGATTCCCGCACAGCGCTGGGACGATCCGTCGAACCTGCAGGAGTGGACGGTGCGCGAATTGGTCGGGCACGCAACGGGTAGCGCCACCAGGGTCATCGTGCTCGTCGAAGACGGCGAGCTGTGGGACGGACCTTCAAAACCCTCAGACTGGATGTACGACGACCCTGCCACGCAACTGAGCGAGTTGGGCATTCGACTTCGCGGCGCCCTCCCCACGGCGGACCTCGACGCCCTACGCAAGTCCCCGCAAGGCGAGGTTCCGCTGCGCCGGGCGCTGATGTTCCCGGTGGCTGATCTGGCGCTGCACAGCTGGGATCTACATCGTTCGTTGGGCGAATCGATCGAGCTGCCCGACGACCTGCTCGCCCTGTCCGAAGCGCTGGTCCAGTCGGTTCCGGAACCGATGCTCCGACGGCCCGGCGCTTTCGGGCCGGCTCAGCCGGCGCCGGCGGATGCGTCGCGCACCACCAAGCTCTTGGCGTTCCTCGGCAGGACTGTCAGCCCCAGTGCGTAAGGCCGCCCCGTCGATGACAGGGGCGGCCTCAGCGGTGACAGAAAGTCTCAGCGGTGGTTGTGCTGGTGGTGGTGATGCACCGGGGTGCCCGGCTGCGGGGCGTTCTGCTGATGCGGGAACGCGTGGTGGGTACCGACCGGGGTGTTGTTGGTCGAGACATCGGCGTGCGCGGTGGCGGCGCCCAGGAAGATGACGGCCGGGGCGGCGGCGAGGGCGAATCCGGCGGCGATGCGGTGGGTGAGGTTCATGTCGACTCCTATGTGCGGGAAGGCTTTTCAAGTTCTTTCCGGTGTGTTCCGGTGTTGAACTAAGAATGCCGTCCGGCGACGTCGACGGGTATCCGCCAACCGGCCCCCGCACCGGTTGAATCCCGTGTCCCCCAATCGGGGGAACCGCGCCCAGGCCGGCCCAGGCGCGAGACCGTCGGTTCACCCGAGCCGCAGAGAAACGCCGTACGTCGAACGTGCGGCTTTCTGGGTCGACACGCCGGCGCGGATCACGCCACGGCCCACGCTCGACGTAGGGAGCCCGAACACATCCCCCCAACCGGCGCCACCGTTTCCCCTGACGCCGCAACGCACGAGGCCGCCCCGTCGAAAGAACGGGACGGCCTACCGATGCGGGATCGTTGCTACTGGCCGGCCCTCAGGCCGGAATCCGGCTCAGCCAATCGTCGTCGTCGATGATCTGCCCGTCGATCACGACCTGCGGCACACCGGGATTCGGAAACTCGTGCAGGAGCTTGAGGTTATTGGCGGCGATCGCCCGGGAGTCGTAGCCGACCGGCAAGCCGACACGGATCAGATCCTGGGCCTGCTGCGGCGCACCGGCATCCCCCGCCAATGCAGCCAGCTGATCGTTGCTCAGGTCCGTGGGCCCGCCCTCTTTCGGCTGGTGCTCTTTAGAGAAGATCTGCTGCACGAAGCGCCACGCCACTTCACTCGATTTCGACTCGCCGGCCACGACGAACGCGGCGTAGATCGCCCGGCGATCGTATGTGCCACTCGCCGAATACTTTTCGAGGAAGTTCACCAGCCGTAGGTTCACCCGAATTGCGCCGTTCTCGATACGACGGCCCAGCTCGTCGCCTTCTTTCTGGATCAGCTTGCCGCTGTACGGGCACAGCGGGTCCAGGTAGAGATCGACCTGACCGAGGGCGTTGGGGTCACCGATGGAGATGACGTCACCCGCCGGTGCCGCGACCGCCGCGCTCGCCGTCCCGGCGATCGGTCCGCACAGCAGCGACACGACCACCGCCGCGACAGCGCCCAACGCGCGAACCAATCGAGTCAGTCGTGTCCAATCCATACGTCCATCATGCCCGTGCCACCCGGCGAAGTCCGCCAGTTTCCCGTGTCTGGCAATTGGCTCGACGTCAGCGTAGCGCTAGCAACGCCGTCATTGGGCGCCGGATTCGATGACGCACCCAAGCGCCTACGCGCCCAACCGCCCCGACATCCGGTTCAGCCGACCCAAGCTTGCGTCGTCAAGCCCGTTGAACTGCAAGGCCTTTCCTCCGGCGAGGTTGGCTACGAACGGAGAGGCGACCGATTCGCGCGCCAGCTCAGTCGGCGATGCAGCGGAACCCGATGTGCGACGTCGCGCTGTCCTGTGACTGCGACGACCGCGCCGCCGGCCGGTACCGATGGCAGTACTCCGGCGCGCACAGGTGCGAGCCGCCCTTGAGGGTTTGCATGATCGCCGGGTCGCCGGACGGTGCCGGGCAGCAACCCGATACCTCGGGATTGTTCTGATGCCGCGGCGCGTACCGGGTGGTGGTCCACTCCCACACGTTGCCGATCATGTCGACCAACCCAAAACCGTTGGGCGGGAACATGCCAACGGGTGTCGTGCCAACCCAGCCCAGCGCACCGGTGTTGCGGTACGGGAACTGGCCCTGCCAGGTGTTGGCCATCAACTGCCCGCCAGGCCGCACGTCGTCGCCCCAGGCGTAGACCGTCGTCGCGCCCGCGCGGGCGGCATACTCCCACTGCACTTCACTGGGTAGTCGCCGGCCCGCCCACGCCGCGTACGCCGCCGCGTCCGGATAGGCGACCTGGATCACCGGGTGGTCGAGCCGGTCTGCGATCGACGATTCGGGACCGAAGGGATGCCGCCAACAGGCGCCGGGCACCCACGTCCACCATTGCCGCCAGTTGCGTAAGTCCACCGGGCCCGCGGTGGGATGGAACACCAGCGCACCGGGAATGAGGTCTTCGGCGGGCACACCGGGAAACGCTGCCGGATCGAGTTGTTGCTCGGCAACAGTGACATGGCCGGTCTCGGAAACGAATTCGGCGAACTGCCCGTTGGTGACCGGATGCCGCTCGATCGAGAACGGCGCGACTGTCACATCGTGGACCGGCGCTTCCTCCGGGTAGAAGCCCTGCGAACCCATGCGGTACGACCCGCCGCTGAGGGCGATCAGTTCGGTGAGCATCCCGACAGGCTATGCATTCGCGCGCATAAAAGGGCGCCCGAGTGGGGTTCGGAGCTTTTACTCGCCGGGATAGACGACACTAGACAGATGACGGATACCGCTGCCAGCCGCGTAGCGGTCTACCTCGACTTCGACAACATCGTGATATCGCGGTACGACCAGGTCCACGGCCGCAACTCGTTTCAGAAAGACAAGGCCAAGGGCCTCGAACAGGACAAGCTGACCCAGGCCACCGTCGACGTCGGGGCGGTGCTGGATTTCGCGTCGTCCTTCGGCACGTTGGTGCTCACCCGCGCCTACGCGGACTGGTCCGCCGATGTCAACGCCGGCTACCGGCAGCAGCTCGTCGGCCGCGCCGTGGACCTGGTGCAGCTCTTCCCCGCGGCCGCGTACGGCAAGAACGGCGCCGACATCCGGCTCGCCGTCGACACGGTCGAAGACATGTTCCGGCTGCCCGACCTCACCCACGTCGTCATCGCCGCCGGCGATTCGGACTACATTCCGCTGGCCCAGCGCTGCAAGCGCCTCGGACGGTACGTGGTGGGTATCGGGGTGGCCGGGTCATCGAGCCGGGCGCTCGCGGCGGCCTGCGACGAGTTCGTCAGCTACGACGCGCTGCCCGGCGTCCCGGCACTCGAGCCGCCCGTCGAATCAGCGCCACCGAAACGCGCCCGCCGCACAGCCGAACCCACCGAGCCCACCGAGCCCGAACCCCCAGACCCTCAGATCTCGGCGACCGCCCTACTCACCCGCGCGCTGCAGATCGGGCTGGAGAAGGACGACGTCGAGTGGCTGCACAACTCGGCGGTCAAGGCGCAGATGAAGCGGATGGACCCGTCGTTCAGCGAAAAGTCGCTGGGATTCCGGTCTTTCAGCGATTTCCTGCGCTCGCGCACCGACGTCGTCGAACTGGACGAGAGTTCGACGACGCGGATGGTGCGGCTGCACGTCCCGCAATAGGCCGTCTAGAGGCGCAGCACCGCAAGCAGCTCCGGCAGCGGCACGGTGGCGAAACCGATTGCGGCATCGCCGATACCGTAGGGCAGCACCAGGGTGTCGCCGTGAACCATTGCGCCACACGAATACACCACGTTCGGCACGTAGCCGTCCTGCTCGTCACTCTCGGGGCTCAGCAGAGGCTCCGGCAACCGACCGATGATCTGGGTCGGGTCATCGAGGTCGAGCAGAATCGCGCCGATCGAGTACGTCCGCATCGGACCGACACCATGGGTGAGCACGAGCCAGCCCGCATCGGTCTCGATGGGTGCCCCGCAGTTGCCCAATTGCAGTGTCTCCCAGGCCTCTACCGGACGCTGGCAGGTCGACGCATCGCTCCACACCGAAAGGTGGTCGGAGTAGGCCAGGGTGTTCGATTCCCGGTCCGACCGCGACATCGCTGCGAACCGTCCGGATATCCGGCGAGGAAACAGCGCCAGGCCCTTGTTCGCGGCCGCCGCGCCGACCATCGGCATCGACGTGAACGACCGGAAGTCATCGGTCGTCAACAGCTGCTGGCGGATCTGCGATCCGCTGTACGCCGTGTAGGTGGCGTGGTAGGTGGCGGTGCCGTCGTCGTCGACGAAGCGGACGAAACGCGCGTCTTCCATGCCTGCCGCCTCGGCACCAGTCGCCGGCCAGAGCACATGCTCGGAAATGTCTGTGGCTGAGGAGAATTCGACAGCGTACGACCGATCGGCGATATCCCGGATCAGCGCGATGGTCGCCGGCGCGTGCTTTCGGGTGCTGCGGTGGAGCAGCAGCTTGTCCAACTGTTCATCGAGGTCGGTGCGGGTGAACTGGTCGCCCAGCGCGTCGAGCACATAGTCGGCGGCCTCGCCGGCGTCGTCCAACCGGGCCAGCTCGCTGCGAAACACCACCGCGTCGAGCAGCGTCGGCACCACGGTGCCGACGGTGGCGACCGGAGCTCGATCGTCGATCGTGACGCAGCCCGCATGGTCCACGGTGCCCGTCCGAAACCCGATCGAGGACCGATGCCCCTCCCCGATTCCCCTGACACTCAGCACAAATCGCAGACTGCCCGCGGCCACACCCGTCTGATCAGGGTACGCGACGATGCTCGGATTGCACAGTGCCGCCCCCTCGATCGCGAACTCACTGGTGAATGTCGCACCCACCAACAACATTCGAGTCTCGGAGATTTTGGTGCCGGGCTCGAGGCGATCAGCGAGCTCATGTGCATGACGCCGAAAGGTGCCGGCCAGATCACGGTGCCGGTGGTCGAATCGACGGACGACACTGTCGAGCGCTGACCGCACGTCGGCCTCGTCCAGCGCCAGCACCCGCTGCAGCACCGCACCGGCGCGGGAATCCTGGACCTCGAAGCCTTCCTGCCCCGGAACGAACAGCCGGGTGATCACCCGTGCCGGGTCTGCGGTCAACCGCAGCCTGCTGCGTGTGACCAGCCCCGACCGCACCGCGGTCATTGGGACACCGCGACCAGGCGGCGGGCCTGCTGGAACGTGGACAGCACCGCGAGCGTCGACTCGGCGCCCTGGTTGAGGTTGACCCCGTCGGCCTGCAGTCCGTCGAATCCGCCGCCGGTTGCCGGATTCCACATCGTCGCTCCGACATCGTTCGTGCCTTGGAACCAGGCCGCGGCTGCCCGGACGGTGTTCGGCCAGAGCGCGCTGGCGTCCACGTCGGAGGCGCGGGCGCACGCATCGGCCAGCGTGGCAACCTCGATGGGTTGCTGGTCGAATCCGGGCCGAGGATCGCCTGGCGCCCAGCCCCCGGCCGGGCTCACCGACAGGTGCCCGTCTACGGTCTCGCCATCGATCAGCCATTCCAGCAAGTCCAGGCCGTGCTGGCACAGCTCTGAGTCGTCCCGGGCGACGCCGGCCGCGATCATCGCCTCGGGCAGCAATGCATTGGCGTACGACAGCCGCGCCTCAGGCCATGGCCAATCGCGGTCGCCGTTCGGCTCGGCCACACCCGCGGCGTAATCATCGATGAGGTGACGCGCCGCCGCATGGTCAGGATCGACGCTGAGCAACTCGGCGGCGCCCAGCGCCGCGAACGCCATCGCGCGCGGCCATACCGACCGGCCATGTGCGGCTCGCTCGAACTGGACCACCGACAAACTGCGGACCAGACCGACATCGCTGTGCGCGGCGGCCGTGCCCAAGCCCCACAGGCAGCGTCCCCAGCAGTCCTCGAACGCGAAGTCGTCGGTCCAGCGACCGTGGCGGTCCATCCGGTTACGGCAGCCGCCGGCGAACGCCTGCGCCTCGTTGAGGAACTTCACGGCCAACCTGGCCAGTGCATGCACGGCGTCCCCGGCGTCAGGTTCGCGACTGGCAACGACCAGAACTCTGGCCATGTCGTCCGTGCAGTAACCGTGTTCCAGGCGCGGCTCGGCGCCACACGCATGCTCGAAGGTGCCATGCCGGTCGGTCAATGCGAGCAGATGGTCGAACTTCGGGGACGGCACTATTGCAGCCACGTCCGCTCCGGTCGCTTGGTCAGAATCCGTTGTGCCAGAGCTTGATACGACCTGGCGATGATCGGCCAGGACATCGACGGTGCCAGCCGGCGCGCCTCTGCCGACATCGCGCCGGCCAACCGAGGCTCGGTCAGTACCGTGCGCAGCGCCGTGCGGAGTGCGTCGGGATCATCGTGCGCCACCACGATGCCGGCCCCGGTCGACAGCAACTCGACCGCATGCGGGAAGGCCGTGGCGACAACCGGCCGGCCACTGGCGATGGTGTCGACCAAGACGCCGGACGTGGTCTGATCGGTGGAGTCATACGGCAGCACAACCACTGCTGCGGACAGCATCAGCGCGATCAACGACGGGATGTCGCGGTAGCCGGCATCGAAGTGCACCGAATCGGCCACCCCGGTGCACCGTGCCTGCTCGATCCGGGCGTCGCGGTAGGCCTCGCCGTCGGCGGCGATCACCTTTGGATGGGTCTCGCCGGCGACCAAGTAACGCGGCCGGCTGTTGAGCTGGTGTAGCCCGCCCATCGCATCGATGACGCGCTCGACCCCCTTGCCTGGCCCCAGTAGACCCCAGGTCAGCAGCGTCGGCCGGCCACCGCGCTTGGTGTGGCCACGAACCGGAACGGTCGCGCCATGCGGAATCGTGCTGATCTTCCGCCGGTCTACGTCGAACCCGTAACGCAATTGCGCGCTCGCGGCGTCGGACAGCACCACCACCTGGTCGGCGAGCGTCACAATGGCCTCGAGCACCGACCGCTGATGCCGCGTCGGATGTTTCGGAATCGTATGCGCGACAACGATTGACGGGACCTGCAGGGCGCCGATGATGTCCACGACTTCATCGCCGTCGGGGCCGCCGTAGATGCCGTACTCGTGCTGGATCACCGCGACATCGCTCTGGCTGAGCAAATCCACCGCCGCTGCCGCTGACGACGCCGATCCGTTGGTCAGTTCCCCGACGACACGAGCGTCACTGGTGGATGACCCGTCTGCGACGCGAACCACACTGACATCAGCGCCGTTGACGGCCAACCCGCGGCTCAGTGCGGCACTGAAGGTTGCCAGGCCGCATCGTGTCGGTGGATAGGTGCTCAGAATCCCGAAGCTCGGCAGGCCGGCACTCTGGTGACTCAGTACCGATGTTTCTGAAAATTGAAGACTGGCTTGCGATTTCATGGTGATCCCGTCGCGTGGTTGTCACCGAGGCGTGTCCGGCGCGAGCGGCTGCTCGGGGGAATGCAAGCGGCAAAAGGCTGACTACGCCCGCACTGACTGGGTTCCCAACCTCTTCCACGCTACACCCCCGAGCCCCTCCGAGCGGAGCGAGCAGCGGCCCTGTTGACCAGTCGTTGCAGTTCACGGCAGCAAACGGGTGTAGTGTGACAGGTGGACAGAACTCCAGTTGTTCGAGCCCAACGTATCGGTGACCCTTGATGCCTTCGGATCACCATGGCCGACAACTTGCCGACATGCCCGTCTGGGCGGCCGAATGCCAGAACCGAAGGCATACAACGTGTTACGCCAATGCGCCTGAGCCCGTTGCCACCGAGTAACCCACGGCGACAACGCAATTCGGCTGCGGTTGACAAACCGGACCTGAAACCCAGCGCGGACCAACGCGCTGCACTGAACTGACAATAGAAAGACCGAACATGAAACTCGCAAAAACCATGGCCCGCAAAGCAAAACGTGCGTCAGACGCCACCAAGAGCTACTTCGGCTTCAGCGTCGGCAACAACGGACCGTACGACGACGGACAGGCACATCAAGCCTCCGCCGACACCGGACAGATGCGGGCCAAAATCCAACGGGCCTTCGACGTTTGACGCATTGCCGGCCACCGGCGCTCATCCGTGACTGACAGCCATTGCGCCATCTGGGAACGCCAGCCGGCAGATGGTACGCACGGTCTGCAGGTACTGCCGAGTTAGCGAGCCGGTGGTGTAGGGCAGGTCGTACTTGTCACACAGCTGACGCACCCGAACACTGACCTGCGCCAACCGATTGCTCGGCAGATCCGGAAACAGGTGATGCTCGATCTGGTAGCAGAGGTTTCCGCTCGAAAATGCCAGCACCCGACCGGCTTTGAAGTCCGCGGCTCCCAGCATCTGACGCAGATACCACTCCGCTCTGGTCTCGGACCGCAGGACCTCCGGGGCGAACGTCTGCACGCCATCGGGAAAATGCCCGCAGAAGATCACCACATACGACCACAGGTTGCGCAGCAGGTTGGCGGTCGCGTTGGCCGCCAGCGTTCGGCGCCAGCGGCGCAGGCTGAGCGCGGGCACGACGAGGTAGTCCTTGGCGGTCTGTCGGGCGATCTTGATCAGCATCGCCTTCTTCACCACCTGCCGCGCGTCCTCTGTGCTGGCCCGTTCGGTTTCGGAGTGAAATCCGTGGCGCGCGATACCCCATTCGAAGACCAAGGCCAACAACATGTTTCGCAGAGGCTGCCACAGATATGCGGGCTTCCAGGGTTGATCGCGGGTCACCCGGAGTACCCCGAATCCGAGATCGTCATCCACCCCGACCACGTTGGTGAACACATGGTGGCGGTAGTTGTGCGAGTACCGCCACTGCGCTGACGGCCCCACCATGTCCCACTCCCAGGTGCTCGAGTGGATTTCCGGATCGTTCATCCAGTCCCATTGACCGTGCGAGACGTTGTGGCCAATCTCCATATTCTCAACGATTTTCGCGTACGCCAACGCCGCCGAGCCCACCGCCCAACCGACCCTGGACCGACTCCGGGCGATCTGGAGCCGAGCCACGACGTCCAGAATCCGCTGGAATTTGATGACGCGGCGGATATAGGCCGCATCCTTCGCGCCGAGGGAGTCCTCGACATCGGCGCGAATGGTGTCCAGTTCAGCCCCGAATGCCTCGACGTCCGCTGGGGTCAACCGCGCGTACGCGGCAATATCATTGATAGGCAAAGGAATTCCCGGTCCGTCTACGCGCGGCAGCGGGTCTTGGCCACCTAGGGTGTGTGTCACCACCAGCCTATGCCCCAGCACGCAACGGCGCCACATGGCGGCGTCAACAGCATTGACCACTGCATTGCCTGCCTGTAAGCGGTGCGCGTATGGTCGGTTGATAGGGACCATCCAGGCCCCCGAACAAAGGGGCCAGTCATGTCTGACAAATCTCCGCGCCAGAGTATGTCCAAGAAGCCCGGCAAGTCGCTCAAAGAGAAACGCGCGGAAAAGCGCGCCAAGACAGACCCGGCGCCGACCGAAGGCATCCTGCACTCCAAGAAGCGCTGACACAGGGAACAACAAAGCAGGCCAACGCTTTTCGTAGAGCGTCGCCGACAGCCTGGCCGCCGGACGCGGTAGTTTCACCGCGTCCGGCGGCCAGGCTGTCTGCGCGAATTTCTCTGCCTTCCAATCCGTTTCGATGCCCTATCGCAGGTGAACGTCCGGCGGTTCGGACCACATTCCGCTAGCCCAGTGCTGCCACAGCGCTGGCGGCACCTGGTCGGTATCAGCGTGGCCGGCCAGGGCTCACCGGCGGCCTGCCGGTGAGTTCCTCAGACCTGCCACCGGGCGGGTAGTCCAATCAGAGCTCCGACACAGGAACCCGTGGCGTGCCGGATCAGATGCAGAGAAGGCGAACCCCGGCGAGAACGCCGGGGTCATCCGAGCCGAAAACTCGGCTCACCAGAGTGCGGGCGGTGGGACTCGAACCCACACGTTCTTTCGAACACGGGCACCTAAAACCCGGGCGTCTGCCATTCCGCCACGCCCGCAACAGGATGAGGATAGCGCGATCGCGCAGCGAAGACCCTGTCGGACCGTTGTCATAGGTTGAATGCAACGTATGACGGGGGTTCCATGCGCAGCTTCGACGAGTTCGACCAGGTTCAAATGCTCATCGCAACCGGTATGAATGACTGCGCTATCGCGCGAACAACGGGTATCCCGCGAACCACAGTGCGTGGTTGGAGGAAAGGCCCCGGTATCTGGCGCCGGCAGGTGGCAGGCGATTCCACCTGCGGCATCGACCACGACTTCACGGCATTGCCAGCAGTCGAGTACTGCTATCTGCTCGGCTTGTACCTTGGCGATGGCTGTATCTCCGACGCGCGCCGCGGCGTATGGAGGCTGCGAATCACACTCGACCAGAAGTACCCCGCCATCATCGACCGCTGCCGTGAAGCGATCAGCGCCGTTATGCCGGGCAAGCAGGCGGGCTTAGTTCAGCGAAAAGGATGCGTCGAGGTGTACGTCTGCTCCAAGCACTGGCCGTGTCTGTTCCCGCAACACGGCCCTGGTAAGAAGCACACGCGCACGATCGCTCTGGAGCCGTGGCAACGAGACATTGTCGACCAAGCCACCGAGGAGTTCGTCCTCGGTCTGATCCACAGCGACGGGTGCCGCGTCGTCGCCAACGACCGCGGCGTAATGAGCGTCCGCTACCACTTCACCAACCTGTCCGAGGACATCGTCAACCTGTTCACGGGCGCGCTCGACCAACTCGGCATCCACTGGCGGCGGTCGTCGAGAAAGCAACTCTCGATCTACCGCAAAGCAGACACCGCTCGTCTCGACGAATTCATCGGCCCGAAGTCCAGGCTGGTGCCGTGGCCGTGTGTCCAACGTCCGGCGTCGTAGCCCGGCCGCGAATCGCAAACCGCACGTCACGCGCGGTACCGTTGCCTTATGTCCACTACACGGCGTAGGAGGCCGGCGCTCATCGTGCTGGTGACCGTCGCTGCCCTGGGCTGCATGGCCCTGGCCTGGTGGCAGTGGTCGCGGTTCCAGTCCAGCGCCGGCACCTTCCAGAACCTGGGCTACGCCCTGCAGTGGCCGATGTTCGGCGCATTCTGCTTCTACGGCTACTACAAGTTCGTCCGCTACGAAGACGAGGGCCCCGTCGCGCCGCCGACCGATGGGCCCACCGAGATCCCCGAGGGTCTGCTCCCCGAGCGCCCCAAGGCCGCCAAAGACACCGCGGACCCGACCCTCAACGAATACAACGCCTACCTCGCCGAACTGGCCGAGAACGACAAACAGGACAGGACCACCACATGACCGAGTCGCAGCCGACCACCCTGTCGAAAGACACCATCCGCAAGGCCCTGATCGCCTACCGCGTGATGGCCTGGGCGACCGGTATCTGGCTCATCGCCCTCTGCTACGAGCTGGTCGCGCACTACATCTTCAACGACGCCAGCCTGAACTGGATCGGCATCGTCCACGGCTGGGTGTACTTCGCCTACCTGCTCTGCACGTTCAACCTGGCGGTCAAGGTCCGTTGGCCCCTCGGGCAGACCATCGGCACCCTGTTCGCCGGTACTGTCCCACTGCTCGGCATCATCGTCGAGCACTTCCGGACCGAAGACGTCAAGAAGCGCTTCGACCTCTGACAGTCTTAGCCGAGGTGCTTGAGAACCTCGGCAGCCAGCTGCTCGCCCCGATCCTCCTGCAGGAAGTGCGACGCACCTTCGATCCGCACTTGCTCGGCCACGGTCGGGATCAGGTCGACGAACGCCTCGCCCGCGCGCGGATACGGGAACACCGGGTCCTGATCGGAGAACGCCACCAGCGCGGACTTCTCCCAGCGCGACAGCGCGTCGGTGACCGCGCGCATCTCCGTCGCACCCGCGGCGTCGTCGGTGATCGGCACCAACAGCGGGAACTGCGCGGCGCCCGCCTTGGACTCCGCCGTGGGGAACGGCGCGTCATAGGCCGCGACGATCTCGGGTGACAGCTCCGTCGTCGTCGCGCCCTGGATCACGAAACCGACGGGCAGGTCCGGATTGGCCTCCGCGAAGGCGCGCCAGGCCATGAAGCCCTTCGATACCCGGCCGGTGAACAGCCCCGTGTTGAAGATCGCAAGCGCCCCAACCTGATCCGCGTTCTCCGTCGCCCACCGCAAGCCGATCGGCCCGCCCCAGTCCTGCACGATCGCGGTAGCGTCGTGCAGATCCAGACCACCCAGCAGTCGAGTCACCAAGTCGACGTGCCGGTCGTAGCTGTACCAGCGCCGGTCGGTGGGCTTGTCCGAGCGGCCGAAGCCCGCATAGTCAGGCACGATCACGCGGTGCCCGGCGTCGACGAAGGCGCCGATCATCTTGCGGTACAGGAACGCCCACGTCGGTTCGCCGTGGAAACAGACGATGGGCCTGCCGTCGCGCGGTCCCTCGTCGAGGTAGTGCAGCCGCAGCCCGTCGATGTCGACGTAGTTCGGCGCGAAGTCATAACCCGGCAGCTTCGCGAAGCGTTCGTCCGGGGTGCGGAAAATCTCAGTGGTGGTGGCGGTCATCTCGTCAAGCTAGCCATAGTTGACCGACCGGTCAACTATGGCTACGATTCTCAGGTGCCCCGAAGTTCAGATGCCCGCGAACGCCTCGTGGCGACCGCCGCCCGCCTCTTCCTCGAACGCAGCTACCAGGCCGTCGGCGTCGATGAACTCTGCCGCGCGACCGACATCAAGAAGGGCAGCTTCTACCACTACTTTCCGTCGAAATCAGAACTCGGCAAAGCCGTTATCGACTTACACGCCAGGGCCTTTCAGCGTCAGCTGACCGGCTCACCCACCGCGACGCCCGCCGAAAAGCTGCATGCCGTTCCCGACGCCATCGGCGTCATCCAGTCCTCGCTCGAAGCCCAATTCGGCCGGGCGGTGGGCTGCCCCTTCGGCAACTTCGCCGCCGAACTGTCCACCACCGACGACGATCTCCGCGCCCATCTCGCACACACCCTGGCCGCGATGCAGCACCACATGGCACTCGTGTGTCAGGAAGCCCTGGCCGACGGAACCCTACGGCCGGGCACCGATCCCGAGCAGCTCGCCCACGCGCTACTCGCGCAGTATCAGGGCATCATCCTGCTGGCCAAGCTCAACGATTCCGGCGTCGCGCACCTGGCACCCGCGCTGCACGCTTTCATCGACGGCTACCTAGCCAATCCAGCTTCCACCGAACGCAACTAGGCGGCGGTAATTCGGCCTGAAAACCGCCTTGCGGTTGCGGTCGGATAGCCCGGAGCCATCGCTACGACGCCCGCATCTCAGTGGGCCACAGTCTCTCCGCCTCGTCCCGTGGGAATCGCCAGGCAATATCGTCAACCGCACCCCGCGAAGCACGACCGTTGATGAGCCGATGCAGTACGACGCCAGCCGGGTCGCGCGCAGTCACCCGAATGACGAGCCAACCCACCTCAACCATGCACTCGATCCTCGCGATGTCTCGACGAACTGCATCCGGATCGGTGTGGTGCACGCCCTCGTACTCGATTGAGATCTTCAACTCCGGCCACGCGAAATCGACAACCCCGATCAGCGCGCCATATTCGTTGTAGATCGGGTACTGACTCTCCGGCTTCGGAAGCCCGGCCCGAATGATCAACAGCCGCAACGCCGTTTCCCTGGGCGACTCGGCTTTCGGGTCAACGAGTGCAATCGTCTTCCGCGCCTGGCGAATCCCCCGCTGTCCACACTGACGCTCCGCTGCCGCCTCAATATCAGCCACCGTCAGTCGTGCTGCGCGAGCCAATGCATCAATGGCAGCGACGGCAGCATCCTCCGGAAGTCTTCGGGCCAAATCAACCGCGGTGCGTACTGGAGTCGTCAGCCGCATCTCGCCGATGCAGCACACCTCATCGTCGGGTGGGATGTCTCGCCACAACACGACACCGCGCTCACTGCGGCAGTAGCGGTCACAGATGTAGGCGGGTACTTCAGGCCCGATGAACCTGGCCCCATGCAACGCGGCCGCCGAGAAACCCGCGAGCACTCCCCGGCGTTTGGATCGCAGCCACACTGCCTTCGCTCGCATGATCGCGGTCGGCCTCGTACCTCTCGGCACGTAAACGTCCTTGTGCACAGCCACAAAGTTCGTCCGTAACTGATGACGAGTCAGGCGGCCCGCAGATAGGGCTTCGTTCCCGATAAATGGCTCCCCCACCACGGCAGTGTGCCCAGCGGATCGCGAATCTCGCCAGCATCGGCGGGCGCAGCCTGTGGATAACCCGCGGACGGTTCCCCCAACGCAACTGTGTGGCGGAAAAACAGCCTGAAAATCGCCCTGCAATTGCGTTGGACGACGGCAGTGCGCCGGCCGCCGACGCTAGCCCGCAGCCAACTCCCGCAGCGCCGGCACCAACTGCGCCAACGCCCGTCCACGATGTGACGCCGCATCCTTCTCGGCAGCACTCAACTCCGCCGCGGACACCGAACCACCGGCAGGGACGAACACGGGGTCGTACCCGAACCCGCCCGAGCCCCGCGGCTCCCGCGCAATAGCACCGGGCCACTCACCGCGAACGACAACGGAACCCGCAGCGGAAACCAGCGCGCAGCAAGACACGAACGCCGCGCCGCGGCGCGAATCCGGCACATCCTGGATCTGGCCGAGAAGCAGCGAAAGGTTCGCCGCATCATCCCCGTGCCGCCCAGCCCACCGGGCCGACAGCACCCCGGGCATGCCGTTCAACGCATCGACGGAAACCCCGGAATCATCTGCGATACAAGCGATTCCGGTGGCCGCAAAACCATCACGAGCCTTGGCCAAGGCATTCTCTTCGAACGTCGCCCCGGTCTCGGGCGCCTCGGGATAGTCGGGCACATCAGACAACGACAACAACCTCAGACCGACGACACCCGCGGCATCGAGAACGCGCTGCAACTCCACAAGCTTCTTCGCATTGCGGGAAGCAACGAGTAGGTCAGGCACCAAATGCCTTCTTGGCCGGGCCGGACGACTCCGGCAGCACGCCCGGGTACGGCAGCTCCAGCGCCTCACGCTGCAGCGCGAACAACTGGTCGCACGCGGCCAGCGCGGCATCAAGCAGCTTGTCCAGCGTCGACCGCGGGAACGTCGCACCCTCGCCGGTGCCCTGCACCTCGACGAGAGTCCCGGTGTCCGTGGCGACGACGTTCATGTCGACCTCGGCGCGCGAGTCCTCGGTGTAGGGCAGGTCCGTGCGGACCCGGCCGTCGACCACACCGACCGACACGGCGGCGATCGCACACGACAGCGGGCGCGGATCCTTCAAGCGCCCGGCCGCGGCCAGGTAGGTGACGGCGTCGGACAACGCCACGTACGCACCGGTGATCGCCGCGGTGCGGGTACCGCCGTCGGCCTGCAGCACGTCGCAGTCGATGGCGATGGTGTTCTCGCCGAGGGCGCTGAGGTCGATGCACGCGCGCAGCGAGCGGCCGATCAACCGGCTGATCTCCTGGGTCCGTCCACCGACGCGGCCCTTCACCGACTCGCGGTCGGAGCGGTCATGCGTGGCGGCCGGCAGCATCGCGTATTCGGCGGTCAGCCAGCCCAACCCGGAACCCTTGCGCCAGCGTGGCACGCCTTCGGACACCGAGGCGGTGCACATGACCCGCGTCTCGCCGAACTCCACCAAGACCGACCCTGCCGGGTGCTTGGTGAATCCTCGGGTGATCTTTACCGGGCGGAGCTCGTCGTCAAGGCGACCGTCTTCTCGTCTGGACACCCGACAACCCTAGCGGGCCGCCCAAAGCGGGGTCCCGACTTGCCCAAGTCTTACCGGCGGGTGATGTCGAACGACTCGTTGCAGACGACGCCGTGCACGGGTCCGTCGAACTCGGCCTTGGCCTCGCTGATGACGTCCTCGCGGGAGGTCCACGGCGGGATGTGGGTCAGCAGGAGCTCTTTGACCCCGGCTTCGCGGGCGGCGCGTCCCGCCTCGGTACCGGACAGGTGCAGCTTCGGCGGACGGTCGGGCGAGTCGGTCCACGACGCCTCGCACAGGAACACATCGGCGCCGCGAGCGAGGTCAACCAACGCGTCGCAGTAGCCGGTGTCAGCCGAGTAGACGAGCGTCGCGCCGGACGGATCGGTGAACCGCATGCCATACGACTCCGTCGGGTGGCACACCAGTCGCGGCGTCACGGTCAGCGAGCCGATCTCGACGTCTTCGCCGTCAACCCAGACCTTGATGTCGAAGATGTCGGTGATGTCGTCGATCTCGCCGCCCTCGGGCGACGACGCCGCACCGAGCCGGTGCCAGGTGGCCGCCGGACCGAACATCAGGGCGCGACCAACGGGAGGATTCGGGTGATACCGACGCCAGACGAACAGCCCGGGCAAGTCCAAGCAATGGTCGGCATGCAGATGTGACAGCAATATATTTACGGCGCCCGGATCAGCATGCCGCTGCAGTGCTCCGAGTACGCCGCCGCCGAAGTCAATAACCATCGGCGTGGTGTCCGGAGCGGTCAGCAGATAGCCCGAGGCCGGAGAATCCGGCCCACCCACGCTGCCGGAGCAACCGAGAATGGTGAGGCGCACACCCCTAGCTTGCCACGTCAACACGTCCTGCGACGAAAAGACGGCACCTTTAGGCGGCCAGTTTCTCGATTGGTCCCGAAAGCGATACCGATCACGCTTCGGGCATCACCGCGCGCGGCGAATTCCAAATTCAGCAAATTACGTCGGAATCGACGGCAGGGCTGAACCCTTACGCCGTTCGCGCGCTTCTCTTTCCGGACTGCTCAGCAAATACGCAGCAAGCACGCCGGCGAGGCCACCGCACAGATGGCCCTGCCACGACACGCCGAATGTGCCCGGCAGCGCGCCCCACAGCACACCGCCGTAGACGAACAACACGATGATGCCGACGATGATCTGCCACGCGTGCCGAGTGAAGAACCCGAACACGATGAGGAACGTCAGCCAACCGAAGATCAGCCCGGACGCCCCGATGTGGACGGACTCCACACCGCGCGGCGCGCCGATGTTGCCGATCAGCCAGGTACCGAATCCGCCGAGAATCCAGATGATCAACGTCGCCCCGAGGAACCGGCCCATGCCGGCGAGCGTCACCAGGAACCCGAGTACCAGGGCCGGGCCGGTGTTGGCGATCAGGTGCGCCCAGTCGGCGTGCAGCAGCGGCGCCCACAAGATGCCCCAGAGCCCATCGGTCTCCAGCGGCCGGATGCCGTCCTGATTCAGCCGCTGCTGATGCAGCGCATCCCAGCCTTCGATGAGCCAGAGCAGCCCGACGAAGCCGACGATGGTGACGCCGCCAACCTTCCACGTCGCAGGCGGCTGCGGCTTGGATGAGGTGGTCGACAGGTCCGAAGTCATGCGCGATCCGCTCCGCTACTCGCTGACGTCATACCCCCAGGCTACCGGCGGAACGCTTCAGCCGAAGGCTCCTGGCAGCAGGTCGCGGTAGGTCGGTATATCGGCGATCGACTCGGCAGCCAGCACCCCGACCATCACGGCGGTGGCGAGCGCGTCGGCGGCGGCCGCCCCGATCTCGGAGATGAGGCGCGTCTCGGGGTTCATCTGTTCCGGTGTCGCGGGGTCCGGCTCGATATGGACCCGTCCGGTCGCGAGCGCGAAGACGGTGTCGCCGTCGACGGCGGTGTGCGCCGGACGGATGGTGTGGGCCAGCCCGTTGTGCGCGGCGACGGCCACCTTCTTGCAGCCGGCCGGGCTGAGCGCGGCATCGGTCGCGACGACGGCGATGGTCGTGTTGAGCGGCTTCGGGTCCTTCACCCTCGTGCGGTACGCCTCGATCTGGTCGGGCGGCGGAGGCTGCAGCCCGAAGCGGGCGATCTGGTCGGCCGACCACGGCAGTCCCGTCTGCGGGTCGACGACGTGGCCGGCCGCATTGACGATGACGAGCGCGCCGACGGTGACGCCGTTGTCGAGCATCACCGACGCCGTCCCGAGCCCGCCTTTGAGTGCGCCCGCCCGGGCACCGGCGCCCGCGCCGACGTTGCCCGTCGGCACCTCGGTGCCGGCCTGGGCCACCGCCTGGTAGCCGAACTCGGCCGTCGGCCGGTTGGCCCACGCCCCCACCGGCAGATCGAAGATCACTGCACCCGGCACGATCGGCACCCGTCCACCGGGCATCTTCACTCCGCGGTCGTGTTCCTCGAGCCAGGTCATGACGCCGTCGGCCGCGGCCAGCCCGTAGGCGCTGCCGCCGGTGAGCACGATCGCGTCGACGTGCTGCACGCTGTTGGACGGGTCGAGCAGGTCGGTCTCGCGGGTGCCGGGCGCTCCCCCGCGGACGTCGACCGCGCCGATGGTTCCGGGCGGAGCCAGCACGACGGTGGTGCCGGTGGCCCAGCCGCCGCCCAGGGTGGCGTCTTCGATGCGGTGGTGATTGCCGACCAGGATGCCGGCGACGTCGGTGATGGAGCCCGTCACCGCTCGTCCAGCAGGCTCAGCACCAGGTACTCCTGCAGATACGTCAGCCACTGATATACCTCCAGATGCCCCGCCATCGGATGGTCCGGCGAAAGACGTTGCGGCCCATCGGGTCCGATGTCGAGCATCGCGCCGAGGGCAAGCCGGACATCGTTGATCGCGGACGCCCAGCCCTCCGCCTGCTCCTCGGTCAGCTCGAACTTGCCGGCCGGTTCCGGCAACGAGTCCAGAAGCCGTTGGGCGGCTTGCCGTTTGGCGTCCACGATGGTCGGCTCGTGCAGGCTGCGGAGGGCACCGTTGAGGCTCTCACCGGCGGCGTGGCCATCCGGATGCGTGGCCGGATCGTGGTAGAAGTCCGGCAGGAGCCGGCGCATGGTGTCGTCGTCGGGAGCTTGCGACGGCCCGATCTTCATGCCGGTCAGCTCCGCGAGTTCGTCACGCGGTGAAGCGGATTCGCGATCGTCGAGCATCTCGACCAGCGAGCCGACCAAGTTGCGCAGCATCATGACTTCGTGCGCTTCCAGGCCGGATCTGATGCGCACACCCGACGACGTGTTGACCCGCTTCCACTTGCGCATCGGTCAGTGGTCCTGCTGCATGGTTGCCCACAGTCCGGCTGCGTGCAGTTTGGTGACGTCGACCTCCATCGACTCCCGGCTGCCCGCCGAGACGACGGCCCTGCCCTCGGTGTGCACCTGCATCATCAGCTCGGTGGCACGCACCTCGCTGTAGCCGAACAGCTTCTGGAAGACATAGGTCACGTAGGTCATCAGATTCACCGGGTCGTCCCAGACGATGGTCACCCACGGACTGTCGAGGCTCGCCGCCTCTTCGACGTCAGTCGCCGGGCTTGTCCGCGCGACCGGGGCACCCAGAACCATGAGCCCAGAATAGCCGGGTGGTTGCCAGTCGCAGAACCAGTACGGTGAGCTCTGTGACCGCAGCTCTGCTGACCGACAAATACGAGCTCACGATGCTCGCCGCCGCGCTGCGCGACGGCACCGCACACCGCCGCGCGTCGTTCGAGGTGTTTGCCAGGAGACTGCCGTTCGGGCGCCGGTACGGCGTGGTCGCCGGCACCGCGCGGTTCCTGTCCGCGCTCGCCGAGTTCCGGTTCGACGACGACGCGCTGGCCTCGCTGGACTTCCTGGATGCCGCGACGCTGCGCTGGCTGGCCGACTACGAGTTCCGCGGCGACATCGACGGCTACCCCGAGGGCGAGCTCTACTTCCCCGATTCGCCGGTGCTGTCGATCCACGGCACGTTCGCCGAGTGCGTGATCCTCGAGACGCTGGTGCTGTCGATCTTCAATCACGACACCGCGATCGCCTCGGCGGCCGCTCGCATGGTCAGCGCGGCGGTCGGCCGGCCGCTGATCGAGATGGGCTCGCGACGCACGCATGAGCAGGCGGCGGTCGCCTCCGCGCGCGCCGCGTACATCGCCGGGTTCACCGGCACCTCGAACCTGGAGGCGCAGCGGTCGTTCGGCGTCCCGGCGCTGGGGACGAGCGCGCACGCCTTCACCCTGGTGCACACCGCGGCGACCGGTCCCGACGAGGCGGCCGCGTTCCGGGCCCAGGTCGACGCGTTGGGCGTCGGCACCACTCTGCTGGTGGACACCTACGACATCACCCAGGGCGTGGCCAACGCCATCGCCGTCGCCGGGCCGCAGCTCGGCGCGGTGCGCATCGACTCCGGCGACCTCGGCGTGATGGCCCGCCAGGTCCGCGACCAACTCGACGGGTTGGGCGCGACCGGCACCCGCATCGTGGTGTCCGGCGACCTCGACGAGTACTCGATCTCCGGGCTGGCCGCCGCCCCCGTCGACGTCTACGGCGTCGGCACGTCGGTGGTCACCGGCTCCGGTGCGCCGACGGCGTCGATGGTCTACAAGCTGGTCGAGGTCGACGGCATGCCGGTGGCAAAACGCAGCAGCCACAAGGAATCTCACGGTGGACGCAAGGCCGCACTGCGGTTGGCGAAGGAGTCCGGAACCATCGTCGAAGAGGTGGTGCACCCGGCTGGTTCACCGCCAGTTGACGACGGACGCGTCTTGACGGTGCCGCTGGTGCGTTCGGGCTCCGTCGTGTGCGACTCGTCGCTGGCCGACGCCCGCGCGCGCGTCGCCGCCGGACTACGCAGCCTGCCCTGGGATGGGCTCAAACTCTCCCGCGGCGAGCCGGCCATCCCGACCCGACTGGTGGGCGCGTGAGCCGCAAAACCGATCCGACCGACGTTTCCGCCCTGCTGTCCATCGCGGTATCCGCTCTCGGCGGAGCCGAGCGCAGTGGGCAGATCGAGATGGCCGAAGCCGTCGGCCACGCCTTCGACAAGGGCGAGCACCTGGCGGTACAGGCCGGGACGGGCACCGGAAAGTCGTTGGCATACCTGGTGCCGTCGATCGCACACGCCGTGGCGTCGAATCAGCCGGTCGTGGTGTCGACGGCCACCATCGCCCTGCAACGCCAGCTGGTCGACCGCGACCTGCCCCGGCTGGCCGACGCCCTGGCCCCGCACCTGCCCCGCCGGCCCGAGTTCGCGTTGCTCAAGGGCCGCGGAAACTACCTGTGCCTGAACAAGGTTCACAGCGGAGCGCAGGCCGACGAAGATCTCCCGCAGGAGGAACTGTTCAACCCCGTCGCCGCCTCGGCCTTGGGCCGCGACGTCAAGCGGCTCATCGAATGGTCGTCCGACACCGAGAGCGGTGACCGCGACGAGGTGGTGCCGGGCGTGCTGGACCGGGCCTGGTCGCAGGTCAGCGTGGGCGCGCGCGAATGTATCGGCGCTACCCGATGCCCTTATGGCACAGACTGTTTCGCCGAGAAGGCCCGCGCCAAGGCCGGGGCGGTCGACGTCATCGTCACCAACCACGCGCTGCTGGCCATCGATGCCATCTCCGAGGTCAACGTCCTGCCCGAGCACCAACTGCTGGTGGTCGACGAAGCCCACGAGCTGGTGGACCGCGTGACCAGCGTGGCCACCGGCGAACTGTCGGCGACATCCATGGCCGTGACGCTTCGACGGGCGGCCCGGCTGGTGGAACCCGAACTGGCAGAACGCCTCGAGGCCTCCATCGCCACGCTGTCGTCGGCCATCCACGACATGGAAGCCGGACGCATCGACGTGCTCGACGACGAGCTGGCCACCTACCTGACGGTGGTCCGCGACTCGACGGACAAGGTCAAGATGGCGATCGATACCGCGCCGTCCGACCCGACCGCCGCCGCGGCGCGCAGCGAGGCCGTCACCTCGCTGACCGACCTGAGCGATACCGCGTCCCGCATCATCGATTCGTTCGTGCCCGCCATCCCCGATCGATATGACGTGGTGTGGCTGGATCGCGAAGAGTCCAGGGGCTCGGTGCGACACATCCTGCGGGTCGCCCCGCTGTCAGTGGCCGGGCTGCTGCGCGGGCGGCTCTTCGGTGAGGTGACGGCGGTGCTGACATCGGCGACGCTGACCATCGGCGGGCGCTTCGAGTCGATGGCTCGGGCGTGGGGCTTGTCGGTGCCCGAGGACAGCACTGCGACGCCACCGAAGTGGAAGGGCATGGACGTGGGATCGCCCTTCTCCCATGCCAAGTCGGGCATTCTGTACGTCGCCAAGCATCTACCGGCGCCCGGTCGTGACGCCGCCGCACCGGAACAACTCGACGAGATCTACGAGCTGATCACCGCGGCCGGCGGCCGCACCCTCGGACTGTTCTCGTCGATGCGGGCCGCCAAGGCCACCGCCGAGATCATGCGCGAGCGCCTGGACACCCCGGTGCTCTGCCAGGGCGAGGACTCGACGTCAACTTTGGTGCGGCGCTTCACCGAAGACGCCGAGACGTCACTGTTCGGCACGCTGTCGCTCTGGCAGGGCGTCGACGTGCCAGGACCGTCGCTGTCGTTGGTCATCATCGACCGAATCCCGTTCCCCCGCCCCGACGATCCACTGCTGACCGCCCGGCAGCGCGCCATCGCGGCCCGCGGCGGCAACGGCTTCATGGCCGTGGCCGCGTCCCACGCCGCGTTGTTGTTGGCGCAGGGCGCCGGGCGCCTCCTGCGCAGCGTCAATGATCGCGGGGTCATCGCGATCCTGGATTCCCGGATGGCGACGGCGCGCTACGGCGGCTTCCTGCAGTCGTCGCTGCCGCCGTACTGGTCGACCACCGATCCGGTTCGGGTGCGCAGCGCGCTGGAGCGGCTGGCCGCGTCGAGCTGACGGGCCCGCCGTCGACGCGGCTGCTGGAGCTCTCTCCCCACCACATCGCGCTGGGAGCTGTCAGCTGAGGCTGACATTGTCACCATGTGCTGACAATGTCATCGCATGGTGACGGGTCCGGGCCACACATGTCCTAGAGAGAGCCGACACGCCCGATGTCGATCACATCCCGCGCAACCGCGCGACATGTTCGCGCTGCAGTTCGGCTGCCCGCGTGAGGAATTCGGTGATCAGCTCCAGCTGTTTGGCGTTGTAGCGACTCAGCAAGGTGCGTTCCCCCTCGGCCACCAATGGACCGATGAGAGCGAAAGCACGCTCTCGCGCGGTAGCGGTGGCGTGGACCAGGAGCTTGCGCCGGTCACTGGGATGCGCTGAGCGCGTCACGTAGCCGACCTTCTCCAACCGGTCGAGCATCGTCGTGGCGCTGCCGGTGGTGAGGCCCAACTGGTCGGCCAGCTCCCGCGGCGTGACGCCGTCGGAGGCTTCCTGGAGCAGAATCTCCAGACACCGCGTATCCGTCGCATTGATGCCGAGCAGGCGCGCGACCTCGCGGTCGAAGTCGTCGACCGCGGCCTGGTAGCCCTGCACCGCCGCGCCCAGACGGCCAGACATCGGATTTTCGCTTGACAATCGAGCGATCCACCTTTCAGGATATTGCTTGACAATCAAGTTATCCGATCGTCGAGCCAGGTGGCGACAATCCGAGGAACACGCATGACCAAAGCGCTCATCATCGGCGCCGGCGTGGCCGGCCCCGTCCTGGCCATCGCGCTGCAACGCGTCGGTATCGATGCCCACATCTATGAGCGCTCCCCGTCCGGCGCCGATCTCCGCGGCGCGTGGTTGAACTTTCAGGCCAACGGCATGGATGCCCTGCGTGCCGTCGATGCCGCAGGGCCGCTCGAGAACCTGGGCTACCCGAACGACACCATCAGCTTCATCACCGGCAGCGGCAAGAGGCTGGGTCGTATCCCGATGGCCGCACACCGCCCGGATGGCCAGCTGTCGATCATGATGCGCCGAGCCGACCTCTACCGCGAGCTGAACGCCCTGGCCACAGCACGTGGTGCCCGGTACAGCCACGGCAAGGAATTCGTCTCCGCAACAACAACTTCCGACGGCCGCGTCCGCGCCCAGTTTGCCGACGGCAGTGCCGCATCCGGTGATCTGCTGATCGGCTGCGATGGTGTGCATTCCGCGGTACGCCGCGTGATCGATCCGGCGGCACGGGCTCCGCGCTACGTGCCGGTGCTCAATGTCGGTGGCTACATCCCGAACTTCACCGTCGATGTGCCGCCCCAGGAATTCCGGATGCAGTTCGGCACCCGCTGCTTCTTCGCCTGGTTCCCCACCCCGGACGGTGGCACCGTCTGGTTCGCCAATCCGCCGATGGCCCGCGAACCCGAACGCGGCGCGCTGTCTGGCATGACCGATGCCGAGTGGCGAAACTGGCTGCACCAGTTGATGTCCGGCGACGTCGGACCGGCTCACGAGATCATCGACGCCGCGCCCGGTCCGATGGTCGGGTGGGCCACCTACGACCTGCCGGTGGTGAAACGGTGGCACAACCACCGCAACCAGATCATCATCGGCGACGCCGCCCATGCCACCGCACCGTCAGCGGGCCAGGGCGCGTCGATGTCCGTCGAAGACGCCGTGATTCTCGCGCAGTGCCTGCGCGATTGCCGCGACATCCCAACGGCTTTCACGATATTCGAATCATTGCGCCGGCACCGGGTGGAGAAGATCGTCCGGCACGGCCACCGGTCGGCCAACAGCAAGGCGGCGGGCCCGGTCGGACGGTTCCTCCGTGACCTGATCCTGCCGGTGGTATTCCGGCAGGGCGCGAAAGATGGTGGCCGCTCGATGATGTGGCTACAGGGTCACCACATCGACTTCGACAGCAGCGTCCAGCCGGTACCCGCCTAGACCGGCAGCCGCACCACGAACCCCGACTCCAACGCCACCCACAGCGCGCCATCACGGTCCACGGCCAACCCGTGCGGCTCGCTGCCCGGCGGCAGATCGAACGTCGAGACCTCGCCATCGGCAGTGACCCGTGCGATTCCGTCCGCACCCCACAGGCTCACCCACACGCCGTCGGCCTCATCGGCGACCACCGCATGCGGCTTGCCCGGCAGATCGAGTTCCTGGATGGCGTCGTTGAGCGGGATGCGGCCCAGCTTGTCGGCGCCGATTGCGGTGAACCACACCGCATCATCGTGAGTGGCGCAGATGCCGACCGGCCTCGCCGACGGTGTCGGTGTCGGCCGGATCGACAGATCACCGGCGACCGTCAGTCGCCCGATCGCGGACTTCTGATTCAGCGTGAACCACAGCGCACCGTCACCGCCGGCAGCAATCATCGACGGCATCCCGCGGGGCACGGCAACCACCTCGACCGCGCCGTCGGCCCCGACCCGGCCCACCGTTCCGGCGTCCATGGCGGTGAACCACACTGCGTCGTCGGGTCCCACAGCGATGCCGAACGGTGCACTGCCCGAATCCAATTCGACGAACGTCAGTGCACCGTCACCGGCGATCCGGCCCAGCTGGTCTGTGCCGGAGCAGGTGAACCACATGGCCCCGTCGGGTCCCGCGCAGATCTGCATCGGGCGGCTGTCGGCACCGACCTCGAACAGCCGCACCTCACCGCGCGCGTCGATCCGAGCCACCGAACCCGCCGACACCAATGTCACCCACATCGCGCCGTCCGGACCAGCCGCCAGCGCGTACGGTCCGCCATCGACCGCAACAGTCAGAGCACTCACGCCAGCGTGACCAGCCCGAGCTCGTTGTCAGCGGCCAGTAATGCGTTGTGCGGCAACACTCGCACGGTGTACCCGACCGGGCCCGCCACCGGCAGCGGTGTGGTCGCTGAGAACACCTCGACGCCGCCGTCACCGGAACTGGTGTGCGCCATCGGCACCGTCACCGGGTCCACCAACTGGTCGCCGGCATCGACCCGACCCAGCACCGCTTGCACCACAACCTCATCGGTGCGCAGCCCGGCCAGCTGCACGGTGGCCGTCAGCGACAATTCCGAACCCAGCAGCGGTGTGTCAGGCAGCCCGTAGCTGTCCACGTCGGTGATCTGAATCTTCGGCCAGGCCTCCGTCACCCGCTGCCGATAGGCCGCCAGCGAGCGGGCCGCGCCGTACGGCACGCCGTCGACCGGCTCCACCGTGCGCCGGAACGACTGTGCCGCAGGCGCGTAGTACTTCTCGGTGTAGTCGCGCACCATCCGCGATGCCAGCACCTTGGGCCCCAGAGACTGCAGCGTGTGCCGCACCATCTCCACCCAGCGCATCGGCACGCCGTTCTCGTTGCGCTCGTAGAACTTGGGTGCCACCGAGTTCTGCATCAGGTCGTACAACGCCGCTGCTTCGAGGTCGTCGCGGCGCGTCTCGTCGGTGACGCCGTCGGCAGTCGGGATTTCCCAACCGTTTTCGCCGTCGTACCACTCATCCCACCAGCCGTCGCGGATCGAGAGGTTCAGCCCACCGTTGAGCGCGCTCTTCATGCCCGACGTGCCACATGCCTCCAGTGGACGCAGCGGGTTGTTGAGCCACACATCGCAGCCCCAGTACAGCAGCCGCGCCATCGACATGTCGTAGTCCGGCAGGAAGGCGATCCGGTGCCGCACCTCGGGCCGGTCGGCGAACTTCACCACCTGCTGGATCAGCGCCTTGCCGCCCTCGTCGGCCGGATGCGACTTGCCCGCGACGATCAACTGCAGCGGCCGCGACTCGTCCAGCAACAGCCGCTCCAGCCGCTCCGGGTCACGCAGCATCAACGTCAGCCGCTTGTAGGTGGGCACCCGGCGGGCGAAGCCGATGGTCAACACCGAGGGATCGAAAGCGTTTGCAATCCAGCCGAGTTCGGCCTCGGTGGCACCGCGCTCCAGCCACGAGCGGCGCAGCCGGGCCCGCACGTCGGCGACGAGCATCTCGCGCAGCTGCGACCGAATCCACCACAGGTGGCCGGGATCGACGTCGTGCAACCGCTGCCACAACTGCGGCTCCCCTGCCGCCTGGTCGACCGCCGCCATTCCTTCCACGCCGACCAGCTCGCGGCCCAACTCCAGCCATTGCGGCGCTGCCCAGGTCGGCGCATGCACCCCGTTGGTGATCGACCCGATCGGCACCTCCGACTGGTCGAAGCCCGGCCACAGCTCGTTGAACATGCCGCGGCTGACCCGGCCGTGCAGCAGCGACACCCCGTTGGCCCGCTGCGCGAGCCGTAAACCCATGTGCGCCATGTTGAATTTCTCTGGGTCGTCCTCCGCGCCGAACGCGACCACCCGATACAGCGGCACCTCAGGCAGCAGCGGCGAGGCGACGGTGTCATCGAAGTACCGGCGCACCATCTGCACCGGGAACCGGTCGATACCGGCCGGCACCGGGGTGTGGGTGGTGAAGACCGTCGACGACCGCACCACCGTCCACGCGGTCTCGAAATCCAGCCCGGACCCGCTGATGTACTCCCGAATACGTTCCACGCCAAGGAAACCCGCGTGGCCTTCGTTCATGTGGTAGACCTCGGGCGCGTCGATGCCCTCGATCTCGGTGAACGCCCGGATCGCGCGGATGCCGCCGATGCCGGCGAGCAGCTCCTGCTTGATCCGGTGTTCCTGGTCGCCGCCGTAGAGCCGGTCGGTCACCGAGCGCAGCTCATGATCGTTCTCGGGGATGTCAGAATCGAGCAGCAGCAACGGAACTCGTCCGACCTGCGCCACCCATACCCGAGCCCGCAGCACCTGCGATTCCGGCAGGTTCAGCGACACCAGCGCCGGCTGGCCGTCGGCCCAAGTCAGCAGCCGCAGCGGCAGCCCCTGCGGATCGAACGACGGATAGTTCTCGTTCTGCCAGCCGTCGGCCGTCAGCGACTGCTTGAAATAGCCGGACCGGTAGTACAGCCCCACCGCGATCAGCGGCAGCCCGAGGTCCGACGCCGACTTGAGGTGATCGCCCGCGAGGATGCCCAGACCGCCCGAGTAGTTCGGCAGGACCTCCGCGACGCCGAACTCCATGGAGAAGTACGCGATGCCCTTCGGCATCGCGGGACCGCCGTCCAGCGCATTGTCGGCCTGCTCCTGGTACCACAGCGGCCGGCTCAAATAGCTGTCCAGATCGGTGGCCCGGTGGTTCACCCGGCCGACGAAGTCGTCATCGGCCGCCAGCTCATCGAGACGCGCCGGGCTGACCGCCCCGAGCAACGCCACAGGGTCGGCGCCGACCTGTTCCCACAGCGCCGGATCGATCTCCGCGAACAGCTCCTGGGTCGGCGTGTGCCAGGACCAGCGCAGGTTGATGGACAGCCGCTCCAGAGCGGCGAGGCGTTCGGGCAGGTGGGCACGGACGGTGAACCGGCGGAGGGCTTTCACACGAGCCAACCTTACTGACATTTCTTGCGTATGCAGGGTCAGTTCGGTGACAGCACAGATGCCCATCCAACTGGTCACTGCCCATCGGGTGTCATGGGCTACTACGGTGGGTATGCGTAGTCCCGCAGTCCCGGGTAAGGAGTGATTTGGTGGCCGGTCGGATCGAGATCGACGACGTCGCACCAGTGGTGTCCGCAGGTCGATATCCCGCCAAGGCCGTGGTCGGCGAAGTGGTTCCGGTCAGCGCCACCGTGTGGCGCGAAGGCCACGATGCCGTCGCCGCAACGCTGGTGGTGCGATACCACGGCCCGGTCTACCCACAGCTCGCTGACACCCCGCCGGGCGCGACGCCGGCGCCGGCCCCGTCGCGGGCCAAGGTCAAGCCGACCCGCATGCCGATGGCGCCGGGCTATACGCCCGACGTGTTCCACGGTCAGTTCACGCCCGATGCGGTCGGGCTGTGGACGTTCCGCGTCGACGGCTGGGGCGACCCCATCGCGACGTGGCGCCACGCCATCACCGCCAAGCTCGACGCCGGCCAGAGCGAGGCGGAGCTGTCCAATGACCTGCTGATCGGTGCGGGGCTGCTGGAGCGCGCCGCCACGGCCGTCCCGCAGGACGACCGCGCCCCGCTGCTCGCCGCCGCGCGCCGGCTCCGGGAGGAGGGCGACCCGTTCATCCGCGCCGGAGCAGCCCTCGCACCCGACGTCACCGACCTGCTGCGTAAGTACCCATTGCGTGAATTGGTCACTCGCGGAGAGCAATACGGCATCTGGGTCGACCGCCCGCGGGCCCGGTTCAGCGCCTGGTACGAGCTCTTCCCCCGCTCCACCGGCGGCTGGGATGCCGATGGTCAGCCGGTGCACGGCACGTTCGCCACGACCGCCAAGGCCATTCCGCGGGTTGCCGCAATGGGATTCGACGTGTTGTACCTGCCGCCGGTGCACCCGATCGGCAAAGTGCACCGCAAGGGCCCGAACAACAACGTGACCGCGGCGCCCGGCGACGTCGGCTCTCCCTGGGCCATCGGCAGCGACGAAGGCGGCCACGACGCGGTGCACCCGGCTCTGGGCACCATCGCCGAGTTCGACGACATGGTCGCCGCTGCCCGCGACAACGGCTTGGAGGTGGCGCTCGACCTGGCGCTGCAATGCGCGCCGGATCACCCGTGGGCCAAGGACCACCCCGAGTGGTTCACCGTGCTGCCCGACGGCACCATCGCGTACGCGGAGAATCCGCCGAAGAAGTACCAGGACATCTACCCGCTGAACTTCGACAACGATCCGGCCGGCCTGTACGACGAAGTGCTGCGCGTGGTCAAGTTTTGGATGTCGCACGGCGTCAAGATCTTCCGCGTCGACAATCCGCACACCAAGCCGGCGAACTTCTGGGCCTGGCTCATCGCCCAGGCCAAGAACATCGACCCCGACGTGCTGTTCCTATCCGAGGCGTTCACCCGCCCGGCCCGCCTCTACGGGCTCGCGAAACTCGGCTTCACGCAGTCGTATACGTACTTCACCTGGCGCAACTTCAAGTGGGAGATCACCGAATTCGGCCAGCAGATCGCCGAGTATGCCGACTTCTACCGGCCCAACCTGTTCGTCAACACCCCCGACATCCTGCATGCCGGCCTGCAGCATTGCGGCCCAGGCATGTTCGCGATCCGGGCGGTGCTGGCCGCCACCCTGAGCTCGTCCTGGGGCGTCTACTCCGGCTACGAACTGTTCGAGCACCTGGCACTTCGCGAGGGCAGCGAGGAGTACCTGGACTCCGAGAAATACCAGTTGCGGCCACGCGAATTCGAGGCCGCTCTGGCCGGCGGCCGGTCTCTCGAGCCGCTGCTGACCCGGCTCAACGAGATCCGGCGGGTGCACCCCGCGCTCAGCCAATTGCGGACCATCAAGTTCCATCACGTCGACAACGACTCGATGTTGGCGTACAGCAAGTTCGACCCCGTCACCGGCGACACCGTCCTTGTGGTGTTGACGCTCAACGCATTCGGCCCCGAGCAGGCCACGCTGTGGCTGGACATGGGCGCCCTCGGCATGGACGAGCACGACCGGTTCTGGGTACGCGACGAGATCACCGGTGAGGAATACCAATGGGGCGCATCGAATTACGTGCGACTGGACCCGGGCAAAGCGGTAGCCCACGTACTGAACATGCCGCAAATCCCGTACGACAAACGGCTGAACCTCCTGCGGAGGCAACCGTGACGAGCCATCTCCGGCCACCCGTCGCCGAGCTGGCCCGGCTGCTGGCCGGCGAGCACCACGACCCGCATTCGATTCTGGGTGCACATGAGTACGGCAAGAACACCGTCATCCGGGCGCTGCGACCGCACGCCACCGGGATCACGGCGCTGATCGGCAAGAAGCGCTATGCGATGAAGGCCATCGAGGGCGGCCTGTTCGCGGTCGAGGTGCCGTTCACCAAGCTGGCCGACTACCGCTTCGAAGTCGAATACCCTGGCGACGTCGTGCATTCCACCGCCGACCCCTACCGCTTCCTGCCGACGCTCGGCGACATGGACCTGCACCTGCTTGCCGAGGGCCGCCACGAACGGCTGTGGGAAATCCTTGGCGCACAACCGCGTTCGTTCACCACACCCGACGGCGTGGTCGAGGGATTCTCGTTCGCGGTGTGGGCGCCGAACGCCAAGGGCGTCAACCTGATCGGCGACTTCAACCACTGGGACGGCAGCGAGGCCCCGATGCGGGCACTGGGCTCGTCCGGGGTATGGGAGCTGTTCTGGCCCGGATTCGAGGCCGACAGTCTCTACAAGTTCCGGATCCACGGCGGCAACGGCACCAACGGCGCCGTCACCGATCGCGCCGACCCGATGGCCTTCAGCACTGAGGTACCGCCGCTGACCGCGTCGAAAACCTTTGTCAGTTCCTATGCCTGGGACGACGACGCCTGGATGTCCGCCCGCGCGACGTTCAACCCGATCGTCGAGCCCATGAGCACCTACGAGGTGCATCTGATGTCCTGGCGACCAGGGTTGAGTTACCGGGAGCTGGCCGTCGAGCTCACCGAATATGTGGTGGCGCAGGGCTTCACGCACGTCGAGCTGTTGCCGGTGGCCGAGCACCCGTACGGCGGCTCCTGGGGTTACCAGGTGACGTCGTACTACGCGCCGACGTCACGGCTCGGCACACCCGACGACTTCCGGCACCTGGTCGACACGCTGCACCAGGCCGGCATCGGCGTGATCGTGGACTGGGTGCCCGCGCACTTCCCCAAGGATGCGTGGGCGCTGGGCCGCTTCGACGGCACTCCACTGTACGAACACGCCGACCCCCGCCGCGGCGAGCAACTCGACTGGGGCACCTACGTTTTCGACTTCGGCCGGAACGAGGTCCGCAACTTCCTGGTGGCCAACGCGTTGTACTGGCTCGAAGAGTTCCACATCGACGGCCTGCGCGTCGATGCCGTCGCCTCCATGCTGTACCTCGACTACTCCCGCCCCGAAGGCGGTTGGACCCCCAACATCTACGGCGGCCGCGAGAACCTCGAGGCGGTGCAGTTTCTGCAGGAGATGAACGCCACCGTCCACAAGCTGGTGCCCGGCATCGTCACCGTCGCCGAGGAATCCACCTCATGGCCCGGCGTCACCCGGCCGACAAACCTTGGCGGCCTTGGCTTCTCGATGAAGTGGAACATGGGGTGGATGAACGACACCCTGGACTACATCAGCCACGATCCGGTGCATCGCAGCTATCACCACCACGAGATGACGTTCTCGATGCTGTACGCCTACAGCGAGCATTACGTGCTGCCGATCAGCCACGACGAAGTCGTGCACGGCAAGGGCACGCTGTGGACCCGGATGCCCGGCGACGACCACGCCAAAGCGGCGGGCCTGCGTCAGCTGCTCGCCTATCAGTGGGCACACCCGGGCAAGCAATTGCTGTTCATGGGACAGGAATTCGGTCAGCGCGCCGAGTGGTCCGAGGAACGCGGGCTCGACTGGTTCCAGCTCGGCGAGCACAGCTTCTCCACCGGTGTGCAGCAGCTGGTCCGCGACATCAACGGCATCTACCGCGAGAACCGCGCGCTATGGTCCCGCGACAGCAGCCCCGAGGGCTACTCGTGGATCGACGCCAACGACTCCAACAACAACGTGCTGAGCTTCCTGCGGTTCGGCGACGACGGGTCGTCCATCGCCTGCATCTTCAACTTCTCCGGCAGCGAGCATGCGCAGTACCGACTGGGCCTGCCGCACGCCGGGACCTGGCACGAGCTGCTGAACACCGACGCCACGGTCTACAACGGTGCAGGCGCGGGCAACATGGGCGCGGTCGAGGCCACCGACGAGCCCTGGCACGGCCGTCCCGCCTCCGCCGTCCTGGTGCTCCCGCCGATGTCGGCCCTCTGGCTCAAGCCCGCCTAGCGTTCTTCCGCGAGCAGACGTAAAACTGTCGATTTCAAGACGAAATCGACAGTTTTGTTGGGGGCACCTCCCTCTGGGGGACTGCTCGCGAAGTCAGGTGCGCAGGCCGTCGAGGAGACGACGCAGCGCGGCACCGATGTCGCGGCGTGTCCGGACGGGATCCGGCGCCCCCGCGATTGCCGCGACGGCTTGATTGCTGAGTCCCATCAGCAGCACTGCCAACGGTGAAATCGGCTGCGGCGCAAGCACACCCTGCTCCAGCAGGGTGACGAGGCCGGCTTCGATATTGGCCAGGGTGTACCGCGCGTTGCGCTCCTGCCATTTCTGCCAGCCGAGTACGGCGGGCGCATCGACCACGCGGATGCGCTGCAGCGGCGCGTCAACCGCCGTGTCCAGCGCTGCATCCCAGCCGGCAAGGAACACCGACCAAGCGCCCTTCCCCTGTTCGGCCGCCGCTGCGGCGGCCGCCCGAACCCGGGCACTCACGACCTGGTCGGCGCGGTCGAAGACCTCCTCGAACAGCGCTTCCTTGTCCGCGAAATGGTGATAGAGCGAGCCGCGGGTCACGCCGCTGCGGCGGACGATCTCCTCGGTACCGGTCTGGTGATAGCCCTGCTCACCGAACAACTCGGTGGCGACTGCGATGAGCCGCTCCCGCGAATCCCCCTTGACCGCGACCATACAAGTTGTATGGTATCAGCATACAGACTGTATGGAGGTCGCCATGACGACACTCGACACGCACGTCCCCACCTGCCTCGGCGATCTGCACGTGCGTCGCACCGGAACCGGACCTGCCGCCGTCTTGTGGCACAGCCTCTGGGTCGACTCGCGCAGTTGGGGTTCGCTCGTCGACGGGCTGGCCGTCCAGCGCCAGGTGGTGACGATCGACGGACCGGGATACGGCGCCAGCAGCCCGATACACCGAGACTTCACTCTCGCTGAATGCGCCTGTGCCGCAGGCGAAGTGCTCGATGCGCTCGACCTCGATGCGGCCGACTGGATCGGCAACGCCTGGGGCGGCCACGTCGGCATCACGCTGGCGGCAACACAGCCGCACCGGCTGCGCAGCCTGACCACCATCGCGGCACCGGTCACGCCCGTCAGCCGACGCCAGCGCTGGACCCAGACGTACCCGCTGGCCGCGGCCTACCGGCTGTTCGGCCCCAATCCCCTGCTGACCAACGTGCTGTTCGACGTCCTCCTCGGTGGCGCCGAGGCCACATACCCCGACCAAGCCGCCGAACTCAAAGCCGCATTCCGGGCAATGGACCGCGAATCAGTAAGACGCACAATCCGATTCATGCACCGCTGGCACGCGCTGACCGACCGTCTCACGGCCGTCACCGTCCCGACGCTGCTGATGACCGGCGATCTCGGCGATCAGGATTGGTCCCCCGCGGCCGCCCAGGCCGCCGCCGACACCATGCCCGACGCCCACGTCGTGCCCCTCACCGGAGCCGGACACGTCGGCCCACTACTTGTCGATACCGCCGCCATCACCGAAGCAGTCACGAACTTCTGGGCTTCGGTCACCGCTTCCCGCGAGCAGACATAAAACTGTCGATTTCAAGCCAAAATCGACAGTTTTATGTCTGCTCGCGGGAGATCAGTAGAGCGCGTTGGCGAGGTTGCGCCGGCCGGCGATGACCTCGGGGTCGGCGGGGTCGAACAGCTCGAACAACTCGATGAGTCGGGTGCGCACGCGGGTCCGGTCGTCGCCCGCGGTTTTCTTGACGAGCGCGATCAGCCGGTTGAAGGCACCGTCGACGTCGCGCTGGAACAGCTGTACGTCGGCGGCGGCGAAGGCCAGGTCGATGTCGTCGGGCGAGGCGTCGGCGAGACGCACGGCTTCCGGACGCTGCGCCGACGCGCGCTGCAGAAACGCGATCTGCCGGACGGCACCCTTGGCTTCGACGTGCGCCGAGTCGGCGTCGAGGATCGTCTGGTAGGCCGCCAAGGCGCCGTCGAAGTCACCGCTGTCGAGGAGCTCTCGGGCCTGCGCGAGCGCGGGGTCGACCTGCTCCTCTTCGCCCTCGGCACCATCGCCCAGCTTGCCGGCGGTCGCCTGCAACAGCGAGTCCACCCAGCGCCGCAGCTGGTCAGCGGGCTGGCCGCCCTCGAAGCTGGTGATCGGCTGCCCACCGGCCAGGGCGACGACGGTCGGGACGCCCTGAATACCGAACATCTGCGCAATGCGCGGTGCGGTGTCGACGTTCACCGTGCCGAACGACCATGTGCCACCGTCCTCGGCAGCCAGCGCGGACAGCGTCTGCCCCAGCTGAACGCTCGAGTCGCTGCGCGGCGACCACAGCAGCACGACGACGGGCACCTCACCGGAGCGGATCAGCACCTCGGCTTCGAGATTGGCCTCGGTGATTTCGATGCCGCCGGGAGCACCACCGGGTTCGCTACCAGCTGCGGCAGCGCCTTCGGCGGGACGGTTCTTGAGCGCGGACAGGTCGACCGCACCGGACAGCGCGGGACCAAAAGGACGCGGACGAGTCACGCTGTCCAGTCTGTCACGCGACGGCCGATGCCTCCGGCTCGGCCTCGGTGGCAGCGGCCCCGACGGCCAGGGCCCCGTTGCGCTCGGCCCAGCGCAGGAAGATCACGCTGGCCAGCGGCACGATGCTGGCTACCGCCGCCGACACCCAGGTCAGCAGCGACCAGCGCGCGGCCCAGCCGACGATCAGTCCGGTGGCCAGGAACGCCAGAAACACGATTCCGTGGACCATGCCGAAGATCTGCACGCCGATCTCGGTGCGGGGCGTACCGAGGTACTTGAAGTACATGCCGGTCAGCAGCCCGACCCAGCTGACGGCCTCCGCCAGAGCGATCAAACGAAACCAGCCCGCCACCCGGGGCACAACAGCGTTCATGGCGCCATTGTGCCCGAGTGACGGGCTGACTACTACGAGGCGTAGTTCACACCTCTTCGCCGCCGAGATGACGGTTGATGACGAAAATCGGCAGAAATCCGTCAGCAAGCGTCATCTCGGTGCCGCGAAAACTACGGACGACGCAGGATCAGGGCGTCGCCCTGACCACCGGCGCCGCACAGTGCCGCGACGGCGTAACCCGAACCCTTGCGGGCCAGTTCCAGCGCCGCATGCAGGGTGATCCGGGCACCGGACATGCCGATCGGGTGGCCGATGGCGATGGCGCCACCGTTGACGTTCACCTTGGCTCCGTCGACGCCGAGTTCCTTGGTCGAGGCCAGCGACACCGCCGCGAAGGCCTCGTTGATCTCGATGACGTCCAGCTGATCGACGGTGATGCCCTCGCGCTCGACGGCCTTCTTGATGGCGTTGGCGGGCTGGCTCTGCAGCGTCGAATCCGGGCCGGCGACGACGCCGTGCGCGCCGATCTCGCACAGCCAGGTCAGACCCAGCGACTCGGCCTTGGCCTTGCTCATCACCACGACGGCACACGCGCCGTCGGAGATCTGCGACGACGAACCGGCGGTGATGGTGCCGTCCTTGCGGAAGGCCGGCTTCAGGCCGCCCAGCGACTCGGCGGTTGTGGTGCCGCGGATGCCCTCGTCCTCGGCGAACTCGATCGGGTCGCCCTTGCGCTGCGGGATCGACACCGGCACGACCTCGTCGGCGTACACGCCGTCCTTCCAGGCAGCCGCGGCCTTCTGGTGCGACTGCGCGGCGAACTCGTCCTGCTCGGCGCGGGTGAAGTTGTCCTGATCGTTGCGCTGCTCGGTCAGGGCACCCATCGGCTGGTCGGTGAAAACGTCGTGCAGACCGTCGTAGGCGAGGTGGTCGAGTGCGGTCACGTTGCCGTACTTGTAGCCCTCACGGCTCTTGGGCAGCAGGTGCGGGGCCTGGCTCATGGACTCCTGGCCACCGGCCACCACGACCTCGAACTCACCGGCGCGAATCAGCTGGTCAGCGAGCGCGATGGCGTCGATACCGGACAGGCACATCTTGTTGATGGTCAGCGCGGGCACGTCCCAGCCAATACCGCCGCCAACGGCCGACTGACGCGCCGGCATCTGGCCGGCACCGGCGGTCAGGACCTGGCCCATGATCACGTAATCGACCAGCGAGGCGTCGACGCCGGCCTTTGCCAGCGCGCCCTTGATCGCGACGGCACCCAGGTCGCTACCCGAGAAATCCTTCAGCGAACCCATCAGCTTGCCCACCGGAGTGCGGGCTCCGGCAACAATTACCGAGGTCGTCATTTCCATCCTCCAACAAATCTGTAACGGCTAATGTGGCCGATCACACAGGCGCAAATTCGGTCGTCTCAGGTTACCTTTACGTTATGACCACCGAACACGTCGATGCCCGTCCCGCGCTGGCCAGCGCCCTGGTGACCGCCATCGATCATGTCGGCATCGCCGTGCCGGATCTGGACGTCGCCATTCGCTGGTACCACGATCATCTCGGCATGATCGTCCTGCACGAAGAGGTCAACGAGGACCAGGGCGTCCGCGAGGCCATGCTGTCGGTCCGTGGCGCAGCGGTCGGCAGCGCTCAGATTCAGCTGCTGGCGCCGCTCGACGAGAAGTCGACCATCGCCAAGTTCATCAGCACCCGCGGCCCCGGCCTGCAGCAGCTGGCCTACCGGACCAGCGACATCGAGGCCCTGTCCGAGCGCCTGCGCGCCGACGGCGTCCGCCTGCTGTACGAAGCCCCGCGCCGTGGCACCGCCAACTCGCGCATCAACTTCATCCACCCGAAGGATGCCGGCGGCGTGCTGATCGAGCTGGTCGAGCCCGCCAAAGACTCCGCGCACTGAGCCTGAACTAGGACCACCTTCGGGTCGGTCCTCTGTTCCCCCGATTCGTCCAGCACGGCGTGTGCCAATGCCGGCGGTCTTCGGCATCGTCGACCCGTAGCACCACCACATGCGCTGTGCCCGGACGAATCTCGTGATCGCACCCCGGGCACCGGTAGGTCTTGACGGCGCGCGAACCGGCCACCGGCCGCACCTCATAGTCGTATCCGTCAGGTCCGGTCTCCACCCGGCGCGACGACAGCCCGAGCAGCGGCGGCGGGTCGCGCCGAGGCCGCTCCGGACGTCGCCGAGGCATCAGAACAACCGGAACTCGTCGTTGTCCATGCCGCGCATCTTGTCGTAGTCCAAAGTCACGCAACGGATTCCACGGTCGGTAGCGAGCGTGCGCGCCTGCGGCTTGATCTGCTGGGCAGCGAACACCCCGGCCACCGGCGCCAGCACGCTGTCGCGGTTCAGCAGGTCCAGGTACCGCGTCAGCTGCTCGACGCCATCGATCTCGCCGCGCCGCTTGATCTCCACTGCGACCGACGCACCGGTCTCATCCCGGCACAACAGGTCCACCGGACCGATCGGCGTCGGGTACTCCCGGCGCACCAACGTGTAGCCGACCCCGAGCAGCTCCACGTGCTCGGCGAGGAGCTCCTGCAGGTGGGCCTCCACACCGTCCTTCACCAGGCCCGGATCGACCCCGAGTTCGTGGCTGGAGTCGTGCTCGATGTCCTCGACGGTGATCCGCAGCTGCTCGCCGGCCTTGTTCTCGACGACCCAGACGAGACCCTCTTCAGCCTCCTCGGTGATCCAGCACGGCGGCGTCATCCAGTTCAGCGGCTTGTAGGCGCGGTCGTCGGCGTGCACGCTCACCGACCCGTCCGCCTTGAACAACAGCAGGCGACGGGCCGACGGCAGATGTGCGGTCAGACGTCCGACGTAGTCAACAGTGCACTGGGCGATCACGAGACGCACCCGACCCACCTTAGGGGCAGCGAATCCTCGTTCGGACTCGCCCCACGAACTAGGCTGACGACCAATGACTGCGGACCAAGCCGGGACGACGCGCCTGGTACGGATACGGGAAGCCATAAACCCGCGTACCACCACGCCCGAATATGGATCGTGGATTCTGGGGCGCGTCTCCGAGTCCCAGCGCCGACGCCGGATCCGCATCCAACTGATCCTGACCACATTCGTGATCGTCGCCAACATGATCGGTGTCGGCGTCTCCATTCTCATCGAGACCGTACTGTTCCCGACTCCAAACGTCTTCAGGGCCGACGTTTGGTGGATCACCACGATCGTGGCGCCCGCATACATCTTGGTGGCCTTCCTGATCGGCGTGGTGTGGGCGACCAACAGGGTGATTCAAAGCGTGCGCTGGGCCATCGAAGGACGCACCCCGACAATCGAGGACCAGCGCAACACCTTCCGGGCGCCGGGCCAGCTCACGCTCGTGCTGCTCTGCCTGTGGGGCGCCGGCGCCGCATTGCTGACCACGCTCTACGCCCTGCACGACACTCAGTTCATTCCCAAACTGCTGCTGGGCGTCACCTTCCCCGGCATCGTCGTCTCCACCAGTTGCAACCTGTACACCGAGTTCGCGCTCCGCCCGGTCGCCGCCGACGCGCTCCAGGCCGGACGACCGCCCTCACGGCTGGCACCCGGAATCATGGGCCGAACCATGGTGGTGTGGGCGTTCGGCTCCGGCGTGCCGATGCTCGGCGTGCTGTTGGCCGCGGTGTTCGCGCTTACCCAATCCACCCTCACCCCAACCCAGTTCGCGTTCGCAGTACTGGTCCTGGCGGTGTTCGCGTTGGTGTTCGGCGCGTTGTTGATGTGGATCGTGTCGTGGCTGACTGCCAGCCCGATTCGCATTGTGCGACAAGCGCTCAGCCGGGTTGAGCAAGGCGACCTGACCACGGATCTGGTCGTCTTCGACGGCACCGAACTGGGCCAGCTGCAACGCGGATTCAACTCGATGGTGCACGGGCTGCGCGAACGCGAACGAGTGCGCGACCTGTTCGGCCGGCATGTGGGGCGCGAAGTCGCGGCGCTTGCCGAGCAGGAGAAGCCACAACTCGGCGGCGAAGAACGGCACGCGGCCGTGATCTTCGTCGACGTCATCGGCTCGACCCAACTGGTGACCAGCCGCCCGGCCGTCGAGGTCGTCGCCCTGCTGAACCGCTTCTTCGCCGTCATCGTCGACGAGGTGGACCGGCACCACGGGTTCGTCAACAAATTCGAAGGCGACGCGGTGCTGGCGGTCTTCGGGGCGCCGGTGTCGTTGCAGTGCACCGAGGGTGACGCCCTGGCAGCCGCCCGGGCCATCGCCTCGCGGCTGCGTGACGAGGTGCCCGAGCTGAAGGCCGGACTCGGCGTCGCCGCCGGCACCGTGGTGGCCGGCAACGTCGGGGCCAAGGAACGGTTCGAGTACACCGTGATCGGCGAGCCCGTCAATGCGGCGGCGCGACTGTGCGAACTCGCCAAGTCCGTGCCGGGGCATCTGGCCGCCGCCGCGGCCATGCTCGACGCCGTCAGTGAATCGGAAAGAGCGAACTGGGCTTTGGGCGACACCGTCACCCTGCGCGGACTGTCCGAACCGACGCAACTGGCCATCCTGGCCTGAAATTCACATCTGCTTCACACAGATCCGGAGGATCATGGTGATCATGAAGCGACACACCGTCATGGCTGCTGCCGCCGGCGCACTCGCCGTGTCGCTGGCGCTCGCTCCGCTCGCCGCGGCC
This sequence comes from Mycolicibacterium llatzerense, assembly GCF_025331195.1. Taxonomy (NCBI): domain Bacteria; kingdom Bacillati; phylum Actinomycetota; class Actinomycetes; order Mycobacteriales; family Mycobacteriaceae; genus Mycobacterium; species Mycolicibacterium llatzerense. The sequence continues at coordinate 4,650 of NZ_LXOV01000014.1, read as the reverse complement.
GACCCCACCCTCGACACCGACGGTTCGGCAGCCGACGTCATCAACAACCTCCAGGCCGAGGGCTACCTCGTGCAGATCAACTGGACCAACGGTTTCGACGTCAAGCCACTCAGCGTCTGCTGGGTCACCGGCGTGAACAACCCCGGCAACTTCAAACCGGGCGGGCCGGTCGCGGCGACGGTGTATGTCGACGTCCAATGCCCGAACCACGAATGGTGAGTCACACCTGCGGGTAGGGCGCGAACCTCTTGTCGAATCCGGCCTTGCGTGCGTCGAGGGCCGCTTGCCGTTGTGCCGCAGTGACATACGTCGTCCCGGCCGGCAGGACGGTGCCGAGGTCGCTGAGCGCCACCACCTGTGAGCTCACCTTCGGCAGATCGGTGCCGGCCGTGTCGATGTCCTGGAAACGGATCGAGATCGTGCCCTGGTTCAGGCCGCCGGTGGACACCCAGTTGGCCACACCAGGATCGGTCGGCGACACCACGATGGTGTAGCTGCCGTCCGGGTTGACCTGCGACTGCGCGATGTTCAGGCTCGTCTGCTGATCCCAGTAGTTCTTGGTGATGGTCCAGTCGTTGGTCACCGGCACGACGAAATAGCCGGCATCGCCGGGCTTGATCGTCAGCACCAGCGCCTCGTTGTCAGCCAGCTGGAAGTACCCCGCGCTCTGCAACTGGGTCGACAAGAACGTGGCATTGCTCTCGGGATCCGTGAAGACGTTGGCCGCCTTCGTCTTTCCCGACGAATCCTTGGTCGCCACATCCATGTACTGCGGTTCCATCCGCAGCCCGAGCGCGAGGATCACCGACGCTTCCAGGCCCTGCAGGAACCGCGGCATCACCGGCAGCGGCGGGACGAGCGAGACCAGGTTTGTCAGGAACGGGTTGCCGGACACGGCCGGTCCCAGCCCGGGGATGTCGAAGCCACCGATCTGCGCGAACAAGCTGTCCCGTGGGCCACTGACCCGCTGGATGGACAAGCTCATGGGTTCCTGAGCGTTCCAGTCCGACAACGTGTTCCGAGCCACGATCAACGTGGTGTCGGTCGGGATCTGCAGATGGTTGGTCTGTCCTGCTTCGGCCGGACGGGAACTCACCGTCACGGTGAAGGTGCCGTCCGGGTTGATCTGCATGTCCTTGGCATTGAGCACCGCGGCGGTCTTGCCACCGAGGCCCGTCAACACACTGAACGTGGTCTCCGCCGGGCGCTCCCCCGGCCCGAACTTCCCGCTGATGACGTACGTCGACGTCGAGTTGACCGCCATCATCCGGTAGATGGTGTCCGGGTTGTCGTACAGGATGCGGGTACCGGTGATCGACTGGCCGAACCAATTATGCGGCGGCATAACCATTTCCAGCACCGTCGGTCGCATCGGGTTGAGCAGCTGGTACTCCATGGCGGCCTGTTGGGCGTATTCGTCGACCGCCTGGCCCAGCTGGTCCAGGTTCTCCTGGTCGGGCCCACCGACCTGGGAGTACTGCTGCTTGGCATTCATCTGGAACGCAAACTTCAGGATCGCCTTCATGAACTGCATCGGCAGCGTGTTCACGATGGCGTTGGCTTTCCTCTCGGCAGCCAGCTGCTGTGCCGTGCCGAGCACAGTGGGCGTGCTCTGTAGTGACGTCGGCGCGGCCGCCAATGTCGTTGTCGCCGAGGAGGATGCAGTCTCGCGACGGGTGGCGCCCAGCAGGGCGGACAACGCGGCGTTCTGCAGCGGTGCCACCGGATTCCCGGACGCATTCGCCGTCCCGTTCAGCCCCACGGCCGCGAGCGCGTGCGACACCGCCGCGGTAGCCGCAGCGACCGGCGCTCCGATTGCAGCGACCGGCGCGACGGCATGCACCCGCGGCACGGAGCGCGTGGGCGCGTCCTCCTTCGCCGCCACGGTTGCCTGCACTGGCGGGGGCTTCTTGGCCGCGGTCACAGTCGGCGTGTTGGCGGCCTTCTTCGCGGTGGTCTTGGCGTCAGGCCCGGATGCCTTGTCGGTGTCGGTGGCATCCTTCGCGGCCGACGGCTTCGCGACATCCGTCTGCCCCGACGGCCGCTTCGACGACTTCTTCGCCGAATTCAGGACGCCCGAACGCTTGTCCCCTTTGTCGGGCTTCGGCTTGCTCGCGTCGGCCTTGTCGCCGTCACCCTTGGCGTGGCTCTCGCCCTTGGCATGGCTGTCCGACGAGGACCCGCCGGCGTCACTCGGGGCCGCAAACGCCACGCCTGGGCTACTTGCCACGGCCACGCCGATTCCCAGGGCGACTGCCAACGCACCAACCCGGCCGACGAATCTGGCTGCGCCAGTTGGCAACTGCTCACGACTGTTCATTGGCATGTACTTCCCCTCGACCCCGACTAGAACGCGTTCCAGTTATAACAAAGCCCAACACACAAGTCAGTAGAAAACGAGACAAATGATTAAAATTGTCTCGCGAGCCACGTTGATGTCGGTTTTCCGCTAGTACTCTGCCGGGGCGCATGCCATTGTCGAAGGCATGTACGACGACTTCGACCGCTGCTATCGGGCAGTCCAATCCAAGGACGCCCGATTCGACGGTTGGTTCGTCACGGCCGTCCTCACCACGGGCATCTACTGCCGTCCCAGTTGCCCGGTCCGGCCGCCATTCGCGCGCAATGTCCGCTTCTACCCAACTGCCGCGGCAGCGCAGCGGGCCGGCTTCCGGGCCTGCAAGCGCTGCCGACCCGACGCGTCGCCCGGGTCGCCGGAGTGGAACATCCGCACCGATGTGGTCGCCCGCGCGATGCGCCTGATCGCGGACGGCACCGTCGACCGCGAGGGCGTCACAGGGCTGGCCGCCAGGCTCGGCTACACCACCCGACAGCTCGAGCGGCTGCTGCAGGCCGAGGTCGGCGCAAACCCCTTGGCACTCGCCCGTGCCCAACGGAGCCAGACCGCCCGCGTCCTCATCGAGACCACCAAACTGCCCTTCGGCGACGTCGCGTTCGCTGCCGGCTTCTCCAGCATCCGGCAGTTCAACGACACCATCCGCGAAGTGTGCGCACTGACGCCGACCGAACTCCGTCAACGAGCTCAAACCCGGTTCGAACCCAACGAAAACCCCGGCACGGGAACTCTTTCCGTCCGGCTACCCGTTCGGACGCCCTTCGCCTACGAAGGGGTGTTCGGCCATCTTGCGGCCGGCGCGGTACCCGGCGTAGAAGAAGTCCGCGACGGTGCTTTCCGCCGCACCCTCCGGCTCCCCAACGGCACCGGCATCGTCGGACTGTCGCCGAGCGTCGACCACGTCCAGTGCACGCTGATCCTCGACGACTTCCGCGACCTGGCCACCGCCATCGCCCGATGCCGGCGACTCCTCGACCTCGACGCCGACCCCGAGGCCGTCATCGACGTCCTCAACACCGACCGGAACCTTGCACCCATCGTCGCCAAGGCACCTGGGCAGCGCATCCCCCGCACGGTCGACGAGAACGAATTGGCACTGCGGGTGGTGATCGGCCAGCAGGTGTCGATGAAGGCGGCGGCGACGCATACCCGCCGGCTGGCGGTCGCCTACGGCTCGACCATCAACGACCCGGAGGGAGACTTGACCCATGTCTTCCCCTCCGTCTCGCAGCTGGCCGAGATCGATCCGAGCCACCTCGCCTTTCCGGAGTCCCGCCGACGGACCGTTGTCGCGCTGATCGGCGCCCTCGCCGCCGGCACCCTTGAGCTCGACGCCGGATCGGACTGGTTGCAGGCCCGTACCCAGTTGGCCGAACTGCCCGGGGTCGGGCCGTGGACAGCTGAGGTCATCGCGATGCGGGCGCTCGGTGATCCTGACGCCTTTCCTGCCAGCGATCTCGGGGTCCAGGCTGCGGCCAAACAAGCTGGGCTGCCGGATAATCCACGCAAATTGATCGAGCACAGTGCGCATTGGCGCCCCTGGCGCGCCTACGCCACGCAACACCTATGGACCTCCCTGGATCATGCGGTCAACCAATGGCCGCCGCTGACGACGCCATCACCCCGACAGGAGCAGGCATGACCGCCACCTTGCAGACCCGGACCATGCAGAGCCCGGTCGGCACCATCACCCTCGCCGGCCGCGACGGCCGGATACGCCATCTGCGGATGCACGATCAGACCTACGAACCCAGCCACGACGGTTGGGAGCCCGACGAGACCGCATTTCCGGAGGCCGTCGACCAACTCACGGCGTACTTCGCCGGTGACCTCCAGGAATTCGACTTGGAGCTCGACCTCATCGGCACCGAGTTCCAGCGCCGCGTCTGGGGTGCGCTGTTGACCATCCCGTACGGCGAAACGCGTTCCTACGGTGAAATCGCCGTGCAGGTCGGATCGCCAGGAGCGTCACGGGCCGTCGGATTGGCGAACGGGCACAATCCGGTCGGCATCATCGTGCCCTGCCATCGCGTGATCGGGGCGAATGGCAGCCTGACGGGATATGGCGGCGGATTGGATCGCAAGAAGCTGCTGCTCGATCTGGAGAAGAGCCGGTCTGGCACCGAGGAGCCGACGCTATTCGATTAATGGAACGACGTCGGCCGGCGCGGTGGAATTCCGCGGCGCCGAAATAGAGGCCGAAATAGAAATGCGTCAAAACGCAAAAATGCCTCGACCCCCGATTTTCATCGGGGGTCGAGGTCAATTTGTGTTCGGCGGTGTCCTACTTTTCC
>NZ_LXOV01000013.1:0-245028 GCF_025331195.1 Mycolicibacterium llatzerense | reverse complement strand
TCGTGCTTCGTGCACAAATCGCAGGTCAGAGGGTGCGCTGGTAGCGGCGCATGCCGGCGATCCAGCGGTCGTAGTCGGCGCTTTTGTGGCGGTACATCTCCAGCACCTCGGGATGGGGCAGTACCAGGAACGTCCCGTCCTCGATGGCACCGACCACCAGGGTGGCGACGTCATCGGGCCCGACGACGTTGCCGGCGTGGGTCACGGCGTTGCCGGCGACCCGAATAGCGGCGTCGGGGGAGTCGGTCATCCCCCGCAGCAGTGGAGTGTCCACGCCCATCGGGCAGACGCAGCTGACGCCGATGCCCTGGTCGCCGTAAGTGATGGTCAGCCACTCCGCGAAGCCGACAGCGGCGTGCTTGGTCACGCTATACCCGGCCGCGCCGAGTTGGGTGAGCAGGCCGGCGGCCGAAGCCACGGCGACGAAGTGTCCGGTGCCGCGCTCAACCCATTCGGGCACAACAGCTTTGGCGGCGCGGATGTGGCCGCGCAGGTTGATGTCGATGATGCGGTCCCACGCGGCTTCGTCGTCGCCGAGTCCCGGTTCCCCGGTGATGCCGGCGTTGGCGACGTAGATGTCCACCGGCCCGTACGCCTCGCGGGCCGCGTCGAGCAGCGCCGCGATGCCGGCCACCGACGACGCGTCGGCGCCGACGCCGACACCCCCGAAGCCGGCGGCCGTCTCGGCGGCGGCTTCGGCGTTGATGTCGCCGGCCACCACGGATGCACCCGCGGCGGCCAGCGCCGTCGCGATGGACCTGCCGATGCCCGAACCCGCCCCGGTGACCACTGCCACCGCACCTTCGATCTTCACGGGCTCATGTCTACCGCATCGCGGGCTCAGCCGAACTGAACTCCTTGAGCCAGAGGCAGATCGGACGAGTAGTTGACGGTGTTGGTGGCCCGGCGCATGTAGGCCTGCCAGGAATCCGAGCCGGATTCGCGACCGCCGCCGGTCTGCTTCTCGCCGCCGAATGCCCCGCCGATCTCCGCGCCCGACGTGCCGATGTTGACGTTGGCGATGCCGCAGTCGGACCCGTCGGCGGCCATGAACCGCTCGGCCTCCCGGATGTCGGTGGTGAAGATCGCCGACGAAAGGCCCTGTGGCACCGCGTTGTTGAGGGCGATGGCCTCCTCGAGGGTGTCGTAGGTCAGGACGTACAGGATGGGCGCGAACGTCTCCTGGTGCACGATCGCCGTCTGCCCGGGCATCCGCACCACCGCCGGTGTGACGTAGTAGGAGCTGGGGTGCAATTGAACGCGCTCGCCGCCGGTGACCTCGCCGCCCTCGGCGCGAGCTTGCTCCAGCGCGCCGACCATGTCGCGGTAGGACCGCTCATGGATCAGCGGCCCGATCAGGGTGCCGTCGGCGGAGGGGTCGCCCACCGGAAGGCTCTGGTACGCGGTGACGATGCGCTGCACCAACGTGTCGGCCACGCTGCTGTGTGCGATGACCCGGCGCAGTGTGGTGCACCGCTGGCCGGCGGTGCCGGCCGCGGCGAACACGATGCCCCGCACCGCCAGGTCCAGGTCGGCCGACGGCGTGACGATGGTCGCGTTGTTGCCGCCGAGCTCCAGCAGCACCTTCCCGAATCGCTCGGCCACGCGCGGGCCGATCTGCTGACCCATCCGCACCGACCCCGTCGCACTCAGCAGTGCGACGCGGGGATCGTCGACCAGCTGCTCGCCGATCTCGCGGCCGCCCAGCACCAACCGCGACACCGCGCCGGGCGCCCCGACATCAGCCGCGGCGCGCTCCAGCAGCGCCTGACAGGCGACGGCGGTCAGCGGGGTCAGCTCGGAGGGCTTCCACACCACGGTGTCGCCGCACACGAGCGCGATGGCGGTGTTCCAGGCCCACACCGCGACGGGGAAGTTGAACGCGGTGATGACGCCGACGACGCCAAGCGGATGCCAGTTCTCCATGAGCCGGTGCCCGGGGCGTTCGGAGGCGATCGTCTTGCCGTAGAGCTGTCGGGACAGGCCGACCGCGAACTGGCAGACATCGATCATCTCCTGCACCTCGCCGAGGGCTTCCGAGGTGATCTTGCCGGCCTCGATGGTCACCAGGGTGCCCAGATCGGCCTTGTGCTCGATGAGCAGCTCGCCTAGGCGGGCCACTAGCGCGCCGCGCACCGGTGCCGGGGTGGTGCGCCACGTGGAGAAGGCCTGTGCTGCTTCGGCGATCGCGACATCTGTCTCGTCGCGCGTGCTCTCCGCGATGGTGAACAGGACCTCACCGGTGATGGGTGTGCTGGCGTGCAAGCCCTGGGCGCCGGGTTCGCCCAGGGTGACGTGCGCTCCCACGGCCTGTAGCGCGGTTCGCACGCGGTCCCGGAGCTGGTCTGCGGTGGGCAACAGTGTCTGCACGGAAGTCATGATGCCGCTTTCTCGTAGAGGTCGTAAGGGTCATGGATGTGATGGCCGATGGCGCCGGCCATCCAGTCGAGGCTGTAATGGGCGGGGTCGGCGACCGCGTCGCTGGCCCGCGTCTCGCTGTCGAGGTTCGAGCGGAAGATGCCTGCGGCGGACGCCGGCAGGAAGTCCTCGTAGACAACGGGTTTCGCGGGATCGCCGGCGCGGTAGTAGGCCAGGCCTTGAGCCGCCATCTCGGCATCGGTGGCGGGGAAGTACCGGTCCCAATGTTCGCGGTCGGCCATGGCGGCGTCGTAGCGTTCCCGGCCCGCGCGGGTCAGCGCCACCCCACGTGCCTCGACTTCGCCGAAACGCACCCGCAGACTCCCGTCGAACACGGTGCCGTCCGGGGCGCGGAACGTGCGCGGCTCGGCCAGGGCCCGAAACGACGTCTGCCGCAACAGGACCGGCGGTCCGTCGGTGCGGGGCGGCCCCTGGATCGCATCAATCATGGTGATACCGAGGGCTGTCATCCGGCGGTACAGCTCATCGATGTCGAGCACGCGCGGCGTCAGGTGATTGATGTGGGTGGTGCTGACGCCGGCGATGTCGGCGGCGACGGCGGAGATGTCGCTGAGCTCGTCGTACCAGGCCTTGTCGATCGGTGTACGGGACAACGAGAACGCCCCGGCGCAGCGGCGGACGAACTCGCCGGCATCGGCCGTCGGGCAGCCGTCGACGGCGATGCGACGGGCCTGCGCGATCAATGCCGGGTCGAACAGCTGACGCTGCCCGACGAACCGTTGTACGCGAGTCCGCAGGTCGGAGGAGAAGAAGCGGGCGTCATCGGTGGCCAGCATCGAGGTGAAGACCCGAAACGGGTTGCGGTCCAGCTCGTCTGCCTCGATGGGACGGAACGCGGTGGAGACCACTGGCACGGGCGAGGCGGCCTCGCGCAGGTCATAGAAGCCAACCGGGTACATGCCGAAAGCCGCGAAAAGGTCTGCGACGTCAGCGAGTTCGGCCCGGCTGCCGACCCGGATCGCGCCGTGCCGTTCCGCGGTGACCCGGTCGAGGGAACCGAGCCGACCGTCGGTGGCGCAGTCCCGGTTCACGGCCGTGCTGACGTCCACGAGTGTGGTGTAGGCGGGTACCTCGGCGCCGTACATGCGCGACAGCGCGGCGGCGAACGCGGCGCGCAGCTCCCATGTCTGAACTGTCATGGCTGTGCCTGGGGGTAATCTCCGGCCATGGCCGAAGCGGAGCTGGACGACGTCGATCGAATCCTGGTGCGGGAGCTGATAGCCGACGGCCGGGCGACGTTGGCGCACCTGGCGACGGCGGCGGGCCTGTCGGTGTCGGCGGTGCAGTCACGGGTGCGCAGGCTGGAATCTCGCGGCGTGATCATCGGGTACACCGCACGGATCAACCCCGAGGCCGTCGGCCACATGCTGTCGGCGTTCGTCGCGATCACCCCACTCGATCCTTCCCAACCTGATGATGCCCCGGCGCGGCTGCAGTCCTTCACCGAAATCGAGTCCTGCCACTCGGTCGCCGGCGAAGAGAGCTACGTGCTGGTGGTGCGTGTTGCCTCGGCGCGGGCGCTGGAAGGCCTGCTGCAGCGGATCCGGACCGTCGCCAACGTACGCACTCGAAGCACCATCATCTTACAGACTTTTTACGATGATCAGGTGTCGCTACCGGAATAGTTCCTGTTTGAGGTCGAACAAACTGTAAATATTGCGTTAGGATGGCGGCATGACCGCTGTTCTGACTTCTGGTGATGGGCTGTCGGCGGACAGCGCCCGCGACGTTCGTGACGTTCTGGGGCGCAGCATCCTGACCGACGGTTTGGACCTCGTTCTCGATCTCGACCGCTCCGGTGGCTCCTATCTCGTCGACGCGCGTGACGGCAGCCGGTATCTCGATATGTTCACGTTCTTCGCGTCGTCGGCGCTGGGGATGAACCATCCGGCGTTGACCGACCCGGCCTTCCGGGCCGAGCTCGCGCAGGCGGCGGTGAACAAGCCGAGCAACTCGGATGTGTACTCGGTGCCGATGGCGCGCTTCGTGCAGACGTTCGCGCGCGTGCTGGGTGACCCGGCGCTGCCGCACCTGTTCTTCGTCGACGGTGGTGCACTGGCGGTGGAGAACGCGCTCAAGGTCGCATTCGACTGGAAGAGCCGGCTCAACGAATCCCGCGGGATCGACCCCGCGCTGGGCACCCGGGTGCTGCACTTGCGCGGCGCCTTCCACGGCCGCAGCGGGTACACCATGTCGCTGACCAACACCGACCCCAACAAGGTGGCCCGCTTCCCGAAGTTCGACTGGCCGCGTATCGACGCGCCCGTGGTGGCCCCGGGCGTGGATATCGTTGCGCTGGAACAGGAATCGCTGCGGCAGGCCCGGGCGGCTTTCGAGGCGTACCCGCACGACATCGCCTGCTTCATCGCCGAGCCGATCCAGGGTGAAGGCGGCGATCGGCACCTGCGGGCCGAGTTCTTCGCCGCAATGCGGGATTTGTGCGTCGAGTATGACGCGCTCTTGATCTTCGACGAGGTGCAGACGGGCGTCGGGATGACCGGAACCCCCTGGGCCTACCAGCAATTGGGTGTCACGCCCGACGTGGTGGCCTTCGGCAAGAAGGCCCAGGTGTGCGGGGTGATGGCGGGCGGACACGTCGACGACGTCGCCGACAACGTCTTCCGGGTCAGCTCACGGATCAACTCCACCTGGGGTGGCAACCTCACCGACATGGTGCGGGCCCGCCGCATTCTCGAGGTCATCGAGGCCGACGGGCTGATCGGGAACGCCGTGCGGATGGGGTGGTACCTGGTCGGCCAGCTGCGTTGTCTGGCAAGCGAATTTCCTGATCTGGTACTCGACCCGCGCGGCCGCGGGCTGATGTGCGCGTTCAGCATGCCGTCGGCCGCGCAGCGTGACGAGGCGATCCGGCGGCTCTGGGAGCGACATGTCATTCTGCTGGCCAGTGGTGTCGACTCGGTGCGGTTCCGCCCGGCGCTGACAGTGTCGCGGGCCGAGATCGACGAAGCTGTCCAGGCGGTGCGGGAAGTGCTACGGACGCTCTAGAACCTGCTGCCGGATCAACCCGCGGAGCCGAGTCAGCTCGGTGCCGCTGACCAGGGTGCAGTCGTGCAGTTCGGCCAATTTCCGTGCGGCTGCGGTGAAATCGTTGTTGGTGACCACCATGGTGTGCGCGCAGTCCTGCATGGGAGCGCCGGCGACCACCTCCTGGACGGCACCGGGGCCCACGGGCCGGGACAATCTCTTGCATTGAATGGCAAGGCGATTGGGGCGTGTCCCGACGATCAGATCGACGCCCCAGTCCCCGGACAGCTCGGTCATGATGACGGGCACACCGCAGGACCGGGCGATACGTGCGACGTAGTCCTCGAATTCGGTGCCGGACATGTCGTGCACGGGGTCCTCGCGGCCGCTCGGGGTGCGCATTCCGGCGACGATGTGCGGGATGGCGGCGAGCAGTAACGGGACGCCGACGGCCACGGCCAGCGCCGGCGGCCACGTCCAGCCGTGCAGATACGCCGCGCCGCCGGCGAAAAGCCCTGCCGCGCCCAAGAGTTTCATCCGCACGCCAGAATCGTAGCCCGCGGATTTCGGGCGAAATGCTCTGTGCCGGTGGGCAACCAGGTCAGCTGGACCGGCCTGGCGCGGGTGCCTGCGGCACCGTGACCGGAGCCTTGGTCGGCGGCGGGGTGTCGCCTTGATTCGGTGACACGCTGGCCGACCAGCTGCAGTGCGGATACGGCTCATGCGCCGGGTCCCAGGCATAGCCACCGCCGTTGTCGATGCAGCAGCTGGTGAAGCTCTTGACTCCCTCTTTCATGCAGGCCAGGTAACCGTTCCGATCAGCGGAGGCAACTGGTGCGCCGGCCACGGCAATACACGCGATGGCGGCTGGGATTGAAACGATGACGCGCGCTGGGGAAGTCATGGCGGACTCCTGGGGGTGGATGGCGCAGATTTGGTTGTTTGCTGTGTGGTACCTCGACAACTGCTGAGTGTAGGCGCCGTCGGTCCGGGGCGGATACCAATCAGGGCTTTACACGACATCACATGACTACTACTCTCCGTAGTAGAGGTGATCCGGATGACTGGTGATGCCAGGAATTGGCAACGTAACTTCGATTGGGCTGCAGGCTTTTTGGCGGTCGCGCTGGTGCTGCACGGCGCCGATCATCTGAGGCGGGGGATGGACGTCATCCCCCCGGCGGTGATGGTGGGCGGCACGTTGCAGCTGATCCTCGCAGCTGTGACGATCGCCTTGGTGTTCAAGCGGAACAGGTGGGCGCCGCTCGCTGCCGTCGGGATCGGCTATGCCGGCGCGGTGGGATTCACTGCGGCACATCTGCTGCCGAAATGGGGATTCTTCAGCGACAGCTTCATCAATGCGCCGCCGTGGGCGCGGGTGACGACGTTCTCGTGGGTGACCGCGATTCTGGAGATCGCCGCCAACCTGGTCTTCGGCACCATCGGGCTGATGTTGCTGCGGGAGCGCCGCGTCGCACAAACTGCAATCTGACGGTTGCAGTACGAGCAGGGTTGTGCAACTCTTGAGTTGCACACAACGCCGCTCGAAGGGGAATCATGGACACGCTGGACATCACTCGCACCATCGACATCAACGCTCCGATCCAGCGCGTCTGGGATGCGCTGACCAAAGCCGAGCTCATCGCGCAATGGTTCGGCGACGAAGCGGAACTCGAGGCGATCCCGGGTGGCACCGGGTTTTTCGGCTGGAACGCCCACGGCAAGTTCCGCGTCGTGGTCGAAAGCGCCGACGCGCCGCACACCCTGGTCTATCGGTGGGCGCACCGCGAGGCCGACGCCGATCCGACTCCCGAGAACTCCACCGTCGTTCGCTTCGAGCTGACCGAGATCGAGGGCGGCACTCGACTTGACCTGTGCGAGACGGGCTTTGAGAACCTCGCCGACCCGCAGACCGCGCAGGCCGAGAACACCGGTGGCTGGGCGGCCGAACTCGACGACCTGGTGGAATACCTGCGAGTGTCGGTGTGACCGACACCCACATGCCGGCGGTGTTGGCGGTGCTCGCCGACGAGACCCGGTGGCGGATCCTGACCGAGCTGGGGGCCGATGACCTGTCCGCGAGCGCACTGGCGGGCCGGTTGCCCGTGAGCCGGCAGGCCATTGCCAAGCATTTGACGGTGCTGGCCGACGCGGGGTTGGTCGAGCCCGTCAAAGTGGGCCGAGAGATTCGCTATCAGGCGCTGGGTGCCAAGCTCAGCGCGCTGGGCAACGAGCTGGAAACCATTGGCAGGCAATGGGATCGGCGACTGGCCGCGATCAAGCGGATTGCCGAGGGGCCGCTGGCGCCCTAGTGGCGGGCGAGCGCATACTGGGGTTGGCGGTGATATCGATGCTCAGTCCGACAACTGACCAGTTCCGCGACGACGATCCCAGCGTGCACGAGGCCGCGCGATTCGGTCTGGTGATGGGGAGCCTCGGGGTCGGGTTCATGGTGCTGGCCGCCGTCTGGGTCCGGCACTGCCACGGTATTGATACGACGGAGTGCGCCTGGGTGTATTCAAAGCCCTACCGAACGGTGCTGGCACTGGCCGGTCCGCTGTTCCTGTTCGGCAGCGGCGTGTGGGCCTTCGTCCGGACCTATCGGGCCTGGCGCGACAATCAGGTCTGGTGGGCCTGGCAGGGCGCCGGATGGTTCCTGTTGCTGCTGATGTCCATCGTGTTGACGATGAGCCTGCCGGTGCTGCTGTTCGCCTGAGATTGTTCGGCGCGACTTCCTAGCCGAGCATCGCGGCGGCGAAGCGGCGCACGGACTCGACTCCCGTTGCGGCGGCTTCGTCGAACCCGGCGCGGGTCCGCGCGGAAATCTCCCGCGTGGCGGGGTCCAGGGTGATCTCGGCGAGCAACTCGCCGGTCGTCGGCTCGCACACCGCCCACGAGTACAACGTGTCGGATTCCCATTGCGCCGTGCGGGTTTCCACGTGATCGGGGGAGTGCTCGCCCAAATCCGCCAGGGACGGCCGGTCGTCCATCCGCTCATCGGCGCGCAGGGCGCGCAGATACCAGGCGCCGGAGTTGATCTCGATGGGTTCCATAAGAAAAAAGTCCGCCGAGTGGCCAGCTATGGCACGGATTTCAGGGAAAAGCGTGCGATAACTGGCCGCTCGGCGGATAGAAAGAACTAGTCCTTCAGCTCGGCGATGACGGTGCCCTGCGTGATGGCGGCGCCGGCCTCGACCGACAGGCCGGTCACGGTGCCGTCCTTGTGGGCCGTCACCGGGTTCTCCATCTTCATGGCCTCCAGCACCACGATCAGGTCACCCGCGGAGACCTGCTGGCCCTCCTCGACGGCGACCTTCACGACGGTGCCCTGCATCGGCGCGGTGACGGAGTCACCCGAGGCGGCCTTGCCGCCCGCAGCGCCACGCTTGCGCGGCTTCGGCTTCTTCTTGATCGCGCCGGTGGCTGCGCCACCGGCGCCACCACCGATGGCCAGGTCACCGGGCAGCGACACCTCGACGCGACGGCCACCGACCTCGACGACGACCTTCTGACGCGGGGTGGCGTCCTCGTCGTCCAGCGGCTCGCCACCGGTGAACGGCTCGACCGTGTTGTCCCACTCGGTCTCGATCCAGCGGGTGTGCACGTCGAACTTCTCGCCGTCACCGATGAAGGCCGGGTCGGAGACCACGGCGCGGTGGAACGGGATGACCGTGGCCAGACCCTCGACGTTGAACTCCGCCAGCGCACGACGCGAGCGGGCCAGGGCCTCGTCGCGGGTGGCGCCGGTGACGATCAGCTTGGCCAGCATCGAGTCGAACTGGCCGCCGATGACCGAACCGGTCTCGACACCCGAGTCCATGCGGACGCCGGGGCCGGTCGGGGCCTCGAACTTCGAGACGGGGCCGGGGGCCGGCAGGAAGCCGCGACCGGCGTCCTCGCCGTTGATCCGGAACTCGAACGAGTGGCCGCGCGGGGTCGGGTCCTCGGTGATGTCCAGGGCCTCGCCGTTGGCGATCTTGAACTGCTGCAGCACGAGGTCGACGCCCGCGGTCTCCTCGGTGACCGGGTGTTCCACCTGCAGACGGGTGTTGACCTCGAGGAAGCTGATCAGGCCGTCCTGGCCGACCAGGTACTCAACGGTGCCCGCGCCGTAGTAGCCGGCTTCCTTGCAGATGCGCTTGGCGGACTCGTGGATTTCCTTGCGCTGGGCGTCGGTCAGGAACGGCGCGGGGGCCTCCTCGACCAGCTTCTGGAAGCGGCGCTGCAGCGAGCAGTCGCGGGTACCGGCGACGACGACGTTGCCGTGCGTATCGGCGATGACCTGAGCCTCGACGTGGCGCGGCTTGTCCAGGTAACGCTCGACGAAGCACTCTCCACGGCCGAAGGCGGCGACGGCCTCACGGGTGGCCGAGTCGAACAGCTCGGGGATTTCTTCGATGGTGCGGGCGACCTTCATACCGCGGCCACCACCACCGAAGGCGGCCTTGATGGCGATCGGCAGGCCGAACTCCTTGGCGAAGGCCAGGATCTCGTCGGCGTCCTTGACCGGATCCGAGGTACCGGGGACCAGCGGAGCGTTGGCCTTGGCAGCGATGTGGCGCGCGGTGACCTTGTCACCGAGGTCGCGGATCGACTGCGGGCTGGGCCCGATCCAGATCAGGCCGGCGTCGAGGACGGCCTGGGCGAAGTCGGCGTTCTCGGAAAGGAAGCCGTAACCCGGGTGGATCGCGTTGGCGCCCGACTTGGCAGCGGCATCCAGAATCTTGTCGAAGACCAGGTACGACTCGGCCGAGGTCTGGCCGCCCAGCGCGAAGGCCTCGTCGGCGAGCCGCACGTGCGGCGCATCGGCATCCGGCTCCGCGTAAACGGCGACGCTGGCCAGTCCGGCGTCCTTGGCAGCCCGGATGACCCGGACGGCAATCTCTCCACGGTTGGCGACTAGCACCTTGGAGATCTTGGAACTGGCGTGGTTGGCCACAGTGCCTCCTGACGGCGGTTCTCTAAGAAATGTCTTTAAGAATGTATCGGGTGCAGTGTAAGGCCAATGCAGGTGGATCCCCGATTCGGGTAGCGGGTCGTTAGGAGATTTTCTTAGAAATCGCCGAATCGACCGGTTTCACCGGCACTTTCTGCCGCGTCCGACGGCTTGAGCAATACTGATGCGGCACCGGTCCCGCCAGGGAGCCGCGAGTAAGGGGACACCGTTGTTCGTCGAGCCGCAGGCATCAGACCCGGAATTGATCGCACGTAAAAGGGCGGTCAACCCGAACGTCCGCATCCCACCGAAGATGCAGTGGGTGACCGACGAGGACGGCAACATCCTCAAGCACGAGTTGCCAGGGGAGACCCTGTGGCACCGCATCCGGGACACCTATGCCGCCCTGTTCTACAGCTCGGTCGTCACCCACATCCCGTTCCATTTCATCCGGCTGGGCTATCTCCGGCTGTTCGGGGCCAAGATCGGCAAGGACACCGCGATCAACCGCGGCACCAGCGTCTGGTCCATTCCCTACCTGGTGATCGGTGACCGGGTCTCGATCGGCTTCCGCTGCCTGCTGGACGCGCGCGCGGGCATCGCGATCGGCAACGACGTCGTCATCGCCAGCGACACGCACATCATCGCCGGCGGGCACGACATCAATCACCCGAACTTCGTGCCGGCACCCAACCCGCCGGACCCCATCGTGATCGACGACCACGTGTGGATCGCGACTCGCGCCATGATCCTGCCGTGCCTGCTCGGCCGCGGCGCCGTCGTCGCCGCACACACCGTGGTGAACAAGGAGGTGCCGCCGTTCGGCATCGTCGGCGGCGTGCCCGGCAAGATCATCGGGCAGCGCAACCCGGACGCGCTGCACTACAGCGGCAAGTTCAAGCTGCCGTTCTTCTGAGCCGTACCCGGATCAGGCGTCGCGCAGGCGGCGCTTGATCCGCGTCAGCATCGCTGACATACCCCGCAGGCGCAGCGGGCTGATCAGCTTGGCCAGCCCCAGATCGGCGTAGAAATCGTCGGGCACCGCCAAGATGTCGGACGCCGGCAGGCCGTCCAGGCCGGCCGCGAGGATGGCCGCGAAACCCCGCGTCGTCGGTGCTTCGGCCGGCGCGCTGAAATACAGCCGCACGTGCTCGGGGTCCTGCGCATCGACATGCAGGAACAACGGCGACTGGCACTCCGGCACCGGCTCCATCGAGGCTTCTTCGAGCGACGACGGCAGCGGCGGGAGTTCGTTGGCGAACTCCAGCAGCAGCGCCAGCTTGTCCTGTCCCTGGACGTCGGCGAAATCCGACACCACCTCGGCCAGGGCCGCGGGTACGGTCATGCGGGGCCCGGCGCCGGCCCCGGTTCCTCACCAACAGCCACCGGCACCCGCACCGCGTTGCCCCATTCGGTCCACGAACCGTCGTAGTTGCGGACGGCAGGCAGGCCGATCAGATGCGTCAGCACGAACCAGGTGTGGCTGGAGCGCTCGCCGATGCGGCAGTAGGCGACGGCCTTGTCGTCGGGGGAGATGAAGCCGTACAGGTCGTCGAGTTCGGCGCGGCTGCGGAAGCGGCCACTGTCGTCGACGGCCTTTGCCCACGGGATGGACCGCGCGGTGGGGATGTGGCCGCCGCGCAGCGCACCCTCCTCCGGGTAGTCGGGCATGTGGGTGCGCTCGCCGGTGTACTCCTGCGGCGAGCGCACGTCGATCAGCGGCTCTTTGCCGAGGATGGCGAGGACATCATTCTTGAAAGCGCGGATCGGAGCGTCGTTGCGCTCGACCACCGGGTAACCCGTGGTCTGCTTGCTCGGGACGTCCAAGGTGGTGTCCCGGCCGTTGGTGATCCACAGATCGCGGCCACCGTCGAGCAGGCGGACATCGGGGTGCCCGAAGAGGGTGAACACCCACAGCGCGTAGGCCGCCCACCAGTTGCTCTTGTCGCCGTAGATCACCACGGTGTCGTCCCGGCTGATGCCCTTGCGATCCATCAGCGCGGCGAACTGCGCGCCGTCGATGTAATCGCGGACATGCGGGTCATTGAGGTCGGTATGCCAGTCGATCTTCACCGCACCGGGGATGTGGCCGGTGTCGTAAAGCAGGACATCTTCGTCGGATTCGACGATGACCAAACCGGCGCGTCCGATGTTGCCTGACAGCCAGTCGGCGGTCACCAGGCGATCGGGATGCGCATAGGTGGAGAAAGCGGGATGCGGGTCTGCGGGCAGCGGCACACTGTGAGCGTACCTAGGCCCGAAATGCGCCGCAGACCCGTAAGGTCGAAACTTGTTTGCGCGAGAGCCGCTGCGGTATGAAAACAGCCGTCTCCCACAGGGCTGACTGGAGGGATTGAGGATTTGCCAGAGAAATACGACGTCGGAATCATCGGCCTGGGATATGTGGGGCTGACGCTGGCCACCGTGCTCGCGGAAGCCGGAAACTCCGTAATCGGAATCGAGACCCGTCAAGAATTGGTCGAAATGACCAATCAGGGTTTGCCGCATTTCACCGAGACCGGCTTGCCCGACGCCCTCGAGGGCGTCACCCGATTCGGGAAACTGAAGGCCGTCACCGCATTTGACGACAGCTTCTCGTGCGACACGTACATCATCACCGTCGGCACCCCGTTGTCGGCGGACGGCGTGGCCCGCGTCGACATGATCGAGGCGGCGGCCCGCGACATCGCCGGCAACATGCAGGACGGCGCGCTCGTCATCCTGCGGTCGACGGTCAAGGTCGGCACCACCCGCGACGTGGTGGCGCCGCAGCTGGCCGCCAGCGGCAAGAGCTTCGACATCGCGATGTGCCCCGAGCGCACCCTGGAGGGCAAGGCGCTGCAGGAATTGCGTGAGCTGCCGCAGATCGTCGGCGCCGACGACCCGGCGGTCGCCGACCGTGCCGCCGCGGTGTTCCGCAAGCTCACCAGCTCGATCGTGTTGGTCTCCGATATCGAGACCGCCGAGATCATCAAGCTGGTGAGCAACACCTTCCGTGATGTGCAGTTCGCGTTCGCCAACGAAGTCGCCCGGATCTGCGATGCGTTCGGCGTGAGCGCCTACGAGGTGATCTCGGCGGGCAAGCTCGGATACAACCGCACCAACATCCCGTTGCCGGGTCTGGTCGGCGGGCCGTGCCTGGAGAAGGACCCGCACATCCTGATGGAGAGCGTGCGCGAACGTGGCGTCACGCTGGACATCACCGCCGCCGGCCGCCTGGTCAACGAGCGCCAGCCCGCCGAGACCGTGCGCTTCATCAGCAGCGAGATCGCGCGCCGGAAGCTGGGTGCCGAAGGGCCGCTGAAGATCAACCTGCTGGGCATGGCGTTCAAGGGCCAGCCCGAGACCAGCGATCTGCGCGGGTCGATGTCCATCAAGGTGCTTGGCGAATTGAAGGCTGCGCACCCGGATGCCGAGATCGGGGTCTACGACCCTGTCACGCCGAATGACGTGCTGGCCGAAGCATTCCCGGGGCACACGATCTACAAACGGTTCGGTGACGCGGTGAGTGGCGCGGACGTCGTCGTCCTCGGTAACAACCACCCGTCGCTGGGCACCATCTCGCCGCGCACCATCAGCGAGTTCATTAGCCCCGACGGTTTCGTCTTCGACTACTGGAACCACTACAGCCACCTGCCGTCCACCGAACTGGGCGACAGCTACTTCGCCGTGGGCCGCAGCGGAAAGGTCGTCGAGCGTGTCTAAGCGGGTCGTGGTCACCGGCGGTGGCGGATTCATCGGTGCCTACCTGGTCAAGCGACTGGTCCGGGACGGTTGGCAGGTCGCGGTGGTGGACTCCATGGTCCGCGGCGATGCGAGCCGCTTCGCCGAAGTCGCCTCGGACGTCGAGCTTTTCACGTGCGACGTCCGCGACCAGGACGCCCTGGAGAAGGCGTTCGCCGGCGCCGAGGTCGTCATGCACCTGGCCGCCATCAACGGCACCGAGAACTTCTACAAGCAACCGGAACTGGTGCTCGACGTCGGCCTGCGCGGCGCGCTCGCGGTGACCAACGCCGGCCGCGCCGCGGGGGTGCCGGACCTCATCGTCGCCTCGACCGCCGAGGTGTACCAGACACCCGCGATCATCCCGACGCCCGAGACCATCCCGCTGATGCTGCCCGACAGCCTCAATCCCCGGTACTCCTACGGCGGCGGCAAGATCGTCAGCGAGCTGATCGCCTTCAACTACGGGCAGGACCACTACCGGCAGGTGCAGGTCTTCCGGCCGCACAACGTGTTCGGTCCCAACATGGGGTGGAAGCACGTCGAGCCGCAGTTCATCCTGCGGGCGCTGGGCTGCCAGGAAGCCGGCGACCCGGTGTTCCCGATCCAGGGTGACGGCAGCGAGACACGCTCGTTCTGCTACGTCGACGACATCGTCCAGGGCATCTTGACGATGTACGAAAACGGCGGGCACCGCGAGGTTTACCACATCGGCAGCGACGAGGAACTCAGCGTCCGGGAGCTGGCGACCCGGATCGGCCGGGCCGTCGGGGTCGAGCTCGAGATCAAGCCCGGCGAATTGCAGGCCGGTGGCACGCCGCGCCGGTGCCCGGACATCTCGAAGATGCGGGCGCTGGGCTGGTCGCCGCAGGTGGCCCTGGACGACGGACTGGCCCGCACGGTGGCGTGGTACCGCGAGCACCGAAATGACGTGCCCGCAAATGACTTGATGTAGCCCAGGCAGAATGGCGGCATGAGGGCGCGCATCTTGGCACTGGTCGTCATCGCTGGGCTGCTCCTCACCGGGCTCGCGGCGCTGGTCTACAGCCTGACCCGCCCGGACCAGGAAGCCACCCAGGCCAAGCCGTCGGCGCAGTTGCCGATGGTGGACAAGGCATCACTGGAGCGGGCGATCCACGACGCCTTCACCAGCCAGCCGCCCCAGGCGGTGATCTGCGAGCGCGGCCTCATCGCCCGTGTCGGGCAGAGCACGCGCTGCGATGTCACGATGTCGCCGGCCTACGGTATTCAGCCGACCATCACCGTGTCGGGGGTCGACGGCGGCAAGGTCAGTTATTCGATGACCCCGGCCGTCTCCAAGCCCCAGTTGGAGGCGGCTGTGGCCGACATGGTGACCCGGGCGCGCAAGTCCGCACCCGATGCCGTGGTGTGCCTGTCGGGGCTCGAGGGCAAGCAGGGTGCGGTGGCCTTGTGCGACATCACCGCTGCTGGTTTCACCAGCCGGCGTACCGCCATCGTGAGCGAAGTAGCCGGGCTTGCAATGAATTACGGCCTGACGCCGGTACTGGAGAAGTCCGTTGCGGAGAGTTCCCTCGCGGCGCAACTGGGCCAGAGCGCGGGCACCGTCAAGTGCGCCGGAGATGTGGACAGCAAGGTCGGGGCGACCCAGCAGTGCACCGCACTCGTCGGCGGGCAGAGCCGCGACTACACCCTGAAGGTCACCGACGTCGCCGACGGCAAGGTGTCGTTCAGCTACAAGCCGGTGAATTAGGCTCGCGCGGGTGGGGTTGGCTCTACTCATCCTGCTGATCGGTATTCCGATCGGCACGCTCATGCTGGTCAAACCGCGGCAGATGTGGTGGGCCACAAAGTCATGGAAGTACAAGAACCCCGATGCCAATGAGCCCAGCGACACCGCATATGGAATGTCTGCGATCGGTGGCTTCGTGATCGTCGCCGCATCAATCGGTCTGGCGGCAACGGTGTGGTCAACGGCAAGGGATCAAAAGAAGCTCGAAGACGAGCAATATCAGAAGGCTCAATGGGAACAGGAGGTGCAGGCCTATCAGCCACCGCCGCCGGTCGACCGGGGGCGGCTGCCGATCATCGGCTATCGGGGCGATGGGTCATCGTCGTACGAGGTGTACTTCTTGCAACCTAAGGGTGCGAATCCAGCCGATCTGCGCGACTTCGCCGGCCCGTTGCGACGTGGTCGGTACCAATGCCTCACCGCGGTCAACGGCCCTCGGCCCACCGACGGTGGGCCGATATCGGTGCGCGCCGAGTTGAGTTGGGCCCCCGATATCCCGCAGCAGGACACCAGCGCCTCCGACGCCTGCACGGTCGACAATCTGGCAGCCAACGCGGTGATCGGTTCTGGACGCGTTTACGGCCGTTCGGCTGCCGGACTCGTGACCGACGCACCGATCGTCGACGTGAACGGGACCGTTCTCACCCCAGCTGGACCGGCCAACCCCGTGCCCAAACTGGACGCCGTGCCACACCGGTGAATCGGCTGTCAGCCAGCAGGATTCACTGATCCGCCGTTTCCTGGCGCCCCGCCACGGGTATCCCAGACCCATCCGACGGGCGGGTGGCGCCGAATCCCACTCGAAGCCGAATCGACTCGGAGGTTTCATGGGGATCGAGTACAGCAGTGTTGTCGACGCACCCCGCGACGACGTGTTCGCCTGGCACGCACGGCCGGGTGCCATCCACCGGATGCTGCCGCCGTGGCAGCCGATGAGCGTCGTCGCGGAAGCGGCGTCGCTGGCCGACGGGTGCGCGGTACTGGGCCTGCCCGGCGGGCTGCGCTGGCACGCGCAACACAATCCCGATCACTACGCCCCACCCGCCCGCTTCGTCGACGAATTGAGCCGGGGCGGATTGCGTTCGCTGCCAACGGGTCTGATCGGGCATTGGCGGCATGAACATCGTTTCGACACGGTCGGCGACGGGCGTACCCGAATCACCGATCGCGTCGACACACCGGTGCCCGGGCGGCTGCTGCGGCCGACGTTCCAGTATCGGCACCGCCAGCTGAGCGACGATCTGGCCGCCCACCGATGGGCGAGTGAGCACGGTGACCGACCCGGGTCGGTGGCGGTGACCGGGGCGTCGGGATTGATCGGCAGCGCGCTGACCGCCTTCCTGACGACTGGTGGCTACCGGGTGATAAGGCTGGTCCGCCATGAGCCGCGAGACGACACCGAACGTCGCTGGAATCCCGAGTCGCCCGCCGAGCAACTGCTCGACGGGATCGATGCCGTGGTGCACCTCGCCGGCGCGTCGATTGCCGGACGATTCACCGAAGGGCACAAGAAGACGGTGCGCGACAGCAGGATTGAGCCGACCCGGCGGCTGGCCGAGTGTGCCGCGCGGGCGACCGACGGACCGTCGGTCTTCGTCAGCGCGTCGGCGATCGGGTGGTACGGGCATGACCGGGCCGACGAGCAACTCGACGAGTCGGCACACCGGGGCGACGGATTCCTGGCCGACGTCGTCGCCGACTGGGAAGCGGCGACGGCCCCGGCGGTCGCTGCCGGACTGCGCGTGGTCACCGTCCGCACCGGGATCGTGCAGACGCCGCGCGGCGGCACGTTGCACCTGATGCGGCCGTTGTTCGCCGCGGGGCTGGGTGGACCCTTGGGGGACGGTCGGCAGTGGCTGTCGTGGATCGACATCGACGATCTGATCGACGTGTATCACCGTGCGCTCGTCGATGCGGGATTGTCCGGTGCGGTAAATGCGGTTGCGCCACAACCGGTCCGCAATGCCGACTACACGCGGTCGCTGGCCGGGGTGCTGCACCGTCCAGCCGTGCTGCCCGTGCCGGAGGCGGGCCCGGCGCTACTGCTCGGCAGTCAGGGCACCCGTGAGCTCGCCATGGCGAGCCAGCGGGTGGTTCCCGCCAAGCTCATCGATGCCGGGCACCACTTCCGGCGCCCGGACCTGGAACAGTGCCTGCGCCATCAGTTGGGAAAGGCGGCCTGATGATCGACGCACAGCGACAATTGGTGGTCGATGCGCCGGCCGACGCCGTCTTCGCGTACCTGGCGGACTTCACCACCACGCAGCAGTGGGACCCCGCCACCGTGCGCACTGAACGCATCGCCGGCGACGGCGGGGTGGGCACGCGCTACGTCAACACGTCGCGCTTCGCCGGCCGCACGTCGGAAATCACGTACGAGGTGACCAGCATGACGCCGGGGCGGTCGATCGAACTGCGCGGGGTCAACCAGTACCTGATCGCTCGGGACACCATCACCGTGACCCCGCATGCCGACGGAACTGAGGTCACCTACCGGATCAGGTTTGCGTTCCAAGGTTGGCTGCGGTGGCTCGAACCGCTGCTCCAACTGGCGGTGGCGCACCTACTCGACGACGGGGCGCGTGGCCTTCGCCGCGAACTCGCACGGATCTGATTGCGCGACAAGTCCTCACAGACCGATGGCGGCGGTGCAGTACCGCCACACCTCGTCCAGCTCCGCATCGGCGTGGTGCGTGGTGGGCAGATAGTGCGTGGGACGGATCCGGCGGTCGTGCCAGAACTGTCCCGACGGCGGCGTCGGGTCGGTCGCCGTCAGCCAGACCGCGGTGTCGGCGGCCTGCTCGGAGGTACGCAGGATCGGCCGCGTCAGCCGGCGGAACCCGGGCAGCGACTGAGCCACGCCTGGTGTGTCCGCCCAGCCGGGATGCATGGCGGCCACCATCACGCCGGACCAGCGCTGCGCCAACAGTGGAGTCAATGCGACCTGGATGCGCTTACTGCGGGCATAGGCCGTCGCGCCGCGGTAGTGCCCCTGCCGGTATTCGATGTCGTCGACCGCAAGCGGCTGGGTGTACATGCCGCCCGAGGACATCAGCACGGCGCGTGGGTCTGGCGCCGCGGCCAGCGCGGGTAGCAGGAGTTCGGTCAGCAACACCGGACCCAGCACATGGGTGGCCAACGAAAGCTCATGCCCCTCAGCGCTTTCGGTCCGGTGTTCCGGCATCACCCCGGCGTTGTGGATCACCGTGTCCAGGCGTGGACGCCGGCGCAACAGATCGCCGGCGAACGTGCGGACCGCGGCCAGGTGCGATACGTCGCACACCTCGACCACGATGTCGGCGTCCCGCACGGCGGCGAGTACGTCGCGTCGCGCGGCCTCCCCGCGGGCCCGGTCGCGCACCGTCATCAACACTGTCGCGCCGAGTCCCGCTAGTTGGGTGGAAATGGCTTTGCCGATGCCCGAATTCGCGCCGGTGACCAGCACTGTGCGGCCGGAGAGTGCGTCTGACGGCAGGCCGGGCGCCGGCCAGAACCGTTGCCGCACGGCCAAACCCACACGCGAATAGCCGAGCACCACGGTACGGTCCAGCAGCTGGTCGAACAATCCCTCAGCAGTCATGATCAGGTCAGCGAGACGACGACCACCGGTGTGCTCGTCGGTTGGCTCGATCCTGTTCCGGGCTCGACGGTCACGGCCACCTTGGCGGCCGAGTTCAGCGCCGGTATCACCTCGCCGCCGGGCGGCGGCATGGTGTCCGCGCTCATGGTGCCGGCGGACCGCGGTGCTCCGGACGCCGGGATGAACCACATCTGATAGACGTGACCTGCCGGTGGCGCAGGCACATTGGACATGGCCACGACGACGGCGTTCGCCTGTTGTGAGGCGCTGAGCGTGATGGTGCCGCCCGCGACCGCAGCGGAGAACGTGCGGATGTCGGGGTTGGCCAGCACCTGCGAAACCGTCTGCTGCGCCGGGTGATTCGTGAACCGTTCGGCGACCACCGTCGTGCCGATGACGATCGCGCAGACCGCGGCGGCGGCTGCCACCACCCGCAGGATCAGCCGCCGTTGTCGAACGCGCCTGAGCGCCAGTTCATCTGAACCGTCGCCTGCCGACTGGATACCGATCGCCTGCAGGATGCGCGTGCGCAGCTCGGGGGATGGCGGCAGGGCGTCGCCGGCGGTGACCAGTGCCATGGTCTCCTGGGCGTCGCCGACGATCCGGGCGAATTCCTGTGCGGTGTGTGGCGCGACCGCACCGAGGCGACCGGCGATATCCGAGCGTTCGGCTTCGGACACCGCATCGAGTGCGTACACGTAGGCCAGATCGAGCAATTGCTGTTCGTCGTCGGTGTAGCTGTCAGGCATCGGTGCCCACCCCCAGGCAATTCTTCAGGCGGATCAGTCCGTCGCGGATACGGGCCTTGATGGTGGGGAGCGTGACGTCGAGGTGTTCGGCGACCTCCCGGTAGGTGTTGCCGCTGTAGTACGCCAGGCCGATGGCTTCACGCTGGACGGTGGTCAGTCCATCGAGACAGTCGGCAACCTCTTGTTCGTCGAGTCGCTGTGCGACCTCGTCGGCGACGGCATCGTGTTCCCGGCCGAGGCTCGATACGCCGTAGACGTGATTGCGGTCCGCGGCCGACTGCTCGGAGCGCACCCGATCGACGCTGCGACGATGGGTCAAGGTCAGCAGCCAGCCCATCGGGCTGGCGAGCGCGGGATCGTATTGCCGCGCCGCCGTCGTCCACACCTGGAGGAACACCTCCTGTACGACGTCCTCGGCCAGCACCTGGTTACGTACGACGCGATAGGCAAGCCCATGAACGCGCGCAGAGGTCAGGTCGTAGAACTCGGTGAAAGCCGCGCCGTCGCCGTCGGCGATCGCGGCCAGGAGTGCGGCGCGGTCCGGCTCGGCCTCCATCTGGGCATCGTCGCACAGCCGCGCGGGAGTCGTGTCGGTCCTGCGCAACCTGTCGGATCCGGACGGCGTGCTCACGATCGTGCCTCCGGCTGCAGCACCAGCTGGTGCAGGTCCAGGTAACCGGAAGCGAAGCCGGCTTCGGAGTAGGCGAGGTAGAAGCGCCACATCCGCCGGAAAACCCGGTCGAACCCCAGTGCGTCGGCGCCGGCGCTGTTGGCCGTGAATCGCTGCAGCCACAGTCTCAGGGTGTGGGCGTAATGCGGCCCGAACGAATGGCGGTCGGTGATCCGGAGCGCGGTGTGCGCCGCGATCGAGCGTTCGATGAGCTTCACCGACGGCAGGAACCCGCCCGGGAAAATGTACTTGTGCACCCAGGTGTAGGTGTCGCGGGAAGCCAGCATGCGCTTGTGCGGCATGGTGATCAGCTGTAGGCCGATGCGTCCGTCGACATCGAGGAGGCTGTCGAGCGTGCGCAGGTAGGCGGGTAGGTAGCGATACCCGACGGCCTCGATCATCTCGATGGAGATGATCGCGTCATAGGTGCCGGTGATGTCGCGGTAATCGCACAACTCGACGGTGATCCGGTCCGACAGCCCTGCCGCGGCGATGCGCTCCCGGGCCAGCAGTTGTTGCTCGCGCGACAGTGTCACGGTGTGCACGTGTGCTCCACGCTGCGCGGCGCGGATCGCCAATTCGCCCCAGCCGGTGCCGATTTCGAGCAGGCGTGTGCCGAACCCGACGCCGGTGGCATCGAGCAGCCGGTCGATCTTGCGGTGCTGCGCGGACTTCAGATCGCGCCAGGCCGGCGGTGGGTCGACGGTGCCGAACAGCGCACACGAGTAGGTCAGCGTCGGATCGAGGAACATGCTGAAGAACTCGTTGGACAGGTCGTAGTGATGCGCGATGTTCGCGCGGGTGTCCGGGCGCGCCCCGCGGTGGTTGCGGGGTGTCCGGGGCAGGAGAACAGTACGCAGTCCCTGGAACATGGCCGGTACGACCGTGTCGATGCGCGACGCCAGCGCGGTCAGTACGGCGGTGAGCTCGGGCGCCGACCAGTCGCCGACCATGTACGCCTCGCCGAAGCCGATCAGACCACTGTTCGCGATCCGGCCGAAGAAATCATCGGGGCGGTGCAACAACATTCGCGGTGCAGCCGGGTCTGCCGCTCCGGCCGCACCCTGTACGGTGCCGTCCGGGTATTCGACGCGCAGCGGCAGGTCCCGTACGGCGCCCCGGAACAACGCGCGGGCGACGGGAGCACCCAGCCTGGTGCGCAGACCGCCTGGCACCTGGGCGATTTCGGTCCACCTGGCCGGCAGGAACGGATCGTACGCGGCACCGTCGTGGAGCTGATTCGTCATAGGGCGGCCTCCTGGGGGCGGGGATGCAGGGGCAGGCCGCGCGCCCAGAGGCGCAGGCCTTGCCAGCGGATGCGTGCGGCGACCAGCAGCGGCGCCAGCGGCGCTGCCAGTGCGGTGGTCAAAACGGTTGCTGGGCGGGCGGGGTGGATCGACCCTGCCCAGCTGGCGGTGAGGACGACCGCGCCGGACGTGTCGCGCAGCGTGATCGCGACGCTGAGCCGGTCATGCGAAGGCGCAGGCACCCGGAGCACGTACCGGCCACCCACCGGGTTGAACGGCGAGACGTAGAACGCCTTCGGCACGCTCGCCTCGCCGCGATGATCGACGCGCAGCAGGTACCGGTGCCGCCCGCCGTAGGTGTTGTGCACCTCGGCGACGACACAGACCAGCGCGCCGCCGGCATCGTGGCACCAGTAGAGGGTCAGCGGATTGAACACGAAGCCGAAAACCCTGGCGTTGGCCAGCATTCGGACCCGACCACCACCGAGTTCGATCCCGTGTCCGTCCAGATAGGAGTCGACGTTCTGGCGCAGTGTCCGGTGCGGATCGCCGACGTGGTCGGCGGCATGAAACCCGGCGAGCGGCCGCAGCAGCCGGGGTAGTTGGGGCACGGCGTCGAGGTCGACCAGCCAGCTGTAGCTGCGATAGGTGAACGCGTGGCGTACGGGGGCGGTGCGAGCGTGGTGGATGCTGGTCCGCACGATCTGCGGTGGGCTCATGCCACATTCCCCGCTGGACGGAGCAGCGGCGGCACCGGACCGCTCCACCTGCCGCCGAGTCGCTCCGCCGCGACGACGCCGGACACCGCGCCGTCCTCGTGAAAACCCCAGCCGTGATAGGCGCCGGCGAACGCCAGCCGATGATCGCCGAGCGTGTGCAGGCGCTGCTGTGCCGCGCGGAACGCGGGGGAGTACTGCGGATGGTCGTACAGCATGGTGGCGATGACCTGGCTCGGGTCGACCCGACTGCCGCCGCCCAGGGTCACCACGAAGCGGCGATCGGCGCTCCCGTCGAGTCGCTGCAAGCGGGTCAGGTCGTAGCTGACCAGGACCTGGTCTGCGGTCACGTCGCAGGCCGGCATCCGATAGTTCCACGACGCGCGGGCGCCGGGACGTCGGGGTAGCAGCGACGTATCGGTGTGCAGCGCAGTGTGATTGATCGAGTACCGCAGCGCGCCGAGTATCTCGATCTCGTTCGCCGTCGGTTGGTCCAGGACCGAGAGGGCCTGATTCGGATGCGTCGCGATCACTGCTGCGTCGAATTGCTCGACCCGGTCCGCGTCGTCACGCACCGTCACTCCATCCGCGTTGCGGGTGACGGTGCGCACGGGCACCCCGGAGCGCACCGACGGTAGCCGGGCGGTGATCGCCTCGACGTAGCGCGCCGACCCTCCGGTGACCGTGCGCCAGGTCGGCGAACCGAACACCGTCAACATCCCGTGGTGGTCGAGAAACGCCAGCAGGTAGCCGACCGGATAGTCGAGCGCGACGTCCGGTGGGCACGACCAGACCGCGGCCACCAACGGCACCATGAAATGCGCGATAAAATAGCTGGAAAACCCTGCTGCCGTGAGGAATTCACCGAGGGTCCGGCCGTCGGCCACCCCGGCCGCGAGTTCGGCGCGCGCGAGGCGGTGGAAGCGCGTCACCTCCGCCAGCATGCGCAGATAGCGCGGGGTGAACAGCGAGCCCGGCGCGGCGAAGAGACCGGTCAGCCCCTTTGCCCCGGCGTACTCCAGGCCGCATCCTTCGCAGCAGACCGACATCGACATGTCGGACTCCTGGGTGCGGACGCCGAGTTCGGCGAACAGGCGAAGCAGGGTCGGGTAGGTCCGGTCGTTGTGCACGATGAAGCCGGAGTCGACGCCGACGGTGCCGCTGCTGCCGTGACGAGCGGCCAATTCATGGGTGTGGGCGTGGCCACCGCATCGCGGTTGAGCCTCGAACAGCGTGACTTCGGCGTCCCGCGCGAGCACCCAGGCCGCGGTGAGCCCCGATATGCCGCTCCCGACCACTGCAATCCGCCGCACTGTGCCGTCCCTCCTGGTTGGTCACCAGGAATTCGGAGCGGGCTGCGGTGCGGATAGGTGGATTCCGGGAAAAATCTATTCGGCCGGTCCGGGACTGTTCGCCGACCACAATTCGGCGACGGACGCTCCGAGCTGGGCCAGCATCCGGCGCAGCAGCGGCAGGCTCAGCCCGATGACGTTGGAGGGATCACCGTCGATCCCGTCGATGAACCAGCTGCCCAGGCCGTCGAGTGTGAACGCGCCCGCCACCCACAGCGGTTCGCCGGTGCCGAGGTAGGCCTCCAGGTCGGCGGGGCTCGGCTCGCCGAAATGCACTGTGGTGGAACCGAGTTCACTGACCGTGGCGGTGACGTTGCCGTCGGTCAGGCGCAGCACGCAGTGACCGGTATGCAGGACGGCGCTGCGTCCGGCCATCGAATTCCATTGCTGCCGTGCCACATCGGGGGAGCCCGGCTTGCCGGTCAGTCGGCCGTCGAACTCGAGCATCGAATCGCAGCCGATCACAACGCAATCCGACGACAGCTCCGGGTCGAGTGATTCGGCGACCCGCTGTGCCTTGGCTGTGGCCAGGGCTTGCACGACGTCGCCGGGGCCGGCGTCGCCGAGAGACGCGATGATCGCGTCCTCGTCGACATCGGACACCAGCACGACCGGTTCGACACCGGCCTTGCGCAGCACGCTGAGCCGGCCGGCGGAGGCCGAGCCGAGGACGAGCCTCATCAGCGACGGATGAAGGTGCGCTCCACCAGGGTCACCAGCTGCCAGCTGGTGTACGCGTACCGCAGCTTGGAGACCGGGTGGCCCCAGTCGTTGCGGTCGCCTGCCTCGGCGGCACCGCCGCCGGAGGCCGAGGCCAGCACCGTCACCAGAGCAGCGAGCTCCTCGTCGGACGGGTTGCCCTTGACGACCTGGAACAGCGGCGCCACGGGTGCGTCTGCGGCTTCAGCTTCGGACACGTTGTCGGCGCTCACGTCTGCCAAATCGTTCGCCCCGCTCACAGTGGGATGTTCCCGTGCTTCTTCGGCGGCGTCTGGACGATCTTGCGCTCCAGCAGACGCAGCGAGTTGGCGATGTAGCCGCGGGTGTGCGACGGCGGGATGACCGCGTCGACGTAACCACGCTCGGCGGCGACGTACGGGTTCACCAGGGTGTCCTCGTACTGCTGCTGCAGCTGCAGGCGCAGGGCGTCAACATCGTCGCCGTTGGCCTCGGCGGCCTTGAGCTCGGAGCGGTAGACGAAGCCGACCGCACCGGAGGCACCCATGACGGCGATCTGGGCCGTCGGCCACGCCAGGTTGACGTCGCAACCCATGTCCTTGGAGCCCATGACGCAGTACGCGCCGCCGTAGGCCTTACGGGTGATGACGGTGATCTTGGCGACGGTGGCCTCACCGTAGGCGTACAGCAGCTTCGCGCCGCGGCGGATGATGCCGTTGTACTCCTGCTCGGTGCCCGGCAGGAAGCCCGGGACGTCCACCAGCATGATGATCGGGATGTTGAAGGCGTCGCAGGTGCGGATGAACCGCGCGGCCTTCTCCGAGGCGTTGATGTCCAGGCAGCCGGCGAACTGGGTCGGCTGGTTGGCCACGATGCCGACCGGACGGCCGTCGATGCGGCCGAAGCCGATGACGATGTTCTGCGCGTAGCCGGGCTGGACCTCGAGGAACTCGTCGTCGTCGAGGATGCGCGAGATGACCTCGTGCATGTCGTACGGCTGGTTCGGCGAATCCGGGATCAGGGTGTCGAGCTCGAGGTCCTCGTCGGTGAGGTTGTCCTCGATGGCGCCCGGGTGCGGCGGCGCGGGCAGCCGCGGCGGCTCGGCGTAGTTGTTCGGGGGCAGGTAGCTCAGCAGGTCGCGGACGTAGTCGAGGGCGTCCTGCTCGCCGGAGGCGACGTAGTGCACGGTGCCGGACTTGGCCTCATGGGTGTGGGCGCCGCCCAGCTCCTCCATGGTGACCTCTTCACCGGTGACGGTCTTGATGACGTCCGGTCCGGTGATGAACATCTGGCTGGTCTGGTCGACCATGATGATGAAGTCGGTGAGCGCGGGGGAGTAGACGTGGCCACCGGCCGCGGCACCCATGATGAGCGAAATCTGGGGGATGACACCCGACGCCAGGATGTTGTTGCGGAAGATGCGGCTGTACAGGCCGAGCGAGACCACACCCTCCTGGATGCGGGCGCCGGCGCCGTCGTTGATGCCGATCAGCGGGCGGCCGGTCTTGATGGCCAGCTCCTGGACCTTGACGATCTTCTCGCCGTAGACCTCGCCGAGGCTGCCGCCGAAGACGGTGGCGTCCTGGCTGAAGATGCAGACCTCGCGGCCGTCGATGGTGCCGTAGCCGGTCACCACGCCGTCGCCGAGCGGGTGCTTGTCGCCCAGGCCGAAGTTGGTGCTCCGGTGCTTGGCCAGCGCGTCGAGTTCGACGAACGAACCCTCGTCCAGCAGCGCCAGGATGCGCTCGCGGGCGGTGAGCTTGCCCTTCTGGTGGACCTTCTCCACGGCGGCCTCGCCGACGGGGTGCAGGGTCTCTTCGGTACGCCTACGCAGGTCTTCCAGCTTGCCTGCGGTGGTGTGGATGTCGATCGCCTTGTCCACCGTTGGCTCGGTCACGCTCGTCATGGCGACGATGTTAACGGTTCTCTAAGAAAGTTGTGAAGTTGGGGTGCCCACTCGGCGGGTCACGCCGGTTTGCGCAGGACCACTGCCGCGAAACTCGTGAGCGCCGGGACGGGGTGCTTAAGAAGGAAACGGCTCTTCGCGCGCTCGAGGGCGTCGAGCGGCGGCAGCACGCGGTAGTAGCCGTGGCCGTAGGCGCCGGACCAGGATTCGACCTCGAAGCCCACGCTTTCGTAGCGCTTGATGGCCTTCTGGGTGGGGCCGGTGGTCCAGCGGTAGTAGGCCGGGAACTTCTCGTGGTGCGGGTTCTGCAGGCGTCCCGGCTGCAGCTTGCTGATGACCGTGCGCGCCGCCTGCTCCGGGATCAGCAGGTTGACCACGAACGGGAACGCGAACAGCGTCGGGAAGAAATGCACCGAAAGTCCGCCCGGGCGAAGGAGTTTGAAGCAGTTCTCATGGAACGTCCGGGCGTCGGGCAGGTGCTCGCAGAGCATCTTGGAGAACACTAGATCGTATGCGTTCAACTCGTTGTCGATCGGTTTGCAGAGATCGGCGACGCGGGTGTGCACGCGACTGTTGGCCTTGGCCAGCTCGGTGGCCGAGATGTCGATGACGACGCGCTCGTCGGCGAAGTTCCAGTCGTCGCCGCCGATGATCGGGTTGGCGCCGCCACCGAGTTCGGCGACGGCCTTGACGCCTTCGCGCTCGGCCAGCGTGCGGACGGACTCGTCGTAGCCCTGCCACAGGGTGTCCAGGTCCTTGTAGTCGACGTCCACGTGTGTACCGCTCATCTGCGCACCGTTCATAGATTGTTCCGCCCCCGTGGCTGGCGCGTCCTGCGTCAGCAGTTTGCTGGTAGGTAAATATACACTCCGCGCGCGTGTCCCGCCCGTCACTTGGGTTGAATGCCGCTCGGGGCGCGATATTTGCTGAGCGGCCCCTGAGCGCAGCGCCGGCGGCTGCCCGCCATGGGGTGGGTAATGCCTGGTCGGGCCAGCGCGGTGTCCGCGTTGACCCGCCTGACCGTTACGCTCCGTCACCGTCCGTGAGCACTGGAATCGACTTAGCTGGACGGGTACGTCGGCTTTGCCGTAGGCACGTCCTGCGCAGGCGCGATGCATTTAGCTTGTCATTTGCGTAAGTTTGCGGTTCGATATGCGTGCCCGCTGTTTTCGGGTAGCTGACTTCACGACCGCGAAATGATCCGCCGATCGGCGCAAGGGGATATTCAACAGTGCATTCGACGCGCAAGTACGACGGAGTGGACGGGCCGAAGGTTGCGCTCGCCCACGACTATCTGACCCAGTTCGGCGGCGCGGAAAAAGTTGTGCTCTCGATGACCAAGGCGTTCCCGGACGCCCCGCTGTACACGATGCTGTACGACCCCGAGCTGACCTATCCGGAGTTTGCCGACCTGGATATCCGGGTTTCCGCGCTGAACAAGGTGGGTCTGGCCCGCAAGTACCACCGGGCCGCCCTGCCGATCTACCCGCGAGTCGCCGAGTCGATGTACATCGACGCCGACGTCGTGCTGGCGAGCTGCAGCGGCTGGTCGCACGGTTTCCGCACCAACGGCAAGAAGCTCGTCTACTGCTACAACCCGGCGCGCTGGCTGTACCAGACCGAGGCCTACCTCGGGGACCACGCGAACCCGATCAAGAGTCTGGGCCTCAAGCTCACCAAGAAGTGGTTGCTGGACTGGGACCGCCGGCAGGCGCTCGCCGCCGACAAGTACCTCGCGATCTCGACCATGATCAGCGGGTACGTCAAGAAGGCCTACGACATCGATGCCGAGGTGATGTTCGCTCCGGTGGCGATGTCGCGGTCGTACGCGGTCGAGCCCGTCGAAGAGCTCGAGGACAAGGTCGATCTGAGCGATCCGGACGGCAGCTTCTACCTGGTGGTGTGCCGACTGCTGCCGTACAAGAACGTCGACGTCATCGTGCGGGCGTTCGCGGGCAGCGACCGGCAGCTGGTGGTCGTCGGCAACGGGCCGGAGGCCGACCGCCTGCGGGCGATGAAGACCGACAACGTCACCATGCTCCACAACCTCACCGACGGTCAGATGGCCTGGCTCTACAAGAACTGCCGGGCGCTGATGTCGTCGAGTTTCGAGGACTACGGCCTGACCCCGATCGAGGCGGGGGTGTGGGGCCGGCCGAGCGTCGCCCTGCGCTTCGGCGGCTTCCTCGACACCATCGACGAGGGCGTCACCGGCCTGTATTTCGATGAACCGCAACCGGATTCGGTTCGCGAGGCGCTGGACCGATTCGAGTCGGCGACGTGGGACCAGGAGAAGATCAAGCACCACGTCTCCCAGTTCACCGAGGACGCGTTCAGCGCTCGGCTGCATGAAGCGGTCGACAAGCTGGCCGGGTACTGATGGCGCCAGACGCGACTCCGGTCGCCTCGCTGAAGGACTACCGCCTGGTGTACGTCGGGCCGGCGGACCACGAGACGGCGGTCGGCGACTACGCGGAGAACCTGACCCGCGCGCTGCGGCCACATGTCGGCGAGCTGGTCGAGCACCGCACACTGGGTCCGGGGTCGGACAGCGCGCGGGAAGTCCTGGAGCACCGGCGCGCGGTCGCGGGCCTGGTTGCGGCCGGCAAGCCGGGGCGGGTGTTGGTGCACGCGGAGCTGGCGGCCGGTGCGGTGTCGGCGTTCTGGTCGATCGCGGGGTTGCGTGGGGTGCCGGTGACGGCGACGGTTCATGATCCGCCGCAGGGCATCTGGTGGCCGGGCCGCACGAAGTTCGTGGCACGGCACAAGCTGGTGATGCATGGGCTGCACTACCCGTTGCGTCCGGTGTCACGGATGCTCGAGGGCATGGTCAATGGCGATCGGACGTTGTTCGCGCTGAGCCAGATCGGCGCGCAGTCCATTCGTGACACCTATCCGAAGACCGATGTGGCGTACGCCCCTTATCTCGTCTGCGAGCGGCCCAAGGTCCGCCCGGTGATCGAGCGGCCGAAGGCGGTCGGTTTCTTCGGGCATGTGTACCGGGGCAAGGGTTTTGAGCAGATCGCGCGGATTCGCCGGGAGTTGCCCGATGACATCGTGATCCGGGTGGCGGGCCGGGGGACCGAGGCGTTGCCGGGCGGCCCCGGCGTGGAGATCGTTGGTGCGGTCGACGGTGCGGCCGAGGATGCGTTCTTCGATTCGGTGCGGGCCGTGGTGATTCCGTACGGCAAGCGGCATTTCTACGCCGAGACCTACCCCGCGTCCTCTGTCGCGGCGCACGCCCTGGCCTACCGCACACCGGTGGTGTGTACCGACTATGGCTCCCTGGCCGAATTCGGCACCGAGACCGGCGCGGTCGTCGTGCCCATGGACTCCGACGACCCGAAGGCGCTGCCGGCCGGCTTCTCCGCGGCCATCGAAGCACTACTCAATGACGAAATCCGGCTCAAGCAACTGGAGGTGAACGCCGACCGGACCCGTCAGGAACGCTCGCCGGAGAACGTCGCCGCCGCCTACGCCGCAAAGTGGTCGGAGATGCTGGCGCGCCAGGGCCGACTGCACTGACGAGGCCGAAACACTGTGGTTAACTCGGAATCCGGGACGACGGGAGCGAACAACGTGATTGGCGAGCCGGCAACGGCAGACCCGGCAGATGTGGCACGTAAGAAAGCGGCCGCGCCGACTTTGAAATTGCCACCCGAGCCGGAATGGGAGCTCGGCGAGGACGGTCGCGTCACTTACTACAAGATGCAGGCCATGGACGTTCGCCGCAAGGCGCGCAACCGAATTGGTGAACTGCTGTTCAACATGTTCATCACGCACATCCCGTCGCACGCCATCCGCCAGGGCTTCCTGCGGCTGTTCGGCGCCACCATCGGTGAGTGGTCGACCATCATGCGCGGTACCACCATCCTCGACATCGAATTCCTGACGATCGGCAACGGCACCACCATCGGGTTCCGGTGCCTGCTCGACGCGCGCGCCGGCCTGTGGATCGGCGACAACGTCACCATCGCGAGCGATGTGCACCTGCTCGGCGGTGGTCACGACATCAATCACCCGGACTTCCTGCCGATCCCGATCCCGACGGTGATCGAGGACTACGTCTGGATCGCCAGCCGGGCCATGGTGCTGCCGGCCTTGATCGGCCGCGGCGCCGTCGTCGCCGCACAGGCGCTGGTGGTCAAAGATGTGGTCCCGCTCGACGTCGTCGGTGGTAACCCCGCCAAAGTGTTCGCCAAGCGAAATCCGGATGCCTTGGGCTACAGCGCAAAGTACCGGCCGCTGTTCTGCTGATGCCGGTCGATCTACGCGAGTACCGGTTGGTCTACATAGGGCCGGCCGAAGGCCAGACGGCCGTGGGTGACTACGCCGAGAACTTCGTCAACGCGGTACAGCCACTGTTCGGCGAGGTCGTGCAACGTCGCACCCTGGGACCCGGCGCCGAGACGGTGGCCCAGGTGCGGGGGCACCGGCGCGCGGTCGCCGAAATGGTGGCCGCCGGGAAGCCGGGGCGGGTGTTGGTGCACGCGGAGCTGGCGGCCGGTGCGGTGTCGGCGTTCTGGTCCGTTGCCGGGTTGCGTGGGGTGCCGGTGACGGCGACGGTTCATGATCCGCCGCAGGGCATCTGGTGGCCGGCGCGGACGCGGTTCGTGGCCCAACACCGGCTCGTCATGCACGGCTTGCACTACCCGTTGCGTCCGGTGTCGCGGATGGTCGAGGGTATGGTCAACGGTGATCGGACGATGATCGCGTTGAGTCAGATCGGCGCGGACTCCATCAAGGCCACGTACCCCGATTCCAACGTCGCCGCCGTGCCGCACATCATCTCCGAACGGCCGCAGTTGCGTCCGCTGACCGAGCGGCCGAAGGCGGTCGGTTTCTTCGGGCATGTGTACCGGGGCAAGGGTTTTGAGCAGATCGCCCGGATTCGCCGGCAGTTGCCCGATGACATCGTGATCCGGGTGGCGGGCCGGGGGACCGAGGCGCTGACCGGTGGCCCCGGGGTCG
Organism: Mycolicibacterium llatzerense; assembly: GCF_025331195.1. Taxonomy (NCBI): domain Bacteria; kingdom Bacillati; phylum Actinomycetota; class Actinomycetes; order Mycobacteriales; family Mycobacteriaceae; genus Mycobacterium; species Mycolicibacterium llatzerense. The sequence goes on along the minus strand of NZ_LXOV01000013.1, from coordinate 213,305 downwards.
AGATCGTGGGCGCGGTCGACGGTGCGGCCGAGGACGGGTTCTTCGATTCGGTGCGGGCCGTGGTGATTCCGTACGGCAAGCGGCACTTCTACGCCGAGACCTACCCGGCCTCCGGCTCGGTGGCCCACTCGATGGCGTACCGCACGCCCGTGGTGTGCACCGACTACGGCGCACTGGCCGAACTGGACGAGCGCGCCGGTGCCCTCGTGGTCCCCATCGGCGACAAGGACGCCGAACAGGTCGCGGCCTCATTGGCCGAGGCCATCGTGTCCCTCGTCGACGACGATCAGCGGCTGGCCGAATTCGGCCGGCACGTCGAGGCATACCGTGCAGCCTGTTCCGGACCGCGCACCGCCGAAGCTTTCGGCCGGGTGTGGACCGACATGCTGTCCCGATCATCTGTGAGCGTGTGACCTGACTGCCACCGAAGCGCCCGGCCGTAATGTGGCGAAGACGCTCATCTCCCTGATCTGGATCTACGGCGGTCGCGGGGTGGGCCTGCTGTGGACGCTGATCATCGTCCAGCGGCTCGGCGTCTCCGAATACGGTTTGTACGCCATGGCGACGGTCCTCAACGGCATCGTCGGCAACACCATCGACAACGCCTTCGCGGTCCGGGCCATCCGGGAATCCGAAGAGCACTTCCTTCGCGAACGCACCATGCGCTACCTGCTCGCGCTGGGGCTGGTCACCGCCGGCGCGGTCACCTTCGACCTCAACTACGTCATCGGCTTCGGCCTGATGGTCGCCGGCGGTGAGATCGCCATGAACGTGGTGAAGAGCCAGTCCGCGCGAGATGGCCACCCGGACAAGGTGTATCGGCTCGACACGGCGCGGCAGTTCACCAGCGCCGGCATCGGCGCGGTGTACCTGTACACGGCGGCGCACCCGACGCTCACCCATGCGTCGCTGCTGTACTGCACGCCCTACGTGCTGGCGCTGTTGGTCGGGGCCAAGTTGGCCATCGGTCACCGACCGGCACCGCCCGGCCCGCCCCGGTTGATCGCGGCGCTCACCGGCGAAATGCTCGGCACCACCCTGTATCTGGGCGGCGACGTGCTGCTGCTCGGCACCCTCGTGGACACCAAGGCAGCCGGCTACTACCAGCTGGCGTGGGTGGTGGCGGCAGCCGTGGCAGCCGCCGGGCAGTCCTTCGGCATGACCTACCACGAGCCGCTGCGCGAGAGTGGTGGTGACCTGTCGGCGGCCCCGCCGCTGCGCAACATCCTGCGGATGGCAGCACTCGGCGGGTCGCTGCTGCTGATCATCGGCGCCTGCCTGTTCGCCTTCGGGGCGCCCACCCAGCTGGCCACGACCATGATGATCATGGGTGGCTTCGCCGCCCTGCGCATCTGCATCTTCGTGCTCCAGGTGATCCTGTACACCCAGCGTCGCGACGTCTTCCGGCTCACCATCGCGGTCGGACTGGTGCCGGTGAAGCTCGGCATGGTCGCCGCCCTGGCGACGTTGACGCCGCTCGGCGCGGTGGGCGCCGCCATCGCGGCCACCGTCGCCGACGCGATCATGCTGGCCGGGTTCACCTGGGCGGTGTACCGGCCGCGCGACGCAGTACCGACCGCCGAGCCGTCCGATCACACCCAGGAATCATGACCACACCGAAGGCCGCGTTCATCCTGTCGAAAGACCCGGTGCTCGAACACACCGGTGACGTCGCGCTGGCCCGCATGCTCATGCGGCTGGCAGCCGACTCCTTCGAGGTGTCGGCCATCGCCCTGTCGCCCGAACCCGGCACCGTCACCGCCGACCTGATTCCCGGCGGCCTGCCGCTGGAGCGGGTCCACAAGCCCGCCGTGCGCCCGCACCGGCTGCTCATCGACTCCCTGCGGCGCCGGCGCAGCTTGGTGCATGTCCGCTTCGACACCGACGAGCTGGTCCGCGCCATCGACCGCAGCGACGCCGACGTGTTCGTCGCCGAACACAGCTACATGGCCGAATCCTTCTTCCGCAGCAAGCATTTCGGCAAGAAGCGACTCGTCGTCAACACCAACGTGAGCGAGTCGCTGGTCTGGCGGGCCTCCCGCGGCGCGCTCGGGCGCATCGAGGAACCGCGGCTGATCCGCGACGAACTCCGCGTCGCGCGCGCGGCCGACGGCGTCAGCACCTACGACGCCGAGGAAGCCGGGTACTACCGCGACAACGGTGTCCGCGACGCCCGCTTCATGGACATCACGATGCCGCCGGGCACGCAGGTCGACGTCGCGGCGTCCCCGCCACGGCTGGTGTTCATGGGCACCCGCGACTGGCCACCCAACCAGGAGGGGTTCCTGCGGGCCCTCGAACTGTGGCCGCGGATTTCGGCCGGCATCGCCGGCGCCGAACTGTGCATCATCGGGGCGAAGAAGCCCGGTGCGGCCGACCCCGTCTACCCCGACGGGGTCCGCGACCTCGGATTCGTCGACGACCTCGGGGCGTTCCTCGGCACCTGCCGTGCCCTGATCGCACCGATCAGCACCGGCGGGGGAGTCCGGGTCAAGCTGCTGGACACCATCCGGATCGGGCTGCCTGCGGTGGCGACCACCGCTGCCATCGGATCACTCGGGCCGATCTTCGGGTTGCGCCCGTTGGACGACGACGCCGCGTTCATCGCCGAATGCCGCCGGCTGCTCACCGAGGTGCCGGCCGCGGTCGACCTGGGGAACCAGCTGTACGAGATCAATCGTCAGCGGTGGCAGGACCGGTTGCCGCACCGGGCGGTGGCCGACCTGCTGCGCGGCGAGAATCAGGTGTAGTAGACCTTCACGCCCACCCACGGCGCCCAGACCATGTAGCCGTGCTGGAAGTCGACGCGGTTGGTGCCGTTGACGTAGCGCTCGTCGATGGTGGCCAGCCCCAGTTGCGGCTTCCAGGCCTGTGCGAACGCGCTCGAGGCCCAGTGCGCACCGGTCTCGGGCGACCACCACACCCGGAACTGGCTGCCCCCGGAGAAGTCCTGTTGGCCGTTGGCGAACAGGCTCGCGGGCACTGAGTTGCGCGCCATCGCAATGTCGGCCACCGGGCGCGGCGACGACACGTAGCCGCTCGGCATCTCGTAGATGGTGTTGATCGTGCGTACCTGAGCCCACACCGTCTTGGTGGCCTTGAACACCGGGCTGAGGACCGAGCCGTGTGCCGGGTCGGTGATCTGCGAAAAGCGCTGGAATTCCGGTGATTTCGGCACGCCGGCGGCGATGGTCGCCGCCAGTTCTGCCGCCGCGGGCTTCGGCGTCCAGTCGCTGCGGTAGAGCCCGACGGTGGCGTCCGCCTGATTGCTTCCGGTCTTTCGGTCACGCGTGGTGTACACCATCAGCGGGCCGGTGTACGGCATCTCCTGCCACTTGGTGTAGATGTCCTTCAGGTAGGCGGCCTGGGTGGTTTCGTTGACCACCGAGGTGGGCTCGCCGTACTCGGTGGCCCAGATCCGCTTTTCCTCGTCGCCGTTGTCGATCATCACCTGGCGCATCTGAACCAATTGCAGGACAGGCGAATTCGCGATCAGCATGCCGTCGGAGAACTTCAGGTTGTAGTTGTACGGGTGAAACGACAACGCGTCGAAGTTCCCCTTGGCGCCTGCGGCGTACATCCCGGCGATGAAGCGCACGGGGTTGATCGCCCACGAGCCGAAATCCACCACCGCGCCGACGACCCCGCCGATCACCGTCGCGTCCGGATCGACGGCCTTGATCCGTGGGTAGGCCGACTTCAGCAGATCGGTGTAGCCGGCGGGATCCGGTGCGGGGCTGTAGAAGAACACCGCGTTCGGCTCGTTCCAGACCTCGTATGCGGAGATCTTCCCCTTGTAGCGGGTGGCCACCTTCGCGGTGAAATTGCCGTAGGCATCCGGGTTGGCAGGCCGGCTGCTCAGCGGCAGGCCCCCCTGCGACATGGCCCACGGTGGGGTGGCGTTGATGAACGCGATGATCGACATGTTCATGGCGGCAGCGGCATTCACCGTCTTGTCGACCAGGCTCCAGTCGAGTTGGCCGAGGACGGGCTCGACCCCGGCCCACGGAATCATCAACCTGATGGTGTTCACCCGGTTGTTGGCCATCAGGGTCAACGTCCGGTTCACGTCGTCCTGCGACAGGCCATAGATATCGGAGTCCGCGAAACCGATCGTGGTCGGCAGGGTGACGACGTTGGCCCGCTCGGCCACCCTGACCTGCTGCGGGGCGTCGCCCGGGATGCCGGTCAGGGCGATGAGGGTGCACACCATGGTGCCGGCGATCGTCGATGCCACGCTGGTGAAGCGGCGGGCAGATCCTGTGGGGCGCTTCCCGGGCATCATGCAACCGCCCTTCACCTATGAAGTGCGTCGCAGGGAGCAAACGCGCACTCAGTGTGCAGCAGTAATGGGCATTTGCTGTGAATCTGCTTGGGCGTGTCGCAGCCGTATCTCTTCTCGGCGTTGTCGGTCTATATGCACCAGGAATGCCAGCAAAATCGAGAATTTGAGGGTGGCCGGCGGGATACCGACCACCGGGTGATCGAGTTGGAGCGCGACAACGCAGAATCCGATGAAGATGCCGCCGTACACCGCCCACGGAAATGAATTGGAGCGGATGGCCCGGTAGCTCATGATGCAACCGATCAGCATGATCGCAAAGAACGCCAGGCCGGTGAAGATGCCGCCGCGGTAAATCGTCAGCAATGGCGCGTTCGACACGTGGTTCAGCACAAACGCGTAGTTGCCGTCCCGGAATTCGAGTCGGTTCCAGCCTTTTCCGAACAACCAGTAGCCGGCCATGGTATCGGGGAATTCGCGGATGGCATCAATTCGTGAAGTGGAGCCGACGTCGTCACTGCTGAAGGAATGCATGAACCTGGTGCGCACTTCGGGTATCGCCGCCGCGAGGCCCAGGGCGGCCACCATGGCGGCGATGGCGAGCGCGCGATCCTTCGACCGCATGGTGTGGAAGGCCAGCACCAGCAGCGTCCCGGCGACGACGGTGAACATGCCGGCCCGACTCAGCGTGAGCAGCAACGCGACCGCGAAGACGCCGGTGATCGCGATGCGCTGCCAGCCGGCAAATACGACCAGGGCGACGGCGATCGCGACCACGAGCGCGATGCCTTCGGCGTTGGGATCGACCGACGTGCCGCCGAGTCGCATGGAGCGGGCCATGCCGCCGTCGGTAAAGGCGAAACGGGTGGCGGTGTATTCCGCGGCATAGCCGAAGACTCGCAGGTATCGGAACGAGGTCTGATTGGGGTCGAAAGCCACGATGTACAAGCCGAATACGGCGTTGAACAACGTCCCGTAGACGAATATCCGGCCGAATTTCTCCAGATGCTCGGTGGTCAGGCTGCTCAGTGCGATCGCGACGAGGGTCACGACGGACCACCGGACGATCTGGATGACGTCGCCCATGCCGACGCCGGTTACCGCGACGGAGGCGATCGAGGTCAGCACCAGCGCGATGATCGACCATTCCATCGGGTGGATCGGTCGGGCCAGTCGGGGGTGCACGAACAAAGCGACCACTGCACCGAATGCGAACGGCAGATATAAGGGGACGTGAACGCCAGGGAAATACCCGAATGGCAGAGCGCCGGTGACGAGCGCCAATCCGTACAAGAACCACAGTGGATGTCGCAAACCGACATAGATGCCGGCGACCAGTGCGGCAATAGCGACAATGCCCAACAAAGTGAGCTGGCCGAAAGACGTCGCCAACCAGACCAAGCCCATGATCCCAGCCAGAATCCCGGCCGATGATTTAAGATTGCCGAGTTGACCCAAACGGGCGTTCATGCCGACTATGTTCTCAGCTCAACCAGCTAAGCTCAAGCAGGTTGCCCGGACCCGTGGCGAGTCTGAATGGTCGGTCCGGTTCCCAGCCGTTAATCTGTGAGCTGTCGCATTGCTGAAATAAGGGGCACGACCTTGGAGATCAAAGAGTACCTGCGGATATTCGGCCGGTACTGGTGGGCGATCGTGGCGCTCGCGGTTGTCGGGGGTGTCGCGGGCTGGTCGTGGTGGGAATTCGGCGATCGCGAGTACCAGTCCAGCGCGACGCTGTTCGTGGCGACCCAGAACGGCACCTCGGTCACCGAGGCCTACCAGAACAACCTGTTCTCCCAGGACCGCGTGAACTCCTACGCCACGCTCGCCATGAGCGAGCAGGTGGCCGCCCGTGCGGTGGACCAGCTCAAGGCCACCATCTCCGCCAACGAGCTGCGGGCCAAGATCACCGCCGTCCCGTTGCCGAAGACGGTGTTGCTGCAGGTCTCGGTGACTGACAAGGATCCGGGCCAGGCGCAGACCTATGCCAGCGCGGTTGCCGATCAGCTCGCCGGACTGGTCGGGGAGCTGGAGACCTCCCGCCGCGGAGGCAGCCCCGCCGCGGGCGCCATCGTGGTGGACGAGGCCGGTTATCCGACCAAGCCCCTTGGCTATTCGATGATCACCCGGATCGGGATGGGCATCGCAGGCGGCGCGGTTCTCGGTCTGCTGGCCGCGATCGCGCTCGGCATCATCGACCGCCGGGTGCGTGGCCGCGAGCGCGTGGCCGACGCCAGTGGTTCGCTGCTCATGGGCGCGTTGCCCGCGGACTCGGCGCGAAGCCACGCGCCGGTGGTCGACCTGGCCGCCGAGGGGGCCTACCCCGAGGCCCTGCGCGAGCTCCGGAACAATTTGCGGTTCGCCGTGCCGGCAAACCGGGACAAAGCCGCTCGGGTGATCGCGGTGGCCAGCCCGTCGCCGTCCGACGGACGTACGACCGTGGCGATCGACCTGGCCGCGGCACTCGCCGAGACCGGCAAGCGCGTCGTGCTGGTGGACGGTGACCTGCGCAACCCGGCGGTGGCGCAGCGATTGGACCTGACGCCGGCGGCCCGTCAAGGCGCAGCCGATCGCGGCCTGACCACCGTGCTGGTCGGCGAGAACACCCTCGCCGAAGGCCTGATCCCCGAGGTTCCCGTTGGCCAGCACCGGATCGCGGTGTTGCCGGCCGGCCCCGCCACCACCCGTCCGGGGGAGCTGTGGGCGGGCGACCACACCTCGAACCTGTTCGCCGAACTGTCCGCCCAGTTCGACTACGTCGTCGTCGATACCCCGCCCCTGGGCAAGTACAACGACGGTGCCGTCGCCGCCGCACTGTCTGACGGTGCGCTGCTGGTCGGCCGCATCCGGCACACCACGAGCAGCGCGCTCACCCGCGCCGTGCAGACCCTGAAGTCCGCCAACGCGGTGCTGATCGGCTCGGTCGCCACCGACGAACCGGTCGAGTTCAAGATCCACATCGGCGGGTCCGACGGCGCCAAGTCGGCTGGGACAAAGTCCGGCGGCGGCAAGAAGGCGGCCAAGCCCAAGGCCGCACCGAACGCGGCACCCGAGGCAGCGTCCCAGTCCGAGGCCAAGACGGCGGCGCACCAGAAGCCGTGATGCGACGTCGGGTTGAGCTGCGGCGCACCGTACTGGCACTGGCTGCGGTGCTGGTCACCGTCGCTGCGTGCGGCCAGTCGGGCCCGGTGCCGCCCCGATCGGGTGACGACGCGCGTCCCACCCGGGAGCTGACGCCGATGTTCCCGGGCGCCGAGGCTCTCCCGGCTCCCGACCTCACCGACGACGGCCCGGGCTCGCTGGTCGAGTTGAAGCCCGTCAAAGGTGACCGGAGCTTCGACGAGGCCGGCGCCACCGCGGCGCGCATCGTCTACCGCTCGACCAGCGGCGTGGACGGCCGTCCCATCCAGGTCAGCGCCCTGATCGCAGTGCCCGCGGGCCCGGCGCCGAAGGGCGGCTGGCCGATCATCTCGTTCGGACACGACACCACCGGGCTGCTGCCCAAGTGCGCGCCGACCCTCGCCCCGCAGTTCTGGGGCTATTCGACCGGGATGTCGGTCTATCTGCGGCGCGGCTTCGCCATCGCCCTGTCCGACTATCAGGGGCTGGGCATCGACCCGGGTGCCAGCGCCCGCCAGCACTCCATCCTGGATACGGCCAGCCTCGGGAACAGCATCATCGACGCCGCCCGCGCGATCCATCGCGCCGTACCGTCCACCAGCACCAACTGGGGCGCCCTCGGCGCCGGCGAAGGCGGCCTGGCCGCATGGGCCGCGGCAGAACGCAACGGGGCCTACGGCGCGGGCATGAACATGGTGGGCGCGGTGGCCGTCAACCCGATCGCCGATCTGGCGCCGCTGGCCGACCCGGACCGCACGGCCGCGCTGGCGACGGCCGACCAGTATCGGCTGCAGATTCGGATGCTGCAGAGCCTGGAAACCATGCAGCCCGATTTCGATCTCGACGCGCACCGCTCGGCGAAACTCAAAGACCAGTGGGACGTGTTGGTCGACTGCGCCCCGCGTGACGTCGCGTCCGCCCAGTTGGCGCTGAACCAGTTGACGCCCAACGATTTCCAGGCCAAGGATGCGGCCGCGGCCGCAGACCTCAAGCGCCGCCTCGGCGCCGTCGCACTGCCCGGTGCCGCTGCCGGACCCGCTGATCCGCCGGTGCTGGTGGCATTCGGCACGGCCGACACGGTCAATCCGCCGGCCGGCGTGCTGGCGGCCACCGGGGCCGCCTGCGCCCGCGGCCAGCAGATCGTGGTGATGCGCGGCGTCGGCGACAGCGGCCAGATCAACGATCAGACGATGCAGAACGCGCTGGCCTGGCTGCAGGCGCGGTTCGACGGCGAGCGCGTCGCCGACGTCTGCGTGGGGGCGACATGATCACCCCGGCCGCGGTGCCGCGGGTGCGCGACTACGTGCTGTTCGTCAAGAACAGTTGGGTGCTCGTGCTGATCACCACCATCGCCAGCGCGCTGGTGGGTTGGGTCGGCTGGGACAACGCCAAGCCCGAATACCAGTCGACCGCATCGGTGTTCGTCAGGACCGAGGGCAGTGCCTCGCCGCTGGACGCCTACTACGGCGACGCCGACATGCTCGGCCTGATGGAGACCTACCGGCAGTTGGCCACCAGCTCGCAGATCACCGCGCCGATCATCCAGAAGCTGGGCCTGATCGAGTCCGACAAGGAACTCGCCGCCCGGATCGTCATATTGCCCAGTGCCACAGCGATGTTGAACGTCACGGTCACCGGCGGTGACGCCGACCAGACCACGCAGATCGCGCACGAGGTCGTGAACGACATGGTCGCGGTGGGGACCCGGCTGGCCCTGGTCGCCGGTACCAGTGCGACGCTCGTCGTCATCGACGACGCGAGCCCCGCGGAGCGCGTGGGCGGGGTGTGGTCCTACGTGATGACCGGGACGGTGCTCGGTTTCGCGCTGTGCGTCCTCGCGGTGATCGCGCGGGCGCTGATCCTGGACCGGGTACAGAGTCGCCGGCACCTCGAACGAGTGGTCGGTGACGCGAGCGCCGGGACGCCGGGATGAACTCGCGGCGGCTGCGGCGCGCGGTCTCGGCGGGTCTGCTCGCCGTGGTGTGCCTGACCGCACCGGCCTGCCAGAGTGATTCATCCCCGAAAAAGGCCGGGCCCGTTACGGTTCCGGGGATCGATCTCAAACCGGACACCAAGGGCGCCGGTCAGGTACCCGGCGCACTGGTGTCGGCGTCGACGTTCCCCACGCTGGACCTGCGGCTGAAATCGGCGGTGTCGCTGGCGGCCCGCATCGCCTACACGTCGACGTCGGGCATCACCGGTGAGCGCACCGAGGTGTCGGGTTCGGTGTTCGTGCCGAACGGGACGCCGCCGCCGGGCGGCTGGCCGATCGTCGTCTTCGGCCACGCCACGTCCGGCATGCAACCGGAGTGCGGGCCGTCCGGGTCGTCGACGCTGCTCGGTCTCTCGCCGACGGTCACCGCGTTGGTCAAGGCCGGCTACCTGGTGAGCCTGCCGGACTATCAGGGCCTCGGGCCGGGCACCGCTGGCCATCCGTACGCCGACGCCACCACGGTGGGCTACAACGTCATCGACTCCGCGCGGGCGGCGCACCGGCTGGTGCCGGAATCCGCGGACCGCTGGCTGGCCGTCGGGGTATCCCAGGGCGGCCAAGCCACCTGGGCCGCAAACGAACTCGCCGCCCGCTACGGCACCGGGCTGACGCTCGTCGGCACCGTCAGCCTGTCGCCGGCCACCGATCTCACCGGCCTGGCCGCCGGGGCCGCGGCCGGCAGCCTGTCGAAAGAGCAGGGCGCCATCCTGCAGCTGATCCTCGCCGCCCTGGCCAAAGAGAATCCGTCGCTGAAACTGCAGGACTATCGCCGCGGCGACGTCGCCGAGCACTGGAACGTCCTCGCGTCGTGCCGCACCGAGGACGCCACCGCCCGGGCCGCGGCGATCGACAAGATCACGCCGGAGGACCTGCGGCCCGCGAGCCCGCAGGCCGAAGCGACCCTGCAGGACCTGCTGGCCAAGCGGAGCCTGCCCAAGGACCCGACATCCGCGCCGATGCTGGTGCTGTACGGGGGTCAGGACACGCTGCTGCTGCCGGACTGGACGAACAAGGCGCTCTCCGCCGCGTGCCGGCTCGGCGACGTCATCGACATCATGTTCCAGCCGACCAAGGGGCACGCCGACATCGACGTGGCCATGTCCTCCGACTGGATCAAGGACCGCTTCGACGGCGTCCCCGCGCCCAACAGTTGTCCGTCATTCGAATCCACCCAGGGAGCAGGACAGTGAACGCGCCGACATCGGCACCGGTCCGGACCCGGGCCCGCATCATCGGGCTGGACGGCGCCCGCGGGCTGTCGTGCCTCGGCGTCGCCGTCATGCACGTCACCGGCCACTACTCACCGCACACCGCGGCCCACTGGAAGACGAACCTGGTCGGGCTGTCGCTGATCTTCTTCTACGCGCTCAGCGGGTTCCTGCTGTTCCTGCCGTACGTGCGCAACCTGATCGAGCAGCGCGAACAGCCGAGCACCGCGAATTTCGCCGTCCACCGCATCGCCCGGATTCTGCCCGGCTACCTGGTGATCTTCCTGCTGTGCAACTACCTGCTGCAGATCGTCTACGTGCAGAACGCGTCGCTGCAGCCGACCCGTACCGAAGACGGCACCGGCATGATCACCGACCCGTGGCAGTTGATCGCCAACCTGACCCTGACCCAGTCGTACTTCCCGAAGTACTTCCAGACGGGCCTGAACCCGTCGTGGTCGCTGACGCTGGAATACGCCTTCTACCTGTCGATCCCGCTGCTGGGCATGCTGCTGTTCGCCCTCGGCCGGCGCTCGAACCTGCGGCCGTGGCTGATCGTGACGCTCGGGCCGGCGCTGCTGATCGCGCTCGGGTTCATCGGCCGGGCATTCGTGCCGTGGATGATCTCGGCGCTGCATCTGACCGACCCGACGCAGATCAACTGGGGCGCCAACTGGGTCGCGGTCTACACCAAGACCTTCCTGACCAACTCGGACACCTTCGCGTTCGGCATGGCGGCCGCGGTCCTGGTCGTGGCCATGGAGCACAAGGTGATTCGCGAGAAGCTCAGCCGCCGCGTCCGGCTGTACAGCTTCCTGGCGATGTTCCCGGTGGGCGTGGTCATGCTCGGGCTGATCGCGCTGGCCAACCCGTACGCCACCTCGGCCCTGGCCGTGCTGTGCGCGCTCGGCATCCTGGTGATCGTCGCGCCGCTGTTCCGCGGCGAGCGGTCCGGGCTGGCCGAGCTGCTCGACACCGCGCCGTTCCGGTTCGTCGGTAAGGTCTCGCTGTCGGCGTACCTCTGGCACTTCCCACTCATGCTGTTGATGGGACGCTGGGGTCTGATGGCCGGCGACTCCGTGCCCGGCATGCTGCGCAACGTCGCGCTCGTCCTGGCGGTGACACTGGTGGTCTCGGCCGTCACGTACTACGCGGTGGAAGAGCCCGTCATGAAATTCGCCAAGCGGTACCGGACCAGGTGGTCCTGAATGCGTCGTGCGATCCAGTGGGGTGCCGCGATCGCCGCAGTGCTCCTGATCGCGGCGTCGTTGCCGGTGATGTGGCAGGTCGGTAGCTGGGCGCTGGACAAGCTGCGGCACGGCGGCGTCGGTAACCCCGTGCCGATCCGCACCGCCGACCTCACGGCCTCCGGCCCGGGCAGCCTGATCAGTGCGATGACCATGCCCACGGTGACCAACTCGGTGGAAGGCAAGGACCTGCAGGCCGCCCGCGTGGTCTACCGGTCCACCTCCGGCGACACCGACGCGCCGACGGTGGTGTCGGGATCGGTGTTCACGCCCATGGGCAAGGCGCCCGACGGCGGCTGGCCGGTGATCGCGCTGGCGCACGGCACCACCGGCATCGACCAGCCCTGTGCGCCGTCGCTGTCGGCGAATCTGCTCGGCAACGTGGTGTTCGTGCAGGGCTTCGTCCACCTGGGTTTCGCCGTCGCCCTCGCCGACTACCAAGGGCTGGGTGCGCCCGGCGTCCATCCGTACACCGACAGCCGCACCGCGGGCCGCAACGTCATCGACTCCGTGCGGGCCCTGCGCCACACCTTCCGCGACATCTCCAACCGCTGGGCCGTGTTCGGCGGCTCGCAGGGCGGCGGTGCGGCGTGGGCCGCCGACGAACAGGCACGGACGTACGCGCCCGAACTCGACCTGATCGGCGCGGCGGCCAGCGTGCCGTCGGCCGATGTGGCGGGCATCGTCGACAAGGCCGGCATCTTCGACCAGGGCAGGGCCGGCACCATGACCAAGGACCAGCAAGCGGCGTTCCAGGCGATCGTCGAGTCGCTGGCCCGGCTGCATCCCGACCTGAACCGCGACGACTACCGCAGGGGCGCGGCGACCAGGTACTGGAAGGTGCTGTCGGCGTGCTCAGGTCCCGACGTCGCCTACCGCGCCGCCGCCATCGACGAGATCGGACCGGCCGACCTGGCGCCGGTCGACGCGGCGGCCGCCGACCGGCTGCGGCGCTACCTGCAGGACTGGGCGTTGCCGCAGCAGCCGTTGTCGGCACCCATGTCGGTGGTCTACGGCGGCAAGGACAGCTTCCTCGACCCGGCGTGGACGAAGGCCGCCATCTCCCGGGCGTGTTCGCTGGGCGGTACGGTGGTCTGGAATTTCCAGCCGGATGGCGGGCACGCGGACATCGACGGTCCGGGTCAATTGCGGTGGCTGGCAGAACGATTCAGGGGAGGCGAGGCGGTCAATGACTGTCCTGCGCAGGGAACCACGTAATCCCGACGGCGACAGCCCGATTCATCAGCAGTTGCTGATCGAGGCGAAGTGCATCGTGAAGCGACTGATCGCGCCGCGCGGCACCACCGTCGGCGCGACCGAACGGCCGTACCTGATCCTGCCCATCCTGGGGCAGTCCAACGCGTTCGGCATGGGGCTGCCCGTCGAGCCCGACGGGTTGGACCGGCCGCATCCGCTGGTGCACCAGTGGGCCATGTGCGGGCCGTCCAAAGGCACCGCGGTGTTGGCGACGCAGCCACTGCTGCACGAAATACCGTGCAAATACGTCGGTTTCGGCCCGACCTTCGCCAAACAACTCGCCGAGGCCACCGGGCGCCCGGTGCTGCTGATCCCCGGAGCGCGGGGCGACACCTCGTTCACCCCGAAGAACGGGCACACCTGGGATCCGGCCGACCGCAAGACCCGGGTGAACCTGTACCGCCGGGCGGTGGCGGCCATCGATGCGGCACTGGCGCGGTTTCCCGGCAGTGAGATCGCCACCGTGCTGTGGCACCAGGGCGAGACCGACGTGCCGCTGATCTCGGGCGCGCAGTACCAGACCAAGTTCGACTCGCTGATCGGCGACCTGCGCGCGCGGTACGGCGCCGACCTGCCGTTCGTCCTGGGGCAGATGGTGCCCGAGGAGATGGAGCTGAGCGGCAAGCCCTACGCGGCGATCGACGCCGTGCACGCCGACACCCCGAACCGGTGGCCGCTGAGCACCTTCGTGCCGGGACCGCGGGATTCGTACAACAGCCCGGACGACCGGCACTACAGCGCCGCCGGGCAGCGCGAGCTGGGTCGCCGCATGTGGCAGCAGTACCGCGAGATGTGTGGGGAACAACTTGCGGACCATGCCGCGCGCTGAACTCGGCCGGGTCATTCGTCGGGTCATCGCCGTGGTCACGGTCGTGGTGCTCGTCGATGTGGGGCTCGCCGGGGTGGCGCTGTTCGCCAACGCCAAATCCGATCAACTGCAGCGGGCCGACGCCATCATCGTGCTGGCCGGCGAACACGACGGTCGCGAACAGTACGGACTGAGCCTGGCCCGGCAGGGCTGGGCGCGCACCGTCGTGCTGTCCAATCCGTATCTGCCGGGCGACCCGCAGATGAAGAGCGCCTGCGCGCCGGCGACGGACATCGAGGTGATCTGCCGGAAGCCGGAGATCCTGACGACCCGCGGCGAGGCCATGATGATGCGCGAACTTTCCGAGGGCCGCGCCTGGCACCGGATCATCGTGGTCAGCTGGCGGTATCACCTGCCGCGTGCCCGCTTGGTCTTCCGGCAGTGCTATTCGACGAATCAGGGTTCAGTGGTTGCGGTGGCGCTGCCCAGGGACTATGACTTTTCGCCGATCGGGTGGGAATTGACGTTCTTCTATCAGTTTGCCGGGTTCGCTAAGGCTGCTCTGCAGGGACACTGTGGTTGACCTGCCTATTTTTCCGATCGGTGGTAATTTCGAGCAAACGATGCGATAGTAGTCGCAGTTCGCTGAGCGGGGGCTATAGCGAACTTCCAGCAAATGGGAGGGAGCAGGCGTCAGTGTCAGTGGCAGAAGAACTCTTCGTTCCAAAGGCTTCTCCCGCGCCTCCCGTACGGGCCGTCGCACCTTTAGCTGACCGGGCCTGGCAATCGCGCTACCGGTGGTGCCTGATCGCATTCGATCTGCTCGTCGTGGTGTTGGCCCTGGCGAGTGCCCAGTTCGTCAAGCTCGGTACACCGAATGCGTCACTGGAATTCACTTCGACGTACCTGCACGTCTTCTCGTACTACTCGGTGCTGTCCCTTTTCGTCGCCGTGATCTGGCTCGCCATGCTGGCCGCGTACCGGACCCGTTCGCCGCGCATCGTCGGCGCCGGTGTCGAGGAGTACCGCCGGGTCTTCTCCGCGACGCTGGCCACCGTCGGCATCATCGCCGTCGCACTGATGATCTTCCGCCCTGATTACGCCCGCGGCTACTTGGCCGTCGCGCTGCCGCTCGGCCTGGTCGGTCTGGTGGTCGGCCGGACCGTCTGCCGCCGGGTGCTGGCGCGGCTGCGCCGGCGCAACAAGTGCGTCTCCTCGGTGCTGGCGGTCGGTGACCCGCGCGCCGTGAGCAATCTGGTGCAGTCCCTGCACCGCGAGTGGTGGTACGGCTACTCCGTCGCCGGCGTCTGCCTCACCGGACGCCCGGCGGGTGGCACCTTCGAGGTGGCCGGGGTCGGCGAGTTGCCGGTGCTCGGCAACGAGTCCCAGGTCTCCGATGCCATCACCAAGGCCGCTTTCGACGCCGTCGCCCTGACCACGACCGATCATCTCGGGCCGGAAGGGATGCGCGAGCTGTCCTGGGAGCTGGACAAGCTGGGCATCGACATGGTCGTGTCGCCGAGCGTCATCGACGTCGCCGGCCCTCGGCTCACCATGCGTCCCGTCGCCGGACTGCCGCTGATCCACGTCGAGCGTCCGCAGTACAGCGGAACCAAGAAACTCCAGAAGCGCGCCTTCGACATCTTCGTCGCGCTGTTCGCGCTCACGGTGACCTCGCCGCTGATGGTGCTGTCGGCCATCGCCATCAAGCTCACCAGCCGCGGCCCCGTCTTCTACCGCTCCGAGCGAATCGGCCTGGACGGCAAGCCTTTCCAGATGACGAAGTTCCGCACCATGGTGCAGGGTGCCGACCGGATGGTCGACGACCTGATCAGCCTGGATCTCAACGAGAGCGGCAGCGGCGTGCTGTTCAAGATCCACGAGGACCCGCGGGTCACGCTCGTCGGAAAGTACCTGCGGCGCTACAGCATCGACGAGCTCCCGCAGTTCTTCAACGTCCTGTGCCGCGACATGAGCGTGGTCGGTCCGCGGCCGCCGCTGCGCCGGGAATTCGACACCTACAACGAGCAGGTGCGCCGCCGGCTGCTGGTGCTCCCCGGGATCACCGGGCTGTGGCAGGTGAGTGGCCGGGCCGATCTGTCGTGGGAGGACTCGGTGCGACTCGACTTGTCCTACGTCGAGAACTGGTCCATCACCAACGATCTGCTGATCGCGGCCAAGACGTTCCGCACGATCATCGGCGGTTCCGGCGCCTACTGAACCCGTTCGGGCGACCGCCGGTGAATAATCCCCTTTGATGCGTAAAGCCCTGCCGTGGATCGTGGTCGCCGTACTCGTCGTCGGTGGACTCACCGCCGCGACCTACCTGCGGCCACTGGTGCTGATCGGGACCTCGAAGGTCCTGGACATGTTCATCCCGCTGTCGGGCGCTCCGGAGTCGATCGGTTCGGCCGATCTCACCGGCTCCGGTCCGGGCAGCCTGCTGTCGGCGACCACCATGCCGGGGGTCACCAGCACCTTCAACGGCCAGGGGATTCGCGCCGCGCGGGTGGTGTACCGCTCCACCTCGGGTGACACCGGTGCGCAGACCGTCGTCTCGGGTGCGGTGCTCACCCCGCTGGGCCAGGCGCCCAAGGGCGGCTGGCCGGTGGTGGCCCTCGGCCACGGCACCCTGGGCATCGACAACAATTGCGGGCCGTCGCTGTCACCGACGCTGATGAACCTGCTGCCCATCGCGAAAGTGGTGATCAATCTCGGGTACGCCGTCGCGCTGCCCGACTACCAGGGCCTCGGCGTCAAGGGCATCCACCCGTACTCCGACGCCCGCACCGCCGGTCTCAACCTGATCGATGCGGTCCGTGCGGCGCGCCATGTGTTCGGTGACGTCGGGACGACGTGGGCGGCCTTCGGTGACTCGCAGGGCGGTGCCGCGGCATGGGCCGCCGACGAACAGGCCGAGCCCTACGCCCCGGAGCTCACGCTGGTCGGTGCCGTCGCCGTCGCTCCCGCCGCCGACGTCAGTGGCCTGGTGTCGAAATCGCAGACGGGCACGTTGACCAGCGAGCAGCGGCCGGTGCTGCAGGCGCTGATCGAATCGCTGGCCCGGCTGCACACCGACCTGAATCGGGACGACTACCGGCACGGCGGGGCGGCGCGCTACTGGAATGTGCTGACGGACTGCAGCGCGGACGCGGCCTACAAGCGCGCCGTCGCCTCCGGGCAGCTCGGGCCGCGCGACTTCCTCCCGGTCTCGCCGGATGCCGCCGAGCGGCTGCAGAATCTGTTGCAGGCGTGGGCGATTCCGCAGCGACGGCTGACGGCGCCGCTGTATGTCTGGTACGGCGGTCAGGACCCCTTCATCGATGCCGGCTGGACCAAGGCCGCGATCGGGCGGGCCTGCTCGCTCGGTGGCACGGTGACCGCACAGTTCGATCCGCGGGGTGGACACAACCCGCCCGCGGCGCAGGAGATGCTCGACTGGATGGCGGATCGGTTCGCCGGGAAGAAGGTAACCAATGACTGCTGACCGGCTGCCACTGGACGCGGCGGCGATCCAGGCGGAGTCCGGCGACCGCTGGCGCGTCGAGGTGGTGGCCGAAACCGGTTCCACCAACGCTGATCTCGCGGCCCGGGCGCAGGCCGGTGAGAAGGTCGCCGGGGTGGCCCTGTTCACCGAGGATCAGATCGCGGGCCGGGGACGCCAGGGCCGCACCTGGACGGCCGTGCCGCGCTCACAGATTCTGGTGTCGGTCGGCGTGGACGCCACCGACGTGCCGAGCGAAACCTGGGGACTGCTGTCGCTGGCGGCCGGTGTTGCCGTCGTCGAGGCGGTGGCCGAGGTGGCCGGTGTGCAGGCCGCACTCAAGTGGCCCAACGACGTCTTGGTTGGCACCGGAAAGCTGGCCGGGATCCTCGCCGAGGTCGCGGCACCGGGTGGCGGGTCGCCCGTCATCGTCGTCGGTATCGGCCTGAACGTGTCGCTCGCCGCTGACGAACTGCCCGACCCGGTGGCCGTGTCTTTGTTGAGTCTCGGTGTGGCGCAACCGGATCGGCAGCGGCTGGCCGTGGCGCTGCTGAATCGTCTGCACGCCAGGATCGCCGAATGGCGCGCGGGCGGAAACGTCGAGCTGCTGGCTGTCTACCGCGACCACAGCAGCACGCTGGGGCAGTCGGTGCGGGCCGAGCTGCCCGGCGGGCGCGAGGTGGTCGGACAGGCGACCGACATCGACGTCAACGGTTCATTGGTGATCGACTCGGCCGACGGTGTCGTCGCCGTCTCTGCCGGCGACGTCGTCCATTTGCGGCCCAGCACCACCTAGAGTCTGGGTATGGGTTACCCGGACAACGTGCTGGCCGCCGACGAACACGTCGTGCTGCATCGGCACCCGCACTGGAAACGGCTGATCGGCCCGGTTGTGGTGCTCCTGGCCGGGACGGCGCTGGCCGCGTTCGTCGCGGCGGTGGTCAACCACACCAACTGGGACAGCAATGCCAAGAACATCATCTTCGCGGTGATCGGGGTGATCTGGCTGGTGGTGGTCGGCTGGCTGACCGTCTGGCCGTTCCTGAACTGGCGCTCAACGCATTTCGTGATCACCGACCGCCGGGTGATGTTCCGGCGCGGGGTGCTGACCCGCTCGGGCATCGACATTCCGCTGGCCCGCATCAACAGTGTGGAGTTCCGGCACCAACTACTCGACCGGATACTGCGCACCGGCACCCTGATCATCGAGTCGGCATCGCAGGATCCGCTGGAATTCCATGACATTCCGCGAGTGGAGCAGGTCCACTCGCTGCTGTATCACGAAGTCTTCGACACCCTGGGGTCGGAGGAGTCGCCCAGCTGAGGATCGTCCGAGAGCCCGTCGTAGGCCTCGGCGAAACCGCCGGCGGTCATGGTCGCCTCGAGCGTCATGTCGGGTGCGTGCTGCGCCATCTCGTCGGGGAACACCCAGCGCCGGAACGCCCAGAACCGGAACGCCATCTGCAGCAGGTTGCCGATGATGTACGCCGACACGAAGTCCGCGATGTTCTCGACGGTCAGCGACACATTGGGCACGCGCAACTGCAGCATGTAGCTGGACACCCACAGCGGGGCCATGCTGAGCAGCACGCCGACGCCACTGACCGCGAAGAACAGCAGGGCCTCGTGATGACGCTCGCGCCCGCCGCGGTTCTGGAAGCTCCATTCGCGGTTCAGCACGTACGACGCGATCACCGCGACGATGCCGGCGATGATCTTCGCGGTCACCGGCTTGGGCTCGAGCACGGTGAGCTTGAGCGTGTAGAAGATGCCCGAGTCGATGACGAACGTGGTGGCGCCGACGATCGCGAACTTGATGAGCTCGTGATGCCGTTCGGCAAACGGCCTGATCACTCGCGGGAGCCGCGCGATTGTGGCCTCGGTGAACGACATAATCGGGCAGTTTACGGAAAGTACCTGCATTTCACGTACCCGTGCAGGTAGCGGGCGGTAGCTAGGCGGCATAGGCAGATTCGGGGGACATCCGTGGTGCGTGACAAACTAGGCGCCGTGACGCAACCCCCCGTCGTGGCAATGATCGGTGGCGGCCAGCTGGCCCGCATGACCCACCAGGCAGCCATCGCGCTCGGCCAGACCCTGCGGGTGCTGGCGGTCTCCGCCGACGAGCCGGCCGCCCAGGTGAGTCCGGCGGTGGTGCTGGGCTCGCACACAGACCTCGCCGCGCTGCGTGCGGTGGCGGCCGGTGCGTCGGCCCTGACGTTCGATCACGAGCACGTCCCCACCGAGCTGCTGGAGGCCCTCGTCGCGGACGGGGTCAATGTGGCCCCGCCGCCGTCGGCGCTGGTGCACGCGCAGGACAAGCTGGTGATGCGCCGCCGGCTGGCCGAACTCGGTGCGCCGGTGCCGCGCTACCGGGAGGTGGCGTCGGCCGCCGATCTCGATGCCATCGACGAACTCGCCGCTGAGGTCGGCGGCGGGCTCGTCGTCAAGGCCAGCCGTGGTGGCTACGACGGCAAGGGCGTCACCCTGACCGACGACGTGGCGCAGGCCCGCGCCGCCGCCGAGGGCTACCTGGCCGACGGCGTCGCCGTCCTGGTCGAGGAGAAGGTCGCCATGCGCCGCGAGCTGGCCGCGCTGGTTGCGCGCTCGCCGTTCGGACAGGGCGCGGCCTGGCCCGTGGTGCACACAGTCCAGGAGGACGGCATCTGCGTCGAGGTGATCGCGCCTGCGGCGCGGTTGGATGCCGGAGTGGCCACCGCGGCCGAACAGCTCGCCCTGCGGATCGCCGACGAGCTCGGTGTGGTCGGCGTGCTGGCGGTCGAGCTCTTCGAGACCGTCGACGGGGCGTTGGTG
Source organism: Mycolicibacterium llatzerense (assembly GCF_025331195.1). Classification (NCBI taxonomy): domain Bacteria; kingdom Bacillati; phylum Actinomycetota; class Actinomycetes; order Mycobacteriales; family Mycobacteriaceae; genus Mycobacterium; species Mycolicibacterium llatzerense. The sequence goes on along the minus strand of NZ_LXOV01000013.1, from coordinate 193,092 downwards.
GTCAACGAGCTGGCCATGCGGCCGCACAACTCCGGGCACTGGACCATGGACGGCGCGACGACCAGCCAGTTCGAGCAGCACCTGCGGGCAGTGCTGGACTACCCGCTGGGGTCGACGGCACCGCTGGCCCCGGTGACGGTGATGGCCAACGTGCTGGGCGCGCCGACGCAGCCGGAGATGACCATGGACGAGCGGCTGCATCACCTGTTCGGCCGGCTGCCCGAGGCCCGGGTGCACCTATACGGCAAGGGGGAGCGGCCCGGCCGCAAGATCGGGCACGTCAACATCGTCGGCGCGCCGGGCGGCTCGCTCGACGACGAGGACTACGTGGCAGACGTGCGCGAGCGGGCAGTACGGGCCGCGCATTGGTTGTCGCACGCTGAGTGGACGGACGGATGGAGTGGACATGAGTGAGCACGTGGCCGGACAGGCTGGACCGCGGGTCGGCCTGATCATGGGCAGTGACAGCGACTGGTCGGTGATGGAGGACGCCGCCACCGCGCTCGCCGAGTTCGAGGTGCCGTTCGAGGTCGGCGTGGTGTCGGCGCACCGCACCCCGCAGCGCATGCTCGACTACGCCAAGTCCGCCGCGGACCGGGGCGTCGAGGTGATCATCGCCGGCGCCGGCGGTGCCGCGCACCTGCCCGGGATGGTGGCGTCGGCCACCCCGCTGCCGGTGATCGGCGTGCCGGTGCCGCTGGCCCGGCTCGACGGCATGGACTCGTTGCTGTCGATCGTGCAGATGCCCGCCGGTGTGCCGGTGGCCACGGTGTCGATCGGTGGCGCGCGCAACGCGGGCCTGCTGGCGGTACGCATCCTGGGGTCGGCCGATGCCGGATTGCGTGCCCGGATGCAGCGCTTCCAGGCGGACCTGGAGCAGATGGTGCTCGCCAAGGACGAGGCGCTACGGAATCGGTTGCTGGGCAAGTAAGCTCACGATCGATGAAATCTTCATTCGCGCGGTACCGCAGCGTCGGCCACAAGCTCGTCACGGGATTCATGGAGCCAGAGGTGCTCCTGGTCGCGGGGGCGCTGGACGAGGCCCAGCGGGCCAGGTCCGTCGCCGGCGCGGTCGCAGAGATCGGCGTGCACCACGGCAAGCTGTTCATCGGCCTGAACCTGTTGCAGCGAGACGACGAAAAGTCCGTTGCCATCGACATTTTCGGCGACCAGGACCTCAACATCGACGGTTCCGGGGCCGGTGACCTGGCGAAGTTCACCAGCAACGTCGACGTGTGGTCGTCGATGGACGGCGTGGTGATCCACCAGGGCGACTCCACCAAGCTGGCACCCGAGGTGCTGCTGGAGGAGGCGGGTGGGCCGATCCGGTTCTTCAGCGTCGACGGTGGGCACACCGAGGAGATCGTCTACAGCGACATGCAGCTGGCCGAGGCCACGCTGGCCGACGGCGGCGTCGTCATCGCCGACGACGTCTTCAACGAATTCTGGCCCGGCGTCGCGGTCGGCACACTCAAGTACCTCGACGACGGAGCCGGGCTGGCCCCGTTCGCGATCGGGTTCAACAAGGTGTTCTTCACCCAGCCGGAGTACTGCGACTACTACCAGGCCGAATTGGAGTCGGCGGCGCACCGCTCCGCCCGCATGCAGCACACCACCTCGGTTTTCGCCGGGCATCCGGTGCTGCTGCTCGGCCCGGTGACGGCCGTCGACGTGCTGCGCCGTAGCGAGACGCTGCGCACCGTCTATCACCGCACCTACCGCGAGTTGGTCCGTGGTCTGCAGAAGGTGTCGGGCCAGGGGCGGTAAAGTTACCGGCGAGTAGCAACAACCCGTATCTCGCCACATGGGCAGGCAAGGAGCCATCAATGTCTCTCGGTAACCCGTCATTCGATCTGTTTCAGCTGCCGGAAGAGCATCAGGAACTTCGGGCCGCGATCCGGGCCCTGGCCGAGAAGGAAATCGCTCCGTACGCCGCCGACGTCGACGAGCACGCCCGCTTCCCGCAGGAGGCCAGTGACGCGCTGACCGCGTCGGGCTTCAACGCCGTCCACGTGCCGGAGGAGTTCGGCGGCCAGGGCGCCGACTCGGTCGCCGCGTGCATCGTCATCGAGGAAGTGGCCCGGGTCGACGTCTCGGCGTCGCTGATCCCCGCGGTCAACAAGCTCGGCACCATGGGCCTGATTCTGAGCGGCTCCGACGACCTCAAGCGCAAGGTGCTGCCCGACCTCGTCGACGGCAAGCTGGCGTCGTACGCGCTGTCCGAGCGCGAGGCCGGTAGCGACGCCGCCGCCATGCGCACCCGCGCCAAGGCCGACGGCGACGACTGGATCCTCAACGGCGCCAAGGCGTGGATCACCAACGGTGGCAAGTCGACCTGGTACACCGTGATGGCCGTGACCGACCCCGACAAGGGCGCCAACGGCATCTCGGCGTTCATGGTGCACCTCGACGACGAGGGCTTCACCATCGGCCCGAAGGAGCGCAAGCTCGGCATCAAGGGCTCGCCGACCGTCGAGCTGTACTTCGAGAACTGCCGCATCCCCGGCGACCGGATCATCGGCGAGCCGGGCACCGGCTTCAAGACCGCCCTGGCGACGCTCGACCACACCCGTCCCACGATCGGTGCGCAGGCCGTCGGGGTGGCGCAGGGTGCGCTGGACGCGGCCATCGCCTACACCAAGGACCGCAAGCAGTTCGGCAAGTCGATCAGCCAGTTCCAGGGCGTCGAGTTCATGATCGCGGACATGGCGATGAAGACCGAGGCGGCCCGGCTGATGGTCTACAGCGCCGCGGCCCGCGCCGAGCGTGGTGAAGGCAACCTGGGCTTCATCTCGGCGGCGTCGAAGTGTTTCGCCTCGGATGTCGCGATGGAGGTCACCACCAACGCCGTGCAGCTGTTCGGTGGCGCCGGCTACACCGTCGACTTCCCGGTGGAGCGCATGATGCGCGACGCCAAGATCACCCAGATCTACGAGGGCACCAACCAGATTCAGCGGGTCGTCATGTCCCGCGCTCTGCTGCGCTGACGCGTCGGGCTAGAGGTCTTGGGTGACCTTCTCCGTCGCGCGGCGCCGCTCCAGTGCGCCCGCGTCGGGGTTGGCCACCTGCACCAGGGAGGCGCCGCCGGCGAAGACTGCCAGCAGGTTGGCCACGAGTTCGTCGGCGGTACCCCAGGCGGCGGTCGACAGCAGCCGGGTGCCTGCGGTGAATCCCTTTGCCGCAGCACCGTTCTGGGCTTCTGCGAGCACGTCGTCGACCGAGCGGCCGGCCAGTGCCGGACCGGGCGCGCGTTCGGGCACGATCTGATCGCCGTGCACCCGCACGGCGGTCGCGTAGTCGGTGACCCCGATCGGCAGGTCGCGGACGGACTTGCCGAACGGGTCGAGTGACAGCACCACGACCTCGGCGGCGCCGGTCTCGTCGGCCGCGTCGAGGAGGTCGGCCGTGCACAGCGCGACATCACAGTCCGTCGGAAGTGATTCGCCGGCAACAACTTCCGCGCCGATGTACCAGATTCCGAACAACACGCCGGCCGTCTGCCAGTGCGCGGGCAGCAGCACCGCGACCCGGCTGCCCGGCCCGGCGCCCAGTTCGTCGCGCAGCAGGTTGGCGGTCTTGGCGGCCCAGTTGCCCAGCGTCACCGCAGACAGCTCGATGCGCTCGCCGGTGGCGTCGTCGTAGTAGGTGATGCGCGGCCCGACCGGGTCGGCGCGCAGCAACGGGTCGAGGATCGCGCTGGACAGATTGGTCACGGTCAGTCGACGCACTTCGGATCGGAGGTACCCGCCGTGATGATCGGGGACGGCGGCACCGGCGTGGCCGCGCCGGAATCGGTGGTGTCGGCGGCGGATTGCGTCACGGTGTGTGTTCCGCCCTCCAGGCCGGAGCCGGGGCCCGCGTAGTCGTGCGCCAGCACCACCCGCACCGCACCGCTCGGCACCGAGGCGTTCTCCACCACGGGCAGATTGCCCAGTTGCTGGGCGATGGCCTGCGCCCCGAGGTCGTCCGACTTCGCGGCCTGGATCTGGCTCGATGTCACGTGGTCGGCCTCGTTGTTGCCGATCTTGCCTGCGACGAAGCCCTTTGCGGTGAGTGCCTCCGACACCGCCGCGGCCAGTCCGTTGATGTCACTGTCGTTGACCACGTCGACGGTGGTGTTGCCGGGCGTGTAGGCCAGCTTCTCGGTCTTGCCGTCGGCCTGGTCCTTGAGCAGACCGGCCACCCACTCCTGCACCTCCGAGGGATCGACCCGCACGACGCTCTGGGTGCCGTCGTCGCTCCAGCCGTCCTCGGCCAGCACCGGGATGGTGGCGAATGCCACGTTGCCGCCCGCCAGCTTCTGCATCTGCTGGACGAAATCCATGATGTCCCAACCGTCGGACAGCACCACGGACCGCTGCACGGCCTGGCGCAGCCGGCTCAGGGTGCTGGGGCTGGACAGGGTCTGCCCGGAGATGATGTCGTGTGCCAGCGACGCCATGAACACCTGCTGACGGGTCACCCGGTCCAGGTCGCCGCGGGGCAGATCGTGGCGCTGCCGCACGAAGCTCAGGGCCTGAGGGCCGTTGAGCTTCTGCCAGCCGGCCGGGAAGTTGGCCCCCGACAACGGTTCGTCGACGGCGTTCTTGAGACACACGTTGACGCCGCCGAGCGCGTCGGTGATCAAGGCGAAGCCCAGCAACCCGACCTCGGCGTAGTGATCGACGGTGACGCCTGTGAGCTTTGCCACGGTTTTGATCAGCGCTTCGCGTCCGGCCTCGACGGCCTTCGGTTCCGCGGTGGCCGCGTCCTCGCCCTGCTGCTCGACGAGTTCCTTCATCTTCTCGAGCTTCACCTGACCGAAGACGCCGTTGATCTTGGTCTTGCCCAGACCCGGCGACTGCACATAGGAGTCGCGCGGGATGGAGATGGCGGTGGCCGAGCGCCCGTTGTTGGGGATGCGCACCAGGATGATGGTGTCGGTGTTGGTGGACACGTCGTCGCCGGCCCGCAGCGTCGCGAGTTCGTCCTCTGACAAGGGGTTTCCGTGCGCGTCGGTGCGGCTGTCCATGCCCACCAGCAGGATGTCGACGGCACCGTCGTCGCCCCCACCGCCGAGGGCCGCGGCACTGATGCGGTTGATGCCCGATTCCAGCGAACGCAGGCTGCTCCAGGCCAAGCCGGTGCCCACCGTCACGAGCACCGTCATCATGACGGCGAGGATGCGGAACAGTCGACCTGGCACCAGGACAGGCTACTGGTGAGCGGTTGCCGTGGCCGGTAGCCCGGGGTTCGGCGGGTCACACCGTGGTGCGGGTACGGCCGTCGGCCCGCTAACCTCTAGCCCGTGATCGAGGAGCCTTCCGGACCGCCGAGGACGCAGTCCGACAGATCACCTGTGCCGGACCGCCCGCTGCTCGTGGTGACGGTGACCTATTCACCCGGCCCGCATCTGGACCGTTTCCTGAAGACGCTGGCGCACGCAACCGAACGCAAGCTGCTGGTGGTGATGGCCGACAACGGATCGACCGACGGTGCCCCCGAGGCGGCCCTGCACCGGTATGCCGATGTCGAGTTGTTCCGTACCGGCGGCAACCTCGGCTACGGCACCGCGGTGAACCGCGCGGTGGCGGCCTACCTGGACACGCCCGACAGCGTCGTCGACCAGGAGTTCTTCGTGGTGGTCAACCCGGACGTGCAATGGGGCCCGCACAGCATCGACGAGCTGTTCGCCGGTGCGGCGCGATGGCCGGCAGCCGGCTCGGTGGGACCGCTGATCCGCGACCCCGACGGCTCGGTCTACCCATCGGCCCGGCATCAGCCGAGCCTGATCCGCGGCGGCATGCATGCCGTGGTCGGTCCGTTCTGGAAATCCAACCCGTGGACGGCGGCCTACCGCCAGGACCGGCTGGAGCCGAGCGAACGCGCGGTCGGCTGGTTGTCGGGTTCGTGTCTGTTGTTGCGCACCAAGGCGTTCCGGCAGATCGGCGGATTCGACGAGAACTACTTCATGTACATGGAGGACGTCGACCTGGGCGACCGGCTGGCACGTGGGGGCTGGCAGAACGTGTACGTCCCGGCCGCCGAAATCCTGCACGACAAGGGACATTCCACCGGACGTGACCCGGCCCGCAACCTGGCCGCGCACCACCGCAGCACCTATACATTCCTGGCCGACCGGCATCCGCGCTGGTGGCAGGCCCCGCTGCGATGGACCATCAAATCGGCCCTCGGTGCCCGCGAACGCGCAGTGGTGGGCAATTCCAGGCGTAAGCGCCGTCGGGCAAACTAGGCTACCTGCGACGACCGATGGTGGCGGGGGCTTGCATCGGCGCAAACATCTTCAGTCATGGTGAAAGGACGCGAGTTGAGTGACGCGGTGAATCCGGTTGACGTCGACGCGGTCATCCTGGTGGGTGGGCAGGGCACCCGGCTGCGCCCGCTGACCCTCTCGGCGCCCAAGCCGATGCTGCCGACCGCTGGTGTGCCGTTCCTGTCCCACCTGCTCGCGCGGATCGCTGCCGCGGGCATCCGCCACGTGGTGCTGGGCACCTCCTACAAGGCGGAGGTGTTCGAGGAGGAATTCGGCGACGGTTCCAAGCTGGGCCTCGAGATCGAGTACGTGGTGGAGGAGGAGGCCCGGGGCACCGGTGGCGGTATCGCCAACGTCGCGCCCAAGCTGCGCCACCGGACCGCCATGGTGTTCAACGGTGACGTGCTCTCCGGCCTGGACCTCCGCGCGATGCTGACCAGCCACCTCGAGCGGCAGGCCGATGTCACGCTGCACCTGGTGCGGGTGAGTGACCCGCGGGCGTTCGGTTGTGTGCCAACCGATTCCGACGGTGTGGTGACGGCGTTCCTGGAGAAGACGCAGGACCCGCCGACCGACCAGATCAACGCGGGCTGCTACCTGTTCCAGCGTGAGGTGATCGACGAGATCCCCACCGGCCGTGAGGTGTCGGTGGAACGTGAGGTGTTCCCCAAGCTGCTGTCCGACGGTTTCAAGGTGTGCGGTTACGTCGACGCCAGCTACTGGCGTGACATGGGTACGCCCGACGACTTCGTCCGTGGCTCAGCGGATCTGGTGCGCGGTATCGCGCCGTCGCCGGTGCTCGACGGGCACCGCGGCGAGAGCCTGGTGCACGAGGGTGCCGCGGTGGCGCCCGGTGCGTTGTTGATCGGCGGGACCGTGGTGGGCCGCGGCGCCGAGATCGGCGCCGGTGCCCGGCTGGACGGTGCGGTGATCTTCGACGGCGTCAAGATCGAGGCCGGGTCGGTGATTGAGCGGTCCATCATCGGGTTCGGCGCCCGGATCGGCCCGCGGGCGCTGATCCGCGACGGCGTGATCGGTGACGGTGCCAACATCGGCGCCCGGTGCGAGCTGCTGCGCGGTGCGCGGGTGTGGCCGGGGGTCACCATCCCCGACGGCGGTATTCGTTACTCGACGGACGTCTGAGCGGCCCGCGCGAGCCGTTCCAGGCCGGGGTCGGGGTCCGGGAGCGCGTCCAGGGGCCACCACCGCAGATCCAGTGATTCGTCACTGCAATGAATTTCGGCGTGCTCTGGCGCGACGGCCAGGTACTGCACGTCGAGATGCCGGGTCGGGACGCCCAGTGAGCAGGTCAGCGCATGCACGTGCAGCGCGGCGGGCAACTCGGCGATCGCCAATCCGGTGATGCCGGACTCTTCGGTGGCCTCACGCAGTGCGGCGGCCCGGATGTCGGTGTCGACGTCCTCGCAATGGCCGCCGAGTTGCACCCAGCGGCCCAACCGCGGGTGCAGGGTGAGCAGGGCCTTGGTCCGGGTGTGATCGAGCACCAGCGCCGACGCGGTGATGTGCCCGGGCTCGCAGGCCCGCCGGCAGGCGTCGGGCCGGGCTGCGACGAACGCCGCGACAGCGTGCCGCAACGTGTCCTGGTCAGCATCCGGGGCCGGCCAGTCGCGCAGCGCTGCCACAACGGAGGCGCGCAGGGTGTCGCTCATCGGCGGATCAAGAGCTCGTCGGTGGATACCGGCTCCCGCGGTGCCCGTGGCTCGTCGGTCTCCGGCAGATGGCCGATGGCGATGGCGCCAAGCGGTTCCCAGTCGGCCGGCAGGTCGAGCTCGGCGCGCACCAGGTCGGCGGCGAAGATCGTCGACCCGATCCAGCAGCTGCCGACATCCCGCGCGGCCAGGGCCACCAGCAGCCCCTGCACCGCGGCGCCCACCGCGACGGTGAACATGGTGTGCTCGGCGTCGGTGCGGGCCGCGTCCGGATAGCTGTGTGCGCCATCGGGAACCAGGAACGGGATGACGAGTTCCGGTGCGTCGTAGAGGATCTGGCCGCGTCCCACGCGCCGGTCGACCGAATCGGCGGGCCGGCCATCGCCGGTCAGGTCGGTACGCCACTTGTCCTTCATGCGGTCCAGCAACCGGATCCGCGTGTCGTGGTCCTGCACCCAGACGAAGCGGACCGGGCGGGTGTGGTGCGGTGCGGGCGCGGTCAGGGCCTCGGCGACGGATTCCTCGATGAGTTCCGGTGCGACCGGCTCGGCGCTGAACGTGCGCACCGAACGACGCATCAGCTGAGCCTGCCTGCGGCCCAACGCCAGTGCTTCCTCGGTGCCCAGCCAGAACAGGTCGTCCTGACCGGCGCGCACCAGGGTCCGGCCGTTCGAGCCGTCGTCGCGCGGCGACAGGCCCCGCACGACGGCGACGGGGATACCGGTGAGCTTGCCCTTGACCAGGTCGGCGGCGGCCGCGATCTCGTCCGCGATGGCGACCTCCGTCACCAGTAATTCGTTGCCATGGGTGTCCTGGACACCGGAATAGCCGTGCAGCACAGCCAGTCCCGCCGCGCCGATGGCGGCATCGATCTGACCGTTGCGCCAGGCCCGGCCCATGGTGTCGGTGACGACGACGGCGACGGTGACGCCGAGCCGCTCGGCCAGGCCGGTGCGCAGCCGGGCCGCGCTGCCGTCCGGGTCGACCGGCAGCAGGGCCAATTCGGTTGTGCTGACATTGGATCCGTCGACACCGGCGGCGGCCTGGACCAGGCCGATGGCGTTCTCGGTGATCAGGGTGCGGCCCTTGCGGGCCAGTACGCGCACGGCCTCGTCGTCGATCAGCCTGCGCCGCAGGGCGTCCCGCTCGTCGGGGTCGGTCGGTGCGGCGACGATGCGGCCCTCGGACTTGGAGAGCACCTTGCTGGTGACGACCAGCACGTCGTCGTCGCGCAGCCAGGGGGCGGCGGCGGCGATGACGGCGGCCACATCGTCACCCGGGCGGAATTCGGGCAGCCCTGGCACGGGCAGGATTTCGATGGCGGCCGCGGCGCCGTGTTCACTCACTTCGGCGCGTTCGGTCACAGCTGGATTCCGGCGAGTTGCAGTCCGGCCCGGACCATCTCGGCCGTGGCCGACGGGTCGGTCATCAACAGCGGCACGGCTTTGACGTTGACGCCTTCGATCTCGGCGTGGTCGCCCTCGTCGATCAGCCAGCCGTCGAGGATGCCGGTCGTACCGCGGGCGCCGTAGTGCGTGCCCACGGCTTCCGAGGTGCTGTCGACGCCGATCACCTTGAGGCAGTCATCGGCCATCCCGCGCAACGGTTTTCCGGCCACGATCGGGGAGTACCCGATCACCTGTGCGGGCGTGGACCGCAGCGCGCGGCGCAGGCCGGGCACGGCGAGGATCGAACCGATGCTGACGACCGGATTCGAGGGGGCCAGCAGCACCACGTCGGCACCGGCGATGGCGTCGGCGACTCCCGGTGCGGCGGTGGCCTTCTCGGTGCCGATGAACGCGAAGCTGTGGGTGGGGATTTGGGCGCGGTAGCGAACCCACCACTCCTGGAAGTGGATGGCGCGCTGGTTGCCGGTTTCGGGATCGGTTACCACCACGTGGGTTTCGCTGCGGTCGTCGCTGGCCGGCAGCAGCCGGGCGCCGGGCTGCCAGCGGTCGCACAAGGCCTCGGTCACCTGGGACAGCGGATAGCCGGCCCGCAACATCTGGGTGCGCACCAGGTGGGTGGCCAGGTCGCGGTCGCCGAGCCCGAACCAGTCCGGCTGCACGCCGTACGCGGCGAGCTCTTCCTTGGCGTGCCAGGTCTCGTCGCGGTGGCCCCAGCCGCGTTCGGGGTCGATGCCGCCGCCGAGGGTGTACATGCACGTGTCGAGGTCGGGGCAGATGCGGACGCCGTACATCCAGGCGTCGTCACCGACGTTGACGATCGCGGTGAGCTCGTGGGGCGAGGGGTCCGAGGAGTTTGTGCCGGGTTCGGCGAATTGACCCAACCCCAGAAGTTTCTGGACGCCGAGCAGAAAACGAGCGCCGCCGACGCCACCGACCAGAACCGTCACCTTCACGTCGACTCACCCTAGGCGATGACGGCCGGGTGGAATGACGCGCCCGGAAAGGCAATTTGGCGCGCAGCAAACTTTAAACCTCAGTATTCACTTGAGTAACAGGCGTATCGGCTATCGCAATTTTCAAGTGCGTTGTGCGGCAGCGTGTTATTGGTCACTATCGCGACACGCCGCGATAACGACGCGCCGTAAACAGGTCACAAGATGGTAGGAAATGCGCTTCATCCGCTTGACCATGGCAGCTAACCCGTGTGTAATCACACCAGTGTCATTCCCGGTTTGTTTACCGGTTCCGGTGCAGCAGACTGAGATTCGACCGTATGTTCGAATTTTGAGCGCCACTGACGGCACGCAGGGCAAGTAGTTGGACTCCGTTTTGAAAACTACGTAAAGCAGGGGAGGAGGCGGCAAATGTCTTACGAACACGCTGATTTCGATCATGTCGTTCAATTCGATGGGCGGATGCTCGGCTCTGTTGGGACCGCACCGCACACGAACACCGGACCTGTCCAGCACGTCGTCGCCGGACGGCCGCAGCTGAGTCTGGTGCCCGAACACATCGACAACGAGCCCGAGCTCACGGAAGACCAGTGGCAGGAGCGTGCCCTGTGCGCGCAAACTGACCCTGAAGCGTTCTTCCCCGAGAAGGGTGGCTCGACCCGGGAAGCCAAGCGCATCTGCCTGGGCTGCGAGGTGCGCGACGCGTGCCTCGAGTACGCCCTGGCGCATGACGAGCGCTTCGGCATCTGGGGCGGTCTGTCGGAGCGCGAGCGCCGGCGGATCAAGCGCGGCGTCATCTGACGCACCGCGCTCGCGGGTAGGTCGACCGGCCTGTCAGTCGTCCAGCATGGTCGGGTCGATCACCGATGGTTCAACGCCGAGATACGTGGCTACCTGCGCCACGAGAATTTCGTGCAACAGGTCGGCGAGGTCAACGGAGTCCTTCGCCCTCCGCTCAATGGGCTTGCGGAACAACACAACTCGCGCCCGTGTCGAATTCCCCCGAACATCCACCCCGGCCGGGATGAGCCGCGCCAGCGCCACCGGCCCGTCGGCGATCACCTCGGGCGGCCACTGGATGGCATCGGGATCCTTGGGGGAGATCCGCGGAATCTCATCGACTGCGACATCGAGCCCGGACACCCGGCTGCTCCAGCGGCGCTCGATGGGTTCGTAGGCCTCCAGCACCGCCATGTCGAATCGTTCGGCGCGACTGCGCCATCCGGGAACGGTCGGGGGGAGTAGCGGGCCGCGCATGCCGCGACGGCGGCGCACACGCGAGTGGGCCATCGGCCGATAGTAACGGTTGGAGATCGACGTACCCACGACGCGCGTGTCCGGCAGTGGGCGCGTCGGCGGCGCGATAATCTCGCCGAGTGAATGTTCCCCGTCGCTGCTGCCGGCCAGGTTGCCCGCACTACGCCGTGGCGACGCTGACATTTGTCTATTCGGATTCCACGGCAGTCGTAGGTCCGTTGGCGACCGTGTCGGAGCCGCATTCGTGGGACCTGTGTGTGTCGCACGCCAGCCGCATCACCGCGCCCCGCGGGTGGGAGTTGGTCCGCCATGCGGGTCCGCTGCCCACGCCTTCGGACGATGACGACCTCGTCGCGCTCGCCGACGCGGTGCGCGAAGGTCGCGACTCGCCGTCTCGCGGCGGTATCCCAACAGGTTTCAGCGATCCGCCCCCCGGCAGCCACGCCGGAGCGCAGGGTGGCGCGGTCATGGCACCGCCCGCCCCGCGCACGCAGCACGGCGGGCAACCCAATGGACGACGCCGCGGCCATCTGCGAGTGTTGCCGGACCCTCCTGAGGGTTAGCGCCCCAACTCCTGCCGAACCCCACCGACCGTCCCCGGGCAGATGCGCCAGCCGATAGGCTGACTGTCACAGACCCTCGGTATGCAGTGGTCTGCAAACGATGAGATCGGGAGGGCTATGTCTCGGCCTGCTGCCTCTGTACAGCGCGTTATCAAGGCATATGACGTACGCGGGCTGGTCGGCGAGGAGATCGACGAGTCGTTTGTCGCCGACGTCGGCGGTGCGTTCGCCCGGCTGATGCGTGCCGAGGGCGCCACCCGCGTGGCGGTCGGTTACGACATGCGGCCCAGCTCACCGTCATTGGCCGCGGCGTTCGCCAGCGGGGTCACCGCGCAGGGTCTGGACGTGGTCCGGATCGGGTTGGCGTCGACCGATCAGCTCTACTTCGCCTCGGGCCTGCTCGACTGCCCGGGCGCCATGTTCACGGCCAGCCACAACCCGGCGGCCTACAACGGCATCAAGCTGTGCCGCGCCGGGGCGAAGCCCGTCGGCAAGGACACTGGTCTGACGGACATCAGCGATGAGGTCATCGGCGGCGTGCCCGGTCACGACGGCGCCGCCGGCACGGTTGAGGATCGCGACGTGCTCGCCGAGTACGGCACCTTCTTGCGTTCGCTGGTCGACGTCTCGGGGCTGCGTCCGCTGCGGGTCTCGGTCGACGCCGGAAACGGCATGGGCGGGCACACCACTCCGGAGGTGCTGGGCACCGTCGCGTCGATCGCCTTGTTGCCGTTGTACTTCGAACTCGACGGCACGTTCCCCAACCACGAGGCCAACCCGCTGGACCCGGCCAACCTGGTGGACCTGCAGAAGCACGTCATCGACAACGGCGCCGACATCGGTCTGGCCTTCGACGGTGACGCCGACCGCTGCTTCGTCGTCGACGAGAAGGGCGACCCGGTGTCGCCGTCGGCCGTGACGGCGCTGGTCGCCGATCGCGAGCTGACCCGCGAGGCCGGCGCGACCGTCATCCACAACCTCATCACCTCGCGTGCGGTGCCCGAACTGATCGCCGAGCGCGGCGGTAAGGCAGTGCGCTCGCGCGTCGGCCACTCGTACATCAAGGCCCTGATGGCCGAGAGCAACGCGATCTTCGGCGGCGAGCATTCGGCGCACTACTACTTCCGCGATTTCTGGGGTGCCGACTCCGGCATGCTCGCCGCACTGCACGTGCTGGCCGCCCTCGGGGAGCAGGACCGTCCGCTGTCCGAGCTGATGGCCAAGTACCAGCGGTACGAGGCGTCCGGCGAGATCAACTTCACCGTCGCCGACGCACCGGCGTGCGTCCAGGCGGTCATCACCTCGTACGGCAGCGAGATCGTGTCGACCGACGAACTCGACGGCGTGACCGTCGACCTCGGCGACGGGCGCTGGTTCAACCTGCGCACCTCCAACACCGAACCGCTGCTGCGGCTCAACGTCGAATCCCGCACCGGCGCGGAGGTCGACCAGATCGTCGAGCACATCGCGGCACAGATCAAGGCGGTCAGCGGGCGCACCGGCGAGTCGACGCCATGAGTGCCGCCCCGGCGACCCTGGACCTCGACGATGTCGACGGCCTGATCGCGGCCGACCGCGACGGCCTGCTGCGGGCGGCGTCGATGGCCGGCGCGCAGACCCGCGCGGTCGCCGCGGCACTCACTGAAGGCGAACTCGACGAGCTGCGCTCCGATCAACGTCCGCGCACCGTCACCTGGGTGTGCGGACGCGGTGCGTCCGGAGCACCCGGCGCGGCCGGGGCCGTGCTGGCCGCGGCACTGGGGGCGACGTCGTCGATCCCGCTGGTGGTCACCCCGGATGTGCCGCCATGGATCGGCGCACTCGACGTCGTGATCGTGGCGGGCGACGATGCGGCCGACCCGGCGCTGGTGACCGCAGTCGCGACCGGCGTGCGCCGCGGTGCCCGCGTGATCGTGGTGGCGCCCAACGACGGTCCGTTGCGCGACGCCGCCGCCGGCCGTGCGGTGGTGCTGCCGCCGCGGCTGTCGGTGCCCGACGACTTCGGCCTCACCCGGTACCTGGCCGCGGGGCTCGCGACCATGATGGTCGTCGACCCGGCACTGCGCATCGATCTGGATGCCCTGGCCGACGAGTTGGACGCCGAGGCCCTGCGCAACAGCGCGGCCCGCGAGATCTTCACCAACCCGGCCAAGAACCTGGCCGAGCGGATGTCCGGCCGGCAGGTGGTGCTGGCCGGGGAGGGCGCGGCCATGCTGGCGCTGGTCCGCCATGCCGCGACGGTGCTGCTGCGGGTCGCCCATCAACTGGTGACCGCGACCGGCGGCGCCGACGCGCTGGTGGCGTTGCACGGCGGGCTCGGCCGGCAGACCGTCGAAATGTCTTACGAGGACTCGCTTTTCCACGATCCCGAGATCGACGGGCCCGTGCCGGCCCGGGTCCGCACCGTGGTGCTGTGTGCCGACGAGGAGCGCCCCGGCGTGATCGCCCGGATGGACGCCCTCGGTGGTGACGTCGACGTGCTCAGCGCCGACGACGTGCCCGACGCGGGGCTGCAGGTGCCGGGTAGCCGCTTGGAACAACAGATCGCGATGCTGGCGGTACGGCTCGAGATGACGGCCGTGTACCTGAAACTGGTTCGAGGTTAGACATAGTGCATCTGCTACGAGGCGCGGTCAGGAACTACGCCTGGGGGTCGCGTACCGCCTTGGCCGATTTCGCTGGAAGGCCCAGTCCCACAGCGCATCCCGAGGCTGAACTGTGGTTGGGTGCGAACCCGGGGGACCCGGCGCGGCTGGAGACCGCCGACGGCGAGGTGTCGCTGCTCGACGTCATCCGGGCCGATCCCGGCGGCGAGCTGGGGCCTGAGGTCCGGGCCCGGTTCGGTGAGGTGTTGCCGTTCCTGGCGAAGGTGCTGGCCGCAGACGAACCGCTGTCGCTGCAAGCGCACCCCAGTGCCGAGCAGGCCGCCGAGGGCTTCAATCGTGAAGAGCGCCAAGGTATTGCCGTCAACGCGCGTAATCGCAACTACCGGGACCGCAGCCACAAACCCGAGTTGATCGTGGCCCTTGGCCCGTTCGAGGCGCTCGCCGGATTCCGGCCGGTGGTCCGCACCGTCGAGTTGATGCGGGCACTGGCGGTGTCGGACCTCGATCCGTACATCAACCTGCTGGCCGGCCAGTCGGACGGGGCCGGGCTGCGGGCCGTGTTCACCACCTGGATCACCTTGCCACAGCCCGATCTCGACGTGCTGGTGCCGGCCGTGCTCGACGGCGCGGTGAACTACATCCGTTCGGGGGCAACGGAATTCGCGGCCGAGGCCAAGACCGTACTCGAACTCGGCGAGCGGTACCCGGGCGATGCCGGAGTGCTGGCCGCCATGCTGCTCAACCGCATCAGCCTGGTCGAGGGGGAGGGCATCTATCTGCCTGCCGGCAATCTGCACGCCTATCTGCACGGCCTGGGGTTCGAGGTCATGGCCAACTCCGACAACGTGTTACGCGGTGGCCTGACACCCAAGCACGTGGATGTGCCCGAACTTCTTCGCGTACTCGACTTCACCCCGACCGATGGTCGGCCGATCCGCCCGCGGCCGGCCGAGCATGGCTCGACCGCCGGCGTCGAGGAGGTGTTCGACACGCCCGCACCGGAGTTCGCGGTGTCGATCCTGCGGATCGGCGACGACCGGGTGGGCAGTGCGGTCGAGGTGCCCAAGGAGCACGCCGGCCCGCAGATTCTGCTGGGCACGCAGGGCCGGGTGCAGGTGCATTCCGCGGGTGGTGAGCTGACCCTGAACCAGGGGGCCGCCGCCTGGATCGCCGCCGGGGAGGGACCTGTGCGGCTGGTGGCCGAAGAGCCGTCGACGGTGTTCCGTGCGACGGTAGGGATCTAAAAAACCTACGAAAGGGCAGGTCATGTCGGCCTCGGGGAGTGCGCGCGCGATTGTCGCGGCGCTGTTGGCCAATGCCGGGATCGCGGCGGCGAAGTTCGTCGGCTTTCTGATCACCGGTAGTTCGTCGATGCTCGCGGAGTCGGTGCACTCGCTGGCGGACACGTCCAACCAGGGGCTGCTGCTGTGGGGGCAGCGGCAGGCGCGCAAGGATGCCGACCATCTGCATCCGTTCGGTTATGGCCGCAGCCGCTACTTCTATTCGTTCGTGGTGGCGCTGGTGCTGTTCAGCCTCGGTGCCATGTTCGCGCTGTACGAGGGCTATCACAAGATCAGCCACCCCGAGCCGCTGTCCTCGCCGATCGTCGCCGTCGCCATCCTGGTCGTCGCGATCGGGCTCGAGGGTTTCAGCTTCTACACGGCGGTGAAGGAATCGCGTCCGCTCAAGGGGTCCGGCAGCTGGTGGCGGTTCATCCGGACCTCGCGTAACCCGGAGCTGCCGGTGGTGCTGCTGGAGGACACCGGCGCGCTGATTGGTCTGGTGCTGGCCCTGGGCGGCGTCGGCTTGTCGATGCTGACGGGCGACCCGGTGTGGGACGGCATCGGCACGGCGGCCATCGGTGTGCTGCTCGGCATCATCGCGGTGGTGCTGATGGTCGAGATGAAGAGCCTGCTGATCGGTGAAGGCGCGACCGTCGACGAGACCGGCAGCATCCGCAGCGCGCTGGAGCAGACGGCGCACATCGACCGCGTCATCCACCTGCGGACCCAGTACCTGGGGCCGGAGGAGATGCTCGTCGGTGTGAAGGTCGCGCTGGCCCCGGAGACCGACCTGGAGACCGTCGCCACGACGATCGACGCCGCCGAGGTCGCGATCCGCGCTGCGGTCCCCAACGCTCGCATAATCTACATCGAGCCCGACCTGTACCGCGGCTGACGCCGACAAAACCCGCAGTCACCTGCAGCGGTGACGGCTGCCACAAGTCGTTTTACAAAATCGCCTCTAATGTCTAGACCGGCGACAAACTGCGGTCTATAGTCAAGATCACAAGTTGTCGGCAAACCAATGGAGGTGGACCCGTGTCAGTCGAGGTATCCGACGTCAACGTTGAGCAGTGGCGTGATCGCAAGCGTCATCTGTGGCTCATGGGCCTGATCGCGCCCACGGCGCTGTTCGTGATGCTCCCGCTGATCTGGGCACTGAACCAGGCGGGATGGCACGCGTTGGCGCAGGTGCCGCTGTGGATCGGCCCCGGCCTGCTCTATGTGCTGCTGCCGATCCTCGACCTGAAGTTCGGGCCCGACGGGGAGAACCCGCCCGACGAGATGATGGACCAGCTGGCGAACGACAAGTACTACCGCTACTGCACTTACGTCTACATCCCGTTCCAGTACGCCAGCGTCATCATGGGCGCGTACCTGTTCACCGCCAAGGACCTGAGCTGGCTCGGCTTCGAAGGCGGGCTGGCCTGGTGGGCCAAGCTCGGCGTCGCACTGTCGGTCGGCGTGCTCGGTGGCGTCGGTATCAACACCGCGCACGAGATGGGGCACAAGAAGGAGAACCTGGAGCGCTGGCTGGCCAAGATCACCCTGGCCCAGACGTTCTACGGCCACTTCTACATCGAGCACAACCGCGGTCACCACGTCCGCGTCGCCACCCCGGAAGACCCCGCGTCGGCCCGCTTCGGTGAGACCTTCTGGGAGTTCCTGCCGCGCACGGTGTGGGGTGCCCTGAAGTCCTCGGTCGAGCTGGAGGCCCAGCGCATCCGTCGCCTCGGACGCAGCCCGTGGGATCCCCGCACCTACCTCAAGAACGACGTCCTCAACGCGTGGCTCATGTCGCTGGTGTTCTTCGGCGTCCTGATCGCGGTGTTCGGCCCGGCGCTCATCCCGTTCGTCCTGATCCAGGGCATCTACGGATTCAGCCTGCTGGAGTCGGTCAACTACCTGGAGCACTACGGCCTGCTGCGGCAGAAGACCGAGAGCGGACGCTACGAGCGCTGCGCGCCGGTGCACAGCTGGAACTCCGACCACATCGTCACCAACCTGTTCCTGTACCACCTGCAGCGGCACAGTGACCACCACGCCAACCCGACGCGTCGCTACCAGACGCTGCGCAGCATCGACGGCGCCCCGAACCTGCCCAGTGGCTACGCCACTCTGATCGGCCTGACCTACATCCCGCCGCTGTGGCGCCGGATGATGGACCACCGGGTCATCGAGCACTACGACGGCGACATCACCAAGGTCAACGTCCACCCGCGGGTGCGGAACAAGGTGATGGCCAAGTACGGGGTGGCCTGAGTATGAGTTCATACGCTTGCCCGGGCTGTGGTTATGTCTATGACGAGGCCAAAGGGGCTCCGCGTGAAGGGTTTCCGGCCGGCACGGCGTGGGATGATGTCCCCGACGAGTGGTGCTGCCCCGACTGTGCGGTCCGCGAGAAGGTCGATTTCGAACAGGTGGGAGTGAACCAATGAGTGAGCCGTTCAAGAAGTTCGTCTGCCTGCAGTGCGGCTTCGAGTACGACGAGGAGAAGGGCTGGCCGGAGGACGGCATCGCGCCCGGCACCCGCTGGGCCGACATCCCCGAAGACTGGAGCTGCCCGGACTGCGGCGCCGCCAAGGCCGATTTCGACATGGTGGAGGTCGTGGCGTCGTGACCGCCGCCGCCGCAGTACCCGACGGACCCGAGGTGCCGCGCCCCGCGGCACCTCGCGTGCCGTACGCCGAGGCCTCGCGGGTCCTGCTGCGGCACTCGATCCTGGACGGCATGCGAGAGCTGTTGCTGGCCAAGGACTGGTCGTCCATCACGCTCTCCGACGTCGCCCGCGCCGCCGGCATCAGTCGGCAGACCATCTACAACGAGTTCGGCTCGCGTCAGGGCCTGGCCGAGGGTTACGCGATGCGCCTCGCCGACCGCCTGGTCGACGCTGTCGAGCACTCCATCTACGCCAACGTCGGTGACATCCACGCGGCGTTCCTGCAGGGCTTCCGGATGTTTTTCACCGAGTCGGCGTCCGACCCGCTGGTCATCTCGTTGCTGACCGGCGTCGCCAAGCCGGACCTGCTGCAGATCATCACCACCGACAGCGCGCCGATCATTTCGCATTGTTCTGCGCGCCTGACCGAGATTTTCCGCAGTAGCTGGGTGCGGACTTCCGACGAAGACGCCGGGGTGCTGGCCCGGGCGATCGTCCGGCTGGCGATCAGTTACGTGTCAATGCCGCCGGAAGCGGACCACGATGTGGCCGCTGACCTGGCCCGGCTCATGACGCCGTTCGCCGACCGTTACGGTAGTACGGATACTCCGTAGCCGTCAGCGCGCCATGCGAGCAGTTTTCTTGGTGCCTGTCCCGCGAGCCCGCAGGCCATGGGGTCACTCCGGTGCGCTTTGGCGCACGCACAGGCAACTGACGAATGAATGGGGCTCTAATCCATGACGGAATTGAAGGCAGACGTCCGTAACGGCATCGACTACAAGGTCGCCGACCTGTCCGAAGCCGAGTTCGGCCGCAAGGAGATTCGCCTCGCCGAGCACGAGATGCCCGGCTTGATGGCGCTGCGTCGCGAGTACCACGACGTGCAGCCGCTCAAGGGCGCACGCATCTCCGGCTCGCTGCACATGACCGTGCAGACCGCGGTGCTCATCGAGACGCTGACCGCGCTCGGCGCAGAGGTCCGCTGGGCGTCGTGCAACATCTTCTCCACCCAGGACCATGCCGCCGCGGCCATCGTCGTCGGCCCGCACGGCACCCCCGAGGAGCCCCAGGGCACCCCGGTCTTCGCCTGGAAGGGCGAGACGCTGGAGGAGTACTGGTGGTGCGCCGAGCAGATGCTCACCTGGGACGGCGAGCCCTGCAACATGATCCTGGACGACGGCGGCGACGCCACCATGCTGGTGCTGCGCGGTGCGCAGTACGAGAAGGCCGGCGTCGTGCCGCCCGCTGAAGAAGACGACTCGGCCGAGTGGAAGGTCTTCCTCGAGCTGGTGCGCAACGGCTTCGAGAACGACAAGACCAAGTGGACCAAGATCGCCGAGTCGGTCAAGGGTGTCACCGAGGAGACCACCACCGGCGTGCTGCGCCTGTACCAGTTCGCCGCCGCGGGTGAGCTGGTCTTCCCGGCCATCAACGTCAACGACTCGGTCACCAAGAGCAAGTTCGACAACAAGTACGGCACCCGCCACTCGCTGATCGACGGCATCAACCGCGGCACCGACGTGCTGATCGGTGGCAAGAAGGTGCTGATCTGTGGCTACGGCGACGTCGGCAAGGGCTGTGCGGAGTCGATGGCCGGACAGGGCGCGCGCGTCGCGGTCACCGAGATCGACCCGATCAACGCGCTGCAGGCGCTGATGGACGGCTTCGACGTCGTCACCGTCGAGCAGGGCATCGCCCAGGCCGACATCGTCATCACCGCGACGGGCAACTACGACATCATCCTGCTCGACCACATGAAGGCCATGAAGAACCAGGCCATCCTGGGCAACATCGGCCACTTCGACAACGAGATCGACATGGCAGCGCTCGAGAAGTCCGGCGCCACCAAGCTGAACATCAAGCCGCAGGTCGACCTGTGGACCTTCGGTGAGACCGGCAAGTCGATCATCGTGCTGTCCGAGGGGCGTCTGCTGAACCTGGGCAACGCGACCGGCCACCCGTCGTTCGTGATGTCGAACTCGTTCTCCAACCAGGTCATCGCCCAGATCGAGCTGTGGACCAAGAACGACGAGTACGACAACGAGGTCTACCGCCTGGCCAAGCACCTCGACGAGAAGGTCGCGCGCATCCACGTCGAGGCTCTCGGCGGCACGCTGACCAAGCTGTCGAAGGACCAGGCCGAGTACATCGGCGTGGACGTCGAAGGCCCGTACAAGCCGGAGCACTACCGCTACTAAGTAGCCTTCGCGGCACGAGCAAACGCGAAAGCCCCCAATTCTCAAGGGAATTGGGGGCTTTTGCGTGCCCGCGAAAGGTGTGACGTAATCGCCTGGGGGCGGATGGGTGTGAGATTAGCTGAGGCGTGCGCCTGCGGTGGCGGCTTATATTGCAATGCGCGATAATTACGATTCCGGCGACGCGCTGAAGTGTTTGCTGAAGAACTGCTGATCAGCGGGTTTCAGAGTTAGAATTTCCGCACATCAGGGCACCCTCGTGATGGGAGGTCGAGGCATGCGATACAACCCGGTGGGAAGGCTCGTCGCGTTGCTGGCCCTGGTCGGGGTGGCGTTGACCGGCTGCGACGGCGTGAATCTGGGCAGCCTCGACTTCTTCGGCGGCACGTCGCAGCCCGTCAAGGGCCCGCCGGTACCGCCGGGGATGGTCCGGCACGACGTCCAGCAATTGGTCTGGCAGTTCCCGCAACTGCACAAGCCCGACGAAGCTGTGTGGGTCACCTGGAACAACAGCGGCGATCCCAGCCTGACCGGCAAGGTGAACTGGATCGACGCGGTGGTCAAACTGTCGCCTGCGGAGACCACCCGGCTGTTGGCGGAGTACCACCCGGTCGCCACCGACCGGCAACCGATGGTGCAGAAGATTCTGCAGTCGGAGCTGCCCGATGGTCCGTACCTGTCGGGCCCCGAGCTGAACAAGCTCTTCTCCAGCCCCACCATGGCGACCCAGGCGTTCCTGGACCGGGACCAGAACGTCCTGGTGCTGACGACGACGTCGGGCGGCCGCGGGCTTCCGTAACCGTCCGCGCACACGCGATTTCGGCGACGCACTAGCGTGGGAGCGTGCGCGCTTTGATCCGCGGTGCGGTGTTCGCGATGATGCTGGTGCTGTTGGCCGCCTGTGGTGCGGACCGCCCGCCGGGCTCGCTGTTTCCTGCTGCCGCGGGCCGAGGGCCGTGCGCGGTCGATACGCAACGCGACGTCGGCGCCACCATGCGCGACGGCGTCGTCCTGCGCGCTGACGTCTACCGCCCGAAGACCGCTGACCCCGTACCGGTGCTGCTCATGCGCACGCAGTACGGAAAGGCGGGGGCGCAGACCTCGCCGGAGCGCTACCAGCCGCCGGACTGGTTCGCCTCGCACTGCTATCTCGTTGTCATTCAAGATGTTCGGGGTCAGGGCAGTTCCGGCGGTGTGTTCAGTGAGTTCACCAACGACATGGCCGACGGCTACGACACCGTCGAATGGGCAGCCGGACTGCCCGGGGCCAACGGCAAGGTCGCCATGTACGGGTCGTCGTATGTCGGTGCGACGCAGTGGCTTGCGGCGGTGACGGCGCCGCCGCATCTGGTGACCATCGCGCCGGCCAACACGGCGTCCGACTACTACGACGGCTGGACCTACGAGGGCGGCGAGTTCCGGCTGGGGTTCGTGCAGCCGTGGGCCATCGATTCGATCGCCCTCGGGGCCGCGCAGAACCGCCGGGACACCGAGGCGGAGCGGCTGTTGCGGGATGCTGCAGCCGACCCGACCCGCTGGCTGAATTTCCTTCCGCAACAAGACCTTCCGCCGATGCAGCCGCACAACCCGGCGGTGGCGCCGTGGTATTTCGACTGGGTCCGGCACAACACGCGTGACGCCTTCTGGCAGCAGCTCAGCATCCGCGACCGGTATCCGGCAGTGCGCATTCCGGTGCTGCACTTCGAGGGTTGGTACGACGCCTTCCTGGCCGGGGGAGTGGAGAACTTCGCCGGGATGGTCGCCCACGGTGGCAATGACGTTGCGCGTGCGAACCAGCGCTTGGTGATCGGGCCGTGGGACCACGTGGCCTGGGGCCGCCCCGATTCCGAACCTGCACCGATGCTCAAAGACATTGGGGCAGTGGGCAACAGCCCGATCAATGAGCTGATGTTGGCCTGGTTCGACCACTTCCTCAAGGGAGTCGACAATGGTGTGGCCGGCAAGCCGCGCGTCGACTACTTCACCATGGGCTCCAACACCTGGCAGACGGCCACCAATTGGCCACTGCCACAGACCCAATGGATCAACTACTTCCTATCCGGCGCCGGCGGAATCGCCGACCGCGAGGGGAAGCTGCAGCCCGTCCTGCCCGGACCGCAGCCGCCCGACACCTACACCTACGACCCGCTGAACCCGGCTCCGAGCCTGGGCGGGCACTCGTGCTGCGGTGCGCGTTCCGGTCCGCAAGGACCCTATGATCAGACACCCGTGGAGCAGCGCTCCGACGTTCTCGTCTATACCGGCGACCCGGTGCCTCACGCCACCGAGATCACCGGGGCGGCCACCGTCACGCTGTGGGCCCAATCATCTGCGGTGGACACCGATTTCACGGCCAAGCTGGTGGTGGTCAAGCCCGACGGGACGGCCGTCAATCTGAACAACGGGATTCTGCGGGCGTCGTTCCGGGACTCGCTGTCAGCGCCGACGCCCATCGTGCCCGGCCAGCCGTACCAGTACCGCATCCAAATCTGGCCCACCAGTTACCAACTCAGCGCCGGGGACCGGGTGCGGGTGGAGATTTCCAGCAGCGACTACCCGCAGTTCGCACCGAACCCCAACACTGGGGCGCCATTCGGGCGCGACGCGGCGACCGTCGTGGCGACGCAGACCATCCTGCACGACCCGGCGCATCCGTCGTCGATCACGTTGCCGGTCATCGCGCACTGAGCCCGCGCTACTTGCTGCAATCCAGCGACACGGTGATGGTCCGGCGGACCACCACGCGGATGACCTGATCCCGGTTGCCGGGACCGTCCACCCGAATGAGCCTGGTCTGCTCCTGCGGGTTGCGGACGCTGGTCACCACACACTGATCGAGCGGCCCGCTGCCGACCCGGTCGACGTTGACGTGGAATCCTTCGGCCTCCAACTGGCCGATCGTGACGATGGCTGACTCGGCCGCTGCCGGCGCGGCGGGGGCAAGAACGGCGGCAGTGGCGGCGAGAGTAATGAGAGTTATTAGTGCAGTACGCATCTCAGGGTCCTTCCGGTCCTATACCCGTTGACACGTAGGGCGCGCGGAAATCGTTCAATGCGGTGTAGGGGCTGCCCGCCGGACTATTTTTATAGTATCGTTCAGTTATGAGTGAGGCTACAAAAATGGTACTGGCGGCTGCCGTCCAGACCGAGGCGAAGGTCGGTGACATCGACTACAACCTCGAGGACTGCGAGCGTCTCGTGAACCGGGCCGCCGGTGACGGCGCGAGCTGGGTGGTACTGCCCGAGTTCTTCGCCACCGGCGTCGGTTTTCTTCCTGAGTTGACCGAGAACGCGCCACCGGCCGACGGCGAGCCGACCAAACTCCTTGCGCGCCTTGCACAGTCACACGGCATCCATGTCGGCGGCTCCGTCATTGTTCGCGACAGCGATGGCGAGACCCGCAACGCGTTCTTCCTCTACGGTCCCGGCGGCGACCTCGTCGGCCGCCATGACAAGGACCTCCCCACGATGTGGGAGAGCGCTCTCTACACCGGCGGCACCGACCCCGGCCGCTTCGAGGCCGGTGAACATTCCATCGGCGTGGCCATGTGTTGGGAACTCATGCGCTCGCAGACCGTCGCCCGACTCGGCGGGCAGATCGACCTGGTCGTCGGCGGTTCGGGCTGGTGGAGCCTGCCGACCAACTGGCCGTTGCTCACCCGTCTCGAAGCCGGCAACCAGGTTCGTGCGACCCGGGCGCCCGCGACCTTCGCCCGCCACGTCGGCGCAGCGGTCATCCACGCCGCCCACGCCGGAACCGTTGAGTGCCGCTTCCTCGGAACCCCGTTCACGTATCGAGGCCACTTCGAGGGCGGCGCTCAGATCGTCGACAAGACCGGCCGCGTCCTCGCCCGTCGAAGCCGTGAGCAAGGTGAAGGCATCGCCATGGCTCAGGTCGAGTTGGGCCGCACGACCGAGACGTATGCCAGCGACCGGTTCTGGCTCCAGCAGCGCGGAACCATCGCCGCCGCGGCGTGGAGCTACCAGAACCTGGTCGGTCGCCGCTTCTACGACCGCGCGCAGGCCGCGCGGCGCAAGGAGGTCAACGCGTGAGCGCGCGTCCCTCCGGGCTCGTCACCTCCGGTGTCGTCGAGCTCGCCGCCGCAGCCCTGTCCGGGTGGGTCTACACCCTCGCGATGACCGACAAAGAAAAGGCCGAGCGCCTGGGCATCGTCAGTGCCGAGCGCGTGCGGCAATGGCACCTTGATCTGGTCATGCTCGGGACCTGCACCGTGGCTCTCGGGCTTGCGGTCCCTGACGCCCCGAAGATCGTCCAGCGCTCGCTGGCCACCGGTGCGTGGAGCAACGCGATGTTGTTCCTGCCGCTGGCGTTCGAGCCAAAGCTCTTTCAGGACAAGAAGTATCAGGCAGCGGCGGGGGTTTCGTTCGTGTCGACGACCGTCGGGTTCGTCGGGATCGCTGTTACGGCCGTGCGCCGTCGACGCGCAGCGCGTCACTGAGGAGTCGCAGGCCCACGTTGAGGGTCTGTTCGAGCTCGGCGTCGTCAACGCGTAGGCGATCCTGACGCAACGCCAAAGCGATGACGCCGTTCCATGCACCCCAGACGAAGCGCATCACGCGGGCGAGGTCCAGATCGTCGCGGATCTCGCCCGCCTTCGCTGCCAGCACCAGGTCGGCATGTACGGCACCGACAAGGGCTTCGACGCGATCGGCAATGCGACTCTCCACCTCCGGGTCGTCCTGGCCCGAGCCCGGCTCGAGGACGCGCAACGCAATCATCTGGAACGCCCCCGGCTCCTCGAGGTGGAACCGCAGATACGCCTCACCCGCCGCAAGGACCCGCTCGAGCGGGCTTGCGATGTTCTGCTCGGCAACACGAGCCATCGCCTTCTCGTTCAAGTCCAAGGCCCGTTCGACCAGTGCCAAATACAGGCCTGACTTGTTCTTGAAGTGCACGTAGACAGACCCGACCGAGACGTCGGCCTGTTCGGCCACGTCGTCAATCGTGGTGGCCCGAACGCCACGCTCACGAAAGAGCACCTCGGCGGCATCCAGGATCGCGGCATAGGTTCGCGCTTTTTTCCGCGAACCCCGCGACTCCTCGACCCCGGTCATGCGCGCCAACCTACCGTCTGGTGTGCCCCCGATTCAGGCAGCGTGGATTCTGACGACGTGGATGTCGCTGGTGAGTACCCGGGCACCGGTGGGGGTCGGTGGCGCGGTGCTGCGGTAGGTCCGGCCGGTAGGTGTGATGACCTCGGTCGTGTGCCGGCCGTATTGGTCATAGATGGTTCTGGTCTGCCACCCGGGCTGTTCCTTGGTGTAGTTGCACCTCTCGCAGAGTCCTTGGCCATTGTGGGCACTGGTGGCGCCATGGGCGGCGTGTGGGTTGACGTGGTCGATGTGGCGGATGGGGGCGTCGCAGTAAGGGGTGCGGCAGGTTTGGTCGCGCAGTTTGATGAGCCACTTGAGGCCCTTCGGGAATGCGCGCGCCCGTGATTCCATCGCGACGAGGTTGCCGGTGGCCGGGTTGGCGTACAGCCTGCGCACCGCGGCGTCGGTATCCGGGTCGACCACCGTGGCCCAGATCATCTGGCGCGCCACGGCCGCTGGGATGGGGCCGTAGCCGTCGAGGATCGCGGGTTCGGTGCCCTGGGCCAGCAGGCTTTCGTCGGACAGCACCAGATTGATGGTGATGGGGACGGCGGCGCCGACGTCGCGACCGGTGGTGCGGCGGTAGAACGCGTCGGCCAACAGCTGTCCGCGGCTGCCGAGTCCGCCGCCGCTGGCGATAGATTCGGCGGCTGCGTCGGCCGCA
Source organism: Mycolicibacterium llatzerense (assembly GCF_025331195.1). Taxonomy (NCBI): domain Bacteria; kingdom Bacillati; phylum Actinomycetota; class Actinomycetes; order Mycobacteriales; family Mycobacteriaceae; genus Mycobacterium; species Mycolicibacterium llatzerense. The sequence continues at coordinate 166,465 of NZ_LXOV01000013.1, read as the reverse complement.
TCCTGTTGCAGTGCCTGCTGCACGGCACAGGCTTCGGCGGCGGTGAGTAGTGCGGTGACATATGCCATGCCGTGCGGCGCGGGACGCACGGTGACGGCGCGGTCGCATTGGTGGCGACTCATGGCGGCCAGGACGGCCTCGCTGTCGAGCCGGAAGGCGATGCGCCCGGCGTCGGCGTGGATCTTCTTGTCGCCCTTGCCTTCTAGCTTGGCCGGGTCGGCGCACAGTTCGGCGTCGAGTGCCCGCCGGTTCTCGGGTGACAGGCACTCCGCGTGGCCGGCGATGATCATGGCCCGGTGCTCGGTGAGCATTCCGCGGGCCAGTGCGGCCATCGTGTGAGGCATGTCGTCGACCAGGATGCGGGACATCTTCAGGTACCTGGCGCCGTGCCACGGCGAGGCTTGGCGAGCCAGCCCGATTTCGGTGGCGAGGCCCTTGCCGCGCTGAGACACCGGCACGTGCTCGGCGTCTTCGCGTGCTTTGCGCTTGGCTTGCAGCAGTGCGGTCACTTGGGCCTGGGCTGCCGCGATGCTGGAGGTGGCGCGGCTCATCGCGGCGAGTTGATCGACCAACGCCGCCTCGGTGGCGTCGGGATCGATCGCGAACACCGCCTCGCACATATGTTCGATACTACTCGCGTCGCGAGGTGTGGCGCAACCCTGAAATCGCGTGAACTATCCTATGGTGCAACATGATTCGGGCCATCGGCGCAGCATTCAGCGACCGGCCTCCGCCCACGTTCATGACGGTACCGCCTGCCACCGACAAAGAAATTCGTGTCAGGAGCCCTCCGGTTTCGCCCTTACGTTGGATGGCGTGGATGAAGCGTCGTTGGTACCCCCGACAATCGGTAAGGGCAAGTTCGAGGCCGCGGTGGTTGCGGCACGGATCATCACGCTCGCCGAAATCCTGTACATCCCCGGCTTCACCGAGCTGACCCCCGAGCAGATGTCTCGAGTGGCCTACACGCCGTTCAACATGCAGTGGGTATCGCGTCCGGTGTACTGGATGCAGAGCGGCCGCAGCGCTCAGTGGCTGCGTGGCGTCGACCGCGACTATCAAGCCAATCAGATGGCGCTGGAGGAAGGCGTGCGCGCCAAGTTGCACCACGTGGTGTCCACGGCGGCTGCCGGGGACACCACTGCGCTCGACCAACTCGATTACGGGGTGCCGTCGACGGTCACCGGGCCGCGCAAGCTGGCGGAGCTGTGTGCCGCCGACGAGGTGGCGGTGTTCGAGTCCCCGGTCCCGGACATGGCGGGTCCGTTCGGGGCGATCGCGTTATCTGGCGATCCTGCCGAGCGTGTGCAGCTGGCACTGGCCCGGTGGAATGCCGATTTCCTGGCCATGGTGCCGGGTTTCGCCGACGCACTGCGAACGCGGCTGCGCGACGTGCGCGTCAGCTTCTGGCGTGAGGATGGCGTCGCGCTGCTGTACTACTTCGAAGGAGCCGACGGTGATCCGCTCATCTGGGTGGGTTGGGATCCGCGGTTCAACACCGGACCGACGCCGCCGTATTGGGAATCCCTGCCAGCTGCGGTGCGCACGTTCCTCACCGACGTGCACCCCGGTTTCACGATGCTCGACGGTGAGTCCTACGGACTGGCGCAGCCGTCGTACATGTCCACATTCGCCGCGTGGGCGGGCTTTCCCGATTTTCCCGACGGCATCCCGGACTGGAACACCGAGGACCGCATTGCGTCGACGCAGATGCTGTGGCTGACCACCAACGGCGGCGACACCGCCTGGTGCACCTCACCGGAACTGGAGGTCGGCCAGGTGGCGGTGAACTTCGAAGGGGACTTCAGCGTTTCAGAACTCGGCCCGGAGCTCGATCAGCTGATGCTGCGGCCGTTGGGGTTGTGACCGTGGGCGCCAGGGCATACGCCCGGGCGCCAATTACGCTCCTACCGTGCTGATCGCAATCGAAGGCGTCGATGGTGCGGGGAAGAACACCCTGACCCAGGGGCTGCGGGCGCAGTTCGAATCCCGCGGCAAGTCGGTGACCACCGTGGCGTTCCCGCGGTACGGCCGCTCCGTCGAGGCGGACATCGCCGCTGAGGCGCTCCATGGTCAGCACGGCGACCTCGCCGAGTCGGTGTATGCCATGGCGATGCTGTTCGCGCTCGACCGCGCGGGCGCCAAAGCCGAGATCGCAGCGATGAACGACGCGCACGATGTTGTGATCCTCGATCGGTACGTCGCCTCCAACGCCGCGTACAGCGCGGCCCGGCTGCACCAGGACGCGGACGGGGACGTCGTCGCCTGGGTGCGGCAGCTGGAGTTCGAGCGATTGGCGCTGCCGGTGCCGGACTGGCAGCTTTATCTGAATGTGCCGACGGAGTTGGCCGCTGAGCGGGCGGCGCGCCGGGAGGCCCAGGACTCTGCCCGGACCCGCGACGCCTACGAGCGCGACGGGGGCCTGCAGGGTCGCACGGGCGCGGTGTACACCGCGCTGGCGGCCGAAAATTGGGTCGGGCGTTGGGCTTTGGTCGCGCCCGACGTCGACCCGGGGGAGTTGGCCGGCCGACTCCTGGGCTGACCCGGCTGCGCCGTTTACCAGCAAGTTGTCAGGTAAGAAGCAAAACACCCATCGGAGATCACAGCTTTATCGCGATCTGGTGACACCATGGACGCCATGAGGCAACGCATTCTGGTCGTCGACGACGACCCATCTCTGGCCGAGATGCTCACCATCGTGCTGCGCGGTGAAGGCTTCGACACCGCCGTCATCGGTGACGGCAGCCAGGCGCTGACTGCGGTCCGCGAGCTGCGCCCTGATCTGGTGCTGTTGGACCTCATGCTGCCTGGAATGAACGGCATCGACGTGTGCCGTGTGCTGCGCGCCGACTCGGGCGTGCCCATCGTCATGCTGACCGCCAAGACCGACACGGTCGACGTGGTGCTTGGCCTGGAGTCCGGCGCCGACGACTACGTCATGAAGCCGTTCAAGCCGAAGGAGCTCGTGGCGCGGGTGCGGGCGCGGTTGCGCCGCAACGACGACGAGCCGGCAGAGATGCTGTCCATCGCCGATGTCGACATCGACGTGCCGGCCCACAAGGTGACCCGTCAGGGTGAGCAGATTTCGCTGACTCCGTTGGAGTTCGACCTGCTCGTCGCCCTCGCGCGGAAGCCTCGCCAGGTGTTTACTCGTGACGTGCTGCTCGAACAGGTGTGGGGCTACCGCCACCCGGCAGACACCCGTCTGGTGAACGTCCACGTGCAGCGGCTGCGGGCCAAGGTCGAGAAGGACCCGGAGAACCCGCAGGTGGTGCTGACCGTTCGAGGAGTGGGATACAAGGCCGGACCGCCGTGATCGGTCGGCTCGTCAAGCCCGAGCCTGAGACCGTAGGGCGCCGGTGATCTGGGGATCCCGACGGCGTATCCGTGGCGGTTTCGGCTCGGGCGCTTTCGTGCGTGGGTTGGGTGCTGTCGGCCGGGTGGTCGGGTACGCCTGGCGCCGCTCGTTGCAACTGCGCGTGGTGTCCCTGACTCTGGGGTTGTCCCTGGCTGTCATCCTCGTGCTGGGTTTTGTGCTGACCAGTCAGATCACCGACCGCATCCTGGAAGCCAAGGTCCGCGCCGGCACCGAAGAGGTCGAGCACGCCCGAACCACCGTTAGTGGCATCGTCGGCGGCGAGGAGACGCGCTCGCTGGGCAGCAGCCTGCAGTTGGCGCGCAACACCCTCATCGACCGCAAGGTCGATTCGGGCTCCCGCCTGGCCGGTGCCTTCGACGCGGTTCTGGTGGTCCCCGGCGACGGTCCGCGCGCGGCCACGTCGGCCGGCCCGGTGGGGGAAATCCCGAATTCCTTGCGCGACTTCGTCAAAGCAGGACAGGTCAGCTACCAGTACGCCACCGTCCACACCGACGGCTTCTCCGGTCCCGCGCTGATCGTCGGTAGCCCGACGTCGTCGCAGGTCACCAATCTCGAGCTGTACCTGATCTTTCCGCTGAGCAACGAAGAGAGCACGATCGCGCTGGTGCGCGGCACCATGGCCACCGGTGGCATCGTGCTGCTGGGTCTGCTCGCGGCCATCGCGCTGCTGGTGGCCCGGCAGATCGTGCTGCCGGTGCGGTCAGCGTCGCGCATCGCCGAGCGGTTCGCCGAGGGCCACCTCACCGAGCGCATGCCCGTGCGCGGCGAGGACGACATGGCGCGCTTGGCGGTGTCGTTCAACGACATGGCCGAAAGCCTGCACAAGCAGATCACCCAGCTCGAAGAGTTCGGAAACCTGCAGCGCCGCTTCACCTCTGACGTCAGTCACGAACTGCGGACGCCGTTGACCACCGTGCGCATGGCGGCGGACCTGATCTACGACCACAGCGAGGACCTCGAGCCGGCGCTGCGGCGCTCGACCGAGTTGATGGTCAACGAGCTCGACCGCTTCGAGACGCTGCTGGCCGATCTGCTGGAAATCTCCCGGCACGACGCCGGTGTGGCTGAACTGTCGGTGGAGTCGGTCGACTTGCGCGACACCGTGCAGAGCGCGCTCGACAACGTCGGGCACCTGGCCGACGACGCGAATATCAAACTCGCCGTGCATCTTCCGGACGAGGCCGTCATCGCTGAGGTGGATCCCCGCCGCGTCGAGCGCATCCTGCGCAACCTCATCGCCAACGCGATCGACCATGCCGAGAAGAAGCCAGTGCAGATCAAGATGGCGGCCGACGTGGATACCGTGGCAGTGACGGTCCGCGATTTCGGCGTGGGTTTGCGACCGGGCGAGGAGAAGATGGTGTTCAGCCGGTTCTGGCGGTCCGACCCCTCGCGGGTGCGCCGCTCCGGTGGCACCGGCCTCGGCCTGGCCATCAGCATCGAGGATGCCCGCCTGCACCAGGGCCGGTTGGAGGCCTGGGGCGAACCCGGCCACGGCGCTTGCTTCCGGCTCACGCTGCCGCTGGTGCGGGGCCACAAGGTGACCACCAGCCCGCTGCCGCTCAAACCTGCTGGGCCCAAATCGGTTACGGCCCTGTCTGCCGGGGAACTGCCCGCCGTGGAGACCTCGTGAAAGGGGCATTGGCGGTCTGCGCCGTGCTGCTGCTGGTGTTGACGGGGTGCGCTGGGGTGCCCAGTTCGTCCGCGCCGCAGGCTGTGGGTACGGTCGACCGGCCGGCGCCGCGCAATCTGCCGACACCGTCGCCGGGCATGGACCCGGACCTGCTGCTGCGCGAATTCCTCAAGGCCACCGCCGATCCCGCGAATCGGCACCTGGCCGCGCGTCAGTTCCTCACCGAATCTGCGTCCCGCTCCTGGGATGACGCCGGCAGCGCCCTGTTGATCGACCGCGTCGTGTTCGTGGAAACCCGTGGCACGGACAAGGTTTCGGTGACCATGCACGCCGACATCCTGGGCTCGCTGTCGGACGTCGGGGTGTTCGAGACGGGGGAGGGCGCGCTGCCCGACCCCGGCCCCATCGACCTGGTGAAGACGCCGCGGGGCTGGCGCATCGACAAGCTGCCCAACGGGGTTTTCCTGGATTGGCAACAGTTCCAGTCCACCTACAAGCGGGACACGCTCTACTTCGTCGACCCGACCGGCAAGACCGTCGTGCCGGACCCGCGCTACGTCGCAGTGTCCGACCCTGACCAGTTGGCCACCGAACTGGTCACCAAGCTGCTGTCCGGACCGCGGCCCGAGATGGCCAGCAGCGTCCGGAATCTGATGGCCGCACCGCTGCGGCTGCGTGGTCCGGTGACCCGGGCCGACGGGGGCAAGACCGGTGTCGGGCGCGGGTATGGCGGCGCCAGGATCGACCTCGAGAGCCTGTCGACCACCGACCCGCACAGCCGGCAATTGCTTGCGGCGCAGATCATCTGGACGCTGTTCCGGGCCGGGGTCAACGGCCCGTACGTGATCAACGCCGACGGCGCTGCCCTCGACGACCGGTTCGCCGAAGGCTGGAACACCTCCGATGTCGCGGCCACCGATCCGGGTGCCGACCCCGGCGCCGCGGCGGGGCTGCATGCCCTGGCCGGAGGATCGCTGGTGTCCCTGGAAGGCGACAACGCGCCGCGGGTGGGCGGGGCCTTCGGGCAGCTGCCGGGCCAGACCTCGGCCGCGCTGTCGCGCAGCGGGCAGGAAGTCGCCTCGGTGGTGACGTTGCGGCCCGGTGCCCCGGACATGGCGCAGTCGTTGTGGGTGGGCCCGGTCAACGGCGACGCCGCGCAGGCGCTCGATGCGCACACCCTGTCGCGTCCCAGTTGGTCGCTCGATGACGCAATCTGGATCGTGGTCGACGGCACCAATGTCGTGCGGGCGATCCAGGAGGCGGCGTCGGGCCAACCCGCCCGCATCCCCGTCGACTCGTCGGCCGTGGCCACCAAGTTCCCCGGCCCGATCAGCGGGCTGCAGTTGTCCCGGGACGCCACGCGAGCCGCAATGGTGATCAACGGCCAGGTGATCCTGGCCAGTGTCGAGCAGGGCCAGGGCGGTCAACTCGCGCTCACCTACCCGCGCCGACTCGGTTACGGCCTGGGCAACACGGCGCTGTCGCTGTCCTGGCGCACCGGCGACGACATCGTGGTGACCCGTACCGACGGCGCGCATCCCGTCTCCTACGTCAACCTCGACGGCGTGAATTCCGATGGGCCAACACGGAATCTGGTGGTTCCGGTGTCCACCGTGGCGGCCAACACCTCGACGGTGTACATCGCCGACCAGCGCGGCGTCCTGCAGCTGTCTGGCTCAGCAGCGGACAACAACCTGATGTGGACCGATGTCCGGCCGCTGATGGTCGCCGGCGCGCTACCCGTGCTTCCTGGCTAGCAAGTTGCTTTGAACCTTCTGTGACGCTGCTCCGTTGTTCCGGTTGAGTCGGCCAATCGTTAACTGGAATTGGCCGAATATCTCACCGAATCTGATGAACGGGTGTCCCAACGGGTGGATCATTGTTGCCATCGGGTTCACAGCCGATGAGGAGCAAACATGAAGGTAACCGGTCCACTCGTCACCCTGGGCGCGGTCGCCGCCCTCGGCGTCGGGATCTACGCGGTGAATGTTTCCAAGGAGTCAGGGCCCGCGGCACCGACCACCGCTCCGGCGACATCGACCAGTCAGGCCGCACCGGCCACGTCGGCCGCGGCGCCGCCGAGCACCGCGCCCGCCGCGGTGCCGTTCCCGGCGGCCGCTGACTATCAGGGCAAGGTCGAGACGAAAACCGGCGTCATCACGCTGGACATTTCGGTCAAGGGTGCGACAGCCCGCGCCTACGCGTGCGATGGCAAGGCCATCGAAACCTGGCTGAGTGGACCGGCAGAGGCCGGCACCGTCACCCTGACGAGCAAGGACAAGACCAGCCGCCTCGAGGGCCGACATGACGGCAAGAATGTGGCCGGCACGCTGTCGATCGGCGAACAGAGTTGGCCCTTCACGGCTTCCGCCGTTCAGCCCCCGGCCGGCCTGTACGTGAGCCAGGACAACGGTGTGCGCAACAGCTGGATCGTCGGCGAGGACAAGTCGGTGACGGGCGTGCAGCGCGCGGCCGACGGTGCGACATCGCCAGCCCCTCCGCTGACCCCGGACGCCAAGCGCGTGGAAGGCGACAGCGATGGCGTTTGATCCGTCGGCCGACGCCCCTACGCAGCGCGCGCCAATCCCTTCGGGCGGCGCGGGTTTCGTCGTCGTCACCCTGATGGTCGGGGCACTGGTTGCGGTCGGCCTCGGGGTGTTCGGGTCGGTCCACGAGCCGAAGTTCTTCTCGGTCAACTTCGCCGGCTTCTCCAGCGGGCTGTATGCGAAGGCGTGGCTGGCCACGTTGTCCGCCAGTCTTGGGCTGTTCCAAGTTTTCTCGGCCCTGGTGCTGTACGGCAAGGTACCGGTGAAGGCGCCGACGTGGATCGGTGCCGCGCATGTGTGGTCGGGTCGGCTGGCCGTCTTGGCCAGTGTCCCGGTCGCGGTGCACTGCCTGTATGCCGTGGGGTTCCAGACCGCCGATCTCCGGGTGCTCACCCATTCACTGCTGGGTTGCTTCTTCTACGGTGCGTTCGTCGCGAAGATGCTGATGTTGACGCGCAAGGGTGTTCCAGGCTGGGCGCTTCCGGTGCTCGGCGGTGCCGTGTTCACCAGCCTGGTCTACCTCTGGCTGACCTCGGCGTTGTGGCTCTTCGTCGGAGAGGGGTTGAAGTTCTGATGTCCGAAAACCTGGGCCGGCGGGATGTGCTCGCCTACACGGGAATCGCCTTGGGCGTCACCGCGGTAGCGGGTTGCCAGACCTACGGCAAGCCGCCCGCCGCAGCCAGTCAGGCGCCGCCCCCGGCGCCTGACGGCGGGGCCAAGACAGATGGTGGGCCGGCCAAAACTGACGGCGGGCTGGTCAAGACGTCCGCGGTGCCGGTGGGCTCGGGGGTGATCGTCGGCGAAGTGGTGGTGACGCAGCCGACGGCGGGCGTGTTCAAGGGATTCTCGACGACCTGCACGCATCAGGGCTGCGCGGTGACCACGGTCGCGGACGGCACCATCAACTGCCCGTGCCACGGCAGCAAGTTCAACCTCGACGGCACGGTGGTGCAGGGGCCGGCCAAGAAGCCGCTGGCGGTCAAAGCTGTTCAGGTGCAGGGGGACTCGATCGTCCTGGGCTGAGTGTCGGTGCCCGCGGCCATGATGGCTTCATGCTCGACCTGGTCCTGCCTGTCGAATGCGGTGGCTGCGGTGCACCGTCGATCCGCTGGTGTGCCGCCTGCGCGGCGGAACTGACCGTCCGCCCCGACGAGCCGCACGTGGTCACGCCGCGCGCGGACCCGGGGGTGCCGGTCTTCGCGCTCGGTCGCTACGCCGGGGCCAGAAGACGCGCGATCGTGGGACTCAAAGAGCACGGCCGCACCGATCTCGTCCCGCCACTGGCGGATGCGGTCGGCGCGGCCCTGCGGACGCTGATCGCGTGGGGCCTGATCGTGCCGCCGCTCACGGTGGTGCCTGCACCGACCCGGAGCCTGGCCGCCCGGCGCCGCGGCGGCGACCCCGTCGCGAAGATCGCGCGCGGCGCGGCAGCGGGTCTGCCGGGTGTCGCGGTCGAGCCGGCGCTGGCCATGCGGGCCTTTACGCGCGACTCGGTCGGCTTGTCCAGCGCACAGCGCCAACGCAACATCAGCGGCCGGGTCCGGCAGCGGACTCCGGTGGCGGGTGAGGCCGTCGTGTTCGACGATGTGGTGACGACGGGCGCGACTGCGGCTGAGGCGGTTCGGGTCCTGCAAATTTCCGGAGCGCAGGTGTCAGCGGTGCTGGCCATGGCACACGCCTGAGGATCGTATATATACACCGGTACAGCGCCGTAGCCCGCGATTAACGGCCAGGCAACGAGTGCGCCCTAACTTCGGCGGATGACGACGACCATCGACCCGCCGAAGAGCGAGATGATTCGGCTGGCCAACAAACCGCCTTGGTATACCTCACTTTTCGTCCAGCTTCTCGTCGCGATTGTCGCCGGCATTCTGGTGGGCTGGGTGTGGCCCGATATCGGCGCTGGCTGCAAACCGTTGGCCGACGGCTTCATCAAGCTGATCAAGATGCTGATCGCACCGATCATCTTTTGCACCGTTGTGCTGGGCATCGCCCATGTCGGTGACCTGAAATCGGTGGGCCGGATCGGTGTCAAGGCACTGGTCTATTTCGAGGCCGTGACCACCTTCGCGCTGATATTCGGACTCATCATCGGGAACCTCGTCAAGCCCGGTGCCGGGTTCCACATCGACCCGCAGACCCTGGCGACGGGCGCGGACGCGATCGCGAAGAAAACGAATAAGGGCGAGTTGCCGCACACCGTCGAATTCCTGATGAACATCATCCCGCACTCCGTCATTTCGGCGTTTGCGGAGAACGCGCTGCTGCAGGTGTTGTTCTTCGCCGTGCTCTTCGGCCTGGCGTTGGCCAAGTTCGGGGAGACGGGCCCGCCGGTGATCCTCGAATTCGTCGACCACATGAGCCACGTCTTCTTCACGATCATCGGCTGGATCATGCGGCTGGCGCCGTTCGGCGCGTTCGGCGCGATGGCCTACATCATCGGCCAATACGGGATTTCGTCGCTGGGCAGCTTCGGCAAGCTGATCTTGTGCTGTTACTTGGCCGCCGCGCGGTTCATCCTGATCTTGGGGGCCGTCACGAAGGTCTTCGCCGGGGTCAACCTGTGGAAATTCGTCGTCTACATCAAGGATGAGCTGTTCCTGGCGCTGGGCACGGCGTCCACCGAGGTGGTACTGCCCCGGATCATGGTCAAGCTGACCAATGCCGGCTGCTCGCGGACCACCACCGGTCTGGTGGTCCCGACCGGGTACTCATTCAACCTCGACGGCGCCACCCTCTACCTGTCGATCTGCATGCTGTTCCTGGCGCAGGCCCTCGGTGTCGACCTCACCCTGGGTGAGCAGATCACCGCCGTCCTGATCCTGATGCTGACCTCGAAGGGCATGGCCGGAGTACCTGGGTCGTCCTTCCTGGCGTTGTCGGCGACCGTCGCGGCGATCGGCCACGGTGCCATCCCGGTGGCCGCGGTGGCGCTGCTGCTGGGTGCGGACCGCATCATGGACTCGATGCGGGTTTCGGTGAACCTGCTCGGCAACTGCGTGGCCACGTTCGTCGTCGCCAACTGGGAGGGTCAGCTCGACAAGGACCGGATGCAGAAGGTGCTCGACGGCGACGAAGTGCCCCCGCTGGAGGACTCCGATCCGATGAGCGGGGCAACCGTTGCCGCGCCCGAACAGGATGCGGTGGCCATCGGGCTGCGCGAGTAAGCGAGCACCCGCGCACGGACGCGATCAGCGCGACATCAACTCGATATGAAGTTCTCAAAACCGGTATGCGAAATCGGTGGCACGACTAGGTGAACTCGGACTACCGTCGGCTGCAACGACCCGTGAAGCCTCACGGCGGTACCGGCATATTCACTCGGTACCAAAATCGCTGACAGCGGTAGGAGGTGAGTACTTCAACACCTCGCGCCGGGCTGCGGCGACTTGCAGACCCGCTCGGCGCGTAGTTCAGACCGTGTGCAAGAAGCGCACACGCACACTGCGAGAGAGAAGCGAGTTGCCAAGCATGTCAACCCAATCCGTGGATTCTGCCCGCTCGACCATGTTTGCCGACGACACAGAGCCTGCGCCCGAACCGCACGCCGACGTTGTCGTCAAGGGCCGTAACGTCGAAGTCCCCGAACATTTCCGCATCTACGTTTCCGAGAAACTCTCCCGATTGGAGCGTTTCGATCGCACCATCTATCTGTTCGACGTCGAACTCGACCACGAGAAGAACCGACGCCAGCGCAAGAACTGCCAGCACGTGGAGATCACCGCCCGTGGCCGTGGACCGGTCGTACGTGGCGAAGGGTGCGCGGACAGCTTCTACGCGGCGCTCGAATCGGCCGTCGGCAAACTCGAGAACCGGCTCAGGCGCAGCAAGGACCGCCGCAAGATTCACTACGGCGACAAGACCCCGGTAGGGCTGGCGGAGGCGACGTCCATCGTCCCGCCCGAGGACCTGCCCGAAACGCCGAGCCAGGCCGCCTCCGCCGACCTCGATGACCACGTTCCGGGTCAGGTGGTCCGCGTCAAGGAGCACCCGGCGAACCCGATGACGGTCGACGACGCGCTCTACGAGATGGAGCTGGTCGGACACGACTTCTTCCTGTTCCACGACAAGGAGAGCGATCGGCCGACGGTGGTCTACCGCCGACACGCCTACGACTACGGATTGATCCGACTGGGTCAGTAGCCCGACTAGTGCGCCCCCGGCCGAACCGCCGGGGGCGCACTCTTATCTGCGGATTCCCCCGGTCACCTACGATGGTCACGTCTAACCCGCTGACGTATATCCGTTCCAGACCCACAGGGGAAATAGCGTGCTGTCGAAGTTGCTCCGCATCGGTGAAGGTCGCATGGTCAAGCGCCTGCAAAAGGTCGCCGCCTATGTCAACACCTTGTCCGATGACGTCGAGAAGCTGTCGGACGACGAGCTGCGCGGCAAGACCGACGAGTTCAAGAAGCGCATCGCCGACGGCGAGTCGCTCGACGACCTGCTGCCCGAAGCCTTCGCCGTCGCCCGCGAGGCGGCCTGGCGCGTGCTGGACCAGCGCCACTTCGACGTCCAGGTGATGGGCGGCGCCGCGCTGCACTACGGGAATGTCGCCGAGATGAAGACCGGTGAGGGCAAGACCCTGACCTGTGTGTTGCCGGCCTACCTCAACGCGCTCGCCGGCAAGGGCGTGCACGTCGTCACCGTCAACGACTACCTGGCCAAGCGTGACAGCGAGTGGATGGGCCGCGTGCACCGCTTCCTCGGCCTGGAGGTCGGGGTGATCCTGTCGCAGATGACGCCGGAGGAGCGCCGCGCCGCGTACAACGCCGACATCACGTACGGCACCAACAACGAGTTCGGCTTCGACTACCTGCGCGACAACATGGCGCACTCGACCGACGACATGGTGCAGCGGGGCCACAACTTCGCCATCGTCGACGAGGTCGACTCGATCCTCATCGATGAGGCCCGTACCCCGCTGATCATCTCGGGCCCGGCCGACGGTGCGTCGAACTGGTACACCGAGTTCGCGCGTATCGCGCCGCTCATGGAGAAGGACGTCCACTACGAGGTCGACATCCGCAAGCGCACCATCGGTGTGCACGAGGCCGGTGTCGAGTTCGTCGAGAACCAGCTGGGCATCGACAACCTCTACGAGGCCGCCAACTCGCCGTTGGTCAGTTACCTGAACAACGCCGTCAAGGCCAAGGAACTGTTCCAGCGCGACAAGGACTACATCGTCCGTGACGGCGAGGTCGTCATCGTCGACGAGTTCACCGGCCGCGTGCTGGTCGGTCGCCGCTACAACGAAGGCATGCACCAGGCCATCGAGGCCAAGGAGCACGTCGAGATCAAGGCCGAGAACCAGACGCTGGCCACCATCACGCTGCAGAACTACTTCCGCCTCTACGACAAGTTGTCCGGCATGACCGGTACCGCCGAGACCGAGGCCGCCGAGCTGCACGAGATCTACAAGCTCGGTGTGGTGCAGATTCCGACCAACCGCGAGATGGTGCGGCAGGACCAGTCCGACCTCATCTACAAGACCGAAGAGGCCAAGTACATCGCCGTCGTCGACGACGTGCAGGAGCGCTACGAGAAGGGCCAGCCGGTCCTGATCGGTACCACCAGCGTGGAGCGGTCCGAGTACCTGTCCAAGCAGTTCACCAAGCGCCGCATCCCGCACAACGTGCTCAACGCTAAGTACCACGAGCAGGAAGCGAGCATCATCGCCGAGGCCGGCCGGCTGAAGGCCATCACCGTCGCCACCAACATGGCCGGTCGCGGTACCGACATCGTGTTGGGCGGCAACGTCGACTTCATCGCCGACGCGCGCCTGCGCAAGCGCGGTCTGGACCCCGTCGAAACCCCCGAAGAGTACGAAGCGGCCTGGCACGAGGAGCTGCCGAAGGTCAAGGAGCTGGTCGAGGAAGAGGCCAAGAAGGTCCGCGAGGTCGGCGGCCTGTACGTGCTGGGCACCGAGCGCCACGAGTCCCGTCGTATCGACAACCAGCTGCGCGGTCGCTCCGGCCGTCAGGGCGACCCGGGCGAGTCTCGGTTCTTCCTGTCGCTGTCCGACGAGCTGATGCGCCGCTTCAACGGTGCCACCCTCGAGGCGCTGCTGACCCGGCTGAACCTGCCGGACGATGTGCCGATCGAGGCCAAGATGGTGACCCGCGCGATCAAGAGCGCGCAGACCCAGGTCGAGGGGCAGAACTTCGAGGTCCGCAAGAACGTCCTCAAGTACGACGAGGTGATGAACCAGCAGCGCAAGGTCATCTACCGCGAGCGCAAGATGATCCTGGAGGGCGACGACCTTTCCGGCGAGGCGCACCAGATGCTGGTCGACGTCATCACCGCGTACGTCGACGGCGCCACCGCCGAGGGCTACGCCGAGGATTGGGACCTGGCCAAGCTGTGGGAAGCGCTCAAGACGCTGTACCCGGTCGGCCTGGACCACCACGACCTGGTCGACTCCGACGCGATCGGCGAGCCGGGCGAGCTGACCCAGGACGAGCTGCGCGACGCCCTGATCGCCGACGCCGAAAATGCTTACGCCAAGCGCGAAGCCGACCTGGAGGCCATCGCCGGACCGGGTGCCATGCGCCAGCTCGAGCGCAGCGTCCTGCTCAACGTCATCGACCGCAAGTGGCGTGAGCACCTCTACGAGATGGACTACCTCAAGGAAGGCATCGGCCTGCGTGCCATGGCGCAGCGCGACCCGCTGGTCGAGTACCAGCGCGAGGGCTTCGACATGTTCACCGGCATGCTCGACGGGCTGAAAGAAGAGTCGGTCGGGTTCCTGTTCAACGTGCAGGTCGAGGCACAGCAATCGCCGCAGGTGGCCCCGGTCGCCGCGCCGCAGGGGCTGGCGCAGTTCGCCGCCGAGGCCGAGCAGAGCGCTGCTGAAGAGCAGGCTGCACCGGCTGCGTTGCGCGCCAAGGGAATCGAGAACAAGGCGCCGGCCATGACGTACACCGGTCCGGGTGAGGACGGGTCCGCCGAGGTCCGCCGTGAGGGCGGCCGGCACGCGGCCGGTCCGGGTTCGCGTCGGGAGCGCCGGGATGCCGCGCGCAAGCAGAAGCGCCGCTGACCAACCGGCTAACCCAGCTGCAGGGCCACGAATTGCCAACGCCCGCCGACGATTTCGATGCGGCCGGCGGCGGCGTGCAGTCGTGGCCCGCGGCTGAAGGTGGCGAACACTTCGACCGCCGTGGCCAGCCCGTCCTGTTCGCGGGCGGTGCGTAGCCGTACCCGTCGCAGCACTGCCACGCCGTCGGTCCGGGTGTGGCGGGGCCAGGACGACATGGCGTCGAACAGCGTCGCGGTGACCAGTGGCCGCAGCTGCGCCATCGGCCGGCGCCGGTCGCTGACCTCCAGGACCCGGCGCAGCACGGTATCGGCGAACACCAGCGCGGCTGCGGGCGGCGCTGCCTCGAGCTGACATTCGACGACGGATTCGGCAGTGCAGTCCGGTCCTCGACCGGACACCACACGCAGCCGGTTGACGGCACGATCCGTCGAGCCCGTCTCGATCGGCGCTGGCTCGTAATCGACGATCGGCGCCGTCGGATCGATGTCGATGCGGGTCGATGCGGTCATGACGATCTCTCCAGCGATAGGTCCGGTGTGTGCGGCGCATCTGCTGGAGAGTTGCAGACCGCTAAATCATCGCACCGGTTTCACCTGGCGCTCGACGCCAATTCGCCAGTCCGGTGCTGCGCGGGACAGGCCCCGGGGATACCGTGACGGAGTCCTGCCGGAGGTGTGAGGAGGAGCGGGCTGCATGGTGACCCGGTTGTCGGCGTCAGACGCGTCGTTCTACGGGCTAGAAGACTCATCGACACCCATGTATGTCGGGACGCTGTCCATCCTGCGGCGGCCGCGGGCCGGCCTGAGCTACGAGACCCTGCTGGCGAACGTCGAGGCCAGACTCCCGCAGATCCCGCGCTACCGGCAGAAGGTCCGCGAGGTCACGCTCGGACTGGCCCGGCCGGTCTGGGTCGACGACCGAGACTTCGACATCACCTACCACATCCGGCGTTCGGCGCTGCCGTCTCCGGGCAGCGATGCCCAGCTCCACGACCTGGTGGCCCGGCTGGGGTCGCGGCCGCTGGACAAGACCCGGCCGCTATGGGAGATGTGCCTGGTCGAGGGGCTCTCCGACAACCGCCTCGCGATCTACACCAAGACCCACCAGGCCCTCGTCAACGGCATGACGGCGCTGGAGGTCGGGCACGTCATCGCCGACCGGACCCAGAAGCCGCCCGAGTTCGGCGAGGACATCTGGATCCCGGGACGCGAGCCCAGCGACGTCTCGCTCCTGCTGGGCGCCATTGGTGAGTGGATCACCCGGCCGACAGCCCAGTTGGCCGCGGTGCAGTCCGCAGCGGCGGACATGATCTCCAGCACCGAACAGTTCGTCGAGGCCGGCCGGCGGGTCATCGACATGGCCCGCACGATGGTGCGGGGCACCGCCCCGAGCAGCCCGTTGAACGCCACCGTCTCCCGCAACCGGCGGTTCACCGTCGCCAAGCACGAGCTGGAGGAGTATCGCCAGCTGCGGACCCGCTTCGACTGCGACGTCAACGACGTGGTGCTGTCGGTGGTGACCGGCGCGCTGCGCAACTGGTTGATGTCCCGCGGTCAATCGGTATCGACGGGTCTGACGGTGCGGGCCATGGCGCCGATGTCGGTGTACCCCGAGACCGACCACCTGGAGTCCGCAGGCCCGGGCCAGGCGATCAGCGAGGTGACGCCCTTCCTGGTGGACCTGCCGGTGGGGGAGAACAACGCGCTGGTCCGGCTGTCCCAGATCGCGCACGCCACCGAGACCCAGGCCACCACGACCACCCCGGTCGACGCGCGCACCATCGTCACGCTGTCGGGTTTCGCGCCGCCGACACTGCACGCCATGGGCACCCGCGTCGCGACGAGCTTCCCGGCGCGCCAGTTCAACCTGTTGATCACCAACGTGCCGGGCGCACAGAAGCAGATGTACGTCGCGGGCACCAAGCTGCTGGACACCTACGCGGTGCCGCCGCTGCTGAACAATCAGGTGCTGGCGCTCGGCATCACGTCCTACAACGGCAGCCTCTACTACGGCATCAACGCCGACCGCGAGGCCATGAGCGACGTCGACGTGTTCCCCAGTCTGCTGCGCGAAGCACTCGACGAGCTGCGGGAAACCGCGCGCTGATTCCACGAAGGGGGTAGGGGTGGCCAAGGAAGGCAAGGACCGGAAGCGCGCCAAGAAGGCCCGCAAGATCCCGAATGACGTCTACGAAGCCGAGATTTTCCGGCTGCAGACCGAGTTGGTGAAGCTGCAGGAGTGGGTGCGCGCCACCGGCGCGCGCGTCGTGATCGTCTTCGAAGGCCGCGACGCCGCGGGCAAGGGCGGCACGATCAAGCGCGCCACCGAATACCTCAGTCCCCGCATCGCACGGGTCGCGGCGCTGCCGGCGCCCAGTGACCGGGAACGCGGCGAGTGGTATTACCAGCGCTACATCGCGCACCTACCGGCCAAAGGCGAGATCGTGCTGTTCGACCGGTCCTGGTACAACCGGGCCGGCGTGGAAAAGGTCATGGGGTTCTGCACCCCGCAGGAACACGCGCTGTTCCTGCGGCAGACCCCGATCTTCGAGCAGATGCTGATCGACGACGGGATCATGCTGCGCAAGTACTGGTTCTCGGTGTCGGACGGGGAGCAGCTCAAGCGGTTCCGGTCGCGCATGAACGACCCGGTGCGGCAGTGGAAGCTGTCGCCGATGGACCTGGAGTCGGTGTACCGCTGGGAGGACTACTCGCGGGCGAAGGACGAGATGATGGTCCATTGCGACACCCCGCAGAGTCCGTGGTTCGTCGTCGAATCGGATATCAAGAAGCACGCGCGGCTGAACATGATCGCGCATCTGCTGTCCACGATCCCGTACACCGCGGTCGACCACGCGAAGGTGGAGCTGCCCGAGCGGCCGGTGGTGACGGGCACGTACGTCCGGCCGTCGCGTGAGCTCACCACCTATGTGCCAGATCACGTGGCCGAGCTGATGGGCGATCCCGAGAGATCCCTTTAGAGTGCCCTGGTGCGCGTCTACATTCCGGCGACCCTGGCCATGCTCTCGCAACTCGTGGCCGACGGGGCGATGCCGGCCCGCAGCGGCACCGCGTTCGCGGTGACGCCGACCCTGCGTGAGGCGTACTCGCACGGAGACGAGGACGAGCTCGGCGAGATCGCGCTGCAGGAAGCGGCGCTGGCATCGCTACGGCTGCTCGCCGGCGAGGGCGTGGGCGAGGCCGGTGGGGAAGACGAGGAAGGCGGGTTGCCGCCGCGGCGCGCGGTGCTGGTGGCCGAGGCCGACGGGGCCACCGTGCGCCCCGATCTGGACGACGCGGTGGTACGGCTGGCCGGGCCGATCGCGCTGGCCGACGTGATCGCGGTGTACGTCGACAACTCGACGGCCGAGCCGGCGGTGCTTGCTGCGGTGGCCGCTGTCGACGCTGCCGACCTTGGTGACGAGGACGCCGAGCTCACTGTCGGAGATGCTCAGGATCATGATCTGGCGTGGTACGCCGCTCAAGAGTTACCGTTCTTGTTGGAGCTGCTGTAGCCCTCGGATGTGGCCGGCAGGGGTAGCTACTTGCGCGTAGGTTACGGTACCGTAGGTTAGGACGAGCTGGTCGGGACGCGACCAGTGGTGACCACCTGAGCGGGAGTGAACGTGGCCAAGAACGACATCAAGATCTCGGCCAACGTCGTCAATACGGTGCGGCCCACGGTGGCGGGCGCCAAGGAACGGCCGGGCTGGCACGCACTGCGCACCATCGTCGCGCGCATCACCACACCGCTGCTGCCGGACGACTATCTCAAGCTGGTCAATCCGCTGTGGTCGGCGCGCGAGCTGCGCGGCAAGGTCGTCGACGTCCGGCAGGAAACCGAGGATTCGGCGACCCTGGTGATCAAGCCGGGCTGGGGCTTCTCGTTCGACTACCACCCGGGCCAGTACATCGGCATCGGCCTGCTCATGGACGGCCGGTGGCGCTGGCGTTCGTACTCGCTGACCTCGAGCCCGGTGGAGTCGCACAGCGACCACACCATCACCATCACGGTGAAGGCCATGCCCGAGGGGTTCCTGTCGACCCACCTGGTCGGTGGCGTGGCGCCCGGGACCATCGTGCGGCTGGCGGCGCCGCAGGGCGAGTTCGTCATGCCGGACCCCGCGCCCGGCAAGGTGCTGTTCCTGACCGCCGGCTCGGGCATCACCCCGGTGATGTCGATGCTGCGCACCCTGGCGCGCCGGGACCAGATCACCGACATCGTCCACCTGCACTCGGCCCCGACCGAGGCCGACGTCATCTTCGCCGACGAATTGGCGCAGCTGGCCAAGGATCACCCGAGCTACCAGCTGCGGGTGCGGGCCACGCGTACCGAGGGGCGCCTGGACCTGACCAAGCTGGACGACGAGGTTGCCGATTGGCGGACGCGGGAAGCGTGGGCGTGTGGTCCGGAGGCCATGCTCCACGACGCCGAGCGTGAGTTCGAAGCGGCGGGGCTCGGGGTGCGGCTGCACCTGGAGCGTTTCGCGGCGTCGCGCGCTGCGGTCGACGGCACCGGCGGTTCGGTGACGTTCGAGCGCAGCGGCAAGACCGTCGTCGCCGATGCGGCGACGTCGCTGATGGAGGCCGGTGAACAGGCCGGCGTTCGGATGCCCTTTGGCTGCCGGATGGGCATCTGCCAGTCGTGTGTGGTGAGTTTGCTGGACGGTCACGCGCGCGATCTGCGCACGGGTGAGGAACGAGAGCCCGGAAGTCGAGTCCAGACCTGCATTTCGGCTGCGGCCGGCGACTGTGTGTTGGATATTTAACCCAGCAGCAGAATTGGGAAATCTAGAGTTAGCTGGCTAGAAACCTACTGTGCCGTAGGTTACGCTAGCGTAGGTATTTGGGAAGGAGGTCGACAATGGCAGTGACTGATGTACCGGAATTCGTGCACCTGACCGAAGCTGATATCGAGGCTTTGGGCAATGAGCTCGACGCGATCCGCCAAGATATCGAGGAATCCCGCGGCGTCCGCGACGCGCGATACATCCGCCGCACCATCGCGGCACAGCGTGCTCTCGAGGTAGCCGGGCGCCTGCTGTTGTTGCGCAGCTCGAAGCGGTCGTTCTGGTGGGCCGGGGCGAGCACGCTGGGCGTGGCCAAGATCGTCGAGAACATGGAGATCGGCCACAACGTCATGCACGGCCAGTGGGACTGGATGAACGATCCCGAGATTCACTCCTCGACGTGGGAGTGGGACATGAGCGGCGCGTCCAAGCACTGGCGGTTCACCCATAACTTCATGCACCACAAGTACACAAACATCTTGGGCATGGACGACGATGTGGGCTACGGCGTCATCCGGGTCACCCGCGATGCGAAGTGGCGGCCGTTCAATCTCTACGGCAACCTGCTCTTCAACACGCTGCTGGCGATCGGTTTCGAGTGGGGCGTCGGCCTGCAGCACCTGGAGCTCGGCAAGATCTTCAAGGGCCGCGACGACCGCAAGGCCACGATGGTTCGGGTGCGGGAATTCGGCGTCAAGGCTGCGCAGCAGCTGACCAAGGACTACGTCGCGTACCCCGCGATCACGTCACTGTCGCCGGGTGCCACGTTCAAGTCGACGCTCAGGGCCAACGCGGTGGCCAACGTCATCCGCAACGTGTGGTCGAACGCGGTGATCTTCTGCGGTCATTTCCCGGACGGCGCAGAGAAATTCACCAAGACCGACATGGTGGGTGAATCGCGCGGCCAGTGGTACCTGCGCCAGATGCTGGGCAGTGCCAACTTCAACTCCGGTCCGGTGCTGCGCTTCATGAGCGGCAACCTGAGCCACCAGATCGAGCATCACCTGTTTCCGGATCTGCCGAGCAATCGGTACGCCGAGATCTCGATCCGGGTGCGGGCGCTGTGCGAGAAGTACGACCTGCCCTACACCACCGGGCCGTTCCTGGTGCAGTACGCCAAGACCTGGCGCACCATCGCCAAGCTGTCGTTGCCGGACAAGTTCCTGCAGGACACCTCGGACGATGCGCCGGAGACCCGCAGCGAGCGGATGTTCGTCGAGCTCGACGAGAGCTTCGGCGCCGTCGACCCGGCGACCGGCAACAAGCGCGGTCTGAAGACGGCCATCCGCACCGTGCGCAGCCGTCGTGCGGCCAAGCGCATGGCTGCGGCCTAGCAACGCGAGTGAAAACCCCCAAAACCACCCGGTTTTGGGGGTTTTCGCGTTTCCTCGTGGTGGTGCTCGGGGCGGTGCTCGCCGTCGGCTGCTCGCCAGGACAAGCGCGGCCCGACACGGCATCCGCGCAACTCGGCCATGAGTTCGTCCTCGGCGGTGGGCAGGAAGCGGTGCTCGACGGCGCCGGACTGCGGCTGAAATTCGATCGGGTGCTTGATGATTCGCGCTGCCCCAAGCGGGTGTCGTGTGTGTGGACGGGCGCGGCCCGCATCGCGATGATCGTCACGCCCGACGGTCAGCCGCCGACCACGCTGGAGTTCAACACGAACCCGGCACCGGGCCAGACTCACCTGACCGAGACGGTCGGCGGGTACACCGTCGAATTGCGTTCGCTGGACCCGTATCCCGAGATCCCGGGGACCATACCGCTGCCGGATTACCGAGCGAAGATGCTGGTGGTCCGCTGAGCTAGTACGTCGGTTCGTTGAGTACGGCGAGCAGGCTCCGGGCGGCGACGACGCGGTCGACGGCCGGGCCGGTGAGCGCGTCCAGTGCGCATTCCGGATCGGCGGGCGGGCCCATGTGCCCGCAGCCGCGCGGGCAGTCCTCGATGGCCTCGGCGAGGTCGGAGAACGCCAGCAGCACGTCGTCGGGCTTGATGTGCGCGAGGCCGAAGGACCGGATGCCCGGGGTGTCGACTACCCAGCCGTCATCGAGCGGCAGCGCCACCGACTGCGTCGAGGTGTGCTTGCCCTTGCCGACGCCCGACACCTCACCGATGGCCCGATCTGCGTGTGGCACAAGGCGGTTCACCAATGTGGACTTGCCGACGCCGGAATGTCCGAGCAGCACCGTGACGTGGCCTTCGAGCATCGGTGCCACCACATCGAGGGGGTCGTCGCGCCCGGCGGTGATGATCGTCAGGTCCAGGCCGGCGAACTCGGCGGCGAACGGTTCGGCCGGCGCCAGATCGTTCTTGGTCAGGCACAGGATCGGCCGCAGCCCGCCGGTGTAGGCGGCGATCAGGGCGCGCTGCACGAGCCCGGCGCGCGGCGGCGGATCGGCCAGGGCGACCACCATCAACAACTGGTCGGCGTTGGCGACCACCACGCGTTCGGTCGGGTCGGTGTCATCGGCGGTGCGGCGCAACACGGTTCGGCGTTCGTCGCGGCGGACGATGCGGGCCAGGGTGTCGGGCTTGCCCGACAGGTCGCCGACGATGCCCACCGAGTCGCCGACGACGATCGGCGTGCGGCCCAGTTCGCGGGCGCGCATCGCGGTGACGATGTGGTCGGGATTGCCGTCGAGCGCACAGCCCCAGCGGCCGCGGTCGACGGTGACGACCATGGCCGCTTCGGCGTCGGCGTGCGTCGGCCGGTTCTTGGTGCGGGGACGCGAACCTTTGCCCGAGCGCACCCGGACATCTGATTCGTCGTACTCCCGCAAGCTATTTCCCGGCCAGCAGGTCTGCCCACATACCCGGGAAGTCGGGCAGCGTCTTGGCTGTGGTGCCGATGTCCTCCACCTGCACACCGGGTACGCGCAGCCCGATGATCGCGCCGGCGGTGGCCATGCGGTGGTCGGCGTAGGACCGCCAAAGGCCTTCGTGCAGTGGCACGGCCGTGATCACCAGACCGTCGTCGGTCTCGCGGCACTGGCCGCCCAGTCCGTTGATCTCGTTGGTCAGCGCGGCCAGCCGGTCGGTCTCGTGCCCGCGCAGATGCGCGATGCCCGAGAGCGTCGACACCGAACCCGGGCTGGCGAGCGCGGCCAGCGCGGCCATCGACGGCGCCAGCTCGCCAACGGCCTTCAGGTTGGCCTCGAAGCCCGGGTAGCTCCGCGCACCCCGGACCTCCAGATGCGAATCGACAACCTGGACAACGGTATTCAGCTTGCCGAGGAGCTCCAGGATGTCGCCGGACGGCTGCACGCTCTGGGTCGGCCAGTGGGCCAGCCGCACCGTGCCACCCGTCACTGCGGCGGCGGCCAGGAATGGCACCGAGTTCGACAGATCGGGCTCGATGGCCCAGGTCCGCGCCGCGATCGGGCCGGCCGACACATGCCAGCGGTTCGGCTCGCTGTCGTCGACCTCGACACCCGCGTCGCGCAGCATCGTGATGGTCATTTCGATGTGCGGCTGCGACGGCACCGTCTCACCGGTGTGGATGACCGTCAGTCCCGAGCGGAAAGTGGCTCCCGACAACAAGAGTCCGGACACGAACTGCGACGACGACGATGCGTCGATCCGCACCTCGCCGCCGGCCACCGATCCGGTGCCGGACACCGTGAACGGCATGCCGTCGCCGTCGATGTCGACGCCGAGACCGCGCATCGCGTCCAGTAGCGGGGTGATGGGGCGGGTCTTGGCCTGCTCGTCGCCGTCAAAGACAACGTGTCCCGTGCCCTGCGCCGCCACCGGCGGGACGAACCGCAGCACGGTGCCGGCCAGCCCGCAGTCGATGCGCACGTCCCCGGCGGGGGCGATGGCACCGCCGACGGTCAGCTCGGTGCCGTCTCCGGTGATCGTCACGCCCAGCGCCTGCAGCGCCCCGATCATCAGGTTGGTGTCGCGGCTGCGCAGTGCGCCGCTGATGGTCGAGGTGCCCTGCGGGGTGGCCAGGGCCGCCAGGATCAGCGCCCGGTTGGTCTGCGACTTCGATCCCGGCACGGTGACAGTGGCCTGCACCGGACCGGTCACCGACGGTGCGGGCCAGGTTTCCATGCCCCTATCCTGCCTGGTATGTGCGGGCGATTTGCAGTCACCACCGACCCGGCGCTGCTGGCGGCGAAAATCCAGGCTTTGGACGAGAGCGTCGCCAAGGTGTCCGAACCGGCGAAAGACGGCGGTGAGCAGGGCAGCACCCTGCCTTCGGCCAACTACAACGTGGCGCCCACCACGACCATCAGCAGCGTCGTGCGGCGGCATTCCGAGCCCGACGATGAGCCCACCCGGCGGGTCCGGTCGATGCGCTGGGGCCTGATCCCGCCGTGGGTCAAGACCACGGCCGATGGTTCGCCCGACACCAAGGGGCCGCTGTTGATCAACGCGCGCGCCGAGACGCTGACCACGTCGCCGGCGTTCCGCGGTTCGGCGAAATCGAAGCGCTGCCTCATCCCGATGGATGGCTGGTACGAATGGCGGCCCAACCCCGCGGCCGAGGGCAAGAAAGCCACGAAGACGCCGTTCTACATGCACGCTGCCGACGACGAGCTGCTGTTCATGGGCGGACTGTGGACGACGTGGCGGCCGGCCGGGGCATCCCGGGAGGACGCGCCACTGGTCAGCTGCACCATCATCACGACGGAGTCGGTCGGGCCGCTGGCCGGCATCCACGACCGCATGCCGCTGACCATCAGCGCCGGCGATTGGGACCGCTGGCTCGATCCCGACGCGCCCATCGACGAAGGGCTGCTGCGCGGGCATGGCGACCTGGACCGCATCGTCACCCGGGAGGTGTCCAAGCTGGTCAACAGCATTCGCAACAATGGCCCGGAACTGATCGAGCCCGCCGACTCCGAACCCGAAGGAACGCTGTTTTGACCGCCCTGGATCCCTTGCTCGTGGAAGCTCTCGGCGCTGACCTGCGCTCTGCCGGGTACACCACCGACGGGGTGGCCGAACTGCTCGGTGACGACGCCAATGCGGCCCTCGGCCGGGGTGCGTGGTGGCCGGCGCTGCGTGCCACCGCGGACGGCGGCCGGCTGGCCACGCTGATCCGGCTGTTCCTGCTCGGCTCCGACGAACCGGCCGAGCAGGTGCAGGCTGCGTTCCCCTCGACCAGCCTGGCCGAGCTGGCGGCAGCCGGCGTGCTGGAGGTGACGGACACGGTCCGGGCTGCCCTCGACATTCGTCCGCACTCAGACGGGGAACGCGACTTCTACGTCGTCTCCGACCAGGACGCCGCCCTCCGTGGGGGACCCGTGGAGCACGAGCATGTCCTCGGCATCGGGGGCGCGTCGATGTCGTTGGCGCGGGCCGTGATTCGGACTCCGGTGCAGCGGGCACTCGATCTGGGCACCGGCTGCGGCATCCAGGCGCTGCATCTGAACGGTCACTGCGCCGACATCGTGGGCACCGACACCAACCCGCGCGCGTTGGTGCTGGCGCAGGCCACTGCCGGGCTCAACGGGATGTCCTGGGATCTGCGGCCCGGCAGTCTCTTCGATCCCGTGGCGGGGGAGCGCTTCGACCTCATCGTGTCCAACCCGCCCTTCGTGGTGGGCGCGGGCGCCCAGGACTACATCTACCGCGATTCGGGCGTCGCCGGCGATGGGTTGTGCCGCACCATCATCGAGAACGTCGGCAGTTACCTGACTCCCGGCGGCACCGCCCAGATCATGGCCAATTGGATTGTCCGGGAAGATGACTGGCGGACCCGGGTGCAGGACTGGCTGGCCGGCACCGGGCTGCACGCCTGGGTGGTGCAGCGGGAACTGGCCGACCCGGTCAGCTATGTGTCGTTGTGGCTGGCCGACGCCGGCGAGTCTGCGGAACAGATCGCGCAGCGCGGGGCGGCCTGGCTGGACTGGTTCGACGCCGAAGGCATCACCGGAATCGGCATGGGTCTGATCTCACTGCGCGTGCCGCGCCCCGGCGAAGAGCCCGAGCAGATCCTCGAGGAGATCACCGACGAACCCATCACGGGCGCCGAGGTGGAAGCGTTCTTCGCCCGCCGGGCCTACCTGCGCGACACCTCGGACGACGAGCTGCTCGCTGCCCGCCTCTCCACCGCGCCGGTGCTGCTGGAGCAGCATTCGCTGCCCGGACCGGACGGCTGGCAGGAGATCGGTTGTGCGGTCCGTCGTCCCGGCGGTGCGGGTGCGGTGCTCGGTGTGGACGAAGTGCTGACGGCCCTGCTGGCCGGGTGCCGGGGCGAGGTGCCGTTGGGCACGCTCATCGGGCTGCTGGCCACCCATCACGGTGTTGACGCCGACGCTCTTGCCGAGGCGGCGATGCCGGAAATCCGTGAAGCGATCGGCCGCGGAATCCTCTACCAGGCCAACTGAGTTCAGCGGCAGCCCTCAACGGCGATGCGCCGTGATCACCGCGTACGGCGCGTCGAAAGCGACCGTCCCATCGGGTGCTTCGTGGGCCGTGAACGCCGCGGCGAACGCGTCGACGAGCCGGGCGCGGGTGGCGTCGTCGAGGTGGCTGAAGATGTTGACATGAACCGGGGACTCGTCGGTGACGAACCGCAGCCCGTCGGCCAATGATCCGAATCGCCAAATGAGTGTTCGGTTTTCGATGTCCACATCGGCGAAGTCGGTATCCAACCGGGCGTGGACCAGCTCGGGCACGCCCCACTGATCGGGCGAGTGCGGGCCGGGTTCCGGCTGGCCCAGCACCCCGACGATCGGGGTGAAGAATGGATTGTCCACGGCCTTGACCCAGGTCGAAAATCCCAGCACGCCACCGGGTTTGAGCAGCCGGGCCAGCTCGGCGACCATAGTGGACGGTTCGACGAAGATGGTGCCCATGTTCGACACCGCGGCGTCGAAGGCCGCGTCGGGCAGTCCCGTCGCGGACGCGTCGGCGGCCACCCATTCGACCGCATCGCCGCCGGGCTTGGCAGCGGCGAAGGCCAGCAACTCCGGCGTGATGTCGACACCGGTGACGTGTGCGCCCAGGCCGGCGGCGTGCAGCGCGGCACTGCCGGTCCCGCAGGCCAGATCGACCAGCGCGGTGCCGGGCCCGGCGGACACCGCGGCGACGACCTCGATGGCGATGGGCGCGATGAATTCGGCGACGGCCTCGTACCGTCCGACTGACCAGGTCGACATGCGGCCACTGTAGGCCTCCCGAAGCGGCTTTCCGGCTGTTGCCATGCGGGTTACGGTGAAATCAACATGACCGACAACGACGAGCCCGCCCGCGGCATTTTCAGTTTCGAGATGACGATCGCCGAGTGGCTGGGCACCGCCGCCATGCTGGCGGCGCCGTATCTGGTGCTCGGCGTCCTATGGGCGGTTACCCACACCGGCTCGTTCGAGGCGGCGCACGGCGTGGACCGCGTGCTGGTCTTCGTGCGAACCGTGGTGTTCTGGCCGATGCTGCTGCTGACGAGCATGTGCCTGCCATGACCGGCGAAACCCCGGCATTGGCCCTCGCGGACTGCCGCATCCAGATTCGGCGCCGCACCGCACGGTGGGACGAGTACCCGGTGACGATTGCCGATGCCGCCGATTTCTGGGGTGCGGCGGCCAGCGCAGCCAACGTCATCATGCAGTTGTCGTGGCCGGGTGTCGGGTACGGCGTGGTGGAGAGCAAGGTCGATTCGGGGAACCTGCTCAAGCATCCGTGGAAGCGGGCCCGCACCACATTTCAGTACCTGGCGGTGGCCATCCTCGGTACTGACGAGGACCGTGCGGCCATGCGCAAGGCCGTCGACTCGGCGCACCGCCAGGTGCAGTCCGGCCCGGACAGCCCGGTGCGCTACAACGCTTTTGACCGCGATCTGCAGATGTGGGTCGCCGCATGCCTGTTCGTCGGCATGGAGGACGTCTATCAACTGTTGCGCGGCGAGCTGACACCTGAGCTGGCCGAACAATTCTACCGGTCCGCCGCGCCGCTGGGCACCACGCTGCAGGTCACCGCCGACCAGTGGCCCGCCGGCCGCGCCGAGTTCGACGATTACTGGACCGCGGCCTGCGCCAAGGTGGCCATCGATGACACCGTCCGTGGGTACCTCACCGAACTGGTGCGGTTGCGGATGATCAATCCCGTTCTGGCCCTGCCGTTTCGGCCCCTGTTGGCGTTCCTGACCGCAGGTTTCCTGGCGCCGGTCTTCCGGGACGCGATGGGCATGTCGTGGGGCGCCGGCCGTCAGTATCTGTTCGAAACGCTGTTCCGGCTGGTCGCTTTCGTCAACCGGTTCCTGCCGCTGTTCATCCGGCAGGCCGGCAGCTACGTGCTGTTGGCCTACGTGCGCAGGCAGATTCGCCGCGATGGGGAGTTGATCTGATGCGCCGGTTGCTGAGCCGCCGGGTCAGCGTCGGCGCGATGGCCGAATTCCTGCTGTGGTTGGCGCTGCCGTACCTGCTGGTGGGGATGGCGTGGACGTTTATGCACCCGCATGCGGTGGAACAGGTGCAGAAGCAGTGGGACCGGGCGTTTCCCGCTGTCGCGCCGCTGGCCGCACTCGTGGAGGTGACGGTGGCGTGGCCACCGATGGTCACGGGTGTGGAGATCTGCCCGGCGGCTGATTAGCGCCGGGCAGATCGGCCGACCGGACTACGGGCCGGTGTATCCCGGCGGGTTGGGGGTGTCGACCCAGAGATCGACGCCGAGGTCGGCGTTGGGGGTGCAGTTGTACACCGACAGGTCGGTGACGCCGGACTCGAGCAGCACGTCCTCGCACAGCAGGCTCTGCCCGGTGTATTCGCGGGCGGGCTTGTTGAAGATCGCGTAGGCGGCGTCGGAGTACACCTCGGGGCGGCGGGCCTTGGCCATCGCCTCGTCACCGCCGAGCAGGTTCTGCACCGCGGCGGTGGCGACCAGGGTGCGCGGCCACAGCGTGTTCGAGGCGATACCGGCCTCGCGCATCTCCTCGGCGATGCCCAACGCGCACAACGTCATTCCGTACTTCGCCATCATGTAGGCGGTCGGCTTCAGCCACTCGGATTCCATCCGGATCGGCGGCGACAGGGTCAGGATGTGCGGGTTCTCGCGGCCCTTCATATGGGGGATACAGGCCTGCGAGACGGCGTAGGTGCCGCGGATCTGGATGCCGTTCATCAGGTCGAAGCGCTTCATCGGCACTTCCTCGATGGAGCCGAGGTTGATGGCCGAGGCGTTGTTGACGCAGATGTCGATGGCACCGAACTGCTCGACGGCCTGGGCCACCGCCGCGGTGACCGAGTCGGGGTCGCGGACGTCGCCGACGATCGGCAGCGCCTGGCCGCCGGCCTCTTCGATCTCCTTGGCCGCCGTGTAGACGGTGCCGTCGAGCTTGGGATGGGGCTCGGCGGTCTTTGCGAGCAGCGCGACGTTGGCGCCGTCGGCCGCGAACTTCTTCGCGATGGCCAAACCGATGCCACGGCTGGCACCGGAGATGAACATGGTCTTCCCGGACAGTGTCATGCGCACACCCTATGCCGCCGGAGTTACCGCGGAGTACATATCTCGGCGGTCACCGCTGAAGTGGCGGTCACCAGGTCGGCCGGGGCCAGCACGATGTCCAGCCCGCGCTTGCCCGCACTGCACAGCACCCGGTCCCAGTCCAGCGCCGACTCGTCGACGACTGTCGGCAGCGACTTGCGTTGTCCCAGTGGGGAAATGCCGCCCACGACGTATCCCGTGGTGCGTTGTGCCGCTGCCTGCTCGGCCATCTCCGCCTTCGGCACGCCGAGCGCCGCCGCCGCGGCCTTGAACGACAGCTTGTCGGGCACCGGGAGCACCGCGATGGCCAGGCCGCCGGGGACCGCCAGCACCAGCGTCTTGAAAATCTGCGCCGCGACGAACCCTTCTGCCGCGAGTTCGTTGACGGCCTCGTCGCCGAACGACGTCGCCCGCGGGTCGTGCCGGAACTGCCGAATTTCGTAGCTGATCCCGGCGGCCTGCAGGGCCTTGATCGCCGGGGTTGCCGCGCTCGCCATGGCAGGCAAGCCTAGAGGCCGGGAACAAGTGCACGGTGCAGCGCTGTTACTCCCGTCAGCATGGTCAATTAATGGCTGGCGAACTTGTCGGTCGCAGCCTCTAGGATCGGACGGAAGGGGACACAGGTGCCAACGGCATGTCTGGAACGTCCGGTCGAGTTGCCGGACCTGTTGCGTGGCGCCGCGACAGAAGGGACGGTCTCGACCACGATGACCGACATCGACGGACTGGGTTCCGCAGTGACGGAGCATGAGTCCGGGGGACAGGCGCACGAGAGCGATGCGGAACTGACGGCGCGCTTCGAGCGCGACGCGATTCCGCTGCTGGATCAGCTCTACGGCGGCGCGCTGCGCATGACGCGCAATCCCGCGGACGCCGAGGATTTGGTGCAGGAAACCATGGTCAAGGCCTATTCGGCCTTCCATTCGTTCCGCGAGGGCACCAACCTCAAAGCGTGGCTGTACCGGATCATGACCAACACGTACATCAACAGCTACCGCAAGAAGCAGCGGCAGCCGGCTGAATACCCGACCGACGAGATCACCGACTGGCAGCTGGCGGCCAACGCCGAGCACTCGTCGACCGGTCTGCGTTCGGCCGAGGTTGAGGCGCTCGAGGCGCTGCCGGACACTGAAATCAAGGCGGCGCTGCAAGCGCTGCCGGAGGAGTTCCGGATGGCGGTGTACTACGCCGACGTCGAGGGCTTCCCGTACAAGGAGATCGCCGAAATCATGGATACCCCGATCGGGACGGTGATGTCCCGCCTGCACCGTGGTCGCAAGCAGCTGCGTGAACTGTTGAGCGGCGTCGCCCGGGACCGAGGATTCCTCCGTGGCGAGAGCCTCGACACCCAGGAGGTGTCCTGATGGGCGAGGAGTTCACCCGTCCCGACGGGCACACGTTCGAGCCGCCGCTCGGCCCGATCGACCCTGATCATCCCGAATGCGCCGCGGTGATCGCCGAGGTATGGACCCTGCTCGACGGGGAATGCACCACGGAGACGCGCGACAAGTTGCGGTTCCACTTGGAGGAATGCCCCACCTGCCTACGTCAGTACGGTGTGGAGGAGCGGGTGAAGGCGTTGATCGCCACCAAGTGCAGCGGCGAGAAGGCCCCTGAGGGCCTCCGTGCCAGGCTCAAGCTCGAGATCAGCCGCACCACCATCGTTCGCGGCTGAACGCCCGTCCTGGGCGCTTCCGGACAGACGAAAACCGCCCGGTTCCGTTACGGAGCCGGGCGGTCAGGAAGGCAGCAGGTCAGGCGTTGGGACGCCGACCGTGGTTCGCCTTCGAGTGCTTACGGTCACGCTTCTTGCGGCCACGCTTGGCCATGATGGTCCTCCAAAGGTTCGATTGCTCGCCCTACAGTGTCGCACGGCCACGCCACCCAATTGCAAACCGTGGTGCTGTGGTGCAATAGAGGCCGCAGGCACCGCCTGCGCAAAGACACGGAGACGAGTGGGGTGAAGATGGCCGAGGACGTTCGCGCTGAAATCGTGGCCAGTGTGCTCGAGGTCGTGGTTCGCGAGGGCGACCAGATCGGTGAGGGTGACACGGTGGTGCTCCTCGAGTCGATGAAGATGGAGATTCCGGTGCTGGCCGAGGTTGGCGGCACGGTGACTTCCGTCAACGTGGCCGTCGGCGACGTCATCCAGGCCGGCGATCTGATTGCCGTCATCGGCTAGGTGACCTCCTACCGGATAGCGCGCCATGTCCACCCTCGGTGATCTGCTCGCCGAGCACACTGTCCTACCCGGCAATGCCGTCGACCACCTGCATGCCGTGGTCGGAGAATGGCAGTTGCTCGCCGACTTGTCGTTCGCCGACTACCTCATGTGGGTCCGTCGCGATGACGGTGCGCTCGTGTGCGTCGCCCAGATCCGGCCCAACACCGCGCTGACGGTGCTGTTCACCGATGCGGTCGGGACGATCAATTCCGCTGCGGACATGCCGGCCGTCTCGGCGGCCTTCGAGACCGGGCTCATTGGTCGCGGCAAGGAAAACACTGCGGCACAAGGTGATTCGCGGCTGAACCTGGAGGCCGTGCCGGTCCGCTACGGCAACCACGTGGTCGCGGTCCTCACCCACCAGACCGCACTTGCCGACCGTCGTAAGGTGGCGCCGCTCGAGCGGGCCTATCTGGACTGCGCCCGGGACCTGCTCCGCATGCTGGCCGAGGGCACGTTCCCGAACGTCGGCGATGTGCCGATGTCGCGGTCCAGCCCCCGCGTCGGCGACGGCTTGATCCGGCTCGACGTCGACGGGGTGGTGGCCTTCGCCAGCCCCAACGCCATCTCGGCGTATCACCGGATGGGGCTGGCCACCGAGCTCGACGGCCAGAACCTGATCAGCGTCACCCGTCCGCTGATCTCCGATCCCTTCGACGCGCAGGAGCTGGCGAACCACGTCCGCGACCTACTGGCGGGCGGCTCCAGCATGCGCATGGAGATCGACGCCGGCGGCGCCGCGGTGCTGCTGCGGACCATCCCGCTGTCCGTGGGGGGTCAGGCAGTCGGGGCGGCGGTTCTGGTCCGCGACGTCACCGAGATCAAGCGCCGGGACCGCGCGCTGCTGTCCAAGGACGCCACGATCCGCGAGATTCACCACCGGGTGAAGAACAACCTGCAGACGGTGGCGGCGCTGCTGCGGCTGCAGTCCCGCCGGATGAACAATGCCGAGGCGCGAGAGGCGCTGCTGGATTCGGTGCGCCGGGTGTCGTCGATCGCGCTGGTGCACGACGCGCTGTCGCTGTCGGTGGACGAGGAAGTCAACCTCGATGAGGTGATCGACCGCATCCTGCCGATGATGAACGACCTGGCGTCGCTGGGCGCACCGATCCGGGTGCGCCGGGAGGGCGATCTGGGCGTGCTGGACGCCGACCGGGCGCATGCGCTGATCATGGTCATCACCGAGCTGGTGCAGAACGCGATCGAGCACGCTTTCGATCCGACCACCGCGCAGGGCAGCGTGACCATCAAGTCCGACCGGTCTGCGCGCTGGCTCGACGTCGTGGTGCACGACGACGGACACGGACTGCCCGATGGGTTCACTCTCGAGAACTCGGACCGGCTGGGGCTGCAGATCGTGCAGACGCAGGTGTCGTCGGTGCTGGACGGCACGCTGGCGATGGAAGCCGCGCCGGGCGGCGGTACCGATGTGGTGCTGCGTGTGCCGATCGGCCGCCGCGGCCGAGCCGCGTACTAGGCCTGAGCGGCCGAGCCGCACAACATCTTTCGCCGCTCAGTGGCCACTTGTGGCACGACCTTGCGTGATTTCCGTGCGGTAGCCGGCCACTCGGCCTGGCTGCTCGGCACAAAAAATGACCCCGGCGAATCGCCGGGGTCATTTTTGAATGCCGTGGTGGCTAGACGCCGGTGCGAGCCTTGGTGCGCGCGTTGCGGCGCTTCAGCGCGCGACGCTCGTCTTCGCTCATACCGCCCCAGACGCCGGCGTCCTGGCCGGACTCCAACGCCCAGCTCAGGCACTCGGTGGTCACCGGGCAGCGGTTGCACACGAGCTTCGCGTCAGCAATCTGGGCGATGGCCGGGCCGCTGTTTCCCACCGGGAAGAACAGTTCCGGATCCTCGTCGCGACAGACCGCCTTGTGGCGCCAATCCATGGTCAACACTCCTCACTGGGCGCGCAGCAAAGCGCGCAAGGTTTTTTCACTTCGGCTGTTAACTGGTGCACACGAAATGTTTCTGCACTGTTGCATCTGATGTTTTCACAGGCTGGACAGATGTCAATAGCGACGCGTTAACTCGTGGGCAATGTCACTGCGGACCCAGGTTGGCAGGCCCCTAAACCAGTTGTACTACACTTGGGCCACCTGCGCCCTAAATTTGGCAAACTGTAATCAAGATCGCTGGTCACTGAGTTTTTGCTGGGGGCGCGACCACGTTGAGTGCCTCCGGGACCGCGGTGAACGTCACACTTTCGCGCAGGCCAACGAAATCCCCGTCGATCTGGCACGCGACAGGTGTGTCACTTGTCACCCGCAGCCAGGGCAGATCGTCGTCGCGGATCAGATGCGGCCCCTCGATCTGTGGTGTGCGCGACAGCATCCGCCGCAGCAATCGAAGGTTGGCCCCGATGCCCATGCTGGTGGTTGCGAAGACGCCCAGTCCGGTCTCGAACGTCGTCGTGGGGTTCGTCCAGACCGGACGGCTGTTGGCGTAGGTCCACGGGCTGGCGTTCGAGACGAAAGCGAAGTGCACGCCGGAGATCGGCTCGTGGTCCGGTAGGTGCAACGTCAACCGCGGGGGTTTCCGGGCGCTGCCGACAGCCTCGCGGATGGCCACCCGGATGTACCGCGACGCGGTCACCTTGCGGCCCTTGGCCCGCTGCGCCTCGACGGCAGCCACCACCTCACCGTCGAGCCCCAGGCCGGCGGTGAACACCGACCAGCGGTCGCCGCAGTCCATCAGCCCAATCCGCCGCCAGGGCACGCCCCTGCGGTATTCGCTGAGCTGGTCGACGAGCTGATTGGTTGCCTGCAGCGGGTCCGGGCTGATGCCGAGGGCCCTGGCGAAGACGTTCGCCGAGCCGCCCGGCACCACGCCGACAGCGGTGCTGGACGCCCCCGGCACGCCGTTGGCATGCCCCAAGATGCCGTTGACCACCTCGTTCACCGTGCCGTCGCCGCCGTGCACGATCACCACATCGGTGCCGTCAGCGGCGGCCTGGTGCCCGATCTCGATGGCGTGGCCCCGGTGGTCGGTATGTGCGACGGTCAGGTCGACGCGGCTTTCCAGCGCATGGGCCAGTAGGTCCCGGCCTGCCGGGGTTGTCGAGGTCGCGTTCGGATTCACGATCAGCACGGCACGCACGGGTCCCGAGCCTATCTGCGCCACGACCGTCGGCAACTCGATCGCCCGGCGGCCGGGATGGTGGGCGGCGGGCCGGCGGCGCTAGTCCACGAAATCGCCGTCGACGTACAGCCATCGGCCGTCGCGGTCGCGGGTGAAGCGGCTGCGCTCGTGCAGGATGTGCCGGCCGCCGTCGCGCACGTACTGGGCGCGGAACTGCACCACGCCGGTCGGCTCGTGTTCGCCGCCGGCCTCGGTGTCGACGATCTGCAGCCGGCGCCAGAGCACCTCGGCGTCGAGATCGAGGTCTGCCGGGCGGGTGCTCGGATGCCACGTCGCCAGCAGGTAATCGACGTCGCCGAGGGCGAACGCGGTGAACCGCGAACGCATCAGCGCGACGGCGGTGGCGGCGGGCCGCTCGCCGCGGTGCAGGGGGCCGCAGCAGGCGGCGAACTCCATCCCGGTATCGCAGCGACACGGTTGACTGTTGGTCGGCACCGGACAATTCTGCCTGTTCGCAGCCGGTACCGTGGTCGGGTGACCGATCGCCGCCTGCTCCTCGTCAACGGGCCCAACCTGAATCTGTTGGGGACTCGCCAGCCGGAAATCTACGGCTCGACCACCCTGGCGCAGATCGAGCAGGCCGTCACCGACCTGGCGGCACAGCTCGGCTTCTCCGTGCGTGCGGTGCAGAGCAACCACGAAGGTGAACTGGTCGACGCGATTCAGGCGGCGCGCACCGACTGCGTCGGCATCGTGATCAACCCGGCCGCCTACAGCCACACGTCGGTGGCCATCGCGGACGCACTCACCGCGGCCGAATTGCCGGTTGCCGAAGTGCATTTGAGCAACATCCACAAACGCGAGGCCTTCCGGCACCACTCCTACGTGTCGGCGGTGGCCGAGACCGTGATCGCCGGCGCGGGACCCATCGGCTACGAGCTGGCGGTGCGGTACCTGGCAGATCGGTTGTCGCGGTGAGTGATCCGACCATCCATCCGCCGGCCGTCCGCCGGGCCGGGTTCCTGGTGGCCGCCGAAGGTGTGCTCGGTTTGATCGGGGCAGCGGTGTACGTGGTGCGCGGGCTGGCCGGCGCCGATCAGCACATCGTCAGCGGATACGGCAACGCGCTCTGGCTGGTGTGCATCTGCGGTGGTGTGCTTGCCGGCGGCTGGGCGCTGATCACCGGGCGACGCTGGGGCCGCGGTATCGGCGTGTTCGCCAATCTGCTGCTGCTCGGAGTCGCGTGGTACGTCTTCCAGTCCGGCCAGTTGCAGTACGCCATCGTCGTCGGGCTGGTGGCGATCGTCACGCTCGGGTTGTTGTTCAGCCCGTCGACCGTGCACTGGATCTCGAAGCAGGACTGAAGGTTTCAGTCGGCGCTCAGCGCGCGCTGGGCGTGGGCCCGGCGGTCTTCGATGACACGACCGAATTCCTGTAGCAGCACCGGATTTCGCTGCACCACCGTCTCGATGCAGTCTCGTTCGACATGCACCAGGGTCACTTCGTCGAGCGCCTGCGCGCTGCCGATGACCGGCTGGCGCGTCAGCGTGCTCTGACCGAGATAGCCGCCCTCGTCGAGGATTCCGATCACCGCGCCCGGCTCGTCCGCGGTGCCGGTGGTCAGCTGGATGCGACCGGACACGATGAATCTCATCCCCTCCGGCACCTCGCCGGCGCGCTGGATCGTCTCGCCGATTGCGTAGCGTTGCAACGTTGCGGCCGGGGCCAGGTCGGTCTGCTGCTCGGCGCTCAGCTGCAACGTCGGCGCGATGACCCGGCTGACGGCCTCCGCGAGCCGTTCGGGCGTCGAGAACTCGTCCTCGGCTTCGTCCAGGTGCAGGCCCATCCGCCGGGAGGCGTACCAGACCCATTGCAGGAACAGTGTTTTCGCCTCGCCGTCGTCGGCGGGGGAGTGCAGCGGAATGGTGGTCTGATACTCGAGTCCTCCCGCGGGCGTTGCCGACGCGGTGCCTTCCCGGCGCCGCATCGGTAGGTCGCCGGCCAGCCGGGTCAGCATCGCGCACACCTGGTTCGGTGGGTCGTCGAGCGAGAAGATCGTGGTCACGGTGATCGAATGTGCGCTGGCCGGCCGGCTCAGATTGGTGAACGACGCCCCGGCCAGGACCGAGTTCGGCGTGATCCGCAACCCGGAGCCGGTCTCCAGATGTACTGCGCGCCAGTTGACTTCGACCACCCGCCCTCGTGCGGCGGTGGTATCCAGCCAGTCGCCGATCTGAAACGGCTGCTCGAACAACATCAGCAGGCCCGAGATGATCTGGCCCACCGAGTTCTGCAGCGTCAGGCCGATGACGATCGAGGTGATCCCCAGCGCGGTGAACAGGCCACGGACGTTCGCGCCCCAGATGTACGAGAAGATCACCGCGAGCCCGACCGCGATGAGCACGAACCGGGCGACGTCGACGAAGATCGTCGGCACCCGCTTGCGCCAGGTCCCGGCCGGGGCGCCCTGGAACAGTGCGGCGTTCACCCCGGACAGCAGCAGGACCAGCACGACGAACGCGAAAAGCGTTGCGACGGTGCGCACCGAGGTGGATCCCGCCGGGACCTGCCGGGCCTCGGTCAGCAGGAGCAGCAGTGCACCGATCGGCAGCAGGTAGTTGCGCAATACGGTCACCGGCCGGAGCAGGAAGCTCTGCTTGCGACGCAGCGCGTGCTGCCATTCGGTGAGCGCGACCAGCCCGATCGGCAATCCGATTGCGATGCCAACGGCCCAGTAGAACCAGGCCGAGGTGAACACGTCGGCGATCACCGCGGTTCCACCAGTCGCCAGATCGGCTCGTCGTGTCCGTCAACCGATATCGTGCCGACGGACGTGAAGGTCATGGTGGCCTGCAGCGCCTGATACACCCGGTCGGTGACGTCGATTCCCGGTTGCGGTGAACCGCTCTTGACCTGGTACGCGACGTTGACCGCCGCGCCCCACATGTCGTAGACCACCGAGTGCTGACCGCCGAGGCCACTGCTGACGGTGCCCGTGTCGATGCCGGCCCGCAGGCTCAGGTGATTGCCCGTTTCACTGTTGAACCGGTCGATGATCCGTTCGCATTCCAGGGCGAAGTCGACGGTCCGCCGGACGTTGTCCAGTCTCGGTACGTTGAGACCGCAGCTGCCCAGGTAGCCGTTGCGGATCGGGCGGCCGCGCTCGATGCCGAGACTGTCTGCGGCCGCGTCGAATTGGCGCTCGATCTCGTTGACCACCGAGAGCGAGCCCTGTGACGTCAGCTGCGCCTGCAGCCGGTCCAGCCCCATGATCTCGGTGAAGATCACCGTGACGTTCTGGTGCTCCTCGGCGACGATCTCCTCGCCCTGCTGGTAGCGCTCGGCGACCGGTTCGGGCATCAGCAGCGCCAAGAGCTTCGCGTTCTCCTTGCGCTGCTCGACGAGGAGCTCTTCCTTGACGGTCAGGCTTCGGCTCATCTCGTTGAAAGCCTCTGTCAGCTCGCCGATTTCGTCTCGCGTCTCGACGGGGACGGTGACGTCGTAGTCGCCCGCGCTGATCCGCTGCGCGCCCGCTTCGAGCCGCCGGAGTGGCCGGACGAAAAGCTGGGCCAGGAACATCGCCGCGATGCAGACGGCGAAGATGATCCCGACGGTCGTCAACACCATGGTCCTGGTGAATGCGGTCTCCCGCTGGAAGGCCTCCGAGGTGTCGATCTTGCCGATGATGGTCCAGTGCAGTTCGGCGTCGGGAATCACAATGGGCGCGTAGGCCAGTAACACCTCGTGGCCCAGGTAGTCGGTGGCCAGTCGGGTTCCCGATTCACCCCGCAGGGCCTGCCGGTTGGTGTCCGGCGGCACGGGCTGCACCAGGGTGGTGCCGCCCAATTGGATTGCCCGAGCGGCGACGTCGGCCGGCGTGCCCGCCGCGACGACGTCGCGCTTGTAGGCCTGCGGATCCTGCAGGAACATCCGGGAGTCCGAACGCATCAGATCGTCAGGACCGACCAGGAAGACCTCGCCGGTATTGCCCAGGCCAGATTCGTTCCAGCGCTTGTCGAACGTCATCAGGCGGTTGATCTTCGAAACGGGGAACTGCAGGGCCAGCACGCCCATCGCGCGCCCCGCGGCCACGATCGGCGTGACCATCCAGGCGGTGGGTTCGTTCTCCGCCGGCTGGTACACCTCGAAATCGGTGATGCCGACGTAGTCGACGGCGTTGGCGGACATCGCTTTCTCGTATGCGCCACGGAGTTTGGAGCCGCTGTACGGTCCGGTCAGGATGTTGGTGCCCAGGTCGACGTCCTTGTACGCGGTGTAGACCATGTTGCCGCGGTTGTCGAGCAGGATGGCGTCCTGAAATTCGAAGCGGTTGACGATCTCCCGGAAGAAGTCCTGATACCGGGCATTGGCCGCCGACCAGGTGCTGCCGTCGCGGGCGTCGTCGACCTTGATTGCCGTGTCGTCGTTCTTCCGGACGGCGGTGTAGTTCGCCTGCAGATACCGCTGGGGGTTCTCTCGCGGGAGCAGTTGATCGACGTTCAGCTTGGCGCCGCTGGACTGCTGCACCTGGTTGAGAAAGGTGTTGGTGTAGTAGTCGGTGATCGCCTGGGACTGGGCCGGACTGATGGGCTTGTCGGCCAGTGCGTCGAAGCCCGCGGTGAAGTCCGCCAGCGCGGCTTGGGTGTGGGTGCCGCGCGCGTAGATGATCATCGAGTTCCTCAGATCAGTCAGCTGATCCTTGAGCTCGCGGGACTGGGACTGCCGAAGTTCGGTGAGCCGGTTCAAGACCGAGTCCCGCAGCGAGGCGCGGCCGGCCCAGAACCCGATGACGCCGACGACGGTCGCTGCCACGATGGTGCACAGCACCAGCATCACGACGAGCTTGGACTGGATGCTCACCTTGGACAGCAGTTGCCGACGCTGGAATCGCATTGCCGTCCCTCCGGTTGACCCGGGCGCAGATTAACACCGTTGTGGCGGGTGTGACCCTGGTGTTTGAAAGGTCAGCCCTGGGCCAATGCGGTCAGCTCCGGGCCGGACACCCGGTAGGTCGTCCACTCGGACTGCGGTTTGCCGCCGACCTCGTCGTACAGGGCGATGGCGTTGACATTCCAGTTCAGCACCGCCCACTGCAGCCGCGTGTACCCGCGCTCGACGCATTCGGCCGCCAGCGTCGACAGCAGCTTGCGGGCCAGGCCGCGGCGCCGGAAGTCGGGGCGCACGAACAGGTCTTCGAGGTAGATGCCGGAGACGCCGTCCCACGTGGAGAAGTTCAGGAACCACAGGGCGAATGCCGCCGGCCGGCCGTCGACCTCGACGAAATGACCCGAAACGGCGGCCTGCCCCGACTCGGCGCCGCCGAACAACGCGGTCCGAATCTGGGCTTCGGTCACCGTGCACTGATCGGCGGCCTTCTCGAAGGCGGCCAGTTCGTGGATCATCGCGGTGATCTCGACTTCGTCGCCCGGTTGGACTGGGCGGATGATCGTTGTCATAGCGGTACTCCCAACGCGGTCAGCATCGTCCTGAATTTTGTTGTGGTCTCGGTGACTTCGTCATCGGGGTCGGACTCGGCGACGATACCGCCGCCGGCGCGGGCGTCGATGGACAGCCGGTCCGCGGCCAGCTGGCCGCACCGGATCGACACCACCCACCGGCCGTCGCCGGCACTGTCGCACCAGCCGACCGCGCCGGCGTAGAACCCGCGGTCGCCCTCCAACTCGGTGATCAGCCGGGCCGCCGCCGCGGTGGGGACCCCGCCGACAGCCGGTGTCGGGTGCAGCGCGATAGCCAAATCCAGTGCGGTGGTGGAGGGTTCGCGCAGACGTCCCACGATGGGTGTGCTCAGATGCCAGACGGCCGTGGTGGCGCTGACCTGTGGCTCGGCGGCGATGTCGAGTTCACTGCACAGCGGTTCGAGCGCCTCGCGCATGATGTCGACCACCAGCTGATGCTCATGCCGGTTCTTGGCCGACGCCGCGAGCGCGGCGCCGTTGGCGGCGTCAGTCTCGGGGTCGGGGGACCGCGGCGCCGACCCGGCGAACGGCTTGCACGTCACCACGTCGCCGCGGCGGGCCACCAACAGCTCCGGGCTCGCGCCGAGCAGCGCGGTGCCGGAGTACGGCGGACCGGCCGCGCTGAGATCGGTGAAAAATGCTGTGGCGCTGCGATCTTCGGCGAGACGGGCCAGCACCGCATACGGATCCAGCGCGTCCTCGGCGACCAATTGCAGCGCCCGGGCCAGCACCACCTTGTGCAGGCCTGTCGACGGATCGCGCAGGGCCTGCACCGCGGCGGCCACGCGGGCCCGGTGCTCATCGGGCGACGGCAGGCTGGCCGCGATCCGGACCGCCGGCAGCCGGTCGGCGGTGAAGGGCAGGGCATCGGCATAGGTGACGGCGGCCGGCGCCATCAACGCGGCCGGGGCACCCAGGTCAAACGGCAAGGCGCCCACCAGAATCGGCACGTCGTCGTCGGCCAGCGCCTGCCGTGCGTCGTCCAGATCCGAGAGCGCCTCGGCAGGCCCCTCGGCCAGCATGACCCCATCGGGACCCGCCAGTACAAAGACCGGGTTCACTCGGGCAGGCACGGGTTGGGGTGGCCGGTCAGACCGAGCGCGACGAGCTGGCGCACGCCATGCTCGAAGCCGCACACCGAGATCGAGGCCGCCGCCATGGAGATCCGGAT
This sequence comes from Mycolicibacterium llatzerense, assembly GCF_025331195.1. Taxonomy (NCBI): domain Bacteria; kingdom Bacillati; phylum Actinomycetota; class Actinomycetes; order Mycobacteriales; family Mycobacteriaceae; genus Mycobacterium; species Mycolicibacterium llatzerense. The sequence goes on along the minus strand of NZ_LXOV01000013.1, from coordinate 125,691 downwards.
GCCGTCCGTGATCGGAAGCTCCATCCAGCGGGTCATCACCGCGCGCGAGAAGTGACCGTGCCCGACGAACACGACGTCGCGCGTCGCCAGGTGTTCCAGGGCCAGCGCCACAGCACGGTCGGCGCGGGCGCTGACGTCGGCCAGGCTCTCACCGCCGGGGCAGCCGTGCGTCCACACCAGCCAGTCGGGGACCTGCTCGCGAATCTGCGGGGTGGTGAGGCCCTCGTAGTCGCCGTAGTCCCACTCGGCCAGTAGTTCGGTGGTCTCGGCGACGTCCAGCCCGGCCAGTTCGGCGGTGACGACGGCGCGTTGGCGCGGGCTGCTGATCACCAGCGGATCGTCGAGCTTCAGCTCGGCCAGTGCCGAGGCGGCGCTGCGGGCCTGCTGCCGGCCTTCCTCGGTCAGCTCCAGGTCGGTGCGTCCGGTGTGCCGGCCGCTGCGCGACCATTCGGTCTGCCCGTGGCGAAGCAGGAGCAGCCGGTGTTTTGACGGGTCGGCTGCGGTACTCACGCCCGAGATTCTGCCCCACGGTGAGCGGCGCCACATGGCCGCGTGTCAGGATGGGCACCGTGACGCGGGTACTTGCGGTCGCCAACCAAAAGGGTGGCGTCGCAAAAACGACAACAGTGGCTTCTCTGGGTGCAGCGCTGACCGAGGAAGGCCAGCGGGTTCTGCTTGTCGACCTCGATCCGCAGGGCTGTCTGACCTTCTCCCTCGGCCAGGATCCGGACAAGCTGCCGGTATCGGTGCACGAGGTGCTGCTCGGTGACGTGGAACCCGACACTGCGCTGGTCTCGACCGCCGAAGGCATGACGCTGCTGCCGGCCAACATCGACCTGGCCGGCGCCGAGGCCATGCTGCTGATGCGGGCCGGCCGGGAGTACGCGCTCAAACGCGCGCTGGCGAAGATCGCCGACCAGTTCGATGTGGTCATCATCGACTGCCCGCCGTCGCTGGGCGTGCTGACCCTGAACGGTCTGACCGCCGCCAACGACGTCGTCGTGCCGCTGCAGTGCGAGACGCTGGCCCACCGCGGTGTCGGCCAGTTCCTGCGGACCGTCACCGACGTGCAGCAGATCACCAACCCCGACCTGCGGCTGCTGGGCGCGCTGCCGACGCTGTACGACGCCCGCACCACGCACAGCCGGGACGTCCTGCTCGACGTGGCCGACCGCTACAGCCTCGTGGTGCTCGCCCCGCCGATCCCGCGAACGGTGCGGTTCGCCGAGGCCAGTGCCTCGGGTTCGTCGGTGCTCGCGGGCCGAAAGAACAAGGGCGCCATCGCTTATCGCGAGCTGGCGTCAGCTCTGCTGAAGCACTGGAAGAAGAACAAGGCGCTGCCCGTCTTCACCCCTGACGTGTGATCGGTCGGGTCACTGACCCAACGCGACCAACTGGCTGCCGCGCTGCTCCAGCAGCGTCGGACCCGCCATGGCCGGAATGACCGCGGTGTTGACCGGTTGCCGCGCCAACGCGATGTGCGTCTGGCCGGCGCCGCTCAGCGCGTCGAACGTGTCGTAGCCGCTGGTCACCGGGACCAGCAGATGCCCGGCCAGCATGGTGGCCGGGCCGATCGGTGCCTGCCCGCCCTGCGCGCTGACGGTGTACCGGTAGCGCAGCCCGTTGGCGTCGAAGACCAGCACCGAATCGCCCGTGTACCAGGTGACGACGTCACCGACGCGAGTCGTCGCGGTCACCGGCGTCGGGGGATGCGGCAGCAGGGTGCTGGCGATGGTGTTGCCGGTTTCGTCGATGATGTTCACGCACGGCTGCGGCGTCGGCACATAGATCGCCGCCTTGGTCTCTGACACCGCGATCACCTGCGCGTCGGAGTCCACGCTGACGCCGGGCAGCGCCACGCGCTTGACGTCCGGCTGGTCCTCTTCCTTGGCTGCCTTGAGCAGCGTCAGCCGCAGGTCGTTCTGCTTGGGGCAGGCCTCCATCACTGCCACCGACGACGGGCTGGCCGCGGCGGACGTCAGTCGGCACAGGGGAGAGGCCGGGACGCCGGGTTTGACGACCGCGTCGAGGTAGCCGTAGCTGATCATCCGCACCAGGTCGGAGCGCCACTGCTCGAGCCGGCTGTCGCCGTACGACAGGATCGTCGTGCTGTCGGTGGACAGCTTCACCTCGGTGTCGGCCAGGCTGCTGCGGGCGGGGCCGCGTCGCCCGGTGCTCGCATCGATGGCGCTGGCCTGTCCGCAGCCGCGCCCGTCGGGATACACCGCCACCGCGAATTGGTAGACGGTGGTGACGCCGCACAGCTCGCGGTCGCGCGAGTAGCTCCACAGGGTGTTGCCGGTGACCGGGTCGCGACCCTGCATCTCATCGCCGTTGCCCGTGACCACGACACCGCTGACGACAGCAGGCTGGGTGGTCTTGCCGCTGGCCGCGGTCCACAGTTCATGCAGCGTCGTGGGCACCGTCTTCGCAGCATGCAACGCCGGGATGGGACGGTCTGCGGGCCTGCTGACCGTGGCCCGCGCGTCGCTGTTCCACCAGATCACCGCTGCGCCGACGGCGACCACCACCACGATGGCCGCGGCGGCGATCAGATCAGCTTTGGTACGTCGTTCCGGTTTGACCATAGGGCGCCGACGACCTGCGGCTACTCGGCTGCAGGCGCTGCGACGGCCGGGGCGTCAATGGCTGCCCCCGCTGTGGCCTTGCTCGGACGACGACGCCGGCGGCGGCGACCCGTGTGGGTCGACTCGGCGGGGCTGTCGCCTTCCGGTGCACTGCCTTCGGCGGTCTCGCCGTCGGCGGCTCCGGATGCCTCGACGTGGCCGGTGGCCGACTCGCCGGCGCGGGTGCGGCGGCGGGACCGGCTGCGGCCACGGGCCGGGCGGTCCTTGTCGGTGCTGGACTCGCGCTTGAGCTCGGGGTCGGACGCCGACTTCTTCGCGGGCTTGGCCCGCGAAGAGCCGACCGAGCCGGTGATGTCGGTCGGGATGTCCAGCTCTTCGTACAGGTGCGGCGAGCGGGAGTAGGTCTCGGCCGGGTCCGGGCAGTCCAGGTTCAGGGCCTTGTCGATGAGCGACCACCGGGTCAGCTCGTCCCAGTCCACCAGCGTGACCGCGATACCGGTCTTGCCGGCGCGGCCGGTACGGCCGATGCGGTGCACGTAGGACATTTCGTCCTCGGGGATCTGATAGTTGATGACGTGCGTGATGTCGTCGATGTCGATGCCGCGGGCTGCGACGTCGGTCGCGACCAGGACGTCGATCTCCCCGTTGCGGAACGACTTGAGGGCCTTCTCGCGGGCGATCTGGCCCAGGTCACCGTGGACGGCGCCGACCTTGAAGCCGCGCTCGGCGAGCTCGTCGGACACCTTCTGGGCGGTGCGCTTGGTGCGGGTGAAGATCATGGTCGCGCCGCGGCCGTTGGCCTGCAGGATGCGGCTGACCATCTCCACCTTGTCCAGCGCGTGGGCGCGGTAGACGTACTGCTTGGTGGAGTCGTGGGTGGCCGCCGAGTGCGGGGCCTCGGCCCGGATGTGCGTCGGCTGGTTCATGAAGGTGCGGGCCAGCGTGATGATCGGGTCCGGCATGGTGGCCGAGAACAGCATCGCCTGCCGGGAATCCGGGGTCAGGCGCAGGATGCGCTCGATGTCGGGCAGGAAGCCCAGGTCCAGCATCTCGTCGGCCTCGTCGAGGACCAGGACGCTCAGGCCGCCGAGCTGCAGGTGGCCCTGCTGAGCCAGGTCCAGGAGCCGGCCCGGGGTGCCGACGATGACGTCGACGCCCTGCTGCAGGGCTTCGATCTGCGGCTCGTAGGGACGGCCACCGTAGATGGCTTCGACGCGGAGTTTGCGTTCCCCGGACTCGCCGGCCTTGAGGTGTTTGCCTGCCATCGTCAGGTCGCCGTACACCTGGATGCAGAGCTCGCGGGTGGGGACCACGACGAGGGCGCGGGGGGTGCCGGTCAGCGGCAGCGTCGGATCGGAGGCGACGCGGTGCAGCAGCGGCACGCCGAACGCCAGGGTCTTGCCCATACCGGTGCGGGCCTGGCCGATGAGGTCGTCGCCGGCCAGCGCCAAGGGGAGGGTCAGCTCCTGGATGGCGAACGGGTGGTGCTTGCCGTCCTCGGTGAGTGCCTGGACGATTTCGTCCCGAACACCGAGGTCAGCGAAGGTTTTTTCTTCTGTGATCGTTGCAGTTAAAGCGGTCATGAGGTGGCGTGGATGCCTTCCAGTGTCATCGGAGTCAGTGCTCGCTGTTGTTCCACGCGCGCACGAGTCTGACGACAAACACTTGGGGCCCTCGGGGCGATTCTGCCGAATTCAGCCGGGTTTCCGGCGAGCTGGAGAACCGCCTACCGCGTAGGTCGCGGATGGAGGCGGGCCAACACGTGCACGCACATTTCCTTGGTCGCAGCCTGTCTCGCTCTACGGAAACGGCTACAGCCGAGACTATTGTAGCTGGTCGCGTCGCCGGTCGGCTGTGACGCGAGTCGCGGTCTAGAGTTGGGGCCATGCCTTCGACGTCCCAGGCGCAGCCCGAGCAGACGGCAACTCCGGTGCAGCCGGCGGTGTCAGGTGATCATCCCGGTATCAACGAGTTGTTCGCGTTGTTGGCCTACGGGGAGGTCGCCGCGTTCTACCGGTTGACCGAGGAGGCGCGGATGGCGCCGAACCTGGCCGGCCGCATCAACCTGGCGCGGATGGCCGCTGCCGAGATGGGCCACTTCGACGTCTTGCGCGAGGCCTTGCTGAGTCGTGGCGTCGACGTCGTCCCCGCGATGACGAAATACGCTCCGGCACTGGAGAATTACCATCGGCTGACGACTCCGAGCACCTGGCTGGAGGCGTTGGTCAAGACCTATGTCGGCGACGCCCTGGCGGCGGACTTCTACCTGGAGATCGCCGGTTCGCTGCCCGCAGAGGCAGCCGACGTGGTGCGTGCGGTGCTGTCGGAAACCGGCCACTCCCAGTTCGTGGTGGCCGAGGTGCGGGCCGCGGTCGGCGCCAGCGACCGGCAGCGGCACCGGCTGGCGTTGTGGTCGCGGCGGTTGCTGGGGGAGGCGATCACCCAGGCGCAGTTCGTGATGGCCGAGCACGACGAGCTCGTCGACCTGGTGCTGTCCAGCGGCGAGGGCCTGACCCAGATGACCGAGTTCTTCGAGCGCCTGCAGGAGACACACAAAAACCGGGTACGCGAACTCGGCCTCGGCTGAGCTCACGCACCCGGTTCTGTGGTGCCGTGGTGACTACTTCGTGCAGGTGGTGATCAATGTGTTGTTGTTCTGCGCGGCGACCGCTGCGCCCGACCCATCGCTGATCGAGCAGTTCAGCTGACCGGTGACGCTGGTGGCGGTCACCGAGCTCAGCGAGACGCCCGGGTTCAGGGTGACCGTCTTGGCCCACGGCAGGGACACGTTGACGTCCGTCTGCAGCGCGCCCTGGCCGTCTGTGTAGATGACCGTGACCAGGTCCAACAGCGATTTGTTGCCGGTGATCCGGTACGTCACCGTGTTCGGGACGGGCGCCGCGGGTACGGCCGCCGGATCGACCGGCGGGACGGCCTCGGCCGTCGGGGCCGGTGCGGTCGGGGTGACGGTCGTGACGGTCTCGGGTGCCAGCGACGCCGACGGCGGCGCGGCGGTCACCCGGGGGCGCGGAGCCGCTGACGGTGCTGCCGAGGCCGACGGCGCGGCGGACTGGCTGGTGCTGGGCGGGGTGATCGGCGCGGTGACCGGGCCGCTGTCGCCGCCGCCGAGGATCACGACGGTGCAGATGACCGCGACCAGCAGGATGGCGCCGGCGACGCCGGCCACCCAGACCCAGCGCCGATCGATGGCGTCGTCGTACTCGTAGATCTCGTCGTCGTCGTAATCGTCGTACGCCGCGTCGGCATCACTGCCGGCGTAATCGGCGTCTGCTGCCGTGAACCGGTCGGTGTCGCCGTAGGTGCTGGTGTACTCGCCGGTGGGGCGGTCAGCCAGATCGGTGGCCGAACTGTACGAGCCGTACCCGGTGCTGGAGCCGTAGCTGTAGTTGGCACTGCCGTAGCTGTAGCCGCGGTCGTAACCCTGGTAGCTCGGGGTGTCCCCGTAGCCGTCGGTGGACGCCCCCGACGGTGCTGAATATCGCGAATATGTCCTGCTCATGGCGACTTTCCCCGGTCGAGTTTCACTTACCTCGTCGATGCTAGTGGTGTGAAAGTTACGGATGAGGTTGGCTCGCTTGCCATCGGATAACGGTCGGGACTCGGTTGGGTCCACCGCGCCGAGACAACCCGTCGCGACCTCGCAAGGTGGTGCCGGCGGGCGAGGATTTCCGGGCGGCAACTGTGACGACGTCGTGACCTCGACGGCGCGTCCCACCGGTCCGCCACCGGCACCGCCGTACATGGTTCGCCTACGGCGGCCTCTGCACGTGGTTCGCCTACGGCGAACGTGCCCGCGGGTACCGCGGCCATCGTCGTCCACTAGCCTCCTGAGGAGAGTTCTATTGCAGCTCGAATGAAGTCTTGAAACGAATGAAAGGGGTCAGCGTGGAGGTCAAGATCGGGGTCACCGACAGCCCGCGCGAACTGTTCCTCAACAGCGCGCAGACTCCGGAGGAAGTGGAGGCGTTGGTCACCGACGCGCTCGCCAAGGAGTCGGGCGTCCTGGCGCTGACTGACGAGAAGGGTCGCCGGTTCCTGGTGCAGACCGCCAGGATCGCCTACGTCGAGATCGGTGCGGCCGACGTCCGCCGGGTCGGCTTCGGCGTCACCGGCAAGGACTGACTACCGCCGCAAGCAAAAACTGCCCCTCTCCATTCGGAGAGGGGCAGTTTTGTTTGGTTCGAGCCGCGTCAGCGGGTGAGTGGAACGTGTGACAGACCGCCCCAGGCGAACTGCACCGTGCCATCGACGGCCGCGTCCTTCGAGATCGGGCGGTCGTTGTTGAGCCAGTAGCGGGCGCAGTCGACGCTGATCGCGACCAGGCCGACGGCGATCATCCGAGCGCGATGCGCTTCCAGGCCCGAATCGCTGCTGACCAGGTCGAACACCGCGTCGGTGCACGAGTCGGTGGCCACCTTGACCTGCGCCGAGACCTGCGGCTCGGTGACGTAGTCGTTCTCGAAGATCAGCCGGTAGCCCTGGCTGTCGTGCTCGATGAAGTCGAAGAACGCCTCGACGGCGGCACGCAGGCGCAGCCGGTTGTCGGTGGTGGTGGTCAAGGCCCCGCGGACACCCTGCAGCAGGTTGTCGACGTGCCGCTGCAGCACCGCCAGGTACAGCTCCAGCTTCGACGAAAAGTGTTGGTACAGGACCGGTTTGCTCACACCGGCGCGCTCGGCGATCTCATCCATGCCGGCGGCGTGGTAGCCGCGGTCCACGAAGACGTCACTGGCCGCGATCAGCAGCTGGCCGCGTCGTTCGTCCCGGGGCAGCCGGTTGCCCCGCCGATTGGTGGTCGGGCCGCCCTGCGTGCCGTCAGTTCCGGCTTGCGTGCCTCTGGCGTCAGAGGTGTTGGCAACCTCGCTCATCACGTCCTCAATCTGGCATTGTCCGGCACACATGTCCGTGACCAACTGTTCAGGGACCGGTCCGGACCCTGGTGTTCATGGCCGCCCAACCTGTTGTTCAGGTTGACCGACCCGGCAGTTTATCGCCACGACACTACTACCGTTAGTTCGCGGCATTCGCGTGCTACCAGCGGTTCGGCGATTGTGTCTGCCGCACTTGAACGCCCGGTGGCGTGCCATGTCCGGCGTTCGCCCAGCTCTATGCCATCCTGGTTCCGTGACCTACGACCCGGGCCGAGGCACCGGTCGCGTCCCTGTGGTGCGCAACGAGTGGCATGAGCCTTTGCGCGCGCAGCGGGATCCGGTGGCGGAGGACTCAGGGCGGCTCCGATCGAATCGGGACGACCGGCAGCAGTGGCGCAAGCAGTCCTGGCTGGGTCGTTTCGTGTCCACGTACGGGTGGCGCGCATACGCCCTGCCGGCGCTGGCCATCGTCACCGGAATGGTGGTCTACCAGGGCATCTCCGGTCCCAAGCCGATCACCCCGGCGCACCCGCACGTACCGCTGGTCGGTCAGCCCACCATCAATTCGGCGAGCACCGCGATCGTCGGCGCACCGCCCAAGGGCCTGACCCAGTTCGACGTCAACCTGCCCACCGGCATCCTCCCGGACGGCGGGCCGTTCACCGAGGCCGGCGCCAAGGCCTGGCATGTCGTGCCGGGCACCACCCCCAAGATCGGTCAGGGCGCCACCAAGTCGGTGACCTACACCGTCGAGGTGGAGGACGGCGTCGACACCACCAGCTTCGGCGGCGACGAGGCGTTTGCCCGGATGGTCGCCGAAACCCTCGCCAATCCGAAGAGCTGGACGCATGACGGGAAGTTCGCTTTCACGCGGCTCGACGCGTCGTCGCCGGAGAACCCCGACTTCCGGGTGTCCCTGACGTCGCCGATGACGGTGCGTGAGGGCTGCGGCTACGACATCCCGCTGGAGTCGTCGTGCTTCAACCCGGCGTACTTCCCGGCCGACGGCGGCAAGGCCCAGTCCCGCGTGTTCATCAACGAGGCGCGCTGGGTGCGCGGTGCCGTGCCGTTCCAGGGCGACATCGGCTCCTACCGCCAGTACCTGATCAACCACGAGGTCGGGCACGCCCTCGGCTTCCGGATGCACGAGCCGTGCGGCGACAACGGCGGGCTGGCGCCGATCATGATGCAGCAAACCTTCTCGACCAACAACAACGACGACGCCAAGTTCGACCCGGAGTCCGTCAAGGCCGACGGCAAGACCTGCCACGTCAACTCCTGGCCGTACCCCATTCCCTGACCAACGCTCGTCGCCGTCGAGCGGCCCCGAAATGTCCGGCGAAGCGGCTCACTACTGTTGAAGGCATGGCGACCCCGTTGCCGCCGCTGGTGCAGCCGGCGGCCGAACTCACCCGTGACGAGGTGGCGCGGTACAGCCGCCACCTGATCATCCCGGACCTCGGGGTCGACGGGCAGAAGCGGCTGAAGAACGCCCGGGTGCTCGTGATCGGTGCCGGGGGACTGGGTTCCCCGACACTGCTCTATCTCGCGGCCGCCGGCGTCGGCACCATCGGCATCGTCGAGTTCGACGTCGTCGACGAATCGAACCTGCAGCGCCAGATCATCCACGGCCAATCCGACGTCGGCCGGCCCAAGGCCCAGAGCGCCCGCGAGTCGATCCTGGAGATCAACCCGCTGGTCACGGTCAATCTCCACGAGTTCCGGCTCGACACCGACAACGCGGTGCCGCTGTTCGAGCAGTACGACCTGATCCTCGACGGCACCGACAACTTCGCCACCCGCTACCTCGTCAACGACGCCGCGGTGTTGGCCCACAAGCCCTACGTCTGGGGCTCGATCTACCGGTTCTCCGGCCAGGTGTCGGTGTTCTGGGAGGACGCCCCCGACGGCCGCGGGCTCAATTACCGCGACCTCTACCCGGAGCCACCGGCCCCGGGCACGGTGCCGTCGTGCGCCGAGGGCGGAGTGCTGGGAATTCTCTGCGCCTCCGTCGCCTCGGTGATGGGTACCGAGGCCATCAAGCTCATCACCGGCATCGGCGAGTCGTTGTTGGGCCGGCTGATGATCTACGACGCGCTGGACATGACCTACCGCACCATCGGGATTCGCAAGGATCCGGCGACGCCGAAGATCACCGAGCTCATCGACTACGACGCGTTCTGCGGTGTGGTCTCCGACGAAGCAGCCGAAGCGGCGGCCGATTCGTCCGTCACCCCGGCAGAGCTGCGGCAGCTGCTCGACTCCGGCAAGCCCGTCGCGCTGATCGACGTGCGGGAACCCGTGGAGTGGGCCATCAACCACATCGAGGGTGCCGAACTGATTCCCAAGTCGACCCTCGACTCCGGGGCCGGGTTGGCCCGTGTGCCGCAGGACCGAATTGCGGTGCTGTACTGCAAGACCGGGATCCGGTCGGCAGAGGCCCTGCTCGCCCTGAAACAGGCCGGATTTTCCGACGCGCTGCACCTGCAGGGCGGAATCGTGGCCTGGGCCAGGCAACTCGAACCCGACATGGTCATGTACTGACGTCAGGTCCGGCCGGGCACACCTTAGTCTGATCGGGTGACCGTCGACCGTCCTCCCGAACATGTGCTTACGGCGTTCGGCCTGACCGGTCTCCGGCCGGTCCCACTCGGCTCGAGCTGGGAGGGCGGCTGGCGCTGCGGCGAGGTGGTGCTGTCCATGGTCGCCGACAATGCCCGGGCGTCCTGGTCGGCGAAAGTGCGCGAGACGCTGTTCGTCGACGGCGTCCGGCTGGCCCGTCCCGTGCGCGCGACGGACGGGCGCTACGTCGTCGCCGGCTGGCGCGCCGATACGTTCGTCACCGGCACCCCTGAACCGCGTCACGACGAGATCGTCTCGGCCGCGGTGCGGTTGCACGAGGCGACCGCCAAGCTCGAGCGTCCGCGCTTCCTGACGCAACCGCCCGCCGTGCCATGGAGCGACGTCGACGTGTTCATCGCCGCCGACCGCGCCGCCTGGGAAGACCGTCCGCTGCAGTCGTTGCCGCCGGGTGCCCAGGCGGTGCCGGGTACCTCGGATGGCCGCCGTTCGGTCGAACTGATCAATCAGCTTGCGTCCCTGCGCAAGCCGACGCGCAACCCGAGCCAGCTGGTGCATGGCGACCTCTACGGCACGGTGCTGTTCGCCGGCACCGCCGCGCCCGGCATCACCGACATCACGCCGTACTGGCGGCCGGCATCGTGGGCCGCGGGTGTGGTCGTGGTGGACGCGCTGTCGTGGGGCGAGGCCGACGACGGTCTCATCGAACGCTGGGCGTCGCTGCCCGAGTGGCCACAGATGCTGTTGCGCGCCTTGATCTTCCGGCTCGCGGTGCATGCCCTGCACCCGCGGTCGACGGCTGCGGCATTCCCCGGTCTGGCCCGTACTGCAGCCTTGGTGCGACTGGTTCTCTAGCCGGCTCGCCGGCATTCGAATGGCAGCGTGCCCCGTTCGGTGAGAAAGTTACCTCGCATGACGGCTGTTGAACCCACCACCGGCGGAACCTACCAAGACAGGATCGTTGCGGTCGAACCCGGCGGCAACGAGTTCATCGCCGAGGCGGACCGGCACGGCAAGCCGAGTCAGCTGTTCTGGACGTGGACGTCACCCAACATGGAATTCGCGACGGTGTTCGTCGGCATGCTGGCCGTCCTCGCGTTCGGCATGAGCTTCTGGCAGGCGGTCGCCGGGATCATCATCGGTACCGGCCTGGGTGCCATCGCGCACTATTTCCTGTCCGCGCGTGGACCCCTGCACGGCGTGCCGCAGATGGTGCTGGGACGAATGGCGTTCGGGTTCAAGGGAAACGCACTGCCCGCGACGTTGATGTCGATCACCGCGGGCGTCGGCTGGTTTGCCACCAACAGTGTCAGCGGTGCGTTTGCCCTGTCCACCCTGTTCGGCTTCGGACCACTGATCGGCCTGATCATCATCGTGTTGTTGCAGACCGCGTTCGCGTTCTTCGGCCACAATCTGGTGCAGGCGTTCGAGCGCTGGTCGTTCCCGGCGCTCGTCATCGTCTTCGGCGCGGCATCGGTGGGAATTTTCGCGCACGCGGATCTGGGTGCGCCGGCGCCGTCGGGCGGGGTCGGCGGACTCGGGGGCTTCCTGCTCACCGTCGGTACCGCGTTCGGTTACGCGGCCGGCTGGACCCCGTACGCCGCGGACTACACCCGCTATTTGCCGTCGGCGGTGTCCACATTCGCGACGGGGTTCTTCGCCTCCACCGGGTTGTTCGTCTCATGTGTGGCCCTGGAGATCGTCGGGGCGGCATCGACGACGGTCGGCGCGGCGAGCCTGGGCAATCCGACCGGGTCGTTCACCGCCGAGCTTGCGCCGTGGCTGGCCAAGGCAACCCTGTTGGCCATCGCGGTCGGTGCGATCGCCGCCAATGCGCTCAATGTCTATTCTGGGGCAATGGCTTTCGTGACCATCGGGATCACGCTGCCGCCACACATCGCGCGGGCGCTGGTGACCGTCTTCTTCGGCGTGGCCGGTTTCCTGATCGCCTGGTGGGCGTTGCCCGATGCCGCGCACAGCTATGAAGCGTTCCTGCTGGTGATCGCCTACTGGATCGGCCCCTGGCTCGGCGTTGTCTTCGCCGATCAATATCTGCGCCGCGGGCAACAGATCGCCGGGTATCTGTACGACCGCTCGTACTCGAACTGGCCGGGGTTGTTGTCCTTCGCGCTGGGGCTGGGACTGTCGGTGCTGTTGTTCTCCAACCAGGAGAAGTTCGTCGGCTATATCGCCCAGGCGGTGCCGAAACTCGGCGACATCACCTTCTTCGTCGGCTTCGTCATCGCGGGTGCCGCGTACCTGGTGCTGTGTCGAAAGAAAATCTCCGCGGAACGCGCCGCCATATGACCCCTGAGCAGATGCTCGACGTCGCGGTCGCTGAAGCGCGAACTGGGTTGGCCGAGGGTGGTATTCCGATCGGTGCGGCGTTGTTTCGAGCCGATGGCGAACTCCTGGGTGCCGGCCACAACCGTCGGGTGCAGAACGATGATCCCTCGGTGCACGCCGAGACCGACGCGTTCCGTGCGGCCGGACGTCAGCGCGGCTACCGCTCGACCATCATGGTGACGACGCTCTCGCCGTGCTGGTATTGCAGCGGCCTGGTGCGGCAGTTCGGCATCGGCGCGGTGGTGATCGGGGAGGCCCGCACGTTCCACGGAGGTCATGATTGGCTGGCCGAACATGGTGTGACGGTCACGGTTTTGGACGACGAGCGGTGCGTGGCGATGATGGCAGAGTTCATCAGCGCCAGTCCCGAATTGTGGGCGGAGGATATCGGCGAATGAGTGTCATTGCGACAGTGGACATTTCCCGCTGGTATGCCGGCGGAGCCGAGGCTGATGCGTTGGCCGCCGAAGTCGACGGGGGTTTGCAGCGAGCCGGTTTCATCGTGGTCACCGGTCACGGGGTGGACCAGGGATTGGCGGCTGCGGTCCGCGCGGCCAGCCGGGAATTCTTCGCGTTGTCCGACGAGGTGAAGCGGCGGTACTCGGTGCCGGTCGGCGGACACGGCTGGATCGGCCCGGGCGCCGAGGCCAACGGTTACGCCGAGGGCACCGAGACGCCCCCGGATCTCAAAGAGAGTTTCAGTCTGGGCGCGGAGACATCGACCGGGGATCCGGAGGTGGATCGAATCTGGTTCGCCCCCAACGTATGGCCCGCGGAGGTGCCCGCGTTGCAGACGTTGGTGGATGAATACACCGCCCAGATGCGCCGGCTGTCCGACGATCTACTGGCTCTTTTTGCACACGCGCTGGGGTTGCCGGCGAATCCTTTTGCCGCGCTGGCAGATCGGCCGACGTGGACGATGAACATCAACCACTACCCGCCGGTGAGCGTGGTGGGTGAACCCGAGCCCGGGCAGTTCCGGATCGGCCCGCACACCGATTTCGGCACCGTCACGGTGCTCGACCGGGAGCCGGGCGCCGGCGGGCTACAGGTGTATTCCGACGCCGGGGGCTGGGAGGACGCCCCCTGGGAACCCGGAGCGCTGACGGTGAATATCGGGGACCTGCTGGAGTATTGGAGTGGACGACGCTGGCCGTCCGGCCGGCATCGCGTGCTGCCGCCGCAACCGCACGCACCGGAAGAAGACCTGGTGTCGCTGATCTACTTCTACGAAGCCAACCACGATGCGCTGATCACCCCGTTGCGGCCGCCCATCGGTGCGGTGCCCGGGCTGGCGCCGGTGGTCTCCTCGGAGTTCATCAAGGAACGGTTGGACGCCATCACCGTCGGGTGAGTCAGGCCTGGGACTGCTGGAGGTCAGGCGTCTCGAGCATCAGAACTCGTGCCGATACTCCCGCAGCGGAACCCGACCGTCGACCGCCAAAACCCCCTCGGCACGCAGTCTTTCGAGTTGCCGCGTTGCGAGATGGGGCGCCGGCCGGCCCGCCGCGGTGATCACCCGGTGCCACGGCAGGTCCGAGGAATCCGTCCGCATGATCCAGCCGACGATCCGCGGGCTGGAAAGCCCTGCGGCATCCGCGATATCGCCGTAGGTCGACACCCGACCGGACGGTATCGAGGCGACGAGGTCTCGCACCACCTCCACCTGCTCCTCCGTGACCGCGGCCATGATCAGACCAGGTGTCGCCGGATCACATCGGCGGTTTCGGCGGGCATGGCGTGCGGCACCATGTGGTCGCAGTCGAATTCGGCCAGCTCGAAGTCGGCGCCCAGCCGTGCCTGCAACGCGGACACCAGCTCACCGGTCACGTACGCCGGGTGGGTCTGCTTCGCCAGCACCAGCGTCGTCGGTGTGCCCTGCTGCGGCAACACAATCGGGCGGGCCAGCTCACTCCAGTACGACATCATGGCGGGCAGGCTGATCCGCCAGCCGACGCGTCCGCCGGGCAGGGCGACCAGGTGCTCGTCCAGGTCGCGTTCGAGTTCCCCGGGGTACTTCGCCGAGACCTCGCCCCACGATCCGTTCACCTTCTCGGCGTGCGCCTCCTGCCGGTCCGGGTAGTCGGGGGACCCGAGCATGGCGTCGGCGATCTCGCTCATCCAGCTGCCGTCCAGCCCGGTCGCGGGGTCCAGCAGCACCAGGCCCGACACCAGATTGGGGTGGGCGGCAGCGAGATTGAGCGCTATCGCGCCGCCGAACGAATGGGCCACCACGACCACCGGACCGTCGGCCTCGTCGTGGAGCAGAGCAGCCAGGGCCGCCACGTTCTCGTCGATGTTCCACGGCGCCGCCCACGACGAGTGACCATGTCCCAGGAGATCCGGTGCCAGCACGGCATATTCGGGCAGGTACCCGTCCGCCAGGGTCTGCCACCGCTTTCCGTGGCCGGTCAGGCCGTGCAGGGCCAGAATCTGTGCCGGCCGCGCCGGTCCGTAGCGATACACCTGCAAGCTCACCGCAATGATGCTGCCAGACGCTGGGCCCCACTGTCGCCGGACACTGTCTTCGGCGCAACTTGTCGTACCCCCGTGGTTGCATTCCGTGCATGGCCGCCCCGCACTCCGCACTCACCGCGCCCAGCTCGGTTAATGCCCTGACCGAGCCCGGGCAACGTGGTGTGGTGCGGGTGCTGGGCGGCCCCGGAACGGGCAAGACCGAACTGCTGATCCGCACTGCCGCAACGCATATCGCGGCTGGGACCGATCCGGAGTCGGTGCTGCTGCTCACTGGTTCGGCGCGCCTCGGCAGCCGGGTCCGCGGCGCCATCACCTCGGCCCTGCTCGGCGATTCCGGCCAAGTCACCAGGGAGCCGCTGGTCCGCACCCTGCACTCCTACGCGTTCGCCGTGTTGCGGCAGGCCGCGCAGCGCGCCGGCGACCCGCCGCCGCGGCTGATCACCAGCGCCGAGCAGGACGGCATCATCCGCGAGCTCCTCGCCGGTGATCTCGAGGACGGCGACGATGCCGGGGTGGACTGGCCGCTGCACCTGCGTCCGGCATTGGCCACCGCCGGGTTCGCGACCGAATTGCGGGACCTGTTGGCCCGCTGCACCGAACGTGGCGTCGACCCCGCGGACCTGCGCCGGATCGGCCGCAGGGCCGGACGCCCGGAGTGGGTGGCCGCGGCCCGGTTCGCGCAGGTCTACGAGCAGGTGATGCTGCTGCGCAGCGCCGTCGGCATGGCCGCCCCGCAGGCGACGGTGCCCGCGCTGGGCGCGGCTGAACTGGTCGGCGCCGCACTCGAGACCTTCGCCGTCGATCCCGCGCTGCTGGACGCCGAGCGCTCCCGCATCAAGCTGCTGCTCGTCGACGACGCGCAGCACCTCGATCCGCAGGCCGCGCTGCTGGTGCGGGTGCTGGCGGCCGGCGCCCAGCTGACCGTGATCGCCGGGGATCCGAGCCAGACGGTGTTCGGTTACCGCGGCGCCGAACCGACGCTGCTGTACGGCCCCGAGGACCAGCCGCAGGTGGTTCTGACCGAGTCGCATCGGTGTGCACCCGCGGTGGCCGGCGCGGTCACGGCCGTGGCGCGGCGGCTGCCCGGCGTGGACGCGTCACGGACCCTGACGTCGGCGACGACGGACGACCTCGGCTCGCTGACGGTGCGCGTGGCGGGTTCGCCGCACGCCGAATCCGCTCTGATCGCGGACGCGCTGCGCCGCGCGCACCTGGTCGACGGGGTGCCCTGGTCGCAGATGGCCGTCATCGTGCGCTCAGTGCCGCGGGCCGGGACGGCGCTGGCCCGGGCGCTGACCGCTGCCGGGGTGCCGGTGCAGCAGCAGGCCGACACCACGCCGCCGGCACTGCATCCGGCGGTGGGCGCACTGCTCACGGTGCTGGACTGCGTCGCCGACCAGCTGACCGGCGACCGGGCACTGGCCTTGCTGACGGGGCCCATCGGCCGGGTCGACCCGGTGTCGCTGCGCCAGCTGCGGCGCGTCCTGCGCCGCGCCGACGGCAGTGGCCGTGAGTTCGGCGAGCTGCTGACCGAGGCGCTCACCGCCGGCACCGAACGCACGTTGCCGGATCAGCTGGCCCGGCCGGTGCGCCGGGTCCGCGCGGTCCTCGACGCGGCGCGCCGGGCGGCGACGGCCGGCCAGGACCCGCGGTTCGTGCTGTGGCAGGCCTGGCACACCAGCGGATTGTCGCGCCGGTGGCAGGCTGCGGCTGGGCGCCCGGGTGCGGCCGGGGTCGCCGCCGGCGTCGATCTGGACGCCGTCACCGCGCTGTTCGACACCGCCGACCAGTACGTGGCCCGCACCGCGGCGGCCTCCCTCACCGGTTTGATCGACCACGTCCGGGCCCTGTCATGGTCGGGTTCGACGCCGGAGCGCGCGGAGGCCGACGAGGTGGCCGTAGTCAGTGCGCATGCCGCGCTGGGGCGGGAATGGGATTTCGTGGTCATCGCGGGCCTGCAGGAAGGGTTGTGGCCCAACACCGTTCCGCGTGGGGGCGTGCTCGGGACCCAGCAGCTGCTCGACGTTGTCGACGGCGTGGGTGACGTTCGTGGCATGTCGGCCACCGCGCCGCTGCTGGCCGAGGAACGGCGGCTGCTGGTCGCCGCGCTGGGCCGGGCCCGCAACCGGGTGCTGGTGACGGCCGTCGACAGCGACAACGGTGATGAAGCGCTGCTGCCGTCGACCTTCTTCGAAGAGCTGGCGGCGCTGGCCGGCGGTACCGACCCCGACACCGACGAGCTCCCGGTGCACGCGCCCGCCGTGCTGTCCCCGTCGGCACTGGTCGGCCGTCTGCGGTCGGTGGTCTGCGCCCCCGACGGCGCGGTCGAGGAGTCCGACCGGCTCTGTGCGGCAGCACAATTGGCGCGGCTGGCCGAGGCCGGGGTGCCGGGCGCCGACCCGGCGCAGTGGTACGCCAGCACGGAGCTGTCCACTGCCGAGCCACTGTGGTCCGGGGACGACCACGTCGTCACGGTGTCGCCGTCGACCGCGCAGACCCTGACCGACTGCCCGCTGCGCTGGATGCTGGAGCGGCACGGCGGCAGCGACGGCCGCGATCTGCGGTCGGCACTGGGCTCCCTGGTGCACGCCCTGGTCGCCGACTCCGGTCGCAGCGAGGCCCAGCTGCGCGGCGAACTCGAAAAGGTTTGGCAGCACCTACCTTTCGACTCGAACTGGTACGCCGACAACGAGCTGGAGCGGTACCGCGCCATGCTGGACACCTTCACGACGTGGCGGCAGGAGAGCCGCGCCGAGCTCACCGAGGTCGGCACCGAACTCGAGGTCGCCGGGGTGATCGCCGATGCGGGTCCGCAGGTGCAGGTGAAGGGGCGCATCGACCGGCTCGAACGCGACCGCGACGGACGCCTCGTGGTGGTCGACGTCAAGACCGGCAAGAGCCCGGCCACCAAGGCCGATGCCCAGCAGCATGCCCAGCTCGCGCTGTATCAGCTGGCCATCGCGGAAGGCATTGTGCCGCAGGGTGATCAGCCGGGCGGCGGCCGATTGGTGTATCCGGCCAAACCTGCCAAGGCGGGCGCCACCGAACGCGAGCAGGATCCGATGGGGGAGACGGCGCAGGCGCAGTGGCGGCAGCGGGTCACCGACGCCGCGGCGGCCACTGCCGGGCCGCAGTTCGTCGCGCGTGCCGGCGCCGGCTGTGCCACCTGCCCGGTGCGGGCCATGTGCCCGGCGCAAGGTACGAAGGGTGGATGCCCGTGACGTACAGCCCCGCCGACCTTGCCGAGACGCTCGGGCTGTTCACCCCCACCGACGAGCAGGCCGCGGTCATCGCCGCCCCGCCGGGACCGCTGGTGGTGATCGCCGGCGCCGGCGCGGGGAAAACCGAGACCATGGCCGCGCGGGTGGTCTGGCTGGTGGCCAACGGCTATGCGACCCCGTCGCAGGTGCTGGGGCTGACCTTCACCCGCAAGGCGGCCGGGCAGTTGCTGCGCCGCGTGCGTACCCGGCTGGCCCGCCTCGCCGGTTCGGGCCTGTTGCCCGGCGTTTCGCTGGCCGACGAGCACGCCACCGTCAGCACCTATCACGCCTTCGCGGGCACCCTGCTCCGCGAGTACGGGCTGCTGCTGCCCATCGAGCCGGCCACCCGGCTGGTCACCGAAACCGAGATGTGGCAGTTGGCTTTTCGGGTGGTGTCCGATTTCCCGGGGCAGCTGCACACCGACAAGTCCCCGGCCGCGATCACCCAGATGGTGCTGCGCCTGGCCGGTCAGCTGTCCGAGCATCTCGTCGACACCGACGCCGTGCGCGACACCCATCACGAGCTGGAACGGCTCATCCTCACGCTCCCGGCGGGACCGGGTCAGCGCGGTGGGCCCACGCAGTGGCTGCTGAATCTGCTGGCCACCCAGACCGAGCGGGCCGAGCTGGTGCCGCTCATCGACGCGGTGCACCAGCGGATGCGGGCTGCGCAGGTGATGGACTTCGGTACGCAGATGTCCGCGGCGGCCCGCTTGGCCGAGGGTTTCCCGCAGGTCGGCGCGCAGCTGCGGGAGCGGTATCGCGTGGTCCTGCTGGACGAATATCAGGACACCGGGCATGCCCAGCGAGTGGCGCTGTCGTCGCTGTTCGGTGGCGGCGTCGACGACCGCCTGGCGCTGACGGCGGTGGGGGACCCGATCCAATCGATCTACGGCTGGCGCGGCGCGTCGGCCACCAACCTGCCCCGGTTCACCACCGACTTCCGGCTCTCGGACGGCTCGCCGGCCCCGACCCTGGAATTGCGGACCAGCTGGCGCAACCCACCGCGGGCGCTGAAACTGGCCAACGAGGTGTCCGCCGAGGCCCGCCGCCGCAGCGTGAGCGTGCGCGAACTGCTGCCGCGGCCCGGTGCCGAGCCGGGAACCATCCAGTGTGCGTTGTTGGATGACGTTGTCGCCGAGCGTGATTGGGTCGCCGATCACCTGGCTCGCCGGTACCACGGTGCCGCCGCCGCGGGTGACCCGGTGCCGACGGCCGCGGTCCTGGTGCGCCGCAACGCCGACGCCGCGCCCATCGCCGAGGCGCTGAACGCACGCGGGATCCCCGTCGAGGTGGTCGGTCTGGCCGGGCTGCTGGCCATCCCGGAGGTCGCCGACGTGGTCGCGATGCTGCGTTTGGTCGCCGAGCCGACCGCCGGGGTCGCCGCGATGCGGGTACTGACGAGCGCGCGGTGGCGGTTCGGTGCCGCCGACCTGGCCGCGCTGTGGCGCCGCGCCTCGGAACTGGATGTGCCCGACGCCGCGCGTACGTCCGGGTCGGCCGCCGAGCAGGCCGTCGCCCACGTCGCCCCCGACGCCGACCACGCCTGCCTGGCCGACGCCATCAGCGACCCAGGTCCGGCCGACCGCTACTCACCCGAAGGACACCGTCGGCTGCTGGCCCTGGCTGCCGAGCTGAGCCAGCTGCGCGCGCACCTGCATCAGCCGCTGCCCGACCTGGTCGCCGAAACGCGTCGGGTCCTGGGCATCGACGCCGAAACCCGTGCGGCCAGTGGGGTTTCCGAGGGCTGGCGGGGTACCGAGCATCTCGATGCGTTCGCCGATGTGGTCGCTGGCTACGCCTCGCGACCGGTCACCGACGCCGATGCGTCCGCACCCATCGCCGGACTGCTGGCGTATCTGACCGCGGCCGCCGAGGTCGAGAACGGGCTGGCGCCGGCACAGGTGACGGTGGCCTCGGACCGCGTGCAGATCCTGACGGTGCACGCCGCCAAGGGGCTGGAGTGGCAGATCGTCGCGGTTCCGCACCTGGTTGCCCGGGTGTTCCCGTCCACCGCGTCGCAGCGCACCTGGCTGACCGACGCGGGCGACCTGCCGCCGTTGCTGCGCGGCGACCGCGCCGAGTTGTCCGAACACGGGGTGCCGGTGCTCGACACATCTGACGTCAACGACCGGAAGATGTTGGCGGACAAGATCGCCGGGCACAAGGCCCTGCTCGATCAGCGGCGCACCGATGAGGAACGCCGCCTGCTCTACGTGGCCCTCACTCGCGCCGAGGACACCCTGCTGCTCTCCGGGTACCAGTGGGGGACGACGGCCGCGAAGCCGGCCGGGCCATCCGACTTCCTCACCGAGATGCGCGACATCATCGAACGCGCGGCCAATGACGGCGACCCCTGCGGCGAGATCGAGCAGTGGGCACCCGCACCGCCCGAGAGCGCCGTGAATCCGTTGCGCGACAGCGTCGTCGAATGCGCATGGCCCATCGACCCGGCTGGTGCCCGCCGCGGTGACGTCGACCGGGGCGCGGCCCTGGTCGCGCAGGCGCTCACCGCCACTGCCGATGAGGACTTCGACGACCGCCATGGGTGGTCCGCCGATGTCGATGCCCTGCTGGCCGAACGCGCACGGATCCAGGAGCGCGGTCCGGTCGAGCTGCCGCCGCAGCTGTCGGTCAGCACGCTGGTCGATCTGGGCAGCGACCGATCCGGCGCGCTGCAACGGCTGCAGCGCCGGCTGCCGTCGCGCCCGGACCCGCAGGCACTGTTGGGCACCGCGTTTCACGACTGGGTGCAGCGGTACTTCTCCGCCGAGCGGCTGTTCGACCTCGACGACCTACCCGGTGCGGTCGACGCCGAGCTGGGGCAGGCCGTCGCCGACGAACTGGCCGACCTGCAGGCCGCGTTCGCCCTGTCGGACTGGGCCGCCCGCACCCCGATCGACATCGAGGTGCCGTTCGACATGGTGATCGGCGACCGCGTGATCCGGGGCCGCATCGACGCGGTGTTCGCCGACGCCGATGGGGGCTACACCGTGCTGGACTGGAAGACCGGCGATCCGCCGACCACCCCGGAAACCATGCGCAACAAGGCGATTCAGCTGGCGGTGTACCGGCTGGCCTGGTCGTCGATCCAGGGCGTACCCGTCGATTCGGTGCGGGCAGTCTTCCATTACGTGCGGGCCGGGCAGACGGTGGCACCCACCGACCTGCCCGGCGCCGACGAACTGGCGGCGCTAGTGCGCGTCGGGTGAGTTGCGGTAGACCTTGAGCGCCTGGGTCACCATCGGCACCTGCAGCGGCAACCGGGCCAGGGCGGCGATGCGGGCCGGCCAGCCCTTCGGCCACCACAGCCGAACCATGTTCACGTTTCCGGGGAACACCGCGACGAACAGCGCGGCAGCAGCCAACGCGCCCAGCCGGCGGGTGCGCGGAACCAGCAGTGCGGTACCGACGGCGACTTCGGCCACGCCGGAGCCGTACGTGTAGAGCCGGGGACTGCCGGGCAGTTCCTCCGGAATGATCCCGTCGAAGGGCTTGGGCGCGAGGAAATGCAGTGTGCCCACGCCGAGCAGCAGCGCGCCCAATCGATACGCGGGGGCCTGGCTGTGGGTGGTGTTATCCGAAGTGCTGGGGGCGGTCATGGTTACATAGTGCTGTGCTGAGCCGTCCCGTGGTGAGCCTCTGCCAGATATTGGCTCGTCGTGGCTCGCGTTAGATTGTCGCGGCGCATGGCCGCCATGGAGCAGAACCTCACCAGCCGTCAGAACGCGGATCTGGTTGACGTACTGCAAATCCCGGAGCCGTTCGTCAGCCCGGCCCGCCGGATCGCGCGCCGCGTCATCTATGCGCTGGTGGTGCTCGGCGCGGCGGTACTCGTCGTGTACATCGATCGCGACGGCTACCGCGATGTCCAAGACAACGAGATGTCGCTCCTGGACTGCATCTACTACGCGACAGTGTCGTTGTCGACCACCGGCTACGGCGACATCACGCCGTTCACCCCGAGCGCGCGGCTGGTCAACGTCCTGGTGATCACCCCGATGCGGATTGCGTTCCTGATCGTGCTGATCGGTACGACCGTCGAGACGCTGACCACGCAGTCGCGTCAAGCCCTGAAGATTCAGCGATGGAGGAGCAGCGTGCGCAATCACACCATCGTCGTCGGTTATGGAACCAAGGGCCGCACCGCGGTCCAGGCCATGGTCGGCGACGAGGTCGCACCCGGAGACATCGTCGTCGTCGACGAGAACCCGGCGGCACTGGACCGGGCGCGGGCTGCCGGACTGGTCACCGTGGTCGGCGACGCCACCAAATCGGAGGTGCTGCGCCTGGCCGGGGCACAGCACGCCAAATCCATCGTGGTCGCGACGGACAAGGACGCCACCGCCGTGCTGGTCACGCTGACCGCCCGCGAGGTGGCGCCCAAAGCCAAGATCATCGCGTCGGCCCGCGAGGCCGAGAACCAGCATCTGCTGCGGCAGTCCGGCGCGGACTCGACCGTGGTGTCCTCGGAGACCGCCGGCCGGCTGCTGGGCATCGCGACCCAGACCCCGAGCGTGGTCGAGATGGTCGAAGACCTGCTCACCCCTGACGCGGGCTTTGCGATCTCCGAGCGTGAGGTCGAGGCCAAGGAACTCGGCGGCTCGCCGCGGCACCTGTCCGACATCGTGCTCGGCGTGGTGCGGGGCGGGAAGTTGCTCAGGGTCGATGCCCCTGAGGTCGACGCCCTCGCCGCCGGGGACCGCCTGCTCTACATCCGCAACGCCGAAGTCGAACGGTAGGCGCGGCGATGAGCGATTTCACCCTGCGTAATGTCCCGCTGCTGTCTCGGGTCGGTGCGGACCGTGCCGACACGCTGCGCACCGACGTCGACGCCGCCATTGCAGGCTGGAAAGACGCGCTGCTGCTGCGCGTCGACCGGCGCAACCAGGTGCTGATCTCCGGCGGCCAGGTGGTGCTGGGTCGTGCGGCGGAACTCGGGGACAAGCCCGACGAGCATGCGGTGTTCCTGGGCCGGATGCCCGACGGCCGGCATGTATGGGGTGTGCGCGGCGCACTCGAAGAACCGGCGGAGCCGTCCGGTGAGCCGGTCGAGGTGCTCGACCTGCGCCGGGCCGGGACCATCTTCGACGACATCAGCGCGCAGCTCGTCTCGACCGCGACGGCACTGCTGAACTGGCACGACAGCGCCCGTTTCAGCGCCATCGACGGCGCACCCACCAAAGCGATCAAGGGCGGCTGGGCGCGCGTCAACAGCATCGGTGGCCACGAGGAATTCCCGCGCATCGACCCGGCGATCATCTGCCTGGTGCACGACGGCCACGACCGCGCCGTACTGGCCCGGCAGACGAATTGGCCGGAGCGACTGTTCTCGCTGCTGGCCGGGTTCGTGGAAGCCGGTGAGTCGTTCGAGTCCTGCGTGGTCCGCGAGATCGCCGAGGAGATCGGCCTCGCCGTCACCGACGTCAAGTACCTGGGCAGTCAGCCCTGGCCGTTCCCGCGTTCGCTGATGGTCGGCTTCCACGCCATCGGCGATCCGGAGCAGCCGTTCGCGTTCAATGACGGCGAGATCGCCGAGGCCGACTGGTTCACCCGGGCCGAGGTGCGCGAGGCGCTCGAGCACGGCGACTGGAACAGCACGTCGGATTCCCGGCTGCTGCTGCCCGGCTCGATCTCGATCGCCCGGGAGATCATCGAATCCTGGGCAGCCCTGTGATTTGTGCACGTTCTGTATCGCTCAGCGAGACAGAACGTGCACAAATCGCTAGTTCAGCTTGGCTTTGACGTCTTTGATGCTGGGGTTCGTCAGCGCGCTGCCGTCCGGGAACTTCACCGTCGGCACCGTCTGGTTGCCGCCGTTGACCGACATCACGAACTTGGCTGCGTCCATGTCCTGCTCGATGTCGATCTCGGTGTACGGGATGCCTTCGGCCTTCAGCGCGGTCTTGAGCCGCTTGCAGTAGCCGCACCAGGTCGTGCTGTACATGATCAGTGCACTCATAACGCGACTCAACGTATCCGATCGCCGCGTCATGCCGCCCAGCGGTGCCACGTGTGTCACACCCAGCTGCCATGATGTAGGCCATGCCAGCCGAGGCCCCGCCGTCCACGCTCCTCGAGGACCTCGACGACGAACAGCGCGAGGCTGTCCTCGCGCCCCGCGGCCCCGTATGTGTGCTGGCCGGTGCCGGCACCGGCAAGACGCGGACCATCACCCGCCGCATCGCGTATCTGGTGGCCTCCGGCCATGTCGCGCCGAGTCAGGTGCTGGCCGTGACGTTCACCCAGCGCGCCGCAGGTGAGATGCGCAGCCGCTTGCGCAGCCTGGAGCAGGAGATCGACGGCGCCGCCGGCTCCGGGGCCGTGCAGGCCATGACATTCCACGCCGCGGCGCTGCGGCAACTGCGGTACTTCTGGCCGCGGGTGGTCGGCGATACCGGCTGGGAACTGCTCGACAGCAAGTTCGCGGTCGTGGCGCAGGCGGCGAACCGGGCGGGTATCCAGGCCAGCACCGACGACGTGCGCGACCTGGCCGGCGAGATCGAATGGGCCAAGTCGTCCCTGATCAGTCCCGAGCAGTACCCGCAGCAGGTCGCCGCGATCGAGCGGGACATCCCGCTCGACGCCGCCAAGGTCGCCGCCGTGTACGCCGGGTACGAGGGACTCAAGGCCCGCCGCGACGGCTCGGCCCTGCTGGACTTCGACGATCTGCTGCTGCACACCGCCGCCGCCATCGAGAACGACGCCGCCGTCGCCGGCGAGTTCCGTGACCGCTACCGCTGCTTCGTCGTCGACGAATACCAGGACGTCACCCCGCTGCAGCAGCGGGTGCTCAACGCCTGGGTGGGGGAGCGGGACGACCTGACCGTGGTCGGCGACGCCAACCAGACCATCTACTCCTTCACCGGTGCCACCCCGCAGTACCTCCTCGACTTTTCGCGAAGGTTCCCCGATGCGGCGCTGATCCGGCTCGAGCGCGACTACCGCAGCACGCCCCAGGTGGTGTCGTTGGCCAATCAGGTGATCTCGGCGGCTTCCGGCCGGATGGCGGCCAGCCGGTTGCAACTCATCGGTCAGCGCGATCCCGGTCCCAAACCGGTGTTCCGGGAACATCCCGATGAGGTCGCCGAGGCCAACGCGGTCGCCGCCGCCATCAAGAAGCTCATCCAATCCGGCACCGCCCCTTCGGAAATCGCGGTGCTGTACCGCATCAACGCGCAGTCCGAGGTGTATGAGGAGGCACTCACCGCGGCCGGTGTGGCGTTCCAGGTGCGCGGTGGTGAAGGCTTCTTCAGCCGCCAGGAGATCCGGCAGGCGCTGCTGGCGCTGCAGCGCGCCGCGGGACACCAGGGGGATGTCGCCGGCGTCGAGCTGCCGCAGCTGGTCCGGGATCTGCTGGAACCGCTGGGCCTGACGGCCGAGCCGCCGGCGGGTACCAAGGCCCGGGAACGCTGGGATGCGTTGCTGGCCTTGGTCGAATTGGTCGAACAGGAAGTCGCGGTACGCGCCAACCTGGACCTGCAGGGGCTGCTCGTCGAGCTGCGTCAGCGCGCCGATTCCCGGCACCCACCGGTGGTGCAAGGTGTGACGCTGGCGTCGCTGCACGCGGCCAAGGGTCTCGAGTGGGATGCGGTGTTCCTGGTCGGTCTGGTCGACGGCACGTTGCCCATCTCGCACGCGTTGTCGCACGGTGCGGACAGCGAACCCGTCGAGGAGGAGCGGCGTCTCTTCTACGTCGGAATCACCAGGGCCAGAGTGCATTTGACCATCTCGTGGGCGCTGGCCCGGGCCGCCGGCGGACGGCAGAGTCGCAAGCCGTCGCGGTTCCTCAACGGGCTGACGCCGCAGAGCCGGCGTGAACCCCAACAGCCGCAACGCAAACGGGGGCCGGCGCCGCGCTGCCGGGTCTGCAATTCGGCGCTGACGACGTCGACCGCGATCTTGCTGCGGCGTTGCGAGTCGTGCCCGTCGAACCTCGACGAGGAGCTGCTCGGCCGGCTCAAGGAGTGGCGCCTGCGCACCTCGCAGGAGATGAAGGTGCCTGCCTATGTGGTGTTCACCGACAACACCTTGATCGCGATCGCCGAGGCCCTGCCGGCCGACAACGCCGCGCTGGTGGCCATTCCCGGGATCGGGGCGCGCAAGCTCGAGCAATACGGCCCGGATGTCCTGGCATTGGTGAACGCGTCCCGTTAGCCCACCTAAATTGCGCCAAACATGACGCAAATTGCGCCAAAACCGCTGGTCAAAAAATCGCTTGTCATATTTCGGTGGTAACGTCTAGCCTCGAAGCCGCAACGAAATCCCGCGAATTCATGACCTGTGAATCCGCAATCGACCGCTGAGGAGGTGGCCCAGATGATCAATTTTGATGCGTCCCGAGGCGCTGTCCTCGCTGTCTCTGGCCTCCGTGCGCCGTTGACCGATGCTGCCTATGAGGCGGTATCGCGCGTCGGCGTCAGCTGGCATCAGATCGTTGACGTCCCCGCCGTTCCCGCTGCCGCTGCAGCCGCCGCTATGTCGGCGGCACGTCTCGCGACGGCTGGGCATGTCGCCGACATCCCGCAGCGCAAGCGCAACAGCAAGACCTTCGCGTCCGTGAAGCGGGGCACTACTTAGGTAGAGCCCACACAAGCCATCTGGCCACGGACCCGAAACCACCGGATCCGTGGCCATTGTTTTTGGGGCACAACCTCAAAACCACCACCTGGTCACCGATCCATCAGACAGATGAGACGCAAGAAGACCAGGAAGTAGGTGATGAGGACATGACTAGCCAGACTTGCCGACAAAGGCTGGCGGTGCCATGTCATGTCGGCGACCCCGATATGTGGTTCGCGGACAGCCCCACTCAGCTGGAACAGGCCAAGGCGCTGTGCGCCGACTGCCCGATCCGCCGCCAGTGCCTCAGCGAGGCACTGGAACGTGAAGAGCCGTGGGGTGTTTGGGGTGGGGAGATCCTCGAGCGGGGTGCCGTCATCGCACGCAAGCGTCCGCGCGGTCGTCCGCGCAAGGACGTCGTCGCGGCTTAGGTTCAGCCGCGAGCAGACGTAAAACTGTCCGAAAACCGGTGATTCAGGACAGTTTTTCGTCTGCTCGCGAGAGAAACCTACGGCGTGAAGCCCGGAACCAGTTCCGTGGCAATGGCTTTCACTGGCACGTGGGCGTCCAGCTGACAGCAGATCGCCACGGTTGACGCGATCACGCGCAGTGGGATGACCAGGTTCGGCGGCAGATCGAGCTGCCGGGCCATCTTGATCTGGGCCACACCGTTGTCGAGCTGGCCCGCGGCCATTCTCATGATCCACCGGCGCGTGTAGTGGAAGACGTCGGTCTGGATCGGCTCGACGTACTGGCGCAGCATGTCGTCGACCTCGTCGATCGGGACCTGCTCGCCCTTCTGGATGAACCCGGCGTCCTCCATGACCGGAAACAGCTTGTCGTAGTTCTTGTCCCGCGCCAGGCTGATCATTTCGCCGATCGCGATCGGCAGCCCACCCGGCAGCGGCGCCACCGCGCCGAAGTCGATGACGCCCATCCGGCCGTCGGGCAGCAGCATGAAGTTTCCGGGGTGGGTGTCGCCGTGCATGATCTGCAGGCGGGCCGGCGCGTCGAACGTCAGCTCGGACAGCCGGGTCCCCATCAGGTCACGCTGCTCGACGGTGCCTTCCCGGATGATGACCGACATCGGGATGCCGTCCATCCACTCCGCGATGACGACCTTCGGGGCGCTGGCGACGATCCCCGGCACCTTGAAGTGCGGGTGACCCTGGTAGGCCTTGGCGAACGCCCGCTGGTTGTCGGCTTCCAGCCGGTAGTCGAGCTCCATCTCGGTGCGGTCGATCAACTCGTCGACGACGCCCTGGACATCGGCGCCGGGTGCCAGCTGCTTGAAGACGCTGACCAGACGCTGGATGGTCTTCAGGTCGGCGCGCAGCGCCTCGTCGGCGCCCGGGTACTGGATCTTGACCGCGACCTCGCGGCCGTCGGACCAGACGGCCTTGTGGACCTGCCCGATGCTGGCTGACGCCACGGGGGTGTCGTCGAAGGACTGGAACCGGTCGCGCCACTTGGTGCCCAGCTGGCCGTCGAGCATCCGGTGCACCTTGGCTGCCGGCAGCGGCGGGGCGTCCTTCTGCAGTTTGGTGAGGGCCTCGCGGTACGGCTTGCCGTACTGCTCGGGAATGGCGGCTTCCATCACCGACAGGGCCTGGCCGACCTTCATCGCACCGCCCTTGAGCTCACCGAGCACGGTGAAGAGCTGGTGTGCGGCCTTGTCCATCAGTTCGGCGGTGACCTCGTCCTTGGGCTTGCCCGCCAGGCGCTTGCCGAAGCCGAGCGCGGCCCGTCCCGCCATGCCGCCGGCCAAGCCGGCGAGTTTCGCGTTGCGTGCCACACTGCCCCGTTTGATATCAGCCACGTTCAACATCATCCACGACGTTGCTGAGTGCACGGCGGCGACATGGCAACGCGTGTTGTCACGGTTTCCGGTCGCACCAGTCACACAGGGGATGACGGGACCATCGGCGCACCACGGTGGTCCGCGAGCCGATGTCGAATTCGAGGGTGGCATCCAGCGTGGGCGGCGGTTTTGCGCGGCATCCGCCGCCGCGAATCGCGTCGATCACCTGGTCCACCTGATTGAGCGCCACCGCCGCGGTGGCGAGCACGGTCGCCCGGTCCGCGCTGCCGACGGTGCCCTCGAGTTGGGCGGCCAGCACCGGCCACGACGCGTCGCGGTCACTGCGGTGGAGGTCAGCGCAATTGAGGCAGCTGGTCGCGCCAGGCAGCACGAGCGGGCCGATCAACCCGGTGCCGTCCCGGATTCGCACCGGCAGATGCGGTACCCCGGCGCGGTGCAGGTCGCGCACCAGGCGTCGGTCGGCCACCAGGAAATCCGACAGCACCACCAGATCAGCGCCTTCGCGAGCCACATGCCCGAAGCGACTGGTCCGCACCCGGGCGCCGGAACAGGTCAAGGCGCCGGCCAGCAGGTCCGACAGGGGACCGCTGCCGTGCACGCGCACCGATACCGGTCGGCGGTCAGGGTCCGGCTCCGGCCGCAACAGGCCTGCCGTGCTCAGCGCGCCGAGCAGCCCGGCCCAGCCGTCGATGTCGGTCAGCCCGGCCGCCATCGCGAGCGACTGGCTGCTCTCGACGTCGACGCCGCTCTGCATGCCGCGCAGCAGATCGGCCAGAGCTCCGCCCGACAGCCCGGCCGGTGGCCGAATACCGATGGCGCGCCGTGGGTCCCACCCCAGCTGCACCGTGCCGTCGGGACGTTGCAACACCGGCATGGCCGGGTTCAAGGTCTGACGGGCCGCGATCATGGCCCAACTGTGCCAATGGCACACCGATTCGGCGAATTAGTTATCCACAGGCTCGCCGAAGCCGCTGCTCCGGGTCGCCTACTCCTCGTCGGTGTCCCGCTTCAGGTCCTTCTCGAGGTCTGCCAGCGCCTGGTCGAGCCCCGTGGTGTCGCCGCCGAGCGCGCGGTCGATGAAGGCCGCGGGCTCATCGAGATCGGCTGCGCCGGGCAGCAGGTCGGGGTGCTGCCAGACGGCGTCGCGCTGGTCGGCGCCGACGGCCTCGGTCAGCTTCTCCCACAGCGTGGCGGCCTCGCGCATCTTGCGCGGCCGCAGCTCCAGGCCGACGAGGGTCGCGAACGTCTGTTCAGCCGGTCCGCCGGTGGCGCGACGACGACGCAGCGTCTCGCTCAGCGCCGATGTGCCCGGCAGGCGGTCGCCGAGCGCCGCGGTGACGACGGTCTGCACCCAGCCCTCGATGAGCGCCAGCAGCGTCTCGAGGCGTTCGAGGGCCGCGGCCTGCTCGGGGGTGGCCTTCGGCTCGAACATGCCCTGGCTCAGCAGCTTCTCCATGGCGCCGGGGTCACCCATCAGCGACGCCGGGTCCAGGCCGGACGCCATCTCTTCGAACCCGCTCATGTCGATCTTCATGCCCTTGGCGAAGGCTTCGACGGCGCTGAGCAGCTGCGTGGCCAGCCACGGCACGTGACTGAACAACCGGTGATGGGCCGCTTCGCGGGCCGCGAGGAAGGTCAGCACCTCGCTGCGCGGCTGCTCGAGACCTTCGCCGAAGGCCTCGACGGCCTCGGGCATCAGCGCGGCAACGCCGGACGGACCCAACGGCAGGCCGATGTCCGTGGAGGTCAGCACCTCTTTGGACAGCGTGCCCAGGGCCTGGCCCAGCTGCGAGCCGAATGCCATGCCGCCCATCTGCGACATCATCGCCATCAGCGGGCCGGCCATGGCCTTGGCCTCTTCGGGGAGCGCCGACACCCAGACGCTCGACAACTGTTCGGCGACCGGGTCACACAGCCGCTTCCAGGTGTTCAGGGTGTTGTCGAGCCAGTCGCTCGGGGTCCAGGCCATCGCGCGGGTGGTGCCGGCCGGCAGGGGAGTGACACCGTCGAGCCACGTCTCCGCCAGATGCACCGCATCCGAAATGGCTGTCGCGGTCTGCTCGGGCACCGGCTTGACGAACCCGATCGAGTTGGACGCCAGCTTGCGGGCCAGGTCGTAGTTGACCGGACCCGCCTGCGGGTTGTTCATCGACGCGCCCGCGCCGCTGAACATCGCGCCGAGCTGCGTGAAGATCTGGCCGAGGTCGGGCATGCCGGCGCCGCCGGGACCGCCGAACGCACCGCCGAACCCGAACGGATCCGACGACCCACCGGACGAACCTCCGGAAGAGCTTCCGGAGGAGCCTGGTCCAGGCTCTTTGTTCGATTTGTCGCGGTCGGGGTCTTCGCCGCTGGAGAAGCCGAAAGGCAGGTCAGCCATACCGTCAACCGTACTGCCAGCACGGCCCGCCGGTGGCTTCGCGGGTCATGCTGTCAGCGAACCGAGCCGCGAGCTTTACTGTTGGCGGCGTGAACAGGCGGATTTCTACGCTCGTGGTCGCTCTGGCGCCGATCATCGTGTTCGTCGTGCTGGTGTCGGTCGTGACCGTGCCGTTCGTGTCGCTGGGTCCCGGCCCGACGTTCGACACGCTCGGTGAGGTCGACGGCAAGAAGGTCGTCGACATCAAGGGCGACGTCAAGGTGCACCCGACGTCGGGGCATCTCAACATGACGACGGTGTCGCAGAGCGACGGGCTGACGCTGGGGCAGGCGCTGGCGCTGTGGATGTCGGGCCGCGAGCAGTTGGTGCCGCGCGATCTGGTGTATCCGCCGGACAAGTCCAAGGACCAGGTGGACAAGGCCAACAACGCCGACTTCAAGAACTCCGAGGAAGACGCAGAGTACGCGGCGCTGAGCTACCTGAAGTACCCGAAGGCGGTGACGGTCCAGGCCGTCGCCGATCCGGGGCCGTCGGCCGGCCAGCTGCGCCCGGGCGATGCCATCGACATGGTCAACGGCGTTCCGGTGGCCAACGTCGAAGAGTTCACGTCACTGCTGAAGAAAACCAAGCCGGGCGACCACGTCGTGCTCGACTACCGGCGCAAGAACGCCGGCATCGGCGTCACGACCATCACCCTGGGTTCCAACAAGGACCGCGATTACGGCTACCTCGGCACCACGGTGCTCAACGCGCCGTGGGCGCCGTTCGCCATCGACTTCAACCTGGCCAACATCGGTGGCCCGTCAGCCGGCCTGATGTTCAGCCTGGCCGTCGTTGACAAGCTGACCGACGGAAATCTCAACGGCGGCAAGTTCGTTGCGGGCACCGGCACCATCGGCGACGATGGCAAGGTGGGCCCGATCGGCGGCATCACGCACAAGATGCTGGCCGCGCGGGAGGCCGGTGCGACGGTGTTCATGGTGCCCGCCGAGAACTGCGCCGAAGCGGTCTCGGCCCATCTCGACGGGCTGGGGTTGATCAAGGTCGAGAACCTGGGCGGAGCGGTCGACGCACTGCATGCCGTGTCCGCTGGTGGCGAACCTCCCCGCTGTTGAGCGTGCGGCCACCCCAGAATGCGTAGAGTCGTGGCACAAGCTGGCCTTACTGATTTTCAAACGGACTTTCAACAGACTGGAGCTGACGAGTGGGGATGCGGCCTGCGGCGAGGATGCCGAAGCTGACACGACGAAGCCGGATTCTGGTCGGGATCGCGTTGCTGATCGTCGGTTTGTTGATGGTCGGCCCGCGGCTGGTCGACGCCTACGTGGACTGGCTGTGGTTCGGCGAGATCGGTTTCCGTTCGGTGTTCAGCACCGTCCTGGTGACGCGGCTGGTGGTCTTCCTGGTGGCCGGCGTGTTCATCGGCGCCGTGACGTTCGGCGGAATGGCACTGGCGTACAGGTCGCGGCCGGTGTTCGTGCCCGCGTCCGGGCCCAACGATCCGGTCGCCCGTTACCGCGCGACGGTCCTGTCGAGGCTGCGGTTGTTCGCCATCGGTGTTCCCGCCTTCATCGGATTGCTGGCCGGATTCGTGGCACAGACCTACTGGGTGCGGGTGCAGCTGTTCCTGCACGGCGGCACGTTCGGCATCAACGACCCCGAATTCGGCAAGGATTTGGGCTTCTACGCGTTCGATCTGCCGTTCTACCGACTGGTGCTCGGGTATCTGTTCGTCGGGGTTTTCCTGATGCTGGTCGGGAACCTGTTGGGCCACTACGTGTTCGGCGGTATCCGGCTGTCGGGCCGCCAGGGCGCGCTCAGCCGCGCGGCGCGGATGCAGTTGGTGGCGCTGGTGGGAATCCTGGTGCTGCTCAAGGCCGTTGCGTACTGGTTCGACCGGTACGAGCTGCTCAGCCACACCCGTGCCGGCAAGCCGTTCACCGGTGCCGGCTACACGGACATCAACGCGGTGCTACCGGCGAAGCTGATCCTGCTGGCCATCGCGGTGATCTGCGCCGTGGCGGTGTTCTCGGCGCTCGTGTTGCGGGACTTGCGGATTCCGGCGATCGGTCTGGTGCTGCTGCTCCTGAGCTCGGTGATCATCGGCGCCGGCTGGCCCATGCTGGTCGAGCAGTTCAGCGTCAAGCCCAATGCGGCGGCGAAGGAACGCGACTACATCAGTCGCAGCATCACGGCGACCCGAGATGCGTACGGGCTGACCGGTGATTCGGTGACCTATCGCGACTACAGCGGCAACGCGCCGGCCACCGCCGAGCAGGTCGCCGCTGACCGGGCCACGACCTCGAACATCCGGCTGCTCGATCCGACCATCGTCGGACCGGCCTTCACCCAGTTCCAGCAGGGCAAGAACTTCTACAGCTTCCCGGACCAGCTGTCCATCGACCGTTACAACGGGCCCGACGGCAAGCTGCGCGACTTCGTCGTGGCGGCACGGGAATTGAACCCGGACCGGCTGATCGACAACCAGCGCGACTGGATCAACAAGCACTCCGTCTACACCCACGGCAACGGGTTCATCGCGTCGCCGGCCAACACGGTGCGCGGAATTGCCAACGACCCCAACCAGAACGGCGGTTACCCCGAGTTCCTGGCCAGCGTGGTCGGTGCCAACGGCGCCGCGGTGTCGCCCGGCCCGGCTCCGCTGGATCAGCCCCGGGTGTACTTCGGTCCGGTGATCGCAAGTGCCGCGTCGGATTACGCGATCGTCGGCAAGAACGGCGCCGACCGGGAGTACGACTACGAGACCAACACCGAGACCAAGAACTACACCTACGGCGGTACCGGCGGTGTCGATATCGGCAACTGGCTGACGCGGTCGGTCTTCGCCGCGAAGTTCGCCGAGCGAAACTTCTTGTTCTCCAACGTGATCGGACCGAACAGCAAGATTCTGTTCAACCGGGACCCGGCCCACCGGGTCGAGGCGGTGGCGCCGTGGCTGACCACCGATTCGACGGTGTACCCGGCGATCGTCAACAAGCGCATGGTGTGGATCGTCGACGGCTACACCACTCTGGACAACTACCCGTACTCGGAGCTGACGTCGCTGTCGAGTGCGACCGCCGACTCCAATGAGGTTGCGGTCAACCGGATGTTGCCCGACAAGCAGGTGTCCTACATCCGCAACTCGGTGAAGGCCACCGTCGACGCCTACGACGGCACCGTCACGCTGTACGAGCAGGACGAGCACGACCCGGTGCTGCAGGCGTGGATGAAGGTCTTCCCGGACACGGTGAAGCCGAAGTCGGCGATCTCCCATGAGCTGGCTGAACATCTGCGCTACCCCGAGGACCTGTTCAAGGTCCAGCGCATGCTGCTGGCCAAGTACCACGTCAACGATCCGGTGACCTTCTTCTCGACGTCGGACTTCTGGGACGTGCCGCTTGACCCGAACCCGACGGCCAGCAGTTTCCAGCCGCCGTACTACATCGTGGCGAAAGACCTTGCCACCGGCGGTGATTCATCGTCGTTCCAGCTGACCACGGCGATGAACCGGTTCCGGCGGGACTTCCTGGCCGCGTACATCAGCGCCAGCTCCGACCCGGCCACGTACGGCAAGATCACCGTGCTGACCATTCCGGGCCAGGTGAACGGCCCCAAGCTGGCGTTCAACGCGATCAGCACCGACACCGCGGTCAGTCAGGATCTTGGTGTCATCGGTCGGGACAACCAGAACCGGATCCGCTGGGGCAACCTCCTGACGCTGCCCGTGGGGCAGGGTGGGTTGCTTTATGTCGCACCGGTTTACGCCTCGCCGGGGGCCAGTGACGCGGCGTCGTCGTACCCACGGTTGATCCGGGTGGCGATGCTGTACAACGACAAGATCGGTTACGGCCCGACGGTGCGGGACGCCCTCAACGGCATCTTCGGGCCCGGTGCGGGGGCGACCGCCACCGGTCCGGCCCCGACTGACGTGCCGGCCGGTACGCCGCCTGCTGTGGCCGTGCCTGGTGCCGTCCAGCCGCCCGCTGCGGGGCCGCAGCCGCCCCTGCCGGCAGCGGTGCTGCCACCGGGCGTCCCGGTGACGCTGTCGCCCGCGAAAGCCGCTGCCCTGCAAGATGTCAATGCGGCGCTCGACGGCATGCGTGCGGCCCAGCAGAGTGGCAATTTCGCCCAGTTCGGTACGGCGCTGCAGAAGCTGGACGACGCCATGGCCAAGTACCGCGAGGCGAAGTAGTCGAATCACCGCGCGAAAGACACAAAGCTGCCCAATTCCTCCGGGAGTTGGGCAGTTTTGTGTTTACCGGCCATCGGGCACGCGGCCCAAAAACCCTGTCTGACCATACGATTTGGTTCATTCGGCAGCGTTGGGTAACGTTGTATTCACCAACGCGGGGTGGAGCAGCTCGGTAGCTCGCTGGGCTCATAACCCAGAGGTCGCAGGTTCGAATCCTGTCCCCGCTACTAGCGAAAACGGCCCCCGGACGACTCTCCGGGAGCCGTTTTCTATTCGGTTGTGAACGGATTTGTGAACGTTAGCATTGCTAATAATTGATCGGCGGCTCAGCGCAGATCCTGCGGTCTAGCCCTGTCGACGAATTGATGGCCGTAGTCGACTCGAACCTGTTCGCTCCGAAACTTCGCTGCTGGGAGGTATACGACCGCGAGAACGAGGTCGAGCTATCGACCGCGTTCGACTACATGATCGACCTGCTCGTCGAGCGCAACGTCGACCCGTACGAAGCGGTAGGCGACGGCACCATACGATGCTCCGGAGTTCGGCGCGCATGTGCGCAGTGTGGACCTCGATGGCGGCTCTACTGCGGTCGCGTGGTCAGTCAGTCACGCGGTGCTGCCATCGATTCTGTTGCGCCCTGCCGCTCTGTCATTTCGGCCAATGGCCTGTCATACCGGCCAATCGTCGCCGATGAGGAATGCTGCCGCCTGTTCTGCCGCTTCGCGGTCGTCGTTTTTGATCACGTGGGCATAGGTCTGGAGGAAGAATCCGACGTCGGCGTGGCCGATTCGTTCGCTGATGACTTTGGGATTGACGCCGGCTTTCAGGGCCCCCGTTGCGTAGGAATGCCTGAGGTCGTGGAAAGTGATCCGTGACAGGCCTGCGGCTGCAGCCAGACGATCGAACCTTTGCCTGATGGTGTCAGGGTGTGGAGGTCGGCCGTCTTCGAATGTGAACACGTAGCCGCCCGGGTGATAATCGGCCCCATAGAACTCGCGCTCTTTGTCTTGATGTTCGCGCCAACTTTGGAGTGCGGAGAGGGTGGCGCGGTCCAGTGAGATGGTCTTGTCGGCGTTGCGCGTTTTGCCGCCGGCTTTGTCTTTTGCATGGCCGTCGATGACGACGCGGTTGTTATGGACGGTGATTTCCCCCGCGACCAGGTCGACCTCGGACCATCGGAGACCGCAGATTTGGCCGCGGCGGACACCGGTGGTCAGCTCGAGGAGAAACAGCGCGGAGAATCTGTCATGACGGATGGAACGGAGGAACATCCGGATCTGATCGGGATTCCATACGGTTCGTAGGGCTCGCGGTTTCTTAGGGGGCTTGATGTTGCTCGCAGGGTTGTACGCCATATATTTCCAGGCGACAGCATCGCTGAGTGCACGGTGAATCATCGCGTGAATATTGCGAACTGTCTTCGGCGCCAATCCTGTTGGCTGCGGTATCGGCGTGATCCCAGACTGGTACCGCCGTACTGCCTTGCGGGCGGCATGGATTGTGGTTCCACATGCTTCCGAAATTTGGCGGGGTGTGGCGGCGCAACCTCGCGCAACACTCGCCGTCCAGTACGCGAACATCTCGCTGTTGTGATCCAGCTTGATTCGCCCGTCGGTGCGAAGTGCGGCGTACAACTTCAGCAGCTGCGGTTCATCGAGGCGTTGTAGCTTCTCCTCGCCGATGCGTGGGATGACATACACGCGGGCATAGTCTTTCCAGTTTTGCCATGTGGTGCCGTCGAACGTTGCCTCGACAGCGCTAAACCACTCGTCGAGGAATTGCGACACCGTCCGTGCGGATGGCTTGACGACTCGCCCTGTGTCCGCTTGCCGCATGGCTTCGCGGCAAGCCTTCCATGCCTCCTTCTCGGTATCGAACCCGCCTTTCGAAATGGTGGGGTATTCCCCTGTGGCGGGGTCCTTTTGGGGACCGCGAAACCGGTAGGTCCAGGTTTTCCCGCGCTGATAGACGGACCCTTTCATGACGCTATCAGGTCGCGAATGCCTGCCGTGACGACGTAGATTCGGCCGCCGAGACGGCGGACTGGCAGCTCGCCCAAGTTCACGAGCCTGTATGCGGCGCCTCGGCCGATCCCAAGCAGTGCCGCTGCATCGGGCACTGTGAGGAGTAGCGGGAGGTCTTTAAATACGTTGTTTTCCAATTTGATTCACCTCGATTCGTTGAACAGTAGGTGGGACTGGCGTTGAGCCTGTGGGCTGCATTGTGGGCAGAAGGCGGCGGCCTCTGTTCCGTCTGGGTGGGTGATGGTGACGGTGCGGGCGGTTGGGTCTTCGCACTACCCGCACCACGGCTTGGATCTGAGGTGCGGAAATGGTGGGCTTGGTAGTTGAGCCAGGCGATGTAGCAGGACTTTTTCAGGGTGTCGTACTCCACGCGGGTTGCAGGCGAGGTGCGCCGTCAGGCTTTCTTGAGTCCAGCCCCGCGCGAGAGCCGCTTGCAAGCCGGATGTCAGTTCTGGTCCTGCCGGGCGGTGAAGTCTCCACGTTGGCGACAGCAAGTCCAAAATTCCTGTGACGGTGGGTGGTTCGGTTGAGGGTTCTGATGAGGGGTTCGAGGAGTCTCGATTTGACACCCCCGGAGGGTGTCCCTTTAGGACCCGGGGGGTGTCACTGTGAGACGAGGGGAGTGCCAAATCGGGACGGGGGAGTGTCGGATTGCGACCGGGGTCGAGATGAGGTGCGGGCGGGTGATTCAGGTAGTAGCGAGTCGATCTTTGTGCACCGGAATCGTGGAATCGTGGTTGGCGCGTAACGTATCCCCAGGCTTCGAGCTCGTCGATTGCCCGGAATACCGTGCTTCGTCCAGCTCCGGATTCCTCCATGAGCGTCTGGATGGAGGGATAGCAGGAGAAGTTTTCATCTGCCTTGTTCGCGAGCAGGATAAGGATGAACTTAGTGGTCGATTTGGAGATCTTCAGGTCAGTTGCCCAGTCCACTGCTTTCCAACTCATGCGTATGCACCGGCTGATCGTGTTGCGACGTTGGGGACGTCAATCGGCCGCTCCATAGTTCGGCTCCCTGAGTTCTGTGGGGTCTCTGGCATCGCCTGTAGCACCACCGCGTACCGCCGGGTCGCGAGCTGTCTGACGCGTTGCGTGGTGTCTCTCATGGCGCTGAACGTAGGTCGGTGTTCTGCGTCCAGTCCATCAACTCGACCACATTCACGCGAAATTGGAAGTCGATGAGGTCCAACATGTTTCATCACCGGGTGAAGAAACATGTTGAATTAAGCGGGTGAGCGGCCGACTGGGCTCGGTGGCTTCTTGAGCGGTAGCTCCTGCGTCCAACAGCTCCCTACACCCCGAACTGGATCGATCTGATCTGGGGCTACGCGTTCGACGCCTCTATTGGCGATGGTGTCGTCATGTTCTGATGCCTGCTGCAGGTGCCATGGAGAACGGCTCTTGCTGGGGGCTGGAACAGTCCAAGAATTCGGAAAGCTGCTGGTAGGCAACAGCATTCTGCCGAATATGGAACTCGTTCAGTAATAAAGGCCCGGGCGACAAAACCTCCGAGGAGGCCAGTGGTCCACGCGGGGCTTGACATGACACAGGCAATATGCGGAATCCGCGGACTGTCGCCTCATACAACGTCAAGACAGTCTTGACATTGCATGGGGGGCGACCATACTGTCAAGGCAGTCTTGACGCTATGGAGGGTTGTCGTGTGAACGTCTATGAATCTGCAGATGCGGAATGTGGACTCAGGGTTTGGGTCGGACCTGAAGGCACGCCGATGCGGGTGAGGTTGAGTTCAGCCGCGGCGGAAGTTTCGGCCGTCGAGTTGGTCGCTCAGATAATGCGACTGCACACGTTGGCGTATCTGCGACGCCAGCAGTCGACTGCCGAGGCATTCGATGGTCAGTGCAATTCACGATTTACGCCGACCTTTGGTCAGGTTGAGGCATACGCGCAAACGATCGACTTCTAGCGGGAGTACAGCGATGAAGACTCACGAACTACCGATTGCAGCGGTGCTTGACCAGGTGAACCGGGTTCGGGAGACGACCATTGCTCTTGAGCGGTGCGCACGGGGCAGATGGTTCTGTGCATCCAGTGAATTGGATGAGGTCACCGTGTGGGTAGATGATCGGGGACGGCTGCGATCTATTGAGCTGGCTGAAGAATGGTCCTCCCATTGTGAGTGGGCAGTGTTGGAACGCCTCATCAATGACACTGTGCGCCGCGCGGTGAAAGTCGCTGCGTCCGGAGGGGAACGAGCGACCTCATAGCCCCCATCGTGTTTCGCGACAGTCTGGAATGATTCGAGGCTTGTCATTGGAATTGGGGCAGGATTAGACCGGTGAACGATGAACACGGCGAGCTGCTGGAGCTTTTGGCAGCTCACGCGGAGCTGAACCGCCTGACTAATGAACTCGCCGATGCGCGGGAGCGGAGGCGAGTTGCAGCACAGCGGTTGGTCGACCGAGGCCGCAGCCTTGGGTGGATTGGTCGACAGCTGGGAGTCTCCAGGCAGGCCGTGGACTCGTTTCTGAAGTATCAAGACCGTCGGTCAGATCGCACATGAATTATCACCGTGTCGGCAGTCTGGATGGCCATGGCCGATGCGTACCGGACCGCCGAGCGGTACCTTCAATGGTGGAACACGCCAAGGGCTGTCAAGAATTTCGTTCACAGCATGGCACGCACTCCGATTAGTAAGCGCTCCGACTGGGCCGCGCACTGTTGGCCGAGCTAGCGCGGGGGACTATCGGTGGCGGTTGGCAGAATCGCGTGGGTGAGTTTTATTACGCCGCGGGAGTCCGATGGTGCTTCACGGGGAGATCGACGAGTTGCACCGCCAGGTCGACTACGTCGTCGCCAAATACTGAGTCGTCAGGTTTATAAGCGCCAAAGTCACTCATAATCACTCATCAAGTCACTCATATTCACGCAATCTCACCTATCCGCAGCTCCGAATATCAACGAGCGCTGCGGAATCCGGTTGAATCTGGGCCTACTGCTGGCGTGATGTCGGTGCCCCCGGCTACCGTAAAAATATGTCTATCGGGGGAGAAGAAATCCGAGCGGGAATCGAAGCCGCCGAACAGTGGCCGGAAGTTGTCCGGACATCCACAGCTCTTGAATTCGAATCGGTCCGGCAGCTACTTGCAAAAACGGAGCTTATAGCGGATGCCGACCAGTCGGCCCCTCAGCCGGAATCGATGTGGACTGACGTTGTCACAGCCACGACAGCGACCTCGGCCCGGTCTGTGATGGTCGACCGCGCCCTGACCGTAGCCGTCGTGGATGAGGTGATCCGCACCGCCGAGCACCTCGGGGTATCGGTTCCGGACGATATTGCCCGTGCTCAGACCGAGCATCACGAGAACCGGTGAAGGAGCCAATGATGGCCGATACCCGCTTACTACGGATCGACTCAACGGCACCGAGCGTGACGGCGGCCGCTGGCGCTGAGGCATGCCGGGCACCTTTGTCAGCCGGTGCGCCCGCCTTGCCAGCGCCAAAGACTGTATTCGACATTGCTGCCCTCGGGTTTGATGCCTGGTCACGGTTGGTGCATGAGGCGATTGGCGGTGAAGCACTCGGGGGCGATACGACAGTCAGTGCTGTCAGCGCAACGGGATTCACCGTGCTCGACGGCATCAACGAGAAGAATGCAGGGGACCTGAGTGCGGTGAGGACCGAATGACGAAGCCTTACTCGCCGCCCAGTTTTCGGGCGCCAGGGCCGCTCACGGGCCAGCTGGGGAACGTCCCGGCGCCGCGTTCGCGTGGCAGCTGGGCGTTGGCCGCGACGGGTCTTGTCGTTGCGGTGGCCAGCGCGGTGACGGGCGGGTTTGCGCTCGGCCGGCACACCCCGACGACTTCTCCGGCATCGGTCACGTCGTCGACCGCTACCTCGTCGGCGGCGCAGGCCCCGGACCCGGCCGCTGTAGCGGCGGCGAAATCGGAAGCATGCACCGCGTGGGCGGCGGCTTCGAGCGCAATGGTTGCCGCCCGGCAACCATTTCTCGATAGGACGCAGGGCGCCTGGGAGTGGAGCGATCCAGCGATCGTGGATGCTTTCAACGCTGCGCAGGCGGGCATTCTGACGCAGGTCCAATACCTGCGACAACACTTGGTGCCCGTCACTCCACCTGCGGTCGCAGATGAGGTCCGTGACTTTATCGCCGCGAATGTCGACATGATTGCAGCAGATGGCCAACGCCAGCGTGCCGCAGTGTCAAACGATGCCGCTGGCCGGGTCAATGCAGCGGCGGACAAAATACGAACGGCTTGCGGGGTGTCGTGACATATGTCTGATGTCGGTGGGGGTAGTGGCGCCTATCCAGAACTTCGGGCTACCGGACTCGATGCCATCGAGGCTCAAGGTAACGAATTCGCCTACGCTGCAACGTATTACGAGGAGCGAGCAAGGACTTACCGCAGGGCAGCCGCCGAACTCGAATCGACGAACTCCGGTGCGACCATCGATGAAATGGTGATCGCGCACCACATACGCGCCCGGAAGCACGATATGCGCGTCGAGGTGCAACACGAGTTAGCCAAGGGCCAGAAAAAGGTTGTCGGGCTGGGGCGTGCGCTCAACTCGAAGCTGGACCAGATACACCACGAGACACAACAGGAGATCGAGGCGGCGGGTCCGGTGCTGCCTGCTGTCCGGGCAGCGATCATCGCGGCTGGCTATACCCGGGCTGTAGCTGCGCACAGCATGTTCGCGGCCGCGGTCGAAAGCACCCACAGCCGGGCCGTAGCGCAGCTCAGTCAGCCGCTGACGGCCATTCTCGGTAGAGACATCCCTAAAGACGAAAACAACAGCGCTCAGGCACTCGATAATTCTGGCAGCCACAAAGATCCGAAACCAGAAGGGTCACAACAAGAAGATACGAGCACAGAAACCGCCGGTTCGCACTCGGACCCAACGACGAAGGGTACGAAGCAAGAAGCCATCCAGCCGCACACGGGAATGCACGGCGACACCAGCGGGAATTCGGCAGTCGCAGGAAGCGGACCAACAGCAGCAGGCACTCACTCCGACGCTGAGATGCCGGCTGTTATCCAAGCTGTGTCGCCGCGGCCATCGGTCAGTGCACCCCCTTTTGCCGGGGGTGGAGCGCCGAGTGGCGTGCCCGGTGGTGGACTATTGGGCGGCGGTAATCCCTTGTCGTCGTTGACATCTGGTTTGGGCCAGCCGGGGGCTGGGTTGGGCGGTTTGGCCAACGGTGCATCGATGCCGAATGCGGCCGCACAGGCGGCTCAGGCAGCGCAAATGGGGCAGTCGCCGGGGGCTGCGATCGCGAAGTCGTTGGCTGCGAGTGTCGGTGGCGGCGCGGCACCGCTGGCGCCATTGTCGCCAGCGACAACAACTGGGGTGAGCTCGCTCGGTTCGGCGGGTGGTGCTGCAAAGGTGCCCGCGGCTGGAGCGTCCAGTATCGCGCCGTCGTCGGGGCTTGGCGCTGCAGGCGCACATGTTGCACCGGTCGCATCCGCGCCCGCGCCAGTCAGTGTGCCAACAGGTGCCGCGGCACCTGGTCCGGCGATGATGGTTCCGCCGCCAGGGATGGGGGCTCCCGCGGCTGCGGGTTCTATTGGGGCGCCGGTGGTTCCTGCGTCCGGTGGTAGCAGTTCGTCAGGTAGTGCCGGTGGTGCGGGTTCGGCTGGGGGTGGGGTACCTAATACGCCGACGATGGTTCCGGCCGGTGTGTTGACGCCGGTGGCGGCTGCGGGCGCTGCACGCACTGAGTCTGCGGAGCTGCGGACGGCACGGGCGTTAGCGGCGAAGCTTCGGCGAGACAGCGACTTTGTCCATTACCCGGTCGTCGAATGGGCCGTGGGAGTGTTCCGGGCTGACAGTTCGGCGACACCCGAGACGGTGGTGATGTCCAGCGAGGGGTTCGGATACATCCCGTGGGGGGTGTTTCTGCCGCGCGGTGTCCGGCTCCTGGCGAGCGATCCCATCGTGAAAACGGGGTTTGAGAAGCGGTGGACAGGCTGGTCGGACCCGTCCCGGGTTTTGGTCGAATACGCCGCTCTGCGAGCCCAGCTTGGGGGCGGTCGGCTTGTCGCAGCGGCAGCCACGAACCGCATCGAACCGTTTAAGCCAGCTGGTATCGAGCATGCACTATGCAAACGCGAAGACTATGCGCAGTCACCGCCGACAGGCCCGGTGCTCGACGCGGTGCATGTAGACCGCTTCGAAGCGACCTATCCCGACTTGTCGGCTCGGGTGCAGCGCCTCCGTGCGGCTGATCATCAGGGAGTCCTCGATGAGGTGGTACAGGTTTTGGCTGGCCAGATGATGCAGGGAGTATTCGGTGGCCAGCAGATGTGCCCGGTCTCGTTGCGGGACATGTGGGAGCGTCTGCTATCGAATGAAGCTGTAAGCCAAGAGATTTGGCAAGAATTTAACACGACGGCGAACAATCAGTACTGGACCGCAGCGGTATATCGACCGGGTGCTAAAGATGTAGACCCCGGCGATGACGCAACACCTCGGGACGTATACGAGCAGCAGTGGCTGATCGCTCGCACGATGGAGGTGCTGCGGGGATTTCAGTTTCAGCCTGAGCCGTTGGGGAACATGATTTATGCGGCGGGAGTGGCTTATCCGGGCGATTTTGTCGAGTTCATCAGCCCAATGCTGCGGGTTTTGGAGATGCGGCTGTGAGTGACGCTAAGCAGCGGTGTTTCGAGCTGGTGCAGGCGGCCGGGGAGCAGCAGCGGTCGATCGCGGCCGTGTTGTGCGCCGCGGAGTTGTGGGCGGCGCAGGTGGACATGATGCCGCCCATACGAGCAAGGTACGCCGACTTGTTGGTGGAGATTTTCGCTGAGTTTCGCGCAGCATCGGACCGGTGGCGGGACACCATGCGCTGGATCATCGGTGAACGCTGGGCCGGCACGTTCGATCTGCGCGCAGCGACCGAACTCGATGACGTCTTTTCCGACATCTGCATGGCAAGTCGTGACCGGATTCTTGAGGGGTCACTTTCTGAAGGCGTTGTGTTACAACTGGATTTGATCCACGCATCACATGCGTCGTGCCTGCATGACGTTGCGCGATGCGTGGCACAGCACGACGCGGGTGTGGAGCCGAATGTCAATCTCAGCGTCGCGCTGGTGACGGTTGCTGTGATGAAGGCCTGGCGTGCTGTTCACGATGCGTACCGTGATCTGGCGCGGTGTGAGCACGAATCATGCCTGCTGGTGGGCCTTTCCGCTGAGGAGCCGACCATTGATGCGGCTGCCCTGGCGGGCTCCTACACCATCGCTCGGTGGATGGACGCTCTGGAGCAGGCCAGGTTCTCCCTCTGTGAGCGTGATGCGGTGTTGGGTGAACGTGAGCGTGCGTACGCGGCGCCCGGGTATGCGCATGGTGCCGAGGCGGGCCGCATTCGATCGGCGAGTATTGCGGCGTTTCGGGCGCGAACGGGTACATATTCGCCAGTCCGGGACGAGACCAATCCTTTTCGGCCAGTGTGGTGATCCCAACGAAACATTGTTCGTCTGGCTGGACGCATCGACGCCACCATCGTCATCAGAAACCCCGGCGACCTCAAGCTCCCCATCGACGAAGCCTGAAGCGCATCCCCGTCGGCAAGGGATTCCGTCCGTACGCTCCTGCCGGTTGTATAGTGATCAAATACCACCCGTTCCCCGGCAGGGGGCGGGTTTTTCATTTCCGAAGCGCGCTGTGTGCGCCCCCGAAAACCGCCGTTGAGCTAGCGACGTCTCTCTGCCCTACCCGCGTTCTTCGACCACGAGTGCGTCCAGAACTGCGCTGATCGCGTCCCACAACGCGCTGGTTATCTGGGGTTGAATTCGGCCGTGTATTGCTGTTCCCGCTGAGGTGATGGTGGT
The DNA here is from genome assembly GCF_025331195.1 of Mycolicibacterium llatzerense. Lineage (NCBI taxonomy): Bacteria > Bacillati > Actinomycetota > Actinomycetes > Mycobacteriales > Mycobacteriaceae > Mycobacterium > Mycolicibacterium llatzerense. The sequence continues at coordinate 80,748 of NZ_LXOV01000013.1, read as the reverse complement.
GGGTTTGAGGTAGGCGGGAACAGTCGTGGTTGGGGGTGTTCCCGCTTTCGTCTGCGGCGGTTGTGGTCGCTGGCGCGTGCGGGTTGTGTTGGCGTTGTGTGGTGGCGGTTGGCGCTTCGGGGTTGTGATGTTTAGAGCCGGTACATTTCGCGTTCCATGGCTGCTTCTCGGAATAGTTTTTCGTGCTCGCCGTGGAAGTAGGGGTACTTGCCGTGTAGGAGGCGGGGCCAGTGGATCGGGCAGCGGCGGCGGCCCTTGGTGTTGTCCGGTGCGGTGGTGTTGGTGCTCGTTGGTGCGCGGGTGGGTTGGTCGGCGGGGGCGCTGTCGATGGTGGGCTGGGTTCGGGTCGTGGCGGCTTGATGCCGGTGTGGGAGTAGCGTTTTCATGGCCGGGGCCGTGTGGGTTGTTTTTGGGGCCACCAGCTGGCTTCGCGCAGGAGGGTGGCGATGGCCGGAACGGTGAGGGTGCGCACGAGGAAGGTGTCCAGCAGTAGTCCGCAGCCGACGATGAGGCCGACTTGGATCATGATGGCGATGGAGCCGGCCATCAGTCCGAACATGCTGGCAGCGAAGATGAGGCCGGCTGAGGTGATGACCGAGCCGGTTTTGGCGACGGTGCGTAGGACTCCGACGCGGATGTTGTGTTCGGATTCTTCGCGTAGTCGTGATACCAGCAGCATGTTGTAGTCGGCGCCGACCGCGACGAGGATGATGAACGCCAATAGTGGTACGGGCCAGGCGATTTGGTAGCCGAGTATCCATTGGAACACCACGACGCCGAGGCCGATGGAGGCCAGGTAGTTCAGCACGACGGTGCCCAGGAGGTAGAGCGGGGCCAGCGCGGCGCGCAGCAGCAGGACCAGGATGAGTCCGACGACGACGAGGGTGGCGACGGCGAGTTGGATGAAGTCGGCTTGGAGTAGGTGCTGGATGTCGGCGTTGACGGCGGGGAATCCGGCTACGGAGATGGTGGCGTTGGTCAGGGAGGTGTTGGGTCGGGCGGCTTCGGCGACGGTGACCATGTGGTGGGCCAGTTCCATGGCGGCGCTGCTGTAGGGGTCGAAGGTTGATTCGATGATGAAGCGGGCGGTTTTGCCGTCGGGGGCGATGAATTGTTTGGCGACGTCGGCGAATTGGCGGTTGTCGAAGGCGGTTGGGGGTAGGTAGAAGCCGCTGGCGGTGTCGGAGTTGGCGCTGGCGCGGGCGGAGTTTTGTAGTTGTGCGGCGATCTGACTCATCCCGGTGAGCATTTGAATGTTGCTGTCGGCCAGGGCGTGCACGCCGGTTGCCAGTGCTTGTGCGCCGGAGGCGAGTTGGCTGATGCCGTGTTGCAGGCGGGCGATGTTGGTGGCCATGTCGGCGGGGTCACCCAGGGTGCCCAGGGCGTGTTGCAGGGTGGTGATGGAGGTTTGGACGTCGGTGAGGGTGGCGGTGACGGTGGCGTTGGTGGTGGGGTTGTAGTGGTCGCCCAACTCGGCGATGTGGTCGAAGAATCCGTTGGTGCGCAGGGCGTCGAGGACCCGCATCTGGTCGCGCAGTTCGGTGCATTGCGGTGTGGTGGTGCACCAGGGTGCGGTGTCGAGGATGTCGCGCAGTGGTGAGACGGCGGCGATGGCGTTGCGGGCTTGTTCGGCCTCGGGGCGCAGTCCGGGTCCGGCTTGGATGGCGTGGTCGATGTCGGGGGCGGTGGCCGACAGTTGGTGCAGCAGCGGGGTGAATCGCTGCATTTGGCTGTTGGCGGTGTGCGCTTGGTTGAGCAGGGCGCTCAGGGGTGTCAGCGCGGTGCGTAGGGTGCGGTCGAGTTGGGCGAGGCCGTTGGCGAGTTGGTCGGCGCCGCCGGTGAGTTGGGCCAGGTCGGTTTTGCGGGCGTTGCCGTCGGCGGCTGCGGTGGCCATCTTGTCGCCGATCTGCCCGTTCTGCCAGGACAATTGGGCTTGTTCGAGTCGGGTGCCGGCGGGGCGGGTGACGCCGGATACTTTGCTCACGCCGGGTAGTTGGGCGATGCGGGAGGCGATTTCGTCGAGGTCGGCGAGGCCTTTGCCGGTGCGCATGTCGGTCGGGTTTTCCACGACGAGGAATTGGGTGAAGACCATGTCGGTGGGGAAATGCCGGTTGAGCAGCTGGTAGCCCAGGTTGCTTGCGGTGTCGGCGGGTTGGCCTTTGCGGTCGTCGTAGCTGATTTTGATGGTGGTGGCGGCCGCGGCCAGGGCCAGCAGGATGATCAGGCTGACGGTGAGCAGCGGGACGGGTTTACGCACGACGGCGACGGCGATGCGGTTCCAGTAGCGGCGGGTGCGGTCGGGTCGGGGGTCTCCGATGCCGCGGCGGGCGGCCAGCGCCAGTACCGGTGGCAGCAGGGTGACGGTGGCCAGGAATCCGACCATCACGGCCACGGCGCAGGCGGGGCCGAGCGCGGCGAACACGCTGAGTTTGGCGAAGGTCATGGCCAGGAAGGCCAGCGCGACGGTGGCGGCGGAGGCCAGGATGACCCGTCCGATGCTGGCGGTGGCGTAGATCGCGGCCTGCGGCGGGGCGATGTCGGCGCGGCGCTGTTCGTGATAGCGGCTGATCAGGAACACCGTGTAGTCGGTGCCGGCGCCCAGCAGGATCGCGGTCATGAACGCCACGGTGAATTCCGATACCGGTAGGCCGCATTCACCGAGGGCGGAGAGCACCCCCCGTCCGACCGCCAAACTCAGCGCGATGACCAGCAGGGGCAGGAGCGCGGTGAACGCTGACCGGTAGACCAGCAGCAGGATCAGGGCGATGAGGCCGGCGGTGGCCAGGGAGATGAACAGCAGATCGTGTTCGGCGCTGGCGATCTGATCGCTGAACGTGGCGGCGGGCCCGGTGACGCGCACGGTGGTGGTGCTGGCGGCGAAGACGCGGTCAGCGATGGCGCGCACGGCGCTGACCGATTCGGCGGCGGTCGGATCGCCCAGGGTGCCGGCGACGCCGACCGGCAGGTACCACGCGCGGCGGTCGGCGCTGATGGCGTGCGGTGCGGTGACCGGGTCGGCCAGCAGGTCCTGCACGAGCAGGACATGGCCGGGGTCGGCGCGCAGCGCCGAGACCAGCTGCGCGTATTTCTGGCGGGTGGGCGGGGTGAGGCCGGCGGGGTCCTCGAACGCGACGAACAGCACGGTCTTGGACCCCTGTTCGCCGAATGCTGCACTCATCCGGTCGACGGTCAGAAACGACGGCGCGTCGTGGGGCACCAAGTCCACCGACTGTTGGCGCACCACGGTTTCCAGTTGCGGAAAAAGCACCGCCAGCACCACCGCGGTCCCGATCCACAGTCCGATCACCAGCGCCTTGTGGCGCAGGGTGAACGCCCCCAGGCGGGCCAGCGCGGGACTGTATTCACTCGACGGCGCGGTCTGGGCGCGTGCGCGCCGGCGGCGCGGTGGCCCGGGTGCGGCGGTGAGGGTCGGTCCCCCGTGCAGCGGATCGCTCACGGGCTGGCCGGGGCCGTGTCGTAGTCGGCGTTGTCCGCGGCGGGCAGATCATGACGGACCATCCGCACCTGGCCTCCGGGCATGCAGGCCATGTATCCGTGGCGCTTTCCGTACAGTTCCCACGCCGCCACATGCGCGTCGGGCTCCACGTCGATGGAGTGACCGTCCGAGAACTGCAGGTGCAGGGCCCCATCGTCGTCGCTGTGCGCTCGCACGCACATCGACCCGGCCAGGTCCAAAAGGGCGCGGTGCGCCGGCGCGATGTTCAGCGGGTCCAGCACCACCACCTCGGCCGGGTACGGACCCACCGGCGGCAACCCCAGGCGCAGCGGCCGGGAGATGACCACCTCGTTGTAGTCCTCGAAGCTGAGCACCAGGCCTTCATGCAGCGATACCCGCTGCAGGGTGCACCGTTCAATCCACTGATCGAGCATGATCGCGTCCCCTGTCTCCGCCCCAGCAAATCGATACTAAGCAGTATCGCAACGCTACACCGTGTAGCGTTTCGGGGCAATGGTGTCGGGCTAGACGCGCAGGATGAGGGCCATGGCCCGGTCGATGCTGTCCCGGGCTGCGGCGGCGGGCACCCGGCCGCTGATGAAGGCGGCCAGGTTGGCCAGCCACACGTCGCCGAGTAGGCAGGCCAGTTGCTGGTCGCGCAGCGATGGGGACGGGCCGCCCAGTGCGGCCGCGAGCAGCCGGTTGAGCACCGTCATGGTTCGCTCGACCTCGGCGGCCGCGGCGCTGTCGGCAACGACGAGCGCCCGGGTCAGCGCCTCGGTCAGCGGCAGATCACGCTGCCACTGCTCATGCAGGCAGTCACTGAGCGCGACAAGTCGCTGCTGGGGGCCACCGGGCACCGCCGACCAATCGCGCAGGGCCTCGACCTGCTCGACCTCGCGGGTGAGTGCGCAGACCAGCAAATACGCCTTGGAGGGAAAGCGGCGGTAGATGGAGCCGACGGCGATACCCGCGCGCTCGGCGACCGCGCGCATGCGTACTGCCTCGTAGCCGCCGACCGAGGCGACCGACACGGCGGCATCGAGGATCGCGATGTCCCGGCCATCACGAGCAGCCAGGCCCGGCGCACCTGTCATCGCTGCGCCCCGAGCCGGCGCCGATGCGATGACCGCCATCCCCACCGGATCGGGGTGTGCTGCGCCAAAAACACTGACAGCCAGGTGCGATCAGACAAATCCCACATCTCCTGGTATAGGCGGTTTCGCTGCGCTACACGCGGTAGCATAACTGCCCTGGGGTGTGGAGAATCGACGATTGGCCACACCGGAGGCGGCGGACAATAAAGTGAGTGACTGTGAGTGAGTGGCCCGACGTCAACGCCGACGGCACTGATGATGACGACGACGTCGATCCGCGACGTATCCGCTCGCGCAACCGGCTGCTGGAGGCGGCCGCGGCCCTGCTGAACGCCGGCGGCGTGGAAGCGGTCACCGTCGACTCGGTCACCAAAGCCTCCAAGGTGGCCCGCACCACGCTGTATCGCCACTTCAAGACCTCCTCGCACCTGCTGGCCGCGACCTTCGAGCGGCTGCTGCCCCAGGTGACCCCACCGGCACCACGCAGTGGACCCCTGCGTGAGCAGCTCATCGAATTGCTCTCCCGGCAGGCAACGCTGTTCAACGACGCCCCGCTGCACATCACCACACTGGCCTGGCTTGCCCTGGGCCCCACCACCACCAAACCCGACACCGAGGACCAGTACCCGGCCGGCGCCGTCCGGACCCTGGTCATCGACCAGTACCGCCAACCGTTCGACGCCCTGCTGCACAGCGACCAAGCCCGCGCCGAACTGGGCGACTTCGACCTCGAACGGGTGCTCTGCCAACTGATCGGCCCCTTGGCATTCGCCCGCATGACCGGGTTTCGCGTCATGAGCCACGACGACTGCGCCGCCATCGTCGATGACTTCCTCACCGCCCACCGCCGCACCTCGCCGGCACCCACCGAAAGTCCCGACGCCACACGTGCCTGACCTGCGTCGGCGCGGTCACGCTCAGGGAGTCCCGTAGTGGCGGTCCTTTGTGTGCGGGTGAGTCTGATTTTGGGTGGGCCTCGGTGGTTGATGTTCTTGTGGCCGAATGTTTTTCGTGGGAATTTGGTGGCGGCGGCTCGTTTGGTGACGCGGGGGTAGGTGCAGTGGCGCCGGGCCGGGTTGGGTCGCTCGAGCATTTCGGCGATGGCGTGACGCAGGCATGTCGCCAGCCGGTCAGGGGGAAATTCCTGCCTGCCCGGTGACGTGGCGGCGGACGGTGCGCAGGGTTCGGATGAACGACATCCGCAGTGGATCGAGCCCGTCGGGGTCAGTGGCCTCGACCATCAACGCCCGGATCGCGTAGTGGGTGAGCAGCAGTGCCCAGATCTCTTGGCGCACCCTGTCGGGACTGTGCGAACGCAACACTCGGTAGCTGCCGCGTTGGCGGGTTTCTATCTCGGCCAGGCTGGATTCGAACTCCCAGCGCTGGTGATAGACCGCAGCAAGTTCGGCGGCCGACGCCCGCTCAGGGTCGCAGATGGTGGTGATCAACCGGATCGGCGACCGGTCGTCGGTGTCGCGGTTGGCGATGTCGTACTCGATAACCCGCACCATCGGGCCTTGCGGCACCGTGGCCAGCCCGCGGGCCTGGTGGCGGCGGATGCGTTGGCGTTCGATGGTGGTCAGCAGCACGCTCACATACGAGCCGTCGGCCAGTTCCGTCACCGGGTGCAGGAGCAGTGTCGACTGCACCCGCCCCAACAGTTCGGCACCGGTCGCTGCGGCCTCTTGCCGGAACTGGCGGCTGTAGAACCGGGGTCAGCCAGCACGAGCATTCCGGGTTCGATGCTGGCTAGCAGTGGGCGGGCCAGGTCGCGTTCATCGACATGGACACCACCGAGGTGTGCGTCGATCACGGCGTGGGTGCCGCATTCACCCAAGCCGAGGACTTTCACCTTCGGGTAGGGACCGTCGAGTCCCTTGCTGGCGCTGCGACCGAACTCGTCATCGTTGTCGGCGGTGTCGGGGACATCGAGTTGAACGCCGTCGATGGCCATCACGCGCAAATCGGCCAGCCAGGCACCCGGGGTGCCGGCACCGGCCAGCGGCCGGGCCACCCGTTCATAGAGCTCGCGCAGCGGCTCGGCGCCGAGTCGGGCCCGGGCCTGACACAGCGCCGATGACGTGGGCACCTGCCAATCGTCATTCCGCGCGCGCAGGAATCGCAGACCATCGACGAGTTTGCGCATCACTTCTTCGTAGGCGTCATCGAAGAACGGGGTCACCGCCAGCACGAAGTACACGACCACCCGAGCCGGCAGCAGGCGACGACGGCGCTCGACCTTGCCTGTGTCAGCGAGCACCTCGTCGACCAGGTCGCGGTGCACCAGCCGCGTCAGCACACCCAGACCGATCCGGTCGGTCAACTGGTCTGACCGACCACATTCGCCACCTGAATTCGCGTCGGCCACAGGTAATAAGAAATACGTGTAATCCATTGCTGCACAATACTTCTCAAAGCCAATCTGAGGAACGAAAACTGGCGCGGCCACCACATCACCTTCGCTGAATCAGCCCATCAACGCTCATCAAAGTAGAGCAGGCGCAACAGCTTTCGCCACAACATCGCCTTGACCTGCAACAACGCCAAAGTTAACGACATTGGCATCAAACCCGGGGCGATTCACCCTTCGGCTCAGTCGTGTGTCCGACGGGGGACTTGTCCGCCTGCGACACGGGTCGAGGTCTTTGATTTGATCGGCTTACCAGGTAGTGTGAAGAGTCGGGCGCGCAATCGGCACTAGTGGTGTTCTATGTCAGCTGGCAGCTCCCCATAAGTTCCTATTTGCGGCAGCAGTAGATGGTCTGGCCGGTTCCTCGATGGATGTCGTGAGCAAAAGTCAAGCAAACTGACTGCGCGAAACCCCGGGGCCCATCAGTCTCTAGAATTATAGGGAGCGTGCGTTTCGACGACATGGTCCTCATTCGTATCAGTCCAAGCTCGAGCATTGGTGCGTGGTGATCCCAGGATGTCGAAAGCGCTCGCGCGCAAGGCTTCGTCGGTCAAGAATCGTTGTGCGCGGTAGCGGTCGATCCTGAAATGGTCGGCGACCAGGTAAAGGTACTCGACGACGATTCCACGTGCGATCGCTCGAGGTAGGTGTATTCGGTAGTGCTCGTTCAGGTACTTCACGACGAACGTCGTGCGATTGCCCATCCAGGGTGAGCGCCAGGTCACGGTTTGATGGGCTAGTTCTACGCGCTCTAGGTGCGTCGCTGGCTGGGGGCACTCCCGGGGCGGGGTTTCGTGTCTCAGATGCGGACCACCATATTTGCGGTGGGAGGGGTAGCGGTCGGTCCGTGATCGAGGCTGAATTCTGCAACAGCGATTCCAGCCATGGAAATCTTCGGTCTGAGCGAAGTCATCCGTAGTCATCCGTCACCATCTATCTGTTTCATCGGTTCGGGCGGTGCTGAACTCTGACTAGGAGCTGTCATTCTTCAGCAGGACGTCAGTCGAATTGACCGTTCAGAAACTCTGCCCGCGAGGCGGTGCGGGCCAGCTTTCCCGACGTCGTGCGCGGGATCCGTCCGGCCGCAACGAGTCGCACTTCGGCGACGCGAACCTGGTGATGCCGCGCCACCGCGGCCCGTACGGCCTCGGCGACAGGCTCCAATTCCGCGCGGCCCGCTCCGACCGCGCGCTCGGCGATGACGACCAGTTGTTCACCCGAATCACCAGGTACAGCAAAGGCTGTCGCATAGCCCGAGCGCACCGCGGACGAGGCACGGCTGACCGTCGCCTCGATGTCCTGCGGGTAGTGGTTGCGCCCGTCGACGATCACCAGGTCCTTGATCCGGCCGGTGACGAACAGCTCGTCGCCCACGTAAACGCCCAGATCGCCTGTGGCCAACCACAATGCGTTGTCCTCGGCGCCGTCGGCGTGGCTGACGGTCTGCCGGGTCTGCAGCTTGTTGCCGAACACCCGCTCGGACTCCTCGGGCCGGCCGAAGTAGCCCTGCCCGATGTTGTTGCCGTGCAACCAGATTTCGCCGACCGTGCCGTCGGCGGCTTCGTCGCCGTCGGGGGTCACGATGGCCACCCACTGGTCGGGGATGGCCCGCCCGCACGACACGTGGGGGACTGCGCCGTCGGCATGGCGGCCCACGACGACGGCTCGGCCTGCCGCGAGTTCCTCACGGTCCAGATAAGTGGCGCTTGGCTTTTCGTCGGCGCCGATGCTGGCCACTGACAGTGTGGCCTCGGCCATGCCGTACGACGGCTTGACCACCGTCTCGGGCAGTCCGTACGGCTTGAAGGCCTCCATGAACAGCTCGATGGACGGCAGCGTCACCGGCTCGGACCCGTTGAGCAGGGTCACCACGTTGCTGAGGTCGAGCGGCTCGCCGGCCGGCGGCAGCCCGCGCTGTGCGCACAACTCGAAGGCGAAATTCGGTGCGGCGGCGAAAGTCCGGCCGTGTGCGGCTTCGTCGGCCAGCCGCCGGATCCAGCGGTAGGGCCTGCGGACGAACGCCATCGGGTCCATCAGGCTGATCTGGCCGCCGCACAGCGCGGGGAACATGATCATGATCAGACCCATGTCGTGGTACAGCGGCAGCCAGCTCACGCTGCGGATGTCGGTGTCCAGGCCACCGGCCAGGATCATCTGAATGACGTTGGTGCACACGTTGCGATGCGTGATCTCGACACCGGCGGGGGTGCGGGTGGAGCCCGAGGTGTACTGCAGGTAGGCGACGTCGTCGGTGCGAGAATCGGGGTCGACGTGCATCTCGGCGAGCGTGCCGGGGACGGCGTCGACGGCGATGACCCGCGGACGCTCGGCGGCGGGCAGTGTCTTGATGAACGCGCGGACCGCTTCGGCGGCCGCGGTCGTGGTGAGCACCGCGGACGGTTTGGTGTCCGACAGCACAGCGGCCAGTCGTTCGGTGTGCCCGGCGAGGGCCGGCGCGAACAGCGGCACGGCGACGTTTCCGGCGTGGACGGCGGCGAAGAACGCCGCGACGTAGTCGACGCCCTGGGGCGCGAGGATGGCCACGCGGTCGCGTGGCTGGGTCACCTGTTGGAGCCGGGCGGCGACGGCGTTGACCTGAGCCCAGAGCCCGTTCCAGCTGAGTTCGATGATCTCGCCGTCGGGGTTCTGCGCGTAGTCGATGAACCGGTACGACGGCTCTTCGCCCATCGCTGCGCGGTTGCGTTCAAGGAACGACGTCAGCGTGATGCCGTCCGGTATGACAATGCTGCCATCGGAGTGAAGGGAATTTTCGGCTGACGCTGTATGTCCAATAGCATTGTCGCTCAACGCTTTGCGTGTCCTCGAAGTCATGTTGACCCTTGGCCTTTCTCGCCGTTGGCCCCAAAGGAAACAGCGTCACAGTGTCTGCGCTCCTACTGTCTAGACGTGCCGTGCTGCAGACTGATCAGCTGCGGGTGCGCGTCCGGTCGACTGCTGGCGTTTGGGCGGTAAGCAAACACCGTATGGCCACCAGAAGTACGCCCCGATGACTGCCGCGATCGGCCGCTTTGGGGCGACCAACATGTCGAGCAGGCGATTCAGGCGTAACGAAATGGTCTGAATGATTCGCACATCGGCTCCAACGGGACTGAGTGCTGCTTTCTAGCCGCGATAACAAATTTAACTTGCCAACTAGCAGGTTAATTTAGCTTCCATGGCTAACTATGTGCAACCCGGTCGGAGGTGAGTGACATCACATCCGCCGATGTAGCATCATTCATCCAGTGCGCACGCAGCCCGCATAAACTCCCCGAAAGGTTGGCAGAGGAAACTTGACGTCATCACGTGGCTTCCTACGTCACCGTATCGTTCAGGCGGCTTTGGAATTGTTTGCTGAGTACGGCGTCAAGGGCACTACCCTGCAGATGATCGCCGATCGGCTTGAGGTGACCAAAGCCGCTGTGTACTACCACTTTCACACCAAAGACGAGATCGTGAGGGCTGTCGCGCAGCCGTTACTCGAGGACATCGCTCGCGTAATACGTATCGCCGACGCGCTTCCCGACCCCAATTCGCGGCGCGAAGTCGCCGTCAGTGGCTTTGTCGAACTGGCGGTGCGTCATAGGGGCCTCAGCGCAATTGTGCAGAACGACCCGGCGATGAGCACGCTGGCGAAGACGCATGTCGAGTTGGAGAACGCCGTCGTGAAGCTGATCACGTTGCTAGATGGCCCCGACGCGGACGTCGCCCACCATATCGGGACGTCGATGATCATCGGCGGAGTTTCCGGCGTTGTAACCGATGCGCGGTTGCTGGACGTGCCCGACGAGCTGCTCCATCGTGTGCTTCTCGACTACGCGCAGCATCTGCTAAATACTCCCAACTTGCTGTCGGCAGTTGTGAAGCCGTCGGGAAGTGTGTAGCCGCCGAGGAGTGAGGTGCAGAAACGAGAATTCGTGACGCGGTGGTGCACTTGCGGCGCCGGGCAGATTCGGGAGCTCCTACGGATATCGAAGATGGTGTGGGGTTTACGAAACCCGTAGTGGCATTACGGCCGACTAGCGGCGGCAGTGGAGGCCGCGCCTTCGGCGCTAGCGCGGACTGATCTGGGAACTTGGCGAGCAGCGGCCGTACATGGCTCTCGCTGTCAGACAATTGATAGCGCTGAGCGCTAGGCGGCATGGCAATGGCACTGTCCCGGTGCGCCGTCAACCCGATGTTGAAAATCAACAGGATCTCCTGACTCGAGCGCGGCAGTGGGTGTAGTCGTAATGACCTATGAGGCCGATCTCGAGAATGCATAGAGGCACCTCATCTCATTGCGGAAATGAAGTCTCCGGGTACGATCGTGAGATTGTTTTGATGTCAGTCAAACCGGGGCAAGGCCGCCGACAGTCGCCGCGCGATCTCGCCGTACCGTTCGAAACGGTCTGACCCGCCGAGGGCGTTGTAGAGCACGATGCGAGTGGCGACGCCGCCATATTTGGCAATGAGCTTGTCCGCCAGCTCATCCCAGGTGGATTCAGTGGCGAACGCGGCGATGTGGTCGTCGGTGATCTGCGCCATCATGCCGGCCATGTCGCCGGCCTTCTGCTTCTCCCGCAGGCGTGCGGTGGTGCCCTCGAATCCGGCCTCGTCCCAGATGAATGCGTAGTTCGGGGTGCTGCCGTAGAAGCTCATGCTGGCCCGGACGAATTCACGCTCGTTGTGCCGTTCCTCGTCGCTGTCGCCGACGATCGTCATGGCCGGGATGATCGTGTCGATGTCGGCAGGGGAGCGGCCCGCCTTCTCGGCACCGGCGGCGACGTTCGGCAGCACGTGGCGGGCGATGTAGCCCGGCTCACCGAGCGGGTGAATGTGCACGCCGTCGGCCACCTCGCCGGCCATGCGCAGCATCCACGGATTCACCGCCGCGATATCGACTTTGGGATCGGGGGCGTCGATGGGACCGGGGCTCCATTGCGGCGTGATGAAATCCAGGTCGTAGAAGTCGCCGTGATGGTCGAGCTTGCCGGTCCGGAACGCCGTGAAGCACGCTTTCACGGCGCGAACATAGTCGCGCAGCCGTGGTCCAGGCTGTTCGAAGGGCATGCCGTAGCGCCGCACCACGTGCGTGCGTACCTGGGTGCCGATCCCGAGCCGGAATTTGCCCCCGGTGGCTTCCTGCAGTTCCCACGCTGATGCCGCGGTGATGAATGGACTTCGCGGGAAAGCTACTGCGACACCGGTCGACAGCTCGAGCCCGGGCGCGGCCTGGGATGCGACCGCTGCGCTCAGATAGGCGGTTCGGCCGGTCTCGGTCAGCAGGAGGCCGGAGAAACCGGCCGCCTGGGTGCGCTGGGCAAGCGTGCCCATCTGGGCCAAAGGCTGCGGAACGGTCATCACGTCGACATGCACACCGGGAGCCTACGCGTTGGATGTTAGCGACGATGGGAAGTGCCGAGCGCCAATCTCCTTGTCGCGCAGTTCTGCCCGCACCCCCGGCATTTCGACCCGCAAGTGATGGCACCTCACCATGGGACCGATCACATCTCATTTATGACAGTTCCGGTGGTCTTGATGGTGACACTTCAGTCCCGAGGGTCGCCTCGAACGGGTCTCGTTCACGGCGTCGTTGGCGCGCATCGTCCACGAGTCTGGCGTGTGGCGCGTACTGAGTCGAAGACCCGCTCGGCGTGGCGGGCGGTCCGTGGGCGCATTAGATGGACTGTGTAAATCCTCTTAACGGAAGGATCGCAGGACGTGACGACATGAAAGGGCAATGGATGCGGCGCTGGTTGCCGCCAGCCCTACGGTCGAGATGGCCGACGCGCTTCGTGCTTCGGGGGTCAGTGTATGAACTGCTGGCGCCGATCGATAACTGCGAGGTGGCGCTGACCGGTGATGGCGGGCTGCTGCCGGGGTTGATCAAGCTCGTCCTTCAACGTGGGCTGGCGCCGAACTCACCGCTCACCTTGGTGACGAGAACGGCGATCTGATCAGGCGGGTGAAACGGCGGCCCACTCAAGACGGTGCTCACCAGGCCGGCCCGTTACCCTTGGAGGTGCCGCGAGACCGCAGCGGTTCGTTGACCCCGACGCTGGTACCCATCGGCCAGCGTGGTGAAGGCAGGCTCGATGACATGGCCATCTCCCGATATGCGGTGCGGAATCAATTTGCGGGACATCCGATTTCGGATTTAGTTCGGCGATCGGGACGCAGGCATCGCGAGAGACGATCCCCAATACCGTCGACGAGATCTCCGACGGGGTCCTGGCATGGCAGCGCCGACCGCTGGAACCGTCGTATCCGGTGATCTACCTCGACGCGATGATTGTGAAGGTCAAAGACGGCGGCCACACCCCCAACAAGGCCGCGCCACATCGCTGTGGGCGTCGATATGACCGGGATCAAGCGCGTTCGGGGGATCTGGGATCAGCCGAACGAAGGCGCTTCGTTCTAGGTGTTGGTATCCGCCGATTTGGCCAATCGCGGGGTCAAGGATGTGTTGACCGTGTGCTGCGGCGGGCTCACTGGGTTCCCGGACGCGATCGCGACCATGCGGTCACACACCGCGGTGCAGACGTGCGCGGCGAAGCTGAGCCGCAACTCGATGCGGTTTTGTGTCGGTGCCCCGGTTGAATAAGCGATTGCATTCCCTATGCTACTCAATGTAGCGTAGGGAAACTAACTGTACGGATTGTGCTGCTCGGAATGTGAACATTGACTGTCAGGTAGCCAGCGTTCCGGCACTCTCGTGAGTACTGGTGGATTACGCTGCTGGCTACGCTGAATACAGCATGTTGCTTCCGGCTTAGTGAGGATTCGCAGGTCGCGAGGCGGGCGTTCGCGTTCGACAGACGCGTCGATGAGTCTCCGCTGGAAGTAACGAGGAGTTTTCGTGCCCGGTTGTGCGACAAGGGAATCCCATTCGGCGTCATCGGTGCGGTGCCCTTGCCCGTCTTCGGGATAGCGAGCAGAGCAGCCGGCCCGCATTCGAGCGCCAGCGATCGTGGTACTTACCACCAGTGACGAGAAGAGGTCTTTGTGAGCATTTCGAATCCACCGGACGTGCAGCGGTTACCGTCGCACACTCCGACGTGTATGGGCTGTGGGCCAGACAATCCGCATGGACTGCACCTTTCGGTCTTCCGTCGAGGGGAGGAGGTGTACGCGGACGTCACATTCGATGAACGGCACGTCGGCGCGCCAGGTCTCGCCCACGGCGGGGCCATCGCCGCCGCGTGCGATGACTTGTTTGGCTTCACGTTGTGGATCGCCGGAACGCCGGCTGTCACACGCAGGCTGACCGTCGAGTACTTGCAGCCGGTTCCGCTGCATGATGCCCATAGGATCGCCGCGCGTATTACTGAACGCAATGGCCGTGCCATCCACGTCACCGGCGCCGGAATTGGTGCTGACGGCGTTATGCGCTTCACTGCTGAAGCGGTCTTCATAGCAGTGGAAGTAGGGCACTTCGCTGCGCATGGGGACATCAAGGGATTCGGCGAACTATTCGCGGAACTCGTTCGCCGTGCAGACAACGGGGCTCATCAACAGGAAGTGCAGTGAACCTGTTTGCGGCAGGCCGCGTTCGTGCCTTCCGCACCCGATCACAGACAGCCGTAATCGGTATGAGTTGAAACCATCGATGCGATCGCCTCGTCGTTCTTCTGGCAGCTGCGGCGCTCTAGAGTCCCGAGGGACAACCGCTGATTGGACTGGGACGATGAACAGGTCCGCGCACTTCGGCTCGAACGGCCGATTCGCCGACTATGGGTGGAGACTGAATAACCCGACGCTCATCAAGGCGAAGACAAGGGCTTTCGTCCCGGTCGACCAATTGGTGAGCGGGGTCGGTTCCCGACTGCGGTGGCGCAGGGCATCGGCGCCAGCCTAGTCAGATTCTCGTCCACCGGGCACCTTCGGTGCTTCGCCCATCGATTGGTGAGGTCTTAATTGTCAACCTCGGCGACCCGTAGCAATACGCACAGTGCTGTCGGTGGATTGCCGCTGGAGTTCGGTGGCAGCGGTCCATCGTACTCGACATCATTCGTGTGATCGCAAAAGCAGACGGTTCCCCAGGCCATGTGTCTGGTGACCCCGTCGCGCACATCGCCTTCGTCGAACTACCTAGTTCGACGGAGCAGAACGAGTCGACCAGCTACATCACCGTGCCATCAATCAGCCAGGTAACGCTGCGCGAGAATCTCGGCTAGTCGGCTCGTATGCACAATCACCTCGTCCTTCGACACATCGAGCAGCCCAGAATGCCACGCGGTGATGACTTCGACGAAACCGCCTACGGCAACCAAGGTATCCATTCGGAGCGCTGCCTCGTCTACGTCATCAAGCAAATGGGGTCGGCTTGCCTCCACGACGAGTTGCGTTGCGTCTTGCAATGCGAGTGCGCGGCGATCCTGAAGTGGAGAACTGCCGACGTGGTGGGCGAGAAGGATGCGGGCTTGGCCTGGATCGGAAGCGATCCGGTCAACCACGATGGAGATCGCCGCGGCAATCGTCTCCATCGCCGGCCGATCGATCCGCTCGTTGAACAGAGTCGAGAGCTCGCCTAGCACCTCACTCCGGACACCGTCCCACGCTGCCACGAGCAAATCGTCGCGCGTCTTGAACTCTTCGTAGAAGTATCGATCATTGAGCCCGGTGGCTGCGCACACGCCGCGCATGGTTACCGCAGCCCAGCCGTTCTCGGTCCATATTTCAGTCGCCGCCTCGATGAACCTCTGGCGCCGCTCTGCCCGCCGTTCCGCGCCTGTGCGCCCACCCCACCGCTTGTTTTGAGACCGCACACCACCATCTTGACAAACGGGACAAGCGACGGACAAACTGGTGTCATCTGCCACCAATGGTGGCAGCCGCCACCAGAAGTGAGTTGCGTCGCAATCGCTCTGCGGCCGCCAAATCAAATAGGGAAAGGTCACATGAAATTGTCGGTTCTTGGCCGAACGCCAGGTCGGAGTTACGGAGCCGACGCTGTCGTGACGGGGGCGGGCAGTGGCATCGGGCGCGCCTTTGCTGTGGAGCTCGCGCGTCGCGGTGGCCGGGTGATATGTGCGGACAGAAATCTGAGCACAGCGCGGGAGTCGGCCGAACTGGTGCGCCAGGCGGGCGGCGAAGGCCTCGACATCGAATGCGATGTGACCGAACTCGACCAGGTACGGCTGTTGGCAAAGACGGGTGAGAGTTGGTTCGGAAAGCCCGCCAGCTTGGTGATCAATAACGCCGGAATCGGCGCGGGTGGCAACGTTATCGGTGCAACATCGATAAACGACTGGACTGCCGCGATCTCAGTGAACCTTTGGGGTGTTATCTACGGTTGCGAGACTTTTGTCCCTCGGATGCGCGAGAATCGCCGATGCGGTGTAATCAACGTTGCGTCCGCGGCAAGTTTTGGCGCCGCGCCGCGTATGGGCGCCTACAACGTGAGCAAAGCGGGCGTTCTGGCTCTATCAGAGACATTAGCAGCCGAACTTTCTGGTACCGATGTCAATGTCACCGTGCTTTGTCCGACATTTGTGAAAACCAACATCGTAGATAATCCTCAAATCCAAGAGTCTGCTGCCAGACTCGCGGGCACGCTGATGAAGTGGACCGGCGTATCGCCGGAGTCTGTCGCACGGAAAACACTCGACGCACATGACCGGGGGCAAATCTACGTCGTGCCTCAGATCGATGCAAAAGTGCTGTGGCAGATTAAAAGAACACTACCGAGCACTTTCACACGTGCATTGGGATTGATGGATCAAGTGGCTTCCTGGAAACAGATCGTCTAGAGAAAGCGCGTAAGGAAATGTCTTTCGCATATAGCGATATGCTCGAAACTATAAAAAGTAAGCAATGGGCGCTGGCGGATATCGATTGGGATGCTCCGGGTGCTGAGCTCATCACGGATGAGCAGCGTCCCAAGCTCAAGCAGTTCATGGCTGACGTAGTATGGATTGAACATGTCGGAGCGCGGGCATTCGCGGCGATGGCACCAAAAGCTCCGTTCGAAGCTCTGGGTGACATTTACCGGTACTTTCACGCTGAAGAGCAGCGCCACGCCAACGTTGAGCTAGCACTCATGCGGCGGTGGGGGATGCTGGAAAGGGACGAAAAGCCCGTTCCGAACAAAAATATCCGGCTGGTGATAGAATGGCTAGATCGATATGCTGAAGCTCTACCATTAACGGTGATTGGTGCCGCGATTCCCGCTCTGGAAACCGCCCTCGACGGAGCTTTGCTCAAATTTCTATTGGACGAGGTCGCGGACCCGCTTTGTGCCGAGGTTTTCAATAAAGTGAACAGCGACGAGTCGAGGCATCTAGCCGTAGGTTTTCAGGTCCTCAATGATCTGGGTGCCAGCCCGATGCGAGTCCACGCAATCCAAACAGCTGGCGCGCTGATTGATCCAAGAATCCTGGCTGGCGGGTTACTCTATGTACCTCTCCTAACGCGAATGCTGATGAATCTCAATGCCATGGGCTTGTCGGAAGAAAAACTATACAACGCCGTAACACGTTACGCGAATGTCGGTGATCGCAGTGAACACACTCGGAGGGTTCCCGGATATCACATTCTGAAGGCTCACATGTCGTCTTCGATTAAACGATCCCAACCCCTGCATTTCATATCACAGCGCCTGGGCGACGCAATCGATGTTTTCCCCGTTCGAGTTCTAGGTCGACCACCTTCATGGACTGACGAGCTGACTTATGAGCCGGTAGCGAAATGACAGGAGTAAAGACCACTCTAATAATTGGCGCCGGATTCGCTGGTATCGGCACGGCTGTTCGGCTGATTCAGGAGGGCATGGACGAATTCGTTATACTGGAGCGTTCCGATAGCATCGGAGGAACCTGGCGGGATAACAGCTACCCCGGAGCGGCTTGCGACATTCCTTCATTGCTCTATTCTTACTCCTTTGAACAGAACCCTTCCTGGTCGCAAGCGTACTCGGGTAGCGCCGAGATACTGCAATATATTGAAAGAATCGTTGCAAAGTATGATCTTACTCGATTCATCAATTTTAGTTCTGAAGTGAGTTCGATTGAATTCGATGAAGAAAGCGCTACCTGGTTTGCTGACACAAGGGATGGCCGGCGATACGCGGGTCGGTCGATCGTCATTGCGAGTGGGCCACTTGCGAATGTGAGTCTCCCGGACATCAGGGGTATTGATTCATACGAAGGCAAAAAGATGCACAGCGCTCGCTGGGATCACGCCTATGACTTGTCAGGCAAACGTGTTGCCGTGGTCGGAACAGGTGCGAGTGCAGTCCAGATTGTGCCAGAATTGGTGAAATGCGCTAAATCAGTCAAGGTCTTTCAGCGAACGCCCGGTTGGGTTCTACCAAGGGCGAATTTCACGCACCCGGGCTGGTTGCGATCCATGTTCCGTCGTTCGTCTTCATTCGAACAAGCTGGGCGACAAATATGGTTTTGGGCGCACGAGGTCATGGCTGTCGGCATGGTGTGGGATACGGCTGCAACGACAGTCATCGAAATAGCGGCGAAATCTAATCTGCGTCGGCAGGTGAAGGACGGCTGGCTTCGACGCCAGTTGACCCCTAGCTTCAGGCCGGGGTGCAAACGGATGCTGATGACCAGCGAGTACTACCCAGCCCTGCAAGCTAGTAATTGCAAGCTCATTAGTTGGCCAATTGCTACTCTGGCTCCTAACGGTATTCGGACAGCCGATGGTGTCGAGCATGAGGTCGACTGTATAGTTTTTGCAACCGGATTCGATGTCTGTAAGCAGGGCACACCCTTCCCGGTGCGAGGTCTAAACGGGCGAAAGCTAGACGATGAATGGTCTCGGGGAACGTATGCCTATAAAAGTGTGAACGTCGCCGGCTATCCGAACCTATTCTTCACTTTTGGACCGAATTCCGGTCCGGGCCATAATTCAGCTCTTATCTATATGGAAGCGGCCATCGACTACATCGTCCAGGCGATCAAAGTGCTCCAAGCTCAAGGTGTGCGCACGCTGGATGTTCGAAATGACCGGCAAAGTGCCTACCACGCGGACATCCAACGTCGCCTTAAGCGGACGACTTGGAATTCAGGATGCACAAGTTGGTACCTAACCGAGGACGGATACAACGGTACGATGTATCCGGGTTTTGCCACCCAATTCAGAAGAGAACTCTCTCAATTCGACATGCATGACTATATCGTCACTGGTAATGATGGATAGAAGCCGATCATTCGGCGCTTCTCAAAAAGCGTCGGATGACAATGCCCATAGATCAGTCTTAGGAAGCGATGAATTTATATGCAGGTCTTTGATAGTGAGATAATAATCGTGGGAGCGGGCTTCTCGGGTATCGGCACCGCGATCAGCCTGCAAAAGTCGGGATTTTCCGACTTCTTAATCGTAGATGATGCTGGCGGTGTAGGTGGCACTTGGCATTGGAACACTTATCCCGGTATCGCGGTGGATATTCCGTCGTATAGCTATCAATTTTCCTACGAAAAACGGGCTGATTGGTCGCGCACATATGCACACGGAAATGAGCTTAAGGACTATGCGGTCGAGTGTGTAGAGAAGTATGGGCTTGCCGAAAGAATTCGCTTCAATACGACCATTATTGAAGCTTGTTATGATGAGTCTGTAAATCTATGGCAATTGCGGACTGCGGCTGGAGAGAAGCTAGCCGCACGTTTCGTCATCAACTGTTCAGGTGTTTTGAGTCGCCCGAAATGGCCGCAGATACCGGGCATCGCAAGCTTTGCTGGTGTCACCCTGCACACCGCTCGATGGGATCATTCTAAGGACGTCGCGGGCAAGAGAGTGGCAGTCATCGGTACGGGAGCTTCAGCGGTACAGCTGATTCCTGAAGTCGCCAAAACTGCGGCAAGTTTGACGGTGTTTCAACGTACGCCCATCTATTGTTTGCCCAAGCCGGATTTTCGGGTACCTAGGTGGGCTCGCGCTGCATTACGCCATTTTCCGGGCGTGCAGTTTGCGACGCGCATAGGTAGTCAAGCATTTGTCGAGCTGACGTTTCCGATCGCGGCTCACTTTCACACGATTCTTCCCATGTCGACTGCGATGGAGGACCTCGCGAAGCGCTATATGCGCAATCAAGTAGATGACGCACGCACGAGGGAAAGTCTTATTCCAAAATATGCTCTCGGATGTAAGAGGCCTAGCTTCCACAATTCATATCTAGCGACTTACAATAGACGCAATGTTTCGCTCGAAACGGATGGAATCTCATGCATAGATGGCCAATCAATTCACACGATCAACGGTGAAACCTATCCGATTGATGTTCTAGTACTCGCGACGGGTTTCAAGGTGATGGAGCCGGGCAACATGCCGACATATATGCTTAAAGGCCTCGGTGGACTCGAACAGGCGGCTTGGTGGGACGAGCACCGCCTCCAGGCTTTTGAGGGCGTGAGCGTCCCGGGATTTCCGAATCATTTCAACATCTTTGGTCCATATGGTTACAACGGTTCTTCTTATTTCGCCCTAATCGAAGCGCAGAGTCGGCACATTGTCCGATGCCTTCGGCATGCTCGCGCGTCGGGATCGAATTATATAGAGGTCACTGATGAGGCCAATGATCGGTATTTTGCTGATGTGCTCCGGCGACGCCACCGACAAGTTTTCTGGCAACCCACCTGTTCGGCGGCAAATAGTTACTATTTCGACCAACATGGAGATGTGCCGCTCCGCCCGTCGACGACACTCGAGACATCTCTGCGAAGCCGAACCTTTCCATTGTCTAGTTACCGATTTGACAGGCGAGGGTCGGTGGCCTCGTCGTGACGGATATGAAGGCGCCGGACTGGCGGCCCAGTATTGCGAGCTACTTGCTCGCTCTCTCGTCGCAGATTACGATTCGCCCGCTGGCCAGAGTTCTCCCTCCGAATGCCTATGGAATTGCTGTCTTGGATCGAGTGCTGCGTATCGCACTTGCCACCTCGTGGCCACGCCGTGGGGTGACAGTCGAACAGGTGGATGCCCAGTTTGCTGGAAGTCGGATTTGCGGGGAATGGGTCACATCGTCCGCTGTTGATCCTCACGCACCGCCTGTGCTCTATATTCACGGCGGCGCCTATTCGATGTGTTCTCCAGGTACGCATCGCGGACTTCTCGGTGAGCTGGCCTCAGCTAGCGGTCGGCCGATCTTCGCCGTCAAGTACCGACTAGCGCCGCGCTACCCGTACCCGGCCGCAGCTGACGACGCATTGAATGCGTACCGCTGGCTTGCGCATCGGTCGAGTTCATCTGGAGGGCGAGATTCTGTGGCTTTGGCTGGAGATTCCGCAGGAGGGCAGCTCTCGATGGCGACTGCGCTAAGCGCGCGAGACGAGATGCTGCCAG
Organism: Mycolicibacterium llatzerense; assembly: GCF_025331195.1. NCBI lineage: Bacteria > Bacillati > Actinomycetota > Actinomycetes > Mycobacteriales > Mycobacteriaceae > Mycobacterium > Mycolicibacterium llatzerense. The sequence continues at coordinate 59,504 of NZ_LXOV01000013.1, read as the reverse complement.
TCCCGGATTCGTTGCTCCTGATGTCCCCGGTGCTGGACCTCAGCTGCAAACTAGCGCGAGCACGCGAAGTCCGGCGCTCAGACCCTTTCGCGTCTGCACGGTCGGCGGCACGGGCGCTCCAGTTGTACGTAGCTGGGGCAGATCCCAGCGATCCTCGAGTTAGCGTGCTTACTGCCGACCTTTGCGGCATGCCACCGACCTTGATTCAAGTCGGTGGTCGAGAAATGCTGATCGATGATTCGCGGACGCTCGGAAAGTATCTTCGAGCCGACGGCTCATCGGTCGAAATCCAGGTGTATCGAGGACAAATTCACGTTTTCCAGGCTATGTTCAGAGTTTTGCCCGAGGCGCGCGAAGCAATTGAATGTGCAGGTAGATTCCTCAAAGAAGCTGCATCGAAATGAAAAGCGCCGAACTAGTGATTTGATGTCAATTTCAGTGACCTTTTGGTCTCTGTCGAAATATGGTGAAAATTTTCTTTCTAAACGGCATGGATACGATCCGGTGCAGATTGTGGTGGGTGTCGGCGTTGCCGGTGTAGCTATACCTCGTCCTTCGGAAAGTGTCGGTTGCGAAATTTTGCCACCGTGGATAATGCTGGGCGTATCTGTAGTGTTTGTCGGAATAACGTCTAATCTCGTGGCGGTCAGCGATATGGCATCAGTGCATTGTTCGTCGTCGTATCTGTCGAAATCTCCGATGGGCGAGGGACTACCGCGACTAATCAGGGATGAAGGCATATAGCAACGCGTCTTTGATGTGCGGTGGGCTTGATCGCCGTCGTCGTTTGGAGACTGAGATTGCGGCGCTGTCGATTGCCGGCAGGCTGGTCGGTGGTATTTCGCCACCAGATCAGGAGGCAGGCTTAGCTGCGAAATTGCGCATCAGTGCTACTACGCGATGCCAGATACATCGGTAGGTAGCCATCCCATTGTTGCGGCAAACTGACGCCCGACGATGAGTCTGGCTATGCAAAGGTTTGAGGGAACTATTGCCGTGGTCAGCTTGGGCACTCTGTGCCCAGTCGGCGCCGCGCACCGAGCGGTGAAATTCCGGCGCGCGCAGGCCGGGATCGACGTTCGTGTAACGGATCCTGACTCGGAAACCAGGCGAGCGTTGGCACTCTTGCTGGAGCGTGAGCTCGTTGGTCTGAAGTCCAGCCTGGCGGTGTCAGTCGAACGGCATGTGACGAGGCCGAGATTCAGCCGCTGCTGATGACAAAATATCACATCTGTCTAGATATTGACATTTACATCCAATATGTAAAAACTGGTGGCGAGTGCGGTCAAGGTACGCCGTGACTGGGAGGAGCTGTTGTGAACCCGCTTGTTGAGCCTGTGATTGAAGCCAGAAAGAGTCTGTCGTCCGTCCTGCTTGCGCCCGCGCCGCGTGTCGTTGACGAGAGTTGGCGTCGATGGTGCCGAGGCTGGCCGGTCTGTGAACTCGCTGTTGTGCCGTCCGGAAGTGGCTTGAAACCGGTGCTCGGCGATTCAGGCCTGCCTCTTGTCGGTCATACGCTCGACTACATCCGATTCGGGTCGGATTTCAGCCGAGAGCGCTACGACCGTCTGGGTTCTGTGTCGTGGATGGGCGCGTTCGGCACCAAGTTGGTGGTCATCGCCGGTCCGGAGGCCACCCGGCAGGCTTTCACGAGCGAAGCGAAGGCATTTTCTCAGGATGGCTGGTCCTTTTTGATCGACGCCTTCTTTCATCGCGGATTGATGCTCATGAGCTTTGATGAGCACTTGATGCACCGACGCATCATGCAGGAGGCGTTTACGCGTCCGCGCCTGACCGGATATGTCGAGCAAGTAACCCCATGCGTTCGCTCAGCAGTGCCCGCGTGGCCGACGGGCTCGTCGACTCGAATCTATCCACTGCTGAAGGAACTCACCCTCGATGTAGCCACCGACGTTTTCATGGGTGGCCGCGGCAAGGAGGAGAGTGATGCTGTCAACAAGGCGTTCGTCGCTGCGGTGCGTGCAGCGAGCTCCCTTGTGCGTGTTCCGCTTCCGGGAACTAGATTCCGCGCTGGTGTGCGAGGCCGGCGCGTCTTGGAGGACTACTTTTTCCGGCATCTGTCGGCCGCGCGAGCCGGTGAAACGGACGATCTGTTCGCTGCTCTTTGTCAAGCCACCACCGAAGACGGGGAGCGGTTCTCCGACGAGGATGTGGTGAGTCACATGATCTTCTTGATGATGGCGGCTCACGACACATCGACGATCACCACTACTGCGGTCGCCTATTTCCTCGCCAAGAATCCGGTGTGGCAGGAGGCGGCGGCGGCGGAAGCCGAGGCCGTCGGTGACGGGTTGCCAGACATCGAGGCCCTAGAGAAGATGGCGGTTATCGACCTTGTGATCAAGGAAGCGCTCAGATTGGTTGCACCTGTTCCGCTGGTGATGCGCAAGACGGTTCGAGATGTCGCCATCGACGGATATCACATCCCAGTGGGCACCGTTTGTGCCATAACAGCTGCGGTGAATCACTTCGATCGAACGATCTGGAGTGATCCTGAGCGGTTCGATCCTTCACGTTTTGACGAGCCTCGGCGCGAGGATCAACACCACCGATTCGCCTGGGTACCTTTCGGGGGAGGAGCGCATAAGTGTATCGGCATGCAATTCGGAACTCTTGAGGTCAAAGCGATCCTGCACCGGATGCTGCGGTCGTTCATCTGGACGGTTCCGGAGAACTATCAGGTCCGGTGGGACAACACCTCGCTTCCTATTCCGGTGGACGGACTTCCGTTGGAGATGAGACGCCGATGACTGACGATTACAGGCGTTATCTCGAAACCACGGAATTTCTAGATTGGCAACATGATGCGGTACGTGGCTTCGTGTCGTCGGCGATCCGGGGCGCCGCTGACGACATTACGAAAGCGATAGGCATCTTTACCGCGGTCCGTGACTCCATTTGGTATGACCCCTACACAGTCACCGATAACCCGGACGCGTATCGCGCCAGTACCGTCGCGACATCCGGACGCGCCTACTGCGTCCCGAAGGCCGTGCTGTTGACGGCAGCGTGCCGAGCGGCTGGAATTCCGGCGCGGCTGGGGTTCGCCGACGTTCGAAACCACCTCCAAACCAAGACATTGCGCGAGCGGATGGGTGGTACAGACGTCTTTGTCTATCACGGTTACAGTCTCATGTTTCTCAACGGTGCCTGGGTGAAGGCCACTCCGGCGTTCAATCGTGAGTTGTGCGCGCGTTTCGGTGTCTCGCCGATAGATTTCGATGGTCGTAGTGACGCACTGCTACATGGGTTTACGGGTGACGGCACCCAGCACATGGAGTATCTGTGCGATCGGGGAGCCTACGACGATCTACCCCTAGCAGACATCCTGCAAGCACTGAAATCGCATTATGGCAGTTTCATCGACCAGCCGAACAGCAGTCCCGACCTCTTCGCCTGAAAGGGCACTACACGATGCAAAGCACTATGCAAGATGTTCCCCTCACGGTCTCGGCAATCGTTCAGCATGCGGCAGCCATACACGGTGATAGCGAGGTCATAACTCAAACCGGAGCTGGCTATCGCAGGACTTCCTATCGCGGAATGCTGCCGCGAGTAGCTCAACTCGCCAACGCTCTGCGCAGCCTTGGCGTCACTGCAGATCAACGCGTGGCCACCTTCCAATGGAGCAACCAGGAACATTTGGAGGCCTACTGTGCGGTTCCCTCCATGGGTGCGGTCCTGCATACCTTGAACATTCGTTTGGCCCCAGAGCAACTCGCGTACATCGCCAATCATGCGAACGACCAGATTGTGATAGTAGACGCGTCGGTCGCGCCGTTGCTGGCTGCCGCGCTCCCTGCAATGACGTCGGTGCACACCGTCATCGTTACAGGACAGGGCGACCTTGCCCCGTTGCAGGGAAGCGGAAAAACAGTTCTGTGTTACGAGGAAGTGCTTGCCGGCCAGGAAGAGTCATTTGAGTGGCCGGTTCTCGACGAGTTGTCTGCCGCGGCCATGTGTTACACCAGCGGCACCACGGGAGATCCCAAAGGCGTCGTCTACAGTCATCGTTCCACCTACTTGCACTCCCTGACCGCGTGCACCGCTAATGCGTTGTCGATCAGCGAGGCCGACCGTCTGTTGGCCATCGTCCCAATGTTTCACGCCAATGCGTGGGGGCTTGTCTATGCAGCGTTGATGTCCGGTGCGGATCTGGTGCTGCCTGACCGGTATCTCCAAGCCGAACCATTGGTATCGCTCATCGAAAACACCGGGCCGACCGTCGCTGGTGCGGTGCCGACGATCTGGAATGATGTCGACCGATATCTGGATTCGCATCCTGGGCGGGATATATCTTCGCTACGTTTGGTCGCTTGCGGAGGATCGGCTGTTCCGATTTCCCTGATTCGTGGGTTTGAAGAAAAGTACAACGTGCCCATCGTGCAGGCATGGGGCATGACCGAAACGTCTCCGCTGGCTACCGTTGCACGTCCGAATCGCGACGCTGACGAGACGAGACGATGGGAGATGCGGGCCAGTCAAGGTCGGCCGATCTGCGGTGTCGAAATCCGTCTGCGGGACGACGACGGTAAAAACGTGCCGTGGGACGGACAATCAGTTGGGGAGATTCAGGCGCGTGGGCCGTGGATAACCGGCTCATATTTCGGTGACTTCGACTCGGACAAATTTGACGAAGGATGGTTGCGTACCGGTGACGTCGGCCGCATCGATCCGGACGGATGTCTCACCCTGACGGACCGTTCAAAGGACGTGATCAAATCTGGCGGCGAATGGATCTCGTCGGTAGAACTGGAAAACGCGCTTATCGGTCATCCCTCAATCTACGAAGCAGCGGTCATCGGAGTTCCTGACGACAAATGGCAGGAGAGGCCCTTGGCTCTTGTGGTAGTTCACCCGGGCTCTGAGGTGAACATTGACCAACTCCAGGTCTTTATCTCGCAGAAGGTTGCAAAGTGGTGGATTCCGGAGCGATGGTGTTTCGTTGCTGACATACCACGTACAAGTGTTGGAAAGTATGACAAAAAAGCGATCCGTGCGAAACATGCGTCTGGACATTACAAAGTTCAGTACGTTTGATTCCTCTGAATAGTTGCAAACTCGAGTTGTTGAAAGGAAATTGTGTCCATCTCAATGTCCCCATGGATGAATGCCGAATTGGTAGAGCTTCGTGACCTCGCAGCGAAGTTCTTCTCGGCCGAATTGGCGCCGCATGCGCAGCGCTTTGCCGACCAGCACCACGTCGACCGAGAACTGTGGAACCGGGCGGGTGAGCTGGGCTTGCTCTGCATGTCTATACCTGAGGAATACGGCGGGGGCGGTGGCACGTTCGCGCACGAAGCGGTCGTGCTCGAAGAGCAGGCCCGCATCGGTGACAGTTCATGGGGCGCTGGGCTGCACAGCGGAATCGTCGCGCACTACATCCTGCAGTACGCGACTGAAGAGCTGCGACGAGAATGGTTGCCCAAGATGGCATCCGGCGAACTCGTTGGAGCCATAGCCATGACTGAACCAGGTACCGGCTCGGATTTGCAGGGTGTCAAAACCAAAGCTGTACTGGACGGAGACGAGTACGTCATCTCGGGCTCGAAGACCTTTATCACCAACGGCCAGCAAGCCGATCTGATAATTGTCGTTGCCAAAACCGACTCCAGTAAGGGCGCGGCCGGAATATCTCTCTTCGTAGTCGAAGCTGACCGGGCGGGGTTCCGGCGTGGCAAGGTTCTCGACAAGATCGGCCAACGCGGTCAGGACACCTCTGAGTTGTTCTTCGACGAAGTGAGGGTTCCGCGCTCGCATCTACTGGGCCAGACCGAGGGTCAGGGCTTCATTCAGCTCATGAACCAGTTGCCCCAAGAACGACTTATCGTGGCGGTGGGTGCAGTCGCGGCGATGGAGCTTGCCCTGGAGCAGACGCTTAAGTACACGCGTGAGCGCGAGGCGTTTGGTCGGCCGGTCTTTGGCTTTCAGAACACCAAGTTCGTCCTGGCTGAAGCTGCGACCGAAACGCGCATCGCAAGAGTGTTCCTCGACTACTGCATCGACCTGCACCTTGCGGGTCAACTCGACGTGCAGACCGTCGCTATGGCGAAGTGGTGGACCACGGAACGGGCTATGAAGGTCCTTGATGACTGTATGCAGCTGCACGGCGGCTATGGCTACATGACTGAGTACCCCATCTCGAGATTGTGGGTGGATCAGCGCGTGCAAAAAATCTATGCCGGCACGAACGAGGTTATGAAGGAAATCATCTCTCGATCGCTGTGATCGACCGATAATTGACTTTTCTAAACAAATCTAGGAGCTCGAATGGCAACGGTGATTCTGCCCTATCGACATGAAGTTGCGGGCCATTGTGGTTCGGGTGCGCTACGTGACTTGACTGAGTGGGCGGGTATTCGTTTCGCCGGACACGTACCGGATGAAGGATTGGTTTTTGTGCTTGGCGGCGCATTGGACTTCTCCTACATCCGATCAGCGAAACTTCAACCGCCGGTCTATCTCGTTGGGCGTAGCGCCGATCTTGAAGACGAATACTTGAACCGATTGGGTGCGCAGTTGGAGACTCGCGCGACCGACGACGCTGACCTTGGATGGAAATGGGTGACCGAGCAGCTCGACGCGGGCACGCCAGTCATGGTGTGGACGGACATCGCCGAATTGCCTTATCTGCGCGCGCGGCTGAACATGAGTCGGCATGACGTCGTGGTCGTCGGGTATGATGATGCCCGGGAAGTCGCTTATGTCGTAGATAATGATCGCGATACTGTCCAGGCGGTTCCGTATGCAAATCTACGGCGCGCCCGTGCTTCGACTGGATTTCCAGTCCCGACCCGCAATACGACTTACATCGTCGAGTGGCCGGAGTCTGCACCCGACCTCAGGGTAGCTGCGTGCTCGGCGTTTCTTCGCAGCGCTGAAGCCATGGAAGGCGCCTACATTGGCGCGCCCATTGCGTCGCTTTCCAGTTCCGAAATGCAGGTGAACGGACTGGCTGGAATTTCTTCTTTCGTTGAGGATTTGAACCGGTGGTCGGACCTTTTCGATGATGATTGCCTCGAAGCGGCATTGTTTGCGCTAAGCGCCCTTATTCAAAAGGCTGGAACGGGAGGCGGCCTGTTCCGGAGCCTCCAGGCGCAGGGTTGCCAAAAGGTGGCGGAACTACTCGATTTCGAACCTGCACAAGAAGCTGCCGACGCCGCTGCGGCCGCATCCCGACTTTGGACGGGCTTGGCGGCGATCGCTTATGACCCGGAGACCGACCCCCGCCGTAGGGCCGCAGATGCTGCTTCTTTGGCGGCGCAGCTGCCGAGTGCCGAATGGGAGTTGGCGACCGCGCTGAGGGCTGCGGGAAATTCGCTTCGTCGAAGACGAATCACGAGCGGATAAGGCTGCGGCAAATATGGTCGCGTGAGGATTCGCGGAACAACCATTTAGTCAATATGTCAATAGATGGAGGAAAGCAATGTCCGTTTTCGCTGATGAGGATGAGGTCTACCGCTACTTGGGTGGAATTTTCCGGCGAGGTTTAGAAAACGCAGAGCTTGCGACAAAGCTTGCTCGGTCCGGGGTGGTATTGCGCATTCACTACACCGATCCTGATGCGATAGTAACCGTGGATATGCCAAACAAATTGATCGAGACTGGAGCCACCAGCGCCGCTACGCCGAACGTCGAACTATTCATGACTGCCGACACTGGCAATAGGTTTTGGCTGGGCAAGGTGAATCTGACGGTGGCCATGGCTAAAGGGAATGTCAGGGCTAAAGGCCCTGTAGCCAAGTTGGTGAGACTAATACCGCAGGCCAAGAATCTCTTTCCGGAGTACCGTGCAATGCTGGAGGCGGAGAGACGTCGAGATCTTTTAAGTGCTTGATATGGCAAGTCAATCGGCGCTGTCGTAGCTTCAACCGTATTCCTCGGTGAGATTCGCCGTGATCGCCGTCGCATAGTAACCCCGCTTTAGGGTAGTGCTCAACGTTAAATTCTGTATTTACTAAGCATTTTTACCACCGAAAGGACATATTCAACGTGAAGACACGTGCTGCGGTTTTGTGGGGTCTGGGTCAGAAATGGGAGGTCGAAGAGATTGAGCTCGACCCTCCGGGTGCTGGCGAGGTACTTGTGCGCCTTGCGGCCACGGGACTGTGCCATTCTGATGAGCATCTCGTAACCGGTGATCTGCCAATCCCGCTGCCGGTTGTCGGTGGCCACGAAGGTGCCGGCACAGTTATTGAGTGTGGCGTGGGCGTTGATGAGTTCGCCGAAGGCGATTCCGTCATCTTGACCTTCCTGCCCTCGTGCGGTCGGTGTTCCTACTGTGCCCGCGGTATGGGGAATCTCTGCGAACTCGGAGCAGCGCTGATGATGGGGCCGCAACTTGATGGCACCTACCGGTTCCATGCTCGAGGCGAAGATGTCGGACAAATGTGCTTGCTGGGGACGTTTTCCGAGTACACCGTGGTGCCGAAATCGTCACTGGTAAAAATAGACAGTGGAATTCCCCTTGACAAGGCAGCATTGATCGGTTGCGGCGTTACGACCGGCTATGGCTCGGCTGTACGGACCGGAGAGGTGCGCGCCGGCGATACGGTTGTGGTCGTTGGTGCAGGCGGTATCGGAATGAATGCGATTCAGGGTGCGCGCATCGCTGGAGCGCTCACGATCGTGGCGGTCGATCCCGTGGAATTTAAGCGGCAGCAGGCCCGGGATTTCGGCGCGACACACACCGCAGCTTCAATGGACGAAGCGTGGTCAGTCGTTAGTGACATCACGTTCGGCAAATTGGCCGATGTATGTATTCTCACCACGGACATCGCCGAAGTATCCTACACGGGCGAGGCGCTCGCTTTGGTTGGAAAGCGCGGGCGCGTTGTGGTTACGGCCATCGGGCACCCTGACGACACGTCGATAAGTGGATCCCTGCTTGAGATCACGCTCTACGAGAAGCAAATTCGTGGTGCGCTCTATGGTTCATCAAACGCGCCCCACGATATTCCGCAGTTGGTTGAACTTTATGCCGCCGGGCAGCTGAAGCTTGATGAGCTGATTACCCGGGAATACTCATTGGATCAAATTAACGATGGGTACGATGACATGCGATCAGGAACAAATATTCGCGGACTGATCCGATTTTGACATCTGACCGTACGGGATTGGGTCACGTCGTTGCCGCTGCGGATTTTCACGCAAGGGCTTGGTCTCGGGCTCGGTGAAGATCGCCACGACTGGCCTGGTGAAGCCGCAGCGGGTAAACACTCACGCAACCCACCGTTCGCGGGAGGCATGTCTGCGCACCATTTCGGAGCGCAAGGTGAAATTCCGCGCAACCTGCACGTAAAGGCGCAGAAGCTGGGCTATCTGGAGCCGGGTTTTCGAAGTCACGTCCTGGACTGGAAGGTCCACGCCACCCCGACCGAAGTCGGTGGCTATCGCTTCGATGGCATAAAACACTTCAGCAGCGGGGCCAAGGGGTCCGACCTGCTCCTCGTGTTCGGCGTCGTTCAGGACGACTCCGACCAAAAGGGGGCGATCATCACCGCGGTTATCCCCACCGACCGGGCCGGTGTCGTCATCAACGATGACTGGCAAGCATTGGGCATGCGCCGAACCGACAGCGGCACCACCGAATTCCATGACGTCGAAGTACGCCCAGACGAGGTGCTCGGCGGTCCGAACGCCGTGCTGAGCGCCTTATTCCAGTTTCAGCGAGGCAGTCTGTTTGGACCGCTCGTCCAGCTCGTCTTCGTCAACGTCTATCTCTGCATCGCGAGAGGGGCTCTCGACGCAGCCGCTGAGTACACGCGCACACAGGCCAGGCCGTGGACGCCGGCGGGCGTGACCCAAGCCGTTGAGGATCCATACGTTATCCGCACCTACGGCGAGTTCGGCATCGCATTGCAAGGCGCCGATGCCGCCGCGCGCGAGGCCGCGCGAGTTTTTGAGACGGTGTGGAACAAGGGCGATCAACTGTCGGCGGAGGATCGAGGAGAACTGATGGTTCTGGCGGTGGGCGCCAAAGCGCTGGCATCGCAAGCCGCACTTGACATCACCAGCCGGATCTTCGAGGTCATCGGAGCCAGGGGGACGCATCCGCGTTACGGCTTCGATCGCTTCTGGCGCAACATCAGGACCCACACCCTGCACGATCCGGTGGCGTACAAGATCGCCGAGGTGGGGAATCATGTGTTGAACGGCGCCCATCCGTTACCGGGATTTACATCATAGGTGCGGCCACCGCGTCGCGATGTTTGCCGGGCAGACAAACGTGATTCCACGCGGTTGTAGCTTGGAGACAGATGACCTCAAGGGAATCGCGTGACTCCCAAGCTAATGGGTATGACCATCCGAGTTGAGCACCGCTGCTCCGAACAACTCGCACATTTCTAAGGCGATCTCGACATCGAGCCGGTCGTCGGTTAGGGGTCGGCCCCGTCGCTGGGCTGCACGCCCTACTCGGTACTTGACCGTATTGCTGTGCAGGTGCAGTTCTTCTCCCGCTGACTTAAGGCTAGCTCCCGAACGGAGAAAGACTTTGGCTGTTTCACGGAGTTTTAGGTCGGCTACAGAGTTGCAAGCGAGGGGCCCGAGGGTATCGCGGACGAACATGCTCATCGCATCAATGTCATTGACGAGCAGAGAGCCAAGCGCAACCCCCGGATCGGCCGCGCTAATGAAGCGGTGCTCCGCACCTTCGGCCGCAATAGCGACTAGACGAGCCCGTTCCGCCTGGCGATGTGATCGCCGAAATCCGTCGATACCGGCGAGCGGTGTTCCTACGGCGACGTTGGGCACGTCCTGCTCTGACTCTATGAACCTGCGGAGGTGGGCCACCGCAGTCTCGTCGTTCACCGCAATCCAGGCCCACCCCACCAAACGGTCCACGGACAGATGCAGGGCGGACACGGCCCCCACCGCACGTGATGCACGTTTCAGGAGTCTCTTGGTCGTCTCCGGTTGTGCATCGTGGTCCTCTCGCGGGCGATCCCACCACAGGACGATCGCGGTATGCAGGGCGTCCAGTGGATACTGGATCATCTCGGACGTCGTGGCGATGTTGACGTCCATGCCTGCGAGAACGTCGCGTACTACCTGTGTGCGAGCTCCGCGACGATGCTCTTCCCACACCGTGTGCTCTTCTTGATACGTGCTCAGTAGCTGTTCGGAAACGCAGTCAATGTAGCCGAACGACACTCGCGTGATGTGTTCGTAGAGATCGAGCTTCAGTTCTGGTGACAGATTCGACCGTCTGATCTCGTCGATCACGAATCGCAGTCCTTGCTGATGACCCAGTCGATAAGCCCGCAGCAGGGAATTGGCCGGTACTCCACGCTGTGCCATCCTGCGGGCATGTTCAAGCGCCGCTGCGGGTGGTTCCACAATTGCGATCGGGATGTCGTAACGGAGGGTCGAAAACCAGGTTTCGACGTTCGCCGCGACAGTCTCGATGAGAAGATCTTCGAGCTGACCGTCCCCACTTAGCTCTGCGACCTCGGCCGCCAGAAGCCTCTGGATCAGATCCGGTAGATCGCGCAATTGCTGCCCCAGGCCACCGAGTACCTCGGCGACGTGAACGGGCATCGCCCTGTCAGAAGCGGGGTGAACCACCATGGGTCCATGGTAGGCGCTACCTTTGTCTACTGGCGACAAACATTTCCTCGGCATTCATCGATAACCTACGTAGCTCTAGTTGAGCCACCGCGTTAATGTGGAAATCGCTGTTCCCGGCGGTGACCGGCGGATTTCAGTAATCGATATCGTGCGGCTCGCCTCATCGTAGGAGGACCTTTATGTCATTCATCGCAGCTTTCACTGTGTTGGCATGCGTTGCCGGCATAAGTCGGCCTGTTGTTGCCTATGTTGGCTCGCGTCCGGATGTCGGGCGAGCACTCGCTTCGATCGATGACGACTGGTTGGCAGTCGACCATGCTCGGGACAACCCACCGTTGTAGACGGAGACTGCCCACTGATCAACGGCCGGCAATCGGCTTGTAGTAGTCAGCTCTTGCGCAGCGTCAAGCGAGTGCGCCTTCGCCACCATCTGAGCCGTGCGCCGGGCTACTTGCAGTGCCAGGTGGTCTCTGACATGCGTTGAATCTGAAATCGAATTAGTGCCAGTGATGACCCGACGTGCGGTCACGGCCGAGTATGCGGCAGCTGGTGCACGGCGTTCCCGCGCCGACTCGCATCGCTATAATTTACGGCCGCACGGTTCAGCCAATGATTTCACGCAAAGCAACGCTCTGGCTCGCCCACCTGGTGCAGCTGGCACTGACCGGTCTGGCCATGCTCATCAACTATGTCGCGCGACATCGCTTTTCGCACCCGCAGCCTACCAGCGGGTGATCGATCAACTGACATAAACTCATTTGGTGAAGTAGACCCTCGTTGCTTCGCCGACGATCGCCGCTGTTGCAAGAACTTCCGGCGGGTCGGGAAAATTGAGCATCACGGTTCGGGCACGCAGTAATGGCTTTCATCATCTAAACTTGAGCGACACCAAGAACGGCATGCCCCAAATCGGCGAGTAGAACCGAAATGCGTTCGGCGGCCATACCGGTTTCGCGGTATGGCAACGTCGACTGAATCGCTCCAATTGCGCCGTGGACTACAGCGCGTAATCCTGTCTCGTCAAGTTCGGGGCGGAGCTCACTGAGGACGTGCACCTACTCCTCGAGATATAGACGCTGTTTGCGACGTAACTGACTGCGCTGCTGCGCGGCCAGATTGTGAAATTCGCGGTAGTAGACGATGGCGAGCTCGCGTTGGTCCAAAACGAGCGCTACATGGTCCGCGACGAGGGCGGTCAGTGCCTCGGCGTCGTCACGGCTCTGTTCGACGATCGAGGAAGCACGCTGCAGCAGCGTGTCGATCACTTTGCTCGAATAGCGCCGCCAGCAAGCCTGCCTTGCTTTCGAAGTGTCGGTAAATCGCTGGACCGACGACGCTGGCGGAATCGCGGATATCGGCCAGCGATGGGGAATGATATCCGCGGTCCGCGATAATCTGCGCGGCCGCCGTCAGAATCCGCGCTCGACGTTCACCGCCTCTTCTGCGACCGTCGGACTCATAGCCGACCTTCCTTTCGCGGAAAAGGGTGGTTGTCTGGACCGTGCACGACGCCTGCGGAGTCGAAGCACAGCCCGTGATGTTAGCGTTGACTCACTTACTCAAGCTGAATCTCCCGACATCAGCACCGAACGTGAATTGTGCTCCGAAAGACTGGCCTGCGAGTCTTTCTCGTCTGTCAGAAGCGCGCTACTTGCAATTCGCGGACGGGCCAGCGCGAATCATCAAGGTGCGTTTCAGATGTCGCTGGGACCGCATCACATCGCCGTAACATCTAGGCATGTAGCGCTCGACGGTCGAAGCGGTCCTTGGCCGCTACCGGATGGCTCCGGACCAGAACACCAGGTTTGGTGGTGCGCCGAACCACACCACATCGCTATGAGCACTCCGAGCCCGGGACCTGGTGCATCTCGATGATCAAAAAGCCGGCCGCCAGGTCAGCGCAACCACAGCGGCGTGGAATACGCCAACATCAATCACGCGGTCGATGACCACTCGCGGGTGACGTATAAGGAGACCGGGACCGCCCCCCGGATTGGTTGACTCCCCATCTGTGAGGAGTCGTCCTTGCTGAGCTGATCAACCCCCGTTCCGAGACGTTTGGCGGTTCAGGCTGAACCGGCGAGCAGTTCGGCGCGGTCGGTGGGAAGACATTTGGTGATGGCCCGTTTAGCAAGCATGAAATCGCGTGGTCGATTGACGCAGTCGGCGGCGATGAGTTCGCCATCACGGAAGTAAAAGCAACTGAATTCTCTATGGCGCGACGGATCGCCGCTGAGCACGACTTCGTCGTATCCGGTGTTCAGACCGGCGATCTGGAGTTTGAGATCGTACTGGTCGGACCAGAACCACGGTAGCGCAGCGATGGCGCTGCGCTTCCCGCAGATGGTCGCCGCGGCGATCTTGGCCTGCTCGCCGGCGCTCGGCACCGATTCCAGCCGAATGCGTGAACCGTATCGGGCCATCACGTGGCTGGTGCAGTCGCCGGCGGCCACGATGTCCGGATCGCTGGTGCGGGCCTGGTCATCGATCACGATGCCATTATCGACGGATAATCCTGCGGCTGAAGCGAGTTCGGTGTTGGGTACCACGCCGACACCGACGATCACCACATCGGCAGGAAGTAATGCGCCGTCCGCCAGCACTACCTCTCGCACGTTGCCGTTGCCGGTGAAGGCTTCGACGAGGGCCTGAGTCCTAATGTCCACGCCCGCGTCGCGGTGGATCCGCGTGAAGAACGCCGACACCTCCGGCGCGGTAACCCGTTCAAGTACACGATCCGTCGCCTCCAGCACGGTGACCTGCATGCCCAGCGAATACAACGAGGCCGCTGTCTCCAACCCGATGTAGCCGCCCCCCACGATTACGACCCGACGGCCGGGTACAGCAGCTGCTCGGATCGATTCGACGTCAGCCGCGGTGCGCAAGTAGTGAATCCCGCGAAGGTCCGCCCCCGGAATCGGCAGTTGCCTAGCCCTCGCGCCGACACACAACGCGAGCTTGGTATAGCTCACCGTGTCGCCGGTATCCAATAACACGCGCCCCGCAGCCCGGTCGATCGAATCCACGGTCGAGTGCACAAGCTTAATGTCCTGCTTGGGGTAAAAATCGGCACTGCGGATCAGGAGTTCGTCGAGGTTGCTCTTGCCGGCCAGGTAGGCCTTCGACAACGGCGGACGGTGATACGGCAGTTTCCCCTCATCCCCGATCAGGACGATCTCGCCGGCCCAGCCGTCACGCCGGAGATTGCCCGCCAGCTGCGCGCCGGCGTGGCTGGCCCCGACGATCACCGCCCGTTCGGTCGTCATGCACTCTCTTTGGGGGTGAGGCGGACCATCAACTTGCTGATGCCCCGAATGAAATTCGATTGCACGTACTCAGGCTCGCCGATGACCTCGATGTTCTCGAAGCGTGGGAGCAGTTCCTCCCACAGGATCCGCAGCTGAAGCTCGGCGAGCCGGTTGCCCATGCACCGGTGCACGCCGAACCCGAAGGCGATGTGATTGCGGGCGTTGCTTCGATCGATGATCAACTCGTCGGGCCGCTCGAAGACACGCTCATCCCGATTGCCTGAGGCGTACCACATCACCAGCTTGTCGCCCTTGCGGATGAACTGCCCGTTCAGCATGGTGTCCTTCTTCGCGACTCGCCGCATGTACGCCAAGGGGGTCTGCCACCGGATGATCTCGGGAACCATTCCGGGGATCAGGTCGGGGTTCGCCTTCAGTTTCTCGAACTGGTCGGGGAACTCGTTGAGGGCCAGCACCCCTCCACTCATCGAGTTACGCGTGGTGTCATTGCCCCCGATGATCAGCAGCAGCAGGTTGCCCAGAAACTCCATCGGGCGGTCGATGAGATCTTTCGTTTCGTCGTTGCTCTGCAGCATCGTGATCAGATCGAATCCGGGCTCTTCCCCGCTGGCCGTTCGAGCTGCCTTGTCGCGCCAGAGCGCACCGAGCCCCTGCGCCATATCAACCATGCCGCGGAAAATCTCGTCGTTGTCGGACGGACCACCGTTGGCCTGCTCCATGGAGCCGGCCAGATCCGACCACTCCACCAGCTTGCGGCGCCGCTCGTACGGGAAGTCCAACAGCGTCGCCAGCATGCGTGCGGTCAGCTCGACAGAGACGTTCTGTACCCACTCGAACGGCTCGTTCACCGGCAGGTCGTCCAACACCTCCCGAACGCGTGAGCGGATCAACCCCTCCATCTCACGCAGGTTCTTCGGCGCCACAACTCCCTGGACGGTGGCGCGCTGGCGGTCGTGGCGCGGCGGGTCCATCGCGATGAACATCGCGACGTCCATGAAGCGGGGCGGAGTGCCAATGATGATGAACGGTTCCGCCGAGAACACCTCGTGGTTCTTGTCCACGGCGATGATGTCCTCATGCCGGGTCACCGACCAAAACGGACCGAACGGACTCTTCGCCTGGTAATGCACCGGAGCCTCGTTGCGCACCCGCTCGAAGTAGGACTGCCAGCGACCCTGACGGTAGAGGAACGGGTTGCTGAGATCGATATCAGCCAAGTCGACGTCCTCGACCGGCGGGATGGGGGTCTCGGTGAACATCTTCTGGCCGTTCGTCCCGGTGATCAACCGGCGCATCTTGTCGTAGCCGTGAGCGCCCCTCAGTTGCATCTTCACGGGCAGCGTGGACTGTACTTTCGCGGTGACTGCTGAGGAAATACTCATCTTTTATTCCGCTCTCGTGGTTTACAGTTGGAATTCGGGCAGTTCGACGGTCAAGCCGTCCCAAACCTCAGACGCGGCCATCTGGCACGACAGTCTCGAAGTTGGTTGACGCTCGGGATGCATGCTGAGCATGTCTTCTTCGATCGCTCCCGAGCTACCCACCTTGTCTGACCACTCGTGGTCCACGATCACGTGGCACGTGCCGCAGGCGGCTTCCCCGCCGCAATCGCCGTCGATTCCGGGTACCGCGTTGTTCAGCGCGATCTGCATTAACGATTGACCCTCGACAAGGGTCGCTTCGTACGACTCACCATCGTGAGAGACAAAGGTTACGACTGCCATGATCAGCTCTCCTCCATATCGGACCTCTCCGAGTGTTGTCGGCAAAAACCGGGGTCGCTAGGATCGGACGAGTCAAAGAGTTGTGTTTTTGGCTCATGTAAGGGGACACGTGGAGTTCGGTGACGCAGGTATGCCGGCACTGGCCTTCCTGCAGATGCTCGACGGTGAGGCGCTGGGGCGCGACGCGGTCGATGCTCTCCGTGACATCATGGTTCGAGAGCACGTCAACGAGTCGATGTTGGTCGGACCCGACGCGCAGGTCCCCTTAAGATGGTTTAAAGAGATTTATCCCGATTTCAACGTTGATCACGGCACCCGTCTGGGTTTCGCATTCGCTGAACACGCCAAACTGACGTCATTCGGGGCACTCAGCGTTCCACTGGTCAGTGCGGGCTCCGTAGCCGAGGTCGTCGAGTTGCTGGCCTATCTGCCGGTGATCACAACAGCCCTGAGCCCGTCGTTCCACTCGAATCAACGCGGACTCACAATCGGGCTCACGGGCCGCACAGGTGACGTTGGCCTGAATTGTCTGGCCGTCACCTACGGCGGACTCGCATTGCTGCGCATGCTCGACATGCTAGCCGGTGTTGTACCGAGTGTTGAACTGCATCTAAGTCATTCAGCCCCGGCTGGGCGGGTGTTGGACGCGGAAACGCTGACTGGGCGCCTCTTCTTCGGCGCCCCTACCTCGTTTATTCACGTACCCGTGGATACGCTTGACGAGGTCTGTCGCTTCTCGGATCCTGTTGCGTATCGGATTGCCGTCGCCGATCTGCGGCGAGTTCTAGAGCGGCGACGTGACGCGTCGTTCACCGAGCAAATAAGGCAGCTTCTGGAGAAGGATCCCGCACAGGCGAGCAGCAGCCGTGCCGCAGGCGAGTTCTCGATGTCCACGAGCACCTTGAAACGGCGCCTCTCGGAGGAGGGGACCACCTTCCGCGAGTTGCGTCAGACCTTCATGCAGGAGCGGGCGATCGTGCGACTCCTCGACCGATCGGTCTCTATCAGCGAGGTCGCTGCAGAGCTCGGCTATAACGACCTCACAAACTTCACACACGCCTTCAAACGCTGGACCGGTCGGTCTCCGAGCTATTTCAGACGCCCTTGAATTGTTTGGCTTCCACATGCTCGCCGATCCCGACGGGAACGCGGCTCTCAGCGACTTCCCTTTCATCGCAACGGTTTCGAGGCAATGGTCCGTTTTGCGGGACAGCTGCCTCACCCAGGCAAACGACTCGGACGAGCCAGTGGACATCTGGTGCACTCCTGATGCCCAGTTCGTTGTGTCCGGCCCGTTCGTCGACCACGGCCGCATCGGCGAGTCACGGCCCCCTTTTCCGCCGCGGCAGGAAACGCCGCGTAACCAACGACGGAATGGCCGAGTCCGGAGGCGTTCCGAAGTACTAGAACCACGGTGGGCGCAAACAGGCGGGAGACTTCACCGAACTGACCAATGGCTTATGCCTGTCAATGGGATTCAGCGATGTTGACGGCTATCTGGCCCCCTTCGGCGGCGGTTCGCGCTGCGCCTTGTGAGTCGCGGCGTGAACTCGTTTCACCCGAAAATGGCCATTGAGTGCTCGTCACCCAAGTAGCGGGCGCACCTCGGAAACAACGGCGCCGCAAGGTCGAAAGTGGTGACGAGTCCCGGCCTATCCACGCCGGCCGGGACACCCGTGCCCTGTGCGTGAGCATCCGCTCCCGTTTCGATTTTCAGCGTCAAACCGCCCTAGTTTAGATCGGCGTCCCGGCAGATGTCTTCGATGACTGACGCGAGGAGGAGTGCACCTGGTCGGCTTCTGCGCCGCCGCCGCCGTACGAGTGCGTGAGGATTTCGAGCTTGTGGCCGTACAGTCGTCGAAGTAGCCGCCCTTCAGTTGTCGCAGCGATCGGTCAAATTCGGATCGTCGTGCATCGGCTCGGACCGGTAGGGTTGGTCGCGAGCCTGGACGAGAGATAAGGATCTCGTAGAACTGCTCTTTGGTCACGAGGAACCCATCGTGTTGCCCGTTGAAATCGATACTCGCGTCGACCAAGTCGAGCGTGGTGTCGCCACCTACTTTGACGACCGCGAAATGTCCCAATTTCATCTGGCTCGGAACTGAGTACGCGGCAGTAGTAGCGCTCTCGACTCGCTGTCAGTCGCGAAGCGATGTGCTGGTTCAGCATCGGCATGGGTATTGCGTTTCCCCGCACCTGGGCGCAGCTAAACGCAGCTCACATTCTGGGGAATCTCTCGCTAGCTAGCCGGCACTTCCGGCAGTTTCGGGCCCCGCACTTGTCCGCGTCGATCTGAAAGATGGCTGACCACGGACCCGGGCCGCGCACGTTTTCAGACACACTGAACCCGCGCGTGAGCCGAGTCCTCATCGAGCCCCTTAGTTAAGGGGCGCAACAATTTTCGCAAAAATCCGCTGCTGGGCATGCGAGAGGCGAGAAGGGTTTACCTGGACGACTTGAGAACGCTATGCTAACCATTGTTAACATTGGGACCGTCGCTGAGTGCGGGGGTTGAGAGGAGTGCGGGTGTCTTACGATCAGCCGGCCATCATCGGCGCCGCCGAGCTCACTCCGGGCAGGAAAGTCCCTTACACATCCACCGAAATGCACGTGCGCGCCGCGGTGGCGGCGCTTGCCGATGCGGGTGTTTCGGCGGATGAGGTCGACGGACTCGTGTGCGCTGGGCCGATGACGAACGAAGGCTCGATCTTCCTGTCCGAGGACCTTATGGACTACCTTGGTCTGCACAATCTGAAGCTCCAGATGACTTGTCAACTCGGCGGCGGGACCCATCTCGCCATGACCCGTGTGGCGAGTAACGTCATCGCCCGAGGCGAGGCTGAAACGGTACTCGTCGTATCGGCGGGCAAGTTCCCGCCGATACGCGACGGCGGACGCGAACTCATGTCGCTGGTGTGCGACCACGCGTTCGAAATGCCCTACGGGCCATCAGTTCCCGCGCTCTACGGCCTGATCGCGCAGGCGTGGATGCACGAAACCGGCCAGGGCAAGGCCGACATCGCCGAGGTAACCGTGTCGCAAGACCGTTGGGCTGCGTTGAACCCCGCGGCGATCGCTCATGACGCTGAGCGCCTCAGCGTCGACGACGTGATGTCGTCCCGGCCGATCGCAGGACCGTTTCACTTCTACCACTGTTCGATTCCCTGCGAGGGTGGTGGCGCGCTGGTGCTGGGCTCTGCCCGTCGAGCCCGCGAGGGCAAGCACCGGCCCGTCCATGTTTTGGGCTTTGGAGAGGGCCACACTCACGGCTTCCTGACGTCGTTGGCCCGGCCGGGTCGCACCGGGGCCGCTAGGTCGGGTCCGATGGCGTTCGAGCGCTCCGGACGGGCGCCGGCCGACGTCGACATCGCTCTGCTCTACGACGCCTTCGCCTCCAACCCGGCGATGATCCTGGAGGAGGCGGGCTTCGTGAAGCCCGGCGGGGCGGGCGGTTTCTACCGTGACGGGCGCGCCGATCCGGGCGGCGACCTGCCGGTGAACACCGACGGGGGTCTGATCCGGTTCGGGCACACCGGGACCTCCTCTGGCATTTCGCAGATCCTTGAGGGTTACTGGCAGTTGTCCGGTCGCGCCGAGGGCCGTCAGGTGCTCGGCGCGGATACTGCGTTCGTACACAGCTACGGCTCGATGCTGTGCAGTCACGTCAGCATGGTGATGGAGGGGGCGTCATGACCACGGTTTCGAGTTTCCTCGACGGTCTGCACGATCCGGAGGCATTGCCGCCGCTGACCGACGTCAACCGACGCTATTTCGCCGCGGCGGCCTGCGGGGTACTTGTCTTCCAGCGGTGCGCGAACGGTCACCCGTTCCTGTACCCGCGGCTGGTGTGTCCGGTCTGCTATGAAGCCGAGTTGGCCTGGGAGACTGCGGCGGGCACCGGCGAGATCATCAGTTTCGCGCCGGTGTACCGCCGTCCGTGGGATTCGTTTCCGCGGAGCGAGCCGTACGTGGTCGTGCTCGTCCGACTCGACGAGGGGCCGCAGTTGTTGGCAAGTCTCGAGGGCGTGGCACCCGACGACGTCGTCATCGGCGCGCGAGTGCGCGCAGTGTTCGAGCGCGTGAGCGAGGACCTAGGGCTGGTGCGATTCCGGCCGGCGGCGTCTTGAGTACGTACGGCGTCTCCGTGCTCGGCGCGGAGTTGGCGACCCTCGTCGATACAGCCGTGGCCGCCGACCGCGCCGGATTCGACGCCGCCTGGGCATCCGAGTTCTACTCGCGCTCCGGCTCTATCTCGATGGCCGCGATGGCCGCGCGAACACGGCACTGCCGCCTGGGGTCGTCGATCCTGTACGGCGTTGGGCGTAGTCCAATGGTGCTGGCCACCGAAGCGCGCGACCTCGACGAGCTTTCAGACGGGCGTGTTGTCCTCGGCCTCGGTAACGGCACACGCCGCATGATGAGCGACTGGCATGGTGTCGCGGACACCTCGTCACCCGCCGTGCGCATGGAGGAGCTGGTCCCGCTGATCCGACGGATCTGGAACCTGCACGAAGGCCCAGTGAACCACGAGGGGCGCTTCTACCGGCTCAACCTTGTTCCCACGGGAGACCTCACGCCGCCGAAGCGAGCGATCCCGATCATCACTGCGGGCGTGCGTCCGCGGATGTGCGAGGTGGCCGGACGCGTCGCCGACGGCTTGGCCGGTCATCCGCTATTCACCACGGCCTACGTCGAGGAGGTCGCCCGCCCCGCTGTCATCCGCGGTGCCGAACGCGCCGGACGCGATCCCGCCGACGTGGAGATCGTCTCCATGGTCATCTGCTCGGTGCACGACGACGCTCAGATCGCACGTCGTGAGGCCGCGCAGCAGATCGCGTTCTACTCGTCCGTGAAAAGCTACCAGCACGTGCTTGACGTGAGCGGCTTCGCTAGGCAGGGGGCGGCGATCCGCGAGGCGTTCGCACAGCGCGACCTGCCCGCCATGTTCGCCGCCGTCACAGACGACATGATCGACGCGATGGCCGTCGCCGGCACCGCAGCCGAGGTGCGCGACGGGTTGCGCCGGTACGAAGGCGTGTTGGACCACATCATTCTCTACTCACCCTCGATCGGGCTCGCACCCGAACGGATCGCCGAGAACCTCGGCAGCCTGATCCGCGATTGCGCGCCGGCCATCGCCGGCGGGAAAGGCGAACACAATGGCTGACCCCTCGCTCATAGGGACGCACCTGGGCACCACCAAGTTCCCGGTCGACCGTTCCAAAGTGCGCGAGTTCGCGCTGTCCCTCGACGACCACGACCCGGTGTATCAGGATGCCGCGGCCGCGCGCACCGCCGGCTTCGGCGCGATCCCCGCGCCCGCGACCTTCGTCGTCTCCTCTGCCCACTGGCGCACAGACGATGACATGATCGCCGCCCTCGGCCTCGATCTCCGACGCGTGCTGCACGGCGAGTGTCGTTGGGAGTACTTCGAGCCGGTACTCGTCGGCGACGAGCTCACCGAGACACGCAGAGTCTCGGATGTGACCCGTCGCGAAGGCAAGCGCGGCGGCACCATGACGATGATCACGATCGAGACCGACTTCACCAATCAGCGCGACGAACTCGTCGTACGCCAGACCGACGTGCTGATCGAGACGGGAGCCTCCCAGTGACGACGTCCATGCCCTCCATGCCGGTGGCGTTGGCCGACGGCGACGAGCTTCCGACCTCACGATTCGGTCCGCTGACGCGCTCACACATCGTCCGCTACGCCGGTGCCGGCGGCGACTTCAACCCGATCCACCACGACGAGGAGTTCGCCCGTGCCGCCGGCATGCCCGGAGTGTTCGGCATGGGACTGCTGCACGGCGGCATGCTGGCCCAACGGCTGACTGACTGGGTGGGACTGGCTAACATCCGATCGTTCCGGATCCGTTTCACCGGGCAGGTGTGGCCCGGCGACGTGCTCACCTTCGCCGGCAAGGTGACCGGCGTGCGAGAAGCCCAAGGCCAGCAGTTAGCGGACGTCGAACTCGACGTCACGCGCCAGACCGGCGACACCGCGATACGGGCGAACGCCGTTGTGGTGGTGGGCTTGTGAGCGCGCCGACGACCGACGTCACCGGCCTGGGCATGACGTTCGGGACCGTCGAAGAGGGCCGGGCATGGGTCGGTCATCGCACGGAACCGCGACGTGCATGGTTCCCGATCGACCGCTCGATGGTGCTGTACTACTGCTCGCTCGTCGAAGATGCCAACCCCAGCTACTGGGAGGGGGAAGACTGCCCGCCAGGGCTGCTGATGACCCTCGGCTTCGCGCCGCAGTGGGTGCCGGAGCATCTCACGCGCACGGACATGCTGCTGGCGCTCAGCGTGCCGTTGCCCGGCCACCACATCATCAACGCCTCGACGACGACGGAATTCGAACGACGGCCCCGCGTCGGCGATCACGTCTCGATCGTGGAGGAGGTGGCCTCGATCTCCGAACCGAAGACAACGCGGGTAGGAATCGGCGTTTTCATCACGACGGTGAGCACCTTCTCCGATCAGCACGGCGAGATCATCGGGCGCAACACCAACGTGCTGTTCCGATACGACACCGACGCAGTGGGGGAGCCGTCGTGACCTCGAGCGATGCGGGAGCGGCCGCGCGTCCCGCCTTGCGGTTCGACGACGTCTCCGTCGGCGACTCGCTGCCCGCGGTGTCCATCGAGGTGACCTACAAGCGGATCTGCATGAACGCGGCCTCGACGTGGGACTGGTTCCCCGGCCACCACAACCCCGAATACGCCCGAAGTCAGGGCCAGCGCACGATTTACCTGTCGACCCTCTTCTTTCACGGTTTCGTCGACCGCGGCCTCAACGAGTGGGCCGGTCCCGACGCTCTGATCCGGCGTCGCACGATCTCGATGATCCGGTCGATCTATCCCGGCCAAACCGCAATCCTGAGCGGGAAGGTCGTCGGCAAACGGGAGGACGGGGGGCGGT
The DNA here is from genome assembly GCF_025331195.1 of Mycolicibacterium llatzerense. Taxonomy (NCBI): domain Bacteria; kingdom Bacillati; phylum Actinomycetota; class Actinomycetes; order Mycobacteriales; family Mycobacteriaceae; genus Mycobacterium; species Mycolicibacterium llatzerense. The sequence continues at coordinate 35,989 of NZ_LXOV01000013.1, read as the reverse complement.
GCCTTGTCGACCTCGAGTTGGTGGTCTCCAGCGAGGACGGCCCCTGCGTGCCCAGCGAAGCCACCGTCGAACTGAGCGCCGAATCCGATGCGGCGCCGACGTGAACCACCGAACGCGTCCGCAGCAACGTTAAGAGAAGCGGAGGACCAGTGGGCGAGCAACCGATTCGCTACGAGGTCGTCGACGGGGTGGCTTGGGTGACGATTGACCGTCCCGAGGCGCGCAACGCGCTCAACAATGCCGTACGCACAGGTCTGTTCGACGCGGTGCGCCGCTTCAACGACGACGACGCGGCGAAGGTGCTCGTCCTCACGGGCGCGGGTGAGAAGGCGTTCTGCGCGGGCGGCGACCTGAAGGAGATGGCGCACAACGCGCTCAGAGTGCCGCCGAAGGACTTCGCTCCGCAGTTCGGCCGCAACATCGACGTCGAGAAGCCGACGATCGCGGCGGTCAACGGTATCGCGTTCGCCGGCGGCTTCCTGCTCGCACAACAGTGCGACCTGGTGGTGGCCGCCGAACACGCCACGTTCGCGGTCAGCGAGGTCAAAGTGGGCCGCGGGTCGCCCTGGGCGGCGCCCCTGTCGTGGCTGGTGCCGCCCCGCATCGCCATGCAGATACTGCTGACCGGCGACCCGATCACCGCCGAACGCGCCCACCAGGTCGGCCTGGTCAATGAGGTGGTACCGGCCGAGCAGTTGTGTGAGCGTGCTCAGCAGTTGGCACTTGGGATCGCCGCGAACGCTCCGCTGTCGGTGCTCGCATCCAAGCGGACCGTGTACCTCTCGGCACAGCATCACCTCGCTGCGGCCTACGACCTGGCAGACGAGATCTGGGAGCCGGTCTACCTGAGCGACGATGCGCAGGAGGGCCCGACCGCGTTCCGAGAGAAGCGCGCACCACAATGGAAGGGACGCTGACATGGCGGTGACCATGCAGTCGGTTATCACCGACATCGAAGCGGAGACGGCCGCCATACGCGAGTTGGTCGCGCCGCTGCCCGAAGGTCTGCAGGGCTGGGACGCGCCGACTCCGGCCGTTGGGTGGACCATCCGCGACCAGATCAGTCATCTGGCCTTCTTCGACGACGTGGCGGTGCGCTCGGCGATCGACCCCGAGGGTTTCAGCACTGAGTACCTCCCGATGATGGCCGACGACAGCATCTCTCCCGACGTCATCGCGGCGCGCTACCAATTCATGCCGGCAGCGGACGTCCTCGCCTGGTTCGACGCGTCGCGTGCCGCACTGGTCAGCACTTTCGCAGGCATCGAACCGGCGACGCGCCTGCCGTGGTTCGGCCCGCCGATGAGCGCGGTCTCGTCGCTCACCGCGCGGCTGATGGAAACCTGGGCGCACGGCCAGGACGTCGCCGACGCGCTCGGCGCGACTAGGGAGGTCACGGCACGGCTGCGGCACGTGGCCCACATCGGGGTGGGTGCGCGCGCGTTCAGCTACCTGGCCAACGGTCTGGATCCCCTCACCGACCCGATACGCGTCGAGCTGGCAGCCCCTGACGGCACCGTCTGGACGTGGGGGCCGGCTGACGCCCACGATCGGGTGCGCGGACCCGCACTGGACTTCTGCCTGTTGGTGACTCAGCGCCGCCACCGCGATGACATGTCCCTGATCGCCGACGGTTCCATCGCCGATCAATGGCTCTCCATCGCGCAGGCCTTCGCCGGGCCCCCTGGCGGAGGGCGCTCCGCAGGCCAGTTCGCAGGGGTGTCGCGGTGAGCGGCCCGATCCGCATCGGCAACTGTTCCGGCTTCTACGGCGACCGCATGGCCGCGGCCCGAGAGATGGTCGAGGGCGGCCCGATCGACGTTCTGTGCGGAGATTACCTGGCCGAACTGACCATGCTCATCTTGGCCAAGGCCCAGGCCAAGGACCCGAACGGCGGATACGCTCGCACGTTCCTCACCCAGATGGAACAGGTGCTGGGCACCTGCCTGGACCGTCGCATCAAGGTCGTCGCGAACGCGGGCGGGCTGAATCCCGCTGGCCTGGCCACCGCGTTGCGGGAGCTGGCCGCACGTCTCGGCCTCACCGCGCGCGTCGCACACGTCGAGGGCGACGACCTGCGCGGCAGCCTCGACGCGATCACGCCGCCCGTCGGCGAGACCAAACCGGTGTCGGCCAACGCCTACCTCGGCGCCTGGGGCATCACCGAGGCGCTGCGCTCGGGCGCCGACGTCGTCGTGACTGGCCGCGTCACTGACGCCTCACTGGTGGTCGGTCCTGCCGCCTGGTGGCACAGCTGGGCACCAGGTGACTGGGATCGGCTCGCGGGTGCCGTGGTCGCCGGGCACGTGATCGAGTGTGGCCCGCAGGCGACAGGTGGCAACTACGCGTTCCTGGGCGAGGTCACCGACCGCCGCTATCCGGGGTTTCCGATCGCCGAGATCGCCGAACCGGCCTATCTCGGCCCCGACGTCGTGACCCACTTCGACACCATCCGCCTGAGCCAACGGGGTGAGCACCGTGTCGCCATCAGCGGCACCAAAGGCAGCCACCCACCCGACACGCTCAAAGTCGCGCTGAACGAGCTGGGCGGATTCCGTAACTCGATGACCATGGTGCTCACCGGCCTCGACATCGAGGAGAAGGCGGCCTTCGCCGAACAGCAGCTTTTCGACGTTCTCGGCGGACGCGACGCCTTCGACGAAGTCGATGTGCGGCTGCTGCGTTTCGACGTCGCCGATGCACCGACGAACGAGCAGGCGTGCGCGCACCTGCGTGTCACGGTCAAGGACGCGGACCCGCGCAAGGTCGGCCGGGCGTTCTCCGGCGGAATCATGGAGATCGCACTGGCCGGTTTCGCTGGCTTTCACACGACCACGCCGCCGTCCTCGGAGACCGCGTTCGGCATCTACCGACCGGCACTCGTGCCGCGCACGGCCCTGACGCACGTCCTCGTCGATGCTGCTGGAAATCGGCACGCGATCGCCGACCCGCCCACCGGCGTAGCGCCTTCGGCTGTGCCCGCCGCGCCCGCCACTCCACCCGCACCCACCGGGCCGACGCGGCGTGCGCCACTCGGGAGTGTCCTCGGCGCGCGGTCCGGGGACAAGGGCGGCAACGCGAACCTAGGACTGTGGGCCCGCGACGACCGCGGCTACGCCTGGGCACGGGAGTATCTCAGCGTCGAGCGTCTGCGCACGCTGCTCGGGCCAGAAGCGGCGAACCTGCGAATCGAGCGCTTCGAGCTGCCGAACCTGCGCGCCCTCAACGTGGTGGTGTTCGGCCTGCTCGGCGATGGTGTCGCATCATCGACCCGGCCGGACGCGCAAGCCAAGGGATTCGGGGAGTACGTGCGGTCCCGCGTGGTGGACATTCCCGAATCGCTGCTCGACGCACGCTGAACGCCCGGCACGACGCCGGTGGTACCCACGAAGAAAACGTCGAACCCAGCATGGGAAAGCTGGACGGCAAGATCGCGCTCGTCTCCGGGTCGGGGCGCGGCATCGGACGTGCCATCGCCAAGAAGCTGGCAGGCGACGGCGCCAAGGTGGTCGTGAACGACCTCGACGCCGGGCCGGCGAAGGAGACGGTGGCTGCGATCGAAGCTGCCGGTGGCACTGCGGTCGTGTGCGCGGGCAGTGTCACCGAGGACGGTTTCGCCGAACGTTTCGTGCAGACGGCCGTCGATGAGTACGGCGGAGTGGACATCATCGTCAACAATGCCGGCTACAGCTGGGACTCGGTGGTGCAGAAGATGAGCGACGAACAGTGGGATGCGATCCTCGACGTGCACCTGAAAGCGCCGTTCCGGACCTTGCGCGCGGCCCAGCCGGTGATCAGCGCGGCGGTGAAGAACGAGCGAGGCCGGTGACGTCGCGTGCCGCAAGGTCGTCAACATCTCCTCGATCGCGGGTACAGGGGGCAACGCCGGTCAGGCGAACTACTCCTCGGGAAAGGCCGGCGTCCTCGGGCTCACGAAGGCCATGTCGAAGGAGTGGGGCCGCTATAACGTGACGCTCGACGCGGTCGCGTTCGGGCTCATCCGCACCCGCCTTACCGAGGCTCCCGCCGGTGGCGACGGGACGATCGACATCCAGGGTCGCGAACTAGCGGTCGGCGTCAACCCCGATCTTCTCGCGACCATGGAATGCGCCATCCCACTTGGTAGGGCCGGAACGCCAGCCGACGGCGCGGGTGCCGTCTACCTCCTGTGCTTTCCCGAGTCGGACTACATCAGCGGCCAGGTCTTGATCTGCGGGGGCGGCTTCAACACCTGAGCAATCTCAGCCGGCCGTCGAGCGTAACCGGTCATTGCTCGCGCTGAACAGCGCGGCAGCTGCCGCGCTGTTCAGCATTGCCTCGACTGTCGCGTCGTCCAGCGACGCGGGCATGTGCGCGGCCGCGTTCAGCAAAGACAGCACGGCGACAACTAGGCCCTGTGCGCGTACGTCGTCCAGATCGTCGCGCGCCAGTACCAGCGCGTCGACCCAGATGGCCTCGTAGCTGCGCTGTCGGCACCCGAAGGGCACGGGTGGCAAGCGGCGATAGTGAGCGGTGCCCGCGGGCGTAGACGGCCAGCAGGCCACGGTGCCGAGCGCCGAAAGCCGCATGCAGCTCGACCAGGGTGCGCAGGACCTCCGACGGCGTCTTGGCCGTCGTGGCGCGTCGCGCGCCGGCTAACAGCTCAGTCATTGCGGAGTCGCACAGTTCGCGCAGGATTGCATCCTTATTCTGGAAGTGGCCGCTGGCCCGCTCACCCCCGCTGCGGCACCGATGTCATCAATACCCACCGAGTGGAAGCCTTGGCGCGCGAACAGGTCGGCGGCGGCCTCAAGAAGCAATTTGCGGCGCAAGCCAGACGCGTTCGTGCCTCCTATCAGTTCGTCGCGATCATTACGTGTGGAGTGCTCCGCAGAACGATAGTCCTATCGACGCCCGGGTTTCCTGCGTCGACACCCACCGCACCGTCTTCGAAAAGGACAACGCAACTGCTGAACTCGGCCGTTGTTGCCAAATTCTCGCATCAGCACGTCGATTGAGAGACCCTGCCCCGAACCCGCGAGGCGCTGCGCAGGCCACTCAGCGCAGAACGACTCCGGCCTCGATGCCTGTGAACTGCGTACGCAGCTCGGTCTTGAGCAGCTTGCCGGTGGCGTTGCGTGGCAGTTCGTCGACGAAGTGCACGTCGCGCGGGCACTTGAAATGTGCCAGCCGCTCACGACACCAGTCCACTATCTCTTGGGCGCTCGGCGCTTCCACCGCGGGTTGGGCGACGACGACCGCGACGACGCGTTCCCCCCACTTCGCGTCCGCGCCTCCGATCACAGCGGCGTCGAGTACCGCCGGGTGACGGAACAGAACCTGCTCGACCTCGATCGGGTAGACGTTCTCGCCGCCGGAGATGATCATGTCCTTCTTGCGGTCGACGAGGGTGATGTATCCCTCGGCGTCCATGCGTCCGAGGTCGCCCGTGTGGAACCAGCCTCCGCGGAACGCCTCAGCGCTCGCCTCGGGCTTCATCCAGTAGCCTGTAAACACGTTGGGGCCACGCACAATCAACTCACCCACAGTGTCGATCGCGACTTCGCGATCGTGGTCGTCGACGATGCGAGCGTCGACGTGCATCGCCACGCGGCCAATCGACCCCGCCCGAGTGCTGGTGTTCTCGGCGTCCAGGACGGTCACCAACGGGGCGGTCTCGGTCATGCCGAAGCCCTCGGTGAAGGGCACACCACGCTCGCGCATGAAATCGATCACCGTCAGGGGAACGGGTGACCCGCCGCCCATAGCGAAACGCAGCGCGGACAGGTCGAAGGAGTCGAAGTCGGGCACCTTCATGAGCGCGGCCCACATGGCCGGCACCATGAACTGAATCGTTACTTGGTGGTCGGCCATCGCTTGCAGCGTTGCTCGCGGGTCGAAGGCGGGCATGATGACGCTGGTGCCGCCGACGTAGAGCAGCGGCAGTGTGTGCACACCCAAGCCACCGATGTGGAACATCGGCGCCACCGCGGCCGTGACGTCGTCGCCCCGCACGCCGATATCGGTGCCGAGGACGTTGATCGCGTTCCACAGCAGGTTGTCGTGGGTGAGGATCGCGCCCTTGGGTCGGCCGGTCGTCCCCGACGTATACATGATGAACGCCGGGTCGCGGCCCTCGACATCGCCGTTAATCGCGTCGAGCGTTCCGCCTGAGACGAGGTCGTCGTAACTGAGCTCACCCGTCGCCGGCACCCCACCGGCGCGCACGATATGGCGCACGCGGGCTCCGGATTCGGTGACGGCTGTCGTGGCTTGTGCGGCCAACGGCTCGTGGAAGATGAGGACGTCGGCCCCGGAGTCGGCCAGGATGTACCCGATCTCGGGTGCAGCAAGCCGCACGTTGAGCGGTACGGTGATAGCGCCGATCTTGGCGCAGCCCAGCAGCACCTCGATGAACTCGGCCGAATTGACCAGCAGCACTGCGACCCTGTCGCCTTTTCGCACGCCGAGCGCGATCAAGGCGGCGGCGAGCTGGTTGGTGCGCCGATCCAAGTCGGCGTAGGTGATGTGCTCGCCGTTGCTGATCAGCGCGGTACGCCCGGCGTTGAGGAAGGAACGCCGGGTGACCCAATGACCGATGCCGCGTTGCATGTGATCTCTTTCCGTTTCCGCCGGCTCAGTAGGACGCTGGAAGACGCAGGCTGTGCTGCGCCACGAAATTGAGGATCATCTCGCGGCTGATGGGGGCGGTGCGCATGAGTCGGGCCGGGCCCCAGAGCGTGGCGAGGCCGTACTCGGTGGCCATGCCGTTGCCGCCGTGGGTCTGAATCGCCTGGTCGAGCGCCAGGATGCCTGCCTCGGCCGCGGCGTACTTCGCCATGTTGGACGCCTCACCCGACCCGGGGTCGCCTGCGTCGTGCAGGGAGGCGGCGCGCTGGGTCATCAAGCGCGCCAGTTCGACCTGGATCTTGGCGTGGGCGAGCGGGTGCGATACACCCTGGTGCGAGCCAATTGGCGCTCCCCATACGTGCCGCTCACGTGCGTAGTTGGCGGCTTTGTCGAGCGCGTAAAGGCCGATGCCGTTGCCTAGTGCTGCGCCCATGATCCGCTCAGGGTTCAAGCCCATGAAGACCTGGCGCAGCCCTTCGTTCTCTGCGCCGATCAGGTTGGCGGCTGGCACACGAACGTTATCGAAGAATAGGGTGAATTGCTTCTCCGGAGTGACGGCCTGCACCGGGATGAGGGACTTGGTCAATCCAGGTGCATCGGTGGGCACGACGAGCAGGCTCAAAAGGCCGCGACCACGGTCGTTGGTGGACGTCCGGGTGACGACCAGAATGGCTTCGGCCTCGTCGACGCCGGAGATGTAGTACTTGGTGCCGTTGACGACCCAGTCGTCACCGTCGCGTTTGGCGGTCGTGGAGATGTTGTGCGAGTTCGAGCCCGCATCCGGCTCGGTGATCGCGAAGGCCATGATCGTTTCGCCGCTCGCGATGCCGGGCAGCCATCGTTGCTTGAGTTCCTCACTGCCGAAGGCCTGAATGATGGTGCCGCAAATGGTCGGCGAAACGACGGTCATCAGCAGCGGGCATCCGGCCGCGGCGAGTTCCTCACCGACGATCTGCATGTCGTAGATGCCGCCGCCGCCGCCGCCGTACTCCTCGGACAGGTTCACGCCGAGGAAGCCCTGCTTGCCTACGGCCCGCCACAGTTCGGTGGTCTTCTCGCCGGCGAGTGACTTCTCGAGGTAGTACTTGTGGCCGAAGTCCTTGGCCATCTCGGCGACCGCCTTGCGCAGGTCTTGGCGTTCCTCAGTCTCGTGTAATTCCATGACATTCCTGACGTCGTGCGGTAGCACGCGGCCGGTCGGCAGCGCGCTGGCTTTACCTAGGGCTGTATGGCGCAGGCCGCCTCGCCGCCGTCCACCGCCTCGACCACGGCGAGTACATCGCCGGTGGAAACCTGCTGGCCGACCTCGACCGGCAGGGCGCTCAACACGCCGTCGATCGGGCTGGCGACGGTGTGCTCCATCTTCATCGCCTCGAGGACGACGAGCGTCTGTCCGGCTGACACCGTCTCGCCCTCGGCGATTGGTAGTCGGACCACCGAGCCGGGCATCGGTGCCGTGAGGGAACCCGGCGGGGTCAACGTGCTCGGGTCGACGAAGCGCGGCACCACTCGTAAGGCGGTATAGCCCAGGACCGAGTCGACATGGGCGAGATCGCCGTCGATGAGCACGTGGAACGTTCGGCGCACTCCGCCCACGCTCAACACGACGGATTCGGTGCTCCCCACCACGACCGCGAGGTCGGCCGACGGTTGGTGATCGACGCTCAACGACGTTCCCGTCGGATGCAGGGTGTATCCGATGCGTATGTCGCGCCCGGTTTGCGTTTGCCAGGTTGTGGTCTGCGCTTGCGAGGGGTTGTTGCGCCAACCGGCGGGCAGTGACGCTTGCAGGGGCGCGACGGCACGCCGAGCGGCCACACCGGCCACGGTCGCCGCGATGGCGTGCAGACTCTCGGCGTGTGAGTCAGCCAGGGGCGCGCCGAGTTCGGCCACGTCGTGTCGTTGCAGGAATCCGGTGTCGGTGCCGCACCCGGCGAACTCGTCGTGGCGCAGGGTTCGCACCAACAGGTCGCGATTGGTGGTGACGCCGTGAATACGGGCGCCGGCCAGCGCCGCCGAGAGACTGGAGAGGGCCTCGTCGCGCGTTGGTGCCCACGCGATGACCTTGGCGAGCAGCGAATCGTAGTGGTGACCGACGACTGAACCGGCGCGGAATCCCGAATCGACCCGCACGCCGGTAAGCGCTGGAACATCCATGGTGCGCAGGGTGCCCGTGCAGGGCCGGTAGTCGTCGGTTGGATCCTCGGCGCACAAACGGGCCTCGATCGCGTGACCGCGAATTCGCGGGTTGTGCATCTCGTCGGGCAGAGGGCGGCCCATCGCAACCAGCAGCTGGGCCCGCACCAGGTCGAGGCCCGTGATCAGCTCCGTGACGGGGTGCTCGACCTGCAGCCGGGTGTTCATCTCGAGGAAGGCGAAGGAGCCGCCCATGCCGTCCCGGCCCACGTCGTAGACGAACTCAACCGTGCCGGCGCCTACGTACCCGACCGCGCGCGCGGCAGCGACGGCGGCCTCGCTCATCCGTGCACGCAACTCCTCGTCGACGACCGGGGACGGCGCTTCTTCGATGACTTTCTGGTGTCGACGCTGCACGGAGCACTCGCGCTCGAACAGAGAGACGACGTTTCCGTGCGTGTCGGCCATGACCTGGATCTCGACGTGTCGCGGGCGCTGGATGTATCGCTCGAGGAAGACGGTGCCGTCGGCGAACGCGGCAGCAGCCTCACGCGAGGCGGAGGCCACCGCCTCCTCGAGTTCATCCGGCGAGGTGACCACGCGCATACCCCGGCCGCCGCCACCAGCGCTGGCCTTCACCAGAACCGGGTAGCCGACGTCGGACGCCAACTTCGCGAGGTGTTCGGCAGACAACCCCGTCGTGTCGCCACCGGGGAGTACGGGAACGCCTGCGTCGGAGATCATCTTCTTGGCCGCTAACTTCGAGCCCATTGCGTCGATCGCCTCGGCCGGTGGGCCGACGAAGACCAGGCCGGCCGCGGCACAGGCCCGCGCGAACGCGGCGTTCTCGGACAGGAAGCCGTAACCGGGGTGAACGGCGTCGGCGCCGGTGAGCGAGGCCGCGGCGATGATCCGTCGCATGTCGAGGTAGGTCTCGGCGGGGGACGAGCCGGGGAGGCGCACCGCCTCGTCCGCGTCGGCGACATGCCACGCGTCGGCGTCTGCGTCGGAATAGACGGCCACCGTGGCGATCCCGAGGTCGCGGCAAGTGCGGAACACTCGCCGTGCGATTTCACCACGGTTGGCCACCAGTACCTTGGAGATCTTGGGCATCGTCATCACATCCGGAAGACGCCGTAGCCGCGCTGGCCACGAACTTCGCCGTTGTGGATGACCGACAGACAGAAACCGAGAACCGTCCGCGTGTCGCGAGGATCGATGATTCCGTCGTCATAGAGGCGACCGCTGTTGGCCAGGGCGACGGATTCCCGCTCGATTTGTTCCTCGACCGCGGTGCGCATCTGGGCGTCGGCGTCCTCGTCGAAGGGCAGCCCGCGGTCGGCGGCGGACTCGCGCGCCACGATGGACAGCACTCCGGCCAGTTGCGCCGGACCCATGACCGCCGACTTCGAGTTGGGCCAGGCGAACAGGAACCGCGGCGAGTACGACCGACCGCACATGCCGTAGTTCCCGGCACCGTACGACGCACCCATGGTGATGGTCACGTGCGGGACAGCGCTATTCGACACGGCGTTGATCATCTTCGCGCCGTCTTTGATGATGCCTCCCTGCTCGTACTCGGCGCCGACCATGAATCCGGTTGTGTTCTGCAGGAAGATCAGGGGCGTGTCGATCTGATTCGCCAGCTGAATGAACTGCGAGCCCTTCTCGGCCTCCTCACTGAACAAGATGCCCCGCGCATTGGCGAGGATCCCGACCGGAAAGCCGTGGATCGAGGCCCAGCCGGTGACCAGCGACGTGCCGTACAGCGGTTTGAACTCGTCGAAGGCCGATCCGTCGACCACTCGGGCGATGACGTCGCGGGGGTCGAAGGGAACCTTCGGATCAACCGACGCGATGCCGAGCAGCTGATCGGGGTCGTACACCGGCGGGTGCGGCGGCAATGTGGGCCCGGTGCCACACTTCCGCCAGTTGAGCCGCGCCATGATGCGCCGGCCGATGCGGATCGCATCCTGCTCGTCCTCGGCCATGAAATCGGCCAACCCCGAAGTGCGCGCGTGCATATCGGCGCCGCCGAGCGATTCGTCGTCGGAGACCTCTCCGGTGGCCATCTTCACCAACGGCGGACCGCCGAGGAACACCTTGGAGCGATTGCGCACCATCACGACGTAGTCGCACATGCCAGGGATGTAGGCACCGCCAGCGGTCGAATTACCGAAGACCAACGCCACGGTCGGCAACCCTGCTGCGCTGTGCTGTGTCAGGTCGTGGAACAGCTGCCCGCCGGGCACGAAGATCTCCGCTTGTGTGGGCAGGTCGGCACCGCCGGACTCGACGATGTTGATGATGGGCAGTCGGTTCTCCCGCGCGATAGCCATGCCGCGGAACACTTTTCGGAACGTGTACGGGTTCGATGCGCCCCCACGAACAGTGGGGTCGTGAGCGATGATCATCGACTCGATTCCCTCGACGATGCCGATGCCGACCACCACACTGCCTCCGACGGGGAACCGGGTGCCCCATGCGGCGAAGGGGCACAGTTCCAGGAACGCCGTGTCGGGATCGAGCAGGAGTTCAATGCGTTCTCGGACGAGCAACTTGCCCCGTTTACGATGCCGCGCAACGTACTTCGGTCCGCCACCGGCATTGGCCTGCGCCAGCTGCTCCGCGATGGCGTCGAGTTGAGCGCTCAGGCCGTCGCGGTTCTCGAGGTAGCCGGGCGCCGTTGCATCGACGTGATCGGGTAGGACGTGAACCAAGGTATTCCTCCGAGCGAGCATCGACGCCGATCTGCTTACGCGGTAATGTTAGCCACAATTAACGTCGGGTGACAACCGTGGCAGAACATGCCTCGGGTCGAGCAGGAGGAGCATCACGATGACCCAGTTGGACGAGCAGTCGGGCACCGCGGTGGTCAGCCCGTGGGAGACCCCTGAGCGCCGCGCCCTGACCGATCTCGCGCAGGCCTTCACACACAAGGAGATCGCCCCGTACGTCACCGAATGGGAGGAGGCCGGAGAACTACCACGCGAATTGCACCGCAGCGCGGCTAAGGCGGGCCTGCTCGGTATCGGCTTCGCCGAAGAAGTCGGCGGCGCCGGCGGCGACCTGCGCGACCTCGTCCTTCTCACCGAGGGCGTGATGGAGGCCGGCGGCTCGTCGGGGGTGCTGGCGAGCCTGTTGACACACAACATCGCCTTGCCGCACATGGCCGCCCACCGAGATCCGGACCAGGTCCGCCGGTTCGTCGCGCCCACTCTCGCCGGCGAGAAGATCGGCAGCCTCGGCGTGACCGAACCCGACACCGGTTCCGACGTCGCGGGGATCCGCACGACCGCAGTTCGCGACGGCGATCATTACGTCGTCAACGGAGCGAAGATGTTCATCACATCGGCGGTGCGCGCCGACTTCGTGACGACGGCCGTGCGCACCGGCGGCCCTGGCGCAGGCGGAATTTCGCTGCTCGTCGTCGAGCGCGACACACCCGGATTCACCGTGTCGACCAAGCTGAAGAAGATGGGCTGGTGGTGCTCGGACACCGCCGAACTGGGCTACGCCGACGTGCGTGTCCCCGCAGGCAACCTCGTCGGCCCCGAGAACAGCGGCTTCATCCAGATCATGCAGCAGTTTCAAGTTGAGCGTGCCTTCATTGCGGTGCAGTGCTACGCCACGGCGCAGCGCTGCCTCGACCTCACCCTGCAGTGGGTGAAGAAGCGCGAGACGTTCGGGCGAGCACTGTCAACCCGTCAGGTCATTCGCCACAAGGTCGTCGACATGGCTACCGCCGTTGACGTGGCACGCACCTACACCCGTGCCGCCGTCGACCGCATCGTTGCGGGCGACACCGATGTGCGTATGGTGTCAATGGCCAAGAATGCGGCCGTCGCCGCATGCAACCTCGCGGTCGATACCGCCGTTCAGTTGCACGGCGGTATGGGCTACCTGCGTGAGACCGAAGTCGAACGCCACTACCGCGATTCGCGCATTCTCGGCATCGGCGGCGGCACCACCGAGATCATGAAGGAGATCATCGCCAAGCAGATCGGTCTTTGAACCGCCCAGGGTTCGATGCACACCATCGTGTGTCTGAGGGGTCTTGAAGGTTCGGTTGACGCCTGATATCTGAGGATCGTGGGGTTCTCGGTGGAAGGATGCCGATCATGGCGAAGGCGTATCCGGAGGAGTTCTGGGACGATGTGGAACCGAAATTAGCTGCTCAATCGGAATGAACCACTGTCGCAACGGGATTGCGAAGAATGATGGCCAGATGCAAACGCGTTGACCGCCAACTGCGATTTCATCGGCAATCGATCGAGTAACCAACTATACGATTAGAAAACACGCCGTTGACCGCACAGATGTAGCTTGCCCTCGGTCGTAACGTGTTAAGTGATATCGATGAGCCACAACTGATTTGGCCGATCGGCGGTGAACACACGGTGCACGAACCCGGGATCATCAAAATGGGGTTGCGACCGCCCCTAGAAACCACCCCGGAGCAGGCTGCGCAGAATTCAACCGGAGCTGACACTCCGGTGCACACCGTGCTTGTCGGCCAGCGCCCTAATCGATAGCCCCTCCACCCGATGATCCAGGCGGATCGCCACGAACTGCTCCACTTTTGATCGCACCCTTTCGAACCCTCACCTTCGAGATCACCAATCCAGACCATCCGGATCCGTGATCACCGTCAGATGAAGCCACTTCGAGCCGTCCTCCCGTCACCTCCCTGTCAATGGAAAGGTTCAAGAACATGTTGGACGCCATGGGTTCTAGACATCTTTGACGGGTTCAGGACTTGCTTGACGGGTCTGGTTTGATCTTGATTTTGTGACTGATGAGCTGCCGGGTAGTCCCGGCGACTGGGTGACCGAACACCGATACCGCGCCGTTCTGCAGGTTCTTGAATGCGCGCCGAAAGCTCAGGTTGCTCGGGAGTTTGGAACCTCGCGCCAATCGGTGCACTCCTGGGTCGCCCGGTACCGGGTCGGCGGGCTGGCTGGGTTGGTAGACGGTTCACGCCGGCCTCATAGCTCGCCGAATGAGCTCGCGCCCGGCATGGTGGCGATGATCTGCGAGCTGCGCAGGACCTACCCACGGTGGGGCCGCAACGGATCGCCCATGAGATCGGACTCCGTGACATTGAGTCTTCACCCTCGCGATCAAGCGTGCATCGGGTTCTGGTACGTCACGGCTTCGTGGCCGCCCAGCAGCAGAACCACAAGCGCAAGTACCGGCGCTGGCAGCGCGATGCCGCTGTGGTAGCTCGACATCATGGGCGGGGTATTTCTGGCCGATGGAGGTGAGTGCAAGTTGGTGACCGGGATCGACGATCACTCCCGGTTCGTGGTGATTGCCACGGTGGTGACCAAGCCCTCGGCGCGCGCGGTGTGCCAAGCCTTACCGCAGCGATGACACGTCATGGTGTTCCGTCGGAAGTGTTGACCGACAACGGGAAACAGTTCACCGGCAGGTTCACCAAGCCCTATCCCGCCGAAGTGTTGTTCGAACGGATCTGCCGGGAGAACGGGATCACCACCGGGCTGACCAAACCACGCTCACCGACAAGGACGGGCAAGATCGAACGCTGGCACAAGACCCTGTGCCGTGAACTGCTCGACGCCGCCGGAGCGTTCTCCGACGTCGAGACCGCACAAGCATCGATCGACGCGTGGGTAAACGGCTTCAACCACACCCCGGCCGCATCAGTCACTGGCCATGGCCGCCCCGGCGACGCTGTTTTGGCCCGCTCCCATCGCACCCGTCGCTGCGCTGCCGACGCTGGTGGACCCACTGACGTCTTCAGTGGTCGATCGTGTGATCCACCCCAGCCGGTGCCGGCACCGGCGTCGGTGGTGCACTCAGACAGTCTGGTCGACAACGATATTCACGCTGTCGAATGGGAAGCCGACCTCACCCCACGCGCGCGATTGGTGTTGCCCGGCAACCAACAGATGAAGTTCACAGCAGCCCTGGCGCGGCGCACCGTCACCATCTGGGCCAACGACCGGAGCATCCACGTGATGCTCGACGGACGCTGATCCGGAACGGCCCCTCGCGATTGTCCGAACACGACCTGCGTGAGCCCGTACGCCGCGGTGCACATCTCGCCGGAGCCGAACCTGCCCGAGGCGCCGTCTCCATGGCCATGCTCACCACCAGTACAGCCATCGAAGTGCACCGCACGTTCCGTGGAGGTCGATTTCGTGGAAGACATTTCGGGGAAGACGAGGCCTGTCTGTACCGCGGCTACCAGGTGCGGAGCCCTGACAGCAGACTAGTAGTCGCGGTCGTAAGTTCGTCGGGGGTTAGGTCCAGGCGGCCCTGCCGGCATCACACCCGCCGAGACGGCCGAATCAACCGGCCATTCGGCGTATGCTTTCCCGATGACTTCCGTCGTGATGGGCGGCGTCGCGCAGAAGAGCCATCCGCGACGAACCCGAAGGTGGCCTGTCGCCCCGACACTACAGGACGGGTGTCCAGCCAAGCTGCATATGCAGCGGCCACGTTCGGATAATTGGACGGGTCACGAAGGCTACTAAGTCAGGATCACGAGTGAAAGGGCGATGCGGTGGTGACGGGAACGGTGCAGAGATCGATCGGCGCGGCAGTCCTTGCGGCCCTAGCGTTTTTGGCGTTTGCTCAGCCGGCTGCCGCTAAACCGGCACCGGAGATCGAGTTCACGTACAACGTTGCGTTTCGACGCCACTATCAGTTCCCGAACAACGATGCAGTTGGATATGGACGCACAATTTGTGATGCTATGCAACGAGGCGATACCTACGGTGTGGTCGTCGCCGATGTGCGGAATGAGATCACACCCAATGACGAGGAATCGGTGAACTACCTTGTAAGTAACGCAGTCGATATTCTTTGCCCAGCCCAGATCTGGGAGCTGCGTCAATCAGCGGCCGGCTATCGGCCGGAGCGGTAGCGCCCGACGAGAAGCCCCATCGCGTCAGATGGACAGTCCAGAGCGTCGCCGAACGGTCGAGAAGCTCGACTTTCTCGGCTTCACTCCCGCCAGGGTCAGTTGTGTCAGACCGAGGCCGATTCTGCATTGTTGTCACGTTCTCGGGCAAAATGCGTGATCTCTCACAGCCGGAGCAGCCGTCGGTGAGACGCTTCATCTCAGACACACGGGCCTACGTCGAACGGTGTCGCGCCGAAGGGCGCACCACCAAGGAGATCCGACGTTGCCTCAGGCGCTGTCCTGCCCATCACCTCTACCAACCTTGCGGAGACTTGCACCGAGCCCGCGACCACACCGCACCCAGCGGTCAGCCACCAGCCATCTGTGTTCCCAACTTCTCAGGTCAGCACTTGGGGTTGACCCCGCGTGCCCGGCAGCGCGATCCTGGAGTCAGGAAGTGAAGGGGTATCGGGTGGCGCTCTACCGGGCCAGTCACGACGACTACAAGACTCGTTTCTGCCCACCTCAATCATGAGCGGCTCAGCAGAAGACGGATGGCGAAGCCCCAGTTTCGTGCTGAGCCGCCGTAGCGCAATCGGCACAGTCGCAACACTTCTCCGTCGGGCAGGACACCGTCGATGTAGGCGAAACCGGCGCGGTAGCGCAGGTGTATCTCACGCAGTTGCGGCCACCGTCGGCGGGAATGCTCGGTCAGCCGTTGATGGAAGGAGGCCTTGGTCGAGTCGGGGATCGTCGCCATCTGCTCATCGTGGACCACCTGGGCGAATGGTGATGTCAACGACGACGGCGTGTCGCGTCCGGGTAGCGAACGCGATTGCGGGACAACGGAACCATGACGATAGCCAGTGCGTTCATCATCGAGTTGAGCTCGTTGGACGAGTCTGTTCTGCAGGCCAGGTCCCGGTCGGCGACCACGGCGCACCGTGAGGTGATCCGCGCACCGATGGTACTCGCGGCAGCGCAAGGGCGCCACCAACTCCGCGATCGCCGCCGGGGTAGGTGTGCACGTCGACACGGGTGCGCAAATGGCGCCGCCGGTTCACCCAGACAGGTCTGGGCGGGCTCGATGACCTGCCCCGCAGCGGACGGCGCCGAACGGTTCACACCGGTGCAGGTCGCCGAGGTCAAGGCACTAGCGTGCACGCTGCCCGCCGAGACCGGTGCGCCGTTGTCGCGGTGGTCGAGCACTGAATTAGCCGGCGAGGTGATCGGTCGTGGGATCGCCGAGACGATCTCGCCGGCTACGGTGCGCCGCTGGCTGGCCGCTGACGCGATCAAACCCTGGCAGCACAGATCCTGGACTTACCCGCGTGACCCCGACTTCGCGATCAAAGCCGCCCGGGTACTCGACCTGTACGCCCGGTCGTGGCACGGCAAACCCCTCGGACCCGGCGACTACGTGATCAGCGCCGACGAGAAATCCCATCTGCAAGCCCTACACCGGCGCCACCGCGGACAACTATCAGCACCCGGGCGGACCCGGCGCGTGGAATTCGAGTACCGCCGCGGCGGCACCCTGGCCTATTTCGCCGCCTACGACGTCCACCACGCCCGGGTGCTCGGCCAGATCGCCCCCAAGACCGGTATCGACCTCTTCGAGAAAGTGGTGGCCCACGTCATGACCACCGAACCCTATGCGTCGGCCCGGCGGGTGTTCTGGGTCGTGGACAACGGCTCATCGCACAACGGGACACGCTCGATCGAACGCATGCACACCACCTGGCCGACCGCGACCTGGTGCACCTACCGATCCACGCATCCTGGCTCAACCAAGTCGAAATCTACTTCTCAATCTTGCAACGAAAGGCCATCAACCCCAACGACTTCGAAGGCCTCGACCAACTCGCCGCAGGTCACTGTGCTGGAGGCGACGGATCGTGTACTTGAACGGGTTATCGCGCCGGAGGTGTCGGCGTTCTTCACGCGGATCCACCGCGACGCGGGCGTGGACATTAGGACTCAGGCCCTCGTCGAAGCCTTCACCGGCAACGGCAACGTGCGAGAGGTAGTGCTGGCGGACGGCGCATTACTTCCTGCCGATGTGGTGATCGTCGGTGTCGGCGTGGTACCCAACACCGAACTCGCTTCAGCCGCAGGATTATCCGTCGATAATGGCATCGTGATCGATGACCAGGCCCGCACCAGCGATCCGGACATCGTGGCCGCCGGCGACTGCACCAGCCACGTGATGGCCCGATACGGTTCACGCATTCGGCTGGAATCGGTGCCGAGCGCCGGCGAGCAGGCCAAGATCGCCGCGGCGACCATCTGCGGGAAGCGCAGCGCCATCGCTGCGCTACCGTGGTTCTGGTCCGACCAGTACGATCTCAAACTCCAGATCGCCGGTCTGAACACCGGATACGACGAAGTCGTGCTCAGCGGCGATCCGTCGCGCCATAGAGAATTCAGTTGCTTTTACTTCCGTGATGGCGAACTCATCGCCGCCGACTGCGTCAATCGACCACGCGATTTCATGCTTGCTAAACGGGCCATCACCAAATGTCTTCCCACCGACCGCGCCGAACTCCTGGCCGCTTCGGAAACAAGTTCGGCCAGCGGGAACTAATGAACCACATCGCGCGTAACTACCGGACCCACGTGTTCGGTGGGCATCTGCGCGCAGTCAGGTACGCTACGCGCATAGCGCGTCAGGCCGGGCTCTGTGCTTTGGCCGCCGCCGCATCGCAATGTGTGGCACAGCTGGCTGTGACGTGATCACGAAGGCAGACGTGTCAACCGGATTACACGGCGGTGACGATCAACGCGTACACCCGGCACCGACCATCACCTGTATCGGTGAGCGTACCCCGGCAGCCGAAGTCGGTCTCGCATTCCACCCCGCATCGCCGTCGGCGACGGGTGTCCTTGCGGCCAAAACCGCTATTTATGTCCGACTGGTACACCAACACCACTCGCCGGACGCAAGCGATTGGAAGGCCGACAACCGCGAAGAGTCCTCACCAGTCTGCTTGTGAGCGTGACACGTCAGATCGCCCCACAATTTCTCGAAGCGACCTGCGGCCGACCAGATTTCACCGCGCGCTGAAGCCGAGCCGACTGCCGCCGTATTCGTGCCAAAGACGAAACACAGCGCCACGACATTGGCGTCCGCTCCGTCGTCAGAACCTGACGAGACCTCGGATGTTGCGGCCCGATCGCATGTCTTCGTAGCCCTGATTGATCTGGTCGAGCGTGTAGTCGCGCGTGATTAACTCGTCCAACTTGAGCGATCCGGCGTTGTAGAGTTCGACCAGGCGGGGAATGTCGTGCGCCGCGTTCGACGAACCGTAAAGTGCGCCTCGAATTTGCTTCTCGTACAGTGTCAATTCTAGAAGAGATCCCGACATCGACGTTTCCTCGGGGTGCCCGATGGCGGTGACGACGACCCGGCCGCGCTTACCCACGAGAGCCAACGCCTCGCTGATGTATGCGGCTTCAGCGACATCCGTCGTAAGCACGCACACGTCGGCGAGCTTGCCTCTGGTGATATCACTAACGAGATCCCACGCGTCGTTCATCGACGTCGCGGTGTGCGTCGCTCCGAACGTCGTCGCTTGCTGCCGTTTGAATTCGACCGGATCGACCGCCACGATCGTGAGGGCGCCGGCGATCCGGGCACCTTGGATGGCATTCATGCCGATGCCCCCGGCTCCCACGACCACGACCGTATCGCCCGCGCGCACTTCTCCTGTTCGGACCGCCGAACCGTATCCCGTCGTTACGCCACATCCGATCAAGGCGGCCTTGTCCAAGGGGGTGCCCTGATCGATCTTGACCACTGACGACTTCGGAACCACCGTGTATTCGGAGAACGTACCGAGCAGACACATCTGGCCGACATCCTCGCCGCGCGAGTGAAATCTGTACGTACCGTCGATCTGCGGACCCATCATGAGCGCCGCGCCCATGTCGCAGAGGTTCCCCATACCGCGCGCGCAGTAAGAGCATGTGCCGCAGGCCGGTAAGAACGTGAGGATTACCGAGTCGCCTTCGGCGATATCATCGACCCCTGCGCCAACTTCGACCACCGTTCCGGCGCCCTCGTGGCCGCCGACAACTGGGAGAGGGAACGGGAGATCTCCGGTGACGAGGTGTTCGTCGGAATGGCACAATCCGGTCGCCGCCAGTTGAACTAGAACCTCACCCGCCCCGGGTGGATCGAGATCGACCTCCTCGATCTCCCATTTCTGTCCCAGGCCCCAAAGTACTGCAGCACGTGTTTTCATCCGTCGACCTCCTGTACAAGTAGATTCTTTGAAATGTAAAACCGCTTCGAAGTAAAATCGGATAGTCAGACCAATTGGTTTCAGTGACGCCCCAGAAAAGTTTGTTGCCGCACCGCTCCTACGCGTCGAGAAGATCCTGCCTGTTGGCGCCGTCCAACATCGATCGGTACTCCGGGAACAGATTCTTGGCTTGCGGAATCAGTTTGATCAACTTCGGCACCGGTCCTTTCGCGCGGACCGTGCCTTTAGCCATCGCCATCGCCAGATTGAGCTTGCCGAGCCAGAATCGGTTGCCGGTATCGGCCGTCATGAACAACTCAACGTTTGGAGTGACCGAACTGTGCGAACCGGTCTCGACAAGTTTGTTGGACATATCCACGGTGATCTTCGCGTCAGGGTCGGTGTAGTGAATCCGGAGTATTACACCCGATTCAGCGAGCTTGCTGGCGAGGGTGTCCTGTTCCATTGCACGCCGGAATATTCCACCCAGATAGGTATAGACTTCATCCTCATCGACAAAAACGGCCATCGATAAACTCCTTCTGTCGTTCGTTAAATGCGCTGTCGCGCAATGCTTCAGCACGACTTGACGTATGGGAAACCCCAGCTGACAAGGTCACGTGACCGGAGTCGTCACTCCGTCGTGGTCGATGTCAATCGGGATCTGAGATCAGAGGCGAACGCTCAAATACCAGAGCCCTCACACTTCGATCGCTACTTCTCGGATACCGCTCAAATTCAGTTAAGTCAATCACCTGCGATGCGAATATGGCAAGGGCGCAAGCACATTCGCCGTCCATGCTTTGAACGGTATCGCCGATCGCCGGCCTCAATCACGGAACCTTGCTTGCCACCAGACAGGACGCAGTGCGGCACTCTTGGAAGCCACGTGTGCGGTCGATACCATAGTTGGTCATCATCTCGCCTATTCGCTGCGCCGGGGCCGAAACTCACCTGCCGGTGCCACGGTGCGGAAACGCGGCCGTTTTATCAACACCTGTGCAGCTCAGAATCGGTGTTCGTTGCGGAAGCGTCAGAAGAGTTTGCGGGCCAGTTTCCAAGCCAAGTCCGAATACGGAGGGTAGACCAGCCTGGACAGATCTGGACGGGTCGTTTTGGTGAGGACCGACTTGCGATGGCTAAATTCCTCGAAACCGAACTTGCCGTGATAAGCCCCGATCCCAGACGGTCCAACTCCACCAAACGGCAACCGAGTAGTGGCGAAGTGAAAGAGCAGATGATTCACCACCATGCCGCCGGCGGGCACGTCCCGGATCACCCGCTCGCGGATGGACCGGGATCGCGTGAACAGATAGGCCGCAAGCGGTTTGGGCCGCGCGTTGACGAAGCGGATCGCTTCATCGAGATTACGAACGGAAACGACAGGCAATACGGGCCCGAAGATCTCCTCGGTCATTAGAGGCTCGTCCAACGCGGGATCGACGACAACGGTCGGCTCGATCTCCAACGCGTCCCTGTCGCAGCCGCCGCCTATAACCACATCGCCAGTCGTAGCGGCAATCGCGCCCGCCAACCGGTCGTAGTGACGCCCGTTGACGATCCGCTTGCCGCCGACAGATTCGGCCTGGAACGCTTCGACGGACTGTCTGATTCGATCCACCAGCTCGTCTTTGATGCTGGTTTCGGCCAGCACATAGTCCGGCGCGATGCAGACCTGGCCCGAATTAATCAGCTTGGTCCACGCGATCCGCTTAGCCGCCACGTCGAGATCGGCATCAGCAGCTACGATCACCGGGCTCTTACCACCGAGTTCGAGGGTCACCGGAGTGAGTTGGGCGGCCGCGCTTTCGTAGACCTTGCGTCCGATCTCGGTACCACCGGTGAAACAGATCTTGTCGAAACCCTGTTGGATGAGCTCCTGGCTGACTCCGCCGTCGCCCTCCACGACTGCGACCGCGCGCGGATCTAGGTAATGCGGAACCAGTTCGGCCATGAGGGTCGATGACGCCGGCGCCAATTCGGATGGCTTGAGCACGATCGTGTTGCCGGCGGCGATGGCACCGACCGCCGGCCCGAGAGTTAGCGCGAATGGGAAGTTCCACGCGCCGATGATCAGCACAGTGCCGTAGGGCTCGTACTCGATCCATCCGCGACCTGGTAGCTGCGAAAGCTCGAGGCGTCGGTATTTGCGGCGAGCCCATTTCGCCACGTTCTTTGCGGCGTCAGTCGCTTCGGCCGACACACTCGCGACATCGGCGAGCCAGGCTTCGAACGGCGGACGGCCGAGATCCTCGTCGAGCGCGGCGGAAATCGCCTGCTCGTTGTCTGCCACAAGCGCGTGAAGAGCCAGTAACTGCCGCTTGCGCCACCCCACGTCACGTGTGAGTCCGTCGGCGAAGGCCTTGCGCACCCCGGCAACGGAGAGCGAAATCCTCTCGGCCGCAGATGAAGTAGCTTCTGGAGATACCCTGATTGTTGTCACTTAGGTCCTCAACCTCCCGATCGTTATCTGTATGGTAGCCAACCGCGGTATGAACGTCGACACCAGTTTGTTAGCAGCAGTTACGGGCTGGACGGCGCGCATCGTCTTGCCGACGACCGACGATGCCGCTCGGGATGAGGAGATTGCTTGAAAACCCAGGCGTCCGCCCGACAATCAGTGCAATCAGTGACGAAGGGTGCGGATAGACGGCGGCCCATTCCGCCCTTAAACGCTGTCGCGACTCGTCAAGACGTCTACTTGTTGGGCATCGATGCTTGCTCGGGTCGAGCTTCTAGGTTAATTTGAGTTCACTCGACGCTACTGAGTCATGGCCTTCGGGCCCAGGTAGTAACTGAACCCACCTTGCGGAGATGGCCACTGTGCAACCGTCCTACATGCGACGCTGGAGGCGATACCAGCTCGTGAACTCTCGGTCGTGCGCGATGACGCTGCGCACGTTCGTCCGTATGCTGCACCACCCGGTCGCGGGCTGCGTACACCCATGCCAGACACTGCTGTCGGCGCCGGTCTCGGTGCCGCCTAAGGCGAGATTGTTCCCGTTCACGGTACGGACCGCACGCACGAACAAAGTAGGCTTCGTAAAACGGTACGTCGGTCTCGACGGAAAGCCCTACCTGCCGACCGACCTCTCGCCAAACGCAACACAACACCGAACGTGGCAGGACATTTCGCTGCCACCAATGCGATAGGGGAAACCGCGTGCTCGGCCGCACTACGAAGAGATCCGCATCGTCACTCCCCGAAGAGGACGGTCCTCTTGAAG
The DNA here is from genome assembly GCF_025331195.1 of Mycolicibacterium llatzerense. Taxonomy (NCBI): domain Bacteria; kingdom Bacillati; phylum Actinomycetota; class Actinomycetes; order Mycobacteriales; family Mycobacteriaceae; genus Mycobacterium; species Mycolicibacterium llatzerense. Next base: position 12,896 of record NZ_LXOV01000013.1, on the reverse strand, counting down.
CGGATGAACATCAGACGCTGAACGGCGACGACGAAATTGTGGAGGGTGACACCGCGACGAACGCGGCCACACAGACCGATCTCGAGCCTAGCGACGCGGAGTCGATTCCGGCCGCACCGGATGACGATGGCGCGGTGCTGCATGTGTACCGCATGGCCATCAACGTGGGAATCGCAATCGTAGTAGCCCTCGGCGCCCTCGTTGGCTGGCTCGGATTCGAGGTGAACCGCAATGACCGCGTAGCCGATCAGCGCGCGATCTTCGAGCAAACGGCTCGGCAGGGGGCAATCGATCTGACCACTCTTGACTGGCGCCAGGCGGACGCGGACGTCAAGCGCATCTTGGACGCCGCGACCGGAACCTTCCGCGACGACTTCGCTTCGCAATCTAAACCGTTCATCGATGCCGTGAAGGACTCGAAGTCTGTGACCACAGGCACAGTCACCGCGTCGGGCTTAGAGTCGGCGACAAAGGATACAGCCCAGGTAATGGTCGCTGTGAGCGTCCGAACATCTAGCGCGATGGCGCCGGAGTCGGACCCACGCACCTGGAGGATTCGGATCGCCGTTCAAAAGGTGGATAACGAAGTCAAAGTAGCGAACGTGGATTTCGTTCCGTGATCCGGCAGCGGAGAAAGCCGGCGGCCGCTAACAGTCTCGCCGTTGAAGGGGACGCCGCCGACTACGCCCACACGGTACCGGAAGCTCCTGCAGCAGACGGCGCGCCGGATATTCGAGACGAGCCCGGAGATCGAGAATGCGGTGAAGAAACTGGGAACGAACTGGATCCGGGATCGCAGACTTCAGTGGTCGAAGTTAGGCGGTGTCCGAAAAGTTTCCGAAAGCTAGTGGCGTTCGTACTTATGCCCGCTGTAATGCTGGCACTTGCTGTCACGGCTGGTTTACTGTCTTACCACTATCGGACGGCGCGGGTCACACAAAGCGCGGCCCAATCCTCAGTGCAGGCAGCGAAGGACGGAACCGTGGAACTCCTGTCCTACACTCCCGATAATGTGAAGGCGAAGCTCACTGCGGCGCGGGATCTCCTGACCGGCGACTTCCGAAACACTTACACGTCGCTCACCAACGACGTCGTCATACCTGGAGCACTACAGAAGCGAATCTCGGCGACCGCTGAGGTGCCTGCGGCATCCACGACCTCAGTCACTGCCACCCATGCAGTCGTTCTGGTTTTCATCAACCAGACCGTGGTGATCGGCCACGATGCGCCATCGGAAACCGCATCCGCAGTCGAGGTGACGTTGGACAAGTCCGGGGATCGTTGGCTGATCTCCGGTTTCGAGCCGAAATGACATTATGAGAAATACGGCGTGCGCCTACACGTCTGGGGCAATCCTAATCGCGATGTGCGCGATGCCGTTCGCGCAGCCTGCATGGGCGGACAATCAGCGCCTCAACAACGGCGTTGCGGCCAACGTCTACACCATTCAGAGACAGGCCGGCTGTACCAACGACGTGGTGATCAATCCGCAACTGCGGTTGGCCGCACAGTGGCACACCATTGACGTCCTCAACAACCGCGGTCTCGACGGTGATATCGGATCCGACGGCTCCACCGTCGCGGACCGCGCGCGGAACGCTGGCTATGCTGGTGTCGTAGCCGAAACCGTCGCGATCAATCCGGCGCTCGCAATCAGCGGACTAGAGATTCTCAACCGGTGGTACTACGATCCCACCGCGATGTCGACCATATCCAACTGCGCGAACACGGAAATCGGTGTCTGGTCGGAGAACAGCCTCGATCGAACGGTCGTCGTCGCCGTGTACGGTCAGCCCGCTGCGGCGATTAGCCGTCAATGACGGCTGCACGCGACCCTGGAGCGGACAAGACATCCGACGACGGCTTCCCGCGACCTAGCTTTCGCGCTGGCAGTCAAGGGTGAGTGTGCGCGTTGTTGATTGGCCGGGCGGGTCGCTCGGCTTTTGACGCGATGAACAGTGCGTCGGTGTTGGTTGGCGGGGGCCGTCGTGTTCCGGCAGGCTGATTAGTCGCCGTGAGCGGCAGGCTTTCGTGTGCGCCGTGATGGCGGCCCAGGGCGAGCGGGCGGCAAGCTAGTTTGCGCCGTCGTGCGGCATAGCTATCGTGGCCGTCACCGTTCGCCGCTGAGCCTTCCTTGACGATAGCGCTGTTCATCGAAGGGTTGTTGGGTTCGAAGTAGTCGGTATGCCAGGCGGCATGCATGGCGTGCGAGCGCGACGCGGGCCTGGATCGGGGCCATGCCGCGCGCTCGTAGTTCGGCGTCGCGTTCGGTGAACGACGGCGAAAATTGCGAGAGGCCCCAGGCAATACCCATCAGGGCATCGCGGTGCTCTGCCAGTCCTTGTCGAGAGATTCGGCCGCGTCGGTGCAGGGTGGCTGACTGGTAGAGAGCAGGCGCCAAACCCGTTGCCGAGTAAAGATGATCGGCATCAGGGAACCTTTCGATAGGCAAACTGTGTGCGGCGAACGCCGCCGCGCGGATCGAGGCGACGCCGGGAAGTGTGGTCAGGATCTGGCCGTCAGTTTCGGAAAGCAATGCCCCGATTTCCAGGTCGATAGCATCGATGTCCTCGCGCAGACGGCGATAACGATCCAAGTCGCGGGTCAACCGACGAGCGCGTTGTTCGGCATCGGCCGGCGGAGGCAGACATCGGTGCCATCGTTGCAGCCAGTAGCGAGCGGTCGTCGTTGTCAAGGGCCCAGGTGCCCGGCACATCAATGACCGAAGTTGCGGTGGCCGTCCGGCAAATGCGGCAGCACACGCCAGCACCGCCAAGCCAGTCGAGGTCTCCAGCGCCAGGGACCGGCCGTGGCCCGACGGCGCCGACAATCCAGGGCACAGGGCGTTGAGTTGCTCGTGCAGACGCTGTCGAGCGACCTTGCGGTCGGCCACCAACCCGCGGCGATGCCGCACGGCGGTGCGGAGCGCTTCGACCCCGAACAGCTGGCCGTATCGTCGACCACCACCTTGGCGTGCCATGTACGTCAAGGCTGCGCAGTCACGATCATCGGTCTTGAACCTGCCCGAACCCAGTTGTGTACGAGCCGATTTCGTTTCCGAGGGAGCAAACAGTCGTACCGAACCTGGATGCCGACGTTCCAGTTCAGTGACCCATGGCCGATGCAAACTGCCCGTCGCCTCGATCGCAATCACCGGCACGCCCGGACCGTGCTTGTTCAGTACCAGCTCGAGCTGGGCGATGCCATCGCGCGAGACCGACAGCGACATCGGATCGGCGAGCAACCCCGAACCGTTGCTGATCCACACCCGACTGAACACCTTGCCCGGATCTACGGCGACGATCACCGTCGATGGATCAAGCGCAACTCCTAACACCGCCATCAGTAGCCTCCTCCGAACCGAACCTCCATCGAGGATCCGCCCAGCGACTACTCATGGCCTATCAGCTGAGCGCGAGCGCGGGTCACGACCCAGGTTCAGAGTGGCGCTAACCGTCGTTGCCAGTCGCCGACTGCGAGCCTGGCAGCGTGCTTGGTGGGCCAGGCGTATCGGTGGCAGAACTCCGATTTCAGTGTGCTCCAGAAGGATTCGGCCTGGGCATTGTCCCAGGGTGTACTGCGTGCCACGGTCAGCGTGGAAGATGACCTGTGCGGGCAAGGCCCCACGCAGCGCCACTGCCATCGACGGTGCGGACTCCACCAGATCGGTGCGCATGTGGTCCTCGACTGCCCAACCCAGGACCCGCCGCGAGCACCCGTCGTCGAACCGCGCACAGGTACAGCCAGCCCTCACCGGTGGGCAAGTACGTGATGTCCGAGGTCCAGACCTTGTCGAGCTCACCGCGGTCGAATCGACGGTTGACCAGGTCGTTGGGGCGGTGTGCGTCGAGGTCGACCACGGTGGTCACCGGGGTGAACTTCCGCGGGCTGATCCCGGCCAGGCGTTGGCGGCGCATCGAGGCCGCCACCGTCTTGCGGGAGATCACCTCCCCGTCTTCACGCAGATCGGCCAGGATGCGCGGTGCGCCGTACACCTGATCGGAGGCGTCGTGGAAACCCTTGACCTTGACGTCGATCGCCTCACGGCGCTGCTGGGCCGGCGTGGGCCCCGCCGCACGGGCTGTGCGCCACTTGTAGAAGCCCGACCGGGACACCTCCAACAGTCCAGTCATCCGCACGATCGTGAAGTTGGCCTTCTCCGCTTCGATGATCCGGTACATCTCTACCAGTTCTGTTCGGAGGCGAAGAAGGCTGCGTCCTTTTCAAAAACGCACGGTCCAAACGCAATTCGGCGTTCTCTGTGCGCAACCGTTCTCACTCTTTGCGTTCATCATCGTCGAGCACCTCGGGATGATCGGATGCCGACGCCGATGTTGTCCACGGGGGTGGGGTCGGCCGGGTGGCGTTTCTGCGCATTGCGGACAGACGTTATCCGTGACTAACATCACGACGCGAATCCGCGGCTTCCGAATGGTCTGCTTGATAGCCTGCCCCAATGAGTACTCCGATGGGGCCCGATGACGACGAGCCGCTGTTCAGCCTCGAGTTCGGGAAGCTCCTTTGTGCGGGCTGCCGTGCGATGAACCGTTGTCGATTCGGCATGCGTTTGCACCGCGTCGCCGAGTGCGACGCGGTTGAAGGTACGGCGTGGTTCGCGCCAGACCACGAGGGAGCCGGGGGCGTCGTGCACGGCGGGTCAGTGATGGGCGCACTGGATGAGGCATGCGGTGCGGTGCCGATCGCTGCGGCGGTTTTGGCGGTTACCGCCGAAATGGAGGTCAAGTTCCGGCGCCCGGTTCCCCTGGAGCGTGAACTGCGTATCCACGCCTGGCCAGAATCGCGCGATGAGCGCGGCCACTGGATTATTCGTGCCGAGATCCTACTGCCCGAGACAGACACGTTGCTGTGCCACGCGCGGGCACGCTTCGTCGAACGGGACCCCGTCGAGCACTATGGTCGATTCCGGCGGTGGCTCAATGGTGAGCCCGGCCCATCTGGCGGCGAGCAGGCTGTCGTTCCTGTCACGAATCCCATGTGAACGCACCTCATGGTGCGGGAAGCTGTCGGACATGGCGCGGCGGTCGCGGGAAAGCACGTCGCCCGGCTAGATCTGCCATTCGTACCCGGATCGCAGTTCACTGCCATCCACTACGGCGAACGCATCGCCGTAGTCGCTGAGGTACCCTAGCATCGGTGCTCCGTTAGCGGCTGGCGCATATAAACCTAGAAAACCCCGAAACCCCCATCGCCCCAGGGGACTTAGCGCTAGAAGTTGTTAGTGGCCCTTTTCCGATCGCATTCGTTGGTCTATCGTCTCCATCAGTAGCGATCGACGGTTAACAACGCTGATTGGCGTCGAATGACATCAATCCGGGCCGCATCCTTACCGAAGACGCACGAAGCGCCGGAGGTGGAGAAAGTCGACGTGCTCGTTTCGGCTCGGGTTTTGCGGGGCTCTGCCAACTCCAGTGCCTCCGCACGCAGCGGCTGTCAGTGAAGGTTTACCGAGTCGGGATCGCCAGCGTCGATGGCGCGGGCGCAGGCAGCTTCCAGACGGTCCATGCCGTGCTTTTCGCGGAGCCGCGGTGTCCCCTGAGCGGCGCGCAGGCGGTGGATCGCATTGGGTGACAACAACTCACCGATCACCAGTTCGCAGGCCGGGCCGACTTCGGCGGCGATCTTGCGGCACCAGGTCGGGCCTTGCAGGTGGAAGGCGATCTTCTCCGGAGGGTAGTGCTCCAGGTTGGTTGCCCGCCTCGACAGGTGCAGCACGTGGGTGGCCACGACGTTCTGGTCACGGAAGATTTGCACGATGTCGCCGCTGGTGCGGGCGTGCCGCCGTTGCCCGATCAGCCGACATGGCACCGAATACAGGGGCTTTGCCGATTTTCATGTGGGTGTCCGAGCCCACCACCCCAATGGACCATACCGATAGCGTGAACGGCGCCGCCGGTAGCGGTGCCAGCTCACCTGCTTCGAGGCTTCGAATACCCGCACCGGCTGCCCACCATCGAGAGCCCACGAGTTCCGCATTCCGGCGACCTGCAGACTCCACCGGATCGCTTCGGCTTACATCGCCGTGATGCTGGTGAATTCCCTTCCCCGCCAGAAAGACGCGCACGTACTGCATGGGGCGTTCGACCCGGGGTTTGTTGTTGGGCTTGCTGGCCCGTGCCGGATCGATCAGCGTGCCGTAATGCGCCGCCAGTTCGGCGTAGGTGCCGTTGAGCTTCGGGTCGTAGAGATCGGGCTTGTCGACCCCGGTCTTGAGATTGTCGATCACCAACCGGGCCGGGACCCCGCCGAAGAACTCAAATGCCGCCACATGCGATGCGCACCATGATTTTTGGTCCATCTTGAGCACCGGTTGCAGGAACAGATGCCGCGAACAAGACAGCACCATCACGAACGCCCATACCGCCACCCGCCGGCCGCTGCCCGGATCGAGCCACATCCCGAGCTTGCCGTAATCGGTCTGCGCTTCGCTACCCGGATCCACCGGACCACGCGGCACCGTCACCTTCTGTCGTGCCGCTTCCTCTGCGAAATATGCTGCGACCCAACGCCGCACCGACGACTCCGACGCGGCCACGTCATGCTCGTCACGCAGCCGTTGGGCGATCCTGGCCACCGTCACCTCAGCGGCCAGCCAGTCCATAATCTGCTCGGCGTGCCCGGCGATTGCCGGCCACGTAACTGCGCGGGCGGTCGGATCTTGAAGTGCCGGAAACCATTGCGCCGCTTTGACTGCCCACTGCTCCATCGATAGCTGTCAACGACGGTCGAAAATTGACCCCGTAGCGTCGATAGGGGGTCAGTTTTCAGGCGTCGTCAACAATAGCGGTGGCCCGCCCGGTTTGATGCCCTCAGCGATCGCCGGGGCGGTGTATTTACGGATCGTTTTCCGGTCGATCCCTAGCGATGCGGCCATCTCTCACGCCCACACCTGGAGGAATTACATGACCGCTGACACATCCTCGACGAGATCAGATTCGCCCCGCTCGATGACACCGGCACCAAACTGTTGTTCAGAATCGTAGCCGCCGGCTATGAACGCCGTTCGCTGGCCGTCGCCTCACATTGGCCGTGGGAGCAGCGGGGCCGCTTCCTGCCCAAAACACACCACCGCAGCCAGCATCCTGGACCGCCTGCTGCACCACGCCAGCATCGTCATCACCTCCGGCCAGTCCTACCGGATGCGCCACGCCGACCACAGGAACGGGACCCTAAAAAGTTAGCCAATCACCGCAACTGAGTGGGGACTTTCCCCGGCCAAAAACGAAGACTTCTACATGGCCGTTGCCAGCCGGCAAGCGGTTCCGCCGCGTCAATGGCCACCTGCACCTCGCGGCACTGCGCACCGCTCGTGAGCATCAGTTCGCCGAAACTGTCGGACCCGTCGTGCACAATGACAAGCTGAGCGCAGCCTGACGCTCACCGGGCCGCAGCCGCAGTTCCACGGAACTCGGGACAACCTCGTGTGGTAACCACACCGATACCGGAGGTCCTCACCTATCTGCGCTCACCACGCCGTTCACAACCTGTATGGGAACTACATCTAGGTCAATCCCGTTGCTGTGCAATGGATTACGCAGTGTTCTATCGGGTGACCGATTCTGGTGAAATTTCTGATCACGTCACAGCCCCGATGCTTCAAGTGGCCCAGTTCCACGCCTTGCTTGATCGCCGGCCGGCTTCGCTGTCTGGCTGCACCCAGGGCTTATGGGGACAACGCCACGCCGATTGCCGCCGCTCTGTCAAGAGACTACTGAAGTTAAGACGAATCACCTGTCCGGTCTGCGGCGATTCACCGTCGGTCGAGCACGTACTCACGGAAGCGTTGTCGGAGTTCGGCCTTCATTACCTTGGCCATCGCATTCTTCGGCAGTTCGTCCACGACAACAACGTGGCGTGGGCACTTGTAATCAGCGAGGTGCTGCCGGCAGAACTGGTTGACCCGTTCGGCGCTGACATCATCTTCGCCACCGAACCCCGCCTGGGGCACGATGACCGCTAGAATATCCTCACCCAGGTCGGGGTGTGGCACCGCAATGACGGCGGCTTCCAGGACCTCGGGCATCTCAAGCAGCACGCGCTCGACCTCGATAGCGAAGATGTTGTAGCCGCCGCGTAAGACCATGTCCTTCTTGCGGTCGGTCAGATAGACGTAGCCGTCCTCAGCGACATACCCGACGTCACCGGTGTGCAGCACGTTGCCGCGCCAAAGCTCTGTGGTGGTCTGCTCACCCTTGTAGTAGCTGCGCCGCGGGGTCTCCGACCTGAAGCAGATCTCGCCCACCTCACCTTGCGGGAGCGGGTTACCGTCATCGTCGGCCACGACGACCTCGCAACCCAGAGGTCGGCCGACGGAACCCGGACGGGCAAGTATGTCTTGCGGGTCGGGACCGAGCATGCAGGCCGCACCGGCACCTGCCTCGGTGAGGCTGTAGCCGTTCAGCATCTTCACTGTCGGCCAGATCTCCAACATCTTGCGCACCGTGTCGGGTTGAATCGGTGCTGCTCCGAAGAAGACGAACTGAAGCGAGCTGTAGTCGTGATCCTTCACCTTGGGGTGTTTCATAGCCAAGTTCAGCATGGTGGGCACCCCCATGATCGACGTCGCTCGGTGTTTTTCGATCGAAGCGAGCAACTGTTCCGGATCAAAGCGGGGCAGCACGATCTGCGTGATGCCTGCACGAACGCTGAGGAGCATCAGTCCGTGGCAGCCCGTAAAGCCAAACAGGGGAACGGCGTGGAGCAGGCTGTCGCCGAAGAGCGCACCAAGAAGCGCACTGAGATTCGCCTGTCCGGGCTCATCTGCGAGATTGCCCTCGGGCACCAACACGCCCTTGGGCATCCCCGTCGTACCGGATGTGTAGAGGAGGTCTGCCGGGTCATCGGCCCCAGGGGGAGGTTCGAGGGCAGGCACGTCCGTCGACCCCTCACCCGTCACGTCGCCGAGGGGATGAAGGCCGTCCAGTGCTTCGCCGCCCGTCACGAAGAAATGTTGGAGCTTGAAGCGGCCGGGACGACCGCCGAGCTCGACCTCTCGCCCTGCGGCGAGTGGGACTAGGACGTCACGGTGGGCGGGTCCGCTGATCACCGCCACGGCGTCGCTGTGCTCGAGCACATACTGTTTCTCCGGCGCAGCCCACCTGGTATTGAGCGGCACCGGCACGGCACCTAGTTTGTGGATTCCCCAGTACGCGGCGTTGAAATGCATGGCCTGGTCGTTCGCGAGAAGCATGGCCACTTTCTGACCGCGGCTAACACCGACGGCGTGCAATCGGTGGGCGACCCGACTGCTGGCGAGATCGAGTTCTCGGAAGGTCACTGCGCCGTCATCGGCGATGACGGCGGGCTTGTCCGGTTGGAGCTCGGCGGCCCGGCTCAGCAAATCGATCACTGCCATGAGGTAGCCCCTTCTCGTCGTGCGTTCATCGTCAGCCGAGCGCCTTCATTACGAAGCCGATCTCGTCATTAGCCTGCGTCGGAGTGATGTAGCCGTCTCGGTCGCAGATCGCCTCGAGGTTGTCGTGGACTGCTTCGATATCGAGCGTCGGCGATGCGAACCCCTTCGTCACACCAATGAAAATCTCCGCTACTCGCCCGCCCCCAACGGAGAAGATCCTCGACGTGAGATCACACGACTCATGGCATAGATAGGCCACAACCGGGGCGACAAGTGCAGGATCGAGCTTCTCTGCGACCGGCCCCAGAAGTTCCTCGGTCATCCGCGTGCGCGCCATCGGTGCGATCGCGTTAACCTTGATGTTGTACTTCGCGCCCTCCTGTGCAAGCACACGCGTGAAGCCGACGATCCCCATTTTCGCGGCCCCGTAGTTTGCCTGACCGAAATTGCCGAAGATGCCGGCGGCCGACGAGGTGTTGACGATCCTCCCGTAGCCTTGATCACGCATTCTCGTGAACGCGGGTTGCGTCACCCATATGGTGCCGTAGAGGTGGACGTCTATCACCGGGTCGAGCAACTCTGGCGTCAGATGATGGAATGACTTGTCTCGCAAGATGCCGGCGTTGTTGACGAGAATGTCGACTCGCCCAAAGGCGTCGATCGCAGTCTGTACGATTGCCACCCCGCCTTCTTGGGTCGCCACGCTGTGACCGTCGGCGACCGCGACACCGCCGGCTGCTTCGATCTCCTTCACGACGGCCTCCGCGGGGGTCAAGTCGGCACCCACACCGGCGACGCTGCCGCCGACATCGTTCACGACGACGCGCGCGCCGCGTGATGCCAGCAACATCGCATGCTCTTTACCGACGCCGTTTCCAGCCCCGGTGACGATGGCGACCTTCCCGTCGTAGCTAAAACCATCCATGCCAATTCCTTTCATTTCGTTGCCCCGCGGGGCGGGTTCTCTAACGTCGTCGAACAAAGACAGCACCATTCATGCGGGTGGTCCGATCAGCGACGACAGACTTCACCCGACCGAACGCCCGTATACCCTCGCGGCTACCTGAGCGATCGAACGCGAGCCACATTCCAGTGGGAAACGCGCTGAACGGATTGCCGCGGCGGCTCCATCTGCGCTCCCGTCCCCGCTGCGAAGCTTGCGGTGTTAGTCGCAAGCATGGTGTGGCCCTCCAACTCGAAGGTCTGCGCTACCGAGCCGCCGGCTACGCGGTGGACTGCAGAATGTGAATTACGCAGACCGCGCCAGCACCCATCATGTGAGCGAGCCCGGTGCGGGCTCGTTCGACCTGCAGCGGCCCCGCCTCGGCCCGGAGCTGCCGCGTCACATCCCAGATCTGAGCCAGGCCGGTCGGACCACCGGGGTGTCCGCGACCGATTAGCCCGCCGTCGGTGGAGAACGGGATCCGACCACCCAAACTTGTCGCCCCCTCGGCGACGAGTTTGTCCCCCTCCCCTGCCTCACACACACCCAGAAGCTCGTAGTACATCAGTTCCTCGATCGGGAAAGCGTCGTGCACGTGGGCGAGATCAAGGTCAGCCGGCCCTACGCCGGCCTCCTCATAGGCGGCCTTGGCCGTGGTCTGGGTGAGTTCACCCGGACCGACGACCGCGCCCATGAAGATGTGGCCGTCGACGTACTGCTCGGACTGCTGCTGACTGGCGACCACCCGAATCAGGGGACGTGAACCGGCCAGTCGCTCTGCCACCTCTCGGGTTGCGACGATGGCGGCCGCAGCTCCTGAGCCAGCGGCACAGGCCATCTTTGAGGTGTGTGGGTAGGAGATCATGCGTGAAGCGAGAATCTCTTCCACGGTGACCTCATGATCAGCCCGCCGCTGCGCATATGGATTGAGGCGAGCGTGATTCCAGTTCTTTGCGGCGATGGCGGCATAGGTCTCGACCGTCGTACCCACGTCGTACATCCGCCGCGTCGCCCACATGGCGAAGAACGCGGCCGGAAGAATCACTTGGCCAATACCCGGCTTGTCGCCCCCGATAGCCGGCGCAGCTCGGTTGAGGTCGTCGAAACCCAGCGCCATCGCAACATCGACGCTACCCCCCGCCACCACCTGGACCGCCTCGTGGAAGGCGCACGATCCGGTTGCCGAAGCATTCTCCACGTGAGAGATGGGGATGCCGGTGAGACCGAGATCCTTGGCGAGTGTGACACCAGTGAGCAGACCGGCGCTGATGTACCCGTTGTACAGATAGCCCACGGCTTCGAAGCCGATACCTGCATCTTCGAGCGCGTTTACCGCCGCCTCAAAGCCCAGGTCAGCGGCATTGGCGTCCGGCTGGCCGAACGGCACCATCCCGACGCCGATCACATAAACATCGCGAGCCATCACTGGGGTGTCTCCTGTCCCGCCGGGCCGAATCGGAACGAACACAACTCGGTGCCGTCGGCTTCGGTGACGAGGGGATACACCTCGAGTTGCATGGGCATCCCGATCTCCCAGTCACCCATTCCGCCCCGCAGGATGGACTGCACACGGACGCCTTCAGGCAGTTCAATCTGGCCGACACCGTGGCCGTCGCCGGTGGAGCTGAAACGCGTTTTCCCCATCCACGCCGACTCTACGAAGGTCCAGGCGTACAGCTCACCGGTTGGCGACAGCAGGACATCCTCCACAGCCCCTGCCGTCAGCGGACAGCGGCGCCGACGTGGAAAGAAGTACTTGTCTGCGGTTTGGCTGTAGGAACCAATCAACCGCGGCTGTTCGTGGCCGTCGGGCATCGTGAAGTAACCGTCTTCGAATGGTCGACGCATCGTGTGGGGTCTCCGGTCGTGTGGGATTGAGGTTGGACAATTCATTTGTCTCATTTGTCGTGGCGAATGCTGGACGACCCCTCGCCTTGCGGCGTTCCGAAGGATCGATCGCCTTAACTCTTGCTTCGCGTGCAGTGGCTATAAATTGGAATCGCGTTGTTTGGTCATCCCTGAGTGTGTTGGCGTGGTCAGTAAGTGCGCCGAAGACGGTTGCCACTTGAGGGAGGACCGATGAGGCACGGCAGAAGCGGGCGAACATCAGCAATTCCGCACCGGATCAGCTACAGCGGGCTTCGACGCCGAAGGTGAGATTGCCGTTGCCACAACACCTTTGAAGTCAAGGTGGTGTCTCATGTTGTTGTCCCTGCGCCATGAGGAAGGGTACCCGCGCTCGTTTCTCCGTAAGCTCCCCGGCCGGGCCGAACGTCGAATACTCGGTCCGCGGTGCATCCGACAGCGATCGACTCACCTCCACCTCCCCACTCTCAAAGTCATCTCCGCAGCGCCCAGGTTGAGCCGAAGTTATTGGTCGTTAACATACTATCAAAATAGTTCCGTGAAGGCATAGTGTGAGGTTGCCCCCGGATGGTGGACACGGGGTCAGGCGGCTTGTGCCGTCTGATGATGGCGGTGCTCGAAGTCGATTGGGCTGATCATGCCGATCTTGGAGTGCCTTCGTCGGCGGTTGTAGATCCGTTCGATCCAGTCGCCGACTGCGAGCCTGGCAGCGTG